>NZ_SDHZ01000001.1:0-1200000 GCF_004118675.1 Filimonas effusa | reverse complement strand
TTTAGTTTGGTTGAAGAATACTGTTAAATCAGAGCTTCATCAGTAGTTTTGAGAAAACGGTTTGATCTACGAGCAGCTTAACGATATAAGTGCCGGGCTTTATTTTTTTTGTGGGGAGATCAGTTGTATAGGTTCCTGCAGGAATTACCCGGGGCAATTCACTGTAGAGTAGTGTGCCTGCCTGGCTATAGACCTGAACGGCCACGGTGGCTGTGTTTGCCAGACTAAATTTGAGGCTGGTATAGGCTTGGGCAGGGTTGGGAAAGAGTGTCATATTCACCTCCTGTTTTTCTGCCTTATGCGTGAAATCGAGCTTTCGCCTGAGTATTACCTGCAAAGGTTTGCCAGGCTCCTTTCTTACCGGGCTATAAAATTTAACGCTCCCCATTAATTGTACGCTATCGTTAAGAAAGGTCAATTCAAAACTGGCGTTATTAAACTGCCATACTTCTTCCTTTCTGGCGCTATAATGGTCTTTACGTACGTAAGATGCACCTTCCGCAAAAACGAATTTGTTATTGGATGCTGACATTGTTATTGAAGCTGCTTTACTTTCGCCTTCTTTCCATAATCCATTGTAGCAGCCAGCTGTTTTGGTAAGATGCAATTCTAAAGGCTGTATTTCGGTCACATATTTGCCACTCCAATCAAAGTAGACGACTGAGCCTTCATAATTACCTTCGTAGTTATTATCATTGTCGGCTTTGTATTTCTCTGTTGTAAGGCGGAGTGCTTTTAGTTTTTCTTCCCATTCCAATGAAATAACGCTTTTGTTCTCGGGTGTTTTCTCTTCCATCAACTCGTGTATGGCTGCATTTTCACCTTCCGCTGCGGCCCTGCCCAGCCAGTAGTGTGCTTTTGATTGATCGGAAGGAACGCCGTAGCCATTGCGATAACATACACCCAGGAAGTACATTGAGTTTGGCAAGCTGTCACGGGCTGACACAAGGAACAACTGGAAAGCGGCTGCATAGTCTTGCGACACACCAAGTCCTTTAAAGTATAAGTATGCCAATGCATTTCTTGCATATTTCTCTCCTACCTGGACGCCCTGTTTATAATATGAAGCAGCTTTGCTAAAATTCTGTTTTATACCTGTACCCAATTGATAGTATCTGCCTAGCAGGAAGTGGGCATTTGCGGCCTTTGCTGCAATAGCCTTATTATACCAATAGACTGCGCTATCTGCATTTTTTTCGTAAATAGCTGCCAGTTGTAACATCGCTCTTGGATCGGCATATTGCGCGGCCAGCATGAGATGCTCCTTTGCCTTGCCAAGGTCATAGGAAAGGTTTATTCCATTCAGGTAGCTCATGCCTATAGCATAATGATCTTCTGTTTTATCCTGAGCGTAGTTTTTTACATACGGGCATAGCAATGCCATAAGAAAAATAATTCTTTTCATAAGTTCTGTTTTATGTATAGATGATTGCGTTAGTTCATTGAAACATTGTTGTATTCGTTCATTTTGATTGCAGCATCCAGTTTGCGTAGTATTGCCGGTTTACTATCTATCAATCTCTGGCCAATTTGCCTTGCAAGTGTAGGATTGTGCAGATAGCGTCGTTGTACAACCGTCTGGCTGAGGTGATAAAAGAACACGGTAGTAAATACAGCAGCGCTATCCTGTTCTGTTACCATATTGTATTTCTTCAGGTTTGACCAGTCTTTCTGTGTTGCCGTTAAGGCGTGTGGATGACTTTCTATTTTAAGCAGCGTATCATATTGTCCCGGCCTGAGTAATTTTTCGAGCTTCATGCCGACCATTACCGATGCATCCAGTTTTATCCATGGATCTATTAAACTGTAGATATATGTACTGATATCCAGCTGATAATTAAATGCTGCCAGCGAGTCCATTTGTTCATTCGTCAAGGCCAGCGCTTTTTGATAGCGCATAGCGGCGGTGTACCTGCTATCGCCTAAGCGAAAGTATCCTGCTCTTATGAGCACCTGTTTGATGGCTGCCCAGCTTCGTTCCGAATTATCTTTCTCGAGGCTATCTCTTTGGCGGCCATAAGGCATACGCGATTGGTATTCCTGATCTTTCCTGCATTTCTCCAATACAAGCGGCCTGATTTTACGCACCAGCAATTCGGGCAACCCATATTTGTAAGACATATCCTGCAATTCTTTTTCACCCCTTACCTCTGCAAGCTGCCTGATACTGTCGCGATACAGGAGATTGAAGTACTCTTTTTTACCAGAAGCGAATTGCAGCGCGGCTTTGAAATTCCTGTCATAACCGCCTCCTTTTTTAAGACATAATGCCAGGAATTGATCCTCTATTAACTGTTTTTCTTTTTCACCAAGAGGGCTTATCGCATCCAGTTCTTTCAACTTCTGTTCCAGCCATAGTTGACCAACAGCGGCTGTTTTATAGATTGCAGACAGAGAGTCGTAATGATTTAGCAGAGAGTGTGTGACCGGGGATATATCGTTTGTTGCTTTAGCGGAAAATACTTTATTCAATCCCTCATTTTTTTCTTTGATGAAAGCATATATGACAGTTTGAAGATGGGGGCTTATATGATATTTTTTTCTCAGCCACGCAGCGGTTTCTACTGCTTCCCAATTGAAGTAATCGTTGTGTATGGCTTCGTAATACCTTACACGTTCATTTCCCCTGAGTAAGTCGTCCAATTCACGCGTCATACTATCAGCCAAAGACCTGAATCGATCAGCACTTGTTCCTGCTGTTGAGGCGAGCGACGCCATAAGGCTATCCCGCCTGTTATAGTAATCTGCCAGCAGCTTTTGACGCTCTACAGGTAAGCCTGTTAGGGCGGAGACCTCGGCAACCCTTGCTATAACAGCTGTACTGTAATTCCTGAGTGGCGTCTCCGGCCTGTTTTGGGCATGCAAAGATTGGGATCCAAGCAGTAAAGCCAGGTATGGTGCTAAAAAAGATCCGATTTTCATAGCTATCTATTTTATTTTAGAAAGGATGTTTTGTGCATATTGTTTAATGTGATCTACCCTATCGCTTTCTATTTTTACAGGCATATTCAGAATATCTTCTGCTTCTGCTTTAATATTGAGCGTATCTCTTTTTTGTTCGTACATTCTGAGAATGATAAGCCGGGTAATAAACTTGAATGGCTCTATTTTCTGGGCAATGCGATAATAATAAAGGCTGCTATCGTAGTTATTCTGTACCTGGAAGGAATAACCATATTTCACCAATACCGGAGGGCGTGCAGAAGTTTCGAGTGCCTTCCGGTATTCTTCGTTGGCTTTTTGGGGATTACCTTTAGCCAGCCATGCGTCGCCAAATTTTTCATGAAAACATGTTTGATCATTCAAGGTTGTTTCCAGTTGTTTCAATTTGCTTATGTAGGTAGTGCCTTTTGAGGCGGTGATTTCATTGAGCTGATGCAATGCCTTCGTTACTTTTATCTGGCTTATGCCTATCATCAAAGCCAAGAGCATTCCCAGTATGACAATATTTTTCGGAAACAGAAATTGAGTTTCACCAGGAACAGAAGTTTTGCTTACCTGCTTATGCCTGGCATTTACAGGCAAGGGGCAGGCCATCGACATAAGCAATAAGGCGAATACCGGTGCGGCCTGGAAAGCAAAATTCACCGATTGGATAATTACCAAAGCCATCACCGGGAACAAGGAGTATTTCCGGCGAAACGCCCATAAGCTGTAAGTGATAAGAAAGGCCGACCAAAGTATTAACGCCACAAGTCCTCCCTCGGCCCATATTTCAATAAAATCGTTATATGCGATGTTTATATAGCCACCGGATCGAAAACCGTGCTCCACAACATACAAGTTGTATGCTTTTTCGAACAGTCCAAATCCTGAACCTTTCCATGGCTGATTCAATACCATCGCCAAGCTGTTTTTGTATATCAGCATTCGTCCTGATGCTGAGCCATCTTTCATGTTTACGAAAACCGCAATCATAAAAACGAATGCCGCGAGTACCAACAAAGACACGGCAACTTTAGTTAATACAGACTTTACAGATGAGCGCCAATGTTGCAGCGCGGGCCAATAATGCATGCCTATAGCCGATAAGGCGACCAGGAATGCGGTCCTGCAACGAAGTAGTAATAGTGCTATCATAACCACCACTGTCATCACCACCAACGCTCTCTTTTTTGATGCAAGAGATATGGCATAAAAGAAAAAATGCAGACTGATGGCAAGGTATATAGCTGTAACATTCGGATTAGACCATGTGCCTGTAGCAATGAGAGCGGAACTCCAGGATGGAATAATGCGGATGGCTTGCATCAACACAATCAAACCTTCGGCAAAACCGATCCAAACTATGCCCTTAATAAGAATAGAATTTGCTTCCTGGCCTGTATTACGTTTTTCATAAATGATATGTACACAGGTGTAGTAAAGAATAGCAGCCAGCCAATAGTTGCTGATAATGTTCCAGGAGTGTGTAATCAAACCATGTAAAGCAATATAGACACCCATTGCATGCAACAGGGCCAGGTGGACAGGATAGGAAAATGAGGTGTGTTTTTTTAGCAATAACCCGGCACCAACCGTTATTGCCGTTACGCAAGTGATTATCGAAAAGAAAAAGAATGCAACCAATGTTGGCTGAACAAACATGCGGGTATTGATCAGGGTAACGCATAATGCTCCCAGAATCAACAGGTGAATCGACTTCCTGTTATTCATGTATTAGTTTTTTTGTTAAAAAACTTTTCCTGGGAGAATACTGACACTCGTTCAGTATTACACTGAACAAAAAAGACGCTGACTAAAATTTTAAAATGCAGTTAAGGTTTGTAAGAAGAGATAAGATTGCGTGGGTGTATCAATAAGAATGTATTTAGGTTTAAGGGTGAAATCGGTTGTGAAATTAGAGAATAATTACAAATATTCCATATAGTATTAAAAAATAATTTTGAACCAGGCAATTGCATTATAATTCAAAGAGGCCGTTATTTAAACGGCCTCTTTGAATCAAGGTTTGTGAAAGAGTTTTATCGAGCTATTCGCCGGATCTTTTGTATTGATGTATGCTTACCAGAGTTGAATGTTATAATATTATTTCTTCAGGTCAAAGAAGCCCGGGTAGGTTACGCCGTCTGCTGACTTTAATTCAATGCCCAGTAGGCTTGCTACAGTAGGCGCAATATCTTCGAGCCCTATGACAGGGAGTACACCTCCTTTTTTGAAGCCGGCGCCGTAACCGATGAAGCCGGTTTGAATTTCGTAGAAGTCGGGATAGTAACCATGCGTTCCACCTTTTGCGGGTTTCATGATCTCTCCGTCGGAAGCGTTTGTGAAGGAGAAGCCCTGGATGGCTGTCAGGGCCAGTGCAGCAGTAGCGTCGGCACCTGCCTGATTCAACTGCTGTTTGTCGATGACCTTGAACAGTTTTTTGTATGACTCCGGTAAAGCGGCAAGCATGTTCGTTACTTGTTGCAGCGTTTTTTCATCTTTGGGATCCATAAGGTGCAGGAAAGTAGAACCGCCGGTAGTGAAGAACACTGCTTTGTTAAACAAGCCATTTTGTTTCAGCCAGATATTTGGCGCCAGGCTGGTATGCGTATCGACGAACCCATGGTCGCCGGTGATGATGATAGCGGTGCTGTCTTTAATACCGGCTTTCTCCAGCGCATCGAGGATGTTGCTTATGGCATGATCTGCGGAAGCAACTGCCCTGCGCACTCCTTTTCCGTTCCTGCCTTCTGCATGCTGTGCACCGTCGGTACAAGGTAAGTGCAGCGTTACCAGGTTGGGCTTGTATGTACGGATAAGATAAGCAGCCATGCGGCTTACGTTTTCATCCATACTCAATGCGCTTAGGTTGTAATCGTTGGCCTGCAGTTTACCGGTTGCATTTTGGGTAACTTCTTCAAACAATCCTTTAGGTGTGGCTTTTTCGCTTGACGCCTCCCTCCTGTCGGCGGGGTTGGTGGCCGACCATGTTTCAGGAATGTTATAGGTTATGGGGGCGCCTACCGACACCGGCCAGGATACGGAGGCCGAGGTAAGACCGGCTTTTTTCACTGCATCCCATAGTGTTTCTGCTTTAATAAGACTTGCGTCTGTATTCCAGCCATTGCTGAAATCGGGGCTGAAGGCAGTGTTATAGCAGATGCCATGTTTACCCGGCGTTACGCCTGTGATAAGAGTGGTATGTGAAGGATAGGTAACTGTGGGGAATACGCCACGTACGCCCGACGCATATACCCCTTCTTCTTTCATCTGCTGCATATTGGGTGTGGGCCAGGATGCATCGGTATAGAAATCGGGGCGAAAGCCATCGACACTGATCATTACCACATATTTGGCTTTCTGAGCCTGAACTGCGGCGCTTTTACCGCATAACAGGGCAAGCAGCAAGCCACAAGCTATTGAGCGTTTCATATTATACTAGTTAAGTTGACTGATTAAGGAAGTGTACTTATTTCGCGGGCAATGTTCTCCCGGGCTTGTTTCTCGTACAACTTGTAGAAGAAGTTGGTTTTAAAAATGCGATCCATAGACAGGAAGTACTGTAATACCTTTTTACGTCCCTGCTGAAACTGGGGCGTAACGCCATATTCCAGTCCAACGTTTTTGACGTATTCGTCGTAAATGGCCGGCGACAATCCAACGATCGACATATCGGCATCATTGAACAGGTTGGTATCATTATCGGAGCTCCATGCATGGCTTTTGGTGGCCAGGATCAAAGCTTCGCATTTTTTGATGGCGTTTGCAGGAAAATTACATTCCTGCAAACGTTTAACAGCCAGTTCGGCGCTTCTTTCTTCATCACGATGATCGGGTGTATGATATATTACATCGTGATACACCATGGCAACCACCAGCGTTTCCCAGCCGGAGATCTCTGCTTTGCATTTCAATAACTGTGAATAGAAGTTGTCGAGATGTTTGAGATTATGGTAGTGCCTGTCTGCGCCTGTATAGTTGCTGTCTACTTCGCGCCAAAGCTGTTCGGCTGTGGCCTTATTGCTATATTTTGTAATGATGGCCTGGAATGCTTCCTTTACGGAAGCAGCTTCAGGATTGGCGCCTGCAGCCTGGGACTGGTGAAAAAAGGCCATCATCATGATGATAAAAATACAAAGACGTTTCATAACAAAGTTGGATTGGGTCTTTTATTTCAGCAATGGCAGTACACCTTTGCTGTTTTTGTTCTGAACCAGGATCTTGTTCATGTCATATTTGATGGTAACAATGCCGGCTGTTTTATCGTAGCTAAAGTTGTCCATGCCCGTAGCTGCAGGGATATAAGCAGGAATGGTTGCTATGGTTTGTGCATTTGTTACATTGGGGTTATTCAGTTGTTCGACCTGTGAAACAGGGAACCTGATACCCAGGTCGGTCATTCTTCTTCCTTCCGATATAAAGATCTCCTGGCGCATCAGGCAAAGAATATACAACAGTTCATCTATGGTACCTGCAGCATCGATATCTGCGGCGGTTACAGAAGTGCCTGAAATGGTATACACCTTAATACCACCGGCAGCCGCGCTGCGGTCGAGTATACGTCCGCTTACTGCAGTGGCGCCGGCATCGGCTTTTACTTTTACGGCAGCAGACTGAGCGTAGTCGCTTCTGTTGCCCTTTCTTTTTTCAAGTGTATCAAAGATGGTAACGGTTGGTCTTTTCGCAACCACGTCGGTGAGCAAAGACTTCAGCGTTGTTTTAGCTTCTGCCAGTTGCTGGTTACCTAAAGCGGCTTCGGCCATGATGAGGTAGGCTTCTTCTCCTTTTAAGATAGAGATGGGCTTTTGATCGGTTGTAATGTTGCCGGTATGGTACAATTTGGGATCCAGGAAATCGAGCCTTGGCAACGGCGCAAATGTATTTGTTGAGCTGCTGTATGTATAGGTTTGCATGGTATTGGAAACACCATTCTGGCCATCATATACTGCCTGCAGTAGTTGCAAGGGATTGGCGTTTTTAACGATGGCAGCATAAGCTACTGCATTTGTTTTATCGCCTTTCTGGTAGTATGCCCTTGCCAGCGCCAGGTTATAGCTATTCCTGAGTGTAGCATTGGCATGTAAAGCTACGGCCTGTTTAAAGTCGTTAATAGCGCTGTCGAGCAGTTCGGTAGTTTCGCCCACTCTGCCGTTGGCGGTCATAGGAAGTCCATTCATGGTTTCTGCGCCCAGTAAATAGGCATAACCACGCAGGAAATACATTTCGGCCTTCACCGATGGGGTTCCCAACCTGTCGGATGGAAAGATCTTTTCTATCCCGTAGCTACCCATCTCTCTTAATTTGCCGATTGCCCGCTGCATGTTGTCAACGTCGAGATCGGAATAGAGGATGGTGGGGATATCGAATACTTTGTTTGAAAGAGAGCTATTGTTGTAATAGTTATCGGAAGTGATCTCGGCATCTACTACTACTTCGTTCAGCACGAGTGCCAGTTGCCTGTAGGTACCATTCAGCCAGATACTTGCCGACTGGTCGGAACCGATAAATGTATCTTCTGTGATATTGGGGTTCACTACCTCTTTCAACTGGCAGGCGGAGAAGCCCAACAGTACAAACAGGCAGGAAAATAAGGTATAACGTTTCATAACGATATAGATGAGGTCTGTTTTAGAAATTAATTTTTGCAGAGAAAATGAACTGGCGGGGCGCTGAATAAGATGCATAGTTAAGACCACCGGTTGTGGCAGTACCCTGTCCTTGCGCGCCACCTGGCATTACTGCTTCAGGATCTGATTCCGAAGCCACAAAATTGAACGGGTTTACCGCTGTGAGGCCTAATGTAAGCCTGGTGATATGGTTGCCTATAACAGACTTATCCATGTCGTACAGGATACCCAGTGTACGCACTTTAATGAAGTCGCTTTTCTGAACAAACAACTGTGAATAGTTCAGCCAGTTGGTGGTGCCGTTCTTTGCGATCTCCGCTGAAGGTACGCCGTCGGTAGAAGCGCCGTAGTTAATACGGAACTGTTTATCCCAGTTGTCGAGGTAGCCACCCTGCTGATAGTCGGCATTCGCAAACAGGGAAAGTCTTTTATATCTTGCATTCAAACCCATGCTACCAGTAAGCGTAGGAATAGTAGAACCCAGGAAGGTTTGAGGTGTAGTGCCTGCCATGGTTCCATCTGCATTGAAGGTGCCGTAGTTGCCACTGATATAACCCACCGGGTAACCTTCACGTACCACGGTTTGAACAGTGCGGGAAGTCATACCACTTAAGTTGAAGAAAGGGGCGCCGCCAGTGCTTACCACTACGTTGTCTACCGTGTTGGCAGAGGCTCTTATCTTTATTTCCCAGTCTTGTTGCTGCACCACTGCTGCTGCTGCGGAGAATTCCCAGCCTTTGTTGCTGATAATGCCCAGGTTCCTCAACATGTTTTCCCTTCCGGTAGAGGCTGCAGGTGGAACGCGGAACAAAGCATCTTTCGTACGGTTGTTGAAATAGGTTACAGTAAGTGTTAACCTGTCTTTCAGGAGACCCAGGTCAATACCTGCTTCTTTGGAATAAGATTTTTCGGGGCGCAGCTCATTGTTGCCTGGCAGGCCCATTGTAGCTGATTTGTTGCCGTTAAACCCGTAGAAGTATACGGTACGGTCGTTGGCAAACGGTGTGGGGAAAGTACCGGCTACACCATAGTTTGCCCTGATCTTAACGGTAGTGAAGATTTTCTGGTTCCAGTTGGTGAAGAAAGGTTCTGCACTCAGGATATAAGATACACCTGCTTTAGGATAATACTGTACGCCTATAGCGCTACCGAAAGCGGAGTTACCATCGCCACGTACGCCCAGGTCAACGAAATACCTGTTTTTGAAGCCAATGTTCTCCTGGATGAACAAACCATAGTTGGCTACCCTTGAAAAGAATTCTGCGCTGGTTTTAGTTGCAGCCTGGTCAATTGTTTGTGCACCGTCCCAGATATCCTGGCCTATATAGCCAATCTGGTGGTCTTCGTTACGGAACAGTTGTCCTCCCGCTGTTGTCAGGAAAGAGAAGTCATTCACCTTTGCTTCGTACTGGCCTGTCAATTCCATGGTAATGCCCAGGTAGTTACGGTCGTATTTAGAAAGCGATCCTGTGCTGTTGGAGCGGATATGCCTGTTGTAGGCCAGTGAAACGGCAGAGAACTCGGTTTGCGTTCTGTAGTCGATACCGAAAGTACCTTTGACCTGCAGGTTCTTTAAAGGCTGCAGTTTCAGCACCTGAGAAGTCTGGAACCTATTTACTTTAGAAGTGTTGTTCTGTAACATTTCTGCTGAATCGACGAATGATCTAACGCGTGCGAAATCTGCTTCGCTAAGATCATCCAACCTGGGGTTGAAGCCGGGGCCAGTGATCTTGGAGGCGCCGTCTTCTGCAAACCATAACCCGGAGTAACCGCCGGAGTTACCGTTACGTACCCTGTTAAGACTTTGGTTGTTATAAGAGAAAGTTCCTTCATAAGTAAGGCCCTTTGCTATTCTGGCATAGAGACCGGTTTTGAAATCGATCTTTTCAATCTGGTTCTGGTTGTGGATGAGTGTTCCGTTTGATTTGGAGTAAGAAGCCCCCATGCTGTAGCCCATATCCTCTGTGCCGCCGTCGGCGCCTATGCTGTATTTGTTATAGAAGCCGTCTTTGAAAAGGAGGTCTTTTGTTCTTTTGAAGTGGAGGTAGTCGTTGGTTGCTTTTTCGAGTCCCAAGTCGACGCCTGCATAGAAATTCGCTTTACCGCCGCCACGTTTTTTTGTAAAGATCTGTAATACGCCGTTGGCTGCATCGGAGCCATACAAGGTAGTAGCAGCGCCACCGTTTACAAATTCGATCCTGTCGATGTTCTCCAATGGAATGTCGGCGATAGCGCTGGTAGAAGCGCCCTGTGAAATGCCGCCGGAAAGGTTCATGCCAATAGTAGGAGCTGTATTCAGGTTATCGACACGCACGCCATCTACATAGATGATGGGTGTTGCGTTCGCAAACGCGGAGTTGAACCCCCTTGTCTGAATAATAGAGGTAGCGCCGGCCTGGCCGCCTGCAAGCCTGAACTGGGCGTTGGGCACCTGCGACTGCAACAGCTGATCGAGCCTTGTTGCCGGTACATCTCTCAGTTGTTTGCCTGTAACGGTGGTCACATTAGTAGAGATCCTTCTTTTACTAACACTTAAACCCTGCCCGGTTACCACTACTTCATCGAGTTGGTTGTTGTTTTCCTTCAGTTTTACCAGTAAAGTATTTTTCTGGTCTCCTCCTTTAACGAGGTAACCTTTATAGATATTCTTTTCGTATCCTACTGAAAGGAAAGTGAAGTCATATTTTTTTCCTGCAACGAGGTGACGGAATATGAATACCCCTTTGTGGTCGGTCATTACTGTTATTGCGTTTTCATCGCCTGTTGTTCTGGCCTCAACAGTTACACCTGATAGAAATTCACTCTTTTCTGAAAGAACGGTGCCCGTTACTTCCGTTCCTCCGCCCTGCTGTGCCGATGCCATACGGCACAGCAGCAATAGCACGGCTTGCAGCAGAAAGGTTTTTAACCGTTTGCTCATTGTTTCGGTCATGCGTTTCATGTTGTTTTGTTTTGTTAAATTGGATGCAATAGATTGCCTGCACACACTTTAAAGTGTATGTGATACTGGTTAAAGGTTTTAAATGTTCAATTTATTCCGATGCCTTTACTATGTAGGCATCAGCCCGGGGTGTAATGGTTAAGCCATTCATCTGCGCTATCGCCTGTAACAATACTTTTAGTGAATCGGTAGATTGTATCGTTCCTGAGAAGCGCATGGCAGTAAGGTCTTCCTTATTGTATGTTATCGTTACACGATATAGACTGCTTAGTTTCTCCAACACTTCTGTGAGGGGAGTGTCTTCAAATGCGAGGCTCACTGCTGCCTGCCTGGCGGCTTCTTCTATCTTTTTTACGGCAACATTTCCGCTTCCTGCGTTGTATTGCATTGCCTGTCCGGGTTGCAGGAAAATATCGTTTATCCAACCTTTTATATTTTTTCCTGCACTTTTTACTACAACCTTTCCAGAGAAGAGCGCTATGCGTGCCCCTGTTTTATATTCATAAACGCTGAAGGAGGTACCCAGCGCTGTAGTTGCAAACCTGCCGGAATAAACAGTAAAAGGTTTATCCTTTAGCTTTGCCACATTGAAATGCACCTCTCCTGTTACCTGTACATCTCTTTTATCGCCGGTGTTGTAATCCGGGCTGTATTTCATACTGGAGCCGGGTAAAAGCACTGCGACCGTACCATCCGGCAAGGGAAGGGTTTTACGCTTATTGCCGGTATTTTCATGTGCTGCCCAGTTTAACTGTACGGCTGGTGCAGTATCTGTTTTATAAGTATCCGTTAGTGCGACGGAGTGTTGAGGCCGAACCGAAAAACTGAACCACCAGATAGCGGATACTGCAAGCAGTACAACTGCTGCCGCCGCAATTCCGACACGTATTCCAAAGGTTCTTTTACTGCTTCGTATGATTACGGGCTGGTGTGTTTCTGAAAGATCTATTTCCTGATGAATAGCAAGCAGTAGCCTGGAAAGTTGCTTTTTCTTATCTTCTCCTTTTAGAAAAAAGCCGGTATGTTGCTGGTATAACGAGTCGTACCATTGTGTTAACTGCGCTAACTCCTCCGGTGTACACGTACCATTCATGTAACGTTCCAATAAGTACTTCAGATGCTGTTCCGTCATTATAACCAGACCTTTATACTATCAACAAGGGAAGGAAACAAAAGTACCATAGCCAATATTGAATTAATATTACGGTAATATTGAGTACTTTCTGCAGGGAAAGGCGCAGACGTCTTGTAGCCATGTATAGCTGGTTCTTGACGGTTTGTTCAGACAATACAAGTTGCAGCGCTATTTCTTTTATGCTTAAGCCCTCTTGTTTGCGAAGCCGGAAGATCTTTTGCATTTCGGCGGGCAAGAGTGATAATTCAGATTCTACCGTTTGATCCAGATCGTTAAAATCTGTCTGCCGGGAGATATTATTTTCTGCGTATACGACAGTGCGTTGCAGTTCGCATATCACCGCAACGGTATTAACGCGGCGGTGATAGTGATTATAGATCTTATTACGAAGTGCCGTAAATAAATAGCCTCTTACATCAAACCCCTCCAGGCTGTATTCACCAAGCGTTGCCGCCTGTTCCCAAAGCCATATAAACAACTCCTGCACCATATCCTGTGATTGCGGCCGGTCGTTCGTTTTTTGGAAAGCTGTTTCCAGCAAAGATGGAGCGAGCCTGTAATACAGCTCATTAAAAGCTGTCAGGTCTTTTTGCCTGACATGCTGTAATAGAATATTATCGGGTAAATGCTGATACACGCGCTCGGATATATAGGCCAAAGGTATCAGGCTAATATTACCGTAATATTAAAGTATCCAGCGCCATATAAAAACACAAATGGCCAGGATGCCGGTAACATCCTGACCATTTATTATATACCGGGCCATGTTATGACTGGTACCTTATTTACTCACCTAATTCAAACTTAATGCCCTGGGCCAGCGGTAATGCGGTGCTATAGTTAATAGTATTGGTTTGCCTGCGCATGTAATTACGCCATGCATCGGAACCGCTTTCCCTGCCGCCCCCGGTTTCTTTTTCGCCTCCGAAAGCGCCACCTATTTCTGCGCCGGATGTGCCTATATTGACATTGGCAATGCCACAGTCGGATCCTGCTGCAGATAAAAATGTTTCGGCTTCCCGGAGGTTAAGCGTCATTATAGAAGATGATAGTCCCTGCGGCACGCCATTCTGAATGGCGATAGCTTCTTCCAGTGTATTATACTTCAATAAATATAATATGGGCGCAAATGTTTCCTGCTGTACGATCTCATAGTGCGGCTGTGCTTCTGCAATACATGGTTTAACATAACAGCCGCTTTCGTAACCTGCTCCTTCCAGCACTCCGCCTTCTACGACGAAGTTTCCGCCTTCAGTTTTGCACTTTTCTATTGCAGACAAGTATTGTTGTACTGCTGCTTTATCGATAAGGGGCCCTACGTGGTTGTGTTCATCGAGCGGGTTGCCTATCCGCAACTGTGCATAGGCTGCGGCAAGTTTATTCTTAACCGTTTCATAAACGGATGCGTGTATAATGAGTCTCCGGGTTGTGGTGCAGCGCTGACCAGCGGTTCCTACTGCACCAAATACAGCTCCAATAATAGCAATATTAAGATCGGCTTCGGGTGTAATGATGATGGCGTTGTTGCCTCCAAGCTCCAGCAGTGTTTTACCCAACCTGGCTCCAACGGTGGCAGCAACTGCTTTTCCCATTCTGGTTGAGCCTGTGGCGGAAAGTAATGGAATACGGTGGTCGGCTGCGAGCTTTTCTCCCAGCGCTCTGGCACCTGTTACCAGGCTGCATACGCCCTCAGGAACCTGGTTTTTTTGGAATACCTTACTGATAATATGCTGACAAGCCACGGCGCTCAGTGGCGTTTTTTCGGATGGCTTCCAGATGCATACATCGCCGCAAACCCAAGCCAGCATAGCATTCCAGCTCCATACCGCTACAGGGAAGTTAAAAGCGGAAATAATACCTACTGTACCCAGCGGATGCCACTGTTCGTACATCCGGTGACCTGCTCTTTCGCTGTGAATGGTTAATCCATAGAGCTGGCGGGACAATCCTACTGCAAAGTCGCAGATATCGATCATTTCCTGTACTTCTCCATATCCTTCCTGCAGGCTTTTACCCATTTCGTACGATACCAGTTTGCCAAGCGCTTCCTTGTGATTGCGCAAGGCCTCTCCTACCTGGCGCACCACTTCGCCTCTTTTAGGTGCGGGCCATAGACGCCACGAGGCAAAGGCTTCTGCCGCTTTTGCCATAACGGCTTCATAGTTTTTATCATCAGTTTGCTGTACGGTTGCAATGGGTGATCCGTCGACAGGCGATTTAATTTGTAACAGATCGCCTGAACCCGGAAGCCATTCAGTTCCTGTGCTGGTGCCTTTGTTTTCGCCGGCAATATCAAGTTGTTTTAGAATATCTTTCATATCAAGTGCGTTAAAGTAATTGTTTAGCCTGTGCCGTATAAGTACTTTCAAAGATCTTATCTGCATTACCGGCCTCGAAACCTTCTCTCCTGTGGCTTCGTGTTATTTCATTCGGTTGAAGGTGCTGAAAAGCGGGCAGTACCCTTCTTTCAGCAAATTCGACATAGGAGCCGGGGATCAGCATTTTTTCTCCCCGGGCAAATTCTGCTTCTACCTGGCCCGCGACAGTACTGCTTTGAATAAGCAGTCCATCTGGGCTTTGCTTTATTTTTCCTCCTGAATTATTAAGCCGGAAACCGTGCTTCTCCAGGAAATCGTTAAAGCCGGCAACTGTGTTATACCCTTTTTTCAGCTGATGAACCGATAAAGTATAATGGTTAAGGTAGTACCTGTTAAAGATCACCCAGGCTGCATATTCGCTTTCAGCTGCCAGTTGTTTATAATCGTCAAGTGAGGGCGTATGCCATAACGGGCTATGCAGGAAACGAATGGTTTCGGCTGGATTGTCAAGGTCAAGACTGTCTACAGGATCGGCTGTTACCGTATTGGTATAAGAATGAATGATAGTTCTGGCTTTGTCGGAGAGGTCTTCCACCCTTAGCTCCGATATAAATATCCGTGGCAGGAATTCGGCCGGTGGCGCATACCACCAGGCATTTAATTTCTTCTCAGGAAAGAAATAATAGTCCCGTTTTACATAGCCGTAATGAAGGAAGATCTTTTCAAGAGAAGCCACACCCAGATGGGCTACACCCATTGTGCGGAACGCAATATGATCGTTTTCTATTTCATCTTCGTTTTGCAGAAGTTCTTCCTGTTTCATGGCCTCGAGAATGCCTTTTACATCCGGAACTCTTTCCTTATAGCGGTGCGTAAGGCCATCGAGCACTTCTTGCCAGGTTTGGATCTTGTTCATAGCATTTCTTTTATACGATGGACCTAGTTTCTGCAGTGGCGTATAACCTTCCCCATCTTGTGTTCCGGAAATCGTCGAAGCTAATATCTTCCTGTTTAACAAATCCCTTCTGTGGGAGTATTCCCTTTGCTACCATTTCCACGACGGCAGCAATAGAAGCTGCTGTTGTCCAGGATATGGCCCTCCATTCCCTTCCAAGGATGGATAGCGGGTGATAAGCCTGGTAAAATTCTTCCCTGGCCAGACGGTCTTCTTTCCATCCTTCTACCACAGCATACACATAAACAACATCTTCTTTCACCGGCGGTTTGGCTTCTGTGAGGATTTCTTCAACAAGTTGTTTTTTTTCTTTGAGTATCAGTTCATAAAGCAGGAAACGCATTAGCCTGGCGTGACCGGGATAGCGCATGGTTTTATAATTGAGGGTGTCGACCTTTCCCTCGAGTGTTTCGCATAAAGTGCCGAGTCCTCCCGATGTGGAGAATGCTTCAAATTCCTGCCCTTCTATATTTATCATTTCTATGCCTTCGAGGGAAGGAACGAACTTGCGTACGCCATTATGGATCACTTCGGCATCGTTGATGTACTCGTTGATAACACCTGCCGGCGACCAGGTGAAAGAATAGCCTAGCTGGCCGTTGGGGTAACGTGGCAATGCGCCCACCCTTAGTTCTATATCCCGTAGTTTGGTGAAGCGCTTACAAAGTGCTGCTCCCACTATTCCAATAAAACCGGGAGCCAGGCCGCATTGCGGCACCATTGCTCCTTTAGAAGTTTCTGCCATGTGGCGTACTGCTGTTGTAGTAGGGACATCTTCCGTAAGATCGAAGTAATGAATGCCGAGAGCGTGCGCTACCCTGGCCACACCAATGTTAAGGTGGTAAGGAAGGCAGGACACTACAGCATCCTTGCCCGAAAGGAAATCCAGCAAAGCCGTTTCATTGGTTACATCTCCTGTCATAACAGGAAAGCCAACGGCTTCTGCGGGGGATTGACGATCAAATCCATGAACGGTAAATTCTTCGGCCAGTAAAGTGCCTACAAGTGCGCCCACTTTACCCAAGCCAATAATAGCCACCATTTTCATTAGTGAAACTAGTTTTGGTAAATAAATAAGATTGTGTTGATAAATACAAGAAGCAACACTCCTTATGGAATGTTGGCACAGGCACTTCTGAGGAAGGCCATGTACGAGCAGTGTATGTTGATGAAGTGATTCAAAATAAAATACGGACTTAAACAAATATAACAACTTAAACGCAATTGCGAACAGCCCGTCAAAAATGCGTGATACACCTTAAAAACATTATACTATTTCCAGGGGAAGCCATATGGCCTAATAAAAAGGCTGGCCAAAATGATGACCAGCCCTGGCCTATTTTCACAATAATGGTTAGTTGATGACCATGGGTTAAGGGTTGAACGTTGTGGTCACTAAGGAAGAACTTTTACTTCAAGTCCTTCCTGCCAATGTTTATATTCAGGCGTATAATATAAATAGCTGTTATTGGCCCTGCCTTTATAGCTGCCGGGAATATCGGCCTTCAGGTCGAGACCCATTTTCTTTATTTCTTTTGCTGCCAGATCGCGCCAATAGAACACCAGGTAGTTATCGAATATTTCGTAATAAGCGACCTTGTTTTGTTCTGTCAACTGTTTCAGTTGCCATGGCTGAAGCGAGAGTCCTGCCGGTATACCCAATTTTGCAATGGTCATAGGCTGCTCTTTATCCCGGAGGTTCTCTACTGTTATATTTAAACGAATTGTTTCTCCGACGCGTACTTTATTGCCGGCGAGCGCAGCTGATAACTCTACTGCGCAGCTATCACTGGCCGGAGGCGTATTGGTGTAGTAGCTTACTTCAAAATTGTATGGGTTAACCTGCAGGTTGCCGGAGTAACTTACTGATAAGTGGTTCTCACCGGTTTTGATCAGTGAGTCCAGGCGGGTGGTGCCGTTTATAAGCGTATCATTCAGCCGTGCTGTGATCTGCGTTTTATTGTCGGAAGAATCTTTCAGTAAACGGAACGCCATCATGGCTTTCAGGGCGAGAACCGTTGCCTGGGTTGATCCATAACCATAATAGCTTCTTTCTGAATGGATATTACTTAGCAGGCGCGCCATCATAGGTTTGTTGGGATGCGGGTGCTTCGACAATGCCAATGCATGCAGCGCCATGGCTTCTACCTGCAACGAAGCTCCATAGGAATGGACAATGCTTTCCCTGGCTTTCACGGTAGTAGTGTTCAACAACTGCATCAGGGAGTCGTAATCGGTGTTCTTTTGCATATTAGCGGCAGCAATTGCCATCAACGCCAGCTGGTAGGGATCTTTGGTTGCGAAGGCCGCCTTAACCGAGGCTTCATATTCGGGAATCACTTCCTTGCCCATGCCTGCCTCGGTAAAGGCATATACGATGTAGCTATTAGCCAGGGTGTCTGGTTTATCTTTCTCTCTATACCTTTCACCTTTGATCATGAAGCCACCGGTACAATCGCGCCTGTTCAACAAAAACTGTTTTGTACGTTCCAGCATCTTTTCGTTTACATCGGCGAAAGGCTTCATATCGGTAAACTCCATCAGGCCATATGCGGTAAGCACTTCCTGTGCGGGTGTACGTCCAAACCATTCAAAGCCATATTCCGAAGTTTCGTAACCCACCAGTTTACGATAACCTTCATGGATATAACTCAACGCTATTCTTTCTACGGCCCTATTCGTTTTTTTGGCTTCACGCAGATATTTTAGTATCAGTATATTGGGATAGGTTGTAGAAGATACTTGTTCAAAGCACCCGTAAGGCTCCCGCAGCATGGATCTCATGTCGTGCAACAGCTGCTCTTCCATACCGGTAAACGACTGAAAGCTGGCTTTCAGGCTATGCTTTACGATGGGGCCAACGATAAAATTCCGTTCAGCCGCCTCATTGCCTGAAAGGGAGAGGTTTACCGGAAATCCTTTTTCACCCACTGTTACAGGCAGGGATATGGTTTCGCTAATTTGCCCGGTGCACACTTCAAACATCATATTATCATCCAAAGACCTGGCAGCAGTTGCCGGCACCAGCACCTGCATGGAACTGTCGGGTTTTAACAGCAGCGTATCGGGTCTGTAAAGCAGGTGCATTCCCCGGGGCATAATGGCTGATACTACTATTTTGCTGGCAGTGTCGGTATTGTTCTTAAGATTTACGGGAATCAGTGCCGTATCACCAACGGTGAGATAAGGAGGTATTTTGGCATCAACACTTAATGCGGGCCGCGCTGAATAGGTTTGCTGTTGCTGGCCGGGTTTGCCATTGTAGCCAATACCTTCGGCGATGATCCTGAAGGTAGTAGTAGCATCGCTATTACAAAAACTCAGCGATGCCTCGCCTTTTTTGTCTGTTTGTACTACCGGGTTCCAGTAAATCGTTTCCCTGAAGTCGTCGCGGAAACTGGTATTTACGGAGGAGTACCTGGGGGCATAAAAGCGAACATTGTAGCTTAAAGAAACTTCCGAACGCGGGACCGGCAGCGAAGCATAGTGCGGGAATTCAAGTTTTAGCCTGACATGCCCGTAATTATTCCGTTGATCCAGTGTGGTTATAATAATAACGCCATTAGCGGCCTGGCTGCCATATAAGGCAGTAGCGCCGGCATCTTTCATTACCGTTATGTTGGCTATTTCAGCTGGATTGATAGTCATATCCAGTTTCTCCACAGGCATTCCATTTACAATAATCAACGGCGCATTGCCATAGCTGAAAGACCTGCTGCCTCTTAAGCTGATGGTTGGATATTCTGATGGATTGGCATTCCGGGTAATGGCGATTCCTGGCAATCTGCCCTGTAATG
This sequence comes from Filimonas effusa, assembly GCF_004118675.1. Taxonomy (NCBI): domain Bacteria; kingdom Pseudomonadati; phylum Bacteroidota; class Chitinophagia; order Chitinophagales; family Chitinophagaceae; genus Filimonas; species Filimonas effusa. The sequence continues at coordinate 1,180,302 of NZ_SDHZ01000001.1, read as the reverse complement.
CGGTATTAAGATCTGAATATAACAACTCGCCCATGTTAACGCTGGTAACGCTTCCTGTTATGCTCTTCAGTTTTGTCATGCCATATCCTACTACCACTACGTCCTCAAGTTTACTACTGCCGCTTGATATACTATCTTCTCTCACAGCGGGCCGTTTTGCCAGCTCCTGCCCGGGAGCAATCACCTTCGGATCCATTTTGTCATTGCCGGCGAGGCTGTCCTTCGTCTGAAACGGGTCAACGTTTGTTCCCTGTTTGAGGAGCTTTATAGAGACCTGTTCTCTTTTGGCATCGGACCTTGCCATCAACTGATAGAAGAACCCTGGTTTTAACCCTGTGAAAAAGAACATGCCGTCTTCATCTGTCTGCCAGGCAGCAATTCCGCTACCTTCTCCCATATAACCAGGGGAGCCCAGCAGGTAAACTTTTGCTTTAACCGGCTTACCATGTTTATTGCGTACCACTCCTGTCAACATTCCAGACAACTCCTGCTTATACCTTAGTTTACCATCTATTGCTACCGAATCGATATATTCGAAGTAGCGGTAGCCATTCGTTAACATCACCAGGTCAAGTGCTGTGTCTGCCTTAGGTTCCTCTTTGTTGAAATAAAAGGCAGGCTCTTCTATTTTTCCTTTCAATTCTGAGCTCATCAGCAGCCATGAACTGATATTATCCTGTTTGTCGTCGGCAAGTGTCCAAAGCTTATCATCTACTACAGAAAGGGACAGGTTGGCTGGCAGGGGGGCGCCGGTTTCATCTGTTGTTTTTACGCTCAGTTTTACCGTTTCCCTTGGCATATATACTTTCTTATTGGTACTGATACTTACCTGCAATGTTTTTGTACGGTGCAGGAATACCAGTCTTTCTGCAAGTGTCCGTGACATCATATCGGTTACAGTAAAACGGGCTATGCCCATGGGAAACTGTACAGGGTTGACATTTATCCACTGTTCACCGGTTTGTAAATGCAGCTGCTGTTCATATACAGCCTTATCGTGGCTATAAACTTTTAAAAGCACAGTTTGTTGTTGCAGCGAAGAAAGCTTTATTCTTACCAGGCTGTCCTGGCGGAACAGCATCGCTACACCCTTTGGGGTAGCCTTTGGTAATGGATAACAATCATTGATGCCTGCGGGACTGGTAATTACGGCAGTGTAGCTTTCATTATCCCCTGGGGTGATTGTAAAGCAACCCATGCCATGATGGTAACTTTCAAAACTGGTGACAGTGTCTCCGGCGCTGTTCTTTATATACCCGCTTACATCGGCTGGTTTACCAAATTCATTCACTGCTTTAAATGCCACCTTGCCGGGCATGTTCTCCAGCAATGACCCGCCCTCAGGAAGCAACTGCAGGTCTATTTTATTCAATACAATGGGAATGCTCCGGGCAATAGATTCAACGTAAGAATCATAATTCACAACAACATTCAGTAAACCGTCCCTGGTATTCAGTTCGCCAGGCAAGCGAAATTTTATAACGGCTTTCCCTGTACTGTCTGTTCCTGTATTATCTGTTCTTAACTCCCTTCCTGCCAGGCTAACTTTATAGGTTAGCGGATGATCTCTTACAGGCATATCGTCAAGGCTGCGCATAGAGAAATCCGCTACAGCCTCCTCTCCCGCTCCATATGCTTTCTTCCTGAATTCAAGTTTCATCAATACCCTTGGGGCGATGATCTTTTGAACAGTGATCTCTTTTGTTGCCCAGGTAGCTTCCTTTTCGTTCCGCATCAGGCGGGTATATGCTCTTATTTTATAGATCCCTCCTTTTTCACTTTCGTAAAACCTGTGAGAACCTTCTGCATAACCATCTTTCAACTGGCTGGTTATGGTTGTTAACACACTTCCGGAAGGCGTTATAATATCGGTATAAACAACCTGGCTCAGATCTGAAGGCAGCTGGGTTTGGCCGTTGACCACGTATAGCTTGAAAAAAAGCTGTTCTCCGGGTTTAAAGAACACGTGGTTGGTATGTATATAGATCTTTTCTTTCAGCTCACTGTAGTTTTCCTCCTGAGCTGCCAGGCTTGCAGAAATTGTCAGTAGTATTGCTGCTATCGCAAATGTTTTGATAGAATTCATATACTCAGAATTGGAATAGGATATTACAGCCCCATGTTTTGGCTGATGGCAGGTTAAAGAAATCGATGCCGGATACACCGGGCTGGTCGTACAGGAATTGTGCAGGATCGGCTCCTTTATAAGGCGTCCATACAACAAGGTTATTCAGATACACCGAGAAGGTCATCCGGTCGTTGAACCTGTTTAGTTTTACAGTGTAACTGAGCCTGATATCCCTTATTCTCAGATAGTCTGTTCTTTGTATATAGTCTGTTGCAACGCCGGCCTCACCATAGCGTACCCAGCGGTTGTTTTCCAACGGTGCATTGGGGTCATAAAAGCTGACAGGAAGATCATTTTTATTCCCTGCCGGGTTCACCCCATCGAAAACATAACCGGTAATACCTCTGTCCCTGGCACTAACCGCAGACCGGCCGTAGTAGTCCAGTGCAGCCTGCGTACCATTCCAGGCAACGCCACCTTTCTTCCATTCCAGCGCCAGCGATAATTGCAGTGCATTCCAGCGGAAATCGTGCATCGACTTCAGTATAAAATCGGGGTTGGGGTCACCTATTACTTTGGTCGCGTTTTGTACAACCGGGAAGCCGTCGTTACCAATGATGAGCCTGCCATCGTCATCCCGTATATAGTCATTACCAACAATGGCTCCCAGCGGCTGTCCTGTTAGGAGCGCTGCGTATATATTGCTGAACCCGGCTACAGGCAACCCATTGTAACTGTCTTTTACATAGCTTACTTTATTCCTGTAGGTAACGAAACTGATAATATGTGAATGTTTAATATCCTGGTGTTGTTCGGCAGCTTCCCGTATCGTTAATGTAAGTTCCATTCCCTTTTTCCGGATACCGGCTATGTTATCCAGCAGCAGGTTATTACCACTGTGGAAGGGGTACACATCTCCCCTCGTATTCCTAACATAAAAGTTTGCCAGCAGGTTATACCTGTAATTGTAAGTGAACTCGATATTGGACGTCCATTCTCCGTGTTCTATTGGTGCCAGGCCATCGTAACGGAGCGCTTCTTTAACCGGCCGGTATCCTGCCACCTGGCTGCTTTGTAACAGTAACAGGTTAGCGGCCGACATCGACTGATTCAGCGCCGGTTCACTATTAAAGCGCCGGAAACCGCCTGTCAGCGTCATATCCAGATCTGTCATTATTCTCCTGGCTCCAAATTTCAAATTAAAAAAAGGAAGGAATGCCGCATTGACGGCGGCAGTATTTGAAGTATAGAAGCCATTGCCGAAGCTTAAACCCAGGTCGAGCGCGCCAGGATTATAGAAGGCCGATGCTGATAATAATATATCGTTGGCATCGCGGGTATATCTATAAGACAGATCGTCGGGCTGGTAATTGATCCTGGTTTGTTCGTGCGTAAAAAGGTGCCTTGCACTAACGGAACTATTGAATTTATAAAGATCGAGCCATTTTAAAAGCAGTTCCGACCTGGATGTATAATTCAATGAGGTAGCATTCCTATCGCTCGACATGCCATTGGGCCATGCTGATGCCCCGGGTTGAAATACTTCCTTGTCTTGCTGGCGTGTAGAAAGGATAGACAGCATGTTTTTAAGCTCCAGATTTCCTTGGGTATAAGCTAATGATACACTTCCTGCGTGCTGGCGCCATCGTGCGGCATTGTCATTGTTGAGCAGGAACAATGCATTGTCGGCGCTATTGCTAAAACTTCGCTGCTGTGTTGGGCTAAGCCTGTTACCCTGTTCGTTGCTAAAGGAGACAGGTGTTAACAGGCTGTTCTGGTAAACCCTGTTTAAAAAGCCAGTTCTGTTACTATTGGAGAAATTATTGCCGGAATAAGTGTAGCTTGTTTTTATGGCAATGGGTCCCAGTGGAAAGCCTATATTATTCAGAAGTGTTGTTCCCCAGTTTTTATTGTCGCGGATAAACGTGTTTTCGGTTGTTCGTTTCAGGCTAAGGTTAAAATAAAGATCCTTGTAATAGTTTTTTGAGGCATATGCATTAATGGCAGCTTCCTGTGTAAAATGTACGGCGGGGCGGAATATTCCATTGTCATAGATGAAAGCGGGTTTTCCGTTCCCCTGCCCTTTTTCAGTAAGCCTGCCATTGTTGTCAAAAGGATAAGCTGATCCATCGAACTCCAGTGAGGAAGCCGCCGGGCCGTAGCTGAAAGCTTCATTGGTTTCGGGGCCGCGCCAGGCAGTTGCGCCGTTCACATTCCTGCCCTGCACGAAATTGGATTGTAATGCCGGGAGCCTGTTGTGCGTACGCAGTTCTGTCAAAGTACGGAAAGAACCCTTAAAAACGATCTGCATAATGGGGGTATAGATCGCTTCAACAGTGCCAGTATCGGAGATCCTAAGCTTTGAAGCCTGTTGGTAACCATATACCCGGTTCAACAATTTCAAGGGTATGCGGTGGCGGGCGATAAAAGAATCCAGCTTGTTTAACGGCTTTCGTTCCTGCCGGACCATATACTGGTAGTCTTGCGAAATAATGGGTTCTACAGCCTCCTGCCGCTGCGCATTTGCCAGGCTGGGAATTATCATAAACAGGCATATCAAGTACTTCAAGGCCTTCGGTTTAAAAGTTATTGTATAGTGGATGCACCCACTGATGCAATTACATAAACGCGGGCGAAAATATTTTTCATATCAATTTACAAGCGGAAGCATATGGCCATTGGGATAAGTTTCCCACGCTGCGCCACCGGTAATGGTTTTTAAATGAAGGTTATTTACACCCTTTCGAATTAATGACAATTGTGCCATCAATTATCTCATAGCTGGCATTGAGGATCTTACAAATAGTCGTTATTTTCTCATAAAAGCTTTCGTTGCCCAGTACGGCCGTAACGGCGCAACCTGCCAAAGTTTGTTTGTCAACGATAATGGGGATGCCATACAATGCCTCCAGTTGTTCAAATACGGCCACTGCCGGTTGTGCATCGAGGTTAAGAATAGTATCGGCATCGGGTGATGCCGCATGCGGATCGGCTGCCAGTGCCTTATATACACGGTCATGCGCGATATCGTAGCTTACCTGTTGGTTGGCACTCAGCACTACCCCCTGCAGGATGCCGGATGAAGTACTTCGGTGCAGGTAATCTTCTTTTCTGAAAACAGCTACTTTTCCTGTTCTTACGATTGCACTGGAAGTAGTAATACCCGGGCTGGCTTTCACCCAGAAACTGGTACCCAATACATGTGTTACGATGCTGCTGGTATAAACAACAAAGGGATGTGAAGGATTATGTGCGATATCAAAGAAAGCATCGCCGGAAAGAAGGGCAACCCGTTGTTTCAGGCTGTCGTCATCGGCATACTGCAAGCGTGCGTTTTTTTCGAGGAGTACCCTGGAACCATCCGGCAGGGCCACACGTAACACGCTGTCCCCCGAATTTTCAAATACCAGCTTATTGTTGTAAACAGGCAGGCTCTTGTAATCTGAGGGCTCAACAGATGGTGTTAGCAGGTAGATCATTGCTGTCAGCATCAATAATAAAACAGCAGCTGCCACCCAGGTGCCTGCTCTTGACCAAATGGACGGAACATACAACGCTTCGGTTTCTTTTTCTTCGTCGAGACGGAGCATGATGGAGGCTGCCTCAGCATCAACTTCTTCGCTGCCGACAGCATGTGTATGGCTATTCAGTAACAGGACCATCGATTTGGCCACAGCCACCCATTCCAGTTTGTCGGGATTTTCGGCAATCCAGTTATGCCAGTAAAGCCCTTCTTTTTCATCCTGGTACAGGATCCATTTTTTGAAGGAGCCGTTGGCAATAAGATCGTAAACAGAGTAAACCGGGTTTTGTTGCATAGTGTATGGCAAGTGGTATATCAGACGACCATCATGGTTCCGGGCATACGCAGGGTACTGCCCTGTTCAAACAGGGTGACGCTCACCTCTCTTAATCTATCGAGCGCCAGTTTCAGGAGATTGTAAACCGACTGCCGGCTGAGTCCCATGATCTGTGCAATATTGGCTGCATCTGCCTGGAGGCAGAAGCGGAGGTAGATGATTTCCTGCTGGCGGGCCGGCAGGCAAGAGAAGGCTTTCACTATTTTACTATTCAATTCTGTCTTGTTCTCATTTTGTACCCTGTCTGATTCCGGCGATGTACCGGCGCTGGCTTCTATCGGGATAAATGAGATATCGATGACCTGTTGTTTTGAAAGCCTCGCTAATGCTGTTTGTAAACGCCGCCGCATGGCTTTCAGCAGGTAGTGTTTTACGGAGGCAGGCTGTCCTGTATTTTCACGGTTTCTCCATAAGGAAAGGAAAAGTTCCTGTATACAGTCTTTTACCAGGTTGACGTCTGTAGAAAACTTACGGCCATAATTATAAAGCAGGTTGTAATGGGTTTTCACGATATGATCCAGGGCCAGTTTATCTCCGTCGAGGAATACAGCCCAGTAATCTTCCGGGTTGGAAAACAAAACATTCATACGGCAATTTTTGGAATACAGGAATTCTCGTTATACTGCAATATAACAATTAAATGATATTAAAATAACATATCAACAGCTGTTATTTTTAGAGAAACAATTCCTGTTCGCGGGTATAATACGTTTTTCTGCCGCCGCTGCTTTTATGTTCTATTGCAGCGCCGCCGGGGCTATGCGTCTGGTGTTGGTTGTGAATCAGCAGGAAGTCCCTTACTTCTCCGCTTATAATACCGGGGTGTGATTTCCGGATCTGCTTTTCAGCAGTTTTCAGCACCTTGGGAATGGCACGGGCCAGCTTCTGTACTGCTGCAGGAGGAATTTTACCTGCAATGGAAAATGGCGAAATACGGGCTTTCCACAGTATTTCATCGGCATATGCGTTGCCAATTCCCCTTACAACTTTCTGGTTGAGCAACAACTGTTTGATCTTTGCCCGGGAGCCTGACAGTTGTTGCCGGAGATAGGCCCGTGTAAAATCTGCTGAAAGCGCATCAGGAGCCTCCGCGTGGGGTGGATTAAGAGCAGCAGTTGCCAGCCCCTGGTAGTCGCTTAAAACAAGGGCGTCGCCATCGGTAAACAATAAGGTGGCGATAGCATGTTTGGCGTTTGTTTTTTCCCCGAACAAATGCAGCTGCCCCCGCAACATAAGGTGCATACCCAGTACCGCTCCATTGCGGAATGAGAAGTGCAGCTCTTTACCCTCGCGGTACACCTGCTCCAGTTCCTGCTTTTCGAGGGCCTTTTTAAAAGCAGCAGCCGGTGTGGCGCTGCGTTTCAACTTCACTGTTATGCGTTGCAGTGTTTTCCCTGAAAGCAGCCTGGTAAGATTGCTGCTGAATACTTGTAGATCTGGTAATTCCGGCATAGCCAGAAACGCTTCATATTCTATGCCACGCCGGGAATGAGCCGGAATGATTTTATTATAAGATGGCACTGACCATAAAACGGGGCATAATTAATTCTATCCACAAATAGATAATGTTATCCCGGCACACTTCGGGCAGGGAATAGTTTTTATGTAGCTATCGCTGCCGAAGTGCAGCCAGGGTTGCAGGCTCCGGCGTATAAGCAGAATATCTATTTTTAATCATTCAGGCCATAACATCAGTTAGCGGGCCTGTTCAAAAAAGGAGGTAAATATGACCGACTTACTAAACACACAACAGGAAGAAGGCGAGGTTACGAAAAAGCTTGAAGCACACACTGCTAAACTTCCCTCTGCGCTATTCCTCACTGCATCAATTGCGGCGATGGGGGTATCGCTAACATTAAAATGTTTGGGAAGGAAACATCTAAGCTTATTTGTAGGGCAATGGGCTGCTCCGTTTTTACTCTTTGGGATCTATAATAAGATCGTGAAAACGGAAGGGCATGACTAACTAACCAATTTTCACTTAAAAAAAACTACTATGGAAACAGTAGGGAAAAACGCGTCATTTTCACGACTGGAAGAATTCTTCCGTACGATGCTGCAGGAGATATACTGGTCGGAACAGCAGTTGGCAAACGTATTGGCAACCATGCGTGACCATGCTACCAATACCGATCTGAAACGTTGTTTCAGCACACATATTGAACAAACACAAAATCATGGAAAGCTGCTGGAAGATGTTTTCAGGAAAATTAACCAGTCTGCCAATCCGGAGCCCAGTGCAGGTTTGCAGGGATTGTTTGATGAAGGGTGGCAGGTCATCGATGAAACCGAAGAAGGAACTGCACAACGAGATGTTGCATTAATCATTGCGGCACAAAAAGTAGAACACTATGAAATAGCTTGTTATGGCAGCCTTGCTACACTGGCGAGAACCATCGGCGAACCGGAAATTGCAAGTGTGTTTGAAAACATTCTTTCCGAAGAAAAAGAAACCGATCTGATATTAACAGGAATAGCTGAAGAACATATTAATTACGAAGCAAGTAAAGAGCCTGTAGCACAAGTTTAAACCTTAGTGGAATCAGGAATTTTCCGGTAGAAAGGCACCAGGCCGGGCATAAAAAAGTCCTTTAATCTTACCGGTTAAAGGACTTTTTCAAGTTATTGTTGTTTAGTTGAATATTTTGTTCAGTTCACCTGCCAGCCTGATACCAGCCTGAGCTATGCGCTTGTGAATAATTTTGATATTTTTCTTATAGTAGTCTTTGCTGATCTCTTGTCCGGAAGCCGTTTTCTTATAAATATGACTGCTCAGCTGGTAGCTTTCCCAAAGCCATTGCATGATGTCATCATTTTGCCATTTTGCGACCTGCCTTTTGGAAGCGTTATCGTAATGATCGGCCATTTGTGCCTCAGTTAGTCCTTCGTAGGAAATGAGCCTGCTGTCCCAAAGAGAATGGAGGTTAGTTCCTTCTCCGTTAAAACGCACCTGGATTGTATTGCCGCCCTTATCTTCTTTACGGGAAACATGCATGGGCTGGTGTGCGTCGCCAACAAGATGAATCACAAATCTCAATGCGTCGTGCTTCTGTGCTGCAGATGCATTGTTATTGGCCAGGGTTGCTTTGGCATCCAGGTAGGCTGTATAAATAGTGCCGTTCTGCCCTTTTACATAGGTAACAAACTTTTCGTAGTTCAACCCCAATGGCAGGTTGATGAAATGCCACTGGGCATTTTCGTTCGTTCGGTTTTCATCGGGCCAGGTAGCGGCGTTTTCTATGGCTTCGCCTTGTAAACAAGCTGTTACTGCGGCTTTAGCCTTCGGCGATAAATGCTTCTCTGCTATGAATGCTACGGTACGATGGCCTTTGGCGCCCCAGGAAAGATGAATAATACTAAAAGCAATGATTGTCAGGGATACTACATATCGGTTCATGCTGCAAAGTTAGCGACATGAACCGATATGATTTGTTGAAAATGAGGATGGCGCTGCGAAATCCGGTAAAATCTTCTAATAGCAGGTGTAAAATTAAATTTCCTGCTGTTTCTGCCTGCCGATTGCCAGACCAGATAATGTGAGGGAGATGGCATTTAAGACCCAAAAGGGGGGAATAAATGTCCAATTACACTTCGTAGTTAAAACTATTCCATTGCACTGCAGAAGAGGGTATAATTTTTTACTGCTTAGTAAAAAGCCAGTTTATGTACACACCAACTTTTAATAAAAGACATTTAACAGAATACAGCCTTTTTGGCTTATTGGCAGCTGCGCTTTACAGCATACCTATGTTCTTTTATCTTGAAAACAACAAGTATGAAAACAGTTATTACCTGTATATAGGCAACGCCTTGTTTTTCCTGGTCATATTTTATTACAACATGAAGCTGTTATATCGTCCTTATGATAAACGGAGGGCTGTTTCGATGCTGATAGCAGGTCATTTAACCACACTTGCAGGCGTTATTTTATCGGTGACAGGTGCGTTGGTAATGACGCTTTTTTTCTTTCCTGGTTTGTTTTCGACAAGAGTTCCGGACAGCATATTAAATAACGCACCGGCGAATGCAGAAACCCAACGCCCTTCCAGCTTGCTATTCCTGATCTTTATAAATGCGGTGATCTGCAATTTTGGTGCAGGGGCATTAATTTCCATCATGGTATCTTATGCTGGTAAAAAAAACCAGACAAAAGATAAGCCGGCAGACCTGGAAATTAAAATGCCGTATACCAATTCACCATCTCATCAGAAGAAAGCAAACAGATAAACTTATGAATAGTAATAATACGCCTCTTTACTTTTTGATAACCTGGCGCTGACCAATGAAGCAAGGATGACGAGTTTCCAGCGTTTGAAACGTGTAACGGGTGAGCCGGACGCAGAAATAAGGGGCATTTTATCGGGGGTACAGTCTTTAGTTATTCTCCCCAGTAAAGCCATATGGTAAGACTAATGAGCACGATTGCAGAAAGTAAGATCATACGGGTACCATGATCGCGATCGGATGTTCTATAGGCGTAGTGCCTGGTTCCGTCGGGTAATGTTTTCTTAAAGAAGCTAAGATGCCAGCCGATGATGATACCTAATAATCCGCCCAACAGGGATGAAGTATAACCGATCAGAATAAGGTACCTGGGAGCTTCTTCGGTTTTTTCAAGGTCTTTTAGCCGGTTTCGTTTCAACATTCCAATGACCTGTTGTGTTAGTTCTATTCCCCTTTCTTTCAGAATCCTGGGAGCAAGCAACTGATCTACTATGCCCCATTCATCGGGTTTAGCGACTACATCCATCAATTCTTCGTCGGTAAAGGAATAAAGATGATAATCCTTTTCAAGGCTGTCTAATATGGGTTTGTAATACTCCGCCAGCATTTCATCGGCTTTGTCAAAGTCTTCCTGCTGCAATCGTATCCTGATTTCCATGGTGGCTTCATTATAGGCATAGCTGGGATCGAAAAATTGCGTACTGTCTTCCAGTTCGTAAATGATGCCTTTGTTTTTCAACATTTCGATCAATTCTGCCGCCAATGCTTTGTCGTTGAACTTCCGGTAGGTGCTAAGTGTATTATCTCTATGACTGCCATTTGCAGGAGTAATCTCATTTGAAAGCATAAAGGTTGGGTTGGTGATGCTAATATAAACAATAATCAAAGGTTTATGCATATGTGTTATTGAAAAAATGACTCTATAACAACAAGATGAAAGCAGCGTGATCTGAAAATGTTGGTTTTTGCGTATATTCCTGTTTTTATACATTATATATTATAAAACCGGCTGAGGAGCTATTGATGTATGGAGAATTATGCAGTTATACTGGTGATATTAAGCGTGATCATCATCTTGAGCACGCTGGCGGAAAGGATAAAAGTAGCGGCCCCCATCGTGCTTATCATTGCAGGCATAGCAATTGGCTTCCTGCCTTCGATGCCGGAGATACAGATAGATTCAGAGATCATTTTCCTGCTGTTTCTGCCGCCGCTGCTGTATGACGCCGCATTTAAGATACCTGCGAAAGATTTCAGGGAAAATCTATATATCATTTCGTCATTAGCCTTCAGCCTGGTATTTGTTACTACAGCCGGCATTGCGGTTATCGCACATATCTTTATTCCGGGCATGTCGTGGCCGCTGGCTTTTATTCTTGGTGCTATCCTGGCATCTACGGATGCGGTGGCTGCACTTAGTATTACCAAAGGCCTGAAGCTTTCCAGGACGACGACGACGATACTGGAAGGTGAAAGCCTGCTTAACGATGCATCGGCACTGGTGGCTTACAGGTTTGCCCTGGCAGCGCTATCGGGTACTGCATTTGTGTTGTGGAAGGCCTCGCTGGCCTTCCTGATACTGTTGGCCGGCGGCTTTCTCATTGGTCTTGTGATAGCCAGGATACTGGCTATCGTACTTCGCGCCATACGCAGTAATGCTATTGCCGTTCTAAGCCTGATATTACTTGCTCCGTTTGTCACTTATCTTGTAGCGGAGCATTTTCATAGCTCTGGTGTTATTGCTGTAGTAACGTTGGGTTTCAATCTTTCCCGTTTAAGCGCGGAAAGGTTTCCCGATAAAATAAAAATGCAGTCCGAAACCGTCTGGGATACGATCAGCTTCCTGTTGAATGGCCTGATCTTTATTTTGATTGGCCTGGAGTTGCCTATTGTGATAAGAGAACTGGATAGCAGCCAGCTCTGGGTTTATGCGGGGTACGGACTTCTTTTAACCATTACGGCTTTACTATTACGCACACTCAGTGTTTTTGCCAACAGGCGCAAGCTGCATAAAGCATTTGAAAAACAAAAATATGCCCCTGTGAGAAGAGCTATCCCGGAATCCATATTACTTAGTTTCCAGGATAGCATGGTTATCAGCTGGTCGGGCATGCGAGGTATTATCTCCCTTGCCATTGCCATAGGTTTACCTAACAGGCTGGAAGATGGAACTGTATTTCCCATGAAAAGCGCTATTCTCTACATTACCACCGTAGTAGTGCTGATCACCATTGTAGGCCAGGGCCTGTTGCTGCCTTTAATTGCCAGGCCCAAAGATGGAGGTCGTGTTCCCAAAACTAAATCGTTTAGCAGCGTATAGGATAAGTGAACAAAGGGTAAGATCCCAGGTTTAAATGCCACTGTATGAAACATATTGTGATCATCGTTCCGCCAATGACGTCTATACTGGACGTAGCCGGTCCGCTTGAAGTGTTTACACGAACAGCGGCTTATATCAGCAGTGATATGCCTTCTATAAAACAGTCGTATGCAGCTCATGTATTGTCTGTTGACGGCGCTTCCATCGTAACGACGTCCTCAGGACTTCCTATCGTATGCGAGGGTGGGCTGTCATCCATCAACTACCCTGTAGATACTGTTTTAATTGCGGGACGAGGTTCCTATACGATTGAAATTCCTGTTAAGCTGCTGGAATGGCTGAAGAAGCGCGCCAACAAGATCCGGCGTATCGGCTCCATATGTGCCGGCGCTTTTATACTGGCGGAAGCCGGTTTGCTCAATGGACGCAGGGCCACTACCCATTGGCAGGTGTATGATAAAATGGCAAAGTTGTACCCACAGGTAAAAGTAGAAAGAGATCCCATTTATGTAAAGGATGGTAATATTTATACTTCGGCAGGCATCTCTACCGGCATAGACTTATCACTGGCCCTGGTAGAAGAAGATTTTGGCAGGGATGTAGCCGTTGCAATAGCCCGGTTGCTGGTATTATATCTTAAACGCCCCGGCAATCAATCGCAATTCAGCAATATACTGATGCACCAGGCGGTTGACTATAAGCCCATCCAGGAGATCCAGGAATGGATCATGATGCATCTGGATAAAGATCTTGGCGTAGAAGCATTAGCCGGGCAGGCGGCTATGAGCCCGCGGAACTTTGCGCGTGTATTCCTGAAAGAAACAGGTGTTACGCCTGCAAAATATGTAGAGAAAGTAAGGCTGGAAACGGCCAGGCAACAGCTGGAAGAAACCCATCTGACAATGGATGACATTGCCAGCGATTGCGGCCTTGGCAGTGCTGATAATTTGAGAAGATTGTTCCTGCGCCATTTAAAAATTACACCAAGCGAATACCGGAGAAGCTTTGCTTCCGCCCTTGTATAAAAGCTAAGCCAGTATATTGGTTGTGGCAACCCATGTCGTGATTGCAGAAAAAAAGCCTGCAATGGAAGCGGATCCTTAGCGCTTACCCTGCAGGCTGCCTGTCAACCAGTTTTAAATAATGCGGTCCGATGAAGGAAAGCAGTCATCCACTACATGAAACATGCGGTAGCGGATGTTGCTCCGGCGGACATTTACAATGCGCCAAAGTAAACTGCGGTGCGTACCATCTGGGAAACAAAAGACATTTCGTTATCGTACCAGGATGCAGTTTTTACCAGCTGCTTACCTCCTACCGTCACTATTTTAGTTTGCGTAGCATCGAAAAGTGAACCGTAGTTCATACCTATTACATCGGCAGATACAATAGGATCGCTGGTATAACCATATGATTCATTGGAAGCTGCCAGCATCGCTGCATGCACCTCCTCTACACTTACTTCTTTTTCAAGGATAGTGAACAATTCAACAAGTGATCCGGAATGCGTTGGAACCCGTTGTGATGAACCGTCGAGTTTACCGTTTAATTCAGGAACAACCAGGCCGATAGCCTTTGCAGCGCCGGTAGTATAAGGAATAATGCTGTCTGCCGCTGCTCTTGACTTACGATAGCCCAATTTAGGATCCGGGGTATCCATTAACGGCTGGGAGTTGGTGTAAGCATGAATAGTGGTCATCTGGCCTGCCACAATCCCGAAGTTATCGTTCAGCACTTTAGCCATCGGCGCCAAACAGTTTGTGGTACAGGAGGCACAGCTGATGAGGTTGTCGGTACTATCGAGCAGCTGGTGATTAACATTATAAACAATCGTTTTTACATCTTTGTCTGAAGGTGCGGAAATAATGACCTTTCCTGCTCCTGCTTCCAGATGTGCGGAAGCTTTTTCTCTTGATTCAAAAATGCCGGTACATTCCAGGACAAGATCTACCTGGTAGTGTGCCCAGGGAAGTTTACGGGGATCGCGTTCGGCGAGTACTTTAATTTCTTTTCCGTCGACAATCAGTGCCTGATCGTTATGGCTGATATCCCTTTTGAATTGTCCCTGGATGGAGTCATATTTCAGCAGGTAGGCTAACATGGAAGGGGCGCTTAAATCGTTAATAGCAACAATCTCCAACTGATCATTTCCTATCATTTCACGGAAAGCCAGACGTCCGATCCGGCCAAATCCGTTAATAGCAACTTTAATCATAACCTTTATTTTTCATCAAAGTTACCTATCGTTGCCGTTGTCTTAAATGACAATATTCCGGCAATTGCTGCCATTTGTAGAATCTATAAATCCCTGCTAATAGTATTAACTGGCACAATTTTTTACCTATAAACGTCAAAATATTCCTATGAAAATAGATGTTGATAAGCTCTGGGATAAATTTTACGACTGGCTGATCATAACCGGTCCCAAACTCATCCTGGCGATTGTTGTATTCCTGATCGGTCAATGGCTGATACGGATTATACGGAAAAGGATGACGGGCAGTATGCAGCGCAAATCACTTAACCCTTCGTTACAGCCGTTTTTAAGAAGCCTGGTTTTTGGCGTTTTGCAAATATTACTGATTCTACTCGTGATACAGGTAGCTGGTTACCCGTTAACTATTTTTGCCACCCTGGTAGGTGCATTAGGTGTTGCAGCCGGCCTGGCTTTAAGCGGCACGCTCCAGAATTTCACGAGTGGCCTATTGATACTGATCATGAAACCTTATACGGTGGGCGACAATATCATTGCGCAGGGGCAGGAAGGTACGGTAACAGATATCCGGGTGTTTTATACAACCCTAACCACTTACGATAACAGGACAGTAATCATACCCAACAGCAAACTGTCGAATGAGCTCATCATAAATCTTAGCGCAGAAGGCAAGCGCCGCCTGGATATAGAATTAAAGTTTCCCTTTACTGTCGATTTCCAGCAAGCGGAAGGCATTATCAGGAGCCTGCTTGGCAGAACAGAAGCCGTTAAAAAAGATCCGGCTCCGAGGATTGGAGTTTCGGTTATTGAGCCGGATGGTTATAAGCTGATCATCAATGCCTGGATAGAAGCACACGGCTTTCATGATGTGCGCCTGAAGCTCCAGGAAGAGATCATCGAGCATCTTAAACAGCAGGGAGTAAAACTGCCAGGGTTGTGAGTAAACAGCGGCTACCATCAAAGTGGTCTCCTATTTACGCTTCAATGTTATCACTGCTACTTCGGGCCACATGCCAATACGGCCTTTGAGACCCAGGAAGCCGAAGCCGCGGTTGACATATAAGAAGCGGCTTCCCTGCTGGTAAAGGCCTGCCCATTGTTTGTAAACATATTTGATAGGGCTCCACTTAAAGCCGAAAAGCTCAACGCCAAACTGCATACCATGTGTATGTCCTGAAAGCGTAAGGTGAATGTGCTGATGATGTCCGAGTGTTACCCCTTCCCAATGAGAAGGGTCGTGTGACATGAGGATCTTAAAAGCGTCATCGGGTACACCTGCAGTTGCTTTTTTCAGATCGCCGTATTTATGGAAGCCGCCTTTGCCCCAGTTTTCTACGCCCAGCAGCACAATAGACTGGCCGCCTTTCTGAAGTATAACAGCTTCATCGAGCAGCAGGCGGAAGCCAATCTCTCCATGAATTTGTTTCAGGCGGGCCAGGTTGGCGTCTCTTGCTTCGGTTGTTTCCCACTGAATATAATCACCGTAATCGTGGTTGCCGAGTACGGAGAACTTACCCATCGGCGCTTTCAGGCCGGAGAAAGCAGGAATCCATCTATCCATTTCAGAGGCCTGGTGGTTGACAAGGTCGCCGGTGAAAAGAATAACATCGCTATGCTGTGCGTTGACGAGGTCAAGACCTTTCTGCACACCGGCTGCATTGGTAAAGCTGCCTGAATGCACATCCGTTATCTGGGTGATGGTAAACCCATCGAATGCTTCGGGCAGATCGGGGAAAGAAATGGTTTCGCGTCTTACCCGGTAGAAATGCCTTCCACGTGTGATGCCAAATAACACTGTCAGGAACAGCACTGCGGCGATACCCAGTGTTAGCTCACTGGCCCAAACCGCTCTTGGCGGGAAGCTGCGGAACAGCCTGATGATGTCTTCGGCCAGCAGCACAGGCACCGAGAATAAACGTGGAATAAGGGCTAGTAACATTAATCCCATGAGCCAGGTGATCAATGTCTGTTGTAGTTCCGAACCACGTTTTACGAAGATAACGCTCACGATGCCACCTATCAGCAGCAGGTCTATGAGCCAATAAAGCCATACAAATGCACCTGAACTAGTAACAGTTTGTATCGCCTGGTAGAAATAAAGATCAGCGCCCAACCAGAGCAGGATGATCAAAGGGAGTCGTTTAGCCATTTATATAAAGAATGCGTAAATATTTAAAATACGGGTGAATAAAAAACAATGCCAAGGGCGTTCATCGTTAATTTAAGCTTTAACAAAAAAGTTTAGCCGTGGCATCGTACTATCATAATTTACCAAAGATTACAATGCTGTTATGTCCTCCGAAACCAAAGGTGTTGCTCATGGCAACTTTAACAGGATATTCCCGGGCTGCACCTGTGACCAGCGGCAGGCCGGCGGGAATGGCGGGGTCGAGCCGTTGGGTATTGATAGTAGGCGGTATCAGTTGTTGTGTTATAGCCATGATACAGGCAATGGCTTCTATAGCGCCGGCTGCACCCAGTAAATGACCGGTCATTGATTTGGTAGCACTTAACAGGGGCATTTTGTTATTACCGGTTACACTTTGTAATGCCCTGATCTCAGAAAGATCGCCAACAGGTGTTGAGGTGGCGTGCATATTGACATAGTCGACCTGATCTATGTTCAGCTGCGCTTCTTTTAAAGCAAGTTCCATTGCTTTGGCTGCGCCAATACCTTCCGGATGTGTAGCGGTAGTATGATAAGCATCGGCGGTCATGGAAGCGCCTTTTATTTCGGCATAGATATGTGCTCCTCTTTTTACCGCGTGTTCATATTCTTCCAATACAAGTGCGCCTGCTCCCTCTCCCATGACAAAGCCATCTCTATCCGCGTCGAAGGGACGGGATGCGGTTGCCGGGCTGTCGTTGTTTGCGGACATTGCTTTCATGGCGCAGAAGCCGCCTATAGATGCCGGCGTGACAGGCGCTTCGGATCCGCCGGTTACGATAATGGTAGCCTTGCCCAAGCGGATATAATTAAAGGCATCCATAATGGCGGAATTGGAGGTGGCGCAGGCCGATATGGTGGTGTAGTTGATACCCATAAAACCATGACAGATGGAGATCATTCCTGATGCCATATTGGGTATGAGGCGGGGAACGAAGAAAGGGCTGAAACGGGGCTGCCCGTTGCCTTGTGCATATTCGGTAACCTGTTCTTCAAAGGTTGTCATGCCGCCTTGCCCTGTACCCCAGATAACGCCTATATCGAACGGGTCCATTGAAATGGCTTTGAAGCCTGAATCTTTAATGGCTTCTGCGGCCGCTACCAGTGCATATTGCGTAAAGGGGTCGGTGCGTTTGATATCCGCTTTGTTAAGATGAGCTGTTACATCAAAATCTTTCAGTTCGCAGGCAAACCTTGTTCTGAACAGGGATGCATCGAAACGCGTAATGGTGGCAGCGCTGCTTTTGCCTGCCATCAATGCAGCGGAGAAAGTGCTGAGGTCATTCCCTATTGGCGTTAAAGCGCCCAGGCCGGTTATAACTACTCTTTTCATATTACCTATATTTTCAGAACAGACAAGTCTGTCTATTTATTGGACAAAAAAATTAAATCAATCTTGCAGCTATCTTACGGGCTTGTTTTAGCGGCTCGTTGTTTCGCTGGATGGTAGCGTTAACGATGGCGCCTTCCAGCAGCAGGAACAGTGTTTCTGTCAGCAGTTCTTTAGTCAAGGATTGTGATTCCCTGGCCGGCAGCAGGTTTACCTGTGTTGCAATAAACTGCTTCAGGTTTTCTTTATGTGTGGCGGCCTGCTGAAAAAGGACCTGGTCTGCTTTAATGGCTTCGGCGCTGATCTTCACGACGTGACAACCTCCAAATGAAGTGTTGTATTGCTTTTCGATCCAGTAGTCGAAAAAGCCGAGTAATCTTTTACGGGGTTCTTTTAATGGCGATAAGTGGACATTCAGTTCTTTGACGAACTGTTCGCTCATTTCTTCGAGATAGGCCGTCAGCAGGTCGCGTTTAGAGGAAAAATGATGATAGAGAGAGGCACGGGCGATACCTGCTTCATCAATAACCTGGTTGATGCCGGTATTATTATAACCCTGTTCGTAGAATAAACGTTTCGCCGTTTGCAGGATACGCGTCCTGGTTTCCGAGTCCTTCATAAAGCAAAGCTACGCATTAAACAGACAGGTCTGTCTATTTTCACTTTTCTTTTTGAAAGCGGTCTGTCGAGCATAAGACGGCTTTGATCGTTTCCTTTCAAAGCTGTCTTATAACGGGCAGGGTGCCCTATTGTTGCAGCTTTTTCAGCTTTTTAACGTCATTGATACTGATAGCAGGCGCTTTATTGCCCCAGCTATTCCGGATATAGTTCAGGACATCGGCAGCGTCCTGATCGCTTAGCGTTAAGGGCATCATTTCTTCGTTGTATTCAGTGCCTTTAATGGTGATCGGGCCTTTGAGTCCGTTAAAAATGATATTGATCAATCTTTTTTTATCGGATAACCTTCCTGTTTGAACAAGTGGCGGGAACCGTCCTTCCAGGCCTTGTCCTTCCGGCATGTGGCACGATATGCAGGTGGATCTATAGACGGTTTTACCTCTTTGCATGCTGGCTGACAGGCCATCCTGCTGAAAGAATGTAAAGCAGCAAAAGATACCTGTTAACAATGCCGGGATCAGAATTCTGTTTCGCATCATACCTATGTTATTATTTACTGCTGCGTTTTATTTCTTAGAGATCCTGTATAGCCTTCCCTGGTCTGTAATGGCATACAAAGCGTTGTCTGCTCCCTGTTTGAGATCCCTGAAGCGCTGGTATTCTTCGGAGAGCAATCTTTCTTCACCTACCACCTTATTGTTTTCGATCACCAGGCGGCAGATATGCATACCGCTGAGGCAGGCTATAAACAGGTTGTTGTTCCATTCCGGCATGTCTTTACCACTGTAGAATGTAATACCACTGGGAGAGATCACCGGATCCCAATAATAAACCGGTTGCTCCATTCCTTGCTTTTGCTGAATGCCCTCTCCTACTTTTGTGCCGCGGTATTCAATGCCATAGGTTATTGCCGGCCATCCATAATCTTTCCCAGCTTCGATGCGGTTCAGTTCGTCGCCGCCTCTCGGGCCAAATTCGGTTTCCCATATATCGCCGGTAGCGGGGTGAATAGCAATACCTTGTACATTACGGTGACCATAGGAATATATTTCGGGCCTGGCGTTTTGGTTGTTTGCGAAAGGGTTGCCGGGGGCAGGCTTACCATCGGCAGTGATGCGGATAACCTTACCCAATGCGGAGTTAAGTTGTTGCGCCTGCGGACGGCTAACCAGGTCGGAGCGTTCGCCTGTTGTTACCAACAGGTAACCTTCTTTTGAAAACATCACCCGGCCGCCATAATGCAATACACTGCCAAAGGCTGGCGTTGCGCGGAAAATGACAGTTACTCCTTCCAGGCTTTTTTCATCGGCAGAGAGCTTTCCTTTGGCCACAGCAGTTTGGTTGCCTGTGGCTGTTTTTTCAGAGAAAGCCCAGTACACCATTCTGTTTTCTGCAAAATGAGGATCGAGGCAAATGCCCATGAGGCCGCCTTGGCCGCCGCTATTCACCTGTGGAACACCTGCTATAGCTTCGCCTATTACACCTGCTGCGGTTACAATTCTCATATTGCCGCGTTTTTCGGTAATAAGGAAGCGGCCATCCGGCAATTGGGTGATTCCCCAGGGGCTTTGTAATGAAGACGTCAGTACCTCAAACTTATATGGTGTTTTTGTGCTTACCGCGTTAATGCGTGTTTGTCCCTGAAATGCGGGTTTATAATCGGAATTAGGACTCTTTGTTTCTACTGATTCCTGGGCTTTCAAACCAGAAGCTGCCAGGCAGAAAAAGATTCCATTCAAAAGAACGGATTTCGCCTTACTCATACATATGTGTGTTATAAGCCTAAGTTCTGAATAATTGGGAATACTGGAACCAGTTTTTGCTGAAAATCTGTGAACTTGTAAAAAAATCAGGTGATTACCCCGGGAAGCTGCTTAATGTTCCCGGTTACGGGCAATATATAATGGACCAGCTGTTCACCAATTTGCCAACTTTCAGAGTTATTACGGGGCGTTTAAAAGAAGCGGTGTTATTTGCGGACGGCGCTCATTACGGCGTCGTCTATGATATAGTAGAACTCTTTTATGTCGCTGTCGTTCAACCGCAGTTTTCCTGTGAAGCTCCGGTATTGATCTGTTTTAAACTTTTTATTTGGTTCTTTCAGGTTAACTGTAAGTACGGAAGCGGGGCCTGCTTTACCACAAAAGAAACAAGCGGCATAAGGATTTGCCGATAGCGCTACTTTAGCGCCTGAAGGATCGAATGGTACCACATAACCCTGTACTGTAACGAGTTTGCCGTTTAACGCTTTCATTCTTGTCGTAAATTTCGGAAACAGCATCGGGCCATTCACTTCTTTAACAAATTTATCTTCGAACTCAACGTCCTGCAATACATTCCAGTTGATGTAAACTGGGGCTGACACCTGGATGAAGGAGAGTAACATACAGGCAGTAAGAGATAAGAAGCGTAGTTTCATTGATCTATGATTCATGGGACAATGTTTTTGAGAGATCCATTCTGAAAGCAGTTATCGCAGGAATGAGGGAGGCAATGATCCCAACAAGTGACACTGCCAGAAGCAGCGAGGCTTCGCCGGTGGAGAACCGGAACAGCTGCCAATTGAAATGATATTCACCGGCGGTATAAGCATCCAGGAGCAACAGGCCCAGCCTGCTTAACAGCAGTCCGCCTGCAAATCCTGCCAGCGCCAGTAACCATCCTTCCGCAAGCAGCATGCTAAAGAGCTGCCATCGGCTATAGCCCAGGCTTCGCATGATGGCTATTTCATAGCGGCGATCTTTCAGGCGGTTTAGCAGGGCCACAAATACACTCAATGCTGCCATTGCGATGATAGCCGCGGCCACGTATTGCAGTACTACTACCCCTACTCCTACCAGGTTCATCAGCCGGTTTATTTCGAGTGACGGAGATACCGCCTGCATTTGAGTGGTTTCATTTATGAGCCTGGGTAATACCATAATGCCCATGGGGCTGCGGAATTTCAACAGTACGGCTGTGATTTCCTCTTCCTGTTCTTCGTGATGATCTCGATGGTGTTCGTGGGCGTGTTCATGAATGGCTCTTACGGTAGCAAGATCTGTAATTACAACATTGTCTAAAACAGTTCCTGTAGGCTGCAGTATACCGGTTACTGTATACAATTGATCTTCGTGCACGTGACCGCCTTGCCCATGCGTTCCGGCGAAGGTGCTATCGACGTCGAGGCCGGAGACGGCCGCCACATTACTGCCCAGTACGGCTTCGAGTTTTCGCCGGAATAGCCTGCCTTTCTTCAGCCTGCCATTGTATAAGCTGATATAACCACTGTCGGATCCCGTAATACTAAAACCCTGATACGTATCGCCGTATGCCAGTGGAACAGCTTTTTCAATCATAGGGTTATTCAGCACCTTTTCTACTTCAGCAGCTTTGATGTTACCTGTAGGGGCATCGGCGTGATAGACAGCTGATAACACCAGTTGCAGGGGACTTCCTTTGGCGCCTATGACCATATCTATGTTTGCCAGGCTGCCGGAGAACTTTTGTTCCAGTTGTTCATTTAAGTTCAGCAGGACTGAAATAATACCTACTCCAAATAATAACAGCACAAAGCTTAGGAGGGTTGAAAGCGGCGTATAAAGCAAGTTTCGTATGATGAGCCTGGGAATCATGAGAGATGAATGGATTTTGAAATGATCTGCTTTAAACGAAAGTCGTGTGTTACAATTACGAGGGCTGCTGCAACAGCCAGCGCCTGCTGTTGCAGCAGGCGGATCACCTGGGCAGCATTATGGTCGTCGAGGTTGCTGGTAGGTTCATCGGCAAGCAAGAGTGAAGGCCTGTTTATCAAAGCACGTGCAACGGCTGCGCGCTGCTGTTCTCCCTGGCTTAAAGTAGCTGGTGCACGATGTTTCAGATCTGCTATTCCCAGTTCCTGCATCAACCGGTTTGCATCGTTCCCGTTACTGCCATGAGCGGCCAGCCTTAAGTTATCTTTTACAGAAAGTGCTTTTATAAAATGAGCCTTCTGAAAAACAATGCCAATGTTTTCCTTTCTGAACCGGTCTGCTTTTGCGGCTTTCAGTGCTGTTAGTTCGGTTCCGTTCAGCCATATCGTTCCGGACGAAGGAGACAACAGGGAGCCCAACAAATGCAGCAAGGTAGACTTGCCAGAGCCCGACATTCCCGTGACGAGCAGCGTTTCACCTGCCGCTGCATCCAGGTCCGGATAATGTAAATGCCGTATCCCATCGTAGCTATAAGATAACGCACGCGTACTTAGCATAATGAACTTTTTTTACGGGAGCATGAAAAAATAAATGCCCTTATCATTTGCAACAATATTGCAAATGTAATAGTTTTGCAATTGCGTTGCAAATAATAGACAACAACTTTGCCGGCTCTCTTCTAATGCTTTCCTGATTTTCTAATGATTAAACTATAGTATGATGAACGCAAACGTGTATAAACCGATATGGGATAAAATAAGTATCGGCGCTTCTCTTGCCTGTACGGTGCATTGTATTTTATTGCCCTTACTATTTGGCACTTTGCCGTTACTGGGGATTGAGCTATTGGAGAACACGGCCTTAGAAATAGTTACCATCGCCATTTCAGCATTATTGGGCGGCTGGGCCATTTACAGGGGGTATTATCATTTTCACAGGAGTAAGCTGGTCATCCTATTGTTCCTTGCGGGGATAGCGGCATTAACGGCCGGCAACCTGGCAGAGCGGGAAGCTACCGAAATGGCATTCAAGTTAACGGGGGCTATCGCTCTTGTTGCAGCGCATCTTCGTAACCGCAGGAAATGCAAACGATGCTGTTAAGCTCACGCAACGCATTATTACTTGTTATCATCCTGCTGTTTATCTGTACAGGGCTTAGCTCTCCGTGTGCCTGTTCTAAGAAAAAGAACCCTGTTACAGATCCCGTTTTTCAGCCGGGAGCTACCCGCTTTGCGCGTCCTACTCATTCAAACCAATAACCACCTATATGATCAACAAATTACCTGTAACGGTATTAAGCGGCTTTCTGGGGGCCGGTAAAACCACCTTATTAAACCATGTATTACATAACAAAGAAGGGCTTCGCGTAGCAGTTATCGTTAACGATATGAGTGAAGTAAACATCGATGCACAACTGGTACGAAATGAAAACACGTTACACCGGACTGAAGAAAAGCTGGTGGAGATGAGTAATGGGTGCATCTGCTGTACGTTAAGAGAAGACCTGCTGGCAGAGGTGGAGAAGCTTGCGTTGGAGAACAGGTTTGATTACCTGCTTATTGAAAGTTCGGGGATCAGTGAGCCGTTACCGATAGCACAGACCTTTACTTACCAGGATGAAGGCAAAGGTATTGATCTGACCAGGATCAGCAGGTTAGATACGCTGGTGACGGTGGTGGATTGTTTCAATTTCATCAAAGACTTCAGCAGCATCGAGAACCTGCAGGAACGCGGCGTTACAGCGATTCCGGGCGATTACCGTACGCTAGTGAACTTACTGACAGACCAGATAGAATTTGCCAATGTTATCGTTTTAAACAAGACCGACCTGGTGAAACAGGATCAGCTGGGGATGTTAAAGGCAATGATCCATAAGTTAAATTCAGCGGCAAGAATAGTAGAAAGCTCGTTTGGCAAAGTATCGCTGCATGACATACTTCATACCGGCCTATTTGATTTTGAGACCACGAGTCAAAGTGCGGGCTGGATAGAGGAGTTGAATAAAGCTTATCATACTCCTGAGACGGAGGAATATGGTATCGGCAGTTTTGTTTTCCGCAGCCGGCGGCCGTTTCACCCTGAAAGGTTCTGGCATTATCTTAATACGGGCTGGCATACCAATGTTATCAGGAGTAAAGGCATGTTCTGGCTGGCTTCGCGTCCTTCGGATGCTCTTAATTTCAGCCAGGCCGGCGGGAGTTTACGTGCTGAAAAAGCAGGGGTATGGTGGGTAAGTATACCTGCGCAGGACAGGGCTCGTTACAGTTGGTTTGTTGAGAACCGGGAAACTATAGAGGCCAAGTGGGATAAGAGGTTTGGAGACCGTATGAATGAACTTGTTATCATAGGCCAGGATCTTGAAAAAGCAAAGCTACTTGTTGAACTGGAAGGCTGTTTATGTAATGCGGACGAGGTGGCATTAATGGAAAAAGGACACCGGTTTAAGGATGGCTTTCCTGTTTGGTAGAACAATGACGATGTAATCCGGGAGGTTTTTTGCTGCCAGTGGCGGATGTGTGGAAAGCTATGCTATTGGTTAAATACCCGTCTGCCGTTCCGTGTTACCGGACGGCAGACGGGTATCGGAAAAGGAACGGGCTATTTTACGTTGATGGTAACGCTTTGCGAGATATTTCCTGAAGAGTTGCCCAGTTTCAAGGAGAACTCGCCTGGTTCTACGTTCCAGTCATTTATTCTTTCATCAAAAAATGCCAGATCTGCGACTGTCAGTTTCAAACTGACAGTTTTAGTTTCGCCGGGTTCCAGGAATACTTTTTCGAAAGCCTTCAGCTCTTTAGCAGGACGTAAGACGGAACAAACCGGGTCGCTCACGTATAATTGTGCCACCTCCGCTCCTGCTGCATTGCCGGTATTCTTTACGGTGAACTTTACGAGGATGCTGTCACTCTTCGTATATGTGTTCTTGTTTGCAGCAAGATCACCTAATTCAAAGGTTGTGTAAGACAAGCCGAAGCCAAAGGCGTATTGTGGTGTGATCTTTTTTGTATCGAACCAGCGGTATCCAACGAGGATACCTTCTTTATAGTATTGGTTGATACTGTCTCCGGGATAGGAAAGTTTGCCGAATGAATATGCCGCATTGTCTTCCAGGCTTTTGGGGAATGAAAAGGGTAATTTTCCTGAAGGGTTTACCTCGCCTGAAATAACATCGGCCAATGCGTTGCCGGCTTCGGAGCCCAGATACCATCCCTGTATGATGGCGGGGACCCTGGCTTCCCAGGGCATTGCCACTGCATTTCCGCTAAGCAGGATGACAGCAGTATTCTTATTTGCTTTTATCAAAGCATCAATGAGCTTATCCTGGCCAAAGGGCAAGCCAAAAGACTGGCGGTCTCCGCCTTCACAGTCCTGAAAATGATTTTTATTTAGTCCGCCTATGAAGAGAACGATATCGGCATTACGGGCAACCGCTATGGCAGTGGCCAACAGCGAATCCGGATTTAATTTTGAAGGTTCTTCGCGGCCGTATACTGCGGGGCCTGAAGCGTATCCCCGGCTATAGTCTATTTGTTGTTTACCATATTTATTTATCAGTCCCTGTAAGGGAGATATTTCATATGCTACTTTCAGAGAAGATGATCCGCCGCCTACTACCAGGCTACGCGTTGCATTTTCCCCGATCACAGCAATCTTTTTATACTTACCTACCGGTACGGGGAAGAACCTGGTATTGTTCTTTAGGAGTACGATACCTTCCTGAGCGATGTTACGGGCAACTTCACTGTGTTCGGGCGTTACAAAACTGCCATAAGGTCTATCTGCACTCATGGTGGTACGGAAGATCAGACGCAGGATGCGGCGTGCTTTGTCGTTGAGCAGTTCTATATCATATTTACCATCCTGCACCCCCGTGAGGAAAGGACGGGCCAGGTAGTATTCGGAGTACGGGAAATTTGCTTCTGTTGTCAGGCCGTTGGTATAGGTGCCCATTTCGAGGTCGAGGCCATTTTTCACGGCCTGGTCTGTATTATGCACACCTCCCCAGTCGCTGATGACAACGCCATCGAACTTCCATTGTTCTTTCAGGATCTTGTTTAGCAGGATACCGTTGTGGCAGCAATGTTCTTCTTTGTATTGATTGTATGCTCCCATCAGCGACCATACTTTACCTTCCCGGACTGCGGCTTTGAAGGCAGGCAGATAGATCTCATGAAGTGCCTGATCGCTTACGTTTACGTTGATATGTCCGCGCCATTCTTCCTGGTTGTTCAATGCATAATGTTTCACGCAGGCGGCTACACCAATGGACTGAACGCCCTGGATATAAGGCACTACCATGCGGGAACTCAGCAAAGGATCTTCTCCCAGGTATTCGAAGTTCCTTCCATTTAAAGGAATGCGGTAAATATTAACACCGGGGCCCAGCAATACGTTTTTATTCCGGTAGCGGGCTTCTTCACCTATTGCTTTACCATAGGCCAATGAGAGGGCGGGATTGAATGTTGCTGCGAGGCTCGTTAATGCGGGAAAGGCTGTGCAGGAGTCGTTACTCCAGTTGGCTCCGCTCCATTGATCCCAGAACACTTCTTCGCGGATACCGTGCGGGCCGTCATCGGTCCATACTTCAGGGATACCCAGGCGTGGCACACCTCTTGAGCTGAATTTGGATTGGGCATGGCAGAGCGCTACTTTTTCCTGTATGGTCATTATAGAAAGTGCATTCTCTATCCGCTCTTCCAGCGGTTTGTTCACATCCAGGTAAACTGGTTTCTTTTGTTGTGCGGACCCTGTAATGCAGGCCACAGATAAAAAGACTATTGCTAAATATTTCATTGTTTTGTATTACGGGTTCAACAATTGGCTGCTCTTAGGTCAGGCGGCCTGTTTTATCAGCGTTTCAGTTTTACCTGTTTGCCTTTGTAGTATATTTTCTTGTGGTACTTACCGTTGAAGTTCAGGCTTTGGGGGCGATCGGGGCTAATGATATTGATAAGGAAGGTTCTGTTTTCCAGCATTCCATTAAATGCTCCTTTTCTATCGCCGATAGTTAATGTTCCGGTTGTATTGTTGTACTCTATAGGAATTATGGAGAAAGCTCCTTTTTCATAGTTGTAGTTCAGGCCTTCATCTTCATATAAATTAAAGCTGGCATCTGCTCCTGTATAAATGTTGAGTATAATGGTATCGGCTGGTTTTTCGGCGCTGTATTGAAGTGCGGGGCCGAATGGAATAATGGAGCCTGCTTTTACATATACGGGCATTTGTTCGTAGGGTGCATCTGCTGTAATCCGCTGGCCGGCTTTGAACCATTTTCCTGAGATTAAATCGTACCATCCTGCGGCGGCGGGCAAGTACAATTCGCGGCTGCGCTTTTTATATTCATAGACAGGATTCACCAGTAAAGAGGGGCCTAAAAGGAACTGATCTGCGATGTTCAATACGGCGGTGTCTTTGGCAAAATCCATTGCGAGGCTTCTCATGATGGTGTAGTCGTTGTGATAGGAAGCCCCGGCGAGGGAATAGATGTATGGTAACAGGCGATACCTGAGTTTATCGTAATAAAGGAAGCTTTTATAAGCGGGATGTTCTTCTGGCGCCAGGTTATATATTTCGCGGAAAGGCGTTTGGCCGTGTGAGCGGAATAAAGGAACGAATGCACCAAACTGTGACCAGCGGGTCATGAGTTCTCTCCATTCTTCCAGTCCTTCGGCATTGGGCCTTTCAAATTTCGCGGGCACCACAAAACCTCCGATATCCATGGTCCAGTAAGGAAGGCCTGACATAGAGAAGTTAAGGCCTGCGGAGATCTGCACTTTCATATCATGCCAGGTGGAGCCGATGTCGCCGCTCCATATTACTGCTCCGTATCGCTGGGAGCCGGCAAAACCTGAGCGGGTGAGCAAGAACACCCTTTTACCGGGACTGGTAGAGCGTTGTCCTTCATAGATACCTTTTGCATTCTGCAGCGGGTAGGCGTTCAGGAATGCTGCTGCGCTGCCGAGTGCGGTTGGGGTCATTTGCAGCTTCCGTTTTGAAGGATCTACATTGGAAAGAATATCGGGTTCGCTGGCGTCCATCCACCAGGCGTCGATGCCTTTGCTGTAGATCTTTTCATTGATCAGCTGCCAGAAGGCCTTTCTTGCATCTTCATTGAAAGCGTCGTAAAAAGTGGAGATATAGCCCTGGGCTATCCAGTCTCTCTGGCGATCGGCTATATTCCTTTTATAGAGCCATCCTTTTTTATAGAAGTCGTTATAAGCGGGAATACCTTCATAGAATTTTGGCCATACGGAGATCATCAACTGCATATTGTATTGCCCGTGCAGGGTTTTCATCATGGTTTCGGGAGAGGGGAAACGGGCGGCATCGAAGTTTTGGCTGCCCCATTCTTTTTCCGGCCAATAGCTCCAATCCAATACGATGTTGTCGATGGGAATCTTTCTTTTGCGAAACTCATGGGCTGTGGAAAGGATCTCTTCCTGTGTTTTATAGCGTTCCCTGCTTTGCCAGAATCCCAATGCCCACCTGGGTACAATTGGCGCTTTGCCGGTAAGGGAACGATATCCTGCGATGACATCGTCGATGTTATCACCGTATACGAAGTAGTAGTCGGCCTGGTGTCCTGCTTCGGAAGAAAAGCTAAAGACGTCTTTTTCGGTTTCGTTCAATGGGGGCAGCCATTTGAATGCGATATAGGATTCTGTTCCTTCGGGGAACCATTCTATTTTTATGTTCAGTTTCTTTCCTGCCTGCAGGTTACAGGGAAGCAATGCCGGTGCGGGGTTCCAGGCTTTGCGCCAGTGTTCGAGGGTCAGTTTTCCATCGAGCCACACTTTAAGCGTACCGCCAAAAGTGAAGCGGAAATTATGAAGGCCTGAAATATGGCTTACGATATCGCCTTCCCAGGTAACCCTGCCATTGACCGGGTTAAATTCCTGCGGAAGCCGGATCTTTGCTTCTCCGAGGAATTCCATATTGATATTCGATTCCGCTCTTGTCATAACCGGTTCCTTATCGTTGCTGTTGAAATAGGAAGCCGTGAGCCAGCCCTCCTCTCCTGTTTTTGCAAAAAGCTGCAGGGCAGACAGTGGCTGTGCGGGTCGTACATCCCCGGCGGCAGATAATGAATAATTATCCCATAGGATGCCATAACCTTTACTGGATACCAGGAATGGGATGGCGACTTCGGTATTATTCTGAAAGAAAGTTACCTGCTGACCTTTATAGTTTATGATACCATCCTGGTGCTGACCGAGGCCGTACCATGCTTCTGCGGGCGTGGTTTGGAAGGATTGTATGATACTATGGTATTGTTTACCATCGAATATGACCGGTTTGAAGAGGCGGTTGCCCGCTGCTTTTTCTGCTACGATCTTTTCGCCGTTGCGATCGTAAAATGAGACGGCACCCGTTTTAAGCGATACTGTTGCTGTGAGCGCGGTGGTTTTCAATTTCAGGCTATCTTCTCCTACGGGGGTGAGTTCCCAGTTGATACCCGGGTTCTTGTGATAAACTGTTATGAGGCTGGTAACGGGGGTAATGTCTTTACCCGGGGCTGCTGTTACCCTGATGATCTTTTCCGAGATGACTTCAAGTTTTACGGCACCGGATGTGCCGGTATAGGCCGGGTCGGTAAAAACGATCACACCGTCTTTGAGTTGGGTATACGAGGGAGGCGCTGCCAGTAAAATGTGATATACACTAAACAGCATGGCAAGTAAAAAGAGAATCCGTTGTTTCATATCTAAGCAATTCTATCGTTAATTGACTACCCTAAAACTACGGCACCCTTACTAACCAAAACGGTATGAAATGATACAGATAAGGGGCCCAAATGTTACCGGATAAGCCAACTAACCTATTTATTATCAGGCATCACCGGGGGGCGGGCTGTATATATGGGGTTCCCCGTACTTTTTGCCTTGCGGCGTATTGCAGCGGAGAAGATGCTAAGATCAGTAATCGGACCCGCTTTATTCAAGCGTCCGGGTTTATTTCTGTACCGGAAGGCTGATAATTCATCAGGCCTTTGCAAACCTGGATGGCAGCAGGTAAAGCATAGCCGTCATACTTAACAATAATAACATTCCCACTACCTGGTGCAGTTGGGCCATCCATTCGAACATTCCCCATTTGTTGGGGACGATGGAAGGAGCTGTCAGCAACGAGAGGATACCCAATAGCACCTGAACAGTCACCAGCAGGATGGGATATACCCTTGCTTTCCGGAAGGTGTTACCGGCAAAGGAGACCTTGTATGCTTTTATGGTGTACAGGATAATCAATACAAGGATGAGGTAGGCCAGGTTGCGGTGTATAAAGTGGATTGTAATTTTATTGTCGATAAAGTTGAGCAGTGCTGGCTGGTGGCTAAGCAGGCCATCGGGCAGCCAGCTGCCGTTGATGGCAGGCCAGGTGGAGGCTGCAAGAGCTGCTTTATGGCCTGCCATAAGGGCTCCAAAGATCAATTGAATCAGCAGCAGTAATGTGATCCAGATTGTCCAGCGGCGCAGGGCAGGCTGATTGACCTTTTGATTTGAGGGTATACGCAACTGCAGGGCAAACCAATAGGCATAGCTGATGAGCAGCAGGGCAAAGATGAAGTGCAGGGCCAAGCGTGTAGGTTTTACATAAACGGCGTCGCCTGTAAGGCCGCTGGCGACCATGATCCAGCCGACGGCTCCCTGGAGGGCGCCAAAGAGGAAGAGTGTCACGAGCGGGCCGATCATTTCCTTCTTCAGGTATCTTTTTGCCAGCAGGTAAACGAAGCCTACCACGAACACCACACCTATCATCCTGGCCCAGAACCTGTGGAACCATTCCCAGAAGAAGATGAATTTGAAGTTATCGAGATTGAATTCTGTGTTCAGCAGGTTATACTGCGGCGTTTGACGGTATTTATTAAACTCTTCCAGCCATTGCTGTTCGTTGAGCGGCGGTATGGTGCCGGTAACCACATTCCATTCTGTAATAGAAAGGCCTGAACCGGTGAGGCGGGTGATGCCTCCGAGGATCACCTGGATCAGTAACATACCAACTCCTATGAGGATCCAGTTGGCTACGGCGCGGCCGCCACGTTGCTGCAACGATATTGTATTCATAGCGGGGGTAAAAGTAAGACTTCCTGTGGGCAGATCTTTGGTTTTGGAAAAAGAAGGGATGTGCCGTTATTTATCTTATTCCATGATCTGCGGGAAAGTCTTCGCCAGTCCAAATTTTCTGAGCGCTCCATTTTTCTGCCGGTGCTGTCCAAAAGGCATCGGTACCGGGCAATCCCAGTGGCAGGAAGATGGCTGAGCAGAGATAAGGGCTTCCGGAGTTGTTATACCAATCGGCGATATGGGGTTGTGATCCATAGAGCCCGATGGTAAGCCATCCGGTCTTTGAATAAGTTGTGGGGCTTTCGAGTGTTTTACGGATGACGGCAGTAAGGGCACAACGCACGCTGGCGGGGCTTAAGGATTCCGGTAATTTTTTGCGCCAGGCGATATCGGCCAGGTGATGGAAGGCAGCTCCGCGATAGATGATAGATCTTCCTGTTGGCGGGAAGGTGCCGTCCGTGTTGATCAGGCGTTCCTGGATCACAGCATATCGCTGGTTGCGTTCGTGGATCCTTTTGCTGAGGTAATGCCAGGTGGTATCTTTTTTATTTTCGAATACTTCGGTTATTGCGGCCAGGTATGGGTGGATAACATAGCTGTTGTAGTAATCGAATGCAAAACGTTCGCCATCGGAGTACATGCCATCGCCGCGGTACCAGGATTCGAGGCGTGTCATAGCGAAGTCGACGGGTTTGGGATCCCATTCGAGATCGAAGCGGGCAAAGAAAGCTTCATTCATGGCACAGAATAAGAGCCAGTTGGTCATGGGGGGCTTTACGCGGCGGGTGAGTTTTACAGCGGCCACCAGTCTCTGACGGCTGGTGGCATCGAGGTTATCCCAAAGCCAGGGGGCTCTTATAAAGGCGAGGGTCAGGAAAGATGCATCTACCAGCTGCTGGCCTGCGAGGTCGAAACGCATGAAGTCTTTTGACGTTGAGTCGAGGGCGTGCTGTAGCCCTTGTATGGCCCATTGGCGATATTGGGTGCGTAATGCCATTTCGGCTTTGCTGCCGCCCTCGAGCTGTAACCAGGGGGCTATGCCACTTAAAGTCCGGCCCAGGATCTCGAGATAAGCCACTTCGCGGCGTGATGCGGGGTTGTCGCTTTTTATGGATACTACGGCAGGCATATTTATCCTCAGGCTATCGTGGGCAAGGCTGCGCATGACGGGCCGCACCATTTTATCCATTTCGGCTAACCAGAACTTACGGTCATCTATACCTGTTGGGCTCTTTACTAATCTGGCGTTGTTTGCTTTTTGTGCTATGGAAGCGTGGCCTAAGCAGCAGCAGATTGTAAAGAGCGTTATGATTTTTTTCATGGATCTACATTTTATATCCCTGTTTATCGATTGCGAATGATCAACTGGCAAGTGATCATTCATGTTGCTATTTGCCCATTTGTTCGTTCCTGATATTTCTTACCTCAAGCGCGCCTTATACCCTGAGCTAAGAGATCCAGTTTCGGGGCATAAGTTTAAAGAAAAGATATAACGTTTTGTAAGCCTGCCTGAGATTTAACGACTGATTTTTCGAGCGGCTTATAGACGGCTTTAGTACGGCTTTAGAGCGGCTTTATTGTATATTTCAGCTTTTGGCTGTTAATGCCTGTTCAAAAGACTGATCTATATTCCAGCCAGCTATAGCTAAGCGCAAAAGGGGCTGACCGTTCTTTTAGGCCAGCCCCTTTTAAATAATAAGTTGGTTTAAAACTCATATTGCTATGGAAACCAGGCAATTGTTTAGTATCCTAATTTATTTAACCTTATCTTCATCGGCAACGGCTTCCTGCCAGGTATCCCATTTTTTAACGCTGGGATTGTATCCGTCGTAACCGAAGTTCTGGCTTAGTTCTCCCTGGTTATTGGCGGTGATCGCTGCGTTGGGGATAGGCCAGTAAAGATTACACTTATCCATTTTATAGTTTAAAAGACGGTTGTTGGAGTTTACGCCGCCTTTATTGTACAGGCCACCTGCGAGTACACGTTTGTACCAGTAGCTACCGCCGGCCTGATCGGTTCCTGAGGCTTTATCGTAGGTGTTGACGTCGTAAGTGTTTCCCCATTCATCGGACTTGCCGCTGAGTGCAAGACAATAAGAAACACGGCTGAGCTCCATATGACGCCATTCTTCGAGATAAAGTTCACGGGCGCGCTCGTTCATGATATCGCCGATGGTTACATTGGTTGTGTAGAGCTGTGTACATTTAGCTCTTTTCCTGATTTCGTTTACATCATCTTTAGCGGTAGCGTCGCCGAGGTAGAACTTGGCTTCGGCGCGAAGCAGGTAAGCTTCGGCAAGACGATAGAGGTACCAGTCGCCGTTGCTGCCTTTGGTGGCGCCGGTGTAGGCATTGGCGGCCTGGTTGGCTTCGGCTTCGGCATCAGTAATGAAGATCTTGTAGTGTGGCCAATCGAACCAGCAGCGGATGGTATCAACGCACAGGAGCGCATTGGTAGTGGGATGATACAACCTGAGGTTTTGCCCGCGGTAAGTAGTATTGGAAGTACCATATTTCAGCGCGGTCATTTTCGCCCAGTTGCCTACTGAAGTATTATGGCGCAGGTCGTCGTTGTCTTCTACTCCGTTCACGAACCAGAGGGCTTTTTGTGCAAACGGCGTGGGACGGAAAGTGCCGATACCCCTTCCGAGGGCCCTGCCATAATCGAGGTCGGAGCGGTAGTTGCTGCTATTGCGTGCGTAAAGGTCGAGTGCGTTAACACCATCTGGTGCTTTCACGCTGGATGAGTTGTAAAGCGGGCCGAAGATACGCATGGTTGCAAAAGCTATGTTCGACTGTGCGCCACGGTTGGGCATACCCATGATCACTTCTGTATTGGCTGCAATGAGTTTGTTTTCGCAGCGATGCAGATCCCAGATCACGTTACGGGTGATATTCCATGTCCTGGATTCTCCCCCGGCGTTAAAGGTGCCGAAAGTGTTTTGCATTAATGCGTAGCCAGATTGATTGATCAGGATGTCGAGCTGGTCTTTTGCTTTTTGCCATTGGCCTGTAGCCAGGTAGCATTTGGCAAGCAGCATACGGCAGGCACCTTTATTCACTGTGCCTATGTAAGTCATATCCTTTTGCTCAGGCACCCATTGAACGGCGAATTCCATATCCTGCGTGATCATATCCAGGATAGCCGCTTTTTTAGTGCTATGGTAGTTTTGTTTTGGGACCTCCAGGATCTTGGTAACCAATGGTACGTCGCCGTATTGGAATACCAGCGCCATGTAGCGATAGGCGCGGTGGAAATAGGCGCGGCCTTTATACGTATTTTTTGTGGCTTCGCTTAAGCCGGCTACTTTATCAACATAACTGAGCACGGTGTTGGCGTACTTGATACCGCTATATGTTTCGTCCCAGTAATGATTGATATAGTTACCATCGTTACCACCCGGGCCAGCTGCGCCACCGGTAGGTTTCAACCCGTCTGCAAAGTTGAAGTTGACAGAGTTACCATCCACGTCAGTTTTGCCATAGACGGCCAGATCGGAAAACATGTATTCAGTACCAATAACAACAGAGTTGGTGTTGGCCGAGGTATTTGTCCAATAGGAACGGATATGGCGGTCGCTGATAGCCAGTGCAGCTTTCAGTCCTGATTCGGTATTAAAGGTTGTTTCGGGTTCGTAGAATGAAAGCGGATCGGGTTCCAGGAAACTTCTTTTACAACCTCCCATTAAAACAGAACTTCCCAAAACAGCTGCCAGCGCCAGTGCCGACAGCGTTTTCCTATTATTATATATTAATGAATTCATCTCCGTAGTTTTTAAAAAGTTACATTCAAGCCAAAGGAATAGATACGAGTTGCGAGGCCACCGGTTTCAGGATCACCATATTCCCAGTCTTTTTGCCAAACTGCGACATTGCGGACAGAGCCAAAAAGTTTCACATTAGAGATATCATACTTAGAGATCCATCTTTTAGGGAAGGAGTAACCGAAAGCGATGCTTTCCAAGCGGATGAAAGAACGGTTGTAAAGTTTGTTAGCGCCGGCGCCTGCGGGAGCGTTGGCATCGAGACGTGCATACTTACCGGTAGGATTTTCGGGCGTCCAGTATTCCTTAGCAAACGTATTGTAGTTATAGGTGATCAAAGAACCGCCATTGTCCTTGTTCAGGTATTCACCTGCCAGGCTTTTATGCCCCATGTATGAATAGATGTTGAAAGAGAGGTTCCAGTTTTTAAAGAGCGTGAAGTCGTTACGTAACTGCCAGTTGAGTGGCGGTGCTGTTTGACCCAGGAATTCCCTGTCTTTGTCGTTATATACGGGTGTAATGCTACCGTCTGCATTTTTCTTATCGTCGGCGGTATAGTTATTAGCCACTTTAGGATCGCCTGGTCTTTGGTTATAGCGTTTTGCTTCGTCCACTTCATTCGCCTGCCAGATACCTGTTGCGCGATAATCCCAGATAGCGCTGATGGGTTTGCCAATGAACCATCCGTTGGATTTGTCATCCATTTCCTTCACACCAATAACATTACCTGCTGCGTCGAGAATATTTTCGCTTTGGTAGTAAAGGTGTGTGATCTTGTTCTGGTTATACGAAAGGCTAAAGGTGGTATTCCATTTAAACTTATCGTTTTGAATATTTGCTGAGCTGATGAAGAACTCAACGCCTTTGTTGCGTACTTCACCCAGGTTGGTTGTGATGCTGCCGAAACCAGTAAAACCAGGAAGACGTTGTGCCATGATCATATCGTGTGTTTTCATTGAATAGTATTCAATAGAACCGGTGATACGATCGTTGAGGAAGCCGAAGTCGAGGCCAATGTTCATAGATGCTGTTTTTTCCCATTGGAGGTTGGGGTTAGCCAGACGATCTACGAGGAGATATTTTACTTCATCCATTCCGGTGCCTACGATATAGCCCATTGTAGCGCCCTGACCAGAGCCAAGGTTGGCCAGTGAGATATAGGGATCGGCCAGGGAGCGGTTCCCATTTTCACCCCATGATACACGGAGTTTACCTGTGCTCATTACATCCTGCCATTTGAAGAATTTTTCGTTGGTGAATCCCCATGCAAACGCCAGAGAAGGGAAGGTTGCATATGGGTTGTTTTGTCCAAAGGCAGAGTAGCCGTCGCGGCGTACAGATGCAGTAAGCATATAGCGGCTATCATAAGAGTAGAACAGACGAGCCAGTAACGCGTCGGCAGTCTGGTGCATATCGGTGCTTGAGAAAGAGCTGTTCTCCTTTGTCGCATTAGAGATGTTGTGGAAGCCCAATGCATCGGAAGGAAGAATATTGCGGGCATTAATCACTTCTCTCCAGGATCTGCGTTCTTCTGCTTCCTGTACCAATGTTACATTAAAGCGATGCTTTTTGGCAAAGGTTTGTTCCCAAGAGATGGTATTGTTGAGCGACCAGTCGAAGTTCTTGGCAGTTTCGCGATCAACGCCCCTGTTTACGGGAAGAGATTCAGGAAGGGCTGCAGACATGAAGTAGCGGTTGAAGAACCATTGGTAACGTGGAGCAACGTTAAAAGAATAAGTAATGTTGAAAGGCAGCTTCACTTTTGTGGTGAAGATGGTATTCAGTACGGTGTAACCTTTTTCCAGTTCCAGGTATTGTTTATCGAAATCGTGGTTCACCCCTCTCCTGATATTGGCATCGCCCATTGGGTATTGCGCCAGGGTGCCATCGTCGTTGCGATAGTGACTATAAGGCGCGTTACGGATCTGGTTGGCGTCCCAATAGTTGAGGCCGAGTCCTGGAGAAAGATCGCCATCGCTACGGTTCTGGAAGTTAATGTTGGTACCTATTTCGAGCCAGTCATTTACTTTACCGCTGAGTTTTATATTAGAGCGAACTGCCTTGTAATCGTTATAGTCCACAGCACCCTGGTTGCGCAGGTAACCAACTGACATATAATAGTTCATTCTGTCGCTGGCGCCTGATATGCTGGTATTGTAATCCTGGTTGATGCCTGTACGAAAAGTATGTTTGTACCAGTCGAAAGTATTACCTGCCAGGTAATCTTTCAGCACACCACCTTCGAGGCCGAGGCGGCGGGCATAGATGCTGGCGTCGGATTCACCTGCAGTATTGGTTGTATATGCGCGCCATTGTTCCAATGAAATGCCATATTTAGACAGGTTAGCCGGGTTATCGTAATAACCGTATTTACCTGCTGTTGCGGAAGCCTGGTAAGCTTCGTATTTACCTGTAGTGGCGTTGAGGCCGTAGGAGTCTTTTTTGTACCAGTCTTCGCGATATTTCATATAGGCGTCGGGGCCAAAGACTTCGCGGTAGTTGCTTTTTGTGGTAGCGCCATAGTTTGCGCTCACATTTACCACGGGCTTACCGATCTTACCTTTTTTAGTGGTAACGATGATAACGCCGCTTGCCGCCCTTGAGCCGTACACAGCTGCTGCAGAGGCATCTTTCAATACGTCGATCTGGCCGATGTCGTCCGGGTTCAATTCAGATAATTCACCATAGAAGATCATACCGTCGAGGATAATGAGGGGGTCGTTGTGTCCGCCTTCGGTGTAAACGGATCTTTGACCACGGATCTGCATGCTGCCGCCGCCTTTGGCCGACGGATCGTATCCTACCTGTAAGCCGGGTGTACCGCGGAGAACATCCTGTACGGTATTGGGGTTTTCATTTGCCAGACGATCGGGACGTACCTGAACAACAGAGCCGGTGAGGTCTTTCTTTTTCATGGTACCGTAACCGATAACGACCACTTCGGATAAAGCGGTTGCGGCTGGTGTGAGGCTTACTGTAATAAGCTCCCTGCCGGTAACTTTCACTTCCTGGCTATTATAACTTACGTGGGTGATGAGCAGTACAGCGCCACTGGCTGCCCTGATAGAAAAGTCGCCTGAAGGAGAAGTTTTTGTGGTGGTATTGGTTCCTTTTACCTGTACTGTTACGTCGGCAAGGCCGCTGCCGGCAGAGTCGATCACCTTGCCTTTAACCGTTTCGGTTTGCGGGCTTGCAGGTCTAGACGTTTGTGAAAGAACCCGGGGAAGGGCCAGGATGAAACAAAACAAAATGAGTCCACTGGCTTTGAGCAGCATGGCGTCTTTCGGTTTGATTGTAAAACTGTTTAACATAATTGAATTTTTTATGGCTTAAGCATGAATGCGCGTGGTGAACAGGCGCTTAAATGACTGAGCTGATGTTTTAATATCAGCGAGGGTTAAAGACGCGGGTAAACGAGGTAAACAAGCATAACTTCTGGTACAAAACATATGGCAATTACTTTGGCTAAAAAATGCTTTGAGGCAAGCCTGCAACAGGTTTCGCTCTCAAAGTCCAGTGCAAAATAGGCCTGGAGGGGGCCAAAGACAGGGGGGGTAGATTTGCTAAAAAGGGGGTAAACTTGCATTTCTCTCGTATAAAAAATCCGGTTAAGTTTTGTCTGCGTGTTTGGAAGCGTTGGAATAAAGAAGTGGCAGTGGCCGGCTTCCCGGCGGCCCAGCATATTGCAGTTTCCTTATGTGCAAAACGAAAAACTACAGGCGCCGGGGGCGCGAGCCGGGTAAAATGTAGCCCGGCGGCGGCTTTTTATATACTGTTTTAGGTTCACGCGTTTACCCGATAGGATCTTAGGCTATGTAACAGGGGAAATAAATAAGGGGGCTAATTCGTAGACATATGTGTTTACAGGTAAACCCATTCCCGGAAATGAGCCGGGGGAAAGCTTACTGGCTTTCGCGCTTATTTAATCAGCTTTTCGTTGAGACTATAATTGTTACCGAAACTCTTCCTGTATTTTTCGATATACTCGGATGGATTCATGCCAAAGAGCTTAAAAAACTGCTCTCTGAAATACCTGACATCCTTCATGCCTACCATAAAGGCGGTTTCGCTTACATTATGATTCGCATTAATAAAAAGCTCTGCCGCTTTACGCAACCGGATGAACCGGATAAAGGCGTTAGCAGGCTGGCCGGAGATGGCTTTGATCTTTTTATTCATTTTCGAGTAACTCATTCTTAGTTCGTAAGCGAGTGTTTTAATCGAAAACTGGTCATCTTCAATATGATCTTCCACGATTTCGATACAGCGGTCGATAAATTCCTTGTATTCCTGTGAAATGCGTAGTGTATTCTGCTGGAGCGTGACCTCGTTGTAGAAGTATTTCTGAAGGCTTGTGCGCCTGTTTAAAAGGTTTTGCACCCTTGCCACGAGCAGGTCTTTTTCAAAAGGTTTGGTAATGTAATCATCTGCGCCGCCTTCTACACCTTTAAGCCTGCTTTCGGCAGATTCGTTGCCTGTTAATAGAATAACGGGAATATGGCCGAGACCGCTATCGTCTTTAATTGTTTTACAAAGATCAATTCCGTTGATACCCTGCATTACCACGTCGCTAATAATGATGTCCGGCTGATGCAGGTGTGCAAGTTTTAAACCTTCTTCTCCACTTCCGGCTTCATAAACCTTAAACATTGTTTCGAAAATATGGCGGAGGTATTTCCTGATCTCTTCGTTATCATCTATTAAAAGAATGATCTTTTGCCCGGAGACCATGGGACTTGTGCTAATTTCTTCTACGGCGGCTTCCTGGCGCACCTGTTCCTCGTTTTCGGGAACTGCGAGTAAACTTAGCTCAGCTGGATTATCCTGTGGGAGGTATTCCTTTTGTTCTACTTCGGGGGCGGCAATTGTAACAAAGAAGCTGGTGCCTTTACCCGGCTCACTTTCATACGTGATATCGCCGTCATGTGCATTGGCGAACTGTTTCACCACATAGAGACCAATGCCGAAGCCGGTTTTAGCATTCGCGGCCTGGTAAAACCGTTCAAACAGTTTATCCCCGATCGAAGGATCGATACCTGTACCGTTGTCGCTGACCTTTATATTCAACTGACCTGCGCTGAAACGTACGCTTAACAAAATGCGGCCGTGATCGGGTGTGTATTTAAACGCGTTGGAAAGCAGGTTATACAATATCACTTCCAGTTTATCCCGGTCAACGGAGCATACAATATTCTTATCCGGGCAGTCGAATTCATAATCAATGGCTTTAGATTTTGCCTGCTGGGAGAAATAAAGGTAAACGTCCTGTACCAGGTGGAAGATGCCGACGTTAGTACGATTAGGTAAGTTGAAATCAGCTTCGGCTTTACGGAAAAGCAGCAACTGGTTAATCAGGTTCAACATCCGGCGGGCATTGCGATAGACTATATTCAGTTCTGCTTCAACCGGATTGGATGCCTCCTTGTTTTGTTTAAACTGGTCGAGGAGTTCTTTAACCGGGTTTATAATTAATGTCAGCGGCGTTTTAAATTCATGGGAGATGCTTGTAAAGAAGGATAGTCTTTTCTCATTTATTTCCTTTTCGGCTTCATAGATCACCTTTTGCTTTTCC
Source organism: Filimonas effusa (assembly GCF_004118675.1). Classification (NCBI taxonomy): domain Bacteria; kingdom Pseudomonadati; phylum Bacteroidota; class Chitinophagia; order Chitinophagales; family Chitinophagaceae; genus Filimonas; species Filimonas effusa. The sequence goes on along the minus strand of NZ_SDHZ01000001.1, from coordinate 1,139,431 downwards.
AGTTCTGCCGTGCTCCTCTCCTGTTCGGCTTTAGACAGTGCCAATGCAGCCGCCTGGCGGTCCTGCTCGGCTTTAGCGGTTTGCAGTTCGGCCTGGCTTTTTTGTTTCTCGGCACGTTCATTATCTGCATTGAGCTTTGCTATTCTTACTTCATACTCGAGCCTGGTGCGCTTGTTCTTATACTGCTGATAGGCGTATACTGCGGCTACTGTCATTAATAAGTATATTGAATACGCCCACCAGGAGCGGTACCATGGGGGTAATACCACTATCTTCAGCTGTGCTTCTTTGTTGTTCCAGGTGCCTTCGACATTGGTTGATTTTATGCGCAAAGTATAAGAGCCTTCCGGCAGGTTCGTGTAGTTGGCGGTGCGCACGGCGTTTGTGTAGTTCCATGATTTATCCCAGCCTTCGAGCATGTAAGCATAGTTGATCTTACTTGGGGAAGAATACTCCAGGGCGGCAAATTCAAATGAAAACACCGCTTCGTTATAGGGTACCGTTACTTTGGTAAAAAGCTGGTTAGACGTCTCTACAGACAGATGCCGGTCGAGCGTGAGCGGATTGTTATTGATTAAAATGCCGGTTAATAATACCGGCGGCATGAAGGAGCGGCCACTTAAGCTATCAGGATCAAAAAGGTTCATTCCTTTTACGCCACCAAAAACCAACTCGCCTGAGCGGAGTTTTAATGCCGAACTGTATAGGAACTGGTTGCTTTGAAGGCCATCGCTCTGGTAAAAGTTCTTGAAACTATTTTTGTTGAAATCGAACCGGGCCAAACCGTTAAATGTGCTGAGCCATAGGTTGCCGGCTCTATCTTCCAGGATCTTAAGGACAGAATTATTGCATAGTCCGTCTGCATCAGAAAAACGTTTTTTAATGGTGCCCGATCTGCGATCGAACAGCAGCAACCCTCCCCCTTCTGTGCCCAGCCAGAAGCGTCCTTTGCTGTCTTCGAAAATATCCCTTACCGGTTTACCTATTTCAAACTCAACGAAGGACCTGTCTTTTTTATTGATCCTGATGAGCTCATGGGAATTACCTACCCAAAGCGCGCCACCGCTATCTTCGTATATGGAGATAAGGTCGTAAAGTCCCTGATCAAAGACTTCGAACTTATCCAGGCTCCTGTTCAGTAAATACAATTTACCCGAGGAAAAAGTAGTTGCCCAAAAGTTTTTATCACGGTCTTCATAAAGGGCCCATACATTCACGTTTTCCCTGCCGGTCACGGGGTTTGAGCAAACATAATGGCTAAATGAGTTTGATGCGGGATTGTATTTATTGATGCCTCCGCCGTAAGTACTGATCCATATATTACCCAGGTAGTCTTTTTTTATAGAGGTTACGGCATTATGACTAAGCGAAGCGCTGTTTACTGGTTCGTGTTTATAATTGCTATACTTATTGGTTTGCCTGTTCCAGATACTGACGCCGCCCCCATCGGTTCCAATCCAGAGTTTATCTTTTCCATCTTCACAAAAGCTGGATGCAAAGTTATTGATAAGACTATTCCTGTTATTGGGATCATGTGTGACAGGCTGGAAGAGTTTTTTCTGGCGATCAATAATATTGATACCGCCTTTGGCTGTGCCAATCCATTGCCTGCGTTCACGATCTTCGTAGATAGACATGATGGACTCGCTGCTTAGTTCATCGCGTCCCTCGCCGGGTAAAAGATGCTTCACAGTTCTTGTGGCGGGGTTAACGATATTGATACCACTGATCTCTGTGCCTGCCCAGATATTATTTTCGCTATCGATGGCAAGCGTCATGATATTGTCGGAAGTCAGTTCATTTTTAGCTGATGTATATTGGTAAGAAACAGACCGGCCGGCGATGTTATACTGATACAAACCTGAAGCTGTTGCTATCCACAGGTTACCGATGGTATCGGCCCTGATGGCATGAACGCCACTGATATTGGTCATCAGGAGCTGCATTTTCTTGGTAGCCGGCGAGAACAGGCATAATCCAAAATCCGGAACAAAGACCCATATGTTTCCCTTGTGATCTTTTGTAAGTATAGAAGTGTACTGGTATTGAAGCTTTCCCTGTTTATTTATCGGAATTTTTACTGCTGCATTCTGCCGGGCTTCCTGGAGCAGCAAACCTTCTCCTGCTGTACTTATGACGAGGTTATTGTTTAAGTCGGCAACAACATTGCTGACGTTAAAAGTTATTTTCCTTCTTTTACCGGTACTTCGTTCCAGATAATAGGCGGGAGAGAATTTATCGGTAAGGTTGCTGAAAAAGCAAAGTCCCTGCCCTGTTCCTACCCATAGGTTGTTATTGGCGTCCTCTCCTATCGAGTAGATATAGTTATGCGGAAGAGAAGTAGAGTCATTCAGTTTGTTCCTGAAGATTTTAAAGGAGGAGCCATCGTATCTATTCAATCCGTCATATGTTCCAAACCACATAAAGCCATTATGATCCTGATAGATACATCTGACAGAATTATTAGACAATCCCCTGTCGATGCCCAACCTGTAGATAACCGGATTTTCTGTTGCACCAGGTTCCCTGGAATAAAGGAAACTTACAGCCATTAAGCAGTACACACACAATAACAGTCTTCTCATATGACACAAAAAAATTACAGTACCGGCAAGTATTATTAAGCCAATCGATTTCCTGAAGTAAGTAAATATAGCAAAAAGTGTCAAATCCTAAATTATTTGGGTTAAAATACTACTATATCAGATCAGCAGTTTAAATCAATACCATTCCAGCTACAAGGTCTATTATTCATTACGTACAGCGTTTTGCCCTACCGGCTTTAAAATGGCATGACAGATCGCTTTATACAATTTTGTATTAGTCTATATTTATATATCACCTAAGAAGATGATGCCTGTTTGTTGCATATTGATTATTGAACATATCAGTTAGTTAAAACCAGGCTCCGGATCTTCCGAAGCCTGGTTATGATAAGACCTTTTAATGTATAATAATAATTTGCCTTGTGGCCAGGATCCTTGTTCTGTCTGTGATCTGAACAATGTAGTTTCCTACAGGCAGGTTGGCAGGCAATTGAATTGTACCTCCTTTCACTATACCTGCAGCAATTCTGTTGCCGGATACCGAGAACAATGAATAATGATTGACCACCCGGCTATCCAGCCCAGCAACTTTTACATAAGTGCGGGCAGGATTAGGATAAAGCTGAATTGATGCGTTGTTGTCATTTGTTTTTTGTTTTACGGTATCGTCAAGATTCATGACAGACCTGGCGGAAACAAGCAATGTGTTGTTGTTTACGAGGTCGTTTATGTTTTGATCGCTCAACGCATAGTTATAGATCCTAAAGTCATCGTAAGTATGATCGCTATAGGCGTCGGCGCTAAACTGGGATCTTCCGAGGAAGTTTTGCGTTGTTATGCCCATATCGGCGGGCTTAACTGTGGCGGCGCTATCGGAATATTTCAATTCACCATTTGCATAGAACTTAAAGATATTTCCCTGTTGGCTGATGGCGACGTGTACCCATGTATCCAGCGGAATTTCGAAGGGGATATAACGATCGTAGGTGCCGGTGGCGCATGTGATCTTATACCTGACACTGGTTCCGGTTCTTGGAACGAAGACCATAAAGGTAGAGGTACCGTTACCGAAGTCGAACAGCCGCGTATTGTTACCCTGATTTGCCGGCAGTTTAATCCAGGCAGCAATTGTAAAGTTGTTTATGGTGCTTACCACACCGGAAGCCAGCTGCATATAGGAGGAGGATGCTTTTACCAGCGATACTGCGCCGGGCGTATTCTCTTTTCCATTTGTCCAGGTTGCATTATTGAACAGGGTTGCGTGATACCCGCCCCAGTCGTCGGCAGCCACGGTGCCGGTTGCTTCATTAAATCCGATATGAAGGTGCTGGCCAAGTACCGGCGTAGCCACCAGCGATGTAGTTTGCGTGCTGCGGCCTGCTGCATTATATGCGGCGATTTTGTAATAGTACGCAGTTCCGTTGGTTCTGTTGAGATCTTCGAAGCGCAGGGCATCTACATCTGTAGCAATAACAGCATATGTTCCGTTAAGCGTGGTGGAACGTGCTATCTCATATTTTGCGTCGTAGATGAAGTCCCATGTAAGAATGGCTTTTGCATCTCCCGATGCGGCCCTTGGATTCATTACTGCGGCGGGCGCTACCAGGTCATTGGTTGTTATCTGCAATACCGTGGAGTTAGCGCTCTCTCCTGCTGAATTAAGAGAGGTGACAATGTAGTAGTAGGTTGTACCGGCAGCAAGTGCCGTATCGGTAAATGAGAAACTTCTTGTACGTGGCAGTACCGTGGTAAAAGGTCCGTTTGCATTAAGCGACCGTTTCAGGTTGTAGGCACGGGCATAGGCGCCTGCGTTCCAGGACAAGCTGATGCGGGTAGAAGATAATACCGTTCCTGTAAGGCTAACAGGGGCTACCGGCGTGAGGTCTCTGCTAACGATCATTACCGCGGAAGAAACAAACTGGGTGCCTGCTTTATTGTAAGCTTTCACCCGATAGCTTGCTTTTGCGTAAACACTATCTGTAAAAGTTAAAGTGCCTGAAACGGCATACCCTGTATAGGTGCTTACAGCAGTATAGCCGGTATCGCGACCATCGATCAAACGTTCGAGTATATATTTAGAACCCAGTTCGCCGTTGAGGTCTTTAAATGAGAGCGTTACTTTGAAGAAGTCATCCGCATTAATGGAAGTATCTATACGCGGCGCCACAAGGTGCCACTGGTGAGTGAACTCCTGAGCAGTTTTAAACGCCAGATCTGACCTGTTGGCGGCATAATATTTCCCTGCGGGCGTAAGCGTATCTGCAAGAACCATTGCCCGCTTGTTTTCCACCCAGTTGTAGATCGCATATCTTTCCACAAAGGATGTAGTATCCAGCACCTGTAAGATGCCTTTGAGGTCGGTCAGTTGTTTTTGGAAAGCGGCGTTTTCATCGGAAGGCCAGGATTCACCTGTCCAGTTGGCGCCATTGTTCCATTCGGTTATCCAAAGCGGTCTTTTCACAACGTCGTAAATGCTTTTCAGCCTGTTGTACCAGCCTTGCGGTGTAAGGCTATTCCAATAGCAGTGGATCGTGACATAGTCGACCCTGTAATTCAGTTCGTCGCATTTGCCGATAAAAGAAGACAACCAGCTACTTGTTGGATTGGCAGGTGAAGGCGATCCGATACGTTGCCCGGACTTCATCATATCCGGCCATTGCGCGATACACTGGTCCACTGTCATATTAGCCTGTTCGGCCTGATCGGGTTCGTTGAAACCCGACAGGGAGTTCACGCCTTGTTTTGCGCGGATATCTTCCCAGGAAGGCCAGCCGCCATTTTGCCGGATCATAACATAGTTGTGATCGGCAGTTGGTGTACCGCCGATATTCCAGTCGTAAAACCAGGTTGCATTCACCTGGTCTACCGGTGTGCCTCCTCCGGCCCAGCCTTTTTTACTTTCCCAATCCCATTTAAAAATGCGGATGAAAGATATGGAGGTGTCGAGGCCCGAAGGCATATTATTGACGACCAGGTCGCTATCATTGGCTATAAAAACCCGGCTATACCCGGAGCCGTCGCTATTGTTGGCAACGGTAGCCATATAACCGCGTCGCAGGATAAAAGAGCGGATCTTATTATCGAAAGCGGCCAGGTTGTTATGGTAGGTTTGAATTTCGAGTTGTTTTGTAGTTCCTGCCAGGTTGGGCTGGGTGAAAATTTCCATTGCGCGGGCGGATACCAGGTTTCCTTCAGGTATAACCACGGCGCCGTTCTTATAAATGGCAACGCGCACGTTGGCGTTGTTAGCAGCCGGGGCGCCGTTAATACTTATATTACCCATCCATTTCGACAATACAACAGCGGGCTTCACATTATCGAAAAACAGCCATGCGTCCGGGGAGTTGAGTGCTACAGTGCCATTTATAAATGGCGCATAATCGCCTGTGAGATGAAAATCGGTTTTCCCGGGCACTATAAAATTTGTATTCGTTGCGGGAATACGACTTACCACCTTCCCTGAAATAGTTACATTTTGTAATGCGCCGGTCAAGAGCGTTGTTGGCGCGTAAGCACCATCGTCGCAGGTGATGGAGGTGATCTGCATATTTACTGCGCCATTGGGGTAGTTTTTACCAATGACCAGGCGGGCGCCTCCTATAATTTTATTAAGCGACAGTTCTCCCACCGTAAACAGTCCCCAATCGCCATTGATGGTAATATAATAAGTGCCGGCCTCCTGCGAGGTGAACACGAATTCTTCTCTTTTTAAGGTTTTGGTTCCGCTGGTGACAAACTGGTGTGAGGCGATGCGGCCGGCGATGCCGGTTGTTTTTCCAATGCCAGCAGTAATTGTTCTTGCGCCTGTGGCATTTGAAAAATAGGCGTGTAAAAGTGAAAAATCGTAGGTCGTATTGGCTTCCAGCACAACCGGATAGTTGTACACGGTGCCGGAAGTTGTATTTCCATCCCAGCGTAAAAAGAGCAGGCGGCCATTATAGGTATTGCCATCCAGGGTGTGGGTGTTAACGGTGGCGTTTACATCGGTATATCTTACGCCACTGGTGCCGTTTGCCGTATTAAACAGGTTTGTTACGGTAGTGCCGGTGTATCCCCATCCGTAATCGCCTGGTTTCCCGGCATTATTGGTGGCGGTTCCTGCCCAGCCGGCGATCAGGTTTATACTATCTTTCGTGATGCCTGCGCTTGTTTCAACACCGTTAACGATATCGTTTATCGCCGTCAGGGGATTGACCTTTATGTATGCGCCGTTGTGAAAGATATAGGCGGAATCGTTCTTTACTGCTATGCGGATCACCTGGTCTTGTCCGGCAGCGGGAGTTGAAAGCGACTGCAGTGCATTTAAGGGAGTGCTCCAACGGAAGGCAGTATCGGCAAGGGATACCCGGAAGCCCTGGAATGCGTTATTCCGTCCTTCAATATCGAGGCCTCTGCCGGTTACGGAGGTAATTTTTGCTTTTACTTCGATGGTGTAATCAGTGAGTGTCCGGGGATACATGACCGTATCTACCTGGGTAGCGCTGGTGATTGTTTTCGAGGAGAGCAAGGTATTGCCAAGGGTTGCTTTTGTGGGCAGATTGGGCATCTGGGCCAACAATTTTGATAAACAGTACAGGCTTAGCAAGGAAGTGAGGAGTAGTTTTTTTTTCATATGCTTATTATTAATCGACAAGAATAAGCAGGACAGCTTTTGCTGTTCGGCTAACAACCATGTAACGTACCTGAGGTACGCAGGATAATTGGAATTGCGCAATCGTTATCACAGGCTAAAACGTTCGTTGGGAAGGCAGGAGCCAATTATATTTAGCTCAAAATACAATTGGCCCCTCCAAAACCTGGGGGGGCCAATTTGCTAAAAAGGGGGATTATTTTTTAAGAATAAAGCGGACAAATAGATAGCGAAAGCAGAAAGCGTTAATAATCAATGGGTATTTTTATTTGTTCAACCATTGATCTATGATTTGACGATATTTCTTCAGATCCTGGTACTTCCATACCCTAAAGGTTGAGGTTTCCTGGATCATCGCTTTTTCAAATTCAGGGGTGTATTTTCTCTCTTCGTTTTTGCCCGCGGCTTTATTGAACAGATTCCATCCCCTGACAATTTCTTCGAAATTGGCTCCGTTCAGGAAGTTTTTAACCCCGGCGGCATTTTCCTGTTTTTCCAGCGGGAGGTAGTAAATGAATCCTGTAAAAATATCCTGGTAAGTATATTCTGTTTCTGCGGGCCAAAGATCAAAATTGTCATTACCGAAGGGGGAGTTTTTAAAATCGAATCCCAGGTTTTCTTTATTGGCAGCTTTAAAAGCAGCATCCCATTTACCATCCTGAACCGGGGTCATCTGCATTCCCTGAAACATCTTTGGTTTATCCTTATCCCGCTGATCCACTTCATTGGTCAGCGCCAGGTGATTGATAAAGACATTCGCTACTTTCCCCGGATATTTCCCGAAAATGAATGTGCCTACATTGGCATCGCCGGCAAACAGGTTTTTAGAAAACGCATGCCTGTAGTTCATAATCACCAATGCCTTTTTTCTTTTTGAAACCAGCTGCATGCTGTCAAAATCATGGATAATGTAGCTGGCCATCAGGCTATCCCTTGCTTTAAAGTTGTCTTTTACGTATTTTTTCATTGCTTCCGGCGTTGCCTGCTCTTCTGCCGAGGGGTTTTTAGTTCCGCAAGTAAGCAGGTTGATCTGCCTGTTTTCTTTCAGGGAGGCGTTCAGGGTATTTATTCGTCCTGTAAAATCGTAAAAGTTGGTATTGTTCCATAAGGGCGGGAAAAATCCATTTCTGTAAATTACTGCCTGTTCCAGTTGCTTTATACTGTCGTTGGCAAACCTGGTCTTGGTAAAATTGAATGTATTTTGCCTGTTGCTATAAGAACCCACCTCAGTAAAGATGGCGCCGACATTCTTTTGAAAATATTCAGTGTTTATTACATCATAGATCAGGTTATACTGGGTTGTTTCTGTGTGTTGCCGCTCGCATAATATTACGATATCATATTTTTTGAACAAATTGAGGATATAATCTTTAGCGGAAGTGTTCTGTTGCGCTACAAAGGTTACATACTGTTTTATTTCAGGCTTTACATCCTGCGCATAACAACAATAATCAAGTACCATAAAGAACAGAACAAGAGACAGACTTTGTTTCATAACCGGGGTTTAAAGGTTGATTGGAGCCGGGGAATGTTATAGCAATCAGTGTTTCAGCAACCGAAGTATTGAAAGCACCTCACCAAGGTAACAAATAGTATTATAATTTTCCTTGTTTATGTTGGCAACCGCCGGGTATTGGTGAGCAGGTATGTGCCAGGGGGCGGTTAAAACAAAGGGGAGCTTTTACACTTCATGCTTCTTTCATAATTGTTGTATTTTAGTGCGTATGCAATTGCAACGGATAACAGCGGCCGATGACAGCGTTATGGACTTCATACAGCAATTGTATGAGGCCAGCTTTCCTATAGAGGAAAGGCGGCTATTTACAGCTGTAAAAGAACTCCTGCTCAATAGCCAGATGCGTCTTGTATTAGTAACAAATGAGGCGCGGGCGCCCGTAGGGTTTGTGATCTACTGGCAATTCGATGATTTTGTCTTTATAGAACATCTAGCCATCGATGCCGCTTTCCGCAGCCTTGGATTTGGCAAAAAGATCATACAGCAATTACTTGAGGGGGCCAATGGCTGTTGTTTACTGGAAGTGGAGCATGCGCATGACACAGACAGCGAAAAAAGGATCCGGTTTTATCAGCGGCTAGGTTTTCATTTCAACGAGGAGGTTTATTTCCAACCTGCCTATCATGAGGGTGGGCAGCCCGTACCCATGTTGTTATTATCGAATTCCAGCTTATTGCCGGAGAAGCTGGCACAATTTATTAAAGAGTTGAAGCAAACCGTTTATTCAATCAGGGAACCGTTATGAAGGAAAAGACAAACCGGGATAAACTCATTATTGTTGGCGGCGGAGCAGCAGGTTTGCTGGCGGCGAAAGAGTTGTGTAATGATCATGCCGTTACCGTGCTTGAAGCAAGGCCTGCCATAGGCGGCCGGATGCTTGCCGGCGGAGCAGAATTTGTACATGGCCGGCTTCCCCTAACCCTCGACTTGCTGAAGGTTGCAGGAATATCTTATACGGCAGTTGCGGGCCGCTTTTTTCATGTAAGCGATGGGAAATGGCAACCCGATGCAGATATGATTGAAGGATGGGATGGATTATTGGCACAAATGGCCTCTCTTAAGACAGATACGACCATGACTTCTTTTCTCGACATACACTATCCGGGAGCGGGTTATGCCGGTTTCCGGGACGAGGTAAAGTCGTTTGTAGCGGGTTACGACCTCGCAGACCCCAATACCGTAAGCGTACAGGCGCTTTACCGGGAATGGTCGCATGAAGATGAGGTGAATTTCAGGATAGCGGGCGGCTATAATGCTTTGATCGATTATTTAGCAAGATGCTGTTATGATGCTGATTGTGAGATAGTTACAGGAAAAACAGTGTATGAAGTTGTGTGGGGGCCAGGTGAGGTGAAGGTAGTTACAACAGATGGCAGCATTTATGAGGCAACGAAGTTGATAGTTACCATTCCTTTGTGGTTATTGCAGAAAGGCGCTATTCATTTTTCGCCAAGGTTACCGCAATATGAAGCTGCTGCGCAACAGATTGGATGGGGTACGGTTATAAAAGTGATACTAACATTCAAGACAGCCTTCTGGCAAAAACAGCAGGAGGATATTGGATTTATATTCAGTGATGAAGTTATTCCCACCTGGTGGACACAGGCGCCCGATGAGCAACCGGTATTAAGCGGCTGGCTGGGTGGGCCGTCGGCGAAGGAGTATGCGGGCTACACGGACGAAATGCTGTTACAAACGGCGTTAGCGTGCCTGGCAAGAATATTTGACCTGGAGATCTCCGACTTAGAGGAGCACCTGGACAATGGCGCCATCTTCAACTGGCAGAACGATGTTTTTACTAAAGGAGCCTATAGTTATGATCTTCCGGGTTCTGCTGCTGCGCGGCAGTTACTGAATAAACCTGTTGCAGATACGCTTTATTTTGCCGGGGAAGCGTTGTACGATGGTAATAGTCCGGGGACTGTGGAGGCGGCGCTGACCACGGGTAAAAATGTTGCCGCACGCATTGGCGGTTCGGTTTAGCAATTGTTTAAAGCGGTTGCTTTCAAAAAGCACAGATGATATTCTCCGGTTCCCGCGTGATTGCGCCGGGTACTTTTTTTTAGCAAACGGCCCTATTCAGCGGCTTCTCCAGGTGGTTTTAAGGAAGCTCTTAGGAAGCTTTAAAGAAGCTTTAAGGATGCTTTGTCTAAATATCTTAGCATTGCGGGTAAACGAATGGAATTGCTAAAAAAAGCGGCGTTTCATTTTTTAAAAAAAGAGGGTGGGTCATAAATAAAAATAGCCGCTGAGAATTGCTTAAACGCGAACCCGGCTCCATCAGGTACCCGAATAAAACGAGGCCGTATCGCACTTATGATACGGCCTCCCGATCTTCGTTATTACAATTTCTGTTTAGAAACGGTAGTTGATGCTCATACGCCAGTTACGTCCGGCTTCTGCCTGCCAGTACACGTAGCTTCCGTAAGAAGAGCCGGTATAGAGGTATTTATCGGCCAGGTTGAATACATTCAGGTTAACTCGAAATTTGTCGTGTTCCCAGAAAATGCCGCCATCGAATTTAGTATAATCGGGCAGGGCGTCGTTCCTGTTGCTGCTCCACACCCATGTACTGCGATCGGCCATGAAAGTAAAGCCGGCAGAAAAGCCCAGTCCTTTTAACGCGCCCTCCTGTAGTTTATAGTTCAGCCATGCGTTAGCGGTATGTTTTGCGAAACCAGGCACTTTATTGCCAATGGTTGCTTTGCTGGCTGCGCTGGTGTCGGTTTTTGTGATCTGGTTATCGGTGAAAGCATAGTTGGCAGTAAGGGTTAGTCCCGATGCAATTTCGCCGCGGATATCCAGTTCCAGTCCCTGTGCTCTTGTTTGTCCCAGCTGAACAATGTAAACGCCGGTGATATCGCTGGGGTCGGTAGTATTATTGTTATTGCGCAGGATGCGGTAAACAGAGAGGTTGGTGCTCCATTTACCTTCGGCCCAATCACGTTTAATGCCTACTTCCATATTGTTGCCTGTTAAAGGCTGTACATCCTTTCCATCTTTACGAACACCTGACTGCGGCACAAAAGCCTGATCATATAAAGCGTAAACCGATGTGCCGGGGGTAACAGAATAGCTTAATCCGATACGGGGAGTAAACTTATTCTTTTTTGCAGTAGCGCCGTATTCCGTTTGGGTTACATGCGTATAACGTGCTGCGAGTGTTAAACGAAGCTGGTTATTCAGGAATCCCAGTTCATCCTGAACATATAAACCTACGAGACTTTGATCTACGGTTCCATATTTACCAGCGCGCTGTACCAGCGGCGTAGTTCTATCCCAAACAGGATAACCGTTAGACGGAGCGCCATAAGAAGGATTGTCGAAACTAAACTTCGCATCGGGCCTGTCCAGGTTATGCGCCTGGTTCCAGTCGGCCATGTAACCTTTGTCGTTAGCGTCGATGCCAGCGAGTATACGGTGATGTACGAGGCCGGTTTGTACATCGCCATTCAAGTACATCTGCCCGTATTTCGCAGTACTTTTAGCATCCCAGATGCTAACGCTGCGGATCATACTATCGGCGCCTACAGCTGCAGGCCACATGGAAGAGCCGGTACCGGAGTAATCGTAATACGAAGCCTGTGCAAATAATTTCCAGTTGTCGTTGAACTTATGCGATAAACTTACCGTACCAATTTTTTCATTGATATAGGTAGGTTCTATTCCCGGATCCAATGTGGTGAATTCGCGGGGCATTACGGCATAACCTTTCGTAGAAAATACATAATAGCTGCCTACGTTCGAAGTTTTAACGTGCTGGTGAATGTATTCTGCGGTAAGCGTGGTATTCTCATCAAGTTTATAGCTAATAACCGGGGCAATACTGTAACGGTTATTATACTCGTACGCACGGAACGACTTCTTCTCCTGCCCCATCAGGTTCAGGCGGTACATGAGTTTACCCTGTTTGTCGAGTTTGCCATCGAAGTCCAGTGCAGCGCGATAGAAATCGTAACTACCCATCGAAATACTGGCTTCTCCTTTGGTTACCCCGGTAGGCTTTTTAGTTACTACGTTGTAGATACCGGCGGGATCGCCAACAGACATCATGAAGCCGGCGGGGCCTTTTACAAATTCAACATGATCAACAAAGCTCATATCTTCTGTAAGTGGAGACCAGTACGAGGTAATAGCATTCATGCCGTTACGGAACGCAGATAACCTGCTGCCACGTGCAGTGATGTTGGTATACATATCACCCCAGTGTTCGAGGCGCATAAGACCGCTCACATTGCGAACCAGGCCGTCACTCATAGAGATGATCTGCTGATCGGCCATGACTTTATTGCTGATGATCTGGATATTCTGAGGCGTCTCCAGCAGCGGTTCATTCAATCGTAAGGTTGAAGACAACTGTTTTGTGTTGTAGGCGCTTTTTCCCGATTTCACAATAATTTCCTGGAGCTGTAAATCGGATACGGTAAGCGTAATATCTACAGTGGCGGTGGCTTCTGCTGTTACAGTAACGGGCACTACCGTATTGTCGTATCCCACCAGGCTCACTTCCAGCTGGTAGTTACCGGGTTTTACGTTATCGAAGCTGAAGCTGCCGTCGGCAGCAGATATTGCATATTTTCTTGTTCCTTTAATGAGGACAGATACTGCTGATGCGGGGTTTTCGTCTGTTGTTTTTATTTTTCCTTTGATCTGGCCGTTCTTATCTCCGTTTTCGTCTCCTGTATAGGCAAAGGTGGAGAAAGTTGTTAACTGCAAAAGGAGCAGGAAGAATGCGCAAGCAGTCAGCCATCTCATGTTAGTTTTTAGAATCATAGACATCTGGCATTTTTAAGCCGCGCAAAACTTGCAATTTTCAGGCGCCGGACTATTACCCTATCGGGAAAATGGGTTTACGAGAAAAGAAATATTTATGCCTTTATCAATCTTCCCGGGTAATGCCAAACATGGTTTTACGGGGTTATGGGAGATGATCCAATTTTATCTACATTTGGACAACCATTAGTCAACCCATTCAAGTTAGCCGTCCGGTAAATATGAATTTTCTACAAAAAGCGCTGCTGACCCTTCTTATAACAGGTGCAGGATATATTTATGGACATCGTTGTATGGCACAAACTCCGGGTCCGGGTGCCAGCGAGTGGTCAGATAGCTGCGTGAATAATTCATTTACAGCTTCCATCCAAAATACCAGTCAATATTCCTTTTCGGGTTTTCGCAGAATTCACCAGTATGTAGATGGGGATTATATTGCAGTAGGCTCTATCAGGCCCAACCTGGCTGGTGATAGTTATTATAAAGTATATGGGATGGTCATGCGCATTTCGGCCACCGGGCAAATGAAGTGGGTAAAATTTGCAGGACTGAAAGATGCCGCCTACGAAAGTGATACCCGGTTCAATGCTTCAACTATTACAAAGGGCAATCTTATTATTGTGGCATCGATGCGACATATCTTTTGTTTCGATGGTAACGGCAATAAAGTGTGGCAGCGGGAACACGTAGTATATGTAGACCAGCCGATCATTGAACAGATACAGGAAACCAGTGATGGAGGTTTCATTTTATCCAGTGTACATTCAAGTACCGGCGTTGTCATGAAGCTGAATGCTACAGGAGAACAGCAATGGGGCCGGAGAATGACATTGAACTCCTACCTTAACGCACGTTGCGTAGTGGAAACCCCGTCCGGATTCTATACAACAGGTTACAGTTACAATAATTGGTCTTCTACTGGCTACTCCGAAAATATCCTCGCGAAATTAGACAAACAAACTGGCGCCTTATTGTGGGCGAAGTCATTTTTAAAAGCATCTTCCGCGCAGGGGCAGGCAGAATTTGCGTTCGACTGGATGGAATATGCAAACGGAGAGCTGGTGTTGAGTGGCAGCACATCTACAAACTACCGGGGAACAAATCAAACGGCACAGGCTATTGTCCGGCTTAATGAAGAAGGGCAGCTGATCAGTGCGCAACGTATCACCAATCCGCAAAGCGGGGCTTTTTTAGCATCGTTGTTCCGAAGTAAACTTTTTGATCCTTACGCCCGTATTGGCGTTATCCCCGGGCAAACCTTCATGAACAATGTTCAAAACGATTTATACGCCTACAAGCTCAATAGCGCAGGACAGCCCGAATGGAGCTGGCACTATCCCAATGCTGGTCAGGAAACGGTAGATGACATCACCGTAACACCTGCCGGGGCGCTTGTCATGGCAGGAAGACATGTCACTTATCCGGGCGGCGGTAATGTAGTAGAGCAGGCGATGTTAATGCAAACCTCTCCGGGTGGAACAATAGGCACCTGCAATGCAGTAGCAAACAATACGGTCGTTACCGATCTGGCTGTGCCCATAGAGCCGGTATCGCTGAATGGCGGCACATTTAAATATGACATCGCCCCGAATGCAGATTTCCCGGTCTTTGATGGCAGCGGTTTTTCATGGGATATTACTTGCGGACAGCTCAGAACCTGCCGGCTTGGCAGAATAAACGGCCCGTCTATCGTTTGCACCGGAACAGCCAATACCTATCAGATAAAAAAAGATGGCGGCTGTACAGACCGCGTTGTTTTTAGCAGCAACTCGCCGCTTGTAACCATTTCCCAGGCTTCGGACGACAAGGCTACCATTACCTGTAACAGTGCTGCAACAGTAACGATATACGCGACACTGAATACAACCTGCGGTTTACTAACAGACTCACTGGTCATTGAAGCCACAAACCTACCGGCAAAAGTGAACCTTGGCGCCGATGTTGCGCTCTGCCCCAATAATACAATCGTGCTTAACGCGAAAAAAGGCTATGCATCCTATCTATGGGACAACGGATCAACGGACTCTCTGCGCTCCGTAACAGCGCCCGGCAAATACAGTGTTACAGTGAAAGATGGCTGTGGCAATATTTCGACCGACGATATTATAGTGACAACAGAAACGAACCTTGGTTATACACCTGCCACAGACCGGCAGAAGTGCAACAACGACACACTTCACCTCAATGCCCCCAATGGATTTATAAATTACAACTGGCGTACAGCCGGTAACAGCTTTTCACAGTCAATGCAGCATGTAGTGGTAAATCCCGTCATCGATACAAAGTATATGCTGACTGCACAAAAGCGCCCGGATTGTTTTATCTACGATACAATAGAGGTGAAAGTATTGTATTCACCGGATATCAGGCTTGGCAATGATACCAGTCTTTGCGAGGGCACCTCTTTGCCCCTTCATGCAGGCGCTTCCTTCCGGGGATATCTCTGGAGCACAGGAGCAACCACGCCATCCATTACAGTGAACGCCGCAGGCCGCTATAGTGTGCTGGCTACTTATACCAATGACTGTATATCCCGTGATACACTGATCATCGAAGCCATTTTGGCAAAGCCCGTGGCAGGTTTAGGGTCGGATAATACCATCTGTACCGGAGCTTCGAAAGTATTAAAAGCGAGGGACGGCTACACCAGCTACTTATGGAGCGATGGCTCCACAGGCACAGCGACAACTATTTCATCGCTGGGTAACTATTGGGTGAAGGTAACAGATCAGCACGGCTGTGAAGCCACCGAAACACGCTCCATCAACAGGTGGCTGCCGTTGCCTTCCGGTTTTCTCCCAAAGGATACAAGCATGTGTTCCTATGGCACCATTGTTATTCGTCCGGTTACCAGGTTCCGGCAATATGCCTGGAGCGATGCGTCTGTTGCTGCCAGTCTTACAGTTACTACACCCGGCATATACTGGCTTCAGGCTACTGATGAACACGAGTGTGTAGGGAAGGATACGGTGGTGGTAGGTCTCCGGAAATGTATAGAAGGATTTTATGCCCCAACCGCATTTACGCCCAACCAGGATGGCCGTAACGATTACTTTAAGCCCCTGGTATTCGGAAGAATAGCAAAGTATGCATTGACGATCTATAACCGGTGGGGCCAGGTAGTACATCAAACCAGCGAATATGACGGAAAAGGCTGGAATGGCCTATTTAAAGGCGAAATCCAGCCGCCAGGTGCATTTGTATGGCTTTGCCGTTATCAACTCGAAGGGCAGCCTCTGCAGGAGGAAAAGGGTACTGTTTTGCTTATGCGTTAACCCCTTCCCGATAAACCGGAATACCATCCACCTATTATCAGTAGCTACAGTCGCGGAAAGTCAAACAAAACAAATCCGGCATTTACCAATGGTTGAATGCACCAGCTCGATTTGTTGCGTTGCAGGTAAGTTTTATATATGTAAATTTACCTATACGCATTAAATCGTTTTGTATGATACAGAAACAGCTTGCCGTTTTCGTTTGCCTGCTCCTCATGATAAGCAGCTTTGCGCAGGGAATTCCGGTACAGGTAAAGACAGCTAAAGGCATGCTTGAAGGACTTAAAGCCGAGGGCGTCACAAGTTTCAAAGGCGTTCCATTTGCAGCGCCACCTATCGGCGCACTCAGGTGGAAGGCGCCACAGCCATTACCTTCCTGGGCGGGTGTTCGCAGGGCCTACCAGTTTGCAGCAAAGCCTATGCAGACCAATGTTTATGGAGATATGAACTCAAGATCAAACGGCATGAGTGAAGACTGCCTGTATCTTAATATCTGGATGCCGCAAGCGCCGTCTAAAGCGGCGTTGCCGGTGCTGGTTTATTTTTATGGCGGCGGGTTTATAGCGGGTGACGCATCGGAACCGCGCTACGATGGAGAAAGTATGGCCCGTCGTGGTATAGTAACGGTTACCGTCAATTACCGGCTGGGCGTGTTTGGCTTTCTGGCGCATCCTGAGTTGTCTGCGGAGGCCCCTTACCATGCATCCGGCAATTATGGGTTACTCGACCAGGCTGCCGCCCTCAAATGGGTATATGAGAATATCGCGTCTTTTGGCGGCGATCCAAAGCGAATTACGATAGCAGGAGAATCGGCGGGCTCTATTTCTGTAAGCGCCCAGATGGCCTCTCCCCTTTCCAAAGATCTGCTGGCTGGCGCTATAGGAGAAAGCGGCTCCCTATTGGGTGCATTTCCACCGGTATCGCTTGAAAATGGAGAGACAACAGGAAAACAATTTGCACAACTGGTACATGCCGGTTCATTACAGGCATTACGCGAGATGAATGCAGATACATTGTTACAGGCAGCTGCGCGTTCCGGAGCATATCGCTTTTCATCTGTGGTAGATGGTTATTTTTTTCCTGAGAGTCCTAAAGATATCTATGCAAAAGGTAATCAGGCCTCTATTCCGTTATTAGCGGGTTGGAATAATGAGGAGATGAACTACAGGATGATCCTGGGTAATGAAAAACCAACTATAACCAATTACGAAAAAGCCGTCCGGCGTTTATATGGCAGCGATGCCGCTGCTATTCTGGAAGTTTATAAAGCCGGTACTGATGAAGCAGTAGAACAGGTTGCCACCGATTTGGCGGGCGACAGGTTTATATCGTTCAGCACCTGGCAATGGATAGATGTTCATTCGAAAACCGGCGCACATCCTGTATTCCGTTATTACTATACCAAAGCAAGGCCAGCGATGACCCCGCAGATGGCCGGGGCTACACCAGGACTTGCAGGCGGCATTCAGAAGACAGCTAAGGCTAAGCCGGCACCTGCTTCAAAAGGCGCAGTACATTCTGCGGAAATAGAATATGCCATGGGCAACTTATCTACCAACAAAGTGTATGCATGGACGGAAGACGACTATAAAGTATCAAAGACAATGCAGGCCTATTTTGAGGCATTCATAAAAAACGGGAATCCTGCTGCGCCAACATTACCCACCTGGTTACCTTCTACATCTAAAAAACCTATGGTAATGTATATTGATGTAGACAGCCGGTTAAAACCTGCGGTGCAGGAGAATCGTTATGAGTTGTTAAGAAGGCTATCAGAAAAAAAATAAGTCAATTTGAAAAATAAGTTGAATCTTTTTTGGCGGGAATAAAGATAATCCTATATTTGCAACCCCAAACGATAGCATAACAGCTTGAAAATGGGGAAGTTCTTAAAGAATCAGAGATGCCCAGATGGCGAAATTGGTAGACGCACTGTGTTCAGGTCGCAGCGCCCGCAAGGGTGTGAAGGTTCGAATCCTTTTCTGGGCACTTAAAAGGTTGTAAATCGAGAGGTTTGCAACCTTTTTTGTTTTTGAAGTTTTTTTTGCGTATTCCTAAGCCTATTCCCAATTATTGTTTAACGCGCCAATGACAGGCAGCTTTTTTATTCAATTCGGTGCAAACTCACAACACAATTCCTTTATCTCGTTTTATCAATCCTTTCTTTTTTTATTATCGTTTAATAAGCAGCGTTGTGATTCGGCACAATGCTTTAATTTGAGTTAACTATTTCTCGCATCTAAGATAAGTATGATGTGAAATCTATAATAGTATTGGAAAGCTTATAAAGCTCGTTTTCGTATCTTCAGTGAACAGACCAGTTGATATATGATCAGCCACATTACAAAGAAGGATATTGCGCTTGTCGAAAAATTATCTAAGGAGCATTATCCAACCAAAGGTTTAAATACTTCAGTTCCTAAAAACGAAATTAATGAGCTACTGGAATTGAGGCGAAGACTAAAAGTAATGTCAGATTTTTTTAAGCAAAAGTATGAACAAGATTTTGGTGTACTTCGCTCAGAACACTCGACTGGAAATCCTGTAGGGCGTGGTGGCGGCTTAAGGCGGGTGTGGTCGGGAATCTTTAAAGGCTCTGACAATAAGCAATATGCTGCACAAATAAGCTTTGTTATAGACGGTTTAAATGGCAGCTTGGATGTGGGATTTTATTTTGGCAGAGCTTCTTCTTTTCGTCTTGATAAAGACAAGCGACTTAAATACGAAGCCGAATTGAAAAAAATTGGCTTCCTTTTATCTATGGCGCTAAATAACGACAACAAATTAAGGAAAAGATATTATGACCTCTTTGAAATAGGATTTCGTGCTGAAATAAAAGACAGTGTTGTTAGCCCAGAAGAGTGGTTGTCTAATGCTTCTATTGATCCAACATATTCTTCTGTGACCATCAAAATATGTCCCAATTCGTTCGGCTATATCGATCTAGAAAGCATAGACTTTTATGTAGCCCTGGTAATTCCTTTATTAGGGGTTATACCTGAAAAAGTAAACAATTTTATGCCCTCCAAAAGAAAAATGAATGCACTCACCCCAGAACAAAGGGCCCAAAAAGCAGAAAGACTGGCATTTATTGGCCTTAAAGGAGAAGAATACATTATGGATATAGAGCGAAACAAAACAGCAGCGTGGTCAAATGCAGAAAAGCGACCTCCTCGTCATGTTTCTCTTGAGTCGGACAATGAAGGATACGATATTTTAAGTTACGAGCAAGATGGAACGGAAATCTACATTGAGGTAAAAACGACTACCTTGGACAGGAAACATCCACTTGGGAAAACATTTTTCCTATCATCATCAGAATACAGGTTCTACGAAACTAACAAAAACAAATACAGATTGTATAGAGTATGGGATATTTTCGGCACTCCCTCCTGGGAAATGGTAGACCTTCAAAAAGCAGATCTGATTACCGATGGATATAAGGTTAGCATAAGGAAATAATTATTAAAAAGCCACATGTCGGGTAACCCCTGGTTAATACCTCTAGCTTACCTATTACTTCTGCACTACCCTTTTTACTTTGATAGTAAAACATGTAATGAGTCAGACTTACAGTTGCAATAAAAAGCTGTTTATCTGAATCAAGCTCTCGCCCCATCATTTGGCCCAATAAAAGAGCTTGGGGAGGATGGAGGAATGCCTCAGGCTCATCTATGATATTAATATTATACTCTTCTGCGAATAAACTCATAAAGACACCTGCAAAAGTTTTCATTCCGTCTCCTTGATCATGCAGATATGGAAGTTTTCTAAGCTCTTGTTGATAGAAAGAAGATACTCTATCATTTTCAGCAGTAACCGTAGGCCTGGTGCCAACATGTAAAGGCACTTTGTCTCCTGCAGAATGATTTATGATAACATCTTGGCCAAATGCATTTCGGAAATACTCTGAAAATAATTCTTCCTTTTTTCCATCGTAAGCCCCCGGCTAAGTACATCTTTTTCGGGAGATTTTGACGGTGTAGCTTAGCTGTCAAAAGCATGGAAGGATTATCACCATCCAACCGCCGGCAATTTAGGAGCAGGTCTGTCATCCTGAATTTATTAGAAGCTTATCACCAGAGCGGCCTAAGCATAAAATCATTTTGCGCAGAACGATCGATCCCTCAAGGAAGTTTTCATAACTGGCGGAAGCGTTATGAAAAGGAGAGTAAATCCGGCAGCGATTCATTTACCCGTCTCCAGTTGAGCGTTGCAGCGACAGGTTTATTTGCTGAGGTAAACGGCATAAAACTTTATCAACCTGTTAGCCCGGCTTACCTAAAAGAATTAGCCTCATGAGCAGTCTTTTACAACTTGGTACCCACCGGTCTTATCACCTGTACCGCAAAGAAACCGATATGCGCAAAGGGTTCAATCAATTGTGCGGGATCATTACCAATGAGCTGGGCAGGCAGGTTACACAAGGCGATGCGTTTATATTTATTAACCGCCCGCGCACCCATTTAAAATTACTTGTTTATGAACAGGGCGGGTTTACGATCTTCTATCGTCGATTACAGCAAGGCGCTTTTGAGGTGCCAGCCTTTGACCTGGATGCAAAGAGTATGGTGCTGACTGTCGACCAGTTACACTTCATATTACAAGGCATCTCTCTACAAACGATCCGTTACCGCAAAAGATATCAACAAAGGGCTCCTGCCGGTTGAAAATAAAATTATTGGCATAGCTGATAGTGTAACATATTTGTATCCATGACAGCTGAAGTAGATTATAAAGCACTCTACGAGCAAGGCCAGGCGCTCAATGCCAGCCTGCAATTGCAGGTGCTTCAGCTGTCTCAGCAACTCGCCCAGTTACAAAAAATGATCTTTGGTTCTAAACACGAACGTTTTGTAGCAGACGACACAACGCATCCTCAGCTCTCTTTAGACCTTTCTGCTGAAGCTATTGCTTCAGCCGCTGTCACTGCAACTAAACAAATAAGCTATACCCGGCATACGGTGAATGTTGAAACCAAACCTCTGCAGCATCCTGGCCGCATGAAACTGCCGGAAAGTCTTCGCCGGGAAGAAATCCTGATCGAGCCCGCCTGCGATACAAGTGGTTGTAAAAAGATGGGGGAAGAGATAACAGAAGTCCTGGAGTATGAACCAGGAGAGTTATACGTGAAACAATACAGAAGGGTCAAATATGCAAAACCGGATAGTAGCGGAGTTCTGATAGGTCAGTTACCTTCACGACCATTAGATAAGGCAATGGCCGGCGAAGGACTCTTAGCACAGATAATTATTGACAAGTATATAGATCACTTGCCACTGCACAGGCAGATGCAGCGTTTTGAAAGAACTGGCGTTAAGCTGGCTTATTCTACGTTAACCGACTGGGTAAGTGGCGCCAGCCAGCTTATAACGCCATTATTTGAGGCATTAAAAACGGAAGTGTTACAAAGCAACTACCTGCATGCCGACGAGACGCCAATCAAAGTAATGGACAAGGATAAGAAGGGCGAAACTCACCGCGGCTACTACTGGGTGTACCAGAACAGTATCGATAAAACAGTATTGTTCGATTACCAGGAAGGCCGTGGAAGAGAAGGTCCGGTGGATATACTGAAAGATTTTAAAGGATATCTTCAGACCGATGGGTATGTTGGGTATGAGATTTTTGCCAGGAGACAGGATATTACCCTGATCCACTGCATGGCTCATGCCCGACGCATGTTCAATGACGCATTAGATAATGATGAAGCCCGTGCGTCCCATGCTATGGAAGAGATCCAGAAATTGTATATCATTGAGCGTATCTGCAAAGAACAGCAACTGAACTTTGCCGAAGTAAAGGAAGTGCGCAGGATTAAGGCTGTTCCTATCCTGAAGAATATGGGATTATGGCTTCAACAGCAATATATACAAGTTCTGCCGCAAAGTGCTATCGGTAAAGCCATAGCTTACAGCCTGCAGCGCTGGGAAAGACTGTCTGCCTATGTTAATGATGGCAAACTAAACATCGATAATAATCCTGTTGAGAACAGTATCCGCCCCATTGCTCTGGGCAGAAAGAATTATTTGTTCGCCGGCAGCCACGAAGCCGCTAAAAGAAGCGCGATGCTATACTCGCTGTTGGGCACCTGCAAAATGCACGGCATTGAGCCATATGAATGGTTAAGAGATGTCCTTAAAAAAATAGCTGATCACCCCGTCAACAGGGTACACGAACTATTACCGCACAGATACCATAAATAAATCAGATCCAAAAGATGTACTTGGACGGAGGCTTACTTTCCATCTGCTTTAATAATATGTATTGGATCATGGCAGGGCCGTTCAAAAGTGTCAATATTGATTGCCGGCTCAACTAATTTAAGCCGATCCTTTGTTTTTAACTCATTTACAAAGAATCGAAATATACTACTGAACGAGTAGTCATCGCCCTTCAAAGCCTGCTCTCAATTTTTAAGAAAATCGCTCTGCCCATAACCAATTGGATTTTGGTAGTCATCTTTGTTAATGATATAATAAGTATTGCCAATTTGTTTATTATGCATCTTTTCAACGACCTCGTTGTGAGTACCGGTAATACCAACTTCAATGTCGTTAATCACATATCTGCTTTGATGATGAAGGTTTCGCCCCAACGCTAACTCTCTTAACGTAGTACTCTTTCCGCCATTATTTGGTCCAACAAATACTACAATCGAATTCTTGTCTAAAACGATGTTTTGTTCATTTTTGAATTTTATTTTATCCAGACACTTGCAGACATAAAATTATTTTGGGTTATTTGACTAGCAATATATCGAGAATTTATTGATGCTTAGCCAATTTAAAAAATCAAGCAGAGTTAACTGTTAATTAGTTGGTGATTACATTGTGCGATTCAGTTGCTTATTGGCGTTCTTATTCTATTAGCTTAACATCTTTAAACAGCTCCATTAAAATTTCACAAGGATTAACATCTATAGCTAAAGCTATCTTATATAATTCCTCCGCCTGTAATTTAGTAGTAGGGTTTAAGGTTAACTCACTTATTCTGGCTTTACTTAAACCTGTTTTACGGGCCACTTCAGATTTGCTAACTGACTTTCTTGCCAAATACAATCCTAGACTTGTCATTACGAATCAAGTTTTAAGACACAATACATATTGTGCTTTTTCTAAAAAGAACTAAAAAGCTGATCTTTGTTATATACAATTACCCACTTGCTCCAAACACTAACTCATCAATAGAAGTTTCCAAGGTTTTAGAAATAGCAACCAGTGTAGTTAGCGCCGGCTCAACCAATCCATTTTCTAATTTCCAAACCTGGCTATAAGCAATATCTGCTGTAGAAGCAAAATAACGCGCTGTCAGCCCTTTAGCTTCACGCGCTTTTTTCATATTTTCTCCGAAAACTTTTAAAGCCCTTCTACCATTGTCATTCAACTTACGCATGCAACATAAGATTTATTAAAAAAATATTCCTCTCTAATGAAGTCTATTCAAAAAACTACTACCTTTATCCTTGTAAAGAAAAAACTATGAAAGACTACATTAACACCTCCTAGTCTCTATCTTTTTTCAAATATAGTCAAAGCGCGTTTGCTTTTATTCTCGTTCTCCGAAACTACGACCTTCAAGGCCACGAGAAATAAGAGAAATCGCTCATGTTATGGCGTGGGCGTTCTTATTCGTGGTCAGGGTGTCGTAGCCCTCGGAGATGTAAGAACTAACCCACGTCTGTTTTTTTATCGTACGTGTGCTCAGTTAGTTCTTACGCATTCATCTACTATTTGTTAACCAACCCGCACCATCGTAAGCTGGCCGGCATCAACAATATTATATGCGTACCACTTTAGAACACCTCAGCTTTGAGCAAAAAAATGAACTCACGATCATCATAAAAAAGATTATTGCAGCTATTGCGGTAGACCAAATCATATGTTACGGCTCACGCATTAAAAACAATTATCACTGGTCATGTAGCGCACTGGATAGTTGTAATAAATTCTATTCATCAGCAGCCATCGATCTTCTGATAATACCTGCGAAACAGGAGGCGCGTTCAAGCCACGATATTATACAGGCGGTCACTACATATAATACGCCGGCTTTATCCATATTCTGCATCGTTCATCATGAGCCTTTTGTTTCCGATGCAATTATGCAGGGCCACCAGTTCTTTGTAACATTACACAAAAGCGGTTACCAGCTATATGGCAACAGCAGGGAAACAATTGCTCTGAAAGCAAAAGAAAATTCAGTACAAACCCGTCTGCAAACGGCGGAATTTATCTGGGAATCAATATTCAGAAGAGCACAAGACTATTTAAAAGGTGCCGGTTTTTATCTGCAAAACAATGCAACCAACCCAACAGGCTTCTTGCTCCATCAGGCTATTGAACAAACAGCCATAGCGCTTTTGCGTGCACTAACCAGCTACCGCCCTGATTCGCACAATTTATCCCGGCTACTCCCATTAATGGAACACGCCGGCCTATGCATCAACAACATCTTTCCTCAAAACACAGAACAGGAAAAAGAACTATTCTCCATCCTGAAAAGAAGCTACTCCGATACCCGTTATACCGACGACTTTCATATCCCTCCGGCAACAGCACAAATCCTGTACACCCGTACAGATGAACTCATGAAGCAGGCTAAAACAATATATCTCCACGAAACCTCCAAATGGCGCGAACAAATCGAAAAACATGACAATCCGCCGTTAAACATAGCCTACCTCAACCCTCTTCACAACGCGTCATAAGCCCCTCAAAGCGCGTAGAAGCCTGCCCAACTATATACTTATTACCCCATAATACCTACACCTAGCATCCAGGCATTTAATCAATTCAAAAACATCTGACAAATGGATGCCAGACAAATACCGGATGATGTGCTTAACCGGATGTTAAGCACCGTCAACTCTTTTTTCCTGAACGATCCACATAAAAAATGGAAAAAAGTATTATGGGAATTTTACACCTCTGCCGTTTATAATGGCGAGCAGGTTTTAACCGGCGAAGAAAACAGCGAAATACTGTTTAAATACGAATGCCTGCAAAAGTTCCTTAGCGAACTTAACCGGCTAAACAAAAAAATGAAAAATTATGAAAAATAACCTTCAGCAAATCAGCTACTACCTAAGCTACCTGCCTCACAAAACGCCGGCATATTGGCTACCCGCCAGTAAGGGCGCCTCCACCCATCTCCCCTGCCCCAGATATACCCCTATCCCCCGTCCCCTATTAAACGTTCATAATCACCTTAGCCATCCTAAAAATATGCGCTATGGATCAATACCAGCATTTCTTTATCCCGCTCGAAAAAGGAACATTTATCAGCCTCAAGGCCGAAGAACTTATCATGGTCGAAGCCGGCGACTCCTATGCCACCATCTTTACCATCAATGGCAACTTCTTATCCCTAATGTCATTGAACGCTATGGAACAAAAGTTGGGCGACGACTTTTGCCGTATTCATCGCTCATTCATAGTATCCATTCACCATGTAAAAAAGATCCTTTCCGATACCCTCATACCGCCCCGGCCAGCCTGTTACAGTAGCAATGTTGGCCGCCCACTTCCTGCAAAGCATCTCTGCCTTCAAACAACATTGCCGCGAAGAACTGGGTATTCCTCCCGCCGAATTCGTACGCCTGCAGTGCCTCGAATGGGCCGCAGAGCTGTTACTCCATAATCCCGGAACAATGGTCGAAGAAATAGTTTGGCAGGTAGGCTACCGGGATGTCGATAATTTCCGGGAACACTTCAAAGCTCATTTCAAGCAAACACCTACCGCATGGCGTCAAAACTGCAGCCGCGAATGACCCATAAAAAAGCCGGTTAAACAGCCTCAGAAAAAACTGTTTAACCGGCATATCATTCCATCCATCCGATTTACCCGGCAGGTGTTTTTCCAAATTTCTTTTTGAAAGAGTGGGTGAAGTGAGAAAGGCTTTCAAATCCAAGGTCAAGATAAATAGCCGAGGGCCTCAACTTTTTCTTTTCTATGAGGTACCAGGCTTCTGATAATCTTTTCTCCTGCAACCACTGCCGTGGCGCCATATTGAATGTTTGCTGAAAATCGCGCTTGAAACCGGAAAGGCTTCTTCCTGTCAATTGCGCAAATTTTTCGACCGGGATATTAAAATGATAATTGGTTAGCATGAACCCTTCCAGGTCTACTTTATAGGGTATTGAAAAATCGAATAGCATATTTTTGACCTCCGGCATAACATGCAGCAACAACTTAACTGCTTCGTTTACTTTTAAGATGCCAAGTTCTTTAGGCACGGAGCCTGTCTGATCGCGAACGTAGGGTATGATCGATTGAAAATACCCCTGAAGGAAAGCGTTTGCCGGAATCAGAACATTTGCGGGGCCAGTATTTTTCTGGTCTGCCACTATATTATCTTCCAATGCTATCCTTCTGAGTACATCTTCCTGAAGTGAGATCACTATTGTTTCGTAATCTTCGCCAGGCAATGGGGTTTTAGTGAGCTGTGCCAGCTGGTTTTTGCCAATCAACAACATCTCACCGCGTTTCATTGAAATCTTCTGGCTCGATGTTTCCAACGTAAACTGCCCTGAAACCTGAAACACAAGGGTATTATGCTTCAGGAAACCTACTTTTTCCTTTCTCGATGAAGAAAGATAAGAATAGAAGATTACTCCCGGGATTATTTCAGTTGGATTTACCATACTATCAACTTTTAAAAAGGGACTACTATTGAACCATTTCCTTTGCTAGCGCTGCAAGTATGTTCCTCCAAGAATTGAACCTACCGAAAACGCTTCATTTAACGTGGTCATTTCATCATGAGAGAATTCAATGTGCATGGCTTGCAGGTTTTCAGGCAAACGTGATCTGCGACTCATGCTTACCAAAGGCATGATATGGTCGCCTTGCAAATTTACCCAGGCAATGGCTAGTTGGGTAGGGGTATATCCTTTGTCCGCCGCCATTATTTTCAAAACTTCCACTTTTTCAAGGTTTCTTACCAGGTTTTCTCCCTGGAAACGGGAAAAGTAATTGCGGTAATCGTTGGCCTGAAGCGGCACCTTTACCTCACCTGTAAGTAGTCCTTCCGCAGTATTGGCGAAGGCTACCACCCCTATGCCCAGTTCTTTGGCAGCAGGTAAAAGATCGGTCTCTATCTGGCGGTCGGCCAAAGAATAACCTATTTCCAATGCAGTAACAGGGTGGATGCTGTTGGCCTTCCGAAGCTGATCGGCGGTTATTTCAGATACACCGAGATAACGCACCTTTCCTTCCTTGATAAGGTCGGCAACCGTGCCTATGACATCTTCAACAGGAACACTGTTATCCAGCCGGCAGGGCTGATAAAGATCGATGGTCTCTACGCCCAAACGTACGAGAGAGTAGTTGATAAAGTTCTTGATCGCTATAGGACGCAGATCCAGTCCCAGCATATGGCCGTTGTAAAAAATGGCTCCGAATTTAACGCTGATGAAGGCATCGTCTCTCCTACCCTTAATGGCCTTACCTACAAGCAGTTCGTTATGCCCAGCACCATAAAAGTCTCCTGTATTCAAAAAATTGATACCGCTATCCAATGCTGCCTGAATAGTAGCGACACTTTCGTTTTCATCGTTTACGGGGCCACCCCAAACCGATGACATACGCATGCATCCCAGGCCAAGCTTTGATACGAGCGGGCCGTTTTTGCCTAATTCAATTCTTTTTATGTTTTCCATTGTTTCTTATTTATGATACAAATGTCCCGCTTTCTACCTGATGGCATATGTCGTACACGGTTCAATTTTATTGCCTGTATGGTTCAATTACATCCGTTTACGCGAAAGGTTGTGCAATTTCAGAAAACCTTCCTTCAGTGCCTTTACAGCGGCGGACAGTTCCGTTTCATCCATTGATGCGAAGCCAAACCGGAATGCATTTTGTTCTTCGTCCCAACGGGTGATTTCAACATTTGTATTTGCTATAAGTCCGGTGACGGTATAACCGGCGTTTAACCTGATCCAGACAGCCATACCGCCTGTGGGTAAGGAATAGGAGATATAAGCTCCCAATGTTTCTTTCAGCAGCGTATCCAGGAAGTCTCTGCGTTCGTGGTAGCGTTTCTTTGCTTTTTTCAGATGCCTTGTCAACTCTCCCTCTTTAATTAAAGCTGCCAAGGCATTCTGCATATACCCATCCCCGCCTACATCAATGGTTTTCCGCAGGGCCGTACATTGCGCAATAAAGTTTCCGGGGGCCACCATAAAGCCTATCCGCAGAGATGGATCCAGCATCTTCGAGAAAGAGCCGATATAGATCAGGTTGCCGTTGTGATTGCCGCTTGACAAGGGTAAATACGGCGAAGAGGTATAATGATAGTCGTAATCATAATCATCCTCTATGATCACGAACGAGAATCGCCTGGAAAGCTCCAGCAATTTCATTCTTCGTTCCACGCTTAACGTTACTGTTGTTGGATAATGGTGATGCGGTATTACATATACAGCATCTATCTTTTTCTTTTTACACAGCTGTTCAATGGCATTGGTATCGATACCGCTGTCATCAACAGCCACCTCTATAACTTTTGCCCCGGTTTCAAGGAACGTTTTATTGGCAACAGCATAATTGGGATATCCTACAACTATATGGGAGGAACGCCCCAATAGCAGCCGGGCAGAAAGGTAGATGCTCATTTGTGCTCCATGTGTGATGAGCAGGTTGCCGGCAGAGATATTAAGCCCGCGGGTGACCGAAAGATAATTGACCAGTTCCTGCCTTAGCATTGGCGTTCCCTGTGCAGTTCCAATATGAGCATTTTTGATCGCATATTTTTTTGAGGTGAGTGAGCGGTATATTTTCAATAGCCCGTCTATTGGCGACAGCCTTACATCGGGATGTCCATCGTTTATCACTATTCCAGGCGCAGCGGCAGCCTCATTGTCGCCTGCGTTCTCTTCTATCATCCTGAAAGGCAGAGTTAAGTCATTTTCATACGGCGCTTTTATGCCCGTGTCGCCCCATTTTTTTGGCTTTAGCAAAGGGATCCGTTCCGATACCTGTACATGCTTTCTGGGTACAACCGTAATCCAATCCTGCGCATCCAGTTCTTCATAGGCGGCGATCACCGTTTTGCGATGCACACCCAAAGTTTTGGCCAATTCACGGGTACCGGGTAAATGCGTGCCTGGTTTAAAAGTGCCGTTCCTGATGGCATTTGTTATTGAAATGGCTATCTGCCGGTAAACCGGGATCTTGCTTTCTTTCTTGATGTGTATCGTGTGTTCGTATGGAAACATCTGGACTACCTTTTATATAGCATCTGGATCACGAATGTAGTCCTGCCGGCTCATACTTTTGCGCTCAGTAACAAAAATATTCAAGGTATGAATTACGAAATCAGGAAGGCAGGTCTTGAGCACCTAGACACCGCTGCGGAATTATTTAATCTTTACCGGGTCTTTTATCGCCAGGCGGATGATTATGAGAAATGTAAAAGGTTTCTACAGGAACGATTGAACAACGAACAATCGCATATCTTCCTTGCTTATGCGAGTGGCAAGGCGGTTGGGTTTGTTCAACTCTATAAGCTTTACCATTACATTAAACTTGAAAAGCAGTGGCTGCTAAGTGACTTATTTGTTCATCCTGATTACCGTGGCAATGGACTGTCCGTTGCTTTGATCGACCGCAGTAAACAGTGGTGCGAAGAAACCGGCGCGTGCGGGCTGATGCTTGAAACCGAAAAAACGAATGATACCGGCAACAAACTGTATCCGCGTTGTGGTTTTGAATACGATGGTTTGCACAATTATTACTATTGGTGGAAGTAACGACCGCAGCATTCAGAACATTTCATTAACCAAGCAGATGCATGAGCAAAGATATTTTAGCAAATATTGCTGTTATAAACAACAGGATAAATAATACCTGTACCAGGTATGGCAGGAACCCTGATGATATAAAGTTATTATTAGCCACCAAGACCGTACCAGCAGCACGTATTAAAATAGCGCTGGCGGCAGGATATACGCTCATTGCTGAAAACAAGGTCCAGGAGCTGAAAGAAAAGCACGAAATGTTACGGGAGATTCCGCACACCAATCATTTCATAGGACATTTGCAGACCAATAAGATCAAAGACCTGCTAAAACATGATGTTTCGTGCATTCAGTCCCTGGACCGTTTAGATTTAGCTGAAAAACTTCACCAGCGCTTACAGTTTGAAAACAAAACAATGGACGTGCTGATACAAGTGAACACTTCGTTTGAAGAAAGCAAATTTGGCGTAAGTCCTGATAAGGCTATAGACCTGGTAAAACAGGTTGCCCGGCTGGACACCTTAACCATAAAAGGTTTAATGACCATAGGCATGTTAAGCGCAGAAGGTGAAAAGGTGCGTAAATGTTTCCGACTGCTCAGGGATATACGACAGCAGGTAGCCAGGTTGCAGATAGAAGGAGTGTATATGCAGGAGCTTTCCATGGGTATGAGTGGCGACCTGGAAATTGCGATTGCTGAGGGTGCAACTATTATACGCGTTGGTACCGCCATTTTCGGGGAAAGGCCAACGCCTGATAGTTACTATTGGAACGAGTGCAATTGATCCTTTACGGGGTGCCGAAGCATTACAGTGTTTCGCGCCATAGGTTCCACCTTTTGCTCTGATAAGTTAACGTCATTTGCTGTTAGTGTTCACAGCCAGCATTCGTTGCTGGTTTATTGTAAATGACGATCCACTTTTAGTAATTTTCCTTTCGCATCGTAGATGTGGTAAATAACAGCACCATTTTCGAACGATGCCACCTTGCGCTGCAGCAGCTTTCCGTTTTTATCATAGGTTCTTATCACTTCTCCGGGGATGTTATAACGGTTGGTAATTTCTTCCCTTTTATCAAGCTTACCATTTTTGAAGTACTGAACCGTAGACTTGCTTTTATCCGTATCCCAGGCTTCGCGTCGTACCAGTTCTCCCTTTTCATACTCTTCGGAATACCTGAGCCCATCTTTGATGTATTCCTTTATAACTTTACCGGGCGCCAGCGTTTCGGGGATAGGGGCGGGTTTAAGGGTACGTATAGGCTCATCGTACCTTTCCACGGAATCGTATTGCAGGTGTTTGTAACGATACGACCTTTCTGAACCTTCCCCACAAGTGGTAAAAAAGATACTGGTATCGGCCACTTCATTGCTCGCCAGTTTTTTGCTGTTTCGCGCCGCGTACTTCAGTTTACTATAACGACGCAGATACCTGTCATCGTTATAAGGGTTAGCCCGGAAATAGTCTTCATTTCCGGCGGCATCGCGACTGATATACTGGTTGGTTCCCTTATCGAAATTATAACTGCTGCTATCCGGGAAAAACACACGGTAATGTCTATTGGCATAGATGCTGTTAATAACCGTTTTCCGTTGCAGGTCGTATCCGGCTTTCATAGCAAGGATCTCGTTCCATTGGCGCTGTTCCTCTTCATCGGGCGTATTTTTAACGTATCCGCGGTCGCCACCGTAATTGGAGAGCCTGATAACTGCCCTGTTTCCCTCAGCTGAAATATTTCCGCTGAAATCTTCGTATTCCAGTTTGGGGGCGATATAGGAGAAAACGAAATCGTTATATCCTTCGGTGTTTTCGAAAGTCCATGCCTCCAGTTTATTGCCGCGGTACCAGCCATCGTCGTCTGTTACGCCAATTAAAGTAAATGTTGCAGGTGTATAGGCAAGCTCATATACAAAGGGGCCATTAAAACAATTGGCGTCTTTATTGAAAACACGGCGTACACTGTTTGTATCAAAACGAACAAAGGTAGCTCCTCCCCTGTCGAAGCCCGCGAAATTGATCCGGGCAGTATCTCCTATGCTTTTATTGTGGGTGGCGAATACGTTGAACCTATCTTCTTTATCGGGATAGAAAAGCATATGATCCTTTTCGAACAGGTAGTTTCCAAAAACGGCGGTGGCGTAACCGTAGATCATAAACCTGCCATCATCAAACAGGCAGATGCCGTCGTTACCGCCATATCTGCCGGCATATTCTTTATAGCGCATGTTTTTTTCTGTAAGCTGAGCAGTTGCCGTTAATCCCAGTACCACAGAGGAAATTAACGTTAAAATTATCTTCATCGTTTCGTTTTATTGCAGGGTAACAGTTACCTTATAAAAGGCAATATTTCATTAAATGGCTTACCTGTTATTACACCATATAATGCAACCAGGAATAATAATGCCACGATAAGCAGTGTAATGGGTTTGTACCTGAAAACAATGCCTTTACGTTTTGCAAAGGCATCATAAAACCCTGTTCCCGCCAGGTACAAGCCGGCAAAAATGAGCATGAAGTAATTTAACTGCATCGTTTATTACACCTTTTTCTCTGTGGCCGTTTTAAAAGCCACATATAATCCAATCAGAACAACCAATATGCCTGTGCCCACCTGCGTCAGGTACTCTGCTACCCATCCGACGAGGATGGCTACCAGGCTGATCTTCCCGTTTTCATCGGGCAGAAACATCTTTCCGGAAAAAATATACACGGCAAATGCTACAAAAAGAGAAAGCCAGATAAGCGCGTACACGTAGTGCAGCGGATTTTTACTGAATTGGCGTTTTTTCATCATACACAACTAGCAAATGGTTAACAGATAAGTATTGATATTAAAGCGTGGAACAAATACAATGCCTAAGTCACCAAATGGTGACCATTTCCATTAACTTTATGTTTAAGCTACGCGGCCTACTGTGGGCTGTCACCGGGAAGCAGATTGTTTTATTTTTACACTTACCGGAATGAAAAGGAAAGCATAACTATGGATAACAGTTCAACAAAAGGCTCCCGTGGCAATAAAGTGCAAAGCAGGCAAAAATTTATGGACGCCGTGGAAGAGATCCTTATCACGAAAGGAGTGGCCGGACTTAAGGTGAACGACATTGCCAAAGTTGCCGGACTGGATAAAAAGCTTATCTATAAATATTTTGGCGGCGCCGATCAGCTGATCGATGCGTACATCCTGTCTAAAGACTTCTGGAGTAATGTCAAGGGAGAGAAAGTACCGCCTTCGATTGGTGACGGAGGGCACAAGTTCGTAGAACAAATGCTGTTATCGCAGTTTGATTATGTATTCCGGGATAGCGCCTTTCAGAAAGTATTATTGTGGCGGCTAACCGAAAAGCGGGACGTTTTGCAAAAGCTAACAGATGCACAGGAGGCAAATGGAGAAGTACTGCTTCAGGATATTACCGATCCGCATTTCGGCGACCAGTGGGCAAGGTTCCGGGCCATTATGGCCATACTTATCTCCGGCGCTTATTACCTGAACCTTTATGGCGCCGTAAACGGCAGTACCTTTTGCGGAATAAATGTTAACGAAGAATCGGGCCGTGCTGAGATAAAAGAGGCTTTTTCTTTCCTGTTGAAATCAACCTATTCGCAACTATGATACAAACACCACCCCTTTTCAACTGCCTTACCACAGTCGGGTTCCTGTTTATAACCTGCCTGCTATCGGCATCTTGTAACAGTACGCAGCAAAGTTTGCAAAAAGCGACATTGGATAAAGACACTGCGGCTGCCCTGACAGGCCCTTTACTGCAGCCGGAGAGGCAGGCAACAGCAACGGGTGACACAGCCATCGAGGTATTAAATGCCGAAGAAATACGTTTGAATGGCAAATTGAAACGATACTTTAGCCTAACCCAATTCCGGGCTGTACTTGGTGAACCGGACAGCACCAAACTGCTGCGTGATGAGGAGCCTTGCACCACTATTTTTGAGGAGGCAGATGGTTCTGTTGATCCCATGGCCAGTTACCTGTATAAAAACGGATCAAGGTACGAGCATGCGAAGGATAAAGTAGCCATTGATGAAATTAGTTTTACCCATGGCGACTTTATCATCTATCGCCAGGTTTCTCTTAACGCGGGCACCACAGTTGACGATCTGCGGAAGCTATTTCCAAATGCAGTGGCTCACATGAGCATAATGGAGGTGTATGAACATGGCAAATTACAGGTAATTCAATTAAGAGAAGATAACAACAATGTTTCAGACGGACAGATCAGGTTATTCCTGAAAGAGGGCAAACTTTATTCCATGCACTGGTGGTTTCCCTGTTAAAAAGCAGTCGCGTCAAAGAAGCGCTACGCCTCTCCGGATAATTGCCTTTGCCAATTTTACTGTAACTTTTCTGCCTTAAACCATGTACTAACTATGCGTCGATCACTTTTACCGGCTTCATTGGCTGTAATGACATTAATGGCTACATCGTGTGGCAACCATAAACCTGCCGCTGATGATGGTGTGAATGTCATTAATACCGACAGCCTTGGCAAACACCTTGCAGTACTGGCATCGGATTCGTTTCTGGGCCGTAAACCTTTTGGCGAAGGCGAAACCAGAACTATTAATTACCTGAAAGAACAGTTTCAGGTGGCGGGACTGGAACCGGGTAATAAGGATGGTTATTTCCAGGAGGTACCTATGGTAAAGATCTCCACCATGGCCTCCCCTGCCATGCAGGTGCAATCGGCCAAAGGTAATTTTACGTTGAAAGGATTTGAAGACTATGTGATCTGGACCGATAAAACCGACTCAGTTATCAGCCTCAAAAATAGTGAGCTCATTTTCGCGGGATATGGTGTAGTAGCTCCTGAATATAACTGGAACGACTATGCCGGGCTGGATGTTAGAGGGAAAGTGGTGCTGGTACTGGTAAACGATCCCGGCTATAACAGCGGCGACTCTACCTTGTTTAAAGGGAAGGCCATGACCTATTACGGGCGCTGGACATATAAATTTGAGGAAGCAGCCCGGCAGGGCGCCAAAGGTTGTTTGATTGTTCATAATACCCATGCAGCCAGCTACCCTTTTGCAGTGGTGCAGAACAACTGGAACGGATCGAGATTCCATCTCGACAACCGGAGCAAGCCACAGCAGTATTGTGATATGATCGGCTGGGTATCAGGCCCCGCTGCCAATAAGTTGCTGGCCGCTGCCGGACAGGATAGCTCCCTGCTTGCCAAAGCAGATCAACGTGGCTTTAAGGGCGTTGCCTTAAATACTAAAATATCCGCCAGTATACAGGTGCGATCAGAATATAATGTGTCGCACAATGTTATCGGCAAGATCACCGGCAGTAAACATCCTGATCAGTATATCATTTATTCGGCGCATTGGGATCATCTTGGCATTGGCAAGCCTGATGCTACCGGTGATTCTATTTATAATGGCGCTGCTGACAATGCGAGCGCTACCGCCGGGTTACTGGAGCTGGCCCGCGCTTTTAAAAGCCTTAATCCCAAGCCGGAAAGAACGATCGTATTCCTGTCTGTCACTGCCGAAGAGCAGGGATTATGGGGATCGGCTTATTATGCGCAAAACCCGGTATATCCTGTTGCCGGCACTGTGGCCAACATTAATATGGATATGCTGAGCACGCACGACAAAACCAAAGATATTGTAGTGGTAGGGCGCGGACAATCGGACCTGGAAGATCTATTGGAAGAAGAAGCTACCAGGGTAGGACGTTATGTAGCGTATGAACCGCATCCGGAAGCAGGATATTATTACCGTTCGGACCACTTCAACTTTGCGAAAGTGGGTATTCCTGCGCTGTATACGGAAACGGGTATCGACGTTTTTGGTAAAGGCAAAGGTTATGGCCAGAAACTGGATGAAGAATTCCGTGAGAAACATTACCACCGCCCTTCCGATGAATATCATGCGGATACTTATATGCTATCCGGTGCAGTGGATGACCTGCAACTGCTGTTTCGTGTAGGTAAAAGACTGGCGTTTGAGGAGAAGATGGCGCAATGGAAGGCTGGTTCTGAATTCAAGGCTATTCGCGATAAGCAATAAGGTGTTTTAAAATAAAGAAGGAGCCGCCCTGTTAACCTGGGCGGCTCCTTTACTTTTTAAGGGGCTATTTCAGCAACCACATTGCCAGACTCGGGTCATCATTTCCGCTGAACTGATCAGCTAATGATCTTGTGATATTTTCAGCATTATAATCCAGTTCTTTTTGGGGATACATCCACCTCAAAGGAAATACAGAGGCAGGAGTGTTTTGATTGGTAAGCGTGTTAAGTGTAAACACAGGATATCCAGTACGCCTGTTTTCGTACCAGGCGTTGTAATCTGCATCCTGAAAGAAACCTGCAATATATTTCTGGGTGATGATCTGTTTGATCTGGTTGTCGGCAGAACCGGTCAATGCCACTGTTGCGGGAAAGGCGTTGATGTAGGTGGCATCCATTGCCATGCCATGCGTATATGATGCAGGTGTGTATTTCGCCAGGAAGTTCATGTGACTTTTGATACCGTTGGCATAATAGGTTTGTGCATCGGTACCGGAGATCCAGCCACGAACAGTTGCTTCGGCCAGGATGAACTGGATGTCCCAATGGTTCAACAAACCAACTGGTTCGGCATTGTACATTTCTTCGTAACGTTTGTTCACGGCGCAGGATTTACCGGCATTTTTATTTGTTACGATCACACCCAACTCATCAGCCGGATCGATACCAAGGTAAGCACTGTAATCGGATGCTGTTTTACCTGCCGCGATCTGTGCCTTCGAAGGTTCTGCCATATAAAACAGGCGCTTGTCGGCTGTTGCTTTCATGGGATCTAACAGGTAGCTGGAAAGTACCGGGTAATCGAGGAAAGAGTTCAGCTGCGCAGCCGTATTGCTCCAGGGATAACAGTAACCTGCAGATGCTGTATAAGTTACTGCGAAGTTGTCGGTATAATCCCTCATCAGCGGGCGGGCGGCAACTGTCTTGAATTTATTGATCACGTCCAGATCGGCGTCACCTGTCTTTTTGCTAAGGTTGATCAATACGTACAACTGGAAGCTGTTGGCCAGTCTTCTCCATTTGTCGACGTCGCCCTGGTAAATGAAGTCGCCGGTAAAGTTTACGGCTTTCGCTAATAGTTCGTCTGCCTGATCGAGCTCTTTCAGGATGCCTTTGAAAACATCTTTCTGTGTATCGTATTTCGCTTTGATCATTCCCGTGGCGCCTTGTATTGCTTCGGAGTAAGGGATATCACCTACCTGCATGGTAGTTTGAAAGAACTGCCATGCGCGGATGAAATGGCCAAAGCCTTCGTACGTATTTTTCAGTTCTGCCGTGGTCGCATTTTTAATCATGGGTTCTACATCACGCAGTACCAGTAGCCGGCCGAAATCGACCCGAACCATCTTGTTATACTGGTATTCACTCACCTTCTCTGTCCAGCCTATATATTTACCAAGGGTAAAAGGCTGGCGGAAGTTATTGTTAAACGAAATATCTTTCGACGTTATGGAAGTGAGGATATTGTTGGCCAGCCATTCTGATGAAGCGGAAGTTGCTTTATCGGGATTGGTATTGATGCTATCGAAATCTTTAGTACAGCTGCTGAAACCTATACCGGCGGCCAGCGCTATAACTGCTATTTTAGAGATATGCTTAGTCATATTAGTATATTTTTAGAAGCCAACCTTAACGTTAAAGCCTACCATACGTTGTGCAGGCGCGTTCATGTTTTCGGTGTCGACATCGGGATCTGAGAACTTGAATTTCGTAAACAGGAACAGGTTTTGTCCTGTTAACGCTACTGATGCATTTTTGATACCTGATTTGCCTAACCAAGTTTGTGGGATTCTGTAGCCGATGGATATTTCGCGCACTTTTACGAAGCTTTTGTTCATTACGCCGTTTTCGTAGGAGTTGCCCCATTTACGTGCATATGCCTGGTAGCTTACTGCCACATCGTTTGGTGCGTACTGACGGGTATCGCTGGTGATCTTCCCGTTGTTGTCGTAGGCTACTGTACCGCTAACTACTTTCACACCCTGGCCAACATAGTTCTTCAGACCATTTACAACTTCATCGTAACGGTTGTTGTTATCAGTTTCAGGGTTCGCGCCTGTGTCGAACATTTTAGCCCAGACATAATCATACATGAGGCCGCCGATGCGACCATCGAGGCCAATACCAAGCGTCCAGTTACCGTAACTAAAGTTGTTGATAAATCCGAATACAAATTTAGGGTCGGTATAACCATACTGTTCTGTATAGCTGCTCAGCATGGGTAGGCCAGCCTGATGGATCACATTACCCTGGGGATCTCTAAGGGCTTTCTGTGTATAAGCCAATACATCCATACGGCCGCCTGCTTTTGTCCAAAGGTTCTTCGCGGAATACATCGGGTCAATATTTACATAGTACCTGTTCTGAGTAGAGAAATTGACCATAGCATTCCATTTGAACTTACCTCTGTTGATGATTGCACCGTCTAAGGTAATTTCAACACCGCGGCGTGCATAGGTTTCGCCTGTATTGATAAGGGTGGTGGCATAACCTGAAGAAGGCGCTACGCTTTGTTTGATCTGGTTGTTGTAATATAGCTTGGTGAAGTAAGCCACATCAACATGCAGGCGTTTGTTTAAGAGGTAGCCGGCTGTACCAAATTCCCAGGTTCTTGAAGTTGTAGGCAACAGGCTGTTTCCTGTAAGGTTATCGGGCGTTGTAGCGCTAAGCGTACCCCAGCTGTTGTTAATGGTATAGGCCAGGTTGTTGGCATATACATCGAGCGGCGTTTTGGTCATTGTCCATGAACCTCTGACTTTCCACATATCGATCCATTTGGGCATTTTGATAAACTCAGATATCAGCACGCTGGCGGCAACAGACGGATAGAAATAAGAACGCTGATTTTCTGCCTGGGTAGAGCTCCAGTCGTTTCTACCGGTAACATCCAGGAATACTGCGTTGTTCCAGGAAGCTGTTGCTTTTCCATAAACAGAATTGGTTTGTTTTGCCCAGGTGCCGTAGTTGGTGATGATACCATCAACACCGGCCGTGGTGGAAGGCACTGCGTTGGCGAGGGAATACCACCCCGGAACAGCCAGTCCGTTTCTTGTTTTGGCGCCCTGTTCTCTTTGTTTATAGTAGAAGATACTGGCACCACCTAATACATCGAAATTCCATTTACTTACCTGTTTGTTATAGGTGAGTAACAGGTCGCTGTTGATACTGTTACCCCAGCTTTGGTTCTGGCCATATAAACCTTTACCGCTGAAGTCGAATCCGAAGGTGTTTCCGATTGTCATACCCCTTGTAGAGTTGATGCCGGCAGGGTTCCTGATGATATCTTCGTTCTTGTAATAGTCGTAACCATTTCTGAACATCAGCTTCAGGTCTTTGGTGAAGTTATAGTTCATGGTGAGGCTTGCGTTAAGCTTGTTCTGCTCTGTGCTTCTCAGTTTTTCGTAAGCGATGAGGTAAGGGTTATCGTACCAGGCAGTGTACAACCAGTTCTGTTTCTGGTTTGGCGTTACCCAGTAATCTTTGTACTGGCGGATATCGTAATCCGGGCCTGTCCACATAAGGATCTGGTAGATATAACCCTGCTGGTCGTATGCACTGCCCCAGAGCTGAGGAGCGGTAGTACGGGTGTATCCCATATGGCTTTCCAGGGTAAATTTATCACCTGCTTTCAGTTCACCGCTCATGGTATAGTTGAGGATGTTGAGTTTCTGGTTGGGGAACTGACCTTTGTTATAGATATGGTTGAGCCCTGCCCTGAAGAAACCATTCTGACCACCTTTGGTAACGCTGATACTGTTGTTGGTGATGATACCTGTTTGCATGAAATTCCTGAGGTTATCTCTGCCGCTTGAAACCAGTGGCATTGTTTCATTCTGTTTGGTAACAGGATTCCATTGGGTAGCAGTTTGACCTATATCAAGCTTGGGGCCCCAAACATAATCGGTAGCGATCTTACCATCGAGGCCATGGCCATAAGAAGTTTGCACTTCGGGCAATGCCAGGTAACCGAGGTTAAACATGGTATTGCTGTTTACATCGACCGTAAGGCGATTTTCTTTGCCGCGTTTAGTGGTAAGCATTACCGCGCCAGCTGCACCCCGGGCGCCATATAAGGCGGCAGCGGTAGGGCCTTTC
Source organism: Filimonas effusa (assembly GCF_004118675.1). NCBI lineage: Bacteria > Pseudomonadati > Bacteroidota > Chitinophagia > Chitinophagales > Chitinophagaceae > Filimonas > Filimonas effusa. The sequence continues at coordinate 1,098,820 of NZ_SDHZ01000001.1, read as the reverse complement.
AGCATGTTGATGCTTTCAATATCATCTGTTGGAATATCGCGCATGGTCATATTACCATAAGGAACGCCATCTATCACCAGCAGCGGGGTTTCGCCGCGCATTTCCAGTTTGGGCATACCGTTGAACTCAGTAGAGTTCTTGATGGTAAGACCGGCCACCTGTCCGGTAAGAGAAGTTCCCAGGTCAACTCCTTTGATGGTTTGCATGCTGCTGCCTTTTACGGATTGCGTAGCATAACCCAACGCTTTTTCGTCACGTTTTACGCCCAGTGCAGTTACTACTACTTCACTCAGTTCTGCGGCGGCGGCTTCGAGCTTTACATCGATGCTGGTACGCTTTCCAACAATTTCTTCATGGGAGGCAAAACCAACAAGTGTAAAAACCAGCGTGGCATCGGGGCCTGAAGGAATGATGGAATAACTGCCGTCGGGTTTAGTAAGTGTACCATTACCGGTACCCTTTTCCAATACAACGACATTAGAAACAGGCAGCGCGCCATCGGTCACTATTCCGCTTACCTTAATTCTTTGAGCAACAGGAGCAGCCTGGACAGCCTGCCTGTTCTCGTCGTTTGTCTTCTTTACGGGCGTTTGGTATTCTCCTACCCTATCTTTTTCTACGATAGCGTAATAGTTAGGTTTTACGTAAAGGAATACGAGATCATTAGGATAGAGCACTCCTTTTAATACGTCTTCCAGTTTCTTTCCCGCCAGGTTACCGACGTTGTAAGTAGTCGTTTTTTTCTTTACAATCTGCGGGTCATAGACAAAATCGGTTTTGTACTCGCGGGTAATAGCTTTCAAGGCATCGATTACAGGTACAGTTTTTTGTGCATACAACTGACCTGTGAGCGCCAGTAGCAGGATCACAAGCAACTGCTTAAAATAACGCAGCGTCATAGTTGACTTTTTTTGTTTGTTTAAAGTAGGATTTGTTCCGTTTGCAGATGAAGTGTTGAGGATCGAAAAATTTACCCCAACTGTATGATAGTTTTTTCGCCGCACTAAGAAGCCAACAAAAGGCACTTATAACCAACCCCCAAAACAACTCTATGCAAATGTCTGAAAATCAGACAATTAAAATTATATTATTTATTTTTGCTATAGTATTGTTTATTCCCAGGAAACAATTACTTAACATAGTAAAGCCTCTTTAAAAGAGAGGCTATCTGAAAGTGGTATTCTTTTTTGATACTTTTGCACCCACTCCAATAACTATTTATTTAAAATGGACAATCCGGTTTTTCAGCATATTATGAATGGCGATATTGATGCCTATTCCGGATTGTACAAAGAATATTATAAACGGCTTTACAACTACGGAAGAAAGTTCACCAGCAATAGTCACCTTATAGAAGACAGTATACAAGAGGTTTTCCTTGATCTGTGGAATAGGCGGAATAAGCTTTCACACGTAGCGTCACCTAATTTTTATCTCTACTCCTCCTTCCGCTACGTCCTTATCAAAAAGATCAGGCAACATGACAAAATGGTATTAAATGAGGCGGCAGAAGAAGAGTACGAGTTTTCGAGTGAACATGTGATCATGGGCCGGGAGCTGGATGAAGAATTGCAGGCCAAACTGCGCAAAGCGGTTAAGACGCTGACGGGTCGCCAGCTGGAAGCCATATTCCTTAGATATTACGAAGGGTTATCTTATAAAGAAGTTGCATCTATTCTTAATATATCGGTTAAAGCCACTTATAAGATAGTAGCGAGGAGTCTTTTGGCGTTAAAAGAACAGGTTATGATCTTATTGTTATTTTTCTAATATTTGTTGTTTATATAAAATTTATAAAACTGTTTGGGGTAAAACAGGCGACAAAGGGTACTATATAATAGAATGAAAAGAGAATCGATAACATATAAATATGTTCAATATAAGGAAAGCGATTTTCTTGCGGATTCCTATTTCCAGGAATGGGTGTACCAGCCGTCGTTGGATAGCGAAGCATTTTGGCAGCGTGTAATAGACACCATTCCCCAGCAAAAGGAAACCATAGAAAACGCCCGCTTATACCTGAAAAATCTGTCGTTTGTAAACCATACTCCAACGGAAGAAGCGGTAGAAACAAGCTGGCAGAAGCATTTAGTGCTCATACAGGCCTTACCGGAATCATCGGTTAATGTGCGTATTCTTTCACGCCGGGTATTGTTCAGGGTTGCGGCAGCCGTAACGGGTGTATTGCTTGTTGTCGGCGCCTGGTTTATGCTGAACAAGGGACACGGTGCGCAAATTGTTGCCAGTACCGGTTTCGGAGAAATAAAACAGGTAGTGCTGCCGGATGGGTCGCAGGTTGACCTGAATGCCAATTCAAAGATCAGTTACCGTAATAACTGGGATAAAGGCGGCAGCCGGGAGGTTTGGCTGGAAGGGGAAGCGCTTTTCAACGTAAAACACATTACCAACCCGGCACATACAGCCAGGCAGTTTCTTGTACATACCAGGGCACTTACTGTTACAGTTCTGGGAACCGTGTTCGATATCAGGCAAAGGCGCAGCAAAACCGAAATTGTGCTGGAAAGCGGGAAAATAAAATTATCCTTCGTCAACGGCAAACAGCAGGATATTATCATGACCCCGGGGCAGATCGTATCATACAGTGACCGGGATGAGCGATCATTTACCGACAGCACTTCGCCCGAAAAGTTCAGTGCATGGAAGAACCGCCGGCTTATTTTACAGGATCCCAAGGTGAGTGAGATACTCCTTTACCTGGAAGACAATTTTGGCAAGAAGATCGTTATAGAAGACCGGGAGTTAAGCAACAGGACCGTGAACGGCCCTATTCTTATCTCTACGCTTGACGACGCCCTCTTTGTTCTTTCGACCATACTGAATACGGAAGTAGTGAAACGGGACAGTAGCACTATTATTATGCGTACCCGCAGTTCCAGGTAAAATTTTTAACTTTCATGATGGGGTAAGTTGATAGCATTTAAACACTATATGCTAAAGCGAAACTATTAACCAATTTGTCATGAAAAGAATTTTAGCTGTCATTATCTGCATCTGTGCTTTGGGCACCAGCTATGCTCAACAGCAATATCCTTATTACAGTGATATCCAGGCGTTCAAAAAACAGGACGCGATCCATCCGCCGGCCGGCGATGAAATACTTTTCATCGGGAGCTCTTCTTTCACGTACTGGCAGGGTATTAACAACTGGTTTCCGGGGCACCGCATTATCAACCGTGGTTTTGGCGGGAGCAATTTGTTGGATGTTATTCACTATGCCGACGACGTTATTTTCGCTTATCGTCCTAAACAGATCGTTATTTATTGCGGAGAGAACGATCTGGCATCCGATACTGTAAAGGCGCCGTTATTATTGAAACGTTTTCAGACATTATTCTCCCTGATCCGGAAAAAAATGCCTGGCATTCCGATCAGCTATATTTCCATAAAACCGAGTCCCAGCCGGGTAAGGCTGCTTGCTGAAACACAAAAAAGCAACAAAGCGATCCAGCAATTTCTGTTGAAGCAGCCCCATACCTCTTTCATTGATGTATACAGTAAGATGTTACGTGCGGATGGTTCTATCAACGCCGCCATCTTCGGAGAAGACCAGCTGCACATGAAACCGGCGGGCTACCGCATCTGGCAGAAGGCTATTGCTCCCCATCTTGTTGAACAGGTGATAAGCACCATGAAAGTTGCGAGTTTTAACCTGCGTCTCAACATTGCGTTTGACAGCGCCAATGCCTGGCCTCACCGTAAAGAAATGGTGAAAGACCTGATCAGGTATCATCAGTTCGATGTATTTGGGGTACAGGAAGCGCTTGCCGACCAGATGCGTGACCTGGATGCCATGGGTACTTATGCCCATGTTGGCGTTGGAAGAAATGATGGGAAAGAAGGCGGCGAGTTTTCTGCTATCTTTTACGATAAAGAGAAATATGAACTGGTTAAGTCGGGGAATTTCTGGTTATCGCCAACGCCTGAGATACCATCCAAGGGTTGGGACGCTGCTTATATCCGGATCTGTACCTGGGCGCGTTTGAGCGAAAAAACTACCGGCAAGGAATTCTATTTTTTCAATACCCATTTCGATAATGAAGGTGTTCTGGCGAGGGAAAATTCAGCTAAGATGATACTTGAAAAGATACACCAGCTGAGTGACAGGAACACACCTGTTATTATCACAGGCGATTTCAATTCAAGTCCTGAGACCAGCGCTTACGGTACTATTGTGAAGCAGTTCCGGGATGCGAAACTTGTATCCCAAACACAGCCTTATGGTCCCGACAGCACCTTCCAGGATTTCAAATATCATAACTGGACCAAGGTGGTTACAGAAGGCCGGATAGATTTTGTATTCGTGAATGACAATATAGAAGTGTTGAACTATGCCGTATTAACAGATTCCAGGGACCTGCGTTTCCCGTCGGACCATTTCCCCGTGGTTTGCGTTATCCGGTTTTAATGACGCAGCTGTTTCCATCTGCGATGCGACCACAGCCACCATGCCGGGATATTGTATTACAGCATCCCGGCATTGGTGTTTGGAGGATCAGAGTTTAATATTTAAACCCAGCGATGCATGGGGGGCTATACGGAAATAGTGTCCTTCTTCTTCCTGAAACATACTTTTCAGTTTTCTGTCCATCATCCTGGCGGGACGCGTGGCGTTAAAACCTACCGTAAGGGGTATCGATACCCTGCCTAGTTTAATTTCGGGGCGCAAACCAATTACGAGGTATTGGTGTGTGAAGATCTTGTCTTCGCCGTTCTGTTCCAGGAGGGCCATTTGTCCGTTCATTTCGAAGACAAAGCTTAAAGCCAGGTTCTTGTTTGCATTATATTCCACCGCCATTTCCAAACCTCTCATTGCAGAGACCTTTACCGCATATTTGCCTTCTGTTTTCCAGTTGAAGTAAAAAGCCGGGAATAACATTGGATAACCAAAAGAGTTATTTATGGCAAGCCCTCCCCCCAGATCGAGATTTGACCTCAGATGGCAAATAAAAACAGCGCCGCCACTGGCCAGGACGTTTTTCAGTTTCATTTGAGAGAAATTAGTGCCTGGCATATAAACACCGCCGCCGATAGTTGTCATTAAAGACCATTTACCCTTTAGCGGCCTCAAATAAATAAGGCCTACGCCAAGATTCATTATTTCATCGACGACCAGTGGTTCTGTAAAATTCTTATTGTTAAGTCTGGCATAGGCGCCGCCTATATTGATTGCCCACATCGTGGGGCGTTTGTTTTCATTTAATTTTGTGGACAGAGGAATGTTAACGCTTCCCTGATAAACAATTGCCGAACCTTCGCCATTCCCTGTATTTCTGCCGGTATCGGCATCCGGCAAATGATACTTTGAATTGCCAAAGTATTCTGTTTTAAGCTTCACCTGTGCGTAAAGGCCAGGATATGCTGCAATGATGCCTATGATAAACAACAGCTTCTTCATTTCAATGCTTTTATAATGAATAGTCAATGATTTGCTGTCAAAACTATCTGTACGAGGGGGCCTGGGGAACTCTTTTTGACGAACCATAGCTTTGCCTTTGACGAACGGATATGCATTGCAGTTATTTATCCGGTAATTTTACCGGCGCTAAACGACCTGCTTTTCCAGGGGAAACAAAAGCTTTATCATAATAAAAGATCATGCTGAGCGTAAAGGAGCGCATAAAAGACAATTACACTATCCTGGCGTGCTGGGTCATGTTATTTTTTGCTTTGTGGCTACAGGTTATACCCGAGACAACATCGCTGACCGAAGCAACTTTATATCCTACATTAACGTTACTGACCGTATCGCCGATCACCACCTATCTCAGTAACACATTATTACCTAAGGCCATCAAACATAAAACTGTCGTCGTTTTTGTTTTTCAATTCCTGGGATGTTCTGTTCTGATAGGGGTGGTACGTTTTCTTTACATGTACCTTTTTGCATTCCTGGAAAATGAAGGCGTCTTTCCACTTTCGGAGTATTTTAATATGAATATTCCGACGTACTATGTATTTGTATTAATACCAACGGGAATTGCGATCAATCTTTGCATCTGCGGGGTACGGTTCTTCCAGGAAAACCTGAAGCTAAAGAAAACACTTATAGAGTACCAGTTGCGTACGCTTCAGCACCAGATCACTCCCCATTTCATGTTCAATGTATTGAACCATATTCATATCCTGATGCAAAGCGATGTTGATCTTGCTTCTGATCTGCTCATCAAATATTCTGAAATATTACGTTACCAGTTGTATAACGGGGACAGGCAGCATGTAACACTGGAGCAGGATATTCAATTTTTAAAAGATTTTATTGCTATTGAAGAGATACGATGGGAAGGCAAATTAACCGTTTCCAGTTCGTGGAAAATAGAAGATGCCACGAAAGAGATACCTGCACTTCTTTTTATTACGTTCGTTGAAAATGCGTTTAAACATGTATCGAAATCTGATTTTGAAAAAGGTTATATTCATATAGGTTTTGAACAAGCGGAGAGCAGGATCTGTTTTCATGTAGAGAACTCAAAATCGACCTTATCTATAAAGAAAAGGAATACAGGCGGTGTGGGACTTAAAAACACAAAGGAGCGTCTTGAAATATTATATCCCGGGAAATATGAGTTATCTGTTGCGGAGACCGACCGTGTTTATCGAACAAAACTCATCATACAATTATAACAATGGCAGAACTAATATCAAAGCAGGTTACTCCCTCCAGGATCAAATGTTTGATCGTTGATGATGAATCTATTGCCATAAAGGGGATTGTGAATTATATAGACAAGCTGGATTTCCTGGAAGCTACCGCCTGCTGCTCCTCTGCGCTGGAGGCGGCAGAAATTCTCAAAAAAACGGAGATAGAGCTTATGTTCCTGGATATCAATATGCCTCATCTTTCAGGATTGGAATTTTTGGAAGCGCTTGAAAAGCCTCCGTTAACGATCATAACCACCGCCTATTCGGAATATGCTATTGAGGGCTTCAGGCTGCATGTTGTGGATTATTTGCTGAAGCCTATTGCTTTCCAGCGTTTCTTCCAGGCGGTGACCAAAGCGCAAACCCTGTTTCGTTCGCAACTGATATTGAAAGATGAGCATGAAGGAACTGTTTCGAATATGTATATCAGGCAGGGAGACGCTTTTCTACGGATAGCCTGGGAAGACATTCTGTATGCGGAGGGAATGCAGAACTATGTAAAATTGTATTTTAAGGATAAGGTACTGACCATTCATCAGACGATGGCTTCGCTGGAGGAGATATTACCCAAGGATCATTTTTTCAGGATACACCGGTCGTACCTCATCAGCATATCGCATATTCATAAAATTTCGGGTGGGCATGTTAGTATTAGCGGGCATCATTTGCCTATTGCAAAACCGAAACGGCAGGACCTGTTAAATGCGGTAGTGTATAAGAACCTGATAAGTAAATAGAAAGGAGCAGACATAAAAAAGGAGGTATGCAACTCGTTTCAAAAAGAATGGTTAATCCGTTAAGCCCTCAGTATTACTCTGGCATTGCGGATATTTGACTTTGTTTTAAACAAGATTTACGCTACCTCCTTTTCCATTCCGGCCCGAAGACCCGAAAAGAGGATGCAATTTAAATTAAAATTTGATACCGGCCAGAGGAATACGTCAAAACTAAGTTGATTTCTTCTTTGCTTTTGCTGCGTATTCGGAGGGTCGGCAGCCGTACACTTCCTGGAAGCATTTACTTAGATAGCTTGCACTGTTAAAGCCTACTTTTCCGGCAATGGCGGCGATAGGAAGCTCCTCTTCGAGTATGAGGCGGGCGGCATTTTGCAAACGGATGTTACGAATGAATAGGGAGGGTGATTTATCGAGCAGGGCAATTAGTTTGCGGTAGAGCCCGGTGCGATCCATACAAAGATCACGGCTCAGCATTTCTACGGAATAACCTGGTTCTTCCAGGTTCTTTTCCACCTGTTCTATTGCCTTTGCCAGGAATGCCGCGTCGGCCGGGCTGAGTGGAGTTGTTTCTTCCGCGTGTTTTTCATCGGCATCAGTTTGAACGGAACGGGTTTCTCGTTCTTCTTCCAGCAGCCTGCATTGTTCTATCAGACTACGGATGCGCAGCAGCAGGATGTCTTCTTTATGAAGCCGCTCCATGCGTTTGCGGGTAAAACGGGTATAACACCATATCCCCCCGGCCAGTATGGTAATGACGGCTATTATATATAAGGTATAGGCGGAGGTTGTTTTCCACCACGGGGGGCGGATCGTAATTGTCAGGGTAGTACCAGTCTCCTGCTGGTTGCCTGTGCTTACCTTAAGCACGTATTTACCCGGGGGCAGATTAGTATAGGAAATACGAAGGATACCACTGGCATCTGCCTGCTGGCTTCCTGTAGCTTCGCGCCAGCCGGCGTCGATACCCTGGAGGCGATACCGATAGCGGGTTTGTGAGGGATTCAGGTAGTTGACACCTGAAAACTCGAATGTCAGAAAATTCTGATTGTAAGCAAGGTTTATTTGCTGCGTGTAGGGTGTTGCCCGGGAAAGGATAATATTATTGTCGTAAGATCTTCCCGGCTCAACTTTATCCCCTTTCAGGAAGAGATTGGTAAATACTGGTTGGAACGATTGACGGAGAGCGGCGATCTGGTCAGGGTTCAGGATATTAAAGCCATTGATGCCTCCAAAGTAAAGTGTGCCGTTGGCGGACTCGAATGCGGCGCCGCCGGAATATTCACCTTCGAGTGCGCCGTCGTAGGTATTGAAATTGGTAAAATGCGCTTTATTATCTGCGGGATCTATCTCTATTTTGGAGAGACCATAACTTGTAGTTATCCAAAGACGGTGTTTGCGGTCTTCCAGGATGGCATGAACGAAGTTATTAGCCAGGCCCTGTTCTGTGTAATAAGTAATTGGGGCCTCACCGGGTCTGCCAAGTTTCAGGCCATCTTTTGTTGCGATCCATTTCCATCCGCGGCTATCGGTATATGGGTTGTTTTGTCCGGGATCCTGGTAAAGCTTATCCAGGATCTCTTTCGATACAACAGAGGTTGCAACCCGGGTTAATGACCTGCTCCCGGAAGCCGGGTGGTAATTATAAATTCCTGAACTGCATTTTATGAAGATATTTCCTTTCCGGTCTTCGGCAAACGCCTGTACTATAAGATCTTTTGTGGATGACGCCGGAAAATATGGACGCCCTATGTAAGAGAGTTTATACCTACCGGGATGATAGTATAACAGTCCCTGATTGAGCGTGCCAAGCCAGAATCCCCCCTGTTTATCGTAAAAGAGCGTACTGATCTCGGTATCGATAATTTTGCCGTCGACAGTTTTCAATGTGGGAAGGTATTCTTGTGTTCCCTTACTACGATCCAAGATCCAGAATCCATTTGTACAACTGACGTAAGCGGTTTCATCTTTAACTACCAATGTATTAAGCGTGTAGTTTGTTTCCAGGATCTTTTCCCAGGTACATTGCTGAAGATTGAAAAAGAAGAGGCCGCCTTTGCTGCCGTTACGAAGCTGGTAGAATCCATTTTTCCCTTTGACCACCAGGGAGGTGTTTTTAAAAAATGGCTGCTGCTCTTTAGGATAAGCCGCTTTCCTGCAGCGTGGTTTACCTGTTTCGAGGTTGTAAACTATTATTTCGCCGGTATTATAAAACAGGTACAGGCTATTTTTATCTGCCATCAGGTCTTGCAGTGCGCCCTCGTTACCGGATAGATCCAATGGTTGCTGCATGGCGCTGTTACACCATAATTTGCCGGCACTTAATAGCCAGAGGCGCTGTTCTGCATCGACAAAGAGATCCTCTGCCGGCTGCGGCAAGCCCAGTTTTTTAAGATGAACATCGAGACCGGATCTATAGTTTTCCTGATATAGATTAACGCACATTAACTTGTGTGCGTCTTTGATCCATAGAAGAGAATCGCCCTGCTGATAAACGCGGTAGTGACCGTTGTAGTTTTTAAGCGGGTACACATGTTCTTCTTTCCGGTGAATGTATTTGAACTGTGCACCATTAAACAAGTTAAGGTTCCCGCTTGTTGTAAATACCATTCTGCCGTCGTGCAACTGCAGGATGTAACGTACCTGATTATCGCTTAATCCATGTGATACATCAACAGGTGTGAATACAAAGTCATTTGCTTTGGCAATCAATGCCGTTACCAGCAGGGATATTGTTATTATCAATCGATTCATCGGCAAGGGGGCTTGTAAAAATGATGATGGTAAGCCCTGGCAGTAAATATATTGAAAGAGAGATTTGCAGCCAAAAGCCGGATAAAGGCAGCGCATGTGCCGGCAGAGAATAAAAAGGCAAAGCAAACGAAAGATCAGTGTTGTTGCGTTAATCCATTTCCAGTATAGACTTAGCGATTTAAAGCCTTTTAAAAAGAAAGAACACAACATTGATGTTATTGCATTAATTGCGCAGTGCAAGCTGTCCGTTATTATACAATCATTTATTTAATGGTAAAGTATTTATGTTTCTGACGATTATGATAAAATAATTCTTAAAATAAATTAGTTTATAAAATATAATAACATATTTTTATCAAATCAAACCTAACCAGCCGTTAACAAAATATGAAAACCAAACTTTTGCTTTTACCTATAACACTGATTGCTTTCCACCAATTTAATTTCCTTTTTTCCCAGGGACTTGTCATTAGTAATGGTAGCAATATTGTTGTCAATGGTGCCACGAGTATTGTGATTAACAATGGCGGCATTAACAACTCAGGGAGCTTTAATGCAAGTACGGGAACTATTGTTTTTACAGGTACCTCTACAGCTTCCCTTTCAGGCGCTTCCACTTCTTCTTTTTACAATCTGACAGTTAATAAACCCGGCAGCTTTATAACATTGGGACATAATGTGGGCGTAACTCACTCGCTTACTATGGAAACCGGGCATTTGAACCTGAATGGGTTTGATCTTGACCTAGGTGCAACGGGTTCATTAACCGGGGAAAAGCCAGCATCAAGAGTGATAGGTCCTAATGGCGGATACTTAATCAGTTCTGCTATATTAAATGCTCCCAACAAGGCAAACCCGGGCAATATAGGACTTGAAATAACTGCGTCGGCCAACCCCGGACTGGTAACACTTAAAAGAGGGCATCAGTCCCGTCAATTATCGGGCGGCTTTGGTATACACCGGTATTACGATATTACTGCTGCCAACAACATAGGTGAAAATGCCACGCTGCGTTTTCATTATTTTGATGAAGAGCTGGGCGGTGTGAGTGAGAGTGAGCTGGGGGTATATTCGGTTACATCTGTTACACCTGGCGGGGAGCTTGAGATAAAAAGTTTCACGGATCCTATCGCCAACTATGTAGAAGTCAATGGCGCTGCGCTTGCGGGCGTATTTGTGCCGGCCAGTACCATTTCGGATCCTGCGCGTTCTTCGTACTTTACAGTAACCCCGGTAGATAGCAGGGCTTTACTTCGCTGGGGCACGTTCTATGAAATAAATGCCGACCGTTTTGAATTGGAAAGAGCGGTAGGCAACAGTGGCTTCCAGCGGTTTGCCAATGTGCCGGCAGCAGGCACGGTAGCTACGCCCAATGATTATAATTACACAGATCCGGAGCCACTTAAAGGCCCTTATTTTGGTACCAGTCCGAGATATTATCGTTATAAAGTAATCTTCAAAGATGGCAGTTTCCGTTACTCTAACATCATATCCGTTGCTCCTGAAGGTTATCCAAGCGAAGTGCTGAGTATATATCCCAGTCCGAGTTACGGCCCGGTAAATGTGCGTTTCAGCAGCGTCAAAAACCAGCGTGTTGTACTGCAGGTGCTGGACAACCTTGGCAGTATAGTAGCGCAAGCCGAGATGAATGCTTTAACAGGTGCTAACCTGATAAGCTGTGATATCAGCCATGTAGCAAGAGGAACCTATTATGTACGCCTTATTGGTATCGCTAAGCAGGCATACAAAATACTTAAGCAATAATCACGTCAATCATCTATTCTGAAAAACATGCAATTAAAACTACCTATCCTAGCCCTTTTACTGCTATTCTCGCTGTTGACGACTGCGCAAAACGTAGGTGTTAATGGTGATGGTTCTACACCAGATAACAGTGCCATGCTGGATGTAAAAAGCACCGTAAAAGGTTTATTGATCCCACGAATGCTTGCCACGCAACGACTTGCTATTGTGAGCCCTGCTACGGGCCTGCTCATTTATCAGACAGACGGCACTTCAGGCTTTTATTTCAACAAAGGATCGGCCACGACACCTGACTGGCAATACCTGGGGGCGATGGGGCCTGCCGGGGAAAAGGGATCCAATGCACTTGTTAAGACGACAGCAGAGCCTGCAGGACAGAACTGTTCTACCGGCGGTTCTAAAATAGAAGTAGGTGTTGACGCGAATAATAACGGGGTACTTGATGCAAGTGAGATCAATATCAATTTCACCATTTACATATGTAGCGGCGTACCGGGTCCTGTGGGGCCTACCGGTGCTACCGGCGCAACAGGCCCTCAAGGTATTCAGGGTGCTACCGGAGCTACCGGCGCGACAGGCGCTACGGGAGCGGTAGGGCCTACAGGTCTTACTGGAGCAACAGGTGCTACAGGAGCTCAAGGAATTCAGGGTGCGACCGGTGCGGCAGGACCAGCAGGAGCAACAGGACCGACAGGGCCTCAGGGACCTCAAGGTATTCAAGGGATTCAAGGTGTAACCGGAGCAACAGGTGCTCAAGGGATTCAGGGTGCGACGGGTGCGGCAGGACCAGCAGGGGCAACCGGCCCCACTGGAGCTACAGGTGCAGTGGGAGCGACCGGTGCGGCAGGACCAGCAGGGGCAACAGGACCGACAGGGGCCCAAGGACCTCAAGGTATTCAAGGTGTAACCGGAGCAACAGGTGCTCAAGGAATTCAGGGTGCGACGGGTGCGGCAGGACCAGCAGGGGCAACCGGCCCCACTGGAGCTACAGGTGCGGCGGGAGCAGCAGGAGCAACAGGACCGACAGGGGCCCAAGGACCTCAAGGTATTCAAGGGATTCAAGGTGTAACCGGAGCAACAGGTGCTCAAGGAATTCAGGGTGCGACGGGTGCGGCAGGACCAGCAGGAGCAACAGGACCCACTGGAGCTACAGGTGCAGCGGGAGCAACGGGACCGACAGGGCCTCAGGGTCCCCAGGGTATTCAAGGGATTCAGGGTGCGACCGGTGAGGCAGGACCAACGGGAGCAACAGGACCAGCAGGGGCTACAGGTGCAGCGGGAGCAACAGGACCGACGGGGGCCCAGGGACCGGCAGGGGCGACGGGCGCTACTGGATCTGGCTTTGCCAATGGCACTGGCAGTACCCAGGTTTATGTAACAGGAACTTCTGCTCCTTATGCACCAACCAATCCTGTAAGCATATCGGGAGATGTAACGCTTTCTTCAACAGGCGTAACAACGATAGCCAATAACGCTGTTACGGTTGCTAAAATATCAGCTAGCGGCACTAAAGACGCTACCACTTATTTAAGAGGAGACGGTAGCTGGTCTACGCCAAGTGGCGGTGGCGGCAGCAGTACCGGCGTAGAACTTATTGCAACACTAACCTCTAACCAAACATTAGCTACTTCAAGTACTACCGATGTTCAGTTTACTTCTGTAACGGTATCACCAACGGTGGGCTCTTATAATACAGGTACTCTCAGTTATACTGTTGGTACCGAAGGAAACTATATGATAGTGGTAAATTTTGTAGGCACCGCAGTACCTCAAATACCCATTATCCTATATATAAATGGCAACCCGGCTCCAGACCTGAGTGTTCAAGCCAGTAACACGAGCTATGGCACTTATATTTCCAGATCTACGCTTACAACGGTGAAACACTTAACAGCCAATACCGTTATAAAGGTAGGAGCGTATAATTTCAATGCCAGCACCCAGCAAACGCTAGTAGCAGGAGGCGCCACCATCTTCACTATCACTAAATTGTAATAAATTATCTTAAAACAAAAAGAGGTTGCATCAATTGATACAACCTCTTTTTTTATGCCTGTTTTTATTTAACCAGCTATATCTATTATTTTCAGTGAAGGCGTGTTGAGATTGAAGTAGTTTTTCTTCGTAGGGTCTTCGGTAGGCAGTTCCAGTATGAACCTGTATTTGTAGACGCCCACTGGTATATCGGTCAACAACGCTCCTGCCCAGTAGCTATATACGGAAGTGTATTTAGAACGAATTTTGTCGGGGCCGCCGAGAATTTTCAGTTCCCTGAAGATTGGATCGCTTGCGACATCGGTACCGTTTTCATTGAGCAGTACAATATTATTGATCCTTGCCATTGGCGGGAAGGAGCCGTCGGGACGCTGGGCTGCGTCCATCGAGAAGATGATCCAGTTCAGGATCTGCCCTTGTTTACAAACGGTTTGCAGGTGATCGGTGCCCTGATGGGTGCTGTCGATGCAATTATCCATCATAAAAACATTGCCATCCAGTGTTTGATAAGCATTGGCTGCCGCCACGTCAACAAATGTGACCAGGTTCAACTGGACAGAGTTAAAAGCAAAGAGACCTGTATCATTTGATTTTTGATGCGTCATTATAATAATTTTGGAGTATGGTAATTACATTAACCAATCAATGAAGGCGTTTCCCTTGTTTCTACCTGTTGTTTTTTTACACCTACTTCGAAGGTTATTTTATAAGGAACAGATGTGACCTCTTTCAGCACCGTCGCTTGCCAGTAAGACACATCGGAATCGGGATACATTTCCGTTACGGGGCTGCAAACTTCCGGATCGATCGTGATGTTACTAATGGCAGCGTAGGATTCGGGTTCCATGGACATGATCGTCCATATGAGAACATCGCCGGTTTTTACTTTTGTTTTCAGCACACCGGTACCTTCGTCTAAAGAGCCATCGGATTTATTGTTATCGAAGAGATAGAGGTTGCCTTTTATATTATCGCTGGCCAATGCGCCTACCACATCGACAAGCGACATTATGATAATTTCTTTCGGTTTCATTTGGTGATGATTTATGATTACACAATGGGGAGCATTCCCAGACCTGCGCCTGTGAAGCCGTTTCTCATAACGTCGCTTGTGACTTTTATCCTGGCGTCGTACGTAAAATTAACCGGCGTCCATACGACATTCGTTCCGTTGACCTCTGGTTTATAGAGAGTGATGTGCATGGTGTAGGAATAGGTGCCAATCATATAAGTATTAACAGATGCACACCAGTACCATCCCCCTTTAATAGGCGCGGGTGAGCCATATTGTGCTGGGTAGATGACGCCTTTATCGACCGCTTCCCCCGTGATGTTATAGATCTGAGGAGCGAGGTAACTTAGGGAAGAAATGTCCACCGCTTCGTTCCCGTTTTCATCAGACGAAAATTTCAACAGTACGGGTTCTACTTCGTTTACCGTCAAGAACTTTCCTCTTACATCCATCAGGGGCAATTCATTTGTTATTGGTGCGCCCTGTTTGTCCGCTACTGTACTCAGGGCAGGCACTGTTAAGGGAGCCGCCGCCACTGCATCCTGTAAGAGCATCGTTTGATTTTGCCCGGAACTACTTCTCAGCAGCCCCAGTAAGCGGTCATTTGTTTTTTCGAGACGATCCTGCGCATAAAACCTTGGCAGATTGGGCGACAAGCAAGAAACGCTGTAGGGCAGCCAATTGATCAATTGTTCGCTGGCCTGTGCGCCAGTAGCCCAATACGTGCCATTCACTGCGGAAATAAGTTTACCGGTGGCTTCGTTCTCCGAGCCTTCGGTTTTAAGGTTATCGACCATATAGATATTACCGTCCAACGTTCCCTGCTGTATTGCTGCCGGAATATCTATCAACATGATTATAGTGATTTCCTGTGCCATTGTTAGCTGGTATTTTTATGTGAATTAAGCTGTTGTCATGATCGCTGCGGTATTGATATGCATGGTGCCATTTTTCCCCTCTCCCATTTCCAACTGCAGACGGTAATAATAAGGAATGCCGGGTACGAGGTAATAAGGAACGATACCCGTCCATTCAAAGAGATCTGGGTTTACGGGCTGCAGGCCCGTGCCTGTTTGCGGCGGATACCCCGGAGGCGGCAAAACCACTCCGGCAACCGGGAGGAAGTCGATTCTACTGATGGCAACCGGCGTTTGCAAATCGACAGGATAGCTGGTCCATTTAATTGTTTGTCCTGGCAGACACCTGGTTACCAGGTTGGCTGTTCCTTTGCCATAGCTGGCGCAGGGGCTATCGTCCATCAGATAGATGCTATTGTGCAGCGTTTTGTCGGACAATGCTTTCACCACATCTACCGATATAATGATATTAATATTGTACTTCATTATTTACTATTTAAAAATATCTCTAATCAATGGCACCTTTCCTACATTGGTTTTGTGGAGTTCTTCGCTATCTTTTGCGATAAACCTAAGCTGGAACTGGTATTTTGTGTTTTTGATGGAGCTTGTATTGGCTTCGAGTTTATTGAAAAGGGACAGTGAGGATGCAAATGCGTTACAGAACAATTCCTGCAAGGCAGCATCGGATAATGCGGCGGCCAGTTTGCCTGTGTATTTGGCCGGATCGTCGACAGTAGCCAACAGCGCCAGCCTGGAATCTTTCCTGTAGTTCACGAACTGGATTTCCTGTGCCAGTTCTTTCAGGTCGACGATAGTTTTTTCTTTAAGGGCGGCGGCTACTCCTTCGTAGGCAAGTGGTGCAAAGTATTGTGTATCGCCCAAGTGGATCATGTCGCCGCTTCTTCCTGAAAACTCGAACTGAAAGGTTTTAAGCGCATCGGTTACAATGTCGGACCTTCTTATGACCCTGTCCCCTACTTTATACCTGATCACAGGCACTTCATTGGCGTGAAGCCTGGTTACGACCAGTTCGCCTTCTTCGCCTTCGGCCACCCATTTACCGTTTTCATCTACTATTTCAATAAAATGCAAGCCGGGAACAGCGGCCAGGCCGGGCAATTCATGGTTGAGCTGCAAGCCGATGGCTTCGGCCTGTGTTGCGGCGAAATAGCTCAGGATAGCTAGGTTAGGGTAAAGGTCTTTCAGCGCTTTCTGTTGCAGATGCGTAAGCAAGCCGCTGCCATACATGGCTACCTTAAGGCTTTTGCGCGCTTCTTCGGGCATACCTATACCCAACTCGCTCAGCAAGGCAATTCCCTGTGAAATACCCATGATAGCTTTGGGGCCTTCGTAGCTCATCATATGCTGGTAGACATCCTTATTCAGGGGGCCGGCTCCTATATAATTGATGCCTGGTATTTTTTGCAACACCCCTCCTACCATTGTACCGCTGCTCCACATTTGATAGTCGGCAAGCGTTGTTGCCACCCATTTGGGCTGCTTTCCTGCGAGGTATTTATGCAGCATATGTTTACCTATAAACTCTCCTGCTATTTCGTAGGTATCCTGCAGTTCATGGAGTGAGTATACCGTTTCGGAGAGACCTCCGCCGGTAGTACCTCCGCTTGCTACTATTTCGAATCCACCCTGATGAAGCGGGACGACCATGCCGGGACGTGCGCCCATGAAAAATGTGGAGAGCGCTTTTTTATCGGAGATGGGCAACTGCTGCCATTCCTCAAGATTTTTGGGAGCGGCATTCAAACCTGTTTTTGCGATATAACCTTTCCAGAGCGGATTCAGCAGCAAAATATTGGTAAGCTGCTGCAGCCTGCGGAATGTAAGTGCATTCTGCACTTCTATATCGACGGCGCTGTATTCCACATTTAATCCTTTTGCGCATTCTTTGAGTTTACTATAAAAGGAAGGGAGTTGGATCACCTCATCGATACTGCGGGGTTTCCATTCCGCGTCTGGGATCAATTTATTTACCCATTCCTTTATTGATCTATTTCCTGTCTTTTTGGGTTTCATGTATAAAGTATTTATTGCGATATGGGGATTGCCTGATGTTGAATATTAGTTTGGCTGATTATCATTTCCTGGCCGGTTTTTCTTATTTCCTGCAATAACATGCGGAAGTGTATCATTTCTATTTCGTGGTTCATAAAAACCACTCTCAGGGCTTCCTCTCCATTCACTTCGACCTTAGAAATGAAAAACCTACCTTCTTCCTTTATTTTATTGCGTATATATAACTGGAAGTGCTTATTCGTTTGCAGATCGAGGTTAGCGGGTGTATAGCGGAAGCAAAGAATATTGGCCTGTGGTTCATGGATGACCTGGAAGTCGCCTTCGTGCAGCAGTATATTCCAGGCCTGGTTGGCAAGATGACAGAGATGGTCGATCTTTTTTGAGAAGACAGCTTTGCCGTGCATGGCCCATGACACCCAGAGGTTCATAATCACCGGTCTTTTGGTGCATTCAAAGTTCTGTTCACCGCTATCGAGCGACGTATAGATGTCGGCTTGTTTTTCGAAAACATAACTGGCTTCCTGCCGGAAGGCGCCGTAGCTACGTTCTTTATTTTTATAAAACAAGAGCGTGCAGGTTCCGGGCGTGAACAGCATTTTATGTGCATCCCAGATAAAGGAATCGGCTTTTTCGAGTCCTTTCAGTTTATGCCTGTGTTTTTCGGACAACAGCAGGCTGGCGCCATGGGCGCCATCGACATGCAGCCAGCTATCATGTTCCTGTGCAATAGCAGCCAATTCATCCAACGGATCGAAAGAGCCTGTATCTGTAGTGCAGGCAGATGCCACCATACAGAAAACGCGGAGGCCTTGTTCCCTGGCTTTTTTGAGACAGGATTCCACCTTGCTGCTGTCGATCTGGTTTTTACCATTTACGGGCAGTTTTACCAGCTGGTCTTCACCAATGCCCATGATGCCAATTGCTCTTTTTATGCTGTAATGTGCATTTTCACTGATGGCTACAGCCGGTATTGCATTTTCGTGCAGCCTATGCAAACCGCTATTCCAAACATTGGGGTATTTGTAGTTACGAGCGGACAGTAATGCTGTAAGGTTTGCCAGCGAGCCACCTGAAGTAGTGACCATGGCGAAGCTGTTGTCTGTGTAGCCGATAAACTTATTCAATTCGTTCTGCATAATCAGTTCCGCCACATTGGGTAATTGTGCAGCTTCATAGAAAGAAGAGGGTTGGTTAACGGTAGCGTTCACCAGATCGAAGATGCCGGAGAGCGGCAATACGCCTGAGAACTGGCGTCCCATATATCCTTTAGAATGAACCTGTATACCAGTTTTTGTGTATAATTCTATAATATCTCTCAGCCGGGTTTCATCGAATGCGGCGATTTCTTCGGATTCATGCGTCATTAAGCTCCGGGCTTTTTCGATGAGGATGGCGGGTTCGGTCAAGTTCAAACCACAAACCGGATCGATCTGCTGGAGGTACTGTTCCAGTGAAGCGACTACTATATCGGAGATCTTCCTGAATTCTTTGGTAGAGAAGGCTTCTTCATAGGAGATGTTTTCGGGAGTCTGCCGGTTTGAATAATGGAGTTGGTAATTAAGAGACGCAGCACTTTGGTTATCAGGCATGGGGTGTTTTGTTTGTAATGAAAGATATTTTTCAAAGCAACAATTCAATGCATAGGCGTATTCAGGCAAAAGAAAGTTCTGTGCCGGTGTTTTAGCCAGAACTTTCTTTTATGCCTGAGGTGCATCACAAAATAGTGTTATAACAGTTGCTGTAAGAAGACAGCGGGATGCCCGGGATTACTACATGTAAGCGAGCCTATGGTTACCAGGTCGCCTTCTGTATTTTTACCGGTGATAATGATGTTCTGGCTTCCGGCGTAAAACACACCTGAACGTTCGCCCCCTGTTACTTCGACGCCTATTTGATTTGGCGTACCTGTTTTAGTGGCGATGATATTACCCGTGCCTTTTGTAATAAGCGCATACTGTCCTACAGCCGGCGGCGCAAAAAGCTGGCTTACTGTAATATCGGTAAGCGGAGCCAGGTTAAAATGCGGGGGAGCCGCGACTGCGCCGGGCAGGTAGTTGTAGGGTACATAAAAGGCATTGATGGTAAGACCGAAAGAGGGCTCTTCCCCTGTTTTGAGGCAATACATCCAGTGAGAGGTAAAGGGTATGCCGGCTTCTGTTTCACCGATAGCCATATAGGTATCGTGAACAGACAAGTGGCCGCTTTGTTTACCGTTGTGCAGGCTTAAGCTGTACAGTACATTGGTAAAAAGGCTTCCGACAGAGTAAACGCCTGAAGCACCTTCAATGACGGGTAGGATGGCGGGGCCAACGCCGCCGCCCGGCCAGTTGATGTAAGGATAGAGTTTAACGTTTTTTACTTTAATGGGAAGGGGAAACATGGATCTGTGTTTTAGGTTATATAGATTAGGGATTTTTCAAGGGAGCATGTTAATTCCTTGAAGGGAAGATTCCTTCCACGCAAATGACATAATTGACAGCGGTATATGGCTGAATATTATTGTGTGGTGTGGAGCCGCCATAGGTAGCTACCGTTACGGTAGGGAGCGGCCCTGCAAAACTGTTTACAGTTATAGCACCCGCGGCCATTGGCACCGTTGGATCTGTAGCTGGCGCATAACAGGAAGTGTTTCCATCGGAGCCCAGCAATTCTCCTACCGGCGTATTGTCGCCGCCAGCGCTATTGACACCATACAATGTAACGGTACCGGATGGGGTAACAGAATTGACAGCCACCGTGGGGATGTGCGTATGCGATGGAATCTGCAACTGCGTTAACGTCACCGTTTCGGTTCCTGTTTTTTCGCCGAGTTCATAGTTGGATAAACCAGTACCCTGGCCAGCGCCTATTGGCACCCTGCTACACAAGCTAGGTAAGTTAAACTTAGTTTGTGCGTCGCCTCCGTAGGTTATTCCCACGATAGCATACAAGGCAATATACTGGTTTATGTCGACCTGCTGGCCGCGGCAATACAACCAGTAAAGCGGATTAAAATTACCTGCGAACATTCGGATTTCACCTATAGTTCCTTCCATAAAAATATTTTTTAATAAATTATTCAATAATTAGTTCCTGGAGGGGAATATGCCTTGCGTACAAATAACATAGTGCATACCCAATACCGGCTGAATATTGTTGTGTGGCTGATTTCCCCCATTGGGGCTGATGTTAACAGTGGGTATACCTGCAACCAGGTTAGTCAATGTAACGGAATTTGGAGCCATAGCGACTTTGGCCGACGCATTAGAAGCATTTGCATAGATATTAACAGTGGAACTTCCATCGTCGTGTGCCAACAAGGCGCCCTGCGGGTCGGCGGTGTTGCCATTACTGGCGGTTCCGTTCAATGTAACACCCACCACCGGCGCTCCTGTGCCTTGCACTACCGTAACGCCATGTGTGTGCATTGTCATTTCAGAGGTGATCAGCGTATGCGTTTCCTCGCCTCCTTTTTGTCCCAATACAAAGTTAAGATTGGTATTGTAGGATGGGACACCTGTACCAACAGGAACACGGCTTCTAAAATCCGGCAATTGAAAAGTTTGCATTCCATTACCACCAAAGGTGGTGTACAAGAGTGCAAACAGGGCCTGATTTGTGGAAACAGGCAAAGTTTGCCCCCAGCAAAACGCCCAATATTTAGGTGCGAAGTTTCCGGAAAAGCACCGAATCTCAGCAAAATATCCTTCCATAATAAATAATTTAGTTCTAGTTAATTGATGATTAGTTACGTGAAGGGTATACGCCAAACATGCAAATAATGAAGTTCATTACCAGGTATGGCTGCAAATTGTTGTGAGGAGTGTTACCTCCTATAGCGCTCAGGGTAACGGAAGTTATCTGAGGAGCCACCACATTAGACACCTCGAGCGACGCAGATGCCATGGGCGCCGGCGCAGCTGGTGTTACATTGGAAAAGAAATTGGTATTGGAATCGGTTCCAATATAATTACCTCCCGGGGTTGATAAAGTAGCTCCATTGACAGCATTCAACGTAGCCGTTCCCGACCCCTGAGACGCTAAGGTGGGAGTTGCCAGATGCGTGTGTACAGGAATGTCGCTGGCAGCCAGCGTTACAGCGATAGTACCTCCCTGCTGTCCTGGTGCATACAGGGAAAGGCCGTTCTCCTGACCTACCCCAACAGCCACTCTTCCTGCAAAATCGGGGAGCTTAAAAGTCGTAGTTCCGTCACCGCCATACATTATTCCGATGATAGAATACAGGGCAGTGTTAGCCCTAACCTGAATTGTTTGCGCCTGGCAGAAAGCCCAGCTTCTGGGTGCGAAGCTACCAGCAAACAATCTTATTTCGCCAACTGTTCCGTCCATAGATGTTTGTTTTTATGATTAAGAAATGAGTTTATCAGATAAATCGTTCTCCTGTTTGCCATCCCATTTGAGACAGTTTGTTGCCTGACAGATAGCCTTCGCGCATTTGGACGATATTTATCCTTATAAATTTGTTATCGCAGCAGGCTGCAATGATGCCATAAACAATATCGGCATGCACGATAGTGCCGGGCAAGACCTGTTCGGGTGGATTATTAACTTCTACGGGAATGGCTTCCAACAGGTTCACCTGCATATTGCGAAAGGTAGTGATGGCGCCACCATACCTGGGGTTACAAGCATTTACGAGTTGAATTACTTCTGCCGCCGACTGTTGCTTCCATTGAATGGTGCGTTCGTGGAAACCGGGCGCCTTATAATAAGCTGGTACCGTTTCTTCCTGTGGTGTAGCCGTACCGGTGTTGTTTTGCAAAATATTCATGACCTTTTGCATAGCAGCAACGGCAGCATGCCCCAGCCGCTCGCAATGTATACCATAGGTTTCACCGGGCATAAGTGGCAACTTTGCATAATGCAATACGGGCCCGTTATCGATGTGGGAAGTCATTATATGTACGGTAATACCCCCTTCCTTTTCACCATTGCGCAATTGCCAAAAAACAGGATCGGCGCCCTGGTAAACGGGCAGTAGTCCGAAATGAAAATTGATACATCCGAAGGTGGGTAATGACAATACGCCATCCGGCAATTTCCAGGGGAAAGTCATGGTAAGCAGCAGGTCTGCTTTTGTAGTTGTTACCAGGTTCGTGAGTGTTGCTTCCAACTGCTGCCTGGAGACCACTTGTATTTTTTCCGGTGGAATCATCACCTGAGCGAAACTGTTTTTCAAAACAGCGGCGGAACGTTCGGGGATCACAACTGCAGCCAACTGACCTGCGTGATGCAAGTGCAGGGCAGCAGGAATGGCCAGCGTATCGGAATTGCAAAGCAGAATGGTGTTCATATTATATGCAGAGGTAAGGGTTCATCCAACCGAAGTGAATATCGTTCACTAATGATTTCATTGACTGCATCTCCATTGTAAAAACGGGCAGCGTACTTATTACTTCCGAGTGTTTACCGGTGTCGCCCGCTTTAATGGAATTGCGTGTCATTATGACTTCATATGACTCATCGTATTTCAACGCCTGCTCCTGCCCTACCAGCCTGAGTCCTTTATATAATTCCTGCAACTGTGTATTGAGGTCACCTCCTTTGGCTGCTGCTTTTGCAAGCATCGCTCCTGTTTCGTAACCCAGGTAATAAAATGAACGTTCGGGTACAATCATTTCTGCGTTCTGCGCGGCTATAGTAGAATAGACCGTTACATCGGCATGCAGTGGTCCCAGTGGCTCGGTGATAAAAGGGAGACCTATAATATTGGTTCTTTTATGCCATCCTCTTGCAATGCATTCGTTCAGGAACAAAGTTGTTTCGGCGCCACAGAATGTAGCAAAAATAAAGTCGGGCTGATATTCTTCCATAAAAGGGAATATCACCGACATATCGGACAGGTTTCCTGCATCGGGCATGGGGCAAACAGAAAAGGACCATTCCGCACGCGGATCGGCAGCCATCATACCTTCATGAAACATTTGTGAAAATGCGTACCCGGAGTCGTAGACTGCACTTATATACATTCCTTTTTTACCAAAGGTTTCCACGCCCCATTTACCAATAGACCAGGCATGCCGCCACAGGTGTAATGAGTTGAGATAGGTATAATCGTTCAGCTTATCTACCTGGGGGATATGCCCGCCCAGATCGTTCACAATAAAAGGGATCTTTCTTTTTTTAAATTGTTCCGCCAGGTCGTCGGCCACCTTATGCGATAGCACACCCGACACTACATCTACATCGTGGTAATTGAAGAAGCGGCCAGAAGCATCTTCTGCCTGTTTGGCTCCACCCTGTCCAATAAACTCTTTAATAATTTCTATTTCTATTATCTGGGAGTGGGTATTAAATCCATCTTTCACTCCGCGTTCAAAATCCTTGCTTATGGGCAATATTGTAGACGTGGGCAGCAGAAGGCCCAGAGACAGTGTTTTCATTCTATATTTGTTGTTTAGGTTTACATATGGGGTATCTTATTTCACAGGATCCGACTGCAGGAAAGCGGCAATAAGGATAGAGGTTAAGTTTTCATGATATAGTAATAAAGAAATGGCAGGCGTAAATTTTAACTTCTCCAAATCTAAAACATTTATATTATAAATACTACATTATACCTTCCTTAATTTAAAAAATATTTATAATTTTCATTAAATAATAGATCATACTATCAATAGTATTTGTTTATGTTACTGATTCAACTCACGGGATTGTCCGGCGCCGGGAAAAGCACGATAGCCAATATGGTGAAGACACGATTATTGGACGAAGGCATACCTACAATTATTATCGATGGCGATGAATATCGCAAAACCATATGTGCAGACCTTGGCTTCTCGCGCGCTGACCGTTGCGAGAATATAAGGCGACTGGGAAAGGTGGCCAGTTCTTATTGCCAACAAGGAATGGTTGCCATCATAGCCGCCATCAACCCTTACCAGGAAGCAAGAGATGAATTGGCATCGCTATATAAAGCCAAGACTGTATTCATACATTGCCCGCTTCGTGTGTTAATAGAAAGGGACACGAAGGGATTATACAGAAGAGCCTTGTTAGATGCAAGCCATCCTGAATATATTACCAACCTTACGGGCGTAAACGATCCTTATGAAGACCCTTCGCATGCGGATCTCATATTAAACACCTCCTTATCGAGTCCTGAAGAGGCTACTGCGTTTTTTTTAGATTTTATAAAGAAACATTTATAATGTCTTTTTTCCTCAATTGTTCGAGCCTATGATATTCTTCAAATGCTTTTTCCATGTATTCAGATGGGGCGTTATCATCTAAAAGTTCACTGCTAAATTTCTTATAGGGTTCCTTGGCATCGTAACTGCATCTTTCAGCAACAGACTGCCGGGCTTCGGGCGTCAATATTGTACCTGTTAATTCGTAGAGCTTTTCCGTTATGGCAACGAACCCTTCGTTATAATTTATTAAATAAGATAAGTCGTCAACAGCCCGGATCTGCTGCATTTTCTGGTAATACTGTTGTAATACTGCCGCCATATAGGTATTAAGCGGATGCGTATAATCGGGCAGTTCACCTAATTCGAATATTTCATTTTCGACGACACCCGGTACGGCATGCATTCCTCTTCTTTTTTCCTGTGAAGCAATCACTTCATCGGGGCGCCTATATAAGAGGATAAAGGGAATGTTTGGATACAGCGCTCTCAACTGATCGTAAAAGAATAAGTGCCAACTGTCGGCTTTTATAAAGGCCTTTTTTTCGCCACCCCTTCTTTTTTGCGTATAGAAGGAGACGGCATGTGGCAGCAGGTGGGAAAGGTCTTTGCCACCCGGTTTATATTTTGCCCGGAGCAGGTCGTCGAAAAAAGGCACTTCCGCCAATGCTATATTATTGCTATCGAGGCCCATTAGTTGAGCCAGCAAGGTAGATCCGCAGCGTGAGACATGGAAAATGACGGCAGAAGGCGGCAATGTATCGCCCACAAGCGACCATTCCTCCAACATATCGCAGGAGCTGGCACTACGTTTCAAGTGATTATTTTCAGGGAAAGACTTGCATTTGCTGATGGTTTCATCGAAGAAGGGATCGGTATAGGGTTGGGTGCCGGTGTATAGCCATTGCACTTCTGTACCATTGCGTAATTTAAAGGGTATCCAGCCGGCCAATGCAGCCTGGTGTAAAGCGGTTGTCATATAGGTTCGAGTGTTTTTTTAGTTATGCTGTGGCCTGCGCTTCGAGTTGCGCTTGGAGTGAAGCTGCCATGGTGTTTGCCATTTCTGTATGGTGCGTTTTCAATGCGGCAATCAAAGCCATGGTTTCCTGCACATCCAGGATATCAGGCACTTCATTTTTTTCTGCACGCCCGAAGAGGTCTTTCATCCAGTCGTTCACCACGCAGTCTATGACGAGGTGAATGCGGTCGGAAGTTCCGCGGTTGGCGACCTGATGTGTTTTATTGGCATTGATGTACCAGCATTCGCCTTCGCGCATGGGCACCAGTTGTTCTTCACAATAAAACGTAACCTGATCGTTTGTGAATACAGGGACATGGATCCTGGCTTCTCCTTTTTCGAAACAGAGGTCGTAGTCGCGGTGTGGTTTAATGACGGCACCACTTCTCAGGTTCATCAACCTTACGGACATGATGTTGCATTGCAGGTTACCGGTAAATTCCTGTATAGCGGGGCATCGCGCCATGAGGGGGGTATCGAGATAGGTATCGCCGGCGCTCATAAGGTCGGGAACGCTGTTATCTTCTGCACCGCGCGGCGAACGGAGTGATTTTATATCCCAATTACCGGTATAGTATTTTGTGTTGAGGTGAGGCATCCATTCTGTAGTAAGTTGTGTTACCTCGTGTTGTATGGATGGAAGGTCAACGGATAGTGGAAGGCAAGCAAAGCGAATCATAGTGTATCAGGTTATAGGTGTAAGGTTGATCAAATATAATGAATAAAGGGAATATCCCCCTAAATCATAGCATATTATTTGTAACCTGTATTTCCTAAAAAACACTATGGAAAAGCGCGTATTGGGTATTCTTTTTTCCTTATTAGGGGCACTGGGATTAATACTGGCGGCCGTACAGTTCATGAACGGGTCGGGCGGCGTCAGGAATATCAAGGCTATCGCCATTTATTCCATCCTGGGGCTCATCTTCTTTTTTGCCGGTATTGGCCTGATCAAGAATACGAAGGACAGGCCTTCTTAAACCACCATGAGACTACAGCCGCGGATGTCGCTGGCATCTACCCTGCCCCAGACTTCAAATGAACCATCGGGGTAAACTGTGCCTACATCGTCGGTGGCGATGAAAGCACAGCTGAAGATGTTGGCAAGGTCGATGACATTGATGATGCCTTTGCCCTGCAGGGAGACAACTAACGGATCTTCTTCATCCCTGACCAGTATTTTCATCCATGGGGGGCAGACGAAGCGTCCTTCTCCCAGGGAATAGCCCTGGCTGAGGAGTTCGGTCATACCGTATTCGGAGTGAATGGCGGAGACGCCCAGTTGCTGTTGCAGGTATGCATGGAGTTCGTAGCGGGTTAGTTCGGCGCGGCGGCCTTTCATGCCACCTGTTTCCATTATGACGGTGTGCCCGAGCTGCATGGGATAAGCTGCTGCAAAATCGAGCAGGCCGAATGTTACGCCTATGAGCAGTGTTTTTTGCTTACGGGCTTCGAGGGACAGCAAGGTTTGATGAAGCTGGGCGTGATCGTAGAGATAGAAGCCATTTTCGGGGCGGCCGGAGCGTTCCATGAACCTGTTGACCATATGTACCAGGGAGGAGTTCTGACGTTCGAGGTAGGCTGGCAAGAGGCCTATGATACACCAATCGGCGATGGGGCCATAAAGCCTTTCGAAGGCTGTGATGCAGCTTTTCTCATAGACAGACAGGTCTTTTACCAGGTGGCGGCTGTTGACGGTTTGGGTTGTACCGCTGCTTTCGAAGACGATTTCAGGTGTAAACGAGCCTGTAATTACTTCCTGTGTTTTAAAGAAAGACACCGGAAGGAAGGGGATGCCGGCAAGGCCTGCGGCCGTGGGATCGGGCTTTTGGAGCAGCTGGCACCATTGCTGATAGGGTTTATTGTGCTGGTATTGAAATGCAGCCAGCGACAAGGCAGCGGCGTCGAAAGCCAGGGTATCTTCAAAAAGTTTGTTAACAAACAATGAAGGGAGTAATCCGGGATACGTTGTTTTGTTTAAATTTGACATGAAAGCAGACAAAATGAAAGCAAAATTATTGATAGTTGCGGTAATATTGATAGGAGTAGGAGTTGCTGCCTGTAAAAAAGATCAGTTTACGACGAAACCCCAGATCAAGCTGAAGAGTGTGAACACTGACAGGGTATCGCAAAACCAGGTATTGAACATCGTTTTAGACGTTACCGATAAGGAAGGCGATATACAGGACACTTTATTTATGGAGCGTGTCCGTTATTCCTGTGAACCTTCGAACGAGATCACCAAGTATAAAATAGCCGATTTCCCTTCCCAGGGCAGCCTGAAGGCTGAGATAGACATTACTTTCTACAATGGTCTTGATAATCCCAATTACAATGCCTTTATCAGTAATTTCTGCGCTTCCGTCAGCGGGGAAAAAACAGACAGCGGCTATTACAAGATATGGGTGCAGGATAGGGCCCGGAACGTTAGCGATACCGTTAAGACGGGCATTATTGTCATAGAATAAAGCATTTTCTTTTGTGGAAGCGTTTCACTGACCTGCTTCTTTTCGGCAACTATTTTTATGGTTGCTGTGCTGTTGCGCTTGCTATAGAGACCAATCTCCAGCTTGGACTTACCCTGAATCATCCGGCGTTTTACATCGCCTTATTCTGCGGATCGGTGGTTTACTACACCTATGCGTATATAAATGAGCATTATGTTGACGTGCAAAATGCCCGTGCGCTGTGGTATTACCATCATGCCCACTTTATACGTGGTTCGCAATGGACATTGGGGATTACCGGGGTTGTTTGTACGGCCTATCTCCTATTTAGGTATGGGTCAGCACTGGTGCATTTACCTGTTGGTTACTGGGGGCTGGTTTTCCTATTTCCTGTTGTTGCTGCCCTGTATTATGACATTCCGCTATTCCGGCCGCTGCGGCTGAACCTGCGCCGTACAGGCTGGATGAAACCCTTTGTAATAGGCTTTGTATGGACGGGGGCAGTTGCGATATACCCGCTTATATGGCATGCTGCGGAAGCGGGGTTATGGAAGATATCCCCGTATCATATCGCCTGGTTTTCGCTGAAGAACTGGATGTTCATTACGGTACTTTGTATCATGTTCGATATTAAGGATTACGCGTCGGACTCGAACAAGCAGCTTAAGACCTTTGTTGTTCGCGTGGGGTTACGGAAGACGCTTTTCTTTATCATTATACCGCTTACTGTTCTGGGGTTATTCAGTTTCTTTTGTTTTGCGGCGCTGAATCATTTCCCGGCAGGGCGAATTGTAGCCAACACTATTCCTTTTGTGTGGATGGTATGGGTGGGCTGGTCGTTACACGAGCGTAAAAATATTCTGTATTATCTTGCGGTCATTGACGGGCTTATGATGGTAAAGGCTATTTGCGGTATCATAGGCATAACACTTATTAAAATATAAAATTATATGGCAAAAGAAAAAAAGGCGAAAGAGAAAGGTGTGCTGACCGAATCGTCATTAGAATTCTTCCGGAACTATATCAATAATGCTTCTCCTGTTGGTTTTGAGAGCAGCGGGCAGAAGTTATGGCTGGACTATCTTCAACCTTATGTTGATACTTATTTTACCGATCCTTATGGTACGGCAGTAGGCGTCATTAACCCGCAGGAGAAATTCAAGGTGGTGATAGAGGGGCATGCGGATGAGATCAGCTGGTTTGTGAACTACATCAATGACCAGGGGCTTATTTATCTTAAGCGTAATGGCGGTGTAGACCACCAGATAGCTCCCAGCAAGCGTGTGCTGATACATGGCAAGAAGGGTGCTGTAAAGGCTGTTTTTGGCTGGCCTGCCATTCATACACGTTTGAGCAACAACGACAATAAAGAGCCCCAGCCCAAGGTGGAAAACCTGTTCCTGGATTGCGGTGCGCGCAGCAAGAAAGAAGTGGAGGCTTTGGGTATTCATATTGGTGCCGTGGTTACGTATGATGAAGGGTTTGAGGAGCTGGCGTATGATTATTATGTTGGCCGTGCCATGGATAACCGTGCGGGAGGTTTTATGATCGCCGAGGTTGCCCGTTTATTAAAAGAGAATAAGAAGAAGCTACCTTTTGCTTTATACATTGTAAATGCGGTACAGGAGGAGATTGGTTTACGTGGCGCAGAGATGATTGCACGCCGTATTAAACCTGATGTAGCGATCATCACCGACGTAACGCATGACACGCATACCCCTATGGTGAATAAGATTGTAGAAGGCGATGTATTGTGCGGCCGTGGTCCTTCGCTGGCCTATGGTCCTGCGGTGCATAACAAGTTGTTAGACCTGGTTCAGGAAGTAGCTGAAGAGAAAGAAATTCCTGTGCAGCTGCGTACTGTAAGCCGCAGTACCGGTACGGATACCGATAGTTTTGCTTATGCGAATGATGGTTGTCCTTCTGTGCTGATATCGCTGCCGTTACGTTATATGCATACGACTGTTGAGATGATACATAAGAATGATATTGAGCATACCATCAAGCTGATGTACGAGACGTTGCTGAAGCTGACGCCCAAGACCAACCTGAGTTATTTTTAGGGATATAGGCGACAGGATTTAATTGTTGTCATTTTCTGTTTCAGATCATTTATTGTTCATTGATTTTTTTATAAAGTGCCGGCGGTTCTTATTGAATCGCCGGTTTTGTTTTTGGGGAGGTCGGAAGCGGATCTGAGGACGATTTTTGGGAGCGATTGCATTACCAGGAGCTTAAAGACGGGTGAAGATGGGTGGATATTATTAAAAGGGGTTTAAAGGAGCGGGATGGGGTTATAAATGACACTTAAAATGGGTTGGAAGGTTAATGGATGATGGGGTAAATGGATAGTTTTAATGTGTTAAAGTATACTACTATGACCCAGTTAACAACATCTGTAATCCGAAAACGCATCCTTATTGTGGAGGATGATGCGGATGAATGCAGTCTTATGCGGGAGCATCTGGACGGGCATTTTGAGATAGCAGGGTTTGCTCCAAATTACGATGGTTTATTAAGGCTTTTACAGCCAGGGCAATTACCGCAGCTGATATTGGTTAATTTAAGTTTACCAAGGAAGAATGGCCTGGAGATATTACATGAATTAAAACACAACAAGCTTTACCAGGAGATACCTGTTATTCTTATTTCCGTTTCTTTTTCTGAATACACGATCAATAAGGCTATGGAAATGGGGGCAAGCGCCTGCATAGAAAAACCGATGGTATTTAGTGATTACCACCGGTTTTCCGCTGCGATCTATGATCTTATACAGGGGGCTGTTATCTAAAATGCCGATAACTGCTCCAATACTTTCTTTATCAGGTTTTCTACTGCTGCTGCTCCATCTTTTGTAAACTGCTTTGTGACCCTGTTTGCTACGATGGCATTCAGGCTCAGGCAATGATGTCCCAATAGTTTACCCAGTCCGTATATAGCGCTGGTTTCCATTTCAAAATTCGATATTCTAAAAGGCCCGTACTGGAATTCGGTGAGCCTGTTAATGAGTTCGGGGTTGGTAAGACCGAGGCGTAATACCCTGCCTTGCGGTCCGTAGAAGCCCGGGCAGGTAACGGTAATACCCTGGTGGAAGCCTGTGACGAAGTGCTTTAACAGAGATGCGCTGGCCTGTGTAATATAAGGTTGCGCAAACTGGCTATCGAGTTGTGTATGGGTAACGAATTCTTTTATGATCAGTTTTTCTTCGTCGTTGTTTTCGTGGCGGTAATAGTTGAGCAGGTTATCGATACCGAGGCCATGAGTGCCGGCGACGCAGGCATCAACGGGGATATCGGCCTTGAGGGAACCGCTGGTGCCTACCCTGAGGATCTGGAGGGAGGCGAGTTCAGGTTTTATGGTGCGGGAAGTGAAATCGATGTTTACGAGGGCGTCGAGTTCGTTCAATACGATATCGATATTATCGGGGCCGATGCCTGTAGACACGACTGTTATCCTTTTATTCCCGAGGCGTCCTGTATGGGAGATGAATTCGCGGTGTTGCCTTTTGACTTCTATTTCATCGAAATATTTGCTGATGGCGGCTACGCGGTCGGGATCACCTACGGTGATAACGGTGGGTGCGAGTTCTTCGGGACGCAGGTCGAGGTGGTAGATGGCACCCCTGCTATTGATAATGAGTTCGCTTTCGGGAATAATATTCATGCTTATATGATAACGGGTTAGTAAAGGGCAAAAATAGAGAATAGATGGTAGAAATTGAGTTGGGAGCGTTTAAGCGGTGGTAAAATCGCGTTTATTGTTATTTGGGTTCCAGTTGTTGGAGGCGTTTTTTGACCTGTTCGAGTTCGGCAGATTGCTGATCCATTCGCTTGTTTTGCTGGATAATGTAGAGGGTGAGTTCTTCGATTTTCTTTAGAAGGATGGCCTGGTTGTCGCCGAGGTCGAGGCCGTTTGATTTTACTTCAGTGGCGGAGGGGACTTCGGGGAGGTGTTTGTTTTGTTGGATGAAGGTTTCGATTTGGGGGAGGGATGGGAGTTGGTAGGAGGAGTCGAAGACATAGTCGGGCCAGCCGGTTTGGGTGACTTTTATCTTTCTTGTTTTAACATTACCATTTACGTCGAGATTTCTCTGATCTGCCGTAGTGCCAACAAACATATTTCCGTAAAGGAGTAAATTGGACTGCGCAGTTAATTCCATTTTTGTTTGAGTATTGTTACTATTAGCCCATATGAAGCCCCCATTATGGAAATAAGCCATATTATTTCCATCAGAATAGATATCTCCAGATGGCAATATCAGTGTACCGTTGACAAATGCATTACCATTCACTTCCAGCTTTTGAGATGGAGAGTTTGTGCCTATGCCAACGTTACCTCCATTAATATAGGAATTGCCGGTATTAGCCGGGAAATAAACGCTGTTGCCCAGTTGGGTGCCGCCGGTAAAATCGCCATCATAGTTAAGAACGAGTTTATTATCGAATCCATGCACTATGGCCCTTCCTCCTGAGCCACGTTCTATCATCCGGAACGATACATCACCAAGACCGTTATAGATAAAGCTGCCACTGTTATTAACAGAAGAAAAACCTCCCCAATATCCTAATGAAAGGCGCGATCCACGTGCATTAGTAAAATTGAATCCGCGTTCGGTTGAGTTGTTTACGAAATTCACTCCGTCGTCGTTTAGGCCTACGGTCAGGACGTAACCTGATGAATTGGTGCCTGTTGCCAACATGATATCCTGGTATCCGTTGACTATATGAAGTGGGGCCTGGGGAGTGGTAGTTCCGATACCTGCATTTCCGGTAGAAGGAAATGTATTCTGAGCGAAGATGCTTCCGAAAAACAATACCATAATAAACAGAGATACTACCCTGCAGATAGCTTTATTTAAAGCAGAAGATGGCAGAAGACAAGTGACAGATTGTGTTAATTCAGTTGATGTGAACCGGAGTAGATGTATCATATTAAGCGTTTAGATTAAAGTAATAAAGTAAAGTAGAAAGTATTACCTGAGTAAAGCCGCTGGCCAGAAATACCGAAGGACGCGGCGGCTTAAAGAAAGTTTAATTGTATCCAGTTCTTACTTACCTGGTCTCCAACTTTTGTAAACGTCCTTCGATTTGTTCCATCTGTTTTTTTTGCAGGATGAGTTGTGTATTTTGTTGGTTTATCTGCTTGTTTTGCTGGTCGATTTGTTTGTTTTGTTGGATGATGTAGAGAGTGAGTTCCTCTATTTTCTTTAATAGGATGGCCTGGTTGTCGCCGAGGTCGAGGCCGTTGGTTTTTACTTCGGTGGCGGAGGGGACTTCGGGGAGGTGTTTGTTTTGGTGGATGAAGGTTTCGATTTGGGGGAGGGATGGGAGTTGGTAGGAGGAGTCGAAGACGTAGTCGGGCCAGCCGGTTTGGGTGACTTTGACTTTCATAGAGGTAATGGTTCCTTTTACAGCAAGTTCGCTTTGGGGACGGATGGTACCAATTCCAACTCTGCCAGAGAAAGGTCCAAATAATCCAATGAACATGCTTGTATTGGCGCCACCATTGTCCTGGAAGTAAAAGCCATTGTCACCATTATTTAGTGACCTGTATGCGCCGTTGCTAGCATCCTGGTAAAACCCCTGTTCAATACCTGATCCTATTTTGGCAATACCAAACCTTCCTGTTCCATTTACATCCATTTTATATGCAGGGTTCATTGTACCAACTCCCACATTTCCGTTGTCCGAAATTGTAAATTTATTTTCGCATAATCCCGAACCACAGCCGGCATTATCATATGCCCAGAATTGAAGACTATTATTATACGATCCTCCCATATTAAAGATCCTCCAGGTACTAGCTGCTCCTGCTTCAGTTTTTCCCGGATTTACGAGAGTAATGCGGCCACCTCCACCACCCAGATCATCTATGCTACTTATCAACTCTCCATGAGCAATTGCCGAACCATTTATATCCAATTTATAGGCAGGAGTAGTGGTACCTAGACCTACATTACCAGTTCCGTCTTCAATTGTTAATTTGGGCGTTAAAGTTCCATTTGAATTAGTGTAGAATTTCAGTCCGCCTCTATCCTGAAAATGGCCGTTAGAGACAAAAGACTGAATACTGGCTATCGGGATATTAAAGCCTGAAAGGAAGTCTATTGAATTGTAAATAGCATCTCCTCCTGTATTATTCGGGTTACTATTAAATGTGGAGTTAAGTATGATTGGCTTGCTGGTTATGTTTCCCTGTGATGTTACCTCCTGCAACGTTGGAGTTTGGGAGAAAGCATAATTGCAAATAAGAGTTGTTACAGCCAGCAGGCTAATTGTTTTTTTCATAGAAAAGAGTTTAGGTTTATAATGCTGCAATGTAAGAAAGCGCAGGGATTACTTAAAAATAAAAGCCGCAGGTTGGCACTTGCGGCTTTGAACATATGTTAATGGCATCTAGTTTTATAGCCTGGATTCCAATTCAGCTAATCTTCTTTTTACCTGATTCATTTCTTCGGTCTGGCGGATGATTTGAGCATTCTGCTGAGCGACTTGTTTGTTTTGCTGGATGATCTGGGTATTTTGGTCGTTTATTTGTTTGTTCTGCTGGATGATGTACAGGGTTAGTTCTTCTATTTTTTTTAATAGTATGGCCTGGTTGTCGCCGAGGTCGAGGCCGTTGGTTTTTACTTCGGTGGCGGGGGGGACTTCGGGGAGGTGTTTATTGGCTTTTATGAAGGTTTCAACATGAGTTAGTGACGGGAGTTGGTAGGAGGAGTCGAAGACGTAGTCGGGCCAAGCCTCCTGAGTTATCTTTATTTTGCGGGCGCCGATTGTACCATCTACTGCAAGCTTATAGGAAGAAGCTTCTGTTCCAATACCAATATTTCCATTCTCTTCTATTTTCATACGCTCATGGCCATTAGTTCTGAAGCTCAAACGTGCGCCATTTTCTGCATCAAGCCTGACATCACTTCCTGCAATGAATTGAAGGTAACCAGTGCGTACAGTATTGGTGCTATTCCAGCCACTAATAAAAGCTCCATTATGACTCATGTGAAATCCTTCAGCATTACTTGTGCCCGAGACAAAGCCAGCGTGTGCAACTGTTTGTCCGGCGGAAATAATTCCCCCCAGGAATTCAGCGTTGCCGTCGTCCCATAATTTCAAAGCAGGCATTCCTTCTTTATTATCAGCTCTGTAACGCCAGAATTGAAGAGCATTGCCATACCACCCTCCGGTCATATTATATATTGCCCAAGTAGCAGCATCAGAGCCAGATTTCGAATTATTATCGAGAAATAGCGCTCCTCCCTCAGCTGTAGACAAAACAGATCGTATATTACCTGAAAACCTAGCATCTCCGTTTACATCCAGCTTATGTGCAGGAGATATTGTTCCTATACCTACATTACCATCCATGGTAATCCTCATATGCTCGGTCCATGAACCTGTTTCAGCCAGGCCGTTGAAGAACTGGATTCCCGCGGCAGAGCCCTGGATGATGTGACTATTGAGTGTAGCCGAGCTGTCTTCCAGTTGTATTGCTGCCCCCTTCCCCACTCCTATATTGGTTCCGTATCGGCGTATAAGCAAGTCTGCGCCAGTATAAGAAGCATCGTTTCCAGAAATATGAAGTTTGACATTTCCGGAGGGACCAGAGATATTGATCTTCTCTGTATGCAGCTGCGTTTGAGAAAAGGTTGCCAAAGAGATAAAACAGACAGGCAAGGCCAAATAAAATCTTTTCATGGTTTAGGTGTTGTTTATTAAATGATTTTGCAATGTATGTATTGTTCAAAAAAAAGCCGCAGGTATGGCCTGCGGCTTAGAATATTATTCGTCGATTTATTTTTTGGTCTCAAGTTGTTCGAGCCTTTTTTTCACAAGTTCCATTTCTTCGTTCTGGTGAGTGATTTGTATGCTCTGCTGAGAGATCTGTTTGTTTTGCTGGATGATGTAGAGGGTGAGTTCTTCTATTTTTTTTAATAGTATGGCCTGGTTGTCGCCGAGGTCGAGGCCGTTGGTTTTTACTTCGGTGGCGGTGGGGACTTCAGGGAGGTGTTTATTGGCTTTTATGAAGGTTTCAACATGAGTTAGTGACGGGAGTTGGTAGGAGGAATCGAAGACATAATCGGCCCAGTCGGTTTGGGTGACTTTTATTTTGCGGGTTTTGATGTTGCCGTTTACATCAAGACTTCTGGGGGAAGTTGATTGGCCGATGACCACGTTGCCGGAGATATTGCCGCCAGTAGACATAAAGCAATTATCAGGATTGAAATTCCCGGAATTCCATATGCGATGCCAGACGCTAAAGCTATTATCGAGCTTATACCTAAAAAACACCTCCGGCCCGTCATATTGAAATGACATTTGGGTCCATCTGTTCTCGTTTCCAATTGAGAGTATCCTGACATTGGGGCTACCGTTAGGAGCGTTAACCACTACGTCAGTTACACCATCGTACTCATATAATCCAGGTAACGTATAGGTATTTACATCAGCTCCTGTAAAAGCAAGGTTAGCTATCCTTGCCGGATTCAAATTTCCTGCGTGCCAAACCTGATGGCCTGACTGGCTAAGTGCTCCTGAAAAGTTCCCTGTACCATTGACGTCCAGCTTGTAAGCAGGAGACTGGTTACCTATGCCTACATTTCCTCCACCAGCGGCTATGGATATATTCTTATATGTGGATGTTGCGAAGTCGTATGCAAAGATGTCGCCACAGTCTTCGTTTACACCATATTGTAATCCTAGCGCCCTGCCTGACGGCAAACCGCTGGTTCTGACGTTATTAGTAACAAAAATAGTTTGATCTGTGGCTGCGCCTTGTGTAGTAACGCTTTTCAATGTTTCCTGAGAATATAAATCGTTTAAAATGGGAAAGAATGCCAGGAGGCCGATCGCTTTTTTCATAGTTAAGAGTTTAGGTTTTATAGGATTGCAATGTAAGAAAAGTGTAACGGTATCTTAAAAATAAAAGCCGCAGGTATGGCCTGCGGCTTAGAATATTATTCGTCGATTTATTTTTTTGTTTCAAGTTGTTCGAGTCTTTTTTTCACTTGTTCCATTTCTTTGTTCTGGCGAGTGATTTGTTCGCTCTGCTGAGAGATCTGTTTGTTCTGCTGGATGATGTAGAGGGTTAGTTCTTCTATCTTTTTGAGGAGAACTACCTGGTTGTCACCGAGGTCGAGGCCGTTGGTTTTTACTTCGGTGGCTGAGGGGACTTCGGGGAGGTGTTTGTTTTCGTTTATGAAGGATTCAACGTGGGCGAGTGACGGGAGTTGGTAAGAGGAATCGAAGACGTAGTCGGCCCATCCTGTCCGGGTAACTTTTACGCTCATCGAGGTAATGGTGCCTTTTACTGCGAGTGCGCTTTGAGGGTTGGCGGTGCCGATTCCTACATAGCCATTTTGATCGATACGCATTTTTTCAGTGCCATCTGATGTAGCAAAGGTTATATAGCCGCCCTTATCGGAAGATCCTCTGTAAAAGTTTATAGCACTATT
This sequence comes from Filimonas effusa, assembly GCF_004118675.1. Classification (NCBI taxonomy): domain Bacteria; kingdom Pseudomonadati; phylum Bacteroidota; class Chitinophagia; order Chitinophagales; family Chitinophagaceae; genus Filimonas; species Filimonas effusa. The sequence goes on along the minus strand of NZ_SDHZ01000001.1, from coordinate 1,060,964 downwards.
CAGTGCGCCGTAAAAACTGTGTTCTATTGAAAATGATTTGCCATTGTACTCATTGTTTTGAGTACCCCAGGATCTTACTCCAAGAAAGGTTCCATCGGCGCGGGAATCACCTTCATATAGTCTTGCTAAAACGGTTCCCAAGGCGCCATTACTTACATATTTCGCCACATCGAGCACTGCCCTTGCTGTGTCTTTCCCGATGCTCAAGTTTCCTTTAAAAAACGATGGGGCTGTGCCTGCCGCATAGATCTGATAACCAGCGCCTGTATTAGTATTCGTTTGTATTGCCCTGAAGTTGGTTGCACCAACAAGTTGTGTATTTACGTTAATGCCCTGCACCGGGCCGGAGAAACCAGTTTGAGTAATTTTTCCACCTACCCTGAATTGGTTAACTGAAGCAGATGTGATATCCTGTGTGACGGTAATAGAATCATAAGAACCAACTCCATTCCAGTTAGTATTCGTGATATTAGTGCTACCAGCCGAAAAGATCCTTAAGGCATCGCTGGTAAAAGGAAAATTAGTTACAGTATTTGACTTTTGAATAGTCATACCATAACTCGGATTATAATAGGTTAAGCTATTACTCTTAATTGCCGTAGCAAATGTTTGCGTTGCAAAATAGGCAATATCATTAAATACCCATATGCTATCGACAGTTGTTCTTCCTCTAAAATAGTTGGGAGCTGTACCATTGGCCATGATCTGAATACCTTGTCCGTTAGCTACATTGGTTTCAATTGCCCTGAAATTGGTAATGTTGTTTAATACCGGATTCACATACAAGCCCCTGGTTATGCCGGAGAAGCCGTTAAGGTTTAAAACCGGGGCTAACTGAAGCTGGTTAAAACCAGATGTATTTACATTAGAGATCCATTTTAGCGTATCTACGAGTAACAATCCATCTTTCAAATATGAGTTTACATCGGTTTGCCCCTTTCTGATTACCATCATAGAGGGGGTAATTCCGGAAATATAAGGTTTATACCAAGTCCAGCTTGAAAACAAAGCAGGCGCTCCAATTGCGCCCAGCAAGGCGGAATTTATAGATACCGAGTTCTTGAATGTCCATGCACTATCGGCTGTAGTTCTGCCATTGATATAATTGGACCCGGTTCCCGTTATTGATATATTATTAGTTGTTGAGCTTCCCCTGTCGGTAACAGTTTGCAAGGTTTCCTGGGAGAAGCAGGCAAAAGTTGTAATAAGACATGCAGATAAAGTGAAAAGGATTCTTTTCATGGTTTAAGGGTTGTGGGTTTATGATAATGCAATGTAAGTATTGTTCGAAACAAAGCCTCTTTATCCATTCACCCCTTTTTTCTACGATTTGATAAAAAAAATCATTAGCACTATGCAGCACTTAAATTTTGTTTTACAGAAAATAGTACAATTGACGCGTAAACAAAAAACATGGCCAAACAAACAGGTCCCGTTATCTGGGAAAAAACCATAGATCCCGTCTCTTTTTACAAGAGATGCGGCGTTGGCTGTGTACGTATGAAAAGCAACCTCACCGCCGAACGCTGGCGTTCCGACCCCGTATTCGCAGGAAGCCGCAAAAGTGCCGCCCGTTTAGCGCTGGCAGCTAAACTCGCCAGTGCATTCTATCAAACCATTCCGGAACAGCACCGTAAATATTCCCACTACAAACAGCTGGTGGGCGTAGCCCAGCATATGCTCTGCAAAGGATATGATATACAGCAAGTGAATAAAGTCCTGCATTTCACCATTAGCCGCTACCTCCGCAAACTGGAGGCCGCAGACCCTAACAGGAAACCCATACGTTCTTCTTTCGCAGCAACACTTTCACTGAATACCAAACCGGTATTTACAAAGCTTGTGCTCCATCAGTTGGTAATGCCACAGTCGCCTAACATAACAGTTAGTCAATCTCCCTTCAGGTCGTGGCTTATAATACAACCACCCCGTGGCAGCCCAATGGCCACTGCCGGCTGTACTCAAAAAACAGAAACCCTGACAGCCAGCGCCTGCCACCTCTGTTGTGGCACTCCTGTAACAACCAGTCATTCTAATGGCAGGACTTGTTATGTCCATACCTGTCAAACAGGGCTACTTTACTCTTCAAAACAGCCCCCGAAACACCAAGAAAATACTCCCGGGAACAATTTTCTACCCTTTAACTTTTTGTAGCTACATAAAACAATCACATTCGCCCGTCTACGAAGAACTACGCTTTAAATACGAACCTTCAGTATACTCAAGAGCTTCTTCAAGCGAACACAGTACCTTCATTAGCTCTCAGGTTTCAAGGATCAATTTGATCCTAAATTTTATACGCCTCCACAGCTTTTGTACATGATCTCTCTCTTATTGCAACCGTACAGCAGGAGCAATAAAAAAGCCTATCCAAAACGGATAGGCTTTTTTATTGTAAGATCTTACTGATCTTTTTCTGTTGCGAAGGGAGGGATCGAACCCCCGACCTTCGGGTTATGAGCCCGACGAGCTACCGCTGCTCTACTTCGCGATGTTGTTAGAGTGCAAATATAGAACATATTGATATACAATCCAATTATATCATTGTTTATATCGTTAAATAGTTTCTAAAACAAACCATCGGAGATTAAAACGCATGGTAAAAGACCTCGTATATTGCTTGCGGAGTCTTTGGTATTTAGTTTAATTATTTTGCTTCTATATCAGCCAAACGCTTTTTCATTTCTGCCATTTCTTTGTTCTGCTGAATGATATAGAGGGTAAGTTCTTCTATCTTCTTTAAAAGAATAGCCTGGTTATCGCCGAGGTCGAGGCCTTCTTTCTTCACTTCAACGGCGGAAGGGACTTCTGGGAGGTGTTTGTTTTCTTTTATGAAGGCTTCGACCTGGAGAAGCGATGGGAGCTGGTAGGAAGAGTCGAAGACATAGTCGGCCCAATTTGCCTGAGTTACTTTTACTCTTCTAGCTTTAACGGGTCCATTTACGTCAAGCGCCTTTTGAGCGGCGGTAGTTCCTATGGTTAAATTGCCAGAAATACTGCCGCCCGATAACTGAAGGTAACTTGCCGGAGTGAAATTGGCGGAAGTCCATAAAGTTGCCGCCGCGCCTCCGGCAGTTCTTAATCTTAGTTCTAAAGGTCCATTCGCATACAAATAGGAGCCAAAAGTATTTACAACATGAAATCCATAACCAGGCCGTGTACCAGCAGCAAAACTTTGAGTTGTTACGATTGCTTCATAATTGCCGTGATTATAGGAACTATCGGATAAGGTCGCAAAATTAATCGAGGAAACGCCGGAAACAGTGTTTGTCTGGTTAGTAGCTCTTACACTGCCATTTACATCCAGCTTATAAACGGGAGAAGTAGTCCCTATTCCAACATTACCATCTCTATTTAATTGCAACTGCATCATCCAGGGCGTCCATGATGTATTTATCTGATTTCTGATAAATGTAGTTCCTGCAGGGAAAGTATTTCCTGCTCCATAAGCTGTAATTGTTTGTTTTGTCCAACCATCCGCTCCGCGGGAATTATTATGCGATTCGACCAGCATGTACCACCACCCTCCTCCGGGAGCGTTTACCATAGAAGTACCACGATAAAATCCAACTGCAGTAACTGAGTCCAAATTCTGACCGGTAAGGTTGATAGAGGCAGCATAAGAGTCGCTGTGGATGGGTAAAAGGTTTTGAGCAAACGAATTGATCGATGCCAGCAAAAAGAGCAGGAGCATCTTTTTCATAGTATAGAGTTTAGGTTTAAGAATTCCGGGGAAGATAAACTAGCGAAACTATATGCATAATATTTATCAGCCCCAACAAATCGACTTGATCCGTGACAATAAGAATTAAGCGAAGTGGTGTAAAATAAAAACGGACAAAGAGATGTGATTTGCTTTGTCCGTTTTGAGGTCGGAAGCGGATTCGAACCGCTGTACGAGCTTTTGCAGAGCTCTGCCTAGCCACTCGGCCATCCGACCTTCTGTACTGGAAGGGTTGCAAAAATAAGAGATTAGATTGAATTTCAAAATACAATTGCAGTTTTTCTTAAAAATCAAAGGGAATCGAGTTGTTTGAGTATGAATTCGATAGGAAGAAGTTTTGAGGCGGCTTTAAGGCAGCTTGTAAGCAGGTATATAAAGCGTACTTTTTCCCGGACTGGTTTTGAACAGGGGTTGTTGCTGCCTGCTTTGTGTGAAGCAACATAGTATAAATGCCATCGCAGCAAAAGCAGGGCCAGCTGTAAAATATGACATAGTGCGTTTTGCTACTGCCATAACTGCAAATGGCTGACATGTTGGGATGGGTTTGCAGAGCGGATCATGTTGAAGCGGTTTATCCCGCTGAAGATATTTGACGGTTTACCTTTCTTTGGTTGAAAGGACCAGGGGATGTATTAACTTAGCGGACCTAAATCAACCTTATGTCATTCCCCAGTACTGTATTGCGTTGCCTTTTGATGGTTATATGTGTTTCTTCTGTTTGTGCATTTGGCCAAAAGGCGATTCCTGATACGACCAAATCAAACGGAGATAAAATACGTATCCTCTGTGTCAATCCTGTTTCCGATACGATATTAAAAGCTAAGCAAACCATTGTTTTACATAAAAGCGGTTTTCCTTTACAGATAAGAGATCAGCGGGGGGATTCGTTGTTCACCGAGCCTATTCATTTGCATGTTGTAAGCGGGGCTACGCATAAGGATATCCGCTTTACCAGTAATGAGATCATTTATACCCAGTGGAATAAACGTAAGATCAGCTGGGAGTCGACCAGCTCCTCTCCTGCTCTGTCTATGAAGGTAAGCGGGACACTGGAAAAGCAAAAGCAGCTATCGCTTACGGTTACCTTTACTGCGTTGGAAGATATACAGCTTGATGATATCAAGTTACACCTGCCTTACAGTATTCAGTGGGCTGATATGCTGGAAGGCCTGGGCAGAAAATATGGCGCGCAGACAGATACTTTGCGCTGGCAGTGGCAGGATCATCCAGACACAAAGGAAGCTACGTTATGGCAAGGTAACAGTACAGCTGGTTTGAAATTACAATTACCCGAGTTGTGGAAACAAACGGATAAGGCTGGTTTCTGGATAGGTATTAAAGGAAAGTCGATGTTACTGGAACATAACAGCGGGGCGCAACCTATCAATGCAGGCGAGACCAGGACCTATCATTTAAAAATAGTACCTACTACAGGCAATAAGCGATAATTCATTGGGTTTGTTTCAACAGGTATTCGCAGACGGGGACCGTTTATTTGAAATCTCTTGAGGCGGGGAGTTTTGATTCTTCAGGCCTGGTTTGAGATTGGGCGCGTTTGTTTATCGTAGCGGGCAGCGTTGGGGCTGCCAGTTTGTGTAAGAGCTGCGACAGGTTATAGCAGGCTTCTACCACTACATGAATGACGTCGCCTTCGCGTTGCAATTTTCCTTCTACCATCAGCAATTTTGACTGGAGTATTTCTCTCCTGTAACAGATGAAGCGCTCTTCGAAAACGACGAGATTGCTGTTGCCGGTTTCATCTTCAATGGTTATAAAACATACGTTTTTTGCGGTGCCCGGGCGCTGGCGCACGAGTATCAACCCGGCTACTTTAACATAGTCGCCGTCTTTCATTTTTGCCAGGTTGGCTGTGGGCGTGACCTGCAGCATTTGCAATTGTGGTCGGACGAACTGTACGGGATGGCCTTTCAGGGAGAGGTCGATTGCGTTGTAATCGAGCAGGACGTGTTCGGCGGGTGTAAGGATGGGGAGTGGTACTTTTTGTTCTGTTTCGGATTCGGAGGGTTGCCCGGTAAAAACGCCTGTGGGGTGATCGTGGAGGGCGGAGACTTCCCACAGGGCCTGCCGCCTGTTGAGGCCGAGTGAGGTGAATGCATCGGCACCGGCGAGGCATTCGAGGGCAGACTGGGAGATGCCGGCGGCGTGCAGGGTGGTAATGGTGGTGAAGGCTACTGCCTTTTCTTTCATCTGTGAGCGGGCGGAGGCCAGCAGCTGCATTTCTTCCTGGCGTAATCCTTTGACCTGTCGGAAGCCGAGGCGGAGGGCGCAATAGTCGCCTTGTTTTTCTTCGAGCGTATTATCCCAGCTGGAATGGTTGACGTCGACGGGGAGGACGGTGACGCCGTGTTTACGGGCATCGGTAATAATTTGGGCGGGCTGGTAAAAGCCCATGGGCATGCTGTTCAACAGGGAGCAGGCGAAGACATCGGGATAATAGTATTTGATCCAGGAGGAGGCGTAAACGAGGAGTGCGAAGCTGGCGGCATGGCTTTCGGGGAAGCCGTAGCTGCCGAAGCCTTCCAACTGGCGGAAAATCCTCAATGCATACTCTTCTTCATATCCTTTGCTGCGCATACCGTCGACGAGCTTTTTTCTAAATTTTGCGACCATGCCTTCAGTTTTGAATGTTGCCATGCTGCGGCGCAAGGCATCGGCTTCTGCGGGGGAGAATCCTGCGGCCACGATGGCTATTTTCATGGCTTGTTCCTGGAATAACGGCACTCCCAGGGTTTTGTGTAAAATTTCTCTAAGTTCTTCAGAAGGATAACTCACCGTTTCTTCTTTATTTCTCCGCTTAAGATAAGGATGCACCATATTGCCCTGTATAGGACCAGGGCGAACGATGGCCACTTCTATTACCAGATCATAAAATTCCTGGGGTCGTAGTCTTGGCAGCATCGATTGCTGGGCGCGGCTTTCTATCTGGAAGACGCCGATGGTGTCGGCATTGCTGATCATTTCATAGACCTTCGGGTCTTCTCCGGGGATGGTGTCGAGCGTATATTTTTTATGATGGTGGTTAGCCATGAGGTCGAAGGCTTTGCGCATGCAGGTGAGCATACCGAGGGCCAGGACATCTATTTTCAGGAAACCAAGGGTATCGATATCGTCTTTATTCCATTCGATGCAGGTACGGTTTTCCATACGGGCATTGAGGATGGGGCACAGATCGGAAAGTTTGCCCTGGGTAATGACGAAACCGCCGGTGTGCTGGCCCAACTGACGGGGGAAGCCTTTAAATTGTTGGGTGAGTGACAGTACTTTTTTGAGATATGGGTCATTTATATCAAGGCCATGTTCACGCATGCGCTTTTCGTCGAATTCATCGTCTCTCAATTCACCGAGGGCGCGGGAGATGCGGTTGATGACATCGACGGATAAACCCATTGCTTTTCCTACATCACGGATGGCGCCTTTGCTGTGTTGTTGTGTAACGGTGGCTACTATTGCAGCCCTGTCGCGGCCATACTTCTGATAGATGTATTGCATGACTTCTTCGCGGCGTTCGTGTTCGAAATCGACATCGATGTCGGGTGGTTCATTACGGGCAGAGGAGATGAAACGTTCGAAAAGCAGGTCGAATTTATCGGGGTTGACGGCGGTAATGCCGAGGCAATAACAGACGGTAGAGTTGGCTGCGGAACCACGCCCCTGGCAAAGGATGTTTTGTTTACGGGCGAAGCGGACGATATCGTAGACCGTTAAAAAATAAGAGGCGTAGTTCATTTCTTCCATGAAACGTAGCTCGTAATTAATAGCGCTACTGATCTTTTCAGGGATATGTTCTCCGAATTTTTCCCTGGCGCCCTGCCATGCGAGGAAGGTTAGTTCCTGCTGGGGCGTGCGGCCTTCCGTTGTGAGTTCTTCGGGGTAGACATATTTCAGGGAGTCGAGGGAAAAGTTGCAGGCGTTTGCGATAGCGGTTGCGTTGGTAATAGCCTGCGGGTAATGACGAAAGAGGCGGTTCATTTCTTCTGCCGGTTTCAGGTAACGTTCTGCATTTTGTTGGAGACGGAAGCCGGCTTTGCCGATGGTGCATTTTTCGCGGATGCAGGTAACGATGTCCTGGAGCTGGCGTCTATCGGGGATATGATAATAGACATCGTTAGTGGCCACCAGGGGGATGTTAAATTCCTGTGACAGAAGAGAGAGGCGGTGGAGTTTTTTCAAGTCATCGTCGTTGTAAAAGCGGGTAGCGGCGAGGTAGAGGTCGTTGCCAAAGGTGGTTTTGTATTCTTTCAGCTGAGCGAGGAATATGGGATCCCATTCGAAAGATGCGGTGAGTGAACCTGGTGGTAATATGATCCACTTCAGTCCTTTTGCGTGCTGGAAGGCATCGGCCTTATAGAGTTCGCATTGGCCTTTTCCGGTGCGCAGGTTGCCTTTGGTAAGTAAGGTAGAGAGACTTTCATAGGCCGTTTTACAGGTGGGATATGCGAGCAGGGATGGGCCATCAAGCAAGTCGAGGCGACAGGCCGGGATGATAGTTATGCCGTGTTCCCTGGCGGCGGCATGGGCGCGCACCACTCCTGCCAGTGTATTTCTGTCGGTTATTGCGATTTTAGTATAGCCCAGGTTTTTAGCCTGTTCTACGAGTTCGGCGGGATGTGATGCGCCACGCAGGAAGCTGAAGTTTGTTGTTACCTGCAGCTCGGCATAGGGTTGTTTTTGTTCCGGTTGTATTGCGGTATGCGTATCATTTATAGTTATATGTTCCGTAATGTTTGGTTCTGTGGGCATACGTATTCGTTTTTGTTTTAAGCAAAGAAGCCGTGGATAAACCAGCTGTGAGGTTTACCGGCGGAGTAGTAGCCGGAGCGGAAGAGCCAATAGCGGTTGCCCTGGTCGTCTTCTACGGTATAATAATCGCGGTGGGGGCCTTCTTCGAGCCACCATTCTCTTTCGATACGTTCGGGGCCATCGGCTTTTTTGATCTTGTGCAACTGGTTATTATAACGGAAGTGCATGGGTGGGTAGTCGGGTACGGGGGCTGCCACTTCAATTTTTTCGGGTGTGGGCAGCAGGAATACGGGGCGGCGTTTTTGCGGGTTCCATGTGGATGCGGGCAGTTCGTTCAGGGAGCAGGCTTTTTTGACAGCGCGTTCGGGCCAGTGGTGTTCCTGTGGGAGAAAGCGGCGGACATTGTTAATACCAAGTTTACCGGTGAGTTTATCGACCAGTTCTGCCAGGTGCTGACCGGCTGAGGCGCCTGTTCCTCCCCAGAGGCATTCCTGTGCCGGCGGGAGGTCTTCGACCGTGGGGGCTTCCATTACGAAGCGTTCTATTCCTTCACCGGGTTCGAGGGTATCTATTTTGAGTTCGAAAAGGCGGAACAAGTGTTGGATGGCAGACACGGGGCGGCTGGTGCCGATAGAGATCTGGCGGATCTGACCATCGGCGCGCCAGGCTTTGAGGGTGGCAGTGCGGAGGCCTTTTCCTTCGTGTTGCAGGCGGTGGCAAATACGTTCCAGGAGATGTTGGATAGCTATTTCTATTCCTTTGGCAGTTACGATGGGTTGAATACATGGCAGGCGTTCGCTCCAGGGGTTGGGAGGTATTAATGGCAGTAACGGGTCGGGTTTATACCCCAGGGCCTGATCGATGCGCAGTAACAGGTGTTCGCCGAAGCGGCGGCGGAGGACCGGGCGGGGCATATGAATGAAGCTGCCAACCTGGTACATTCCCAGTTTCAGCATTTTATCGAGCACAGGTTGTTCGAGTTGCAGGGCTGCCGGTGGCAGGGGAAGTAATGCCTGGAGCTGTTGCTCCTGTGGAATAATGGGTGTTGTTTGTCCGAACCTGGCGACAGCCCATGCTGTGGCGGGCGTGCCGGCGATGGCGGCGCGGACATCGTAGCCGAGGTGGCTAAGACGTGTGACGATGGTTTTGAGGTAGTTGCCCTCTCCTCTCCAGAGATGCGGGCATCCTGAGATGTCGAGCATGAGGCCATTGGGCGGGTCTATTGCCGTTACGGGCGTAAAACCGATACACCATTTGCCGAGGGCTGTAAGCAACTGCTGCGGCAGTTCCGGCCGAAAGTCGTGGACATGAAGTGCGGGGCATAAGACCCTGGCATCGGCAACGGTCATGTTTTCGGCAATACCCTGTTCTGATGCGACTGCGCTGACGGCAACGATGACCATACGGCCTTGCTGAGGTTCTGCAATTACCAGCGGGAGGCTGCTTAATGCCGGGTTTTTACGGCAGCACCAATTGGCATAGAGATGCCTGAACCATATGGATAAAAAGCGTTGCTGCATGGTCATCCAGTTTTTTGCTGCTGCCACCAGGGCTGCTGTACAGAGATTGCCTGGGGTTGTGACGGGATGTTACGGAAGCCGGTGGCGGTCCATTCCAGTTGCCAGGTTCCCGGTTTGCCGTTACGGATCTTAAGGAGTTCGACGTTCCAGCGGGGGAAACCTACGCCGGGCAGATTGTAATCTGTTTGAGTAGCCAGCGGGCTGATACGCCAGCGGGCGATTGTTGCGACGGGGTTTAAACCTGCCGGCTGGTGGCGTAACAGGAAACCGGTATTACCGGATTGTTCTACAGCCAGTTGCAGGCGCCTGGAGGCGGTGAGGCTGATATTACTGCAAGAGGCTATGACAGCGGCGAGGCCTTCGGTTTTGAGGGCTTCTTCCATGGCCCAGTGGCATTCATTCTCGTTACGCGGATGGACAAAGATGACCCGATGGGGATCGATGCCAAAGTTGGAGAGCGCGGGCGGAAAGACATTCCGCGAGGAGGTAAGCCAGAGGCAGGCTCCGCCGCGTGCCATGAGATGACCAGTTATACCACTTACAAATCCTGCTGTTGCAGCGGCCTGTTCGGAGGTATTACTCAGGAATTCATGGACGGCCCCGAGCGGGAAGGTGGCGTTTGGGAAAGCGTTATTCAATTCATTCCATCCCATATCAATAGCCGGCTCCTGCGCGGGTTTGAAGCCCTGCAGCGGGAGAATTTCTCTCTGAAGCCGTGCTATGATCTCTGCTTTCATGGATAAGGAACGGTTTTGCTACACGAAAATACTAATATTTTTAGCAAACAAGACTAATACATTCTTCTTTTCTGTTAAGATTATGCGCTTGGGGGTAAAGTACTGCGGGGAGATTAAAAAGAACAGGGCTGACCATTTAATTGATCAGCCCTGTTCTTTTGTGAACTGGTTTCCCGGTTATTTTATGCGGATGGGGTTATTCCATGCGTCGGATTGTTGTTGTAATAATGCTGTGAAGGCGGTTTCGTTGCTGAAAACGGGATCTGTTTTTTCCCAGCAGCTGTAAAAGCGATAGACGGCTTTTTGTTTTTGAGGGTTGAGCCAAACGCCAAAGGTATTGGCGATGCCGCCTGCATTCAGCGGAGCTGTATGGATGACCTGTTTTGCAGGTGCCAGGATGGCGAGGCCCAATTTATCGTGGTTCTCGCTTTGTATTCCGAATGTATAGAGGCCGGTTATCCCTTTTGTTTTTACGGGGTGGAAGCCGGTTTCATAAAAGTCTATTGTACCTGTGATGAGACGTGCGCCGGCCGGCGCGTTTTGTAGTGTTACTTTATTCTCAAAGAAATACTGACCGCCCCAGATGCTGATCTCTTCCGTAACATCGACTGACTGGCCTGCGACCTGCCATGACTGGTAGCTGATGCGGAAGATGGCGCGTACGGGGCCATCGGCCAGTTTCTTATAGGTGGTTTGTTTTACGTTGGTGCCGAAGCGGAAGACACTGTCTTTTCCATTGACAGGCATTTGCAGGGCGAGGGCTCCGGCGCCCAGGGCTTTGCCTACCCTGAGGATATCCATGCCCCATGCGGGGTTGAAATGGTGGTAGGATACGGAGGGGTCTGCTCCTACTTCTTCCAGGACCATCTTTGCTGTTGTTTTACCCCAGATATCGTTGGCGTTGCGGACGTCGAAATATTTGCGGAAGCCTACTTTATCGTTTTCCCATGCAGGGCCTTCGGTAAGATATGGAGGGAGTTTCTGCTTTGAGAAATCGGTAGGCTGGTTATTATAGGGCATGGTGTCGGTATCTACCGCATCGGCAAAAGTATTATCCGCGTTTTTATGACGGTGGCGGACGTGGGCGCGCACTACTGCTTTTACTGTTGCGGGCGACTTACTTGCGGAGATGAGGAAGACCTGTTTTTGTTTGGGTTCAAAGGTACCCAGGAATGCTGCTTCGTCCCAGTTGCCATCGCCATCGAGGTCATCGAACTGTATTACTTTGGGGACACCACTTTCGGTGGTGATAATGCAATAAGGTTTTTCGGCGGAGAGTTTTACTTTACTGTTCACCTGATCGCGTGTTAAGACGATGCGTTCATCGGGGCGCTGCTGCGCGAGGCGATTTGTTAAGGTGAGTTTTTTTGACTGAGCGAAAGAGACGCTTCCCGCCAATGCCGCTACGATTATTATCCAGACTTTTTTCATACCACTTTCTTTAGTTCACTGCCAGGTGCTTTGTGATGGATAAAGCTAAAGGATTTTAAACAGATGGCGAAGACAGATAGCAGATAGCAGCGGGATGTGCAGGTTATAGCAGATCAAATACCGGCTGCGGACAAGTTTATTATGGCGTTGAGCGAAGCGCGAGTACAGGCAGTTTATTCAGGTTTACGATTTCCCTGGTCTGGCTTTTATCAAAGATACTGGCCCATATACCCGCACGATGCGGGCGTATGGCAAGCAAGTCGACTTCCCTGCTTTCGCAAAACCTATCGAGCGCTGTCACCACATCGTTATCTTCGAGTTCATCGAAGTATACAGGATATTCGTGCAGCTCGTTCTGCCAGCGTTGTTTCCAGGTTTGTTCTTCGGCGGAAAGGCCTTTGTTTTCGGGGGTTACATGTACAAAATGTAACTGGCAGTTTAACCTTGTCATCATCTTTTTCAGTGTATCGACAGGTCCGTGCAGGTTTTCTCTTTTATAGTTACATGCGAATGCAATATGACTGACAGTTTTGAAGCGGGCGCCTGCCGGCACGAGCAGCACAGGTACCGGCAGGTCGATAAATGCATTCAACACATAGTTATCCCAGGAGAGCAATGCATTATGATCACCTTCTTCTCCAAAAACAACAGCGGCAGCGTTTTCCAATGCTATCTGTTCTCTCAGCGTTTCATCGAATGTGCCAGCGACCATGCGGGTTTCAATATCGAGGCCGGGGAAAGCTTCCATTACACTTGCCTTTTCTATTTCGAGCCATTTTTCGTGGCTGGCCACAGTTTCGGCCATGGCGGCCATTGCCAGTCCGTCACCTGCAAAACCGGATGTCAATGCAAATATGCGCAGCACGATAATACGTGCCTGCTGGTTCTGGAAAAGCTGGCAGGTATAGTTCAGTGCATTCTGAGAAGATGGCGAAATATTGGTTATGACCAGGATGGTTGGGATCATAGCTATTGGGTTTAGTGGGCAGCATCGGAGAGGCTGACCTTGTTTTTAGCGCTTTTAACGAAGAAGATAACGATAGGTACGCAGGCCAGGAACATAACACCTACCCAGAGGAACACATCCATATAGGAAAGGACTGTTGACTGAAGAGAGATACTTCCATCGAGCAGTTTATAGGCTGTAGCTTCTGCGGTATTTGACGGCATGCCTTTGGCCATAAAACCTGCTTTGAGGCTGGCGATGCGATGCTGCACATCGGGATCGTAGATGTTTAGTTTCGACACCAGGTTACTTCGGTGTTTCATGTTCTGCCTCGAGATAAATGTTGAGATGAGCGCCACGCCAAAGGAGCCGCCCAACTGACGCATCATACCTGAGAAGGCGGCCCCCTGCCCTATCTGAGGACCTTTTAAAGTAGACAGCGACATTACTGCCACGGGTACGGAAAGGAATCCGAGGCCTACGCCGCGGATCATGAGCACCCAGAAAAAGTTGTCGCCCCCGGTGGACGGGGTTATGATCTTATAGGAGCCCAGGCAGTAGATAAAGAAGATGAGCATGCCGCCGGAGATGAGCAGTTTTTGCGATACCCCTTTCTGGATGAGCTGTCCCACTATAGGCATCATAAACGCTACCACGAGCGTACTTGGCACCATGAGCAGACCTGCCTGCTGTGCATTCCAGCCCAGGATGGACTGGGTATACAACGGAATTACAAACGTAGAGCCATAGAGGCCAAAGCCCATGATAAAGGACAAGACCACTCCTATGCGCAGGTTACTATTCTTTAGCACACGGAGTTCTACTACGGGATATTTATAAGTAAGTTCGCGCCATATAAAGAAGAAAGTACCGAGGCCTGCAAGGATGGCGAGGACTACGATGGTATTGTTAGCGAACCAGTCTTCTTCCTGTCCTTTTTCGAGGATGTATTGCAGGGATCCTACGGCAAGCGCCAGCAGTCCGATGCCGAGCCAGTCGACTTCACTTGCCTTCCGTTTTTCGGCGTATTTGGGGCTTTTCACATATACCATGGTAAGCAGGGCAGCGATGATACCTACCGGGATATTGATGTAGAAGATATAGGGCCATGCGTAATGTTCAATGATATAACCTCCCAGGGGCGGGCCCAGCGTGGGGCCGACGATCACCCCCAGGGTATAGATGGCCTGCGCCATCGGGCGTTTCTCCTGGGGATAGATCTCGGTAATAATCGTTTGAGATGTTACGAGCAGTGCACCTCCTCCCAGGCCCTGCATGAAGCGGAAGATAATGAGCTCGCCTATGGAGGTAGCATTACCGCACAGGAAGGAGGATACGGTGAACAGGATGATGGAGGTGGCAAAGTAGTTGGTACGTCCGAACTGCTGGGAAAGCCAGCTGGTCATGGGGACGATGATCACGTTTGCGATGGCGTATGCGGTAATCACCCAGCTCACTTCGTTGAGCGTAGCGCCGAGGCTACCTCTCATATCATTGATGGCTACGTTAACGATGGTAGTATCAATGATCTCCAGCAGGGCACAGACGACGGCGGTGATGGTAATAATCACCCTCCTGGCGCCATACTCTACCAGCGAATTTTGTTCTATCATAATCGATAATAATCAGTTCAACTAATCGAGGTGAATATCCACGTCGGCGTTCATGCCTGCGCGCAGGTTTTTGATAAGGGAATCCTGCGGGTTGGTAAATTCGATCCTGATGGGAAGGCGTTGCACTACTTTCACGAAGTTGCCGCTGGCGTTATCGGGCGGCAGGAGCGCAAAGCGGGCGCCTGTTGCAGGAGAAAATGAACCTACGCGGGCTTCGAACTTATGGGCTGGGAAGGCATCTATTTCAACCAGCACCTTCTGCCCTTCCCTTACTTTCTCTACCTGCGTTTCCTTGAAGTTTGCGACGATCCAAAGCTCATTGTTGAGGACGATGCTAAAGAGGGCTGCGCCGGCCTGCACGAATTGTCCTTCCTGGGTGGTTACTTTGGAGACGATCCCATCTTCGGCTGCGGTTATCACCGTGTAAGAGAGGTTCAGCTTTGCATCATCGACATCTACTTTTCTTTGTTTGATGGATGCTGCGGCGATCCCTATCTGAGATGTAGCGGCATTACTTTGAGAGCTGACGGCATTCACCTGTTTAGCGGCCTGCGCCTTTTGCTGTTGTAAGACCTGCAGTTGTTTTTCTGCGGTTTGTTTGGCAGCAAGGGCCTGTTCGTACTGCTGTTGCGTGATAGAATGATCCTTTATCAGATTTTCGTAACGTTTGAAATCTTCTGTGGCTCTCCATACATTGATCTTAGCTGTTTCGATCTGGGCATCGGCGGTAGAAACGGAGGCTTCGCTGGTAGCGATATTGGCGTGTGCTGCGCCTGCGCTGGATTGTGCAGATGCCAGGTTGGATTCTGCGGTAGCGAGCGCTGCTTCGGCCTGTTCGAGCCTGATCTTCATTTCCCTGTCGTCGAGGATGATAAGCGTATCTCCTTTTTTGACTCTCTGGTGGTCTTTTACCCTTACAGCGGTAACATATCCTGAAACGCGGGGTATTACCGGGCTGATATTGGCTTCTACCTGGGCATCATCGGTTTCTTCGTGATGCAAAGCGTGCAGGTATTTGCTAATACCAAACCAGCCACCCAGGATAACCACTATGGCCAGGATGATGGTGAATTTCTTATTTCTTTTTTTATTGCCGTTATTGGTTTCTGTACCTGTTGTTGACATACGACTTTATTTTATTCCTTTGGGTTATCATTAATTTTTTGGCTGGTTATTTACCAGGATGCCTGCTTTTTCGAGCAGGGTATTATAAGTGAGGACCTTGTCGGCCCGGGCTTCTTCGAGATTGATCTTAGCCTGCAGGAGGGCTACATTGGCATCGAGCAGCTCGGTTGTTGTAACGAGGTTGTTATCGTGTTTGTTTTTTGTGATGCGATAGTTCTCGGTGGCGTTGATGACCGATTTCTGCTGAACTTCGATCTTCTTTTCGGCAGAGAGGTAATCCTGGTAGGCTTTATTGATGCCGAGCCTTATATTATCGTTCAGCATTTCCTTTTGTGCTGCGATCTGCCGTT
Organism: Filimonas effusa; assembly: GCF_004118675.1. Lineage (NCBI taxonomy): Bacteria > Pseudomonadati > Bacteroidota > Chitinophagia > Chitinophagales > Chitinophagaceae > Filimonas > Filimonas effusa. Next base: position 1,044,757 of record NZ_SDHZ01000001.1, on the reverse strand, counting down.
CGCTGGCCTGTGCGGTCTCTACTTTTGCTTTTGCTTTCCACAGGGCGTCGATATTGTAGCGGACGCCGATGCCGCCGTTAACGACGTTGGTTGCAGTAAGCAGATCGGGAATATAAGCTGCGACATACCCGCCGGTTAAGCCAACTGAAGGATAATAATCACCTTTTGCTGATCTAACGGAAGCTTCTGTTGCTTTTTTGCGCAGGTTGATGGCTTCGAGATCTTTGCGGTTTAAAAAAGCCTGTTGTTCGTAGGCGTCGACCGACAGCAATTGTTGCTGCAGGTAGAAGCCTGTAGTATCGGGCTGCAGCGTAGTTTGTTCCGGAAGGCCGGCGAGGAGGTTAAGACTTACCATTGCAAGCTTCAGGTTGTTTTCGGCATTAACGAGCGCCATTTCGATATTGGCTGTTTGCAGTTGCGCTTTCAGCAGGTCGTTCCTGGCGAGCAGGCCGTTCTTTTCCATATTGGAGAAGTCGTGGTCGCGTTGCTGAGACTGGCCGAGGTTTTCTTTTACCAGTTGCACTGCGGTTCCTGATTTATAGAGGTTGCAGAAGGCGGCTACGGCGTTGGAGACCACCTGTTCTTTGTTATAGCCGGCATCAGATTCGGCCGCCTGTTGCAGGTAGCGGGCTGATTCGATGCCATAGCGCACTTTCAATCCTGCATAAATCGGGATATTGACGGTGGCCATGCCATAGGTAGCCTGTGAGGGTTGGGCAATGGAACTTCCACCGCTGCCACTGCCGCCATCGGATTTAAAGTCGATGTGTGGTTTGGTGAGCAAGAGATAAGAGGCATTAACACCTACATCGGGCAGCCTGTTATCCATAGCCTCGCGGAGCTGCGCTGTAGCGGCTTCGATCTTAGCCTTGTCTATTTTCAGTTGTTTGCTGTTCTGTAGACAGAGGGTTATCGTTTGCTGCAGTGTAAGCGGCATTTTATCCTGAGCGCGGGTAAGCATTATGCTTAATATTGCCAGCCCGGTCATCGCTGTTCTGATGACGTGCTTCATCGTCCTATTCATATATTGGTTTAATTAGAATTATTTTCAGCCGGCAAGCTTCGTTGGTGAATATTTATTCACTTAAATCGCCAAAAAAAGGGGTCAGGCCCTTATCCCATTCCAACACATTTCAAACATGTTGTCGATGAGTTCCTTTGATATTTTAACCTTGTTGTATTCTGCATATTTGATCATTTCCCTGACGGGGCCGCGTATATAGATCATTAACCATGGAGTTTCCAGCTGTTTAATGAGTTTTTCGTTCTTTCCTTTTTCGATGAGGTCGAGCCAGGGTTTCAGCATTTCTTTAGAGGTTTTCCTGGTTTCTTCGGAGATAAAAGGCGAATGAAAGCATTGTTCAATAAAGATGAGCTCATTGAATTTAGCTGTAGAGTGTTTCACCATGTTCATCCAGATGGTATGGAAAGCCACTTTAAAGGGTGCTGAGGGGTCGAAGCCTGCGAAGTAGTCCTGTGCGTAATTGCGAAAACATTTTTCGAAGAGCTGAACGATAAGCTGCTCTTTGTTTTCGAAATAGATATATACGGTTCCCGTGGCAAAACCGGCTTTGCGGGCGATCATACTCATGGTAATACCCGACAGTCCGTTCTCTTTTACCAGCTGGAGCGTAGCTGCATATATTTCGTTCACTTTGTTCTCGTCCCTTGGCTTCATTGCGCACAAAGTTAGATGAATATTTATTCAGTTAACAAAAATATTTACAGACCGGTCATCCGAATAAGACGGGGGCTGACCTTCAGAATCTGGTCAGTCCCCGTTTTTGCTGGTAAATATTTTAGTATTAAAGACAAATTCCTGTTTTTGAACAGGCTCTTCCTGCGGTTATACTCTCCTACACACTGCCCACTTCCTTAGCCATACGTATGGGATGACAAACTGGCTATCTATTCTTTCAGGAAATTACGAAGAACATATTGCAGGATACCGCCGTGACGGTAGTATTCGACCTCTATGGCGGAATCGAGACGGGCGCAGACCTGGAAGGTCATTTCGGGGCCTTCTTTAGGTTTTACCGTTACCGTCATGTATTTACCCGGGGCGAGGTCTTCGGCGATACCGGTTATGGAATAAGTTTCCAGGCCTGTAAGGCCGAGCGTTCCGGCATTTTCGCCGTTCACATATTCCAGGGGTAATACGCCCATGCCTACAAGGTTGCTGCGGTGAATGCGTTCGTAGCTTTCGGCAATGACGGCTTTTACGCCCAGGAGATTGGTGCCTTTGGCGGCCCAATCGCGGGAGGAGCCGCTACCGTATTCTTTACCTGCCAGGATGATAAGCGGTGTGTTTCGTTTGGCATATTCCATGGCGGCGTCGTAAATGGGCATGACCGTTCCGGTGGGTATGAAGGTGGTGAAGCCGCCTTCTTTCGACGAGATCTGGTTTTTGATGCGGACGTTGGCGAAAGTGCCGCGGACCATTATTTCTTCGTTGCCCCGGCGGGAGCCGTAGGAGTTAAACATTTTTGGATCTATGGCTTTGTCGCGCAGGTATTTGCCTGCAGGCGTATCTGCTTTAAAGGAGCCGGCAGGAGAAATGTGGTCGGTTGTAACAGAGTCGCCCAGTTTCAACAATACCCTGGCTGCTGCGATGTCGTGTGGAGGGGCGGGACTATCGGGGAGGTCTTTGAAGAAAGAGGCCTCCTTAATGTAGGTAGAGTCGGTGCTCCACTGGTAATTTTTGCCTTCGGGGGCTTGCAGGGATTGCCATTGTTCATCGCCTTCGAAGATGACCTTGTAAACAGACTCATAATCATCCTGCTGAACCGCTTTTAAGACAGCCTCATTTATTTCCTGTTGTGTGGGCCATATTTCGCGCAGGAAGACGGGTTCGCCGTTGGGGTCTTTTCCGAGCGGATCGGCATAGAGATCGATGTCGATCCTTCCGGCGATAGCATAGGCGACTACGAGCAGCGGGGATGCCAGGAAGTTCATTTTTACCTGGGGGTGCACCCTTGCCTCGAAGTTGCGGTTACCTGAGAGGACCGAGGCCACAACCAGTTTGCCTTTGTCGACTGCTTCGGCGATGTGTGGCGGCAGCGGGCCGCTATTACCGATACAGGAGGTGCAGCCATAACCTACGGTATGGAAGCGTAATGCTTCGAGATCGCCCAGCAGTTCGGCTCTTTTGAGGTATTGCGTTACCACGCGTGATCCGGGTGCGAGGCTGGTTTTTACCCAGGGTTTAACGTCGAGGCCCCTTTTGATCGCTTTTTTAGCCAGGAGCCCTGCTCCTATCATTACACTTGGGTTGGAGGTGTTGGTACAACTGGTAATGGCGGCGATGACGATAGAGCCATCGCTAAGCACATATTCTTCGTTTTGAAGGCGAAGGCGTACGGTTTGCAGGCTATCGACCTCTACGGCTACTTCTTCATTTGTTTTTTGCGTTTCGTACGAGAAGGTAGTTCCGGATCCGCCTTCGGACAGCCATGCATTATCGCGGCGTTTTCCTTCGGGGGTGTAGATGCGGTTATATTCTTTATTCAGCAGTTCGCCGAACATATTATGCACTTCATTTACGTTAAGCCTGTCCTGCGGGCGTTTTGGGCCTGCCAGCGAGGGTTGAACTGTAGACAGGTCGAGTTCCAGGACATCGGAATAAGTGATAGCGTCTTCGTGTTCGCGCCAGAGCATGTTTTCCTTACAATAGCTTTCTACCAGGGCAATCTGTTCTTTGCTCCGGTGGGTACGGCGCATGTATTCGAGCGTTTGATCGTCGATGGGAAAATAAGTAACCGTGCAGCCAAATTCGGGCGACATATTAGAGATGGTGGCCCTATCGGGAACGGTGAGATGGTTGAGCCCTTCGCCGAAGACTTCCACGAATTTGCCTACGACGCCGTATTTGCGGAGCATTTGCGTGATGGTAAGCACCATATCGGTAGCCGTCATACCTTCCTGCAGCTGGCCTGTGAGTTTGAGACCGATCACCTGGGGGCAGGTAAAATAGATGGGTTGTCCGAGCAATGCTGCTTCCGCTTCGATGCCACCAACGCCCCATCCCAATACGCCAATACCGTTGACCATGGGCGTATGAGAATCGGTGCCCACGAGCGTATCGGGGAAAAGCCAGCCATCGCGTTCGATAATACCTTTTGCGAGGTATTCGAGATTTACCTGGTGGCAGATGCCCATTCCGGGCGGGACCACGGTAAAGTTATCGAATGCCTGCTGGGCCCATTTCAGCAGCTGGTAGCGTTCGCGGTTGCGTTCGTATTCGAAGACCACGTTTTTTGTATAGGCGTAGTCGGTTCCGAAGAAATCGACCTGAACCGAGTGGTCGACAACAAGGTCGACGGGGATAGCGGGATTGATGCGGCTGCCATCTTTACCCCTGCGGATGACTTCGGCCCTGATGGAAGCGATATCGACCACTGCGGGGACGCCGGTGAAGTCCTGCATGAGCACGCGGGCCGGTTTAAATGGGATTTCCTTGTCGGTACCTTCGGGGTTCCAGTTTACCAGGGTATCGAGGTGTTCGTCGGTGATGGCGAACTGATCGTGGTTGCGCAGGACATTTTCGAGGAGGATACGAATAGAGAAAGGCAGCCTGGCGATGTCTTTACCCTGTTGCTGTAATTGGGTTAACGAAGCGGTACGTGCTGGCATGTGGAGCTTATTTTGGGTGAACGATAGGTTTTTGCCCGGATAGCGGACACAACTTAAAATTAAACAATCCCTTTTACAGCTTCCATGCCATTTGTTTACCTTTACTGCTTATTCCGGATATTTCAACCTAATAAGCTAATATTTCAAGGAGCAAAATGGACATTCATTTCTTCAAATACCAGGGAACGGGCAATGATTTTATCATAATAGACAACAGGGATGGTAAGGTACATTTTAGCACGGAGCAGGTAAAGCACATGTGTGACAGGCGTTTCGGCATTGGCGCCGACGGGCTGATGTTACTGAATACGCGTGAGGGTTATGATTTTGAGATGAAGTATTATAATGCCGACGGCCGTGAGAGCACGATGTGCGGTAATGGCGGGCGTTGCCTGGTAAAGTTTGCGCACCATCGCGGCATCAGCCGTAATAAATATCATTTTATTGCTATTGACGGGCCTCATGACGCTACCATCGAGGATAACAGGTGGGTTCATCTGAAGATGAAGGATGTAGACGGTCTTCAACATAATTATACCGATACCATTTTAAATACCGGGTCGCCGCACTATGTGAAGCCTGTTTCGGATATCCGTCATTATGATGTGGTGGGTGAAGGCAAGGCCATCCGTTATAATGAGACCTATGCGCAGGAAGGCATCAATGTAAATTTCGTGGAGGAGCAGGCTAAGGGTATTTATGTACGCACTTATGAGCGTGGCGTGGAGGACGAAACGTTGAGTTGCGGTACGGGCGTAACAGCATCTGCGCTGGTATTTGCCCATAATGAAAATGGATTTAACCGGGTTGAGATACAAACGCCCGGGGGCAGGTTAGCGGTGGAATTTGAGAAGAAGGGAGAAGCGCAGTTTGAGAATATATGGCTATGCGGGCCTGCAAACTTTGTTTTTAGCGGCACCATTAATATCGATTAAATGATCCAGTACTTCAAGAATATAGACGGCCATACTGTAGAGATCGACAAGGTAGAGAACGGGGCCTGGGTAAACTTAGTGCCTCCTTTCAAGGAGGAAGAGTTTGTAGAGGTAAGTGAAAGGCTGGATATTCCGATCGAGTTTCTCCGGGATTCGCTGGATATAGATGAGCGGCCGCGTTATGAGCTGGACAGCAATGTACGTTTCATTATTATCAAGACACCTACCGAGAATAATTCGTTCAACGACAGTGATGCTTATTATATTACGATCCCTATTTGCATTATCCTGACCCATAACCAGATCGTTACTGTCAACTCGTTTGATAACGGGGCGATCAAGAAGTTTTTAAACACCTTTCAGAAGCGCCATCCAGACAAGCGTAACATGATGGTTTTAAAGGTATTCGAGAAGATTGTCCATAATTTCATGGAATACCTGAAGGAGATTAACCAGAAGCGCAATTTATACGAGCAGAAGTTATATGACAGCAACCGGAACGAAGAGTTGCTGAACCTTATGCGGATACAAAAAAGCCTTGTATATTTTGTAACGGCTTTACGCAGTAATGAGTTACTGATGATGAAGCTGGAGCGTACGAATTTCCTGGGTTTGAACGAGGATGAGCGGGAGTTGCTGAATGACCTGATCGTGGATACCAGCCAGGCGCTGGAGATGGCGAATATTTATACGAATATCCTGAGCAGTACTTTAGATGCGTTTGCGAGTATCATCAGCAATAACCTGAATAATGTGATGAAGCGTTTGACCTCTATCACGATCATATTATCATTGCCGGCATTGGTGGCAAGCATTTACGGGATGAACGTGGATATTCCTTACCAGCATTCGCCGCATGCGTTTTATATACCTGTTATATTATCGCTGGTAGTATCTATTATCATCAGTGGTTATTTCATGAAAAAGAAATGGTTTTAAGATGGAGCGTGCGCCACAGTTCAACGTACGGGTTTATGGTTTGCTCATAGACAGTGCCAGGCGGGTATTGGTTTCGGATGAATTTATCCGGGGTGCTTATTTCACTAAGTTCCCGGGTGGCGGGCTTGAATTTGGCGAGGGTACGCGGGATTGTTTAAAAAGAGAATTTATGGAGGAGACCGGTTTGGATGTGCAGATCGGTTCTCATATATATACTACTGATTTCTTCCAGATCTCGGCTTTCAACAATAAAGACCAGATCATTTCGATCTACTATTTTGTACATGCAGCGGAGCCTGTAAACCTGGTCACTCATCATGTGCCATTTGCATTTGAGCCATGGCAGGTTGCTGATAACAACGGTACTGCGGAAGCTTTCCGCTGGATAGGCTGGGATGAATTAACCGTGGATACGGTATCATTACCTATAGACAAGGTTGTTGTTTCGATCGTAACATCCGGGCAGGTTACCCTGCCGTGGGAATAACCGTTTCCGGTTCCCTGCCCATAGCCGCCGCCTTCATATTACGGGCGGTTTCTTTACCGAGGTATTTTTCAATTCTTTTTTCTGCGATATAGATCACCGGGGTGAGGATAATAGCCATGGTGAACTTGTACATATAGTTCATGATGCCTATTGCCAGGATCTGCTGCCAGGAGAATATACCGCTAAATGCAATAAACAATACGATATAGCTATCGATGAGCTGGGAAACCAGTGTGGAGCCTGTGGCACGTAGCCAGATATGTTTTTCTCCTGTAGCTTTTTTGATCCTATGAAAAACAGCCACATCCACCAACTGGCTTACGAGGAATGCCACGAGGCTGCCGACGATAATGCGCATGCCCTGGCCGAAAACGCCGTTAAAGGCATCCTGCATATTGGGGATGCCATTTTTAGTTTGACTCCCCAGCCAGAAATCTGCTGCAGGGACGCGGATAGCCGTATAGAACATGAGAAAGGCGTAGCTGATGAGCATGACGGCGGTGTAGGAGATCCGTTTTACCGCTCTGGGGCCGTAGAATTCGTTCACGATATCGGTCATGATAAATTCCAGTGGCCATAACAGCACGCCGCAGGTAAGCGTAAAGGACAGATGCTGCTGTCCGAAAAGTGAGAAATCGGCGTTGGGGATACCCAGCAGTTTTTCCAGAGAAAAGAGTTTTCCTCCTATACATTCGGCTATGAGGGCGTTGGCCACAAAGAATGCGGCGAATGCCAGGAATAATTTAGTGGGTTTATCGTGCAGTATTTTATGAATCATTGGTAGATGGCTAAAAAGTAGATCAATTGCGTAAATAAGAAGAGCGCGTTTATGATGGGCAGCCAGGCAGGGGCCGGCGTTTTTTTAAGTTTGATCCAGCGGAAACCCGTTGCAGCAAAACAAATGAGGTTCAGCAATGGTGAAACGGGAATCCAGCCCATGATAAGGATGAGGCCTGTGACCGTTTCGGGGAAGGCGACATGGGTATAACGCAGCAGCAGACAGCCTATAAAGAAGATGTTACAGATAAAAGCTATCCGGGAAACGAATAAATGCCATTTATTAACCATGATTCGTGCAAAATACTTTTAATTTGCCGTGCTATAAGTAATAACATGAAGAATTTTAGCTGGAAAAAGGTAGTACCGCATCTGATTGCCATAGGTATTTTTTTAGTTGTTGCGTTAATTTATTGTCGTCCTGCCCTTGAGGGAAAGGTGTTGCAGCAGAATGATATCGTGCACTGGAAAGGGATGGCGCAGAACTCTTTCGCGTATAAAGAGCGTACGGGGCATTTCCCGTTATGGAATACGACTTTGTTTGGCGGGATGCCAGCTTACCAGATAGCGCTTGAGGGTAAGGCCATTATGCCCAACCTGCATTCGGCGGCCACTTTGTGGTTACCGGCTCCGGCAGCTTTCTTTTTCTTTGCCTGTATCTGTTTTTATGTACTTACACAGGTGCTGGGGATACAATATGTTATTGGTATACTAGCCAGTTTAGGTTTTGCCTATGCTTCGTACGACCCTGTGATCATTGTTGCGGGCCACGAGAGTAAGATGTGGGCGATGGCCTGTATGCCAGCGGTGCTTGCCGGATTATTGCTGATATATAACAAGCGGTATCTTGTGGGGCTGGCGCTTACAGCGCTTACGGCCACCTGGCAGATAGGCTTTAACCACCCCCAGGTTAGTTATTATTTCTTTATTGCCGCGGGCATCATCACGCTTGGTTTCCTGGTTCAGTGGATAAGAGCGAAGGAATGGAAACACCTGGTGGTATCGTTATCGCTGGCGTTGTTCGCAGGTTTTATAGCCTTTGCCAATACTTCGATGACATTGCTGACGACCCAGGAGTATGCCAAGTACACGATGCGTGGTGGCAAACAAATTGATATACAGGGATCGGAAATCAAAAAGGTGAACACCAAGGGACTAGACCTGGACTATGCTTTTTCGTACAGCATTGGTAAGGATGAGATCCTTACTTTTATAGCCCCCAATGTTTTTGGCGGCGGTTCTTCAGAGTCTATGGGCGATGATCAGCATTTCATCGATGCGCTGGTTAAAAAGGATGTTCCCGAGCAAAGTGCCATGCAGCTGGCGTCGGGCTTACCCAAGTACTGGGGTGGCATCAGCGAAGGCACGTCGGGTCCTGTTTACCTGGGTGGCGTTGTAGTGCTGCTTGCCCTTATAGCCCTTGTAGTGGTAAAACAACCACTTCGCTGGTATATACTTGCAGCTGCCGTATTCACTATTTTCATTGCATGGGGTAAATACTTCGCCGGGTTCAATACAATACTTTACAATTATCTGCCGCTGTTCAACAAGTTCAGGGCTCCTTCGATGGCGCTGATCATTCCACAGCTGTTATTTCCTTTGCTGGCCGCCATGGCGTTGCAAGAGATCTTCTTTACCGCTGACGGCGCTGAAAGGCTGAAGAAGTCGTTCAAGCCCATTTTGTATGTGATCGGGGGATTGATTGCGCTGGTGGGGATCCTGTATCTTTTCAATGATTTCAGCGGAGGTATTGACGACGAAATACTGAAGGCTTATGGTGGTGACGGTGGTGGCGGCGCCGGAAGAACAATTGTATCTGCCCTCCAGGAGTCACGCAAGGCCATGTTCCTGTCGGGTTTGGGCAGGGTGATCTTTTTTGCAGCCCTGGTGACAGGGTTACTATTCCTTTATATCAGGAAGGCTATCCAGCCTGTTGTTGCGGTAGTCATTTTCCTACTCATCAATACCATCGATCTTCTGATCGTTGACAGCAAGTATCTTAACAGCGATCATTTTGTAGATAAAGAAGACTATACCTCCAGCAATTTCACTCCTTCGGCTGCCAATACTGCCATTTTGCAGGATAAAGATCCGCATTACAGGGTTTACAATCTGGCTCCTGACCGGTTCAGCGATGCGATCACCAGTTATTTCCACCGTTCGGTAGGTGGTTATCATGCAGCGAAGCTGGCTATTTACCAGGATCTGATAGCGGGTCAGTTATCGAAGAGTCCTTTAAATATGGCTGTTCTCAACATGCTGGATACCCGTTATTTCATTATTCCTGCGCAGCAGCAGCGTCCTACGCCGATGGTAGAAAAAAATGACGGTGCTTTAGGGGCGGCCTGGTTTGTAAAAGGTATCCGTTCTGTAAACGGGCCTGTAGAAGAAATGAAGGCTTTGGATAAGTTTAATCCACAGGACACAGCGATCGTTGATAAGAGTGCGTTTGGCGTTACAGATGCCCCGGTATATGATTCTGCCGCCAGCATCAGCCTGGTTAAATACGATAATGACGCTATTCAATACAATACCCAATCGGCCAGCAAGCAGTTTGCGGTGTTCAGTGAGATCTATTATCCTGCGGGCTGGAATGCTTATATAGACGGGCAGAAAGCGCCTTATGTAAAGGCAAACTATGTACTCAGAGGCATGGCTATTCCTGCCGGTAAACACACTATTGATTTCCGTTTTGAACCTCAGTCGTTTAAGACGGGCCAGACGCTGGTGTATGTTGGTAACATACTGTTATTGCTAAGCCTGGCCCTGGGCGTTTTTGCAATATGGAAACAAAACAAGAAAGAGAAAGCTATCTGATATTATCGCTGATCCCTTATAAGGTTCTGCCTGCCCAAACGGGCGGGCAGAAGGCTATTGTATTGTTAGAACGTTTTCTTTCCTTACAGACATCGCTGCTGGCGGTAAGCGTAAAAAGCAATATGCCTTCCCTTGCGGCGGCTGAGGACATCGGGCTGGAGAATATCATTTCAGATAGTGCCACGCGGTATATCAATCCTTTTTATTATTTCAGGCTGGCCAAACTTATCAGGCGGTACCGGGTGAAATACCTGCTAATAGAACATCCTTACTGGGGATGGCTGGGGCTTTTGCTTGCCAAGGGAACCGGGGTAAAACTCATCATTCGTTCCCATAATATAGAAGCATTCCGCTGGAAGAGCCTTGGAAAGTGGTGGTGGACCATTCTGGAGAAGTATGAGGGATTGGTGCATCGCCGGGCAGATTACAGTCTTTTTATCCAGGATAATGACAGGCAGATAGCACTTACACATTATAAAGTACCCGCCAGCAAATGTATGACCGCTACCTATGGCGTTACCTGGCAAAAAGCACCTGAAGTTACAGAGAAGCAGGCAGCCAGGGCTTTCCTGTTGCAAGCGCATCAGATACCTGCCGACCATACCATTCTTTTATTTAACGGTGCACTTGGTTACCGGCCCAACAGTGCTGCTGTTGCCGCTCTTGTTGAGCGGGTAAATCCTTTATTGCAGGCATCGGGATTGTCTTATACCCTGGTTATATGCGGCAAGGGGCTTCCCTCCTCTTTTAATAACCTGGAGGCTTACAAGCATCAGCGGGTTATTTATACCGGCTTTGTAGAAGATATAGACGTCTATTTCAAGGGAGCTGATGTTTTTCTTAATCCTGTTATCGACGGGGGTGGCATCAAGACAAAACTTATCGAGGCACTGGCCTGGAATACCTGTTCCGTATCGACTATGAACGGAGCGCTTGGCGTTACCGAAAAAGAGGCCGGGAACCAGCTGCTACTGGTTCCGGATCATGACTGGGCTGCTTTTGCTGAAGCTGTGTTATCTGCGGCGGCAACTAAAGAAAGCCGTTTTACGCCTGCTGCTTTTTATTCGCATTTTTACTGGGGCAATATTGTTCGGCGGGCACTCGATTTCATATCAGCGAATCAATAAAACAGTTCCCTGCCGTAATACCGGGCCACACAAGGCGGTAGCACTGATTATATAAACGTATGCTCCTGTTGGCTGGGGTTCTCCTTTGAAGGTGCCATTCCAGCAGTCTGCAATATTGTTTGAGACGAAAACCTGTTGTCCCCATCTGTTATATACTGCCAGCTGCAGGTTTTGCAATTGTCCCCAGTGTTTAATTCCGAAGCAATCGTTTTTACCGTCTCCGTTAGGCGTAAATGCTGTTGGCACCAAATAAAGATTTTTGTCTTTGTTCTCGTCGACGATTACGGTTACAGAATCGGTAGTGGAGCAGTTGCCGTTAGACACTTCCACATAATATTTGGCTGTTTGGTTAATGGAAACTGAAGGAGACGCGATTGCGGGATTGGAGAGACCTTCTACTGGAAACCAGCGATACCCGGCGCCACCTGTAGCGAGAAGGCTGGCTTCGCCTATTGCGCAGGTAATAACGTTAGAGACTGTAACGTTTGTTTTGGGTAGCGGCGTAACATTTACCTGTGAAAGCAACGTATCTTTTTTATTACAAGCATCGTGGACCATTGCTATTTTGTAAACGGTGGTAGTTGCGGGCGTTACGGTTACGGCAGCTCCCTGCAGTACGGGATCCGGGGAATCGTTCACGAGCCAGGTATAGCGGGTAGCACCGGACGCAGTGATATGCACTTGTTCGCCTTCACAGATATCGGATACAGCAGGCTGAATCGCGAAATCGGGCCCAGGTGTAACGGTAACATTAAACGTTTTGCTGGCGGGACATGAAGGTATATCATAGGCCTTTACTGTGTAAACGCCTGACTGCCGGGGATAGATTTTAGGAGCTGCCACATCGGGATCGGCAATGAACTGTTCGGGGCTCCAATGATAAACAAGCGCCCCGGACGCCACAGGGCGTGCCGTATCGCCTGCACAAATAGTTTGATTGGTTACCGACGCGAGATCCGGAGATGTTACTTTAGCCACTTTTACCGAATCGTACACCATTGTTACGGGACCAAAAAAGATGTCGTCCAGAGCGAAGTCATTTCCAGCGATTTGGGTGTTCTTATTAACGACGCAGATATTAGCAGCGGTTGCGCTGCCTGCATTCCATGTCATAAAAAACTGTTTCCAGTTACAGGTTGCAGGATCTGCTTCAAAAATGTTGCCTATTGGTTTCCCATTAATATAGAATTGCAGTTTTGAAGGATTTGCAGGATGCAGGGACTGGAGCCACGCGGAAAAGACATAATTTTTATTGGGCGTTATATTACTGATCGTTTGACACCAAACACTTACATCGGCGGCCGGGCTTCCGTTTACCATAAGCATATTACCATTACCACCTGTATGATCGGAACATGCCTGCATGGAAGGGTTCCAGGTACGGGGGCTGCCGGCGACGTTATATTGTCCTTCCACGCTATTATAACTGGCGTAGTTGTAAGCGGAGCTAAAGCCCGTATTACCGAGGGAGAAGTCGCCATTATTCACCATGTTTGCGCCCTGTTTTAATGTATGTACAAAGTAGGTGGTAGCGGTGGAGGGTGTTGCTACCGGTTCGGCTATAGCTGCATTTGAAAGCGTTGCGGCGGGCGTCCAGCAATAATTGAGGCCGGTCTTTGCAAGCAGTTTAATGGGTTTATTATCGCACTGGGCCGTATCGTGCCAGGCGAGCATTTCTTCACGCTGCAGGCGGATATCGATATGCTTTTCAGCGACATCAACACAACGACCAGTACCAGCTGTCAATTTTACGGTATATGTATCATACTTACTGTAGGTGTTCAATGGCTTTTCGATATTACCGGCTTTATTTCCATCGCCAAAATCCCATGACAGTGCATATTTTCCGAGCGTGCCATTATGATATGTTACAGCCAGCGGATTGCAGAGATCCTGTTCATAGCTGAAATCGGCCACTGGTTGATCGACAACGACGATGGGTTTACAGACAGTCGTTTCGGTGGGTAAGCCGGCATCGACCAGTAAGTTTACATTATGGATACCTGTTGTTGTATATACAAACGGGGCAGGCGTGGACGTTGTATTACCTACGGCATTGGAACTACAGCCCTCGAAGCGAAGACGTGTAAGGGTGTTATTATTAGCGTTCGCAATAAAGCTATAGAGGTCATTGTTTACGCGGAATAGTTTTGAAATGGTATGTGGAAAATTCAGGTTACCGATATTACCCAAAGTCACAGCAGTAGGCTTTTGAGTAAGATCGGTTCCGAAGTCCAGCCGTACCATATCGCTGGCGGACGAGTTGTTGGTAAAGAAACCTATAAGCCGGCCACAGAAGTCTATGATGTAAATATCACGTGCACTTATCATTGTGTTGTTGATATTGCCCATATTTACTACAGAAGGAGTATTGGTAAGACTGCTACCAAAATCGAGTCTTGCCAATGAAGAAGCTGTGGAGTTACTATAACCGGAGGCGCTGTTCACAATGAAAGCATGCCAGCTGCCTGTGCGGCTTTTCATCACAAAAATGCCTGTCGGATAATTGAAGTCGCCTGTTTTTCCTAACCGGACTGCTGTTGGGGGGCTGCTAAAATCCGTTCCGAAGCTGAAGCGAATAACGGAATTGCTTTCACAATCGGTTGTAAAACCATACCATTGGCCCGCATCCTGAAAAACGTGCAGGTCTACCGGATAAGCGAGTCCCCCGATATTGCCCCAGTTAGTACCTATGGGGTTGGTATTAGTAATATTGGCGCCGAGTTCTATTTTCACTATGCGTGGAGAAGATCCACCCAAATTGGAGCCACCTACTGCGATGATAAACCATTTGCCTGCGGTTTTAACTACCTGTAATCCTTCGGCATGATTATTCGGAATCACACCAACTTGTCCTATCCGTACTGCTGTGGGGGTATTAAGCAGGCTGTTTCCAAAATCGAGGCGAACGAGTCCTGAACTCAGGTTCATCACGAATGCATAGAAATTACCACCCTCTTCTACGTAATCAATAAATACCGGTGTACTCAAGGATCCGTTAGGGTTACCAATATTGGATCCGGTGGGTGGTGTTTGCGCAAAATCGGTTACACAGAAGTTCCATTTGTAGGTAGAGGCACCCGTAGAGGTATTTGTTACCTGTACGGGGGTATTTATACAAACGGTATCGGGCATGGTAAAGTTTGCTACGACCTGGGCTTTCAGGTTTGAAACAGTAAGCAGCCACAAGCAGCAACAGGCTATAAGAAGACCTGAAGGCTGTTTTAAAAGGGAGGGTTTCATATTGTTATAAGTGTTTCAACAAGTCGAGAAACTTATGCATACCTTTCAATTTATCGGGTGTCAGCAGATAGTCGATGTTGCGGGTATAATAAGTTTCAAGATCATAAATATCGTAAGGGTTTTCAGCCACCACTTCCTGAATCCTGTTCAATCCCATTCCATTTGCTTCATTAAAGGCAGTCAGAAAGTTTTGCGGGAGCTGTTTATTGGCTATCCAGGCTGCAAAAACGAAGGGAAGTCCGGTCATTTCTATCCATCCTGTTGCCAGGTCATAAATATACGGCGAAAAAGCTCTTTGTTGCAAGGCTCTGTCGCCAATGACCACACCTGCGGTTGTGCCTTTAATCTGGCTGCGATAGTCTTCACCAGCGGCATCTTCGAGGAGTGGATCTATTTTCCAGTGGTGTTTCATCAATACTTTGCAGAGATTTACGGATGTTCTGCTCTGATAGTCCAATAAAACCTTTTGCACCTGCTGAACCGGCACCTCACTAAAAAGGCAAACGGAGGCCACTTCCTGTGAAGCTCCGATGCAATAACCGGAGACGATATGCCATTCTTCAAGTCTTGGTATGATAGCTACCGGCACGAGGCCTACGTCGATGGTTCCATCGACCAGCATGGCTGCGATACGGGCGGGATACTCTTCAATCAATTCCATCTGCGCGAGCAGTTCTTCGGATCTTTTTACTCCGTACAAAAGGGGTTTTGTATTCAAATAGCTTACCGCCCCTACCTTAATCTTCTCCAAATCTGTTACTTTTGCCTGCAAAATTAACCGGACGGAAAAGAAAACTCAAATAAAACACATGGAGTTAAACAATCTTACAGCTATTTCACCTGTCGATGGTCGTTATCGGAGGCAAACTGCGTTCCTGGATAGCTATTTTTCTGAATTTGCCCTTATCAAGTACAGGGTTATTGTAGAAATTGAATATTTTCTTTTCCTGGCCGACAAGCGTTTTTTCAAGTTATCTGCCAAGGGCAGGCAGCAACTGAGAGAAGTTGCGGCTAACTTTTCGGTAGAAAATGCGGAAGCGATCAAAAAGATCGAGTCTGTTACCAACCATGATGTAAAGGCTGTTGAATATTTTCTGAAGGAGCAGTTGGAAAAGGCTGGAGTATCGGAAGCTACGGAGTGGATCCATTTTGGTCTTACTTCACAGGATATCAATAATACTTCTATTCCTTTAAGCTGGAAACATTGTATGGAGCAGGAGTACCTGCCAGCAGTGGTTAACCTGCGCCAGGCGTTGCACCAGCTGTCGACCCAGTGGAAAGATATTCCCATGCTGGCTAAAACCCATGGTCAACCTGCCTCTCCTACCCGTTTGGGCAAAGAGATCATGGTATTTGTAGAAAGGCTGAACAACCAGGTTGAATTGTTTTCTTACATACCTTATGCCGCCAAGTTTGGCGGGGCAACCGGTAATTTCAATGCACATGCCATTGCTTTTCCAAAGAAAGACTGGGTAGCGTTAGGCAATGCTTTCGTGGAAGACGTACTTGGCTTGCAGCGTATGCAATTCACTACGCAGATAGAGCATTACGATAACCTGGCAGCCCACCTTGACGCCATGAAGCGTATTAATACGATACTTATTGATCTGTGCCGTGATATATGGACCTATATCAGCATGGATTATTTCAAGCAAACTGTAAAGAAAGGCGAAGTTGGCTCTTCGGCTATGCCGCATAAGGTGAACCCGATAGATTTTGAAAATGC
Organism: Filimonas effusa; assembly: GCF_004118675.1. NCBI lineage: Bacteria > Pseudomonadati > Bacteroidota > Chitinophagia > Chitinophagales > Chitinophagaceae > Filimonas > Filimonas effusa. Next base: position 1,028,074 of record NZ_SDHZ01000001.1, on the reverse strand, counting down.
GGAAGGTAATCTTGGTGTAGCCAATGCATTATTAGCGCATCTGGCAGCTAAACTACCTATAAGCCGTTTACAGCGTGACCTTACGGATTCTACCGTATTACGTAACCTGGGTGTACCTGTGGCGCATATTTTTATTGCGCTGGCTTCTATCAATAAAGGACTGGGCAAGCTGTTGCTGAATGAGGCGAAACTTAAACAAGATCTTGAAAATAACTGGGCGGTAGTTGCGGAAGCTATTCAAACAATTTTACGTCGTGAGAACTATCCCAAACCTTACGAGGCACTTAAGGAATTGACCAGAGGTAAGGCAGCGATCACCAAGGCTGATATTCATGCATTTATCGGTACTTTGAATGTAAGTGCAGCCATTAAAAAAGAGCTGAAAGCTATTACGCCACATAATTATACCGGAGTTACTGCTGCGTTTTAGTGTTCTTAACATTTTATTTATACTAAACAGGCAGCACCCAAAACAGGGAAGGAATCTTTTCATAAAATGCTTATGAAATATTCCTTCCCAAAACTACCAGTTGCTGCTATAGTAATAGCAATAGCAGCGGGGGCCTGCATCAGGACAAACGATTACCCCGCGAAGGTTTATGGTTATAAACCTATTTACAGCACCAATTCCCATTCGAAAGAAATTAGTTACAGCGCCAGCCGGCCGGTAACACATGCAGGTAAGATATACCTGAAAGACCATTTCATATACCAGGTGGACCAGGGTACCGGCATTCATATTATGGATGCCAGTGATCCTTCGCATGTTGTATCGAAAGGTTTTCTTGTTGTTGATGGTTGTGAAGACCTGGCCATCAGCGGGCATCATTTGTATGTGAACAGCATTACAGACCTTGTAACCATTGATATTTCGGACATTACACATCCTGTAGAGGTTAAACGTTTAGACAGTACTTTTTACAACAATCATTTATCGGAAGTTCCTCCCAGCAGTGGTTACTTTGAATGTCCTGATGCCAGTAAAGGGACTGTAACTGCGTGGTACCAGGATACTATCAACAATCCTAAATGTTTTTATTAAAACCTATATCATGACACTTACTATTAAAATTATAACGATACTGGCAATAGCCAGCATAGCGACAGCATGTTCCAAATCGACAGATTCGCGCAGCAGCCAGGCTGGCACCGGCGGATCGCTGGCTAAGTTCACCATTAGTTCAGGTTATCTTTACACTGTAAATTATAGTGAGCTCAAGTCGTACGACATCAGCAATCCTGCTGCTCCTGTATATAAGCATACAGCTTCTGCGCCGCAGGCACAGACGATATTTTCTTACAATGACAATTTATTCATAGGCGCCCGGGACGGGATATTCATTTATGATATTTCGAATCCATCGAAGCCAACCCTCAAGGGGCAGGCCTCGCATTTAAGGGCCTGCGATCCGGTTATTGCCGAGGGGACTTATGCTTACTCTACTTTACAGGGTAGCAGTACCTGCGGCAACGTTAACCCGGGGCTGTACGTTTATGACATTACCAATATTATGCAGCCGGTGCTGAAACAATATGCAAGCATGCCAAAGCCGAAAGGATTGGGATTAGCTCAAAACACATTGTATGTATGTGGAGAAGAGTACGGCATGACCATTTTTGATGTAAGCAATCCTGAGTCACCCAAAGAGAAAAAGGTTTTAAAAGACGATACTTCGTACCAGGATGTTATTGTTGCAGAAAACGCACTGATCTGTTATGTAAACAGCGGCTTATTGTTGTATGATATAACAGATAGAGAAAATCCTATATTATTGCAAAAGATCAACCAATAAACCTTTATATGCAGCTATTAAAGGCAGTGATGCTGTCAGGCGTCTGCTCGTTGCTAACGTTCACTCTTACAGCCCAGCGTGTAACACCTATTTCACCCCGACCTGTATTGAAGCATCCGTCGTCATCGTCAAAGTCGTTCTCGCGGCGTGCGACCACGTATGTGCCACCGGAAGTCCCGGGGAAGGGATTTTACCTATCGCTGGCCCCGTTATCGCTCATAGATCCTATAGAGCCATCGGTGAATTTACATTTCATGTATGCGACCGGAGACAAGCTGGCGTTTGGGATGGAAGCGGGATATATTTATCATTATCCTGAAGCGGGTGACCTAGCCAATGGGTTTCGTTTACGACCGGAGGTAAGATTTAAAAATATATTGAAGGCGGGGCGGATGGATAGTCCGTGGTATTTAAGTGTGCAGGGGATGTTCAAGCAAACCACTCAGCCGTTCGATTATGATGAACTGGTAGTGTTATCACCTACTGTAAGTTTTACAAGATTTCATTCCACACGTTTACGCAGAACAGTTACCGGTTTAAACGCGCTAATAGGCAAAGAGCTGTTTCTTTCCCGGGAGTCGAAGCATTTATTCGTGGATATTTATGCCGGAATGGGGTTTCGCTATCGCGTTGTAAGACTTGATGACGGGGCGAGCCGGGAGATCATAGAAGACTTCAATAACGGGGACTGGCTGCGGATACGGAAGATCCGCAATACTGATGGCGCAGGCCTTAGTTTACTGCTAGGCCTGCGCGCGGGATGGAAGTTTTGATCTTATTTATGGATCTCACTGGTAAAGTGAAATTTGATATCGGGGTTGTTCTGGATCTCGGTATTCAGGAACCATTCACTTTGCGCCAGGTAAACCGGGTGGCCGTCTTTGTCTTCGGCTGAATTTACTTGTTTGAAGCGCAGGAAGTCATCTAGTTTCTGCTGGTTTTCGCTGGTAAGCCAGCAGGCCTTATAGAAGGGCATTGTCCTGAATTCACAGGCAGCGCCGTATTCATGAAGCAGGCGGTACTGGATAACTTCGAACTGGAGTTCACCTACGCAACCGATGATCTTTTTATTGCCGCCGAACTGCGTAAACAGCTGGGCGACGCCTTCATCGGTAAGCTGGTTGATGCCTTTTTCCAACTGTTTGGTTTTCATGGGATCTTTATTCACCAATTCCTTAAAAATCTCAGGAGAGAAAGAAGGAATACCTGTGAAATAAAAGTCCTCGCCTTCGGTAAGCGTGTCACCTATTTTGAAGTTGCCGGTATCGAACAAACCAATTACATCGCCCGGGTAGGCATCGTCGATGACGTCTTTGCTGCGTGCCAGGAAAGAATAAGGGTTGCTGAAGCGGATGTCTTTATCGAGCCTTACGTGGTGGAAGTATTTGTTTCTTTCAAACTTACCGGAGCATACGCGCAGGAAGGCGATACGGTCGCGGTGTTTGGGGTCGAGGTTGGCGTGTATCTTAAAGATAAAGCCGCTGAATTTGTCTTCGCCGGCGCTCACCACGCGGGCTGTTGTTTCGCGATCGCGGGGAACCGGAGCGATGTCTATAAAGGTGTCGAGCATTTCTTTGACACCAAAGTTATTGATGGCGCTACCGAAGAAAACGGGCGCTACTTTACCTGCGAGGTAATCTTCCGTTGCCAGGTTGCCATACACACCGTCGATGAGTTCTACATCCTCCCTGAGCTGGGCGGCGTCTTTATCGCCTACCTTTTCGTCGAGGATGGCGTTAGACAGATCGGCAATACTTACGGAATCTTCGTCGTCGGAAGCCTTGGTATTGGCGGTAAACAGCTGGAGGCTTTTGTTATGGAGGTTATAAACACCTTTAAAGTCCTTGCCGCTGTTGATGGGCCATGTAAGCGGGTGTAACTGAAGGCGCAGTTCTTTTTCAATTTCTTCGAGCAGGTCGAAGCGGTTTTTGCCGTCGCGGTCCATTTTATTGATGAATACGATCACCGGGGTATCGCGCATGCGGCAGACCTCCATGAGGCGACGTGTCTGGTCTTCGACACCGTTGACGCTATCGACTACGAGTACGACGCTGTCAACTGCGGTAAGGGTACGGTAGGTATCTTCCGCAAAGTCTTTGTGACCGGGTGTATCGAGCAGGTTGATGAGTGTATCGCGGTATTCGAAAGTCATTACGGAGGTAGCAACGGAGATACCTCTTTGTCTTTCGATTTCCATGAAGTCACTGGTCGCGTGCTTTTTGATCTTATTGCTTTTTACGGCACCGGCTGTTTGGATGGCGCCACCGAATAACAGAAATTTTTCTGTAAGGGTAGTTTTACCAGCATCCGGGTGAGAGATAATAGCAAAGGTTTTGCGGCGATTAATTTCCTTTTCGTATTTCATAATTAAGCCCGCAAAGGTAAGATTTTACTTATTCCACCACAACTTAGTTCCTTTAGTGTTCCCTCCTATTGCTGCACCTGCGGCATTATAGTTTTCGCTGTTGATATTTCCTTCGGTGATGGGATAGGTGAGTCTGTAGGGTACACCTGCAGTAACAGACTGATCGAGTATTGTTCCGGGTGTTACAAAGAGCGATTCGCCGCCTGGTTTCCTGAATTCAAGTCTTGTTCTTTCGAACCAAGCCTGGAGGCCCTGCATATACAGCGCCAGCCATTTCTGGGAGCCTATGCGGTTGCGCCAGTCGGATTGCAGGTAAGGCACCCTGGCGATGTAGGCGTTGATGGCAGCGGTATCGGTCACCTGCCAGAAGGCCATGCTGGAGCGGATACCTGCGTTATAATGCTCCTGAGCAGTGCTTCCGGTGGTGAAGCCACGGGCGGCAGCTTCTGCCAGGGCGAAATCGACTTCCGCCTTCAGCATGATAATACCGGGGAAAGTTGGTGAGTAAGGTCTGACGCCGGGATAAGAATAAAAAGTATAATCATTCCCAAAGGCACCTAATCCGTATACTTTGCCCCTGATCACAGAATCGGAGGTTGCCGGCCTGGCGTAAAGCGGCAGGCGGGGATCCTGGATAGATTGCATATAATCGACGAGGGTTTTACTCACCAGGTAATCGTTAGGGATGCCGGTACCGGATTCCTGGTTGAACGGGAACTGGTCGGGAACGGCTGAGAGGTAAGGAAACAAAGCGTTATCGGTGTTGGCTGTCATTACACCGTCCTGAATTGCGGCTTCAATTATGGGCCTGGCCTTGTCAGGAGCCACATCAGCCATTCTGATACCAATTCTCAGTTTCAGGGAATTAGCCAGTTTACGCCATTTGGCGATATCGCCGTTGAAGATCTTTTCGCCGCTTCTGAAGTTACCACCCGATTCGTCGAACCTGGTGAGTTGTGTATTGATCCTGTTGACGAGGCTGTCGTAGATAGCAGCTGCATCGTCGTAAGAAGCGGTAAAGTTTTCCAGTCCTTTCAGCGCATTGGAATACGGGATATTACCATAAACATCGGCAAGTACCTGGAAGATCCATACGGAGAGGATATTGGCGATGGCTGCTTCATTTGCAGGCACTGCCTCCGGATCCTGGTTGTGCATTTTTATGATCTCGTCGAGGTTGGTAAGCGCAGTGCTATAGAGGTTCCATAACAGGTTATTGGAGCTTTCTTCAAGCATATACTGGCTATGGGATTCGTTCTGAGACTGTGACCAGTATTGTGCATATAACATGCCTACCCTGCCGTTGACGAAATTATTATAGATAATATCCGAAGCACTTCTTTCGGCACCTGTGATCAGGGTTTCGGGTGTTGCTTCGGTAGGCCTGGTAGGATCACGGTTCAACTCGTCGAAGTTTTTGGTACAGGCGGCGAGGCATACCGGAAGTAAGAGAATCAGCCCTTTTTTTATAATAGCATGTTTCATGTAGTAGTGTTTTAAAAGTTAGAATCCGACGGTAAGATTTAAGCCAAATGAACGTACAGAGGGCAATGCGCCGCCTTCGAGGCCCTGGATATTGGAGTCGGAGTTGATGATGTTAGACGGATCGACATTGGGTGCATTAGAGTGGATGAGCCAAAGGTTACGTCCATAGAAGGTAAGCCTGGCGTTCCTTGCCTTGATGACATTGGCCCATTTTTCGGGTAATTCATATCCGAGGCGCACCTCTCTGAGGTAGAGGAACCCGGCATCGTATACATCGGCGGCATTGGCTTTAAGGCCGAAGTTATTCTTGAAGTGATCTGCTGCACTAATTCTAACCGTGTTGGTGGCACCGCCTTCGGTTACACCTGGCGCTATGACACCTGTTTCCCTGATGTTATCGGCAGCTGTTTCGTAAAGAATGCCTGATGCTTTGCCGTACATATTTGTATAGGAGAAGAAGCTTCCGCCTTTCTGGAAATCGAGCAAGGCGCTCAATGAAATGCCTTTGAATGAGAAGCTATTGCTTATACCGCCTACGAAGTCGGGTTGTGTAGTACCCAATACTTTTGTAGCATCCGATGCAAGGTAATGGCCGGTTTCATCGACCACTTTGTTCCCGTAATTATCATAGATATAATCGGTACCGGTAAGCATAAACAGCGGCTGGCCAACGATGGCAACTGCAGAAACAGAGTTACGTCTTCTTTCGGTACCCACTACATACCTGTCGACACCCGGGTTATTCGGGAAGTTCAATTCGAGCAGGCGGCTGCGGTTCATTGCGAAGTTGGCGCCTATGTTCCAGGTAAAGCCATTTTTTAGTTCAAGCGGCGTGGCAGAGAATTCCAGTTCAAGACCCCGGGTGCGTGATTTGCCTATATTTGCGAAATAAGAGCTATAACCACTTGTTTGCGACACTTGCAGCGGAACGATGAGATCGTTTGTAATCCTGTTGTAAACAGTGATATCGAGGCCGATGCGGTTGTTGAGGAATTTAAGTTCCAGGCCGGCTTCTGTTTCGGTGCTTCTTTCCGGTTTAAGGCCCGGGTTGGCGAGGGCGGCATCTTTGCCTATGGTTGGGTCGCTGCCAAACATTCCGGGTACATTAAAGGCAGGATAAATGCGATAAGGATCGGTGTCGCTGCCTATTTGCGCAACGCTGGCGCGGGCTTTACCGAATGACAGCCATTTCCATTTCAGCCAGTCGGAGAAGACAGCAGAGAGAGAAGCTGACGGGTAGAAATAGGAGTTATTACCGGGGCCGAGTGTTGAAGACCAGTCGTTACGACCAGTTATTTCGAGGAAGACCGTGTTATCGTAACCGAAGACCGCGTCGCCAAAGACAGACTGAATTTCTTTTTTATAAAGGAACGGTGTATAGGTAACCCTTCCGAGGGCATTGCGATAGTTGTAAACATCTCTCACGATGAGGCCTGTGAAGGAGCCTGTATTAATTTCATCGCGCTGCTGCATGAGGTTAGCACCTGCGGAGGCGTTCAGGCTTATTTTCCTGCTAAGGTCTTTTTTTGCATTGGCCATTACCAGGTAGTTCAATTCCCTGAAGGTACGATCGGTACGGTTGTAGCCGCCAGTCTGGTAATCTTTTGGAAGACGTTCTTCCATAGTGGTACTAAACTGATCCATGAACACTTTTGCGGAGAAGTTTAACCAGTCTGTTGCTTTTACCTCGAAGCCGGCGAGGCCGAACAGGCGGTCGCGGTTATCGGTCTGGTAGTTTTTATTTACCGCCCAGTAGGGAGATGTAGCTGAAGTAGGTGTTGGGTCGGCGAAGGATTTCCTGTTCCAGCTCACCTGTGAGCCATCTGCAAACTGATAGAAGCGGAGCTTATCGAGTTCCAGCTGGCGCTGGCCGTACATTGTAAAATACTGGGTGAAGTTTGTTCCTGAGAAACCAGTACCTGGCCGGCCTCTTGCATCCTGATAGGAGTAGTTGGCGCTGGCAACTGCTGTAATTTCATCGGTTACTTTATACGTACCATTGAAGCCTATGTTATTACGCTGGAGTTTAGCTTCGGGCACCATAAACCTTTGCGAAAGGTTGCTATAGGAAAGCCGGAAGGTGCCTTTATCGGAACCGCCGCTGATGCTGATGCTGTTTGTAAGCGTAAGCCCTGTGCGGTAAAAGTCTTTGAGGTTATCGGGCTGTGGCGACCAGGTGGTGGTTTGGCCGAAGAAAGGATTGTTCTTGTTTCTATCGAAAGAATAGTAGGGTCTTACAATCTGTCCGTTCAAAGCGGGCCCCCATGATTCGTCGACGGCAAACTGTGGCATTAAATCGTAGCGGCCGAGGACGGGATCGGAATAGGTTGCTGCGCCTTCGCTGAGGAACTGTTCGGGATTTTTGTTATACCAGAGCGTATCGAAGCCACTGCCTACGAAATTGGGGTCGGTGGTATTGGCACCGCCGGCACCATACCTATTCTGGTATTTAGGCAGCACATATACCTTATCGGTTTGCGCGTTGATGCTATACGTGATACCCAGTTTACCGGATACGGTTCCTTTTTTTGTTGTTACCAGCACCACACCGTTGGAGCCTCGAGAGCCGTATAATGCAGTAGCAGCAGCCCCTTTGAGCACCGAGATCTGTTCGATATCGTCGGGGTTGATGTCCTGAATTGGGCTACCGTAATCGTAGCCGCCCCCTCCTATCTGCTGGTTATAGCTGGCGGAAGGGTTATTGTTGCCCATGAAGATACCATCAACTACAAAGAGGGCATTGTTGTTACCTGTAATAGATTTGGCGCCACGGATGACCACTTTTGAGGAGCCTCCCATGGAGCCTGAGTTGCCATTGATCTGTACGCCGGCGAGCTTACCTTGCAGGGCATTTACGAAATTCTGTTCTTTGGCCACCTGAACGGCTTCGCCTTTTACTTCCTGGATAGCATATCCCACTGCACGTCCCTTTTTGGATACGCCCAGGGCGGTTACCTTCACTTCCTGCAGCTGTCGGCCTGATTTGGCGCTTAACTGAACATCGAGCGGTTTTGTTGCGGAAACAAGCACCACGTCTTTATCGGAGTAGCCTACGGCTGAGAACTTAACGGTAGCGCCTGTTTTGAAAGGTATGCGGAAACTGCCGTCTTCGCCGCCGTTATAGGTGGCGCCGCTTGCAAATGCAATAGTTGCAAATGAAACAGGTTTACCGGACATATCAATGACCTTACCGGTGAGGAAGACTGTATCACGAACGGCCGATGAGTCGACCGGAGGCGCTGTTGTTGCGGTATCGGGCCTGGCAGCAGCTGTTGCAGCGGAGTCGGGCTTACCCGGCGTAGTTGTTGGGGCTGAATCCTTTACAGGAGCGGCCACTGTATCGGCTGGAACGGGCGCCGCTACCGAGTCGTGAGCCGGCGTTACAGGTTTTGTTGTATCTTTTGCGGCTTCGGCGGATATTTCCTTTATGTTGAACTTATTGTTTTCGGCGAACTGCACCTGAAAATTGGTGAATGCGGGTACTTTCACTGCGCCCAACTGTGTTCCCTGGAATAGGATGAGGATAGAATCTTCCACGTTTACCTTTAAAGAGAACTTACCGTCTTCGGATGTAGTAGCAGAAGATCCCAGCATTTTGGACTGCAGCGTATAATCGCGCTGTGGAGAGCCGTCGAGCCCCAACAGGCGTGCATTAATGGTTTTAGAAGCATCCTGCGCATGAGTGAACATCGCAAACAACAAGAGTGCAAAGCTGGCGACAAGCCGGTGTAAAGTTTTTCCAGGCATGGTGTATTAGATAGAGCGTGAAGAAATGATCTTCCCCCATTCTCCAAAAACATTGCCAAAAAGACTAATGTCTGCACGCCGGGTTGTGTGAACCGGTTATAAAAGCGGCCTCCTGCTTTGTGTCGTATAGGCTGAAAGTACTAGTCGAGACGCTGGTTGATCTTGTCGTCTATAAGCCTGAAAAGGTGTTCTGGTTTATAGACACGCCAGTCGGGCAGTTCCATCAATTCTATGAAGTAGTGTAATTTTCTTTTCCTGAAATCCTGCTGTGAAGCTTGGGGCATATTCAGCAGGACAATCCATCCGCTTTCGTCTGTGACTTCATCGAACCATTCCTGGTAGTAGTCTTTATCGCCGCTGTGGTAGTTGAGGACATTTTCTGCGATGAAGATATATTTAAAGATACCGTCGGCTTCGAGTTTATCGACGATATCCCTTTTGAGCGTCATGATATCATTTTCTATGGCGTCGTTCCATTCACCGATGAGTTCAATTATTGCAAATTGTTGTTCATAATCCACATAGAGGATCTTCATGTAGAGCGTGCGGCTGCCAAATTCATCCCATTGGGGATGGATATAGTAGTTGTAAACGGTTTGAGAGAATTCGAATTCGCTATAGGTACGGCCATAGAAGGGTGAGCGGACATCGTCTTCTGCTGTATACAGGTGTCTCCAGTTAAAAAATGGCTCTATATCATGCATATTTTCAAAGTTAGGCAAACGGCTGCGCATAAAAAAAAGCGGCGCGTTAATAGCGCCGCTTCTGTTTTCTAAGCCAAGCTAGTAATTAACTCCTGTCTGTTAACCTATCCTGTTTTCTATAATAGAACGATCTATTTCTTCTTCAAGGCGGTGTTTTTCCTGGATCTTCTTAAGAGATTTACCGTATGCGAGTTTGGTGATGAGAACAAACAATACGGGCACTACGAAGATGGCGAGGGAGCTAGCCGCGACCATACCACCTGCCACGGTCCAACCGATAGTTTTACGGGATTCGGCGGCGGCACCACTTGCAAACGCGAGCGGTAACACGCCGAGGATGAATGCAAGGGAGGTCATGATGATGGGTCGCAGACGCAACTGAACGGCCTGCAGGGTAGCGTGTGTAATATCGATACCCTTATCCACCCTTTCTTTCGCGAATTCGACGATCAGGATGGCGTTTTTGGCGGCCAGACCGATCAGTGTGATCAAGCCGATCTGTGCGTATACGTTATTGGTCAAGTTAGGCAGGAAGGTGAGCGTTAAGATAGAACCAAACGCGCCTACCGGCACCGCGAATAATACGGAGAATGGTATTGACCAGCTTTCGTACAGCGCTGCCAGGAACAGGAATACGAAGACGATAGAGATAGCGAAGATCATACCTGTACTGCTACCTGCCTTGATCTCCTCGCGGCTCATACCTGAGAATTCATAGCCATAACCTGCGGGTAAAACCTGCGCGGCCACTTCTTTCAGGGCTTCGATTGCCTGGCCGCTACTATAACCTGGTTTAGGCACACCGTTGATTTCAACAGACCTGTAGATATTATAGTGTGAGATCACCGCCGGGTTTTCGACCAGTTTGGTGGTCACCAATGAGCTCATTGGGATCATATTACCTTCCCTGTTGCGTACATAGAAGTTCTGCAGGTTATCGAGATTAGAACGGAAAGAGCTATCGGCCTGGGCCATCACGCGGAAGTTACGGCCATAGAGGTTAAAGTCGTTCACGTAGCTACTACCCAGCATGGTGCTCATGGTGCTATAGACATCGGAGAGCGCCACGCCCAGTTTTTTAGCAGCATCCCTGTTCACATCGACACGGTAGTTTGGTGTTTTTGTGGAGAAGAAGGTATAAGCCATACCAATTTCCGGGCGCTGGAATAAGGCGCCGATAAATTTCTGGGATACTTTTTCGAATTCCTGGATATTATCGGTACTTGTTGTTTGCTGTAATTCGAAGGTGAAACCTGAGGTTTGACCGAGACCCGGGATGGCTGGCGGTGCAATTACCAGGATCCTGGCTTCTTTGATATCGGCTGTACGTTTCCGTATTTCCGCAATTACACCATTGAGCTGGTCTTCCTTCGCCTCACGTTTGCTCCATGGTTTCAGGTTTACGAACAGCGTACCGAGGTTAGATTTGTTAGAGAAGCTGATGATGTTAAGACCAGCCAGCCCTCCGACAACGTTCACCGCAGGTATTGCCTGTACCCTTCCCATGATCTCCTTGATCATTTCCACGCTGCGTGTGGTAGAAGTACCTTCGGGCATTTCATATGATACGAATAAACGGCCTTCATCTTCAGAGGGGATGAATCCTGTAGGTTTTGCTTTAAAGAGGAAGAACAGACCTACGAAGAGGCAGACCATCATTACCAGGACATAAGGAGTAGCCCTGATCCATTTTGCCACGCCTCTTGTATAGGAGTGAGAAACTCTTTCGAACCACCTGTTAAAGCCGGCAAAGAACCTCTCCATGATATTCTTTTTCTCATTCTCACCTTTAGAGGGTTTGAGCATGATAGAACAAAGCGCCGGGGTAAGTGACAAGGCCACAAAAGCCGAGATGATCACCGACACCGCGATAGTGATCGCAAACTGCTGGTACAGGCGGCCTACGATACCGGGGACGAAGCTTACGGGAACGAATACCGCTGCGAGGATCAGCGCGATAGCGACCACAGGGCCGGAGATATCGCGCATCGCCTTTTGTGTTGCTTCTTTGGGCGATAGCTTTTCATGGTCTATATAGTGCTGCACCGCTTCGACGACCACAATGGCGTCATCCACCACGATACCGATCGCCAATACGAAGGCAAAGAGAGTAAGGGTGTTAATGGTGAAGCCGAACGGAATAAAGAAGATAAAGGTACCTATCAACGATACCGGGATAGCCAGTACGGGGATAAGTGTTGCGCGCCAGTTCTGCAGGAACAGGAACACCACGAGGATCACCAGCAAGAGGGCTTCTACCAGGGTATGTAATACTTCATCGATAGAAACGTCAACCACGGTTGCTGTTTCCAGCGGAACGAGGTAGTCAACGTCTTTAGGGAAGGTTTTCTTCATTTCGGCCAGTGCTTTCTGGATACCCTTGTAGGTATCGAGGGCGTTAGCGCCGGGGGCCTGGTAGATGAGGATGAAGGGTCCTGGTTTACCATTCACGAAGGAGTTGATACCATAGTCGAATTTACCCAATTCGACACGGGCAACGTCTTTCAGGCGTACGATACTACCGTCGGCAGGGTTGCTGCGCACGATGATATCGTCGAACTGTTCTTTTGTATTCAGGCGGCTGTTGGTAAGCACGCTGTATTCAAAGCTTTGCGTTCCGGGCTGTGGGTTACCGCCGATAGTACCGGCAGCCACCTGCAGGTTCTGTTCAGTAAGGGCTGCCATAACATCGGTGGTTGTAAGGCTAAGGTTCGCCAGTTTTTTAGGATCGAACCAAACCCTCATACCGAAGTCATCGGCGCGGGTGAAGATATCACCTACCCCTTTAACCCTTAACAACGCGTCTTTTACGTAGATGTTGGCGTAGTTACCCAGGAAGGTGGCGTCGTGCGTACCATTTGGAGAGTACAGCGCGAGGGCCATCATGATACTGGGGTTTCTTTTACGGGTAGTTAAGCCGAGACGTTTTACCGCATCGGGCAGTGTAGGCTGTGCCACGCTCACCCTGTTCTGTACGTCGAGGGTAGCGATATCGATATTAGTACCTACTTCGAAGTTAACCGTAATGCTACTTTGGCCGCTACTGGTACTGTTACTGGACATATAGGTCATGCCCGGGGTACCGTTCACCTGCGTTTCAATGGCAGTGGTAGTGGTTTGTTCTACCGTTTCGGCATCGGCGCCGGTAAAGTTACCGGTGATGGAAACGGTTGGCGGAGTAATATCGGGGTATTGTGCGATGGGCAGGGTGAGCATTGAGATAATACCTACCAGCACAATCACAATGGATATTACGATGGCCGTTACTGGCCGTTTTATAAAAGTATCTGCTATCATTGTTCGCTTGCTTTCTTGATCTTATAATCTCTCCTCTTACTTTTTGGGTGCTGCTGCTCCGGGAGCTCCGGGCTGCTGCGGCGCCTGTGTAGTGTAAACAGCACCATCACGCAGGTTCTGTACACCTTGGACTACAACCGTTTCGCCTTCTTTCAGGCCTTCCTGGATCACGACGTCGGTTCCGAGTTGTTTACCCAGCACCACTTTACGCTGTGACACCTTGCTGCTGTCGGCTGTAACGTATACAAAGAATTCGCCGAGCTGCTCCGTTACCGCTTTAAACGGAATAACAACAGACTTAGCAGCGGTATTGGACTGTACGCGTACGGTTGTGTTCATACCTGATTTAAGCAAGCCTTTGCTATTAGGGAACACCAACCGTGTTTTAAGCGTACCGGTTTGAGGATCAACTGCGCGATCGATGGTATAAATGCTCCCGGGGAAAGGATACACGTCGTTACCGAAAGCGAGTGTAAAGACAGAGTCTTTTCCTTTCGTTCCTTTCTGCTGGAGTTGGGAGAAACGATAGATATCTTTCTGATCGATGGTGAAGTCGACCGCGATAGGATCGTCGGTAGACACGGTATTGAGGACAGAGGAGCCTGCTACTACAGAAGCGCCTGTTCTAACCTGGGAGATACCGATAGTACCATCAAAAGGAGCGTAGATAGTAGCAAAACGCACGTTAGACTGCACGCTTTGTACGTTTGCTTTTGCGGCAGCCAGTTGTTTTTTGGCGGCTTCGAGTGCGGCATCGGCATAGTCGACCTGTTGTTTAGCTATCGCGTCCTTTTTATCAAGTTCGTGGTAGCGGTCGGCATCTTTCTGCGCCTTAACGAGGTTGGTTTCCTGTACTGCCACGTTCGCCAGCGCCTGCTGGTAGTTGGCGGAGTACACCTGTTCGTCGATCGTATAGAGTTTTTGACCTTTTCTGACTTTAGCACCATCCTGGAAGAAAATACCTGTGATGTAACCAGTCACCTGCGGACGCAGTTCAACCTGCTTCAGCGGCGTAACTGTACCGGGATACAAATCGTGGTAAACCGCGTCTGTAGTAGTTACCGGAGTGACGGTAACAGGCACAGCGGCCGGAGCCTGCTGTTGTTGCTGCTGCTGTTTGCTACCGCAAGCAGCGAGTGTGAGTAAAAAGGCAACGCCTGTATAGTTTCTAATCGTGTTAAACAACATTGTATCTTGATTTTGAATGGTATTAATTAATTTGACCCAGGGCTCTCTGAACATCTACCTTGCTGGCAAGTACCTGGTATAATGCGTTGTAATAGTTAATACGCGCTGTACGCAGATCGGATTCGGAGGTAATTACTTCCAGGTAAGTTTTCACACCTGACCTGTATTGCAGCTGTATTACGTCGTACACTTCCTGAGCGAGATCGAGGTTTTCTTTTAATGCGTCGTAGTTGGCAAGGTTGGCTTTATAAGTAGCCAATGCCTGTGCAAACTGAGAATTTACGCTATTTTTCAGATTTGTGATATCCCAGTTGGTACGTGTCAGTTGCCATTCAGCCTGGCGAATCCTTGCTGTTCTTTTGCCGCCCTGGAAAATAGGGAAACCAACCGTTACATTGGCGAAAGAGTTAGGCAGGTTGTTGCTATACAGTTTGTTGAAGTTATCGTTCTGATAGCTGAGGTTATAGGCACCATTAAGCGTAACAGTAGGGATAAAGCTCCATTTTTCGTATTTAACGCTGGCTTCCAGCAGTTTTCGCTGTGTTTGCAATTGTTGATATTCGATACGTGCATCGGGGCTAGCCTGTTGCAGGGTATCCATTGCAATTTCGCGTTCCATCTGAAGGCTGTCGTACACGATATTCAGTGTTCCGGAGACCGGATAGCCCATCAACTGTTTGAGGTATTCTTCTTTTGCGTCGAGCAGCGCGCGGTTTGTTTTGACGCTGGCCTTTGCGTTATTCAAAGCGATAGTAGCGCGTTTGTAATCGGTTTTATCGGTTACACCTGCCTGGTACTGATCGAAAGCTGTTTGCATGCTTTTATCCAGCCTGATGATATCCTGTTCGCTCACTTTGATCTGCTCTTTTGTGGCGAGGACATCGTAGAAAGCTTTGCTGACGTTAACAGTGACATCGATCTTGTTAGCGGTGACAGCCTGGCGCGCCTGTAAACGGACATCACCCCTGGTACGGGCTGCCAATAATACATCGCGGTTGAAAACGCTTTGTGAGAGGGTAAACTGACCTCCGGAGGTGTTATGTACGCCCAATTGGATGGGATTGCCACCAATTACGTTAATAGGCACCTGGAAGTTATGCTGCAGGGAGTAGTTGAAATTCACCTGCGGATACCAGTCGGCCAGTTTTGTTTTAATTGTTTCTTCGGTGATCTTTTCGTCGATAAGGGCCTGTTGAGCGGAGGGTTGATGCGTGAGTGCGTATTGAATCACGTTTGCCAGGGTTGCTTCCTGCAACAGGGAGTCACCTGTGTGCTGGGCCAGCAAGGGCATGCTGAAGCAACCTGCGATCATACAACCAACCGTATACATGAGTCGTTTCATAAATCAATCTATAAATGTTAAAAAGGTTATTACCTGTACCCCGATCGTCCACTTTTGGCTGTAAGCGGCTGAAAGAGAGCAGGTAAGCGGCAAGAAATCATTAAATCACTGAAATTGAAGGCAAAGGTAAAGGGATTGCGCAAGATAAATCAAACGTTTGTTTAAGAAAATTTTGCACATCGGTTGATTTTCGGTGATTACCTATTATTTTTCAGTGTGTTAGCTTCAATTGTGCCATAAAAAGAAATGGGTTGTTTATTGGTGCTGGTTACCTGGAGGGTTGTATAGCCATTAGTAGTTATTGTAAAGTTAAGAATCTGAATATCAGGCACATCCTCAGGTTTAACTACCAACTCCCACCCTCCCCTGCGTCGCTGCTGCAGTTTTTGTGAAAATTTTGTTGATGTGAATTTTATGCCACCCTGGGATGGGTCCATGGGGGCGGTGAAAGCCCTTCCGAAATATGGGAGAAAGGCGACGATGGTGTCTTTAGAGACCTTTACTTCGTATTCGAAGGTAAGATTAATAATGCGGCCATTTAACGGGGTAGCCGTTTGTGCACGGAATAAGAAGTTGTTGTTATTGACCAGGGCAGCCGTGGTATTGGATTGTGTTCCGTTACCATTTTGACGTGTGGATCCGCAGCCAGCCGATAGCAGGAGGACCAGGACCAGGGGAAGCATTGTTTTCATAGTAAGTTAAGGTTACAGAGATCTTAAAGTTACGCGACACGGGGTATAGGTTAAAATAAATTTGTTGAATCGTTTAAACTGATTATTTTTGGTATCAAACAGGTTGCCTGGGCATATGAAAAAAGTATCATTAAAAGATGTTGCTGCGAAAGCCGGTGTATCGACTACCCTGGTATCATATGTTCTAAACGGCAAGCAAAGCAACCGGATCAACAGTGAAACTGCCGAGAAAATAAAAAGTGCGGCCAAGGCACTTCATTATTCCCCCAATTACCTTGCAAGAAGCCTGAAAAGCAACCGGACTTTTCTACTGGGTCTTATCCTTGCAGACATATCCAACCCATTTTTTTCGCGGCTGGCGCGTATTATCAGTGATGAAGCGGAAGCCCTGGGTTATTCGCTCCTGATAGGCAGTTCGGATGAAAGCATATACAAGTTCGAGCGGCTTGCCAGCCAGTTTTTTTCCAGGCAGGTTGACGGTCTTATCATTGCGCCGCCGGCTGGTTCAGCAGCGATGCTGGAACTTTTGCTGGATAGTTCGACGCCATTCGTACTGGTAGACCGTTATTTTCCGGGTGTTGGTGCAGATAGTGTATGCGTCGACAATTTTGGGGCGGCTTCAAAGGCTGCTGCCTATTTTCTCCGTGAAGCGCGCCTCAAGATGGCCATTATCACTTATGATTCAGGATTACAGCATATAGAGGACCGCGTGCAGGGTGCGATCGTAACCTGGGAGCAGTACCGGCCTATGCACAGCTTTACGGCAGTGGTTTACCGGCTGCATGAAAGCGACCTGGAAAGTGAGATGCAACGTATTATGGATCATGCGCTGGCCGATGATGCCGATGCCTTCTTTTTTACATCGAACAAGATAGGCGTAGCAGGTGTACGGCAGCTGGTGAGGCGTAACATCAGCATACCCGATATGGCATCGGTGGTGTTGTTTGATGAAAGTGAGGCGTTCGAGTTTTTCCCCTATCCTATTCCTTACCTGCGACAGCCGCTGGAGGATATAGGACGCAGCGCTGTGGATGTTATGCTGAAACGGGTAAACGCGGAAAAGAATGAGCAGCAGGCCGTGCAGCAACTGCAGTTGCCTGTGGCGTGGGTTGCTACCAATGAACAGTAATAAATTTTTTTCTCATATTGTTGAAACGTTTAAACAGCCATTTATGAATGCGAATCCGATAACGATAACTTGTTTTGGGGAAGTTTTATGGGATATTTTCCCCACAGGCCGGAAAGCCGGTGGTGCTCCTTTCAATGTAGCCTACCATCTGAACAAGCTGGGCGTAAGGGCCCAAATGATCACCCGGCTGGGGAATGACGAGCCGGGCAACACCCTTTACAAACTCATTACCGATTGGGGGGTAGCCCTGCCAACCCACTGGCAGCATAGCCACGCCCGTACCGGAACCGTTATAGCCACCATTGACGAGCATAACGAAGCCCATTACGCCATAACAGAAGATGTAGCATGGGATTATATTTCAACATCACAGGAAGATATTGCCGTGGCTGCTGCATCGGACGTATTTGTTTATGGCAGCCTGGCAGCACGCGGTCTTGAAAGTCGCCATGCTATTTTCGAGTTATTGGAGGCGGCTCCGTTCAAGGTATTCGACATCAACCTCAGGCCACCCTATTACGATGGCCAGCTACTGGCAAGCCTGCTCAAGCATGCCGATTGCGTTAAACTTAACAAAGCAGAGCTGCGCATCATCCTGTCTATTTTCGGCCGTGAATACGAGTCTGAAGTTGCCGGCCTGCAATTCCTGGAAGAGCAGTTTGATATACATGAGTTATTGCTTACGAAGGGAAGCAAAGGAGCCGTTTGTTGTAGTGGCGGCAACTGGTATGAATGTAATGCCCTACCTGTAACGGTAAAGGATACGGTAGGAAGCGGCGACTCCTTCCTGGCGGCCTACCTGGTTTCCAGATGTTCCGGTAATACTGTAGAAGATATGCTGTTCGATGCCGCGGCTATGGGTGCTTTTGTAACTACACAAGAAGGCGCTTGCCCCGACTACACCCCAGCAACGTTCGAGCAGTTCAAGCAGGCAGCCAAGCCATTCTTTCGTGTTCAGCAAGGCACCTCTCTGCAGCCCTTCACCCCATTACGTACTTCATTGTAAACCTGCCATAACAGAAGTCATGATAAATATTGCCCCTACCTCATCTGCCAGCAGCGAGCGTATTACTGCTGAAGCACCTGCTACAACAAGCCATTCAGGCAAGGCTTATCTATTGCCATTGGTACTTATTACCAGTCTTTTCTTTCTCTGGGGAATGGCGAACAACCTGAATGATATACTTATCAAACAATTCAAGAAATCTTTTTCGCTTAACGATTTTCAATCGGGGCTGGTACAGTCTGCGTTTTACCTGGGTTATTTTGTATTTGCGCTGCCTGCTTCGTACGTGATGAAAAAGCGTGGTTATAAAAGCGGCATCATCAGCGGGCTTTTATTATACGCGGCAGGCGCCTTGTTGTTTGTGCCTGCGGCCAAAGCGCATTCGTACACCTTTTTTCTTTTTGCGTTGTTTGTTATAGCGAGCGGACTGGCTTTCCTGGAAACGGCCGCCAATCCTTACGTAGCTGTATTGGGCAAGCCTGAAACTGCCAGTTTCCGTTTAAACCTTGCGCAGGCTTTCAACCCCATAGGCTGTATTACCGGCATTGTAGTAGGTCAGCAGCTCATTTTTTCCGGTATCGAATACACTCCTGAACAAATAGGCCATATGGATGCAGCGGTACTGGACACCTATTACAGATCGGAAACGGCAGCTGTAGCGCCGCCCTATTTATGTATAGGCATTGTGGTATTGTTATTTGCCCTATTGTTTGCTGTTACCCGCTTCCCGGCGCTTAAAGAACCAGAGGAAACCACACCGGGAACAGAAGACATGCAAATGAAACCGCTGAAAGGCGGGCTGCCTGGAATAAAACAGTTGCGGATGGCAGTGATAGCCCAGTTCTTTTGTGTAGGAGCGCAGGTATGTATGTGGAGTTACCTGATCCGTTATGTGCAGCATGTAGCGCCCTCAGTTACGGAAAAGCAGGCAGCCAACTACCTGATATTATCACTGGTATTATTTGCGGCAGGCCGTTTTACGGGGACTGTGTTACTGAAAAAATTCAAAGATCATGTACTGCTGTTTTCATATGCCCTGATTAGTATGGCGCTTGTGATAGCCGGGATTTTATTGCCTGGCAGTATAGGTATTGCTGCTTTTGTAGCCACCAGCTTTTTCATGTCGATCATGTATCCTACCATTTTCACATTGGGTATTGCCGGCCTTGGGGCAAGAGCCAAAATGGCTTCTTCGGTGATTGTAATGGCCATTATAGGCGGTGCTATACTCACGATGATCATGGGCCGCGTATCGGATATGACAGGAATTACGGGTGCCTTTTGTGTGCCTATGCTGGCCTTTGCCGTAGTGGCCTGGTACGGATGGAAGTGCAAATAATAACGTAATGCTATATGAAAATAAATAACTGTTATGCGCCGTTTTTATTGCTGCTGGTGGCGCCTCCTGTTTATAGCCAGATCATTATTACCAACAAGCAATTCTCTATGGGAACTACAGGCCGTATTGGTGCGGGCATATCGCCATCGATCCCCGGCCTTACCGGCCGGCAACTGAACCTGAACGGACAGGGATCACTGGGCAGCCGTTTAGAGCAGGGCGATTATGTAGATCTATTGCCTTCTTTTCATTTCCGTGCAGTGAATGCGGATAACGACAGTACAAAAATTGATTTCCAGGCGCGGCTCGCTTATTATTCCACACAAGGAACGAACCTGGGGAATGTAAATTCACGGTCTGTGGGTGGAACAGTATCAAGTTTGCCTGAAGCCTTTGCAGAGGTGCGGAATATAGTGGGCAGTCAGTGGAGCGCCTGGGCAGGGGCGCGGTATATGCGCTACGATGACATACATATCTGCGACTATTTTTATTTCGACGATCACTCAACCACGGGTTTTGGTGTTAAATACCGCAACACATCCTTCTCCATGTATTTTCCCTCGGTGATAGATACCACATCGCGGGGTACGCTTCCTTATTCTTACTCGAACATCATTACGGGAGGGGGCGGTTTTACTTACCGGCAGCGCGAAATAGCCGTATTAGAGCATGAGATCAAAAGGTGGCAGGGGCATACCATAAAGCTGCTTGCGGAATATCATTATGTAGCTTCATCGGGCCGGGATGCGCTTCCTTATTATCCTACAGATCAGGGCTGGGTAGCAGGCATAAAATGGACCTCGCCGGTGCGCACACTTCGCAAAGGTTCTTTCAACCAGCTATCGGTGCGTTACGGCAGTGGCGTTGCCAACGGCGGAGACAATGGCAGTACGCAAACATGGCTTACATTTGGCGCACCCGATCCTGTAACACAACGTTATACCGGCGCTTATTCGCTTACCGCGGTAGAGCATGTATTACTAAACCTATCTTCGCGTCTAAGTTTAAACGGATATTCAGTTTTCACCCGGAGCAAGGGTGGTGGCAGCGCCAGTGGCGAAGCCAAGGACTACTATAACCGGACGGTGACGAATTTCAAACGAGACTGGGTAAGCGGGGTAAGGGCTATAGGTTATGTCACCAACTGGTTTCATATCATCAGTGAGCTGCATTACGCGGAACGAACAGACGGGAATAATCCTAAGGCCACCATGCTCAAATGGGTGCTGGCTCCTACCCTGGTACCAACGGCAGCGCGCGATCCCTGGGCGAGGCCTCATATACGACTGATCTTTTCTTTAGCACGTTATAATACCTATGCCATGGAACATGCCTATTCGCCTTTTCTCTCGTATGCGGGCAACAAAAGGTGGGGCAGTTACCTGGGTGTAAGAGCAGAGTGGTGGATCTTTTAAATAAAAAAAATGGAAAAAATAAAATTTGGCGCATCGTTGCTTAGCTGGACTTTACCCGCGTGGGAAGCTTCGGCAGGCAAATATGCCATTGAACAGACAGCTGCCTATGGTTTTGATGTACTGGAAATACTACTTCCGCCATCAATGGCTATAGATACTGCAACGGTAAGGCAGCAATTGAAACAGCACCGGTTACAGCCGGTATGTTCCTTTAACCTTCCCTCCTATGCGCATATTCCCACTCACCCTAAAGAAGCCTTAGCGCTAATGACAGCTGCCGTGCAGAAAACCGCGGAGCTGGAAGCCCGGCTGCTGGGTGGCGTGTTACACAGCGCTATCGGCGTATTTTCAGGGCACCCGCTGACAACAGCTGAGGAAGATATCATATGTGAAGTATGGTACCAATGTTCGCAGTATGCACAACGTTATGACATTACTATTGCCATAGAACCTATCAACCGTTACGAGAGTTATGTGTGCACCTGTGCGAGTGATGTGTTGCGGATGCTGCAAAAAGTTAATGCCTCCAATATGGGCCTGCACCTCGATACATTTCATATGAACATAGAAGAAGCGGGCTTTACAACACCTGTTATCGCTGCCGGTGAAAAACTAAAACATCTGCATATAACAGAAAGCGACCGGGGGATGCCCGGAGAAGGCAATGTTCACTGGGAAGATTTCTTCAAAGCTTTATCGGCCATCGACTACCGGGGAGCGCTGGTACTGGAAAACTTCTCCTCTTCTATCAATGGGATGGCAGCGGCTGTATCGTTATGGCGGGCATCGCCATATTCCGCGGAGGCGCTGGCTAAAGGGAGCTTAGCGTTTATGAAAGAGCAGGCTGCCCTTTATGGTTTGCTGTAAAGCTGCCTTCCGACATCCGGCAAAAGCCTGTAACCCGGCACGAACCATTTGACTATACTGGTATAACAAATACATGCAGCACCTGATGAAGCGTTCTTAACGTTTAACCAAGTGCTGCATGTAATTAAAATTATCAGAATGCGTAGTTAAGTGTTATAAGGTATTGCCTTGGGTTACCCGGGAACAGGCGGATATAATCGTATCCTCCTACCCAATGCTTTTTATTGGTAGCGTTATTGACGTTCAGCTGCAGTTGCATTTGCCCGAAATTGTAGTATACCGCTGCATTAACGAGTGTATATGCAGGAATGGTTTGATCGAGGCTGATGGAAAGCCCTCTTTCACCCACGTAATACACTCCCAACCCTGCGCCCAGGCCACTCAATGGTCCTTTGCGAATCATGTATTTGGTCCATAGGTTAGCCAGGTTACGCGGGGCATTGGGTTTCTGTCGGTTCTTTTCGGCATCGCTACCGGCAAGGATCCTGGCATCGTTATAAGCATAGGATGCCATAATACTCCAGGAAGAGGTAAGCTGCCCGGTAACATCAAATTCAATTCCTTCAGATCTTTCTTTTCCTATCTGCATCATAGAATCCGGGTTATTGGGATTATTGGCATTATACAGCGTGTTCTTTTGTTCTATCCTGTAAACCGCTGCGGAAGCCGACAGCCTGTTGTGCAGCCACGAGCTTTTAGCGCCGAATTCAGTCATATTACTTCTTAAAGGTTCGAAGGGGCCGCCTGCACTGGGGTTAGATAAAGTTGCCGCAGATTGGGGGTTATACCCTGTTACATAGGTACCGTACACATTGATATTTTCTGAAACGGTGTACACGGCTCCGAAACGCGGCAGTAATGCGGTGGAATTAGTTTTCGTTTGATTGGTAGCGAGATAGTTGGCAAAGTCGGTATAATGCTCATACCTGATGCCAAGCAGGAGCTGCAGGCGCCCGATACGCACCCTATCCTGCAAATAGCCAGCATGCAGGTAATAATACGTTGGTGCAAGAGTAGTATTGGTAAAGAATGCTTTGCTATCGTCCTGCATTTTCTGGGAGTTCACCACATCGTTGAGGTTAAAGGAGGGCACGTTGGGAACCAGCAGGCCGTCTTTCACCAGGAAGCGCTTGATATAAGCGGAAGGGTTTTGCGCATATTGCGCGGCATTAAAGGTAATGGCGGCATTGTTGGCGGCATTGCGGTATCCTGAAGCAGTGAGCTGGGAAGCGCCGGCAGGCGATAATTCGCTGCCGTAGTCGTATCCTGCGATCCAGTTATGTTCTATACTGCCGGTATTTATTTTAAAATCGGCATAGGCTGTAAGGTTACCAATATACCGATTACGTTTCCTGGCGAAGATTTGCATGGCTACGAGGTTGGAGACATCTTTACCCATCGTGTCTTTGGCATAGGCGTTGGCCCCCCGGTGTTCGTACAGATCTTCGTTGTAGCCGGTGCGGGAATAGGCGACATTAAAAGAAGCATTGTCGCCTAATTTGCGGCTGCCTGCTACCGTAATGGTATAAGTATTTTCATTCAGTTTATCGTTGGGAGTGGCCAGCGACAAGGATTGCGGGGTTGAGTTCAGATCGCCGTTTGCCAGGAGCGACTGGCCGCGGTCGAGGCGGCTGCGGGAGGCATTGTAAACGAGGTCTACGTTGATCCTGGTATTGGCATCGGGGATGAAGGATACAGAGGGGGCGACGACGATATTTTTATCGAACATGAGATCGCGGAAGGTGTTGGCGTCTTCATATCCCAGGTTAAGCCTGTATAACAGGGAGCTGTCTTTGTTGACAGGACCGGTAAAATCGGTCAGCACCCTGAAAGTATTGAAGCTACCCATTTGCAGGGTAATATTTTTACGTGATTCATTCAATGGCTTTTTGGTAACCCTGTTCACCACGCCTCCCGGACTTGCATTGCCATAAAGTGCCGAAGCAGGTCCTTTCAACACTTCTACCCGCTCGAGATAGTTGGTGAGCGGCTGTTTCCAGAAGCCGGTGCTGGTACGCATTCCATTCAACAATTGCGTATTGCTCTGGCCATTTACCCTGAAACCACGGATGGTAAGGTCGTCGTAACTTGTAAACTGGTTAACGCCACTGAAGTTTTTTACCACTTCACCGACACGAACATCGCCCTGGTCGAGCATGAGTTCTTTGGTGGCATAGGATACAGATTGAGGAAGGTCTTTAATGTTCATTCCGCCCTTGCTGCCGATATAGGTTTCGTTGAGCTTATACGCCTTCCTGCGATGGCCTGTAATTTCAACGCTTTGCAATTCGTTGGCCTGGCTGGCAAGATAGATATGAATAAACTGGTCTTTATCTTTTACCCGGATTTTTTGTTCATAGTTGGCAAATCCTGTGCGGCTTGCATAGAGCCTGTATTCGCCGGGCTGAATGTTGTGAAAGACAAAATCACCCTTTTCGCCGGAAACAACGGTGTAAACGGAAACGCCTTTCAGCACAACAGAGACGCCGGCGAGCGCTCTTTCGCCGTTATCGAAAATATCGCCACGTAATTCCGCCGTATGCTGGCTAAAACACCTGGTAATGGAAAAATAAAACAGCATCAAAAAAAGAAAAGTATTCCTGTATTGCATAAGTATGAAGAGTTGGGCCGCAAAGAAACGGCAGTGTCATTCATTGGTTTTATGCAATCAGGAAAAAGAATTTACGACATCAGGAAACAGTAACTATTATAAGTAATGATTTATCAGGCGAAAGCAGATTGGATATTTTATTTAAAGATAATATCTTATTTTCGGTCATGAGAAAACATCTTCTTATTTCATCCCTATCTCTTTTCTTCTTTGGTCATTGTTTTTGCCAGAATGTATTTCCCGATACTGGCAATGTGGGTGTGGGGACGTTGGCGCCGGAGAATTTATTGGAAGTTCATGGCCCCGTACTCATAACTAATGGAGCAGTGCGATTTCAAGCACCTGATACAAGTAAGGGAATTCAGCTTGAGTTAAGTACGGTTAGCAATTATGTAGTGATAAACGGCGGATCGCTGGCTCCTAAAACAGATATGGGGCAAGATCTTAGCACGGGACAATGGCGTTTCAGGGATGCCTGGTTTGGCACGGGCATTAATTTAAACGCCAGCGCTTTTATCAACGGCAGTGATTACAATGGTATTATATTGGGTAAAGACAGTAATTCGGTTATGGGATTAATAAAATATCCGGACAGGACGGCAGGCATCTGGCGATCGCAGGGGCAAGCCTTTTCAATAGGCACAACGAATAGCGATCTATTTTCTGCATCTGTTTTTCAAACACATTTCTATACATCGGGCGATGGCAATGTGGGAATCAATACCGTTTCACCTTCTGAAAAGCTATCGGTAAACGGTAATATCATAACAAAAAGAATTAAAGTGAACCTGCAGGCAGCTGACTGGGCAGATCATGTTTTTGAAAGAAGTTACCGTTTGCTACCTGTCAGCGATCTGAAACAATACATTAAGGACAACGGGCATCTGGCAGATGTACCTTCAGCAAAGGAGACAGAACATGCTGCATTAAACATTGGCAATAACCTGTCGGTATTGCTTCGTAAAATAGAAGAATTAACACTTTACCTTATTCAGCAGCAGCAGGCGCTTGAGCAACTGAAACAAGATGCCGACATGGAACAGCAGCTACTGCTGGAGAAAATCCGGAAGATGCGCTCGCTGGTAAACAGAATTTCAGCGTAATAAATATTTTCAACCTATCCTTTATATTGTTATGAAAATACTATCCTTTCTTTCTTTACTTATTATCAATGTTATTTACTGCAACCTGAAGGCGCAAAATGTATTTCCGGCCAATGGCAATGTTGGTATAGGCACAACCTATCCGATTGTGAAGCTTGAAGTAGCAGGTAATATGCTTATACACAACAATGGTTATCTCGCGTTTCGCAAATCGGCGTCGGATCCAATAGGACCAAGACTTGATATCTCCGGTAATGGCTTATACCTCCATTTAGGCGGACTGGGTTTAATAGCCAGGAACGACAATGTGCAGGACCTGGGATCTGCCAGCTTCCGGTTCCAGCGTTTATGGTTAGGCAGGGACATGTATGTGGGGCAAAGCGTTTATGTTAATTCACCGGGTAATTCGGGTGTGATTGTTGACGGGAACAATTTATCCCGTGTAGGATTTATGAGGTATCCCGGAAAAGGTGGTGGTATATGGCGTGTGGCAAACCAGGAGTTTGAAATTGGCAGGACAAATACCAATACATTACCGGGCAACCCGACGGTATTTACTACAGATGTTTATGTAAGCGGAACCGGCAATGTTGGAATAGGCACCAAGAAGCCCAGTGAAAAGCTTTCGGTAAACGGGACCATCATTGCCAAGAGTATAAAAGTAAAAATGACATCTGCCGACTGGGCGGACTATGTTTTTGATTCTTCGTACCGGCTGATGCCTCTTGCGGAGGTTAGCAGTTTCATCAAACAAAACAAACATTTGCCTGATGTTCCATCTGCCAAGGAAGTTGAGAAACAAGGGGTTGACGTTGGTTTGACGCAGTCTTTGCTGTTGAAGAAAATAGAGGAGCTTACTTTGTATATGATCGGGCAACAGGAGCAGATAGATGCAGAAAAGCAGAAAATTGCCGAACGGAATAAGACATTACGGGAAGAGGTAAAGCGGCTGGAGGAACAGTTGAAGGAGACGAAGAAGGAAGTGACCGTTGAAGGGCGCTTTTAGGTACGTCTTAAGCGGCTATTTAAAGCGTAGTTTTTCGTAGATATTTTTTTTGATATCCTGCTTGTTTTGCCATCAAATTAAGTTCCCGTAAGATATAATGAAAGGAACGGGAGCTCCTATGACAAAAGTCATATTCCTAGCATCGGATACAGCTTTTGGGTATTGGACGGCGGAATTAACCAAACATGCCCATAATACCACTTGTGATGGGATTATGGGCATGTTTTTAAAGATCTTACAAGCCGTATTATTGGAGAGACAGCAGTTCCCGTTTCAGGCGTTTGTTCTGCTCGTCCAGCTCTTTGTTTTCTTTATCGAGTTCGATGAGATAGAGGCTTATTTCTTCCAGCTTTTCAAGCAATACTTTCTGCGTAGCTCCTATATCGGCTGCAGCTGCTTCTACCTCTGCCGCATTGGGGACACCGGGAAGATGAGCATGTTTTTCGATAAAGCCTGCCAGTTGTAATAAAGGCATACGCTTGTAATTCTTTTCGAAGACATAATCGGGCCAGCCAGTTACTTTCACCAATGTTTTACGTGCCAGAATATTACCATTTACAGCTAAACGGGCCTGATGTGAACGCAGTCCAATACTTATATTACCATTAGGCTGCACCCACATTACCTCGTAACCATTATAGGAGCAAAAGACCATATCTCCTTCCTTTACGTTGTTGCCTCTGAAAAAGCCAATGGCACCATTAGTTGTGCTATAAAAAGAATGTTCGATCCAAAATGGCCTGGGGCGGGCATACCAGTCGCCCGTCCTGACATTTAAATTTGTGCCCCATCCGTTATTATTACCCTCCGGCAGACGTGCGAGAATCATACTTATTTGTTCATCGCCTGTAGGTTTCACATCAAGCGGTGCCTGGGGTGTTGTGGTACCTATACCTACATAGCCGCTATCGGGGAAATGATTCTGTGCATTCGCATTAACGCAAAAAGCGATGAACACGAAAAGAATGATCTTCTTAATCATGTTTTACTGCTTTATTATTTTCCCTGAATTGGGTGATCAGCAATTGTAACTCTTCATTCTCCTTTTTTATAGCCTCATTGTTCTTTTTAATGTTGATGAGGTGGAGGGTCATTTCTTCTATTTTTTTCAGCAGGAGTTTCTGCATTTCACCTACATCGAGTCCCTGCTGCTCTACGGTAGCGGCGTCGGGGATTTCGGGGAGGTGTTTTTCTTTTTCAAGATACTGTTCGAGTTGAGGTAGCGGCATCAATGCGTACGTTGAGTCGAACACGTAATCGGGCCATCCTTTTAAGGAGACTTTCAGTCCTTTGGCGTGGATATCGCCGTTGACGGCGAGTTTGGCTGTTGGGTTATCGGTTCCGATACCGACATTTCCGTTGGGATCGATACGCATTGCTTCGCCAGCGAGGCCGGTGGTAAACGTCATGAAGCCGCCTAGTACGCTACTGCCCCGGTGGAAGTTGATAGCCGAATTAAAGTTTCCACTTTGCCAATACTCCAGCGAGAATGATTTAGCCGTAAGCGTGTTGGTATTTCCTTTACGGATGCCGAGCCAGGTGCCACTACCGGTGTCGGTAGAAGAGGCCAGTCGACCAAGGACCACGGATACCTTTTCCGGTTCTGTGTTAGCGACGTCGAGCAGCACAGCGGGCGTAGTAGTACCAATACCGACGTTGCCTGTAGCGGGAAAAGTGTTTTGAGAGAATGCTGTTGTATACAAACAGATACAGCAGACTGCAAGGGTTGTTATAAGGGTTTTCATAAATGCTTAAAAAGGGTTAAGAGAAATTTAATTTATCAAAATTAAAGCAAATATTTTATTATAAAAGTATATTAAAAAACATAAAAAATCCTTCTCCGAAGAAGAGACAAACTCTTGTTCAAATTTTCAATATTATCCATCACCTCCGCTTCAGGCACGATATTTCCAAAGAAAATACCTGGCACTCTTGATTTACCCATTTTTCAGATTCTGTTAAAGCCATTTTTTTTGCATTCACCACAAGATGCTAAAAAAGCCGTTGTAAAAACTAATAATTTTCTTGCTTTCATAAATTACTATTTCAAACCCGCTTTGTCAAGCGACTGCAGTCACTGTCTCGATCGTGTAAAAACAGGATTAGTTTAGAAATCTGCAATTACGATTCACACACTCCGTGCTAATTCTGATTTCATTTATTAATCCATCATCTCTACCCGTGCTTTTTTCTGCCCCCTTTTGTTTTCAACAGCTTTAAAAACTGCCAGAAAAACCAAAACGGCAACCCCTAGACCAATTATCGAATAAAGCAATCTTATTTTATTTCTATAATACATTATAATTACAACCAACAGATGGAGTATTATCGACAAGAAAAACAAAACCAAGAAAAACAAATCGCCTCCCGACTTACCCCAAGACATGTACAAAAAAACAGAGAAATAAGAAAAAGAAATAAGAAAATTAAACAATATAATAAAAAGCATTTCAATTACATTTTATCATTAAAAACCTTCCTCAAATATTTCATATAACTGCTTTTCCCTTTCGTATCTATTCCACCTGGATACAGTTTTTTATATGCATCAAATGCCTGTTGAGTTCGCAGTTCAATAACAATTTTAGACAGATCATTATTATGCAATCCATGCCCCCCACTATCCTTCAACCACTGGCCAAACGGCTTAGGGAAAAAATCATCAGGAGCAAGCAATTGAGGCATAAATTCCGGCAAATTGACATTTGCATCAGCAGAAGGGTCTTTTCTTGAGCCAGAATTAAATCTATTACCGAATGCTCCTGCGAATTGCACAACATCAAGACTATTATAAAAGCTCAAATACACCCCTCCGTGGCCTGCATCACTACGAAAATCTGTCCTTTGTGGGGTTTCAATATTTATTATATCAACCGTCCACCCTGCTTTGATCAACATATTTCTCAGAACCTTATTTACATTCCCGCCGTGACTATGTCCAATTAAAGTTGCATGTTTTAAATCACGATAAGGGTTTTTATCAGAAGTAAGAAAGTTGAAAAAAGCATTTGCCGCTTCAATTCTAGCTTCGCTTTTATTAGCGCCAGACCAATTACCAAAGTACGCATTTTTCTGCACCTTATCCCATCCCGTCGCATGAAGCATATTTTTTACAAACCTGGAATCGAAAGTCGACTTGTCCGAAAATGTACCATGAACAAATAAAGCTTCTGCACCATCTAAGTCCACAGCCTGCAAAGGAGTATTAGACGCAAATTGATAAGGAGTTAATTCCGGATACTTACTCATAAGTGGATCCACACTGAGAAATCTACCCAGTCTTGGATCGTAAATTCTCATACCATAATCCTGCTGATTACCATCGCCTTTGATCTCATTGTCATTCTCCTTACCATTAAATCCATATCGATAAACTGCTGCATTATAATTTCTTCCCGGCATAATCATTCCAAATGGATAATAGTCCTGTGCAGATACTACATCTGCTACATATGAGTCCGCGAAACTATTATTTGAAGTAATGCCCAATTTTTTATCGGAAACAGCCGCAAGAATATTACCCAGGTGATTGGATAATTCAAAGAGCTTATTACCGCGTACAAATGTAGGATTATCGATCAAATCCAGTTTTTTCTGCCAAGAGAGCGTCATATCGTTATCCAACTTCAAAACCCCTAAACGACCGGTGCCGTATAGATGCACTTCTGTCTGGCTTAAATTGCCACTGTTGACAGAAGACTCACCGGACTGATAAATACTTAACACATTACCTCGTATATCTCTTACGTACCATGTAACTTTATTACCCACGGCCTTACAAATACGGTTTCCAAATGCATCATAGGAATATCTAATGAGGACATTATCCTCTTTTTTGATACTGACTATTTTCCCGTAGACATTCCATGTAATAGCGCTACCTCCTTCATGTGTAAGGTTACCTATTGAATCATAAGTATAGTAACCTGCTGACTGTCCTTCGATATCTGTTGTGTAAGCAGTATCAGGTGCAGAGTCGTCTATATGATCCAGTCTATTTTTTCCAGGCACATAATGATAGGCTAACCTATCCATTGCCGGCACACCAGTAGCTTTAGCAAAGCCATTACGGTCGTAACTTATGATATTCCCATTAGCATCATAAGTGATACCCTCGTGGTATTCGTTTTCTACGTTATTACTCCTGCCCTTTGTAAGTGTATTCCAGTTACCTGAGGCTGATTTCCAGGCATCCATTTGTACCAGGCGGTTCAACTGGTCGTATTTGTAGTTATACCATAGCGGCTTATCCAGTTTTGATACATTTACTCCCATTCCGCTGATATTACCATTATAAAGCGGCCTGTATTCATCGCCAAGCTGGCCAGGAACAGTAAGATCGGAGAGGCCTGCAACCAAGGGCTTATAATCTGTTTTATTATAATGCAGGACATAGCTAAACTCATCTTTTGCCGGGGTAGTAGTTGATGTTCCATCTGTAGAAATCAGATTTGTTGCGGAACTGTTACAGAGCGTAGCATTCGCATCTATCAGGGCATCCATGTCTTCGCTATTGCTATCGAACCCGTCTTCGAACGATATTGTAACCCTGGCCTTATATACTGGTGGGCCATTAGGTACACGTGCATTTACGATCAGATCATTTACTGCACTTCCGTCTGAGCAGGTTTCTCCATTGCCACCGGTCAGGAGCAGGCCGGGATTGACGGCCTTGATCCAGCCCTGCAACGTATAGGCATAGTCGATTCCCTGCACCTGTTGTTGCCCTAAGACTACCCTGGACAAAGGTCCGTGGCTATAGTAGCTATACCTGGCATCATTATCCCAATTTACACTGTCACGGCTGGTTTCTACATTTACCAGCCTGTTTTCGGCATCGTAGCTGTACCTATGGTAGAACGCATCGATCTGACCGGGTTGATAAGCCACATGATTGACTTTTCCGCTAACAAGGTCATAACGGTAAACAATCTTTTTAAACTGACTAGCGCCACCCTTCATCAGGTCGTTATTATAATTCTGCAACAGGGTATCTACGTTACCATGAACATCGTAGCTATAATAAGTAGCATTATTGTAGCTATTTGTTGTTAAGTCTGCATAGGTGTCATAAACCGCGGAGAAGGAGACCCTGTTACGAAGGTTTGCAGGCTTGAAGTCGTACTCTGTAGGGATATAAGGTAAGTCGTAGACCGTCCGTGTGACCTGCTCACGACTATTTGCAGAACGCGTCAACCAACCTTTTAGCTCTACATCATTCCTGCTCTTGTTGTCATTCATCAGTTCCGCTGATGCCAACTGACCTACTTCCGTAATACGTCCGATAGCATCATATAGCGTATAACTATACTTATTATATCTTATTTGTTCGGCATTCTGGGATAATGTCAGTCTGCCTAACCTGTCGTACCAGAACCTGCTACTGCCTGCATCAGGTGAATTCTGAGCGACAACCTGATTTAGGGAGTTATACCTGTAGCGTGTTGCTTTTACATGGTCTGGCCTTTTTGCGGCACCATTGGTTTCGACGAGGCGGTGCACCTCTTTTAACCAGGCGGGATCACGATTTGGTTTTACGTCGTTGGGAGCAATCGTTTGAACAAGGTTTCCGGCCTGATCGTAGTAATACAGGGTATAGTGATACTCATTTGCATTATGTGCTACAGTGAAATCTTCGTACTGAATCGCCGTCATACATTTTGCGAGGTAAGCGGAATCGAATTTACCATAGAGAGAATCACGAATGATTTTATATCGCTCTGTTGCAACATTTACGGCGTAGAAAGTACTGTCGGTGCAATTGGTATATTGCGGAATTACTGCTTCGGGGAAAACCGGCTCTGATCTGCCGCAAAGCATACGAGATTCGGATTTGGCATTTTCGCAGTAAGCAAGGCTTTCTCCAACAGATCTGTTATTCGCAATCACTGAAATCGTTCTCATACCGCCAGTAAGCATTGCATCTACTCTGGGAGTCGCAAACTGGTTTATTCCAACAAACGTACCCATGTAACCAGAATAGACAGTAGAATCTAAACATGCTGCATGAAAACTATCATCCAATCTCACAAAAAATGGTTGAGCAGCTGGAGTAGTACTATTACCAACTAAGGCAAAACTACCATCGGCATTCTGTAACATATAACCAGATACTTCATTCCCTGGTATGTTCAGTGATTTACTGTAATCCCTGCCAGTACTAGTGAGAGTTTGGAAACGGAGATCGTTAGAAACCATTGATGTAGACTTAACAATGATCAAGTCTTTATTGGGCAACACAGTGGCGCTAAATTCTGAAGGAGTTTCGTCATCGGACCAATACCTTCCATATGATTCAACCGATTTAAAATATCCCGTCTTATCGACTTTTAATATCGACAAGCCAGGCCGGTTCGTCTTATGGACTGAATCAATTGTATTTAAACTGGTTATACGATAGCCGTTGGGCATAACATCCAGGCTACGTAGTGTGCTATTGATATTACCTATATCATAAATAGAAAAGCCTGCACCATCACCGTTAGATGTTAAAAACCGATACAACGCAACCATAGAATTATTCCCCAGAAACCAATAAGGGTTAGCTTTAATACTAGACGCAGCAACAACTATAGTATCTCCATCCTGCGCAATGCGGCCACCATAATCGCTAAAATTACTCCCAACCTGTTTTATCCATATAGGGTCACCATTGCTTTTCAGTCGCGCAACAAGGGTATTACCTATTGTGTCAGCGGATTGATATTCTCCAACGATTGCATACCCATCCTCATCAGTACCTTTAACTGTAGTAATATCGACCCCCTTTTCTCCTGTGCTTGTATAAGACATCGTTTTACTCCATACAACATCACCATTTTCATCCAGTTTCACCAGCCAGGCTTCAGTAGCGCTTCTAACTGTTCCGCTGCTACTTCTTGCCCAACCTCCCTGGTTAAAAGATGAGGTAGTACCTATAGCCGCCAATCCACCGTCTACGCCCTTTATCACTTTTGAAAAATAATCCTTTCCGGTTCCTCCATAATCTTTCGCCCAAAGCACCTTGCCGTTTTTATCGGTTTTTGCCACGAATGCATTCATATCGTCCGCGGGAGAAACAGTATAGCCTGCCATAATAAACGCATTGTCATCTGTAGTGAACACGCTTTTAATAACGGTTTCTTTCGATCCTGCGATAGTGAACCTTTTAACAACCCCAAAGTCCAAATCTCCTCCTTTGCAACTATCCATAAACTGAAGATACTCCCAGGCTTGTTTTGAAAACCCGAGACGGCTGTTCATGAAATTTTCGAACAACCTGTTTTTCACATCCTGGATAGAATCTACTTCAACCCCTATTACGGGCGTAATAGCCGGATATTTAGCAGTAAAAAGCGTGTAGAGATCATTCACTTTTTCACAGGGCACACATACATCACCTGTATAACATTGGAATACCGGTGGAATAGACACCGTTTTTTCAGCATAAGTACATGTTGACGCCTGATTATTACAAATATCTATAAATGTAGTAAGGTCAACATCTGAGATGTAAGTACCCGTGGTTCTTGCGAGATAGGTTGAAAAACTTTCGCCGACCTTTTTGTTCTGATTATATTGATACTGGTAGTTCGCCAGCTTCGCGCGCACACATTCGTCTGGTCTGGTATAACTAACCTGGGAATAGGCGCCTTGTTTATCAAATGGCATCGGAGCGGTAAACACATCTGCATTACATTGCAGGTCCCCCTCGGCGATACCGAGCCTCCTGTTATATTCTTTAATTACATCTTCAAAGCTTGCATAAGTATTGGTGCTATCAGGGCTTATATTCCTTGATCCCATTGTATGGTTTTGATCGGCCCCTTTACGGCATACTTTTACGAGCTCCTCTATTATTTCTGTTCTTACCTGATCGTAACGGCTACAAGGAGCCATTTGCCGCATCCACATGCTTGCATAGGCACGACAGTTATTTTCATATTCCTGTGCCATTGCGGCCTTTAAAACTGTTGCAGACTGGGTTGGATTATTTGTGCTTAAAAGATCACCCATCCCGCTTTGAGAAAGCGCTGCTGCCGCTGTATTGAAATGGACTGTATATCCTTTGTCAGACAAGTCTTTCGCCGCCGGCTTTCCTGCGCAGTTGGCGTCAATCAACATTTGCTGGATATAATCGTTTTTCAGCTGAATGTATAACTGCCTGTATATGCGCCAGGCCATATCTTTATCGCCGGCACACATGGATGCGTCGAATGCACTGCCAGGGCTTCTATACTTTTTCGCGGCATTGTCTTTATCAGCATTGGCCATTACGGCGATTGTCGCCATATTCCATAAACTTATATTATACCCCTCATTGTCTTTCATATAAGCTGCTATCTTGCTGTTCACTTTTACCTTTAATGCATCACTTAACGGATCTCTATTCTTATCTACAATGGGGAAGCGGGAAAATTCGGAACTGATATAACCGCTGGGATTGAGATAACCAGAATCGAACGCCTCCTGGTAGGTATCGATTGTCTCTGCTTTTATGTTCCAGGCTAATGATGCTCTGTTCTTTTCGTACTCAAGAAGCTTACAATATTCCGGGTGATAAGGCAATAAAGTTTCTGCCCAGCTTTTATTGAATTTAGCAGCAAACTGCGTCACATTCAGATCATGTGGTGTTACCCAGGTTTCACTCTCCTCATCATATACTTTATCTGCACTTCCTTCCTGATTTGTATAATAGAGCGCAGTGTTTTTATAAATTGGAAGCGTTTGCGCAATAGTATCGATATAGAAGATAGAATAGGGATCATCTATATTATTAATATTCGCATACTGCCCGGAGGGTGGCGTCATATCGGCCACCATGGCATTATGCAACTCATCGGCTTCCGTTATCACTTCACAAAGGCGGTTACAGCGGTCATTCGCCTCTTTCCAGGCCACCCATGCTTCGCCACGATGCGCAGCTGTATCGCTTAATTCCACTCCAGCCTTTTGCAGATAGGATGCTCTAAAGTCATTCCATTCTCCCAATTGCTGTTTGCAGCTTTCGCAATCCGGAATACATTCACCAGTGATCTGCAGGGTACGTTCTTCTTTTGCTAATTCCTCGATTGTTTTGAATGCGTTCTTTTTCACAAACACGCTATCTCGGTAGTAGTCAAGTGCGTATTGGCTTACTGAGAGCTTTTTGGTTACGACATAACTGCCTTCATCCAGGTTCAGGCTAAACTCTTCTATAAACTTTTCAGCGCCTTTGCTGCAATCGGCATTAAGCCCCTGATTATTTTCCAATGAGAAATTGCGCCTGATACGTTTAAACGGTGCGCCTCCCAGTTTCTGATTGTTACAATCGTCGGTGATCGTGATTTCCAGATCATAAAGACAATCGTAACATGAGGCAGACTGATCGTAATTCAGCATCCTCAGTGTATCCGGGTCGAGTTTATAGCTGAAATTATAGGAACCTGGCTCGGTTACGTGAAGCACTTTCTGGCTTTCCATAGATAGCCCTTTGATGGTATTTCCGCTGGGCCCACCAATGGTTTCGACAGCATCTTCGCTGACATTTGAAATTAACGGCTGCAATTTGATGCTATCAGGAACATTACCAGCCAGCGCTGTGGCAATAACATGTCCCCGCATATCGAGGTAGCTTATACTATATTGTCCATTTGCATCTCTAACCATATTTTTCACGTAATGAGCCGCATCGCCCACGTCGGTGCCAAACAACGCATATAGTTCATTCTTATCGGGTGAGCCACCATAATAGTATTTTGTTTCGTGGCCGCTTCCCAACTGGTAGTCTGGTCCTACCCCACCCTGACGGCTGATCTTACCGGTATTATCGGGCGTATATTCTGTTTGTGAAAAAGGATATAAAGAAGCGTCCGGCAAAAATTTGTTATTGCCCTGGTTTTTGGCTGCGTTATCGGGAGAATAATACCTGGAGCTACCTGAAGTTTTAGCCATAGGCTCCGCTTTGGCGTTACAATAATAGTCGGGCGACGTAAGCAAGTCGTATTTGTCTTTATCGTATTCACCATTCAGCCCCATATTGAAATCGCGGGTAAACCTGATCACTCTATCAAGGGAAGGCGTTGGAAGCACCTGTATTACTGCGCGTCCCTGGTAATCGTAAAAGCTTTCTCCAATAATGGTCGTATCAGAGGTGTTATCTTTCGTCACAACCTGTCTGCTACGCAAACTTCCATCAAAGTATTGGACCACAGTTTTTCGTTTTCCTTCTTCGGCGAAGCTGGTCGTAGCCTGCCAGTTCAATCCTGTTTCATGGCCTTCAAAAGCAAAAGCACCCAGTCCTTTAGTATCAGTACTGCTCCATTTTCCTTCAAGCCGGCCCGACCTTGCTTTTAGTTGTACCGGGCGGACTCTGAAAAACAGCATTCCTTTTCCATCGTACAGCAGTGGAATTTTATAAGAGGTAGCTGAGACTGTGACGCGACTCGCATTGTTAGTGAAGATAAGATCGGCATCCCAGGCATTATTTTTCTTTTTTAATGCCAATGCAGAACTATCTACATAAGTCCATTCCACATCATATACATCAATACCTGTTACTGCAGGCCATGTTACGGGCAGCTGATCAACAGCACCGGTCAATGACGCAGGATAAGACAAGGTTGTAACGACATCGTTATCATATGAGAACTTAAAGAGCGGGCGGATCTCCATTTTATTTTCAAGCTGAATCACATAAAGAACCCATGTAGCGGAGGGCGCTGTAACAGAGAGAATCCTCGCAGTAACTTCTCTTTTGCCTTCTGTAATATAACTGCTAACAGACTGGTATTTATCTTTTAACTGGTAATTGACCTTAAACTCTTTGTCAACAGAATCTATCAAGCCATTCGCATCTTTACTTACTATACGCACAAGTACTTTCACAGTAAAAGAATCCTGAAAATACCGGGTAGAAGATTCATTGATCTTCAGGCTAACAATATTTTTAACAGGATAGTCTGCTTCCATTTTAGCCCGCGTTTCGGCATTAAACACCGAAGCGTCTGAAACGCTACAGGTCTTCCCTTCAACGATTTCGTTACTGGCGCCATTCAGCAGCTTTTGAAATATGGTTGCCTGCTGCCCGTAGGAATCACTTCCTGCAAAGCAGAGAATTACCAGCAATAGCAGCATCCAACATAACCGTAAACTGATTTTTTGAGCACTCATGACGTTTATTTCAAATTAAGGGTTGTGTTATAAATTACATAGCCAGCATAATCTGCTGCAGGCGACAGCTCTTCTACATCCTGTTTTATAAAGCGGGCATCTTCGAAGATGCCTGTATCGAAAGGTTCACCACTACAATTACTATATGTAACTGTTACCTGCGCATAGTCCTCCGCCGGCGTATCATTTTTCTTAAGGTCGTCAGGCGCCTCTTCTGTTTTTATTTCATAAACTGCCTGGTGTATAAAGCCGGTTTTGGGATTCACCCGCAGCGTAACCGACTTATACGTGGAGCCTGGTGGTAAACTGATCTTCAACTCCTGAAGTTTCCCCATATCCGAGAGCGTTAATGCTGCACTATCTTTCAACAACAAACTATCCAGGAAAGCTGCCGGAGATGTTGTATTTACATTTCCGGAGGGCCGATTGGCAACCAGCATCATCTTTTCCTTATGAAACAACTGGATAAGATGCTTTTCATTAGCCACAGTTTCGGTGCTATCCAAAAAGACGCGATACCTGTTCTTACTCACATAGAAATGGCCATATAGCGAATCTATCACCTTCCCGGTTCCACCGGTATAAGTATATGCCATATCGAACTGTAAATAAGCTGGTGACGCATAAAACGCCTGTATCTTAAGCAACAAAGCACGAGGATTGTCACCGGCAGCAAACCCTATTGCGGCGAGGGTCATGCCAACAAGCGTGAAGATCAATTTTCTCATTATTATTCTTTTAACAGGGCGCTCCTGGTTTCCTTAATAGTTTGAATGCCTCTCTCTGTTTCCTTTTTCACGCGAATCAATGTGCCATCATCGTCATATTCGAAGAATGAAGCATAGTTGTTCTCATCCAGTTCTGCCATTAACCTGAGATTGACAGGATCATATACAAATGACTTCATATTCGCGTTATATGGATGGAGCCTGATATCGTCATAGAACACCCTGGTGCTACCGGTGGCCTGTAAACTGAACGCAAATGAAGTAGCGGTCTCAGGAAGTTCTATCACTTGTTCATAACGCTGCCAGCCTTCGATAATAGCTCCTGCAGGAGAACACACTACAGATTGGGCGCCACCACCGGCAAGCTGTACTGTAAGCAAAACATTGTTATCGGTGTAGCTGACTCCTTTACAAGGCTGTTCTTCTTTTACCCAGGCGCAGAATACCAATTTTGTATTTTTTACCGGTTTGAATATAGGAAGCAATGCATCTTTACCTGTACGAATGCCATCCAGTCCTCTTCCGGACGGAATACAATAGTTGCTATTATAATTGACAGCGAGGTTAAAAGTATCGGGCGCAGGAGCACTCACCTCAGCGCCGATAGTAATTGGTTGCTCCCTGGTTACCACTATTGCATATTTACCGGTATGCGCTGTTGAAGAAGTAAAAGCCGAGCGAACTGCACTAAAATCGATATGA
The DNA here is from genome assembly GCF_004118675.1 of Filimonas effusa. NCBI lineage: Bacteria > Pseudomonadati > Bacteroidota > Chitinophagia > Chitinophagales > Chitinophagaceae > Filimonas > Filimonas effusa. The sequence goes on along the minus strand of NZ_SDHZ01000001.1, from coordinate 988,425 downwards.
CGGGTGCCTGCGCATTCGTTATCACAGACTACGCCACCGAAGCCGTAATCTTCAAAGCCCTCAAAGGCATTTTCGCTATATCTGCCATTTTGAATTACAGCAATGGGCAACGTATTATTATAACCATATAAACCCGAGTTGTACCTGCCTAACGGGTCTTTGTTTTCCAATTCTGCACCGTTGTTATTGAACAGATTAATTGCAGCATTCCACACCCACCTGGTTGTATCGGCATTCACAGCGAGTTTGTTCACGCCAAAATTCCAATAGGGTGAAAAGTCGGCATAAGCGCCGGCACGGCGTATCTCGAGGTTGCTAAGCGGGTCAGCATTTTCACGATTTGTATAATAGAGCAGCGACTTCTCCGAACGCCAATTGCCTAACAGGCCGGTTACGTAGGGATTTACTACCGTATCAGTAACTGAGCTATAGCAAATAGTTGCGGTAGGATTTATTCTAACTATTACATCGTTTTCGATGGGATCGCCGCAGATATCAGAAAACACTTTGATATGATAAGTGCCCGCACTTGTAGTCACAGCTTTAAATGACGGGTTTTGTTGAAAACTTGCAAAGTTATCGGGCCCAGTCCATCTAAAAGGATTTTCCTGAAGTGTAGCCGGCAGATTCAGGACGGAAAGCCTGATAGTTTCTCCTATACAGTAACTGCTTTTATCGGCATATGCGATCTGGGCAGTACCATAGTCGAGCACCTTAATGGTTTGAACTGTGGCTGCACCACAATCGTCTTCTACTCTTATATCATAATTTTCATTGGCTCTTAATGTATAGGTGCCGCCAGAATTGGTACTGAACCGCCCTGTATTATTAGTTGCCAGATAGGGGCCAGTACCGCCTTGCCCCTCGGCGGCCAGTTTGTAAGTGTACTGACCATCTGACTTTGGTACACCTCCTGCGCCTACCGCCCAAATATTGCCTTGATCCAGTGGTTGCCTGGGGCATACCCAACCTATGGATTTTTTAACATCAACCGTTAACGGATTAGGGGTATATACAATCGTTTTTGAATTTTTATCGCCATAGTCCCAAACTGAGCCGGGAGCCGCAATAGCTATCCGGTAAGTGCCAGGTACTGTAATCTGAAATGAACCTCCGTTGTCAATTCTATTAGGGTAGAAAGATGTACCAGCTGGCGCCTCAACCATTTGATAGGAAACATTTGCGTTGGTATTACCGTAGTATCGGTACGATCCGTTCGGACTTACTTTCATTCCCTGGCAATTATCCTCCAGGCTGAAGTCAAATGAATAACGAAAGACATCCTTCTCCTCCAGAACAACCGGCAAATCATAGCTCCCGCACTCATCCGTCACTCGAAACAAATAGTTACCAGGAGTAAAATCAGGATTGCCGGGAATACTACTTAATATGATATCATAACTATAAGTAGCAGCTTTAACGATCATATCATAAGCATAAGCGGATTGACTGATAAGTTGAATTCTTGTTCCCGGACTAACACTTCCGCCATTCTGTTTCGTTAAATAAAACAACCCGGCACCATCATTTCCGTAGTGACCATTGTTATGATTTTTACCAAGGCTATAAGGGTTACCGGAAGAATTCCAGACATCCCAAGGCTCATCTTTAAGGTAATAGCCGCCATCCGCTGCTTGTACAGTTACCTGGTACTGCCCATATGGCAGGATCATTTGCTTACTTGTTGTAAGGGGATCACCTGCATTTATCGTATCCCTGAATTGTTGTAAGGTACTCTTGTTTTCATAAATAACGTGAACAGGATAACAGATAAGATCATCAATAAATCTTACAGAAATGGACGGAATAAACCCATTGCTGCAAACATCTGTAAACTCCAATGGGCACCAGGGGTCTGGAAATTTCCTATCGAATTGCACCTCCGTTCCGCATTCAAACTTTAAATAATAAGTCAGGCTTTTATCAAACAACGAAGACAGTGTCTGGCCGGTGGGCAATTGAAGCGTTTGATAGCTATCCGGACTACTCAAAAGCGCACGCTTATATGGAAGCTTCGGCTGATTTTCATACGAAACGGAATAAGAGAAATTAACATCCCGGGCCTGAACATAATTCAACCAATCCGAACCTGAAAAAGGAGGAGTTAATACAACACTTTTACAATCGTTATTCGAATTAGATGCACGCTGAACAAAATAAGTCGTGGACTGCGGCTCTATTTCGTTTATTATAAAAGACTGTGCGGGCGTAAGCTGGTTACAAGCATCCGTTATTGTTACAGAATAACTACCAGTAGCTAAATTATTGAGTGTTTGCCTGGTATTATCCGGGAATGTGAATGAAGTTTCGCCGGTGTAGCCCGGAGGTCCTACTATATTCAATTGAAAAGGGGGATTACTGCCTGTCACAACAACATTTGCCTGTCCATAGGCGCCACAAGGCAGGTTAGGCCTGTATTGAGCGATAGAAACAGATGGCGCAACATAAGTGCTGCCGGAAACCCTAACATCAACATACTTAACGGAGGATACATTATTACAAACAACCTCCACTTTAACTCTATACAGTCCTGGCAGCAGATTGTCAAAAACAGGAGACTTAACGGGAGGCACAACAGATCCGCCGGCATCAAGCGGTTCGAGACTGTATAATACATCGGTAAAATTTGTAACACCTGCGCCCGTTAATGTAACCGCTATTTTCCCGCTGGCCTTACAAACAGATGCTTCTGTGGTTGTAGTAATATTCCAATCGCATTGGGCATAAGCACGACCAGAACATAATATTGAAAGCAGCAATAGCAATACCAGGAGGCTGCTTTTATTTGGAGATGAAAAAACTGAGATCATTGTGCTAATTAATTGGCTTGAAGGGAATAGATATAAGTAAGCGTAGCAACAACGGCCCTACCGTTATAATTATCTTTGTAAAAGAGCTGACTTTCGAGCTCCATTGCGTTATTTCCTGGCGTACATAGCCATTGAAACAACGTACGACTTCTATTATCAGACCCGGTTTTAAACTCCCCAGACCTTTCCTTTAATAGCAAATATTTATCCCGAAATTCAAAATCACCGATCATGCGAGAGCCAGAAACAAGCTTTAGTTTGAATGCAGGATAATGCAGCTCGAGTACTTCAACCGGCCTTCCGGGAGACTTTGCAATAGAATCTTTGTTGGTTATTGTTTTCTCTTCCAGTAATACACCAGTCCCTTGCTCCTTAACAGTGCGTTTTATCATGGTCAATTGCCATTTACCATCGACCCTATTGTTATCATTGGGCGTCACCTGTGCTATGGCAGTATAGTGCAACAGAATTAAAACAAATATGATCAGCTGTTTCATTACAGTAATTTTTAAGTTTATTGAACGGCACATTCCTTTCTTGATTTCAATTGATCGCCTACTTTCCAGTTTTGCCTAAAGCCGGATGCGGCAGCATCTATAATCTTGGTATCTGCATTGAATTGCAGCTGATACGTTTTACCGTCGGGTTTTACCATCGGGCATCTCAACGAGGTAACAGCACCTATAGAGCCCACTATATTGCGCCTGCCGGATCTTAATATTTTGATCTCAGCGCTGTTGGCACTCACCATATTGCCGTCGCGCTTCATAAAATACAAGTCTTTAGGGCCGCCTTTGGTTTCGTTGGCATTTACCACCCAAGCGGTGATATAGCTGGGGAAAGTAGCAAACTGCTCATCACAACCATTACCTTCTCCTGTTTTTTGACGGGTGCCAATCAACACTTCGTCGCCGCTTGCAAAAAAGGTACTGTCGGCCGAAGGCAATCCGCTCACCACTTTACCTGATTTAATAAACACTTTATTGAAAACGGCACCAATGTTCTGGTAAGCGCCACTCATGCCTTCATAATACCAATGTGCGGGATAACTGAATGAAAATATACTATCCTTAAACTCGTTTTGTGTACGTGTCAACAGCACATCACCAGTTTCGGCATCATACAGCATGTTTGCTACAGAAACCCTGCTTCCTTTCTCAACATGTAATACACTGTCGAGTATCCCATAACGCTGAATAATTTTGGTTGTACCTATAGAGTTAAACACCGTTTCTTCGTGCTGGAACAGGTTTAACAGCGAAGGAATCAATACCGGCCAGATGCCTGCGGCAAACATATCACCATTGACATTGACGTTGAAGCCGTCCGAAATGCTTTTTTCCGAACGCATGTCCATCATCAGCTCTACCTCTTTACCTATCAAAGCAGCTGTATCAATAACACCGGACGGAGAAATAGCATTTACCGTATTTGAAAGCCTTCTATACCCATCTGCCGACGATGCAGTTTTGTAATAGTTAATCGTTTGAGAGACAACATCGCCTTTGTTATCGTAGCTCGCCTGGCTTTTCAGCTTGCCGTGCATATCATTCAGTTCTATTCTGAAACCCTGCGTAACAGCGAGATAGTGCCGCGCGTCGATCTTAAGAAGATTTCTTAAAGTGGGCGAATAACGTTTCTTATTATCGTTCAGCACTGTTTTTGATGCGATGGCAGGAAAGTCGTATGCGGTAAAGAATTCGGTTTCCTCATAACCATTAGCAGATCTCACATTTTCTGTATGAATTGACTTTACGCGTACCTTACTATATCCTACAGCGGGAGAAGGATAAAAGCTTTCACCTAAAGGTTCTTCTGTATACCCCATAGAAACCGGCGCCAATACAGACACCCGTTCGGTATATTCAACCGGCATACGGAATGGATTTTCTTCTCCCCCAATGAATGGCTCATAAGTAGCAACGCCGCTGCTGATACGTGTATCAACCCCATCTATCTTTATAACAGTAGTATAATCATATTCCTGTCCATAGGTTGCTTCCTTCTTACCCTTACTCATCTTATTCCAGTTATCATAGATAGTAATCCGTTTCACACGAAGGCCACCTCCGATCTTAGTGTATGCAGGTGCATTTAAACGAACCACTGAGCGTTCGTTATCTATTCGTTGCGCCCAGTTATTGCCTCTGGCTTTGTTATCGAATCCCCTGAGCACATCTATCAGGCCACCTGCAAGCCCCACTATATTCTTCACCGCTTCCAGTGCACCAAAATCGTCCATTACCTCCGAATCGGGATAGGCTTTCGAAGGCAGGTTTAACCGGAGATATTGAATTGCCGCTTTTGCCATCGGGCTAATATTACCGCCGTCTTCGACCCCATTATCGTTTATTGATTTTACTTTAAACCAGATATAGTTATTATTTAATGCACCGTATCCTCCTGCCAGGTCCACGCCAGCATAACAAGGAACGTATTCAGCGCCACTGCCCCAGCGATCTGACGGCATTTTTACGTTTAGTTTAAAATATACTTTATCGATACCCTGCAAATAAGCCTTATAGACTTCGTTTTCTGTTTTTACGGCTTTAGGCACTTTCGCTATCACATACATATAATCTTTAGATCCATACAGTTTGTCACTTACATCCGCCATTGAAGTGGGCTTGCTACCAGAAAAGCCTACCACCTGGAACATACACATTGCCCTTCGATCCTGCACATAAGCATAGTCATCACTTTCATAGGTGATTTTCATTTTACCACCTGATGGTAATGCTATGGAGTCTAAAGTCCAGGCAGCTGCGTTGGCGGCTGCAATAGCGCTGTCCTGTAAAGCATAAGGATACTCTGCGTTTGTTCTTACTGAGGCTGTGGTGGATGATGGATTTTGTAAAGGATCTTTATAATTACCCCATCTATCTGCGGCGTTGTTATTATAGGAGGGATTCTTTCCTTTATAGAAAAACAAATAAGGATTCAATTTACTTTTCTTATTACCATTATACGTAAACCAGATCTTTTTAAGGGTAAGTTTACCGGAATCGGCATAGGGTCCTTTATCCTTGCCTCCATGATTTACACCACGGCACAGCTCATAGGTATATTCGAAATGCACCGTTTTTACAGGAGTCGCACTTTCTCCTTTCTCCTGGAAATCAGCTTTTGTGTAGAGTTTAATTTCGTCCAGCTTCTTAGCCATCGGTGTACTAAAGTCCTTTTTTCCCTGCTGATTCACAGGCCAGAGATCGTATCTGTCCGACACCTTAAAAACGGCCACCATTGTTTTAGACACAACAGAGTTCAGATACCATAATTCTTTCGTACCGAAAGAATAAGTTCCTTTATCATCCCGGCTGTAGGTACGAAAGCCTTCATTATAAGAAGCACTGTCTGGTACATTAGGCGCTCTCCATCCAAATGGCTTATAAATATCAGCCACCTTACTATAGTTGAATTTTATAGCGGTACCGAGATCATCTTCCGTAATACCATTTCCCGTTAAATCGGAATAGTCCGGAGAAAGAATACCTGTCAACAGGAAACCGTGCGCGTAAGCAGGTATCTCTTCTTTATTGAAGTAAGCCTCTTTGCCCTGGTTGTTGTTTGGAGAATCATCAACATCAGGATTATATCCTACGAGGCCGCGGGTTCTATCACCTCTTGAAGCATCTACAGAAAAACTAACATCTTTCTGTTCCAGATTATACACGGGTATGCCATAGACATAACGCCTTCCATCCGGGTTCAATACATTGATCTGAGATATATGGGATGGCTTCCTGAACTGGTTTACCCTTTTTTCAAGTACAATCCTTTCATTGGCAAACGTATCTTTTGTGGAGCGATGATACAGGTATTGCGCCGGAATTAATTCGAGCTTTGATTTTCCCGGATATGTCCAGCCGAGTGCAAACAATAACTTCTCCGATCCCTGGAAATATTCGACCCTTATATCATAAAACTTACCGGCCTCGAGGTTTAAAGGCACGCTATTTTTTAAGACGGCCGGGTGTGAATTCCAATCATTAAGAATGAGAGAGTCATTGATATAAAGCCTTGAACCATCATCCGACTTGGTAGTGAAGACATAGGTACCTGTTGCCGGCGCTTTTATACGGCCGATCCAACGAGCACTAAAATTCTTTCTATTTTGATCAATAATTGTGGGTAATGCGTTCAATGTACCCATATCATCATCCTTCAGCTTGTACGTATGCGCAAAGCCAATCGTAGGCTCGTTACGCTCCAATAATATATTACCATCAAAATTCTTTCCTTTATAATAGGTAGCCTGCAAGCCTATTCCTTCTCCATATTCGGAAACGTCGACAGCAGCATCGCAGTTGGCGAGTGAAAACTTATTTAACCTGTAATTCTCTATATACTTGTCTAATCCAGCCTCACTGGCATCGGCAGCCGTCAGATAAGAGATCACCTGGGCTCTTTTGTCTCTCCTATTCTTAACCGCATTCTGTGGTGTTAGCAGCAAATCGTCAGCGGGGCGGCCAGCACGATACCTGCTCAGGTAGTTAGAAGCAATAATAGCAGGATCACTTGAGCCATTTTGCTTTAACTTAACAGTTACCAGGTCATCCCCTCCCAGTGTATTAAAATACTCTTTTGAACTCACTGTTTTATCGCCCGGGTTCCGGAAATATGCAGCTTCAAACAGCGCACTTGAGTTACGGGGCGCCACAACCCCCATCATGGTATTCTGAGACACCCATGGTCCCGTTTGCGTAGTAGCGCGGTTAATATTTAAATCGGTACCACCATGAACAAGGTTACCACCTCCCAGGTCAATACTGAAACGATTGGAAGCATCTTTTGATGACAGGTAGTTATCATGCACAAAACCTATGTCTCCTCTGTAGGCGCGGAACATACCTCCGGTACCTTCACCGGTAATTGAGAACAGATCGTAAGTATAACTCGGTACAGCGATATTAGGCACTTCAGGCTTTTCGCGATAAGGCATATCTTTTTCCCTGTTAAAGTCGTGCAGGACATGAAAATTGCCTCCGGCCTGTTGTGCATTCAGGTAGCCAAATGCCGGCAGGGTCATTCGTTTGTCGCCAGCTTCTATTTTCTGAATACTTTCATATCCACTCAAATAACCAGATGGATGCACTGTAAAAGCTTCCCCTCCGAGTTTTATCGTGAACGAATATTGCGTACTTGTCATAGGATATGACATTGTAGGCGTATACGACGGCGTTGCAAACGAAATCAATGAAGTAAACGATGAGGAGGCAGAATAGTTTTCCGCTTTTATTTGTTTCCATTGCTGTAATCCGGCCGACAACTGTATTCCTCTTAATCCAGCTCTTGAATTATAAGGCATGGAAAGGCTAAAGATGCCGCAAGAGTTAATATCAGCTTCAATAGCCTTCATCTTTGTATGAAAGGATGCAGATGGGGTGATAGAATAACCGCTCTGGGAATTGTTGGTAAACGAAAGTGCGCCGGAGAAAGGGCCTTTTGATGCCCTGCCCGCATTAATACTTGCATTCAATCCTGTTTCCATTCCCCAGCCGGCATAGGTATTATGAAAGACACCAATACTTGCGCCTATCTTTCCCCAGAACTTTTTTGTAGAGTCGCTTCCGCCGGAGGACTGTTTGGGGTTCCCCGCCAGTTCTATATCCGCTCCAAAGGTGCCTCCGATAGTTCTGTTATCTCTGATAGAGATGGTTCTGGCGATCGTATCCTGCTTGCCGCTAAAATCATCGGGCAAACCGCGCATATTCCGTGTAATGGTTCCAGGGTTGATGTTCCACCCCAAGCCCGTCCAGCTCGCATCTTCTTCCATAGTGACACCGCTTTTATAAGCGATGTTAATAGGATACCCGCCTACGTCCATCAGCGGTATGTTATAGGAGAAGTCGCCAGAGAACAGATCTACCATATTATTGGCGCCGACAGCCTGGAATGCCTGCATCTCAGGCTGTGAAGGGCCATTGTCTTCCAGCTCATTTACAGCATCTTCAGCGAGCCCCGCTTTTGCCGGCAGCAGCGTAATTTCCGGGGCATGATTGCAGTGCATGGCGGCTTTACCGCTGTAAGACATATAATATTGTATTGCTTCCGACCGGCAGGAACGCATTGCCATGGCATGTGCAGCGAGTACAAATTCACTATAAAATACCAGCAGGAATACTAACGCTATTTCCTTCTTATACTTACAGGTTAAAAACAGGATCATTGGAATAAATTATTTTTCCTTGATGATAAATTTCATGAGTCTTTTTTCGCCTTCTGCATTTATGACGGTCAGAAGATAAGTGTCGTTCCTCCGAAGTCCCCAGCCAAACTTCACAGGTATCTGCACCCGGTTTTCTCCCGCCTGGGCAGTGAAAGTTCCTTTTGCCATTAGCTGATTGTCGGGATCCGACAAGCCGGCAATTGTAAATGCAACTGTAGAGTCGCTGGAAAAATTACTGTATACAAATTTCAGCGTATCGCTTACCGAAACCGGAATGCCATCTTCTTCTCTCTTCAACTGTACGTAAGACGCTTCAGCCGTTTCCTTTGGAAATACCTTTGTAACATACCTGAACGTCCACGCATCACTCACAGCAACAAACTGTCCTGCATTTTTTGCAATTACCCCCCAGGCATAAACAATACCCGTATCCAACGCCGTTGTGGTTGCCGGGAAATTTAAGAACGGCTGCCTTACATGGGCCTGGTTGTAAACGGGTATATTCTGTTGTATAGCCTGAGCTGGCGTCATATCGGGCAGCATTTTCACCAGGATAAAGTCGTAGGTGAGATCATTCAATAAAGAAAGTGGCGCAGGAGGCAGCCAGGTGAACTGGGGATAGGCAGTCTCTACCGTATCTTTATCAAGCGGTGTATTCAATACCGGTGGGCTTAGGGGCTGTACATCCAGCTGGATACAATCTTCCACCAAAGGGCCTTCGGCGTGTCCACCCCATGCACTCACTGTATAGCAGGCGGTGTAACTACCTAACGGCAGGAATCCCTCCGGGCGCTGATCTACATTAAATGCAGAAGACAGATAAGTATATTTTACCGGAACAAAATCGGTGTATTTAAGCTGCCTTGCACCTTTCGTAATAGTAATCACCCTGCCGGTGGCAGTCAGCACCGGGTTATTGTCGACCGTACTTATCAATGTAAGATTTACTTCTACATCGTACCCTACATCGCTGCCACTGACCAGCGCCATATTCCATAGCTGGCTTTTCTGAACTACCCCGGCGGGTGGCACCTGAAGTACTAAAGTGAGCTGCGCATCTGCCCGGACTAAAACGCCCAACAGCAGCATCAGCAATACCCTTTTCAAGATCTTTACATTCATATCTAAAAAAGTTTAAAAAAGCTAAATCGGCCTGTTTTATTTTTTACCAGCTGTTTCTGCGCTCCAGGTATAAATCCGTTATCCAGCATCAACTGAAACTCTCCCAGTTTTTTTACCTTAATAATGGCGCTACCCTTATATCCCAACTGCTTTATATTGTAATTTGTCTGATAATTATACTTTATGCCTGCCCCCAATGACAACCATTCCAGCAGTGCATACTGCACATCGTTATCGAGGGTGTACAGGTTGTATTCCTGATTAAACGCCATTGCGCCTGTGGCCTGATAAGTGAGTTTCCTGTAAAAGAAAGACTGGTTCAACAATAGGTTAGTAGTATTGAAATAAACAAAAGCAGAATCCTGCTGCCTGTTATAGAAACGGGTATAAACAGCTGTTGAGTTCATATTAATATCATGTACTTTGTAGTAATAATTCACATTGCCCACCAGAGAGTAAAATGTATTTTCAACGAACTTATCGTCGCTTAATTTAGTCAGCTGCGAACTCGGATAATATCCAACACTTACAATGGGCCAATGTGGCAGACGTAACGTTGCCTGAAGGGTTTTGAACACAATATTATTCTGGTATACCATTGTGGCAGCAGGATTGGAATAATCATTTTCCTTTAACGAGGCTATTACATTCAACTTTTTACCGAAGAACAGCTGATCGGCTTTCAGCATCCAGGAACGTTGTTCCACACCTGTGGTAATAAGACTGAAGGACTGAAAGTTTTCTCCATATCTTTTGTAGAACCCCGACAACTTAGTGTTGGTCTTAGGGATCACTGATTGAATTTTTGCCGAATAGGCTTCATTAGACCTGTCATCAAACGATAAGGCTGTGGACAACAATCCTTTTTTTGCCGGCTGGTTATAGTAAGGCAGTGAGGACTTTGCGACTTCAACGGTTAACCGGGTATAGTCGTTTAGTTTGTAGTTACCTTCTACCGTAAAACCCATTAGCTGGTAACCAGGGGATTTCACATCCTGTGCACCGGTATTATTATAGATCTGTTTCTTACCGGAATAAAATGTGGTAATAACATTTGTTCCGTTTCTATCGCCCTTGCCTACACGGATCATTTGCAGGTACTGGGAAGGGGTATTACCACGCTTTATGACAAAATCGCGGAATCGATAATTAATGGTACCTGCTGCGAAAGCTACATAGTAGCCTGGATTATATTCCAGTTGAATTCCATTAATGCTTACATTTTTTGCAGACAATTCGGAGTAGTCAACCAGCGTTCTGCCTATGCCAATACTCTTAACTGCCCAGAGCGTTTTATATCCCCTGGGTAAAGCGCTATCGGGCACATTTCGTCTTCTCACCTCCTCTTCCAGTTGTTCAATATTTGCGATCTTATCTACACCTATATTTTTTCCTGAACGCAGCACTTCCAGTTTGTCCCGGAGGGAGATGCATTTTGTTGTTAGTGTTTTAATCTCATGCTGCAACGAATCAAGCTTTCTAGTGTTGGCTTCATATCGCTCTGCCAAAGAGCTGTCTTTAGGCAAAAGGCTATCTGGCAATTCCGACTTATCCGGCATTTGAAAAAGACGCTTTGCAAATGCGCTTCTATCCATGCTTTTAGACCAGTTGATGCCGGTCTTGTTGCCCAACGGGAGATCAGGCATATCGAAGCGTTGATTTCTTTCTCCGTATAACTCACGTTCTTTTTCTTCCACCAGTTTCTGAATGGTAGATTGATCTTTCATCCAGCCTTTACACCATGCCAGTTCGTACTTTTTAAGATCCAGTTCCTTCTGCAGTCTGAGCAGCGAATCCATCGTTAGCCTGGGCAGATCATATTCATATGCCCTTAATGTTTGCCTGATCTTATTTCTGAATTCATTTGAACTAAACTGCATATTCAAGTCGGTGAAGTCGCGCGTCAAAGCCGAATTACTAAAACGATTGGTCAGATACACGCGGACAGGATAATTTTTCTTATAGGTGATATCGAGATAAGTTTGTATTGTATGATAGTAGATATCATTCTCCGCATAAGGGGTGTCTATATAAGATCTATAGTCTACGTTATATAGGATGTTCCCATGGATTACCAGGTCGCCTTCTGCTTTTTTTCTTCCTTTTATTGGACTATGTTGTTTTTCTGGCAGTACTTTGGTGCTTAATCCCACAAAGAATGGAATATTTGCTTTACATACCGGGTGCATTCTCGGCACAGAAAATAACGTGCAGCTATCGGGAGGATGGGATAATATTTGCCTTACAGGAATCCCATGACGGCCCTGAGCGGTAACCTGTATGCATAAAGCTACCGTTACTATCAATATGCTCAATAGTTTGATCACAGAAGGAACAAAAGCCTACAGCTTCTTTACCATTTATTCTGTGAGAGAAAAAAACTGCTTTGGGAAAATGATCGCGCTAGCGAAACCTGGCAATGGCATTTCTGATTTGGCTTGATAGGTATTAGGGTGTGCAAGGGTTAAGGTTTTTAAGGTTATATATAATAGTACAGGCAGTTGCAAATTAAGGGCTTTTTCCCAATAAGAACAAGTCTGTAATTTTATTAGGGTAAAAGGTATTGCAACTTATAAAAACATTGCTTACTCATTTGAGGCATTGATTGAGAAATACATTTATTCCACCGCAGCCCAAACAGCCGACATCACTGGCTATGGGCTAATTGTTTAGCATATAAAATATGCTATAAGAGAGCTATTTATAATTAATTTAAATGAAAGAAATATTCTTTTCCTGATAATAATCATAAAATACAGCGCAAGCAAACACATCACCACAAATACCCTAATTTAAGGGAACTCCTCATTAATAAAAAATCAACGGAGGCAAAACTATAACTTTGCACGCCCTGTCATTGCTAACCAGGTACTTCCTAATGAAATGTTGCACTCGTTCTTTCTTCTGTCAGGATTTAAAGCTTTTATGTGAGAGTATCTTTCAGTAAGCTATTTGATTACAGAGAACACTATTTTGCTTTTTGCTTAAAAAAGAATACACGAATATCAGACTCTGAGCGGTCTATTATTGGCTTAAGGAATCTTAACAAACTTGCCATACACCAAGCTTTCAGGCGCGAAACGGCCCGATCCGCCATGATCCTTTCTTTGGTATGTTCCATATCCAAGGTATCGAGTCTTAAAGATTCTTCCGCAGTAAATCCATATGAATTCAGCAACAGGCGGAGATTATCTGGATTAAAGTAATTCATATGTGGACTGTGGAAATTAAACTGCCACATTCTAGTCAATGGTTTACTTACACCTATATTATGTAAAAAGGTAGCCATCCTGAAAAAAAATCCGTTACTCATTGGCAAATTGAGAATCAATACTCCGTCCTGTTTCAAATCCTTTCTCAGACTGATCAGCAAAGCGTTTATATCAGGAATATGCTCAAAGACGTCATTAAATATTATAAAGTCATATCCTTCTTTTTTTGCCGGGCTTACATCGGGATAGAATCCGTAAACAACATTCAGATTCTTCTCTTTATGATAAGATTCATAAATGCGCTCCGGCTCTATCCCTATGCAATCCAGCCCATTTTGTTTACATACATGTAGCCACCAGCCATTACCGCTGCCTATTTCCAGCCCTGAAAGATTTTCATCTCTTTCACCTGCGTTTTTCTTTAAAACATCTATAATCGTGGCAAAGTTCTTCAGTCGTAGTTGCTTCAGTCCTATATCCCTTGCTCCCGACTCGAGATCTGATTCAAACGAGTATTCAAATTTCGCATCCGCATGCAACAATTTGCATTCTCTACATACATATACATTGTATTTCAACTCATATTTCAAATCGAGGCAGATGTTGCATATAGGGCAAAGCGGTGAGTTCATTTCAAGAAAATTTTTCTAAATATAAAAACTTTAAAAAGATACTATTTATTCATAAGCTGTCTCAATTTCTTTTTCAGTTCTTCGTTATCACTGACAACAGACTCTAATTTCTTATTTTGTCCGATCACATACAATGTCAGTTCTTCTATCTTTTTCAACAACATGACCTGATTTTCAGCCACATCTATGCCTTTATCAGCAACTTCAGCAGCAGACGGTATACCAGGTAGATGCTTATACTTTTTAATATATTGTTCAAGAGATATAAGTTCCGGAAGCTTATAAGTAGAATCAAAGACATAGTCAGCCCATCCCGAATGATTAACAAGAATTTTTTTGCAACGAACAGCACCATTTACCGACAATTTATCGGAAGGAGACATGGTACCTATGCCAACATTGCCAGTTGATACAACGGAGCCGCTACCATTTACCTCGGTAGCATAAATAAGATTTCCTATAGATAACTGATTGCTGCCGGCAGCAGCTGCCACCTGAGCATTTATCCCAATTGCAATATTATTACTTCCTGTAGTAATGGCAGATCCAGACGAAGTTCCTATAGCAATATTTGCACTACCCACCGTGTTGGAGAGAAGCGCATTCTCGCCTATTCCTAAATTTGCGGTGCCAGTAGTATTCAGTTTAAGTGAATTAATTCCAAAAGCAAGATTAGAACTGCCGTTTGTATTAGAAAAAAGAGCATTTTCACCAAAAGCAAAATTAGCGCTACCGAGTTTATTAGACCAAAGCGCCCATCCACCGAAAGCTACGTTTAGCGAGCCTTCTGTATTAGCATATAAGGCACTCGTTCCAAAGGCCAAATTACGATTGCCAATAGTGTTAGCATATAAAGCACCGGCTCCTAAAGCAACATTATCGTTGCCCGTCATATTTGAATATAAGGCACTTTGCCCTAATCCTATGTTACTATGGCCTGTTGTATTATACCTCAAGGCGTTTCCTCCAAAAGCAAGGTTATTGCCACCACCTGTATTCTTAGTCAATGAGCTACTACCCAGTGCAATATTATCAGAACCTGTCGTGTTTTCCGATAAAGCATAATACCCCAAAGCTATATTTCGGCTGCCTGTTGCATTGCCTGTTAATGCGTTGTATCCTATTGCTGTGTTACCACTACCGGAAGTATTGTAATATAAAGCAGACTGCCCTAACGCCACATTAGAACTTCCGGTAGCATTAGAGTAAAGGGCATTAGTACCTATTCCAACATTATAGCTTCCCGACATATTCGCAAACAATGCGAAATGTCCGATAGCTGTATTAGCATAACCGGTTGTTCCTGCATTTAAAGCACTCACACCAAATGAAGTACTATACAATGAAGTATTCAACCAGCCAGCGCGTACTCCATTTCGTTTGAAAATAAGATCCTGATCGTCCGATGTACCAAGGAAATGGTCAGCAGGGCTGGTGCCACTATTACCATTAACTTTCCAATAAGTAACATCTTGTGAGTGGGCTGCAAGAACTGGCAGGGATGCAGCTATTAGCGCCGCAATTTTTTTAAAGTGTATCATATATAGGTTTTAGGGTGTTAGGTAACTATAGAGAAAATAGAAATAATGCTTCGATATGAGAGAGGGAGCAACCACTACTTGTCAAGACCGTATAGGTTTCAGCAACTATGGATAAAATCTATCAAATCCGGACTGAATGAAAAGTGATTTATGCTTTGAAATATTATTGGGTTTAAGGGAAACTACAAATTATTAAATCAATCAAATATAACAACTTTTTAAAAAAATATATCAAAAATATCATCTACTCAAATAATCTTTCCAAAAAGGTACTCACACGCTAAAAGATTAATATTGGGAAGCAAATCACTTTGGGTATACGCTTTATCCAGCGCAATCTGGTTTATAAAGAAATCCTTTTTGAAAAAGTATCGACTGCGGTTTTGGAGCCTAATGAATCGATTTTTATTTGTTTAGGTATACCTGTAACCGGATCTATTGCAAGCGTTTCCTGGTAGGAAGTATATTGTTTCGAGTCAGAACCAAGCTCTGCAGTTTCAATTTTATGCCTGGTTATTTTGTCCGGCGATATGATCTTTGATTCCACCTGAGAGAGGATTGACAACTCGCCTTTAGACGCAGAAAACGCAATAGGACTTGTGTAGCTGCCGGATTTATCCCTTAGCACCAGGAAATAACCTATGTATTCGTGTTCATCGCCGCCATCGGTGATATAGAGCACATAGGCGGAGAGATTATCTGAAAAGCCGGAAATCTTATACCTCGAATAATACTGTTTGAACCCGCCTTCTTTTGTCTTCACCTTTTTACTATCGTTGTTAAACAGGTGCTTAACAACCAGCTCCCTGGGTATCTCATTCTGATAAATATCGTCGATACTGCCCCAATCAGCTGACCCTATTATGATTTCAAAGGGTAAAGATTTTTCCTTTGAATTATGATCCAGGAAATAAGATAATGAATCGTCGGTACTATCGGGAATGGTTGTAACAGCCTGGCTATCTTTTAATACTGTATCGCCAGTTTGTTGTGTGTTTTTTTCATTCTGGCAAGAGCAGTATAACACTGTTACTGCCAGCAGTATGTAAAAGTTAATTTTTCCTGACGCCGGTGACGGTAAAGTTTCTCTTACCTGCATAGTTAGTTCCTTTTAATGAATAACACGGTTGAAGATACAACCTATTGGCATCACTAAACCAGTGCAAGGAAGGGAATCACTTAGTAAAAAAATCATTAAACTTATAAATAAATGTCAATATTTTAAAAACCTCTTCGAACTGTATAATATGCCGGCCGAACTCCTGAAGAGCGCATAAGCCATATGAAGAATAAACAGTTAAGCTAAAACTACCAAGAGATCCTAGCAGTAAAAGTATCTACGCTGTTTTTAGAACCTATTGAATCTACTCTAACATTTTTAATGACTCCGGCTAAAGCATCGATCAACATCGTCTCTTTGTAATAACTATATTTCATTATAGAATCTACAGCGGTTTCAGAGACATCAACCTTGTTTCTGATTATTTGCGTGCATGATAAAATCGTAGATTCAATCTGAGAAGTTATATCGTAAGCTCCAGCAGCCACCGTAAATGGAAGGGGTTTACTGTAATGCCCATCCTTGTTTCTGGTAAAAAGAAAATAGCCCGTAAATTTTTCGTCATCGTCAGTTATATATATAATATAGATAGAGTAGTCATCAGAACAGCTATGAAGCTTGTACCTGGCAAAAAATTCTCTATGATCCTTTGTGGCAGTATTATCATGGCTAAGCTTTTTTATCATAAATGAATCAGGAATTTGATGTTGAAATATTTCATCAATTGTCCCCCATTGCTTATCGCCCTTATTTATTCCAAAAGGGAGTTCCATTAATCTCGAATTATCTTCCAGAAACGTGTATAGGGGGTCTTTGGAAGCTACAGTCTCCGACTCTGAAACGAGGCTATCTGTAGTTACTATATTCGGTTTTGATTGCCGCGCACCTCCATTCCTGCAGGAATTGCAGCACATTAAAACAAATAATATTAAACAAAAACTAATTCTTCCTGATATCTGTGACGGTGAAAATTCTCTCTCCCGCATAGTTAGTTCCTTTTAGTGAATAGTCTGGTTGAAGATACAATTTATTCTTATCACTTTTCCCCTTATTCTCATGCGCTGTTCCTACCTCATAAAAGTTGTAGTAGACTTGGTTTGTTACCGGATCAATACCTCGACCTACTATAACAACAAAGTGATCAGCAGCTGCACCATCATCTTGCCTTTTTTTCAGAGTGTGGTTAACGCCTACCATAACCGGGTGGTTTATTTCCAATTCATTATCGATATAGTCAACGCCATCTTTTACATTCGGTAATATGTTTAGTTTTTTATGATCCGGGCTATCTTCGGCGACTATAATTCTGCCCTCCTTCGTCCCTCCCTTTTTTATACCAGCATCCCTGATTATTTTCTGTGATGCCCGTGCACATGCGACCTGGGGATTTTTCAAGCTCATTTGGCTTGTGAATTTGACCTTTTTACGCAAATCGACAATTCCCTTTTTCCGGGGAAGGTCAGAACCGTCGGAAGGCACGAACCCGAATACAAGCAGGTGGGCTTCGTCGTATTTGCTTTTAGGTTGCCGGTAAGATGTTAACAAGCTAAATTTCCAGCCGCCGCCACCACGGTTATCCTGAGAAATACCATCACCCGTGGGGCCCATAGCACGCAGGCCTTCGGCTGTTGTATTATTCCCGATGAATAAGCTGTTGCCAAGGTCAAATCCCAGGCTTCGCCCTACTTCTCCTGCACCCCATGTTGCAATAGCCACACCTGCCCCCTTTAGTGAAGACAAAGACAGATTGCCCAACAGGCCGCCGCTTCCGGATCCTCCAACGTTGGCGGGACACCTGATTGGCTTGGGGCCAAAAGCAATATTGCTTAACATAGTACTCCAAATACTGCCTCCATCAGGATCGATATTGTTGACGGGGTCTGCTCCCATACCAATGTATGGGCTCGCAAACTCATCGTACGGATCGGTGCTGATCCATCGGCCGATCTGGACATCATAGTGCCGCAATGCAAATTCATAATAACCTGTTTCTTCGTTTTCTTCACTAAAATCGCCCTGGTAGTTTCTGGTATTCGCGGAAACCCCGTATGCCCTGCTGCATAGCGGCGCTATTTTCAAGCCATCGGGGTAATAATGCGTTTCTTCAAGTAACCTGCCGCTCGTATGTACTATTTGAAGATTGTCGAAATAAACCGCTTCTTCTTCCGATTCATTACTTACATAGATATACACATAGCCATTTGCCGGAACTCTAAGATTGGGAATAACAAGTTTTTGTCCATCGCCCGGGTTCTCCACGCGTAACATGGTGCTGCCGGCACCTATACTGTTGGGAGGAATGAAGTTAAATTGTTCATCGAAGAACAGAACGTTCAGATAGGCTTTAGGTGTAAGATCTGTTGCACTATGATTTTCCCGAAAAAAGTTATAAATTATGCTTGATGGATTGACGACCTCATTTGCGATTAATTTACCCGCCTCTTTGACTGCTGCCCCACCGGTACCATTATTTAATAGGTTGACAAAGCTTGACAACAAACGTCCCGTAACCGGATTGCTGTTTTGATCGCGCGGATCGGCCCCGTAAAAATATTCTGTCAACAAATTCAGTTTGTCGCCAGACATTACTTTCATCAGGAAATTGGGGCCAATGGTGTTGCTATTTCCCGGGCCGCCCAATTTACTAACCCTGCCAGTGTTACTTCTCCAGTCGGACGGCGCTGAACTGCCGGTTTTATATACTTCGTTGTCGCTCGTGGGATTCCCCTGTTCATTTACCTGTCCAAAATTTTTCTGTTCATAATCCGCAGCAGCATTTTCCATGGTACATAAATGTCTTTCGCTATGAGATTCTTCGGTGAGAATAAGACGTGTATTCCCCTGATGATCTTTGACAAAAAAGTCGAACACTCCCTGCATAGGAACTCCATTTGTCATTTGAGCCGGCATGTCAACACTACCTGCAATTTCTACACCTGGTACATTTCTAAGATCATCCCTGGTTTCGACAAGTCTGAGACGTCCTTCTTCATGATTGATATATTTCAGCTGTAACGGAGTGCCTGCTACAACATCTTCCTCCAGCACCATGTTTTCCAGATAAAGGATGTTCTTTTTCGGTACAAAGTCCGGGAGCGATACGATGTATCTGGCCAGTACATTACCCAGCGCATCATATTTATAGGTTATTTTTGACTTTTCGCTGACAGTTACTTCCTGTGGCTTATCCATATAATTCCAGGTAATACCATTCATTCTGCCGTCGGGATCTTCATGGATTTGTTTGTTTTTATCTATGACCAGGTTACCGTTGTTGTCATATTCGTAATCATCGGATCCCGAACGCGGTTCTTTAAAATCTCCCATCGTACCATTTATGCCGTCCATTCCGGTAGTGACGTCGGTAACTCCTTCCAGCCTGTTCGAATTTCCGCGGTTCCTGTAGCTGTACCTTAACTGATCTATATAAACCGGTCCTTTACCTCCCGGTTTTACCCCTTTACGATCCAGCTGCAAGAGATTTCCATTAAGATCATATGAAATATTTGTTTCGGTAAAGTCCATTATAGCCGACGACCAGTTGGGATCAGACGCAGCTTCTGTTTGTTCAAATGCGGCGTTTGTGAAGCGGCCGATATTATCGTAACTCATATGATAGCGCCGCAGTTTATTATCGCCCTGGGATTTCCATCCGATACCCGCTATCGCCCCATCGAATCGTTTTTTATTGAAGGCATTGTCGCGGTTATCATATCCCAGGTACAGACCAAAATAATGTTCCCATTGTCTGCTATCGTCGGTGGCGAAGTAATAGTCTTTATTGATGCCAGTTAACCACCCGTGAATATTGTAGGAATAATTCAACGTTTCAAGTTGCCGGCCTTCATTATCGGTGTATCCCGGAGCAAACTGTTTCGAAGACAAGCGGCCGAAATTGTCGTAACTGAGTACACTTAATTGTTTGTAGTTACTACCTCCATACGACTTGTACGTTCCCGTGATCTTACCTGTGAGATTGTAGGCGTGATAAGTTTTAATCGCGTAATCGCCTATACCCGCCAGGTTCTGCGTCAGCGACTGCAGTGTTCCTGCGAGCAATCCGGAATAGTCGTATGCATAAGTTGTAACGGTGAAGCATTTATTTTCGTTTGCGTTCAGATAACCTTGTTTTGTTTGTTGCAGGATGCGGCCTCTTTCATTGTAGTAACTGGTTGAAAGCAGATATTGACCGTCGGGGTTGTAACTGTCGTAGGTTTCATCTATCACTCTTGCCAACACACCGGTAGTCATTCCCTGCGTACGGAGTGACATAGGGGAATACTCTCTGTAGGGCACGTTGTCTGTATTTTCAACTTCTTCACCAGCGGCAAAAGGTTGCGACGTAGCCTGGTATTCATCATAATATTGAATTGTATTGATGATACCGTCGCTGCAATCAATGCAAAAGGAGCTATTTCCGCCAACGATGGGTGCCCATGCATTCAATTGTACGGACATTCCGGGATGAGCGCTTATAACGGCAGCTTCCATGCGAAGGTCATCTGCTATCATTTGCATATTATCCCTGTCCTGATCGCTATTTAAGATCCCGGTTACTATTTCCCTGTCAAATTTGTCGTAGAGATAAAATAACCATTGTCTTTTGCCGGCCTGGTTCTTATCCTGTGAAAGCACCATTCTGTCGCGTTTATCGTAAACCAGTTGTATATACCCTGCTCCGGGCGTGTGTTTTCCTATGGTACGCCCCCTGGCGTCGTACCTGTAATAGAAGCACAGTTCTTCCACTTCTGCCGAATGGGACTGAAGATCCCAGTTATTTTGCAGGAAGAAATCAACAGCTTTGGGAGTTAAGGTAAAGCAGAGCTGGTTAAAGTCGTCGTAAATAAAATATGTATTAAGCCATCCTTCATAGTTATTGTAGTTAGCGTCCTGTTCCAGCTCTACTTTTCTAAATACCATATTACCGTCAAAGTCGGTGTATTCAATTACCCTATGCCCTTCTTCGTTAGTATACATATTCCTGGATAACGTGCCGGCGGCATACTGTCCGGTAGTAACGGGCACACTCGCCGGACTATAGCCAACAGACCATTTCCGGATCGGTTCAGTACTGTTAAAATCCTGTTTCAGGTTAACCCCTTTGTAGTCTGCACTATACCCCCAGGATGTACCCGCTTCCCTTATGCTTTTCACCTTGTTAACAGGCGTTCCGTCGAATGCAGTTACAGACCATGTGTTTGCATTTGCCGCTTCTCCATAATAATTTCTTATACTGTTCTTCTGTTCTGTTTGTGCATTTGCTTTGAAAAGCCCTATTGAAGTTGAAGACGGGAAAGAAACATAATCCAATGGCTGTTGTCCTGAATTATCGTATTCAATATGGGTCACATAGTCCAGGCCGTTGTTTATTTCACGGTTCACTACCTGTACTGTTCTATTAAAGCCGTCGAAGTATTCGGTGTTCTGCAGTTTTGCACCTATAGGAAGCGCGTCGGACTGTTGCCAGGTGTTTATACCAGGTTTAAAGACATCGTTGATCCTTACATAGTTTTTATTTTCAACCAATGAAGCACTATAGCTGACATCGTATGTTAAAATATTAGAGTATAACGAAGGATCATAGAAGTGCTCGCCCGGCGTTTGTTTTCCACACAATACTTTTCTGCGGATCCTGACGTTGCCGTTTATATTTGGCAAATAGGAACTACTCAGATGTTCGCCGGTATAAACGTCCTGCCATAATCCATAATTATAGGAGATTTGCCAGGTATAGGAACGGGATCCGCACGCTCCTCCTGTAGAAGGCTGATCGGTTACCGGAAGAATGGTGGTTCCATTGTTTACCCGCACCACATAGTCCGGCGAGGACGGTGTATAACTGCTATTATGAAAGATCTCTCCTGCCTGATAGCCGGGCAGCTCTACCCTCTGGATATCGGAATAAAAAGGCTGACTCACATTTGTCGCCACCAGCGTTCCGGTTGCGGCGTTGTAATAATACGAGGTATAACTGACCGTTATTTTACAACAATACAACGCAGTACCTGTGTAATACATCGATACCGGCGCACATGATGCACCTGTTGCGCCAGGAATACTGGTCCAGGTATAATCATCGTACGACAAACGTTCTGTTGAATTATATAAATCTACCTGGTCTGTTCTCTGCCATTGCCACGATATAGTGTACGGAATAGTAGTAGTAACCGGACAGAGTGATACAGAGAGGTTCGCCGGCAGCACATTAACATCTGCAACAGACTGGAATGCCGGAAGCGCTGTATGGCATTTCCTCAATGCATCGGCTAATGACAGCACCTGTATATTTTTTGAAAAGGAGTTGGGAAAGGAAGCGTTTCCCTCGAAGCTAACAGAAGCCAGTGCCGATTTTATATGGTAGTCCCATTGTATGGTTATGTAAACAGCACCTGCAGCAGGGTTGGTATTCTGCGCAATAACATGTACCAGTGTCAGGTCATCCTGGTTACCTGATGCCCCATCGACATCATGTATATGATCGACACGTGTTCCTTCATAAATTGCCCATGTACCAATACTGCCTGAAGGCATACTTCCTCCTGACGAATAAGCAGACGGGTCGAGCGTATAGGTATAAGTTCCCATTTCAGTTGCGACTGATGCACCGGAAATGTCTTCAGTCTGGGCCTCAACGGTAAAGGCTAGCAGTAAGGCCGGTAAAACATAGATTGATTTTAGCATGGCTGCAACTTTTAGTCGTTAAGCTGATAATGGTATTCGTATGTTTTGGTGATATTTCTGAATTCATTCCTGACATTGATCAACCTGCCTAATGCATCGTATTCGTAGTATGTTATCCTGTTATTGACATCGCATTCGGCAGTTTTCCCAAGCGTTGGATCGTATGAGGTTGTTGCCATTTTTGCACCTGCCGGATACATTCTTACTTCATCGACCAGTATAGACGCTGCGTTTGCCGCTACTTTGGCGAAGTGAATGTTTGACGCGCCGGCAGGGACTGCAAATTCATAGTAAGTCCATCCGTTGATCGCGGGTCCTGTTTTCGATTTGGGAATCGGCTGATTATCTCCGGCCAGCAGGTTAACCGTAGCAGTGGCCCAACAGGAGACGATATAACTTTCGGCTGGCACTATATGCAACTGCAGCTCTCCTTTCAGGTTATAACAATAGTCTCCGGTAGGACACATATTATTTTCTACATAGAAAGGATCTAAAGAAAAGCGGTTGTTGTTACCGGGATCATATCCCGCAGGAGGATTTGTTACAGACAGATAACTATCGGGTTCAAAAGAGGTGTACATTGTTTTAGCGGCATCCGCTCCTATTACTTCCGCTATTATTCTCCTGTTATTATTGCCGTAGATATAACTGGTGACATGGTTTTCATTGTCTTTTATTTCAACCAGGTTACCCTGACCGTCGTAGGTCATTTGGTTTCGCACTTCAAAAAAAGGATAGCCATGAATATTATCCGGCTCCACAGCATAAGTGATGCTTGCAGCAACCGGCTCACTCAGATTTGTTTTATAGGTAACGACGGGCCTTATTCTACCATTCGGCAGCGACTGAAAATCTACAGACCTCGCACCAATCAAAAGCCTTAGATCATTCAATGCTTTCCAGTCGACGGTAGTTACTTCTATACCATTAAGATTATTATTTTTTAACGCAGCGATCATACTACCTGCGCCATCGTTATAGTCACAGGCATAGTATGTATTGGTGCCTGTTAGCTGCCCTTTGCTATCCTGTGTAATTTCGCTGGCGACCAGGTGGTTTGTGCTGTTATAGCTATAACTTACTGTCCGTCGGGAGATTTCAGCAGCATTTGTTTCGTTATAGTCAGATACTGTGATCTGACTCAGGAATGCCCGTCCTTTTTTATAGACATACTGATCAACAGTCAGCCAGCTTTGTTGTACGCCGGCGCTTCCGTAAATATGTCCGTCGTCGCTATAGCGGCCTGAGTAATATCTGTTAGGCTGAATCTTCCTATTACTGAAGTAGTTTTCATTTAGAGACCCAGACCAGAAGGTATAGCTATTTTCTACTGCATGTACTTTAATTCCGTTCCTGTTATAGGTTTCCGTTTTCAGCGGTAATCCATATTTCCAGGAATCATATCTTGGCTTGTTTGCGTATGGGAATTGCAGTGACGCAATTTCGGCTGAATAGTTTGCCGGTTTGGTAAAATAAAAAACTGTTTTGCCATTGGAAGCAGCTTCATTGAACTGCTCGACCCTGCTGTAATAGAAGGGGCTTTGATTACTGAACGCAGGGGAATACATATTATATTCTACAATCGTCCTGTCTGTTGAGCCTCCGCCGAACAGTCCTGCAATTGCACCCAATAGAAAATTGAAGAGGAAATTGAAAACAAAATTGATGACAGGCCCTAATACATTTCCGGGTAACAACGCCGTAATAACTACCGAGCTCACAATATTTACGATAGATCCAATTGTTCTGTAAGTGTTTAATGAAGCATCGTCGTAAGCGTAAATGCCACCTTTATCATAATTTGTAAAAGAGGTATGATCTTCCTCGATATGGGTTTGTTTCTCCGTTTTATATGTTGGAAGAATATCATCGTTACAACCCCAGCCTGATGAAACGCCATTCTCCAATGCGTATTTATATTTTACGGTAACGGCAGGGCTATTCGCGGTAAGATCTTCACTTAGTGTTTCATACACTCTTACGCCTGGAGCGTTTTGCTCGTTGCCGCTTAAGTCCAGTCTTTTATTCTGTTCGTATTTATAAGTAAATTTCCCTCCGGCAGGATTCGTCACAGCTTTTAGCAAGCCCCATTTTGCAGCTCCGGGAGCAATTGCCCTGTAGGTAACCGGCGTTAACAGATAATCAATAAAGGTTTGTTTGAGTGCCGCGGAATTGTAAGCTGCAAAAGTACCCGGGACATTATCGTCGATATGATTCGATTTATTGTAGAAGCCGAAATGGTCTATCGAATAAGTATACCTGGACGGCACCCTATCCAGCGGGTCTGAAGATTCGTCTCCGGTATAGTAGCTGAAGACGTAAGGAGGCATTTTATTACCATCTTTTGTTTTAAGCCTTATGCTTTTCAAACATAATCTCGCATAGTCCTGAACGTAACCGCTATTATTAAGGGTTGCAGCAGTTACAATTCTTTTTTATGGAAGTAACCGTATTCAAGATCATAGTATTTTTTCACAACACCTTTATACAGAAGAGAGATCTTATCTATATAACCAGCGCCATGAAAATCAACGCGGTCACCGGTATAATGCAGGAGTATTTCATGACGATCGGGGAAGACAATACGTGACAGCAGCTTAATGTCGAGGAACGACTTATTTTCCATTACCGTAACAGCTTTGCGGCCATCATCTTCTTTTATATACTGTGCTACGGAAGTTTTTATCGCAAGGTTTTCTATCCTTGCATTGTTATACTGAAACTCTATTTTTTCGCCTGTAAAAGGGTTGCTTATTTTTGATAAGTGCCATTTTTTTACCACCCTGGGGCCTATAGGATAACTTTCCATCACTGCTACTGCAGGCGTTGTTCCTGCCCCGGAAGCGAAAGGTATATTGTTCACCAGCTTATTCCTGGCTCTTATCACATCTGCCGTTTCGATTTGATCAAAGACATAAACGAATCCTTTCTCATCTTTTACAGTAAAGGATCTTATCCTTGTTCTGATATTCCGGTTCCTCATATCTTCCAGCACGAAGCTTACTTTGATCTTGCTGTCGTCGAGGATCTCCACGGGGAAATCAGATCCGTTTTTCCCTATTAAAAATCTTACAATGCGGCCGTTCAAATTACACATGAAGATATCCTGCTCCCGATCTGTAGCGCCGATGGGGCTCATTTTATAATCCTTGGTATGACTTCCGCGAAAGCGGGGAAATACGGCAAGACTTCTCGCATCTGCGTTAAGCGCATATTGCGCATACATATAACCATTGGAATAATATTCATCGAAATCCTCCCACCTGTTCAGCTCCCGTTTAATGATCTGTTTATCAGCAGCAAACCCATAATTTACCGGATTGTACTGATCATCGGGTTCCCCCAGCTGCATCCTTTCTATCACCCCGCTTGCAATGATGTTCCACCCTGTTCCGACTGCCGAAGCCACTTCCTGCACTCTTAATCCGCCATCGGAGCTATAATCAATACTTACATTGTGGCTAAGGCCGCTTCTTTTGTCTGCGTAATTAAATACCGGAAGTGTATAAGCAGCACTTCCCGAGACATGATTGACCTGGCTAAATACTTTTATAGAAAAAAACAAACAGAAAATTACCCTGTAAATTTTCATAAGTGATTTAGTTTGTAGTGACAAAACATTATCAATCAAAACCGTAACTGATTTCGGAGCAAAACTCACGGGGGCTCTACTGCACAATGCTTCTATAGCCAGCAACTATTATGAAGGAGGAAAGGAAGAAGAAATGCCGGCGGGAAAAAACAAAAAAAATCCGGCTAACCTATTGATATCAAGAACTATAAAACGGGAAACCTGAAACTCTCTTATTTTACTAAAAAATGCCATACTATACGAAATAAAACCGGTGGTCTGGCTATGGCAATGGGAGCAGTTATATATACCGCTCTTTTGTTTGTTAGTGTTTGGGTGTACAAGGCTATTGGGTTTTAGGTGATTGGTATTTTCATTTGCCGTTACAAGTTTACCTTCTTTATGTAAAAGGTTACCTGGGGATAACCCTGGTTTTTATTTTAGCCGGAAACTATAGTTTCTATTCGTTTCATGAACTGGCGGGACTATTTTTGTATCATGGACGATAAGCTACAGATGTTCGAGAACCGCCTGCTGAAAGTATATAAACACAAGAGTAAGCAGGCCAGGCGGCAGGGGGTAACCTGTTACAGGGTGTATGACCATGATATGCCTGAGTTCCCGTTTTCCATTGAACGCTATGAAGACAAGGTTTACCTCGCAGAATACCTGCGCAGGCATGGTATGGAGGAAGAGGAACATGAGGCCTGGCTCGATCAATGTATTAGTATTATCGCCCGCCTGCTGGAGGTGCCGGAAGAAAAGATATATGTACGCCAGCGTAAACGTATGTCGCACCGCGGACAAGACCAATATGAAAAGATAGGAGTTGAAAAAGATTTCTTTACAGTAGAAGAGGCCGGCCTCAAATTCAAAGTCAACCTTACCGATTACCTGGATACAGGCTTGTTCCTCGATCACCGTATTACGCGTAAGATGGTACAGGAGGAATGTAAGGATAAGCGCATGCTCAATCTCTTTTGCTATACAGGCTCGTTTTCAGTGTATGCCGCTGCAGGGGGCGCACAAAGCGTTACTTCGGTAGATTTGTCCAAGACTTATCTGAGCTGGGGAGAAGATAATTTTGCTTTAAATGAACTAACCAAACCCGGCGCCTATCATTTTATTCATGCGGATGTAAAACAATACCTCAAAACTTTACAGCCCGGCCAGTTCGACCTGGTGGTCATGGACCCTCCTACTTTCAGCAACAGTAAACGCATGAAAGATTTCCTGGATATCCAACGCGATCATGTGGAGCTTATCAATGATGTAATGCATACTTTAACGCCAGGAGGCCTGTTGTATTTCAGCACCAATTTCACGCGGTTTCAACTGGAAGCAGATAAACTGCAGGTTTCGGAATGGAAAGATATTACGCGCGCCACTACACCTTTCGACTTCGAGGGCAAACTCAAACGCTGGTGCTACCGGATGGTGAAATAAGCTATTTCTTCCAGGTTTCCGCCTTCAACAGATAGTGTTTGCTGAGGAAACCAAGTTTGTAGTCGAAACTGATCTGGCAGGCATCTGCTATGGAGTCGCGGTTGTAATAAATGGAAAGAGTATAATCGCCGTTTGTGCGATTGGCTACCCAGATCTCTCCTTGTTGTAATACGGTAGTGCTATCGCTGTAGGTGGCTTTTCCTAGCGAGCGTATTACCATTTCGCGTTTTTGTCCTAAAGGAATCCGCTCCCAGCGATAAGGCAGGTTGATCAACGCCGCCCTGGGTATGAATATATACCAGGCCCCTAAACAGGTGGCGACGATGGCTATGAAAATAGCGATCAGGAAGGGCTTTTTGCGCTGCCAGGTGTTGGCTGTACTATTTATGTTGTTCAAGACCGATCAGTTTTTCGTGAATGGACAATACCTGGTTGATCAGGGGTTGTTGTTCATCGTTCATTATTACAAAATCGCAGAGGCGCATTTTGATGTCGTCATCGATCTGGCGGCTCATGCGGGTAAGCACTTCCATCCTGCTCACGTTGTCGCGATCCATGACACGTTTGATACGTAAAGCTTTAGGGGCGGTTACTCCAATAACATAATCCAGGTCACCGGCGGAGCCTGCTTCAAAGAACAAGGCTGCTTCTTTGATGGCATAGGGAGCAGTTTGCTGCTGCATCCATTTAGCGGCCGCGGCAATCGCTGCAGGATGTACCAGGGCGTTGAGCTGTTCCAGCTTAAAGGGATCGGGGAAAACGATAGAGGCCAGTAGTTTCCTGTCCAATACGCCGTTCGCAAAGATCTTTGGTCCAAACACCTCCATCAACCGCTGTTGCAGCTCTTTGTCGGTGGCCATTATGTTTTTGGTGGTTGCATCAGCGTCAAAGACTGGGATACCCAGTACCTTGAAGATGCGGGCTACCATACTTTTTCCGCTGCCGATGCCTCCTGTTAAACCTACCCGTATCATGTATGCAGATTTATTTTGGGATGCAAGATAAGTATAGATGACAGACGGCGGATGACAGAATACTGTAAGTTGAAAGGCTTTTATAATGCAAGAGGCCGTACCGGTATGGTACAGCCTCTTGCGTAATGCTTTCTGCGGAAATTATTTTACTGCAGTAGCGCCTGCTGCCGCTTTGTTCAGGGCTGCAGTCCAATCCTGGCTGATAGCAGATTTTTCGATCTTGATATAGCTACCAGGGCTCACTTCGAGTTGTAAAGTATTGTCTTCGTTTACTTTTTCGATCTTACCGTGAATGCCGGCGATGGTTACTATTTTGTCACCTTTTTGCAGGTTATCGATAAATTTCTTTTGTTCTTTTGCTTTTTTAGCTTGCGGACGGATCATGAACAGCCAGAATACCAGAATAATGGCGCCCATCATAATCAATTGAAAAGAAGCACCGCCTCCCTGTTGTCCCTGTGGCGCAGCCAATAATAAAGAATACGTCATGGTCATTTAATGTTAATTATAGAATTCGTGCAAATCTATTGTCTTTTATGTTAAGTGCCGCACTATTTCGCTTCTTTGAGCAGGCCGGAAAATACGAGTTCAGTAAATGCAGCAGGTTTTGTATTGGCGGTAACGCCCACCGTTTTTCTGAATTCACCAGGGTGTGGCGACCTGTTACTGTCGAACGAAGCTGTAATAACGCCTTCTGCGCCAGGCGCTATCGGTTCTTTTGTATACGACGGCACGGTACAACCGCAGCTGGCCACCACATTGGTGAGGATCAGCGGGTATTGGCCTGTATTTTTAACACGGTATTTGATCTCCACCTTCTCGCCTATGGTAAGGGTGCCGATGTTCTGATGAATGGAATCGACCCAGGCTATTGTTGTGTAGCGGGCAGTATCGGCCTGTACCTTGCTTAGTTCTTCGGCCTTCAGCTTAGTGGTGGAATTGTTATTGCAGGCGGCCATGGCAGCAACCAGCAGTAAAAGAGCCATGTATTTCATTATCCGGCTTTTTGTTTATTGAAGTCAATCTTATGGATCTTGTTTTCGGCTACCAGTTCCTTATGAATGCTGTCGAGGATACCGTTTACAAACTGTCCGCTTTGAGGCGTACTGTAAGCTTTGGCGAGATCGATACATTCGTTGATGGTTACTTTGGGAGGGATGGTCTCGAAATACAGGAATTCGGCAATACCCATTTGCATCAGGATCATGTCGAGAATCGCAATTCTCTCGGCATCCCAGTTCTTAAGTTTGGGTTTGATAAGATCAGTGAGGTAGTCTTTTTTATTAAGAACGGTGGTGAGCAGGGAACGGGCAAACTGCCATTTTTCTGCGCCCAGCATATCCTGCAGGTCGTAGCTGGCGGGCTTTTGCAGGTAGCTGGTCATTAATTGCATCATCATTTCCGCATCATCATCCCAGTTGGGAAAGTTTTCTTCTACAAACGATAGAAATTCTTCATTGGGCAGCATGAGATCGGTAAAGATGAAGAGGATGATCTCTTTCTCTTTTTTTGGCTCACGGGAAGGCTGCTGAATATATTCCTGGTAGATATCGGAATCAACGAGGCTGGTGTACATTTTACGAACCCATTCCACACTGTCGATGCCGGAAGGCATGTTTATTTCAAGCGCTTTACGGTAGGAAGCGCTTTCGAGCACTTTCCACAACAGTTCATTACCTGCTATCTTGGTGTTAACGTTAAGATCTTCTTTGCTTGGCAGGTGTTTGGAGGCCCTGTATTTGGAGTCGAGTTCAGCGTATTGGGCAACCTGGGTAATAAAATGCAGCAGATAAACAAATAACTCACGAGTAAGATCCAGCTGTTTGGACAAAGCTTTTACGGGGTCGGTTTTATCGGTTTTATCATCCATCTGTTCAAGAGAATAGATCAATTGCATCACTTTAACCCGTATATTTCTTCTGCTAATCATAAAAAGATAAGAACTTTAAGAGCGCGAAGATAGCACCAAAAAAATCAATTTTGGTGGCAGAAGTTGTTGAGAAAAATGAAATTTTGTCACGGTTACAGAAATATATTCCTTTGCAGGACGCAAATATTGGCAGCCCTCCTCCCTTAAAAATGCCGGAATTAGAACAAAAATGAAATTTTGACCTGTTTTCAGCAGCTCTAAGCCTATGGCATAGAAATCGTTAACACAGCTTTTGTAAAACTCAAATTTTTAAACAGATACAACTATGGCCAAGAAACCAAATAGTGTTACCCCACTTCATGACAGGGTGATCGTAAAACCAGCACCTGCCGAAGAAAAGACTGCAGGTGGTATCATTATTCCTGACACCGCTAAAGAAAAACCACAACGCGGCACAGTAATCGCTGCCGGCCCCGGTAAAAAAGACGAGCCTGTAACCGTAAAAGCAGGTGACACTGTCTTATATGGTAAATATGCCGGTACTGAGATCTCTATTGAAGGTGCCGACTACCTGATCATGCGTGAGAGTGATATTCTCGCTATCGTTTAAATCTTAAATACCGGATACTCAACATCTTAGTTAAATTCCGGGTAAATATTTCCTTTTAAAAACAGCGTTTAACAATGGCTAAGCAAATATACTTCGACATCGAAGCAAGAAATAAAATGAAAAAGGGTGTTGACACCCTGGCGAATGCGGTTAAGGTTACCTTAGGACCTAAAGGCCGTAACGTAGTAATCGAGAAAAAATTCGGCGCTCCTGCCGTTACTAAAGATGGTGTTACCGTAGCAAAAGAAATTGAGCTGGAAGACGCTATCGAGAACATGGGCGCTCAAATGGTGAAAGAAGTAGCTTCCAAAACTGCAGATATTGCAGGTGACGGTACTACTACTGCAACCGTACTGGCTCAGGCTATCATCAGCGAAGGTCTGAAAATGGTAGCTGCAGGTGCTAACCCAATGGATCTGAAACGCGGTATCGACAAAGCGGTTCAAACTATTGTAGCTAACCTGGCCACTCAGAAAAAAGATGTTGGCAACAACAACAAAATGATAGAGCAGGTTGCCACTATTTCTGCCAACAACGACAACGCGATCGGCAAACTGATTGCTGAAGCCATGCAGAAAGTAGGTAAAGAAGGCGTTATCACTGTTGAAGAAGCAAAAGGTACCGATACTACCGTTGACGTAGTAGAAGGTATGCAATTCGACCGTGGTTATATCTCTCCTTATTTCGTTACCAACAGCGAAAAAATGGAAGCCGACCTGCAGAACCCTTACATCCTGATCTACGACAAGAAGATCAGCGCTATGAAAGATATCCTGCACATCCTGGAGAAAGTGGCACAAAGCGGCCGTCCCCTGGTTATCATTTCTGAAGACCTGGAAGGTGAAGCACTGGCTACCCTGGTAGTAAACAAATTACGTGGTAC
The DNA here is from genome assembly GCF_004118675.1 of Filimonas effusa. Classification (NCBI taxonomy): domain Bacteria; kingdom Pseudomonadati; phylum Bacteroidota; class Chitinophagia; order Chitinophagales; family Chitinophagaceae; genus Filimonas; species Filimonas effusa. The sequence continues at coordinate 955,844 of NZ_SDHZ01000001.1, read as the reverse complement.
CCTGAAAGTAGCTGCTGTGAAAGCGCCTGGTTTCGGTGACCGTCGTAAAGAAATGTTACAGGATATCGCGGTATTGACTGCTGGTACTGTAATCAGCGAAGACACTGGCTTCAAACTGGAAAACGCCGACATCACTTCTTTAGGTCAGGCTGCTTCTATCACTATCAACAAAGACAACACGATCATCGTTGGTGGTAAAGGCAAGAAAAACGATATCGTTGCCCGCGTAAACCAAATCAAAGCTCAGATCGAGAACACTACATCTGACTACGATAAAGAAAAATTACAGGAGCGTCTGGCTAAGTTAGGCGGTGGTGTGGCTGTACTGTATGTAGGTGCTGCTACTGAAGTGGAAATGAAAGAGAAGAAAGACCGTGTTGACGACGCTTTACATGCCACAAGAGCTGCTGTAGAAGAAGGTATCGTTCCTGGTGGTGGTGTTGCTTATATCCGTGCGGTATCTGCTTTAGACAAACTGAAAGGTGTAAATGCCGACGAAACAACCGGTATCTCTATCGTACGCCGTGCTGTAGAGGAGCCTTTACGTCAGATCGTAGCCAACTGCGGCCTGGAAGGTTCTATCATCATCCAGGGTATCAGGGAAGGTGAAGGTGACTATGGCTTCAATGCCCGCACTGAAACCTTCGAATACCTGTTCAAAGCGGGTGTGATCGATCCTACCAAAGTTAGCCGTGTAGCATTGGAAAACGCTGCTTCTATCGCTGGTATGCTGTTGACCACTGAATGTGTGGTTGCCGACAAACCAAAACCGGAAGCTGGCCATAGCCATGCTGCTGCTCCTGATATGGGCGGTATGGGGTATTAATTAAACGGCAGATGACGGATGATAGCTTGAGACCAGATTCCCTGCGTTTCAATGTTACAACAGACCCGATTCTTGCAAATTCATAAAACGGGGCCGGCCAATTTCTTTTGGTCGGCCCCGTTTGCTTTTATAAAAAGGGAATATAAGAGCCGCAGCTATGCCATATTGAAGATGCTGACAGTAAAATATCAGTAAACGGCAACTATACCATCAATATACCTTAAGTATACTATAACCGCTCTTGTATCGCACTTATATCGCAGATGCATCGCACTTGTATCGCACTTGCCCGGCTTTAGCCGCCCGCAGCACTTTTTCCCCCGGAGCCCGGTTTTTAATATTCCTGCCGGTAAAACCTTACCGTTAAGCCTGCCCGGTCATGTAAAAAGTGAAACCGTGTTTCCAACTCTTTTATTTCTCTCTGTCCGTGGCTCTCAGTCTTGGGCTAAGGTTACATTTCTGTCGAGATACATCCTCAGGGAGTCTTTTACTCTCGTTGAGTCCCCGATATTCATATTGTGTTTGAGATACAGGCGGTATTGGTAGGAGTTGTCGGACAGCTTAGTGCTATCGTAGAAGGCAGGGTCGCCAAACGATTGCAGCTGTGCTGTGCGGGTACGGGCCCGGTCGCCGCTGGCGGTGGTTTCAAATACGAATTTATAGCTGCGCATGCCTCCTGCGGCAGCCTGAGTGGCCGGAGCAGCAGTTGTTGCAGTGCCCGGGGCCTGCGTATCGGCAGAAGCAGCTACCGCAGTTGCAGTAGTGTCGGGCTGTTGCTCTCCGGGGGGAGGCGCCTGTTGTTCGGACTGAACACTATTGCTGCCTTTGTCATCCTTTACGCGGTTGTAAATGGCCCAGGCTACGCCGCCAATCACCAGTACCAATACCACGAATGCGAGTCCTGCCAGGCTGTTCTTTTTGCGGATACGCCCCGATTCTGCCGGATCGGCTTCGATATAATGTTCTGTAGTAGAAACGGGCACCATGGGGCTGGCGACAAAGCTGGCGCCGGATTGCTGAGAGAATTCGTATCCCATGGATTTAGCCATAAACACGGCTCCAATACCCGGGATGACATAGGGTTTCCCGATATTGATGAACTGGCGGACCTGCTCGAGGTAAGAGGATAGGTCGGCTGCCACCAGGGCCCTGTTCTTTACGGATCTTTCGGCAATAAAATCCAACAGCAAGGGGTCGGTTTCGGCCTTACGGTCGAATGAAAATTGCACAACAGGGGCTGCATTGGTGCCATGTTCAGGTAATTTCTGATCTCCGGTCACCTGTAACGTCCCGATCTTCTCGAGGGTTACCTGCTGGTGCTGGACCAGGAAGTCATGAATGAAGGCATCGTATTTATTCACATCGCTAGTTTTAAGCAATGTAATGATTTTAACCAACTTATCCACCTTTAGGCTAACTTTGAGGGGTATGTTAGCCAAAAGAGAAGAAGCGTTCATCACCTGGTGGGAGCAGAACCGGGATCGCAACAAACGTGCGCTGCGGCAGCTTTTCGTGGGTTTGCCTGTTGGCGTGGCGTTTGGCGCGGGCATTTTATTATCCCTAGGTTCAGGGTGGTACGAGCGCGCCAATATGGTAGCCAACAGCCAGGTAAATCCGAATGTAATAATAATAGCTGTTGCCGTTATTGCTGTTTTTATTGCTGTTTTTTACAAGAAATACCAGTGGGAAATGTATGAGCAGCAATACCGTGAGTTATTACAAAAAAAGAAAAACCTGCTTAAAAAACAGGAAGATGCAGCTAATCCAGCTTCAGAATAGTCTAATACACAGAATAAACCTGAAATTAATATTTCTCTCAATGCGTTATTTTTCACCTCTCCTACTGATCGTTTTTGTTTTTAGTTTTAGTTCCTGTTTTAAGAATAATGAAAATGGCTGTGAGGCTGTAGCTCCTGAAACGGAAGCCGGCAAGATGAAGTACTTTTGCGATACGGCGGGAATCAAGTATTCACAACTCCCCAACGGCCTGTTTTACGAGATCATGACTGCCGGGAGTGGTGCTTCGCCATCGCTGGAATCGCGTGTAACGGTGACCTATACGGGCGCTTTGCTTACCGGTTATGTATTTGACAAATCTACGGCACCTGTAACATTTAATTTAAATGGTTTGATCGGCGGCTGGAAAGCAGGTCTGCCGCTTATTAAAAAAGGCGGCCGTATAAAACTGGTGATCCCCTCCTATTTAGGGTATGGCTGTACTGCAATGCCCGGACTTCCGGCGAATAGTGTTTTGTACTTCGATATCAGCCTTACAGATGTTCAATAGGAGCTTTTTTTTAGTATCTGTTTATTTTGAATGTCAACCCCTATCTTTGCCGCTCAATAAAAATTGAAAACCCTTACAAGTATGCAACTGAAAGGTTTGGTGCGTTTCTTTACGATTGCGCTGATTTTAATTTGTCTCTACCAACTGTCTTTTACCTGGTTTGTACGCAGCCACGAAAGCAAGATGGAAGAAAAAGCAGAGAAGTGGCTGAAGGCACATTATGCTACGCCTGAACAGAAGTACCCCGGCGACAAAGCACTGCAGGCTGCTTATGCAGATACATTAAAAGAAGCCCGGAAGAATCAAGTAAAACATCTGCTCGATAGCACAAAAGATGCTAAGGTCGGGCCATTTGGCGTTGTCAGCTACAAGAGCGCCAAAGAAAGCGAGTTAAAGCTGGGCCTTGATCTGCAAGGCGGTATGAGCGTAACCATGGCTGTTGGCCTGGATGGATTGATCCATTCCCTGGCAAACAACACCAAGGACGCGGCTTTTAACAACGCAATGAAAGCAGCAGTTGATCGGAAAGCCAACAGTGGCGCCGATCTTATCACGCTTTTCAATGAAGAGTTCAAGAAAGCCAACCCTACAGCCAAGCTGGCGCCTTATTTCTCGGCACGCAGCAATGGAAAGATCAAATTTGATGCTTCTGACGCTATCGTTATCGGTTATCTCCGTGAAGAAGCCGGCAAAGCCTTCAACAATACTTACCGTATTTTACGTACGAGGATAGACCGTTTTGGTGTAGCCTCTCCTACCATTAACCCCGATCCTGCCAAAGGTATCATTACCATTGAGCTGGCCGGTGTGAACGACCCGGAACGTGTACGTCACTACCTGCAGTCTACTGCCAACCTCCAGTTCTTCGAAGTATATAATATCAGCGAAGTAGGTGAGGCGGTTGTTGGTGCAGAAAAAGCTTTATCAGCTTATCTGAAAGGAACAACAAGCACCGACAGCCTGCTGGCCAAACCAGCTGCCGACAGTGCTGCTACTACAGCTGCTCCTGCTCATGATACCACCACTACCGGTACACTTTCTGATCTGAGCGGCGGCGCCAAAACAGCTACTGCCAAAGGAGATGTCGATTCTGCGAAGCTGAGAGCGCTTGAATATCCTTTGAGCAGCCTTATTGGTTTCTCACAGGGTCAGCGCGGACAAAACGGCCAGGTACAATATCCTGCCAACCTGGGTTATGTACAGGTAAAAGATACGGCACAGGTTAATGAATACCTGAAGATGAATGTTGTTCGCAGCCGTTTCCCTTCCAACCTGACCTTCATGTATGGAAAGGTAGACGAAAGCGATCCTAAGTTCAGCAATATCATTCCTTTGTATGCCATCCGCACAAAAGACAACGGTTCTGCTGAACTGGAAGGTGAAAATGTAAGTGAAGCACGCCAGGATTTTGACGATAAAGGCCGTATTGCCATCAAAATGGGTATGGACCCTATCGGTACCAAGATCTGGGCTAAAATGACGGAAAAGAACATAGGCAAGCCTATTGCCATCGTTCTTGACAATATCGTTTACAGTGCCCCTTTCGTGAATAGTGTGATCCCTAACGGACAATCTGAGATCTCAGGTAACTATTCGCTTGTTGAAGCACAGGATATGGCAGATATCCTCCAATCCGGTAAACTGCCTGCTCCTGCGAAAATTGTACAGGAACAAATTGTAGGGCCTACCCTGGGTAGTTCTGCTGTAAAAGGCGGTATGCTTTCTTTTGGCCTGTCGTTCCTGGTGATCTTTGCACTGATGCTGGTTTATTATAACACAGCCGGTTTGATCGCCAATATTGCCCTGATACTTAACCTGCTGTTCACAATAGGTGTACTTAGCTCAATGGGCTTTACGCTTACGGCTCCCGGTATAGCAGGTCTGGTTCTTACTATTGGTATGGCGGTTGATACCAACGTACTGATCTTTGAAAGGATCAAAGAAGAGTTAACCAGGGGTAAAAGCTATATGACTGCGGTGAACGACGGTTACAAGCGTTCTTATGCGCCTGTACTGGACGGACACATCACTTCATTGCTGACGGCTGTAATCCTTGCTTATTTCGGCCTGGGTCCTGTATTAGGCTTTGCTACTACACAAATCATAGGTCTCCTGTTGTCTTTGTTCTGCGGTATCCTGGTATCACGTGTGATCTCAGATATTTATACCAACAAACAGCGCCACTTCAATTATTTCACCGGTATAAGCCAGAAAGTGTTCAAACACGCTGCTTACAAATTCGTGGAATACCGTAAAGCAGCTTACGCGATCTCTGTGGTAGTACTGATACTGGGTGTAAGCGCCCTGTTCTATGGATTCGACTACGGCGTTGAATTTGAAGGCGGACGCAGCTATACTATTGTATTTGATAAAGCTCCGGACCAACAAGCTGTATCCGATGATCTGAAGGCGGTGTTTGGAGAGTATCCTGTCATTAAAACAGTTGACAAACCAACCCAGCTGAATATCACTACCGCATATAAGATCCATGAAACCGGCAATAACGTAGACTCACTGGTTGAAGAAACCTTATATACCGGTTTACAGAAACATTTACCAGCCGGAACTAGTTACAAGGTATTCAGCAGTAAATACAAACAAAGCTCTCAGACGGTATTGCCGACCATTTCAGATGATCTGAAAAAAGGTGCTACAAAGGCTACTGTACTGGCGCTTATTGTCATCTGTTTCTACATCTTTATCCGCTTCCGCGACTGGCGTTATTCTGTGGGTACTATCGTATCACTGTTACACGACGTATTTGTAACACTGGCAGTGTTCAGCTTCCTGCGTAAGGTAGTGCCATTCCCGCTGGAAATTGATCAGCACTTCATTGCGGCGATCTTAACGGTTATTGGTTTCTCGATGAACGATACCGTTATCGTATACGACCGTATCAGGGAAGATACGAAACTGATGAAGGGGGAAAGCAAGATCAACATTATCAACAGGGCGATCAACCAAACGTTAAGCCGTACGGTGATGACGTCTCTGACAGTGTTCCTTACCATCCTTATCCTGTTTATCTTCGGTGGTGAAGTTACCAGAGGTTTTGCCTTTGCGATGCTGATTGGTGTTGTTACAGGTACTTACTCCTCTATTTTCGTAGCCGCTCCTATCCTCCTGGATCTTGGCAAAAAAGACAAGCCATTGGGTGGAGACATTGAAGACGTGAAGAAATAAACACAGTTTACTTTGATATAAAAGGGCGATACTTTCCGGTATCGCCCTTTTTTTTATTAATTTGTAATTAAAACTAACATTACAGGCGCTATTAACACTTAGTTTTCAGAATTCATATGTAAAATTGTGCTAAGTTTTTCTCTGCATGAGACCAACCAGAATACATATTGCCCGGCTGTTAAGTTTTGTAGTAGCACTGCAAATACTGAACATGAGCGTATTCATGCAGGATTTTGATCCTATTGACATACATGCTGAAAGCATAGGTGAGATCAATGAAATCAACTCTGTAGTGGAATATGTGGCTGAAATAGTGCTGCAGAATGAGAATGCGCTTCCTGAATATCACCAGGACAATATTGAACACAAAGACCTGCAGGCGCACAAGCATGTTCCTATTAAACTAATTACCTTCAGCGACCTTGTAACTGTTGTACCGGTACCCATTGCCAGGTATACTTATCAGCATCCTATTAATGATTCCAGGCTTTGCTTTTTTGTAAAGGAGATAAATCCGCCGCCGCCCAAGGCGTAGCATAGATGGTATTTTGGCAGATGAAAGGAATAGGGAGTTGTTAGGATAGTCTGGTTGACTTTTTATTCAATATCCTGTTTACCAAAGCCAATGCATCCCGGTTATGGGACCAATTTCCTTGATTTCCGTGAACAGTATTTAATGTATCGATTTTTAAGGCTTAAGGCGTGTATGCTTTCAACTGCCGGCACTCAGGGTGCCGCCACTGGACTCAGGCCGATGCTTTTATATTCCGATACGAATACTGCTGTTTAGCGTGTTATTTCTATTTTCTCATATTTAACTATAACAATGAAAAGGCTTTATCCTGCATGGGGCGTAGCGGCACTGGTTTCAATACTGCTGTTACAGTCGAAGGCTCATGCACAAGTAAGTAGTTACACCGACACGTTGCGGCTGTCGTTACCGGATGCGGAAAAACGTTTTATAGACAGCAACCTGCAACTGCTCGCAGCTCACTATGATGTAGACGCCCAAAAGGCATTGATCAAACAGGCCGGTTTATGGGATAACCCTGTGTTGAGCACGGATCATATGATCACGGCAGATAACAAATGGTTTCCTTATGGCAAAACGACATCGGACGGCGCTCCCCTATCGCAATATGCCATTCAGCTGGAGCAGCTTATTTATACTGCCGGCAAACGCGGCAAGCAAATAAATATGGCTGTCACCAATGGCAGGATCAGTGAATTACAGCTGCAGGACCTGCTTCGTAATCTTCGTTACCAGCTGCATGCGGGTTATTATATGGTAGCCAAGCAAATAGCTTACCGCCAGATATACCAGGAGCAACTGGCACAGCTGCAAAAGCTTTCCAGCGGCATGAAAACCCAGCTGGAAGCGGGTAATATTGCCCGCAAGGATTACCTGCGGATACAGGCGCTGGTGTTATCGCTGCAACAGGATATGGCGGAGCTGGACAGGGATATAGCGGATACACAGACCGACCTGCGGGTATTGTTACAGGTAAAGGATGGCAGCTTTATATTACCTGCCACCAATGCAACGGCTTTATTTGCCGGGGTTAACGCATCGATGCCTGAACAGATAGATGCCGTGATTGCCAGCGGGGAACAAAACAATCCTTATTACCAGTTGCAGCAGGCGCAGGTGCTTTACCAGCAGCAAAACCTGGCTTACCAGAAAGCGTTGCGGGTGCCCGATGTTACGGTTCAAACCAATTTTGACAAGAACTCGAATGTTGCCATCAATTACTGGGGCGTAGGGTTTTCGGTACCGCTGCCGCTGTTTAACCGGAACCAGGGGAATATAAAGAGCGCCGAGGCTACTATTAAACAGCAGCAGGCGCTTACACAGGATGCCGCTACGAGCTTACGCCAGGATATCCGTAATGCCTACCAGAAGCTGGCTATTGCGCTGCAACAGCATAACAGCAGTCGCGAGCAGTTTTATGAAGATTATCGTGGTATGCAGGAAAACATGGTTAAAAGCTATGCTTTAAAGCAGGTGGGTTTACCTGAATTCATAGACTTTTTTACAGATTTCACCACATCGCAGCAAAGGTTGATTGCACAACAGCTAAACCTGGCTTTGGCCAAGGAGCAGCTGAATTATGCCGTAGGTACAGATGTCGTGAAATAAAACATTCAGAAAAAAGTCAAAACAAAACACAATGAAACAATCATACAAAAAGATATATACCACCTTTCCTGTTGTAATCACTGCGCTGGCGTTCATGGCAACCGGCTGTAAGGGTAAACCGGAGCCTGAAGTAAAAAACAGCGGGTTTGTATTAAGTGATACCATGGCCAAGATGATTGCGCTTGATACGGTGCGAACGGCGGCAATCGACAACCAGCTTACACTTAGCGGGGAGATCAGCTTTAATGAAAACAATGTCATCAAGTTATTTCCGAGGAGCAGCGGCCAGGTAACGGAAAGCAGGGTAACCGTAGGTGATAAGGTAAGCAAAGGCCAAACGCTGGCGGTTATACGCAGCGCCGATGTTGCCGGCAACTACTCCGACCTGTCGGGCGCTGAAGCCGATGTTGCTATTGCGCAAAGGCAATTAGACAATACGGGCAGCCTGTACAAAAGTGGTATTGCCAGTGAGAAGGATTATGCCGAAGCAAAACAAAACCTGTTGAAAGCACAGGCAGCAAAGGAAAAGATACAGTCACTGTTATCGATCAATGGCGCCGGAAGCAAGCCAGGCGGGGTTTATACCGTTACCTCTCCTATCGATGGTTATATTGTAGAAAAGAAGATCAATGCCGGCAGTTTCATACGTCCCGATATGGGCGACAACCTGTTCACTATCTCCGATCTCAAAAATGTATGGGTATGGGCCAATGTATTTGAAACCGATATTCCCCGTATTAAAACGGGATCGAGTGTACAGGTGAGCACACTGGCGTACCCGGGAAAAGTATTTAACGGAAAAGTAGACCAGATAAGCGAAGTGCTGGACCCTACGAATAAGGCCATGCGTGTGCGTGTGAGCTTAGACAACAGCGGGCTGCTGTTGAAGCCCGAGATGTTTGCCAAGGTGCAGGTATCGGATGTGCAGCAGCAAACAGCCATATGCATACCCACCAGGGCATTGATCTCTGAAGATGGAAAAGACTTTGTGATCGTTTACAAAGACAACAGCCATATGAGCATAGCGGAGGTAAAGATCATGAAAACGCTGGGCGACATCACTTATCTGTATGAAGGAGTTAATCCCGGGCAGTTGCTGGTAGTAAAGAACCAGCTGCTGTTATTCCAGCAATTACTGAACGATTAAAACTCCCCTACTCATGAACAAGCTTATTAAGAATATCATACATTTTTCACTACGCCACCGCTACCTGGTGTTTTTTCTTACGGCGGTGCTGGCAGTGATCGGCTTTATCAGTTACCGGCATACGCCGATTGAAACCTTCCCCGATGTTACCAACACACAGATCATCATTATTACGCAGTGGCCCGGCCGCAGCGCCGAGGAGGTGGAGAAGTTTGTAACCATACCGCTTGAAACAGCGCTGAACTCGGTTCAAAAGAAGATAAACCTGCGAACCACCTCTTCCTTTGGCTTATCGTATGTGCGGCTCATTTTCGATGATAATATAGATGACGCATTTGCGCGTCAGCAGGTCATGAGCCGTATCATGAATGTTGACCTGCCGGATGATATAAAGCCTGAAGTGCAGCCGCCTTACGGGCCTACCGGTGAGGTATACCGTTATACATTACGAAGCAAGACCAAAAATATAAGGGAACTGTACACCATACAGGACTGGGTATTGGACAGGAAATTTAAAGCCATACCGGGTGTTGCGGATGTAAACTGTTTTGGTGGAGAAGAACGCAGCTTCGAGGTAAGCGTAAACCCTGATTATCTTACCAAGTACGGACTTACTTCGCTGGATGTGTACAAGGCTGTTGCGGAAAGCAACGTAAACGTAGGTGGTGATGTGATAGAGCGCAACGGCCAGGCTTATGTGGTAAGGGGCATAGGGCTGCTGAACAACATCAATGAAATAGAGAATATCATTATCAAGAAGGTAAATGGCGTACCAATACTGGTGCGTAACCTGGCAGAAGTAAAAGAAGCGGGTAAGCCAAGGCTGGGGCAGGCATCGCTCGATACCACGGCAGATGTGATAGAAGGTATCGTGGTAATGACAAAAGGAGAAAATGCCGCGGAAGTGCTGGACCGAATTCATGAGCAGGTTGATTACCTGAACAATGACTACCTGCCCAAGGACGTAAAGATCGTTCCGTTCTACGACCGTACCACATTGATGGATTTTGCCACGCATACGGTGATACATAACCTGATAGAAGGTATTATACTGGTGACCTGTATTGTGCTGATCTTTATGGCCGACTGGCGTACTACGGTAACCGTAAGTATCATTATACCGCTGTCGCTATTGTTTGCATTCATGTGTATGCGGATAAAGGGCATGTCGGCCAACCTGCTGTCGATGGGCGCTGTAGACTTTGGTATTATCATAGATGGTGCGGTGGTGATGGTGGAAGGGTTGTTTGTAGCGCTGGATCACCGTGCCAGGGAAGTAGGAATGGCGAAGTTCAATAAGCTGGCCAAGCTGGGTTTATTCAAGCAGGTGGGTACGGAAATGGGTAAGGCCATCTTCTTTTCCAAACTCATCATCATTACCTGTCTGATCCCCATTTTTGCGTTCCAGAAGGTGGAAGGTAAGATGTTCTCTCCGCTGGCCTATACGCTGAGCTTTGCGTTGCTGGGCGCGCTGATATTCACGCTAACACTGGTTCCGGCTTTGTCGAGCATTTTATTGCGGAAGAACGTAAGGGAGAAACACAATGTGGTGGTCCGGTTCTTTGAAAATGGAGTGGGCGCCTTATTCAACCGCACTTATAAGTATCCGAAATCAAGCTTACTGGTGGCGATAGGTTTTATGGCCGTAACCTTCTTTTCTGCGCGATTCCTGGGATCGGAATTCTTACCGGATCTTGATGAAGGGGCTTTATGGGTAAAGGCGCAGATGCCCATGAGCAGTTCGTTAAGCCAGTCGAAAGAGATCGCCGATAAGATGAGCGCCATCATACGCCAGTATCCCGAGGTAAGGCATACACTGGCGCAGATAGGGCGTACCAATGACGGAACAGATCCGAAAGGATTCTTTAACGTAGAGATAGGCGTTGATCTGAAACCAAAAGACGAGTGGCGGAAAGGCGTACATACGGAAATGCTGATAGACAGTATGAACCAGCAGTTAAGCAAGATACCGGGGTTGCTGCTCAACTATTCGCAACCTATCCGTGATAACGTGGATGAAGCGGTAGCAGGTATTCCCGCGTCGCTGGCGGTAAAGATCTTCGGTCGTGATTTTAAAGTGATGGACAGTCTGGCTACCAAAGTACAGGGTGTGCTTGCGGGTGTGCAGGGCGTGGAAGATCTGGGAGTGTTGCGGAACCTGGGTCAGCCGGAGTTCAGGATAGAGCTGGATCAGCAGAAGATGGCCTTATATGGCGTGAACACTGCTGAGGCGCAAAGTGTGATAGAGATGGCGTTAGGCGGTAAAGCAGCGACGCAGTTATTTGAAGGAGAGCGCAAGTTTGACATCCGGATCCGTTACCAGAAAGAGTTTCGTGATACGCAGGAGAAAATACAGCGGCTGATGATACCTACGCAGAATGACGCCAAGATCCCCTTAAGCGAAATCGCTTCTATTAAAACGCTTACCGGGCCTGCGTTTGTGTACCGGGATAACAACACCCGTTATATACCTGTGAAGTTTTCGGTGCGTGGCCGCGACCTGGGCAGCACCATTGCGGAGGCACAGGCCAAGGTAAAAGCGGCGGTACAGCTTCCTTCGGGCTATACGATGACCTGGAATGGTGTATTCGAGAACCAGCAAAGAGCTACCGGAACACTGGCTACCGTGGTGCCTATTTGTTTGCTGGCTATTTTCCTGATACTGTTCATCACCTTCGGCAATGTGAAGGATTCGGTGTTAACCATCCTGAACGTGCCTTTTGCGCTGATCGGTGGTATACTGGCGCTTCATATTACAGGGATGAATTTCAGTATCAGCGCCGGCATCGGGTTTATTGCCTTATTTGGGGTATGTATACAAAACGGGGTGATCCTGATAAGCGTATTCCGTAAGAACCTGGAGCAGAAGATGCACCTGGATGAAGCCATCCGTGAGGGGGTCATAAGCCGGGTAAGGCCTGTTGTAATGACTGCCTTAATGGCAGCGATCGGGTTATTACCGGCGGCTACCAGTCATGGTATAGGCAGTGAAACCCAGAAACCGCTGGCGATAGTGGTGATAGGCGGTTTGGTTACTTCAACCGTTCTTACATTGCTGATACTGCCTATTTTGTATGCATTGGTACATAAGTTCATACATCACCGGAGAAACCGGAATTTATCGGCCAATAACGGGCTGATACAGTCATAAAAGCTTAGTGTTTATAGGTTTAGTAGTTTTCTGTGGGGCTGGCCATTTTTGGCCGGCCCTCTTTTGTTGTTCCCGGGTTATTTTATACCTGAATTTTGCTATTTGTAAAATGGTGCATTTGCGGAGGTAAACGGAGTATTTATTGTTTACAATCACTTAACAAAGTATTTTAATCGTATTGCATTTGGTGAGGCATTTATTGTTATCTTTGTCGAGTTATTTGAGTTTCGCATTTTTAGTAGTTTCGTTACTTCAGTTTAGCAGTTCTACACTTTAACTTTAGTTAGGCCCTTACTTGATGCCGTCTCAGATCGTAACATTTTTTTTTATTAAACATCAAGTATGAACATTTTCGTTTCAAACTTAAGCTTCAACGTACAAGATGAAGATTTAAGGGAATTTTTTACTCCTTACGGAGACGTAACTTCTGCAAAAATCATCAACGACAGGGAAACTGGCCGTTCACGCGGTTTCGGTTTCGTTGAAATGTCTGATGACGAAGCTGCCAGAAAAGCAATTGCTGAGCTGGATCAAGCTACTGTAGAAGGTCGCACTATCAAAGTTACTGAGGCAAAGCCTAGAGAAGACAGGCCTGCCCGCAGTTTCAATGGTGGTGGCGGTGGCTACAACAGAAACAACAACAGGTGGTAATAATATATCGTCCGCTGTAAAAGAAAGGCTGTATCGTAAGATGCAGCCTTTCTTGTTTTAGGAGATAATAAATAGGTCATAGATGGTAGAATAGAACCTATTATCGCATCTGGTATATGATATTAGTTATGCCTTGAGAAGCCTCTCCCACCAATAAGTCTCCAAACCGAGGCCGGATTGATTTACAACCCAAAATTCATCAATCTAAAAGTTTTTTCTCTGTCGGATAGTCCTGGAACATTTATCTGTCGCCTTTATTATTGGGAAAGCCAGTTTGCTACCCGCAACGGTTGTCCATTTATTAACCTAAACTGATAAGTATGAGCTTCGTACAACCACCTTGACAGCCACTTTATCCCAAAATGCAACAGATAAACACAAAAACTAACATTAACAATGCGTATTATACTAACAGTGATTTTGGGGATAAGCTTCTTTGCATGCAAGACACAAAAATCATCGGACTACCCAGCAGAACTTTCCTGCAATTATGGTGCTACCACTACAGGAGATAGCTCCAAAGGCACCTTCGTATGGCAGAAAACCTACCAGATGCCCGAAAAAAACCATCCGGTTTTGCTTCACTGGGGTGCCGACACTTCTCTTTCTATTACCTACAAGTACGGCACCAAACCTATTCATTTCTTCAAAGTACCGCTTACAGAAAAGCAAAGAAAGATGTTCCCGGATTACTACTTAAATAACACCTTCCACTTTGCTGGAGTCTATGAACATGAAGCATACCGGGGAATCGGATTTTACTTTGTTTTCTACCGTTATAAAAACCAGGTATTAGTTCAACATCGTCAGTCCCTGAACTTTCTTATGGCAGTGATGATGCACCTGGATACTCCTGAAAACCCCTTCGAAAAAGCAGGTTACCTTTTCCCGTTTAAAAAGGAAATTCGATTTAAATAGAATAGTATCATCGTCACAAGTAAAAGGACGTTTCTATTACTATAAAAAACAAACGAAACGACCTCCTCTTACAATGACTATAGACTGACTTTATGTCGCTTTTGCCAATATATTCCGTTATATTATTTGCTCGACTTAAGATTATCACCAGCTATCTTCAACTGCTACAAAAACTGAAGTGCAGTATCCAACTCTGTCCGGTTTGTAAGTTACCTTCTTTTTCAGACTGGTTATTTCGCTCAATAGTACGCCAATAATTTCACAGGAAGGCAGGAATGAAGAAATGAGATGGCAGAGCGTTGGTAGCAGGAATTAATCGGGGATGATGGCAGAGGGGCATAAAAAAGAAGGTGGCTCGTAAATAAAAATAGCCGCTGAGAATTGCTTAAACGGGAACCCTTCTCCATCAGTTACCCGAGAAAAACGAGGCCGTATCGCACTTATGATACGGCCTCCCGCAGATAATTGGTTATCTATTATTTATTCGTTGGAAGCTTTACCTAATGTAGCGAGAATACCGCCGTCGACATAAAGGATGTGGCCGCTTACGAAATCAGAGGCTTTAGAGGCCAGGAAGATAGCGGCGCCCTGCAGATCTTCAGGATCACCCCATCTTGCAGCAGGCGTTCTGCTGATGATGAATTCATTGAAAGGATGTCCGTCTACGCGGATAGGTGCTGTTTGGGTAGTAGCGAAGTAACCGGGTCCGATACCGTTCACCTGGATATTGAACTGCGCCCATTCGGTAGCAAGGTTTTTAGTAAGCATTTTAAGGCCGCCTTTGGCAGCAGCATAAGCGCTTACGGTTGCGCGTCCGAGTTCGCTCATCATAGAACAGATGTTGATGATCTTACCGGATCTGCGTTCTACCATATATTTGGCAACGTGCTTGGACATGATGAAAGGGCCGGTGAGATCGATCTTGATCACTTGTTCCCAATCAGCTACTTCCATTTCCAATACAGGGATACGTTTGATGATACCTGCATTGTTCACGAGTATATCGATAGGTCCTACTTCTTTTTCAATTTTCTCTACGTGCAGTTTAACAGCAGCTTCGTCGGTTACGTCGAAAAGATAACCGTGTGCTTTTACGCCATTTTTAGCATATTCTTCAATGGCGGCATCGAGTTTTTCTTTTGAAACGTCATTTACAATAATTTGAGCGCCGGCATTGGCGAGGCCCATTGCCATTGACATGCCGAGACCATGTGTAGCTCCTGTGATCAAAGCCCTTTTGCCTTTTAAATCAAAAAGTGAAATTGACATCTTTCTATTTTTTAAGCTGAATAATCAGAATATTGGGACGAAGCGGCAATTTACACGATTTCGGGTTATGAAAATGTGACTGGTGTCAGGAATGCAAACAGATGATGAAGGCCAAAGGGTCGCGTGCTGATGGCAGCAGGGAGATGACAACCGACGATGGAGGGTGGTATGGTAAAGGGCGGAGAACTGGCAGTAGCGAAGAGACCGCAGATCGTGGACGGTGCATGAAAGGATGAAGGACGGGCGGCGGGGAAGAGACGGCAGATGGACAGGCCTTGATAGCAGCTAGTAATAGTGGCGGCTTAGGCACAAGCTGAATAGGGGCATTAAAAAAGCCGGAGACAAAAAATATCTTCCGGCTTTTTTGTTTGTATTTGATGTGTTCGTATTTCGCGGGTATTCTTCCCGCCGTTCACTTCTAATAAGTAGCGGCGAGTTTGAGGGCGTTGTAGGCATTTACTACACCTCCGGTATTACATACGTCGGTCATGGATACGGAGCGGGGCATTCTGTCCGCTACGACCATCACAGGGTGATTTACCTTTACTACTGATTTCAGGATGATGTCTTTTACCTGAATGGCAGTGAGTTTGGGGTAATAGCTCCTGATGAGCGCAGCCAGGCCTGTCACTACAGGAGCAGCCATGCTGGTGCCATCGTGATAATCGTATTTAGAGCCGGGGGTAGAGGAGTAGATAGCTACGCCGGGAGCAAAAACGTCTACGTTCTTTTTACCATAGTTGGAGAAAGAAGCTACGAGGTTTTCGTCGTCAGATGGTGAAGAGGCGCCTACTTCGATCCAGGCAGCGGCTTCGCCTTTGCCATCGAGATAATAGCGGGATGGGTAGAAAGAAGCAACGCTATCGATATTGAGGCCGTCGTTGCCGGCGGCGTGGATCATCAATACATCTTTAGACATCGCGTATTTCACGGCTTCGTCTACAGCTTTCTTTTCGGGAGAGTAAGGTTTACCAAAGCTCATGTTGATGACTTTAGCGCCATTGTCGACCGCATAGCGGATGGCATTGGCCACGTCCTTGTCTCTTTCATCGCCATTGGGAACTGCTCTTACGGCCATGATGGCTACGTTATCGGCTACCCCATCGACGCCGATCGCATTGTTACGAACAGCGCCTATGATACCTGCCACGTGTGTACCGTGATCGGCTTCGGGGCCGGTAACGTCGGCGGTGCCGTAGTATTTTTCGTTTACATTCTTATAGTCATCGCCCACGATAGCGCGGGGATCGAAATCGACGTTGAGCTGGTATTCAGCTTCTTCTTTAAAGTGATCGAGAGCGGGTTTCAGTTCTTTTTCCTTGAAGGCTACTACATCGGGGTAACGTTGCAGTTGTTGTTCGAGGATGCCTTTCATCCTTGCTTCGGGCTGGTTTTTAGGCTGGTAAGCCTGCAGATCGGTTAAGGTTGGCGCTGGTTTGCCGGTACCTGCGATAACGCTGTCGACAACGGCAGTGAAGCTTTGAACGCTTTTATACTGCATTTGAGCCATTGCGTGTTTTTGTTCGAAAGCTTCTTCCAGTTCTTTGTATTTTGCCAATCCTGTTGTATCGGAAGGCATTTTGGAGGCGTCACCGAATTTGGCTCTCCCCTCTCTTACGAGGCGGGTGAGCTCGAGGTTATCGTAAGCAACGTTTCCTTTAGCGGAGCCAAGGAAGCTCCAGCCATTGATGTCATCGGTATATTTATTACGGTCGTCGTCTTTACCGGCTTTTCCTTTTTTTTCTTTCATGTTCACCCAAAGCACCTGTTTCAGGTCTTCGTGGGCAGTGTCGATACCACTGTCGATCACCGCTACGAGCACTTTGGTTGATTTTTTACCTTTCAGTAATTCGTTGTAAGCTTTTTCGGTGCTGATACCGAAAACCGAATCTTTCTGCAGGTCCATGTTCAGCCAGTTGGGTTTCTGGGCCTGTGCAGCCAGTGTTAATGCACAAAAAGCCAGTGCAACGCCCCATTTACGGGTAAGGCTTTGTTTTACTATTTTATTGACCATTCCTCTACTCGTTTTTATTAATTTTTTCCTATTCAGGAAGCAAATATGCCGGTAATTTCCCAGAAAACGTACTGCTACATGGTTGTATACGAAGAATTTAGTGGTTTCCCATGATACTTTATGATTCTTTTAAGGAGAGCGGGTCGTTTGAAAGGCCGTTCTATGTTGCAGAGCGCTGGCCCGATGGATACGAATTTACGGCTGCAAAATACAAGTTAGTGGCGTATTAGCCTATAAGGCTATAAATCCGTACCTTTTAGGTTCAATTATAACCTATATGCGCACTATCCTCTGTATAAGCTTCCTCCTGCTTGCCATTACCACAATAAAAGCCCAGGAAGAAACTGATTCTGTAAAGGTGATCGTCAATAACCTGTTCAAAGCAATGTTGCTAAGCGACAGCGTGGCATTTCATGGCTGTTTTGCCCCGGAAGCCATTATGCAAACGGTTGAAAAGGACAAGCTCAACAAAACGACGGTACGATCGGAGTTTGTAGCCGAAGTTGCGGGGATACTGAAAAAATTCCCGGCGGGTACTGCTGAAGAAAAGATGACGTTTGACCTGATACGTATAGATGGCGACCTGGCGCTGGTATGGGCTCCTTACCAGTTTTATTTCGGCGGGAAGTTATTACACTGCGGCGTGAATTGTATTCAGCTGGTACGGCTGGCTGAAGGGTGGCGGATACAATACATTATAGATACGCGGCGTTTGGAAGGATGCTGACAAGGCTGCGGCGGGGTGCGTGGGATGGAAATAATAGCTAGTTTTACCCCATGTTTGATTTTCGTTTACGAGTATTTCACGCTGTTGCGCGGCGCCTCAATTTCACGAAGGCTGCTGAAGAGCTGTTCATTACACAACCGGCTGTCACCAAACATATACAGGAAATAGAGCATCATTTCAATGTAGCGCTTTTTGAGCGCAACGGTACGCGCATTAAACTTACTGCTGCGGGAGACTTGTTATTGCAATATACCGAGCAGTTATTCGAGGTATACCGCAACCTGAGCTTTGAGATGAATACCTTTTCGCAGCGCCATAACGGTTTATTACGGATAGGCGCCAGCACCACAGTAGCGCAATATGTATTGCCGCCGCTGCTTGCGGCCTTTCACAGGAAGTTCAAGGATATAAGAGTTACCCTTTCCATCAATAATACTGCACAGACGGAGCAAGCCTTGTTAGACAAACAAATAGATCTGGGGATCATTGAAGGCCATTCGAAGAACAAGTTATTCAAGTATACCGAGTTTGTAAAAGACGAGCTGGTACTGGTGTCGGGCGTCAACCATGCGCTGGCGCGCAGGGGCGTTATAAAACCCGAAGAGCTGTTGCAGATCCCGCTCTTATTGCGGGAACCCGGTTCCGGGACGCTGGAGGTGCTGGCGCATGCGCTAAAGCCGGCAGGGATACGTATTTCGCAACTGCGGAAGGAAATGCAGCTGGGCAGTACAGAAAGCATCAAATCGTACCTGATACATTCGGAGAGTATGGCGTTTTTGTCGATACATGCCATACAAAAGGAATTACAATACAAAGATTTTAGTGTGCTTGCGATCAAGGGGCTGCGGATAGTACGGTCTTTCAACTTTATTCAGCCGCATGGGCAGGCGGAAGGACTGGCGGAATTGTTTATGAAGTTCTGCCGCTCTTATAACTACAAGTTATGAGAGATAAAGAATAGCGATTTCATTCCCGTTGTTTAAGCGTTGACCTTTGTTATCACAAAGGAAACGCGTATGAAGTTCAGCAACAGGTTTGCGACAGTGCGGCACCTGGCATTAGCAGATCGCAGCATGACCACAAAAGAGCTATTATTTCTGCTGGCGGCGGCCAGTTGTTTCACACCATTGGTTAGTGCGCCTGCAGCGTTGCTACTGGGTATAGGTACGGCACAGTTCATTGGTCATCCTTATCTGCATTTAAATCATAGCATCACCCGTTTGTTGTTACAGGTATCTGTTGTGGGGCTGGGGTTTGGGATGAACATTTATACTGCTGCGGCTGCGGGGCGGGAAGGATTTGGGATTACGGCCATCAGTATTATTGCAACGCTGACGGGAGGCGTTGTACTGGGCAAGCTGCTGGGGGTGGAGAAAAAGACAGCCTATCTTATTACATCGGGAACTGCCATTTGCGGCGGCAGTGCTATTGCTGCTGTATCGCCTGTCATAAAAGCTGAAGAGAAACAGATGACAGTAGCGCTGGGCACGGTATTCATTTTAAATTCAGCAGCGTTATTTATATTTCCTGTAGTGGGCAGGTGGATAGGATTAAATGAAACACAGTTTGGTTTATGGAGCGCCATCGCCATACATGATACGAGTTCCGTTGTGGGTGCAGCGGCTAAATACGGGCCGGAAGCGCTGGCGGTAGCTACTACCGTGAAGCTGGCGCGTGCGTTGTGGATCGTTCCTGTGGGCGTTATTTCGGCGCTGGTATTCCGGCAAAAAAAGGGCAGCGTAAAGCTGCCCTGGTTTATACTATTTTTTATTGCGGCAATGCTACTGAACACCTATGTTCCGGTAATACAAGCGTATGGTCATTATCTTGTAAAGCTGTCTCATTCCGGGTTGACCCTTACGTTATTCCTGATAGGAAGCGGGTTATCGGCCGGCACCTTACGCCAGGTAGGTTTCAAGCCCTTTATACAGGGTATAGTGCTTTGGGCGCTGATTTCAGCTGGCACCTTGTATTACCTGTGTCATCATTAACAAACAGCCAGTTCGAACTGGGGGTGCTGAGCCAGCAATTGTTCAATTTTTTCTATGCAAACGCTATCGCCATCGGCCATGATGCAGGAGTGTTCGTCGATGTTTTTAGAGAGCATGAAATTACCCAGATCGGAGTTGACGCTAAAAACCACTTCATCGTTCAGCCAAAGTTCTTTCACACCTTTTACGGTGGGATGAATGCTGCTTAAAGCTGCGAATACAGTAGTAAAAAAACCATCGCGGCCTGTGCCTTTAAAGAATTCGATCAAAGATGTTCCTGACATATAAGCCTTCCTGTAGTAGTATTTATACATATGCGGCAGATTTGCTTTTCTGGTGTTGGAACGAAAATAAAGCATCGGATGAATGCGAAAAATACCCTACCCTAGTTCAAAGGATAATTTCCCGGATTTTTCCACCTGTTTTCCACGAGGGTGTCATTGGCCTGCTATTAATTGCTATACAGGTAATACTGTGCGTGTTTTTTTTTTCACTATATTCGTATTTCCATTTACCTCGCCTCTACCCTTTTCCGGGTTTCGCTTTCAGCAACGGACAAACAATCAAAAACATTTTTAGCATGCTAAGTCAATCTATTAAAGAGGCCACCAGAGACGCACATTTGCGATTAGAGAAGAAAGTGGTGCAGAAGTTAAAAGCCATTCGGAGTAACCAGGATTATGCTGATTTCCTGAAACATTTTTATGCTTATTTCAGTCATATAGAACGTGTAATAGCACCCTATATTACCGCGGAGGTATTACCTGATCATGCACAGCGCAGGAATTCGTCGTATATCAAAAATGATATAGAAGCATTGGGGGGTAATGTAACAGAATTACCTGCTACCACTACTCCTTCCATTGACAATACGATAAAGGCATTGGGTGCGCTTTATGTGTTGGAAGGATCGATCATGGGAGGGAGTATTATTGTGAAGATGCTGGAGAAGGAAGGTATTACGGAAGGCGTATCGTTCTTTTCCGGTTATGGTGAAGCTACCGGCCAGATGTGGGGTATATTCACGGAAGTACTGAACAATCATGCGAAAACAGAAGCAGCGGAGGCGGAGGCGATCGCTATTGCGAACGACACGTTCGAGCATTTTTCTTATGTGTTTGCCGATGTAGCTGTTGCGTAACGAAGGCGCATTTTATTATAAGGCCGGCCCTGTGCCGGCTTTTTTAGTGCCGTTTCTTTTTCTTACGTGTATTTTTTATCCTGTCGTCGGGCACCATACCTTCTTTCCTGGAGAGATCTATAAAATGCTGGATGGCTGCATTCAGGTAATCCTGGTTGGTGCCGTGTGCGCCTGCCATCAGTTTTCCATATCGTATCGTTGCGGAGTCTTTACGATAAGCCATGAAGCTTACTGCCATGCGGCGGGATTGTTTATCCTCCGCTACCGACGACCATGTAATAAAAGACTCTGTATTTCCGCGCTGTGCTTCCATACCCGGAAGGACTGTCCAACCAGCAACAGCAAGCTCTTTCACTGCCTGTTCTGCGAGCCAATCGCCGAGCGGCTGGTCGTCGCCGGCGGTTAGCGGTAATATAGTGTAGGAGAATTCTGCTTTTACCGCGGTATTGGGCGTATACTCGTAGGTGCCATTATTTTGTGTTACTCTCCAGCCTTTGAGAACAGGAACAGAATCCTGTGCGTTTATGGTACAGGTGGTGAAAAGCAAAAGCAGACAACAGATGGTAGATCGCAGCATATTCTTTTTTTATAACGGGGCAATTATCGGACCAGCCCCGTTGGGCGTGTTATACTGCAATATAAGACAAGGGTTACAAAGAGAAGTCCAGATATTTTTGCAATGCTGCTTCAGAGTTTGCGGTAATGTTTACCAGCACATAGTTGCTGCTACCGCGAACAAGATCCCAGCGCCATTGCCATTGGCTTATAGTTGACTGAGAACCATTGGTATACCACCAGGCGGTATATAATTTTTCGTCTTTTCTTTCGAGTTGTGCGGTATACACCTGGTGATGCGGTGCGTTGTAAGTTTTTACTTTTCTGAATTCATATCCACTTCCTTTCCAGCAGATCATGGGGTGATGTTCGGAGGCATAAAAGCCTGTTATGGCTTTCAGGTAGATAAGCACTTCTTTATTTTGCAATTGCGTAACGGCGCCGGGGAGTTGTTTTATGTTGAATCCTTCGCGCGCTGCCAAAGGTGTGCGGGCAAGCGCTTCGCCCGACCTGCTTGTACACGTTATTACAACGAGTGTTACTATGGCCATGAGGGCGGCGTTCTGCCAGATCAGTTTTTTAAAGCTTGTTTTTGACGCGCCCGGGAAGGCTTGTTTTGAACAGCGCCGGGCTGCTTCCGGTTCAGCGACATGAATCAATGCCCCTGCTACATCATGAGCTGTTGTTCCGGATGCGCTTTGAGGCACTTCGCTGATGCTTTCCGGTTCATTTGCAGGAAGCAGGACAGTGCCTTTATGTTTCACTAACCAGTTGCTTAAACAGCAGGCTGGCACCAATACATATCCCGTCCAGCATGCCAGGCCCATGAGGTCGTGCATTGGAGAGCCGGGCAGCAGGGAAAAGAATACCAGGCTTAGTATGCGGAAGAGGTTACCGATGATATTAAGAAGGGTTACTATTACCAGTAACATCAACAGGTATGTGCATGATAGTTGCCGCTTCTGTTTTTTTGTAAAAAGGGCCATCAGCAATACTGTCGCCAGCAAAGAGATAACCAGCATGTGAAGTCCCATGCAAGCTGGATCGACGGAGAAATCTGTGCCGTTGTAAGAGATAACGTTACCTTCTACGACCACGTGAGCACCTGTTAAGGCAAGCAGCTTACCGGCGACGCCGGTAAGCCACAAGCGGATAGGGAAACTGAAGATATTCACTGCGTAATCGAAGATGGGGCTTGTTAAGGCCAATGCCAGCAGCGATAATGCGGATATGCGTCCTCTGAAGCTTTCGATTGCAAAGAAGGCTGCCATCACGATGCAGGCGTAGATAGCCGTTTTTACCGGCAGGCAGATAGACAATGCTGCGATGGCCAGTGTTATGATGGCGAAGACGGAACGCGTTTTCTTTACCGGCTGCGACCGGAGCGATAAGATGAATGCCGTGATGCCCAGTAATGCCTGTGCTGAGAACAAACAGATATAATCGTGTAGGGAGGTTGCTGCCAGCAGCAGGTAAGCAGCAATGAAAAAGGGGAAGGCCCATTGTTGTAACCTGTTGTTCATTTGCACGCGAGACGGTATTTAAATTTTGCGAAAAGCAGTGTTACTGCGATCATGATCATTAAGGCCCATTCATGCGGTTCCGGTACGGCGCCATTAGATTTCAACGCTGCGTTCTGAAGGCTGTTCTTGCTGGCTTTGATATCGAACCTGTCGTAATCGGCCTGCGTTTCGAGGACAATTAAACTGGAAACGGGCGATACAACATAAGCCTGATCAGCTTCGGCAAGCAGCGTATCGGAAAAGCTATTGCCTGAGATAAGCGCCGGGCCGCCCTGTTGCATGATATGATTATAAGCGTACAGGCGCATGAGGTGATCGGGGGCGGATGGGCCTATTGCGCCGGGGAGACTGTCTTCGGAAGTAATCGTGAGCTTTGCGCTTTCGAGTGTTACGTCCTGGTTGTTATTCGCTGCGATGGCGAAACGATTGGAGGTTATCAATTCCTGCAGCAGGGAAAGGTTACCTGATTCGTAGTTGAAAAAGCCACATTGTTTCAGGGATGTTAAATAAGGGTTCAGCGTTGAAGAGAGGTTAAATAATCTTGTTTTGTGGCCGGGTTGCCAGGAGGCTTCCAGTTTATCGATGAATGAGGTATTATGCAGATCGTTCAACAGTGGTGCTATTTTTCCTGATTTAGAGATCACCAGCGCTGCTGTTACGTCGGGAATAACATAAAAGGGGAAGAGACTGAAACGGCGACCATGCAGGCGATTGAAAAGATCATCTTTGTTTTCAGAGGTAACCATTACCGGGGCGGCTTTTTCATTTACCACGAAGACCTGCTTTTGTTTGAGCAAATCGTTCACCTTATTCCATTCGGACCTGGTCCATTCGCTGTTCAGGTCGAGATAGACCTCTTTGCAGTTCATGGGGGCGCGTTCTACTTTAGAATCGAAGAGCCTGTATTGTTTCCCGTTGAATGTAAAGGCATCGTGATAGGCTATTGGTTTATCGAAACCCAGTTGCCAGGTGGTGTTGTAACTGCCCTGGCGTTGGTAGCGTTGTTGAGTAAGCTTGTGCACGCCTATGGCGTGGCAGTTCACCGGATCATCGATAAACATTACAGACAAGTTTTCGCTGGCGCCTGTGGCGGAGGGGCCTTCGAACGAAAGCGGTTTATAAGTCAGTTTATCGTTTTGTGCAGCAAGCGGCGCTGAGACACCAAGTTTAAAGCGGCGTGTGCTGCCTGCTTCGACCGGGAAAACCCTTACCGTAACCCTGTCACCTTCCTGCCAGTGTACGACCGAGGGATCGCGCCGCTCTACACCTACTATTGTTTTATAAGCGCTATCGGCCCTGGCTTTTGTTGACAGCAGCGCCTGTTCTTCACGGCCGTTAATCCAGAGCGAAAGGCTTGTTACCACGCCGCCTTCGGGAAGGCGGAAAGAGAACACAGCTTCGCGCGGGGCAGCTATGAAAGGAGAAGGTTTACGCGTATCGGCGATGGTCATTTCCAACTGCGTATAAGACAAATGGAGTTTAGGCCAGATTTCAACAGCGGTGTTGACGGCGGCGGTTTCGAGATTGTAGTCGCGCCAAAGCCTGCGTTCGGTTTTAAACCTGGCGTCGAATAATACTTCGAGTATTTTAATTCTTTCGTCATCACGGGCGCTGATAGCCGGGCCGAAGAGCGAAGCGATCATGACGAGCGGGTCATGTTTTTGTTTTTCATTAAAGTTGCGGGGTGTTGGCACATTCCAGAACCAGTTATCATTCAGCGAGGGGACATCGTAAACGATACCGGATTTCAATATTCTTTCGGAGATAAGTCCAGGTGACATTGCCGCTGCGGTGGAAACCCAGGCGGGGTAAGCATTTTGCGGTGGAGTGTTTTTATATACTTTATTCATTTTGTTCACCTGAACATTCCAGACAACCACATAAGCAATAACAGCAGAGAG
Source organism: Filimonas effusa (assembly GCF_004118675.1). Lineage (NCBI taxonomy): Bacteria > Pseudomonadati > Bacteroidota > Chitinophagia > Chitinophagales > Chitinophagaceae > Filimonas > Filimonas effusa. The sequence continues at coordinate 930,420 of NZ_SDHZ01000001.1, read as the reverse complement.
TGTAACGCCTGCCCCCCAGCAACAAGTCATAAAATATCCATTAGCTATTTCCCTTGTTTTCCGAGCCAGCACCACGGAATAAATGCAAAACAGCAGCGGAACGAAACTATGTAAAGGAATACCCAGTAGGATGAAGCCGACGGCACTTATTCCATATAAGAGTAACAGGTAAAAGGCCAGATAAAGGAAGGCAATGAATGAAACGCCCAATACAAAGCAAAGCAGATAGCGCAGCCAGGAGGGCATTTCTTTAAACAAAGCGAACATCAGGTAATTGGTACAGCATAGCAGCAGCAAGGCTGTAAACCAGTTTACGGAATCTTCGAACACTTGTACACTCCTATTCAGTGCGTAGGCGCTGATGAGGAACAAGAGCAGCAGTATAAACAGAGGGTGCAGGCCATCGTTCCCCTTTCTAAGGCGGCCACTTGCGAGCAGGATTACAAAGTAAAGCACGACGAATGCATAGTGTACGAGAAACCAGGCAAAGCTGGTATCGTTTAAAGACGATGCGCCCATGCCGATGATGAACGTGGAGAACGAAATGAGGAGTAAAAGCAGGCCGAAGAGCCAGAGCCGATCTTTACGCAGGTTACCGAGATTTTCCATATTTGTTATTTAAAAGCACTTTGTTATTCAAAGTAATTAGGCTAATAAAAACCCGTTTTGGTGGAACGGGCCCTATCACTTTGTAATGCAAAGCAAGTACAGAAAACGCAACCAGCCAAATAATACCTGGAAAAATTTTATTAAAGCCGGGGGACTATCCTTACTTGTGACGGGTGCCATTGCCTGGATAAGCGGGTGGGTGCTTTCCGGTTCAGACAGGGATCACGAGCAGTGGCAGGGTTGTTTCCCAGGCCAGAGATTTAGAAGTGCTGCTGTTAAAGAGCCTTGCGATAAGTCCCTGTTTTTCGTGGATGGTAATCACGAGATCGGCATTTTGACCGGTAGCGAACTGCAGGATGCCTTCTACCGTATCTTTTGCCGTGACGTAGTGAAATTGCGGATCGAATTCGGCGAGCAGGTTGTGAAGGGCTGTTATTTCATCGCGCCATTCGGGTTTATAGTTTTCTTCTTTTTCAGCCACATTTACTACGAGGAGTTTTGCTTCGAGAGATTTGAGCAGCGCAGGTAATTCTGCGGTCTGAATTTTAGCGGCTACGTCGCTAAGATCGGTAGCCAGTATAATTTTTCGTGGCAGCTGGATGGCAGCTTCCCTGGGCACGATGAGCAGCGGGTAGCTGGTGTTAGCCATTACCCTTATAGCGTTACTGCCAACGAGCAGGCGTTGTACTCCTTCCCTATTGGTGATGCCCATTACGACGAGGTCGATGTGTTCAGATTCGCAGATATGATCGATACCTGCGGAGAGGTCGAAGTCCTTGACGAGGATGTTCACTTCTGTTCCGGGGTTAACGAAGCGTTTCACAGATTCCTGCCAGGTATCCATGGTGTCTATTGCTTCCTGCCTCAGTTGTTCCATGGTATCGGGAGAAATAGCTTCGTTAGTCATGAAAGGCGCTACGGAAAAGGCGTTCAACAGGACGATACGTTTGCTGTTGATATTGCGGGAAAGGGCGGCAGCATATTCAACGGCCTGAAAGGCGGCGTCGGAGAAGTCGGTAAGGACCAGGATAGATTGCATAAGTATGTATTTTAGAGCGCTAATCGCAATATAATGGTTCTCATTAAAGCCTGCGGCAGCGGTTTCATTGTTAACCAAGTCATAACATTTGCCATCATCGACCTTATAAAGGTCCTGAAAAAAGAAGCAGAGTTTATATAAAACTTTATAAAAACTGACGAGGATTATAAGATGGAATGCTACTGGTCATTGATCGAGGGGGTGTGGTGTACTATTTTTGAGCTATTAAATAAAGGGAACAGCTGGTACACTGAAAGATGTTAAAAGCTGCTTTATTTCCGGCCTCTGACGATTCAGGTTGCATAAGCGGCGATACGCCAGTTGCAGGTAGCAGCATTATAGCTTATTAAGAACCCTAAGCCCTGTTTAAAGGTTGTGTTTGTTTGATTATTAAGGCCGCTTCCCTTCCAGGAAGCGGCTTTATTTTTTGGGGCTGCGGTAGGCAGCAGTCTGTACAGCGCTGCGTTTCGGCGGAGCGGGTGGACTTAGGATGAAGCCTGTTACTGCCAGGAACTATAGTTGCGTAACCGGTTTAACGAAGTCAGTAATCCTGAAGGCACCACTTTCCTTGAGGGCTTTAAATCCGCCTTCGACGTTGATGAGGTTGAAGAAACCCCTTGCCTGTAAGATAGATATAAAGATCATGGAGCGATAGCCGCCGGCGCAATGTACATAATATGTATGGTTCCTGTTCAGTTGTTGCATATGCTCGTTGATATTATCGAGCGGCATGTTCAATGCATCGGGCAGGTGTTCGCTGTCGTATTCAGATCTTTTACGGACATCTATAAAAGACAATGTTTGCTGTGCTGCCTGAACAGTGAGTTGTGCTACCGTTACGGAGGTAACGTGTTCCACTTCTTTTCCTGCGCGGATCCAGTTTTCATAACCGCCTACGAGGTAACCAACGGCCTGGTCGTATCCTACCCTTGCGAGGCGGGTGATGACTTCCTGTTCGCGGCCTGTTTCGGCGACTACGAGGATCTCCTGTTTTATATCGGGGATGAGGGCGCCTACCCAAGGGGCAAAGCTGCCATCGATACCTATGTTTATGGAATTGGGGATATGTCCTTTTGCAAAGCTTGCGGGGTCGCGCGTATCGAGGATAAGAGCTGTAGTTTCGTTTGCGACAATTTCAAATGCCGAGGGCGACAGGGCGCGTAGTCCCCGGCCCAGTACTTTATCGAGGCTTTCGTAGCCCTGCATGTTCATGAGCACATTGAAGGGGAAATATGCGGGAGGGGCAACGAGGCCTGTCATGACCTCGCGGATAAATTCGTCGCGGGTCATATTACTACGCAGTGCGTAGTTGGTATGTTTCTGGTGTCCGAGCGTATCGGAGGTTTCTTTACACATGTTTTTACCGCAGGCGGATCCGGCGCCGTGTGCGGGATAGACGACCACATCATCGGGCAGGGGCATGATCTTTCCGCGCAGGGACCAATAGAGATGTTCGGCGAGGACTGCGGGGGTTAGTTCGGGCCTGATCTTTTGTGCAAGGTCGGGGCGGCCAACATCACCAATGAAGAGCGTATCGCCGCTAAAGAGGGCTATTTCTTTCCCGGTTTCATCTTTCAGCAGGAAGCAGCAGCTTTCCATGGTATGTCCGGGTGTGTGAATGACAGTGATGGTTGCTTTACCGAGAGGCAGCTCTTCGCCGTCGGCAGCGGAATAGAAATTGAATTGCGGCGCAGCTTCGGGGCCGTAGACGATGGCAGCCCCGGTTTTCTGAGCAAGATCGAGGTGGCCGGAAACGAAGTCGGCATGAAAATGAGTTTCGAGGATATATTTGATGGAGGCGCCGTTTCGGCTGGCTTTATCGATATAGGGCTGCACTTCGCGAAGCGGGTCTATGATGGCTGCTACGCCATCGCACTCAATATAATACGCCCCCTGGGCCAGGCAGCCGGTATACATTTGCTCGATAATCATTTCCAACAAGTTTTAACCACAAAATTGGACGGAGGCGGTGAGGGAATCAATGACGAAGATCACCAAAAACGGGAGAATGGGTTGCAGATCACAGGTGGCCGGGAGATGGAGAAGTGGTTTATGATGGAGGGAGCCAGAGATGTAAGCGGGCCTGAGACGGCTTTAAAGCGGCTTATAGACGGCTATATAAAGCGTACTTTTTCGTGGATGCAGGACTGTGAGTTTATGGGCAGGTATGGAATAACTGCGGGGCGGCTTTGCAACGATGAGCGGCCTATTGTGAAAGGTAGCGTAAAAAGCGGAGGGCGAATATGCGGAAAAAGGTGGAGATATTACCGGGAGAGCAGAGTATTTAGTAGTTTAGCTTAAGGGAACAGATGCCCGTAACCTATTCATTATGAATTATACAACATTGCTGGAAGAGGTAAAGCAATACGCTCTTCATTTTTTTGGAGTACATGATAACCAGCAGTTTCTATATCACAACCTGAACCATACGGAGTCGGTCGTGAAATCTGCTACCCTGCTGGCAGCGCATTACCACTTAAGTGACCGCGATTTTTTTATTGTGCTTGCTGCTGCGTGGTTTCATGATATGGCCTATTATACCGGGCCTGCCGACGGTCATGAAAAAAATGCTGTAGAGCTGATGCGTGTTTTTCTGAAAGACAAGGGCGTAGATGAGCTGACGATATCGGAAGTGGGTGATTGTATACTGGCCACTTGTTTGAAAAATCCTCCCGAGGAATTAAACCTGAACCAGCGGATAGTGAAGGATGCGGATGTATTTCATTGGGGGACTGATGAATTCCTGGACCGGAGCAAGCTGATGCGCAAGGAAGCCGAGACACGTTTCGGGAAGAAGATTGGTAAAAAGGAATGGACGGAAGGCACTATCCGTTTGCTGGAGTCGCATGAATATGTTACGGATTATGCACGTGAACTTTTACAGGCCAAGAAGCTGGAGAACCTGGCGCGATTAAAGCAGCGGTTACACCAGCAGGAGCCATCGGGCAGCGGTGTTAAGGAGGAGCGTGCTGCGAAAGCGGTTCCGGGGGGAGCGGGTCATGGGAAGGCCAGCGTGGCGATACCGGAATCGGTGGTGATAAAGAAAAAGAAATCGGACCGGCCTGAGCGTGGTATAGAGACCATGTTCCGTATCACCTCGAACAACCACCAGCGGTTAAGTGATATGGCGGATAATAAGGCGCACATCATGATCACAACTACCTCCATTATACTTTCGGTATTGCTGAGCGTATTGCTGCGCAAGCTGGAGGACAATCCGCACCTGGTAATACCTACCATGCTGTTGCTGGTGGTTTGCGTGGTGACGCTTGTATTTTCGATACTTGCCACCAGGCCCAATTTGCCCAAGGGCACTTTCACTCACCAGGATATCGATGAAAAGAAAGTGAACCTGTTGTTCTTCGGCAATTTTTACCAGATGAGCTATGAGGCTTATTCTGAAGCCATGCATGTGATGATGGAGGACAGTGATTTCCTGTATAGCAGTCTTATCAAGGACGTGTATTCGCAGGGGGTAGTGTTAAGCCGAAAGTACCGGTTATTACGTAATGCCTATGATGTGTTCATGTTTGGCATTATTGTATCGGTACTGGGTTTTGCTATTGCTACTATTTTCTTTGGTCACTAATTGTATCGTATGAGTGGACAAACAGTTGCTACAACCAATATTTATTTTGACCGGGACCTGAGCTGGCTCAGCTTCAATGAGCGTGTGTTACAGGAGGCGGCGAAGCCTGGTGTACCTTTACTTGAGCGGGTAAAATTCCTATCTATTTATTCTTCGAACCTGGATGAATTTTACCGGGTACGGATACCGGCGCTGACGGCTTTGCTAAAGCTAAGCAAACGTGGTGCGGGCAATTATGAGCATGCGGTGGCTACCATCAACCTGCAGCAGCAGGAATATGGGCGTATCATGAACACCGGTATTATTCCTGCGCTGGAAGCGCAGGGGATACATTTTTTATACAACCGGCCGATACCGGAGATCATTGCCGGGGAGGTAGCGGATTATTTCTTTAGCCAGACGGCGGGCTTTCTTCAGCCGGTGCTGTTATCGGGGGCGCTTAATTTCTTTCCTGAGAACAACCAGTTGTACCAGGCTGTAGCGGTTGCCGCTGCGGGAGAAAAAGAGCAGTTATATCTTGTAAACATACCTGTAGCCCATGTGGGACGGTTCCTGAGAATTGAGCATGCTACAGGCAGTTATATCGTATTCCTGGAAGAGATCATCAGGCAGCACCTGGATTTTCTTTTTCCCAATGCCGTTATCAACGGCGCCTGGAATATAAAGATCACGCGGGATGCGGAGCTGGATCTGCAGGATGAATATGATGATGACCTGGCGGAGAAAATAGAGCGTCAGCTTACCAAACGGGATTATGGTTTTGCGACCCGTTTCTTATATGAGCCGGGTATTCCATTGCGGCATTTGCAGGTGTTGATACAGCAGTTCAACCTTACGAGGGCTTCGGTGGTGGAGGGCAGTAAACATCATAACCTGCGCGATCTCGATACCTTACCGGTGGGTAACAGTGCGTGGTCGTATGAGAAGTGGCCTGCCGCGCCGGTGCCTGTACCTTATGACAGCACGCTGTTTGAATATATCACTGCCAGGGACATGATAGTACATGCCCCCTACCAGCTGTATGATAATATACTGCGGTTCTTTAATGAGGCAGCGGTAACGCCATCGGTAACGGAGGTGTACACTACTTTATACCGTGTAGCCAGTGATTCGAGGATTGCACAGGCATTGATAAGCGCTGCACGCAATGGCAAGAAAGTTACGGTTCTGGTAGAATTAAAGGCACGTTTTGATGAGGCCAATAATATCCGCTGGGCTAAAAAGATGAAAGCTGCGGGAGTTAAGATCATTTACAGTAATAATTCTTTAAAAGTACATGCCAAAATAGCGCTGGTAAAGAGAGCGCATGCAACACATAGTTATGTGGGGTTGCTGGCTACGGGTAATCTTAATGAAAGTACGGCCCGTTTCTATACCGATCATATTTTACTGACGGCGCACCAGCCCATGTTACAGGAGATGCAGCAGTTGTTTGGTTTCCTGAGTAAAAGCAAGAAACGGCCTGATGCGGAAGACGAGTTAACGTTCCGTCATTTGCTGGTGGCGCAATTCAATTTACAAACCCGCTTCCTGGAGCTGATAGACCGGGAGATCATGCATGCCCAACAGGGATCACCTGCTTCTATTACCATTAAGATGAATAATCTCGAGGAACGGGTGCTGATAGACAAGCTATATGAGGCATCGCAGGCGGGTGTGCGGATACAGCTTATTGTACGCAGTATCTGCCGTCTTATACCGGGTGTGGCGGGCCAAAGCGAACATATAACCATTGTGCGTATTGTAGACCGGTACCTGGAGCATGGCCGTGTATTCGAGTTTTATAATAACGGAGCTACGGAATTATACCTGGGTTCTGCGGATTGGATGAACCGGAATATTTACCGCAGGATAGAGGTTTGTTTTCCTGTGTATGATGAAGGTATAAGGTTGCAACTGCGGCAATTATTAACTTTGCAGTTACAGGATAACAAGCAGGCGGTACATATTGACAGGGAGTTACGTAATGTACCTGTAGCAGCGGGCGGTCCTCAGGTTCGTTCGCAGCAGGCTATTTATGAGCTGCTGGTCGCCGGCGAGCATCAACATTCAAATTTATAAATCAATTGTAGCCCCATGAACAACTCCATTATTGCTATTACCCGGATATGCCTTGTGCTGTTTGCGGCGCTGGGAGCGGGATGCGGAGCGCAGGAATATAAGCCTACTCCCAAAGACTATAACCTGAACAAACCTCATAAGTTTTCTTTACCAGAGAGTTTACTGGAGGTATCTGGGATCGCTTTTAACAGGGGGAAAAACGATACTATCTATGCTATCCAGGATGAAGAAGGGAAGCTATTCCGTCTTGCCTGGGATAAGGCCAAGCAGTATAACTCCAAGTTTGCCAAACACGGGGATTATGAGGATGTAAGTATCATTAACGGGCAGGCAATAGTGCTGAAAAGCAATGGCGTGTTGTATCGCTTTGCGCTTACAGCTGCTTACGGTGACGATGCGGTAGATGTACAGGAATGGAGGGATCTTGTGCCGGCAGGTGAATATGAGGGGCTTTATGGCGATGAGGCTACCGATCAACTGTATCTGCTGTGTAAAAACTGTGATGCCGATGACGCCCGGGAGGCTGTTACCGGTTATATTTTAAAGCTTGCCGATACGATACGTATGACAGGGACCTTTACGATAGATGTGTCGGGCATTAAATCCATCAAGAAGAAAAAGAGTTTCCGTCCGTCGGCGCTGGCGCGTCATCCGATCACGCGGGACTGGTATATTGTATCGGCTGTAAACAAGCTGCTGGTGATCACGGATAGCAATTTCAAGGTAAAGGAGACCTATCCGCTTAGCGGCAATATATTTAACCAACCTGAGGGTATAGCCTTTGACAATGCGGGCAATATGTACATTTCGAATGAGGGGGACGACCTGGTGAAGGGGAATATTTTGTTGTTTAAGCGGAAGTAGAGTTGGCAGCAACCGGAGAAGCCATTGCATAGGCGGCAGTATGAGAAGATAATTGAAACAGTGGAGGAATAAGAACTGTAATATTTTATAAATAATTAAATGAAGCGATTTTTACCCCTATTCCTTTTATTGCTGGGAGGTATTTATGTGAAGGGACAGGATAGTTTACTGTACCGTGTGGTGCTGATTGGTGATGCGGGAGAAATGAATACGGAGCAACAGAAGGCCTTACAGCATGCGGCGGGGCATATAGCCGGCGGCAAAACCGTTGTATTATTCCTGGGAGATAATATTTATCCCCGTGGGATGGGTTTGCCGGGGAGCGCCGAAGAAGCGGCTACGCAGCAGATCTTACGATCGCAATACGAGCCTATGCGGGCTAAGGGAGCTCCTGTTTATTTTTTACCTGGCAATCATGACTGGGACAGGATGGGGCCTTTAGGGCTAGCTAAGATCAAAAGCCAGTGGCAGTTCCTTGAATCGCAGGGAGATTCGCTGTTGAAGCTTATTCCTGCCAACGGTTGTCCTGATCCGGTAGAGATTCCATTAACCGACAGCCTAGTCATTATTGCATATGATAGTGAATGGTGGTTGTTTCCTTTCCGCAAAAACAATCCTGACGGGGAATGTGAATGCCAGAGCAAGAAAGATGTTTTAGCGCGGCTGGAAGAGCTCGCCTATAATAACCGTAACAAAATTGTATTACTTGCCGGCCATCATCCTTTCCAAAGTTATGGTGTGCATGGGGGTGTATTTACGTGGAAAGATCATTTGTTCCCGCTTACGGCGGCCAATAAGCACCTTTACATTCCCCTGCCGGTGATAGGTTCTTTATATCCTTTTCTAAGAAGTACGCTTACGAACCCCGAGGATCTAAAGCATCCCTGGTACCAGGATATGATAAAGCGGGTGGATGGAGTGTTTGCGGAGCATCCCAACATGGTACATGTGGCGGGGCATGAACATGGGCTGCAATTCATTAAAGGCAAGCAGATACAGGTTGTAAGCGGTGCGGGCGCCAAACGTACCAATGCGCGTAAAGGCAAGTATTCACTGTTTGCCGATGCGATGCAGGGATATGTTACTGCAGATCTGTTGCGGGGGAATCATCTCCGGTTCACCTATTACATCTATGATAAGGATACGATCAGGGAGGCGTTCAGATATGATATTCCTTATAAAAAGAAAGAGGCCGCGGCGCTGGCTGCCGATACCACGCGTTATCTTGACAGCGTTACCATAAGCATACATCCTGATTATGATAAGCCGGGCAGGTTTCACCGCTTCTTTTTTGGTGAAAATTACCGGAAAGAGTGGGCCGCACCTGTGACCTTGCCTGTAATCAAGATCTCTGAGGTGAGCGGCGGGCTTACTCCCCTGCGGCTTGGTGGCGGGATGCAATCGACCTCGTTACGGCTTGCAGATCCGACAGGAAAAGAGTGGGTATTACGCAGTGTAGAGAAAAGCACTGATGCCTTGTTACCGGAACAATTACAGAACGCGTTTGCGCGCGACTGGCTGGATGATGTAACGAGTGCACAGCATCCATTCGGAGCTTTGGTGGTACCTCCTATTGCCGATGCTGTAAGAGTACCACATGCCAATCCTGTAATAGGCGTTGTGGCACCAGATAAAAACCTGGGGCATTACGAGCAGAAGTTCAAAAACCTGGTGGTTGTACTGGAAGAGCGGGAGCCGCTGGGCAATTCCGATAATTCGGAAAAGATGAAAAAGAACCTGATCAAGGACAATGAAAATCATATCAAAGGAAAGGCTTTCCTGCGTGCGCGGATGCTGGATGCTTTTTTGGGCGACTGGGACAGGCATGAAGACCAGTGGCGCTGGGCCGACCAGGGGAAAGGTAAGGACAAGGCCTATCTTGGTGTACCCAGAGACAGAGACCAGGTTTTTCATGTAACGCAGGGTTTGTTTCCTTTTATTGCCTCACAAGCCTATATACTTCCCACCCTGCGCAATTTTGACGCGGAGATGAGTCATATCAGGTGGCTATTGTTCAAGACACGTTTTGTAAATGCTTATCCTGAGTTTCAGTTCAGCCGTAAGGAATGGCATAAAGAGGCGAAGGAGTTCCAGGAAGCGCTTACAGATTCAGTATTGGAAGCAGCGTTACAGCGTCTGCCGGCACCTGCTTACCAGTTAAGGCATGAAACGCTGATGCGCAAAATGCGGCAGCGCCGCGACCGTTTGCCTGCCGCGCTGGATGCGTATTACCTGTTCACCCAAAAGATAGCAGATATACAAACCAGTGATAAAAATGAGCTGGTAAAGATCACGGGCAGCAAGGACGGCAATATGCGGATACATATTTCCAGGATCAACAAAGAAGGCGAGATAAAGGAGACACTGATGGATAAGGAGTACGAGAAGGCTTATACCCGTGAAGTGCGGATATACCTGCGTAACGGAGCCGACAGTGTATGGATCGACAACGAGACCTCCCCTATCCGTTTGCGGATCATTGGCGGGCACAATACCAAGGCGTATCATGTAGCAGCTGCTGTAAAGCCTGTAAAAGTATATGACCGCCCCGGTACGGCAACTTACAGTGGTGTGTTGAACCGGATACAATCGCGGTTATCCAGCGACAGTTTGCATACAGCTTTTACACCTGTGAACCTATATAATACGGTGATGCCGCTGGCGTTGATAGGCTTAAACCGGGACGATGGTTTTATATTAGGCGCCGGCGCCCGTTTTGTACACCAGGAAGGATTCCGGAAATATCCTTATGCCAGTGCGCAGGAGATACTGATAGGTCATTCTTTTTCTACCACCGCCTTTTCGGTCAAGTACCAGGGGGAATGGATACATACAGTCGGGAAGGCCGACCTGGTATTAAACGCTATTGTAAGGGCGCCCAATAACACTATCAACTTTTATGGCCGCGGCAATGAAACCCAGTTTAACAAAACCGGTGATTTTGTGCGGTATTACCGGACACGTTTCAGCACATATGAATTTGATCCTTCGCTGCGCTGGCGCGGGAACAAATCCGCTGCGATAAGCATAGGTCCATCGTTACAGTATTATGCTTTTGATAAAGACGATAATGCAGGACGTTTTATCAATAACGTTTCGCAGATAGGTTCGTATGACAGTGCCACTATCGATCAAAGTAAACTACATATAGGAGGCGTTGTTGAATTTACCAGTGACAACCGCAATAACAAGGTAGTTCCGCAATGGGGCAGCTATATACGGATAAGGATGGTGGGATACAAAGGCGTAAACAAGGCAGCCGAATCGTATGCGCAGCTAATCCCTGAAGTGGCGCTTTACAAGAACCTGGATGCCAAAGCGAGCATAGTGCTGGCCAACCGTACCGGTGGTACGATAAGTGTGGGTAAAACGGCGTTTTACCAGTCGGCTTTCGTGGGTGGGCAGGGCAATCTGCGGGGGTATCGCCAGTACCGTTTTGCCGGGCAGCACAGTGTGTACAATAACCTTGAGCTAAGAGTGAAGCTGGCAGATGTGGCCAGTTATATATTACCGGGGCAGCTTGGGCTTACCGGGTTCTGGGACATTGGCCGGGTATGGGAACGGGGCATGGATTCGGGCAAGTGGCATAATGGCCAGGGCGGTGGCATTTATTTTGCGCCGGTTTCGCTCGTTGCGTTTAGTTTTGTAATGGGAAATTCCGTTGAGGGCTGGTACCCTTATATTTCGATGGGATTCCGTTTTTGATGAAAAAGAATAGTGGCAAATAAGGAGAAAAGCAATGCAAACATCATTAATAGATCTAAATAGTGCGATAGAGCATGATAAACCCAAGGTTTTACATGCCAGTCTGTCGTTTCAACCATTTATCCGTTTTTTACAACAAAAAATAGCTGAAGAGAGCACTTATAAAGCAATTGTTTACCGGCAGGTACTGGACGCTTTTGCGGCCTATCCTGACCTGGACCAGCCTGTTGAGGAGGCATCGGTAAGCAATTATCTTCCTTTACTGGAGCTGATATATACGATACTGACACCTACCCTTTCGTCGGAAAAAGAATATCTGTGGGCGTTATCGTCGCCTATGAAGCCGGTTATTTTTTATGGCACCGATGCTTTTTATGAGCTCACCTGTACAGAGTGTGGCGGTATGCCGACCCTGAAGCCTAATCTCATTGAAAAAAACAGTGCAGAAAAGGAAAAGGATAAAAAATTGCATGTATACCTGATGATACTATCGAAGCTATATGGTTTGGTAGTTGGGGAAAACGAGATGGTATACCGTACCGTAGATGAGGAAACGGGGCTGTTACGTTATTACAAGCTGGAATTCGACGATCGTTTTATTGATATAAAGGTGGACGGGGAACTTCCGGAAATAAGCTTTGAAGCTTTCCAGGAGCAGATATCCAGAGATTTCAGTGAAGAAATACAGCTGGAGATCATCTCTAAGGTGTTGCCGCTGGATCGCTTTCATTTTGAAGGATTTTCTGTTATTACTTTAACAGACGTTACACCGGAACATTCAGTAGACACTTTAAAGGAAATGCTGTTTGAGCATACCCTCCATAAAAGCGCAGAGCGTTTTGCCACGATAGAACTGGCGTTAAAGAGCATCGTAAAAGATCCCACCATTCGTTTTGGCATGCAGCCTTTGTTGCGGATCAATAATAAGCTGGTGTTTCACAGAGGAACCGGCTTGCGGAGTGTACTGCTTGACCTGGCAAATAAATACGGGCTAAGCGAGGAAATGTACCAGCAGTTTGTGGAAGATTATATTAAATCGCCGCGGCTGTTTTTCATCCGTTCCATCACGCCTTTACACCAGGGCCTATCGCCTGCATTGAAGATGCTATCGGCCAATGGGATATCGTCTTTCGTTATTACGCCTTTATACCACCAGGGGAAACTGACGGGCGTATTGGAGATCTTTTCGGACCGGGAGAACGGCATTAATGAAAAGAAGCTATCGTTGCTGCAAGGCGCCACCCCGGTGCTATCGCAGTTTTTGCAGCAGGCGATCGATGACCTGCAGGAAGATATTACGCGTGTTATCAATGATAAGTTCACGCCTTTACAACCGGCGGTACAATGGAAGTTCAACGAAGCGGCATGGCAATACCTGCGCAAAGAAGAACGGGAAAAGAACCCGCCGTTACCGGCTATTGTTTTTGAAGATGTGTACCCGCTTTATGGGGCAGTTGATATCCGCAACTCTACGGAAGAGCGCAACAAGGCTTTACAGACAGACCTGGAGATGCATGTGCAGGTACTGAATGAAACGATGAAGGCATTGCATCCCTACAAAGACTCCAGCTGTGTGGTAAATGAAGATATCATAAAGGCTTGTAAGGAGTGGATACATAAGATAGAGCGGAAAATGTCGCCTTACCAGGCAATGAAAGCGGAGGACTTTCTACACCGTGAAATACCGGGCATATTACGGCAGATAGCGGCAGAGCATGCAGAAGCGGCGCCTGTTGTAGAACGTTATATGCAGGCGCTTGATGAAAATGATGGTGTTACCTTTCAGCAGAGAAGGGAGTTAGAATCTTCTATGCAATTGATAAACAGGACAGTAGGAGAAACACTTGATTTATTTAATGAGGAGTTACAGAAGCAGTTTCCGTGTTATTTTGAGAAATTCAGGACAGATGGCGTGGAATATGATATTTATGTAGGGGCGTCTATAGCCCCCCAGGCGCAACTGGCGCCGGATCACCTGAAAAAGATGCGGCACCGGCAACTGGCAGTGATGGCGCATTTAACCCAGCAAACAAAGGCATTATTGCCACAAATGGCCAAACAGCTGGAAACGACACAATTGATATTTGTACATGGCAACACGATAGATATCAGCTTCCGGACGGATGAGAAGCGATTTGACGTGCAAGGGAGTTATAATATCCGTTACCAGATGGCCAAGAAGCGGATAGACAAGGCTTATGTAAAGAACACATCACAACGGCTAACGCAGCCCGGAATGATTGCGATAGTATACTCGGGGCATTCGGAAATAGAAGACTACCTGGAGGCAATAAACGCTTTACAAAAGGCAGGCATATTACACCAGGAGACTGAAAAAGTGGAGCTGGAGGAATTACAGGGGCTTAGCGGTTTGAAGGCTTTAAGAGTGAAGGTACTGGACAGCGCTATACTACAATAGAGAAACCTGAAATACAAGTGCATGAGGCTAACCAGATTTATTACAAGCCTGGTTTTACTGTTATCGTTACAAGCAGCGGGGCAGCAGGCCCGGGTTGTTCCTGACAGTATTACTGTGGCTATAGCACCGGGTTATGACAGCGTTACCGGCGTACATCGTTTTTTATTTGGTGAAAGCTACCGGAAGCTATGGGCTGCGCCGGTAAAGATGAAAGTATTTTACCTGCAGCAGGAAAAGGGCGGGTTAAAGATATTGCAACGTGGTGGTGGCATGCAAACCAAATCGTTGCGGCTGGCGGATGCCAATGGCAAAGAATGGGTATTGCGTACGATACAGAAATACCCCGAAAGGGGGTTGCCGGAGCAGCTGCGCCCTACGATAGTAAAGGATATTTTACAGGACCAGGTGGTAACAGCCCATCCTTACAGTTCGGTTACGGTACCACCACTTGCAGCGGCATTAGGCATACCACATGCCAATCCACAAATTGTATATGTTCCCGATGACAGTGCGCTTGGCGCCTACAGGGCTGATTTTGCCAATGCTGTATTTCTTTTTGAAGAAAGAGAGCCGCTTGATGCCGACCGGACAGACAACACGGAGAAAACACAACGTAAGCTGGAAGAAGATAACGATGTGCGGGTAGACCAAGAGATCGTATTACGTGCAAGGCTGCTGGATATGTTGCTGGGCGACTGGGACCGTCATGAAGACCAATGGCGCTGGGAACGCAGGAAGGATAAAAAAGCCGTTACCTATACGCCTGTTCCCAGAGACCGCGACCAGGTATATTATAATACTACCGGCGTATTCCCCTGGCTGGTATCGCACCAATGGCTGATGTCGAAGTTCCAGGGATATCATGACAAGATCAGGGATATCAACGGTTTTAATATACAGGCACGTTTCTTCGATCGTTATTTTCTAAACGAACTGGACGCTAAAGACTGGAAAAAGCAAATTGCTTTTATTCAATCAACACTTACCGATAGTTTAATCAGGCAGGCGGTATCGCTGATGCCTGATACCATTTTCAAATTAAATGGCGAGCATGTTATAAAAACAATGATAGCACGACGGGAATCACTGGCGGGAGATGCGATGAAATATTATGCTTTTATTTCGAAGTATGCCGATATTCCCGGTTCGGACAAGCAAGAGTATTTTGAGATAAAGAAGCAAAAGAAGGGGCATATTACTGTAAGCATTTATAAGGTTAAGAAGGATGGCAGCCTGGATCAGCGGATCTATAAAAAAGAATTTACCCCAAAAACAACGAAAGAGATAAGACTGTATGGTCTTGACGGAACAGATCGCTTCCGTATCAGCGGAGATCACCGCTCCCCTATTCGCGTAAGGCTTATTGGCGGCGACGGGCCGGATAGCTTTTCGGTAGGCAACGAGGTAGCACAACGCGGGCGAATTTATATTTATGACCGGTCGGATCAGCCCAACCAGCTACCACCCCGGTCAGCAGCAAGGATACGCACAGAAAAAGACAGTCTTGTAAACGCTTATAATAAACGCAGTTTTGTATTTGACCGGCTGGGGCCTTTGTTTATGGCACAATACAACCCTGACCAGGGCTTATTAGTAAGAACAGAGTTGTTGTATGAACAACAGGGGTTTCGTAAGGTTCCTTATGCGCAGCAGCACCAGTTAATGGCCAGCTATTTCACCGGCCGCAAAGCATTTTTATTACAGTATACGGCAGATTATAAGAAGCTGATAGGCAAAAACGACCTGCGGGTAAACATACTATCGCGGGGGCCGCAGAACCTTAGCAACTTTTTTGGATTAGGCAACAACTCATCGTTTCCAAGGACAGAAGATAAGGAGATCGAATATTACCGCAGCCGTTATGACCTGATCAATGGAGATGTAAGATTGTACTGGCCTTTGGGCAAGCATTTACAGGTGAATGCCGGGCTGGCAGCGCAATACTATACCAGCAAGTTCTCCAACAACACACATCGTTTCCTTGGCGCTTACAATGCAGCTTATCCTGAGCAGCAGGTATTTGCCGATCGCTTTTATGCGGGCATAGCAGGCGGCTGGGATATAGATACCAGGAACAATCTCACAATGCCCTACCGGGGTGTGCACTGGCAGACCGAATTGACGGGCATGCGGCAGATGAATGGCGGGCACAAGACCTTTGGCAGGTTATTGACCGATTTCAGCTTTTACACGCCTCTTATAGGCGATTCTACGCTGGTATTAGCCAACCGGGTGGGGCTAGGCACCACCATCGGCAAACCTGCTTATTTCCAGATGATGCAGCTGGGTGGCGCGCAATTATTACGCGGGTTTCATACTGCGCGGTTTACCGGCAAAACCCTGCTTTATCACAACCTGGAAGTAAGGCTGAAGCTATTTGACTTTGCATCGTACCTATTTCCGGGCAGTGTAGGTTTGATAGGCTTTAACGATATAGGCCGTGTATGGTTACCGGGCGAAAGTTCCAGCCGGTGGCATGATGGTTATGGCGGGGGCTTTTACCTGATTCCCGCACAGCTGTTCATCATACAGGCTACGGCAGGCTTTTCCCGGGAAGGTACTTTACCTTATATCATGGCAGGTTTCCGTTTTTAGTGATTAACAGCAAAACATGCTGCGCCGCCTATTAATGCTGCGGGTTCGCCCAGGGCAGCCATTTTAATCACCGGTACTTTCTTTACTGTTGAAGCAAGCGCTTTTTCGAGCTTATCGCTGTATAAGTGCCAGGAATTTGCAATATTTCCCCCAACTATTAATACTTCGGGTTGTTCGCGACGGATGAAGAAGTCGAGGAACCAGATCAGGTGGTTGCTGAAGGAGTCGAAGGCTTTACGGGCCAGTTCATCGGTATCGTAACGGTCGGCGATGAATTTTGCGTTAGGCGCATCTTGTCCGGATACTTCGCGGTAGGCTCTTATCAATCCTCTTGTAGAAACATAATCTTCGATGTATTCGCCTTTATAAGGGTGCATGCCGAGCGCAGGGTGGACAGTAACGCCATTGTGGCTGACAGCGGTGCCGAGGCCCGTTCCCAGCGTAATGCCGATAGCATGGTTAAAACCTTTTGCGGCACCAAACAACAATTCACCTTCCAGGAAAGCTTCTGCATCGTTACGGAAGCGGATGTCAGAGGCGGGGATGTGAAGGCGGTTTGCCAATTCCTCCCTTATATTCATTTTATATAAAGCCTCATATTTGGCGACGCCGATGATGAGGGAGATGCCGTTTTCATAATCGAATGGGCCCGGCATTGCGAACCCCAACCTGGCGCGTTGGACACCAGCCTGATTCCATAACTCTTTGATCGCGCTGCACCAGCCGTTGAGGATTTCATTTGCGGGCGCATGGCAATCGACATGTTTCCTGATAACCTTATTATCTATAATTTCGCCGCTGCTTAAATCGATAAAGCCGGCGGTAATATGAGAGCCGCCAATATCAATGCCTAAAATCTGCTGATCTGACATCATCTTATTCATATGGATTTCTTAAAATTCGGTGCAATAGTACCTGATTTCAGCCAAAGATCGGGTTTCAGCGATGGAAATA
The DNA here is from genome assembly GCF_004118675.1 of Filimonas effusa. NCBI lineage: Bacteria > Pseudomonadati > Bacteroidota > Chitinophagia > Chitinophagales > Chitinophagaceae > Filimonas > Filimonas effusa. The sequence continues at coordinate 912,585 of NZ_SDHZ01000001.1, read as the reverse complement.
TGGCGTTCGCCGTGTGTTAACAAACGTTTGGCGAACATCTGTATGTTTATGGTATCAAGCTTGCACCATTAGTAGATAAAGACCTGCCTTTCGCCGGTCGAAAACAGTTAAAATTCAGGATATGAAACAGCGTGACACATCTTTTAATATAAAGCGCGGCGCACAACTGCTGATGGCTTGCATAACCGTGATCACGGTTATGGCTTCCTGCTCCAATTCGTATTATGCATCGGGGTCATCCGACGAATACTATGGTAATAATGGGGCGGTTGATTACAATACTTTTTATAATGAGTTAAGTCCTTATGGCACCTGGATGGACTACCCTTCCTATGGTCGTGTATGGATCAGCAACCAGCCCGGTTTTATACCATATCAAACGGGCGGGCACTGGGTATATTCTACTTATGGCTGGACCTGGGTGAGTGATTATAACTGGGGTTGGGCTCCTTTTCACTATGGCCGCTGGGCCCAAGCTCCGGGTTATGGCTGGATGTGGGTACCTGGTTACGAGTGGGCTCCTGCCTGGGTAAGCTGGCGCAATGGTGCTGACTGCTATGGATGGGCGCCATTAGGCCCTGGAATGAACATAGGCGTTAGTGTAGGTATACCTGCCAACAACTGGGTGTTTGTACCAAGGCAGCATATTACCAGTCACCAGGTAAACAATTACTATATTGACAGGTCGCGGAATACAACTATCATCAATAACACTACCATTATCAACAATACAGGCCGTTACCGCAACTCTACCTATATCAGCGGACCTAACAGGACGGAAGTAGAGCGCGTAAGCGGCCACAGGGTAACCCCTATGCGTATAGAGAACGCCAATCGTCCCGGCATGACTACGAGCAATGGTAACAGAATTAATTTATACAGGCCTGTAGTAAAAGAAGGTGGCAGGGTGAAACCTGGTGATGCTGTACAGCCCGGCAATAACAACGGGCGTCCAACATCGCAGCCATTGAATCCACAGGGCGGACGGGGAACAAACCAGCCGGCACAACCGGGAAGGCCAACACAACAACAGCCGTTGCAACCTTCGCAGCCTGGTCAGTCATCACAGCCACAACAGATGCCATCAGGCAGGCCAAGACCTACACAGCAACCGCAACAGCCGTCACAACAACAGCCTGCCCAGCCGTCGCAACCGCAACAGATGCCTTCAAGCAGGCCAAGGCCTACACAGCAACAGCCTGTTCAGCCATCGCAACAACAACCTGCCCAGCCATCACAGCCGCAACAGATGCCTTCGGGCAGGCCAAGGCCAACGCAGCAACCATTGCAACCGTCGCAGCAACAACCTGCCCAGCCATCACAGCCGCAACAGATGCCTTCGGGCAGGCCAGCACAGCAGCCTGTACAACCACAACGAATACCTGCTCCATCTTCGCAGCCGCAACAGATGCCATCAAGCAGACCTGCGACCAGGCCTATGCGGCAACCCGCACAGCAGTCGCAACCTCAGCAAATGCCATCGAGACCACAACGACAATCGCCTCAGGCATCTCCATCCTCACAATCACAGCCACAACGGATGGAGTCCAGGCCCATGCGGCAACAACAATCGCCACAACAAATGATGCCACAGCGTCAGGCTCCCAGTGGCTCTCAGCAGCCTTCGTACCAGCAACGGCCTCAACGGCAGTTTCCGAGTGGAGGAGGTTCGCAGCAGCATTCACAAAGACAAAGAAATTAGATAATAAAAATTAATAATAGAGGCCGGTCATTCAACCGGCCTCTATTATTAATACGTTTCATATCAATTACTAAATAAAAAGCAACTACCGGTTATAAAAAAAATCACCAAAACCTGACTTCTATCATATTTTAATAAAGTACCATTCATTTACCTTTATAACGCTTTAAGAGAATTAAAGATATCTGTCCACTATAGTCAGTAGCCAGATTACACCTCAATAGACGCTAACATTATTATACGTTTTCTTAAAAATATTCTATGCTTAAACCGGATCACACTATTAGCTTTTCAAGTCCGTAACCATCAAGTTACTCCGAATTCACATAATGGTTTAAAATGTAGACGAAGGCTTTATGCAAGCTGGTATGCCTGATTGATTCAGGAAAGGCTGTCTATTAAGCTAACTAAACCTATATCTAAGTATGTTCAGATACTTTAGCGAAACACTCCGTGAGCCTACCATAGCTAACGTGATAATCCTTTGCCATGAACTTGGGATTAAAGTTTCAAAAACCAAAATAAGAAAGCTGTTCTTTGAAAGATTTAAAGACAGCAAGACTATTCCTGCAACCGATCTTCAGGAGATATTACTTGTACTTGGCATATCGACTTTTATAGCCAAAGTATCATTAAGCAAGGCAAAAGAAATGGTTCCACCCTACTTTCTTTTAATGGAACCGGAAGACATGAACTTTTCGCTTATCCTGGACCACAACGACCAGGAAATGATCTTATATGAAACAAATGCCTGCTCGGTATACCAAAAGAACACAACACTAATAGAAGGCACAAGAAGCTACCTGGGTATATTTATAGATTTCTACAACAAGAATACATGTGACGAAGATTATCAATCAGATATTATCAGTGAACAGAACGCCGCAAAAGAATACAAAGAAAGCATCAACATCATCCCCAACCTGTTCAGCCCAAAAGAATGCGAAGATGTTATTAACTTCTGTGAATCGGAACAGCTATTTGAGAAAAGCAAAGTATTCAAACTAGACAGGAATGACAATGAATGGATAGGTTATTCAAATGTATGTACGAGCTCTACAGCAGCACTTATTTCCTACAAAAAGATAGAAGAAATACTAGACAAACAAAGACAAATTGCCTCAACTGAGTCAAAACTCACAGAGCATCCTGTATGTATCAGATACCAGACCGGAGAAGAATTCAGACAGCACCACAAGGCTTCAGACGGCGACAATCGCGTCAATACCATTATAGTATTCCTTAACGACAACATAGCAGGCGGAGAAATATTCTTCCCTGAAATAAACTATACTGTAAAACCAGAAAGAGGCACCTGCCTGGTTTTTCCGAATCTCGACAATAACCTCTTCAGGATCGCAGAATCAGTTCACTGCGTATTACCGGTTACTTCGGGCAACATGTACACCCTGGAGTCTTTTGAGGTCAGATAGAATAATTAATACAGAAGTATTCCTGATGTTAAAGCTACTTATATCATTGTTACCAGTTTTTATACTCACACCAGCGATTTGCCAGGTGTCAGTATCCGGAATAATTACTGATTCAAGTCAAAAAAAACTTTCGTATGCCACTATCATATTAACCAACAAGAATAATACTTATTCAGCGATTACCGACAGTCTTGGTTTTTTCGATATAAAAGATATTTCAAAGGGCCAATACTCACTCGAATGCTCCCTGGTCAACTATCAAAAGGAATCAATGGAAATAAACCTACAGAAGGACACGACGGTAAGCCTGCAGCTCATTCAACTAGTGCGGCAGTTAAAAGATGTAGTTGTATCCAGCAATGGCCGGTTACTAGAAAGATATGCAGACCGTTATATTTTCAATCCTGAAAACCTCATCAATCTCCAGGGGAAAAAAACAACAGACCTTCTTGCTTTAAGTCCTGGCACTATGATTAAAGACGGATCCTTATCGATGCCGGCAAGGGACGGGGTAAAAGTATTCATCAATAACATAGAAGTATTTCTTTCAGGGAAAGAACTCATGAATTATCTGAACACCATTCCTCCAGAGCAGATAAAAAGCATTGAAATAATACCAATTCCTTCATCATTATATGATGCAGCAGGTAATGTTGGTGTTATAAATATTATTACAAAAAAGAACATTCAGCCTGGGATAAAAGGCGGAATAAGATCCGATTTTCATCAAACCAGCTATCCGGGACTGAACCAATCAGTCTATCTCAATTACAGGGCAAAATCATTTAACATTTACTCGAATTTGGGAGGTTATTATTTACCCTACAAAAACATCACTAAATCCACCTATAGTTATCCTGCCTCAGGCACCTACAATTACAATCCAAGGAAACAATCCAATAGCTGTTTAAGTAGCAATATCATAGCCGACTATAGTATAAAAAAAGGAACCAATGCAGGACTGCAATACATAGGAGATTTCATCAGCAATGAACGAACGAAAGACCTGGAAAACCGGATGGATTTCATATCAGACAATCAAAAGAAAGATAGCTCAATTTTCACAGATGGCATTACCACAGAAAAGGGCAACCAGCACAACCTGAGCCTATATTTCGACCGCACGTACAACACCAATAATCACACAAGAATTGAAGTATCCTTACTGCGTAATACTTCCGACAACAAAAGGCCTTTTAGCTCTCAGGCTCAAAGCTACCAGGCAGTAAGTCCAAAAGAATTCTATCAATCTACAGGATTTCAAAACAACAATATTTATACAGGGAAAATTGACCAGGAAGGAGTTACTTATGGATTTCGCTGGTCGGCAGGTATCAAGGCATCCTTCATCAACAACAAATCCGGGAGCAGTTTTTACAACGCGATTGGGGAAACCTATCATATAGACTCTTCCCTAAGCAACACCTTTGTTTACAAGGAACGCATCCAGGCCATCTACGCAAGCATTAGCAAGCAGGTCAAGGATTTTTCCTTTAAATTAGGGCTCCGAACAGAGTTCACCCAAACCCGGGGAACCTCTTACGCAGCCCCTCAGACCAATAATAACAATTACACCAACTTATTTCCAACCTTTTTCTCTTCCTATCAGTTCAAAAATCAAAACAGCATTTTTCTCAGTTATGGGAAACGGATAGACCGACCGCAATTTGATTACCTAGACCCCTTTAAATGGTATATCAACAAATACTCTTATGCTGAAGGCAATCCATTTCTACGTCCTGCATTTAGTCATTCCGTTGAAATCGGGTATTCGCTCTACAACAACTGGAACTTCAAGATTTATTACAGCAAAAAGGAAAATGGGTTTGGCAGGATTGTTTTGTTAAACAAAGACTCTTTGAATTCGCAAAGGCAATATGTAGAAAACTATCTCGATTACTACACATCAGGAATTAACATATACAAATATATTAATGCTGCAGACTGGCTGGAAAGTATTTTACAAATAGATCTTTCTTACCAGAAATATGGCTCTATAAACCCATCCTTCAGGGAGGAATCAGGCTGGTCAGGAGACATATCATCCTATAACAGCATTTACTTTGGAAAATCACAACAAATAAAAGCATCTCTCAATATACAAGAGACGCTCCCGGGCATTTATAATTACCGGAGAAGAGAAAATAGTTTAAGTCTTGATTTTGGACTTAGTTATGCCCCCGCGAGCAAAAGATTTGAGCTGGGAATGTATATAACGGATATACTAAAAACATCTGCTCCTAAATTCTGGTATACCGTTAATAACGTACAACAGGTTTATCGAAATTATTACGACAACAGGCGACTGGAAATAAATTTCATATATCGTTTTGGTAATCGTTATATAAAAATTGACAACGAAAGGGAGAGCGCTAATGAAGCTGAAAAAGCAAGAATCAAATAACTGAAAGATACCGTTCAACAATGGCTTAATAACGATAAACTTTAGCCAATTCTTTTAAAACTTCAATATTTTCCAGATGAAAAACGAAAAATTAAAAAATCTGGTTGGTATCATTGAAACCTCCAACAGGAGTAATGTTTCTGATATCGAGATTATGGAAGCCAATCAGGCTATGATGGTTCGCGGTGGTGCAGTTGCCGCTTGCTCAGGTTGCGACAATTTAGGCAGTATTAAACCGCCTCCAACCAAACGTCCAGTAGGTTAGCTTGAACCAGTTGAAAGCTGTCTTAAAAGGTGGCTTTCAACTATTTAAAAGAAAATAAGCTCTTATGAAATACAAGTGTTCCAATTATATCACGGCGTCAGACATCATCAATGAAGATGCCGGGCAGGAGGACAAAAAAAGACTTATACTTTCTACGAGAAGCGGAAAGAACATTGTCATAAAAGAAGCGGCCTACCAGGACCTGGTACATTCGAGATTAGAGAATTTTGACGAAAGCACAATGGCCTATTTCATAGCGTCATCGATGGTGGTTCCGGAAAATGAAAAAGAATTTCAGTTCGTCATACAGGAGAATGAGGCCAACAACATTAATACGCTTGGAATGGTTATTCACACCTCCGCCAACTGCCAGTTAGGTTGCAGCTATTGCGGACAGCAACATTCTAAAAAGAATATTCCGCAAGATGTAAAACAAAGAATCTTCACTTATATCACCAACAAGCTTAAAACAGGAAAATTCAAATTCGTTTTTGTTACCTGGCATGGCGGAGAACCACTCATGTCGTTAAGCGATCTAAGACTTATGTCTAAAGAGATCATAAAGATTTGCCAGGAGTTTAATGTGGCATATTTAAGCAAGATGATTACAAATGGTTTAAGCCTTAAGCCATCCATCTTCAACGAGCTGTTTCATGAGCTAAAAATCATAGATTTTCAAATAACCATAGACGGGCCAAAAGAATTTCATGACAACAGAAGATTCACAAAAGAAGGACAGCTTGGCACATTTGATATTATATTAAAAAACATTCTGGGCATTTGCGCATCTCCCACCTATCCTGTATACGAAAGGCCCATAGGGATCCGCATCAATATTGATAAAACAAACGGAAGTTACATCCCTGGTTTTATAGACCTATTGGCCGAAAACAAACTGCACGATAAAATCCAGATCAACTTCAGGCCCGTCGAAAATTATGTCAACAATAAATTCAAAGATTCAAATGGGTTTAGCAAGGAAGAATACGCCCAGGTTGAAATAGACCTTCTCTTACACACCTTAAAAGCTGGCTTTTCAGTTGACAGTGTATTACCTGAAAGAAAATACGACGCCTGCATGGCAGTATTAAAAGACCACATAGCCCTGGACATATTCGGCAATGTGTTTCCCTGCTATAATTTTGCCTACACAAAGCATTTATTAGAGCAGGAAAACAAAATTGGCAACTTATTATTTGATGAAGAAACATTCAACAACGATGTACCTCTTCGAAAATGGTATTCTACACTTGAAACGGAACGTGAGGAGTGCTTTCGTTGCAATATGCTTCCTGTTTGCGGAGGATACTGCCCCTTAAAATGGATGGAAGGAGAAATTGCGTGTCCTTCGTACAGATATAATATTTCGGAACGGCTGGTTCTAAATTACCTCTTTAACAAAACTGACATTAAAGAACTACTGAATCAACATTAGCAATGAAACGAAAATATAAGATTTTCAGGGCGTACGATTCAGTTGACTGCGGGCTGGCATGTGTAAAGATGATTTCAGCCTATTATGGAAAAAAATTCTCGCTTAGCTTTTTAAATGAACAGGTTATTCTTACAAAGGATGGCATAAGCCTGTTAAACTTAAAACACCTTTCAGAAAAAACAGGATTTAACTCCTTAGCTGTAAAGGTCACGGAGAAGGCATTATATAACAGCTGCCCACTTCCTTGTATTTTACATTGGAACCACGACCATTTTGTAGTATTATACGAGATACAAGAAGAACAACGAAAGAAGCAATCCGATGGAAGCAAAACATATAAATACCTGATAGGCGATCCCGCCCTGGGCTTAACTTACATCAACCAGGAAGACTTTGCGAGGTGTTGGAAAACAGAAGAAAAAGGATTTGTTCTGTTGCTAGAGCCAACAGAAGCGTTTCTGAACCGCGAAGAAGAAAAGCCACTATCTCAAACGTATTATTCCCTTCTAAAAAACTATATCTTCTCATTCAAGAAGTATATCCTACAGATACTATTGGGAATTTTTGCCAGTAGTTTTATTGCCCTGTCTTTCCCGGTATTGACACAATTAATGGTGGATGAGGGAGTAGCCAGCAAAAACAGGTCTATTATTTTTTTAATCATCTTATCCCAGGCCCTTTTTTTTGCCGGTAATTTCTGTTTTGAAATTATAAGAGACTGGTTATTGCTGCACATTAATTCCCGCATCAACTTTCATATTATTTCTGATTTCATCAGAAAGCTATTCTCTCTGCCGGTAAGTTTTTTTGACAGCAAAAAAATGGGAGACTTTTCACAAAGGCTGGACGACTATGGCAGGATAGAAAGATTTCTTACAGGTACGTTACTAAATTCTACATTTTCCTTTATCAACCTGCTTGTATTTTCTATTCTTTTCTTTTACTACGACATGCTGATCTTCTTCTGTTATTTTATTTTATGTGTAGTAGGTATAGCATGGGTTATGTTTTTTCAAAAAAAACGTCGTCATATAGACCATATCAACTTCAACAACAGGCGCGCAAATCTTGAGACGATCTATGATATAATACTGGGCATGAGAGAAATAAGACTAAACTATGGAGAATCAAAGAAATTAAATGAATGGGCTAAAATTCAGAAAGACTATTTTGAAATATGCAACCGAAGTCTTGCGCTTGAACAAAAACAACACGCGGGCTACCGTCTCATCAACAGAATACAAACGATTATTATTACGAGTATAGCTATATATGCTGTTATCAACGGGCAGATAACCGTTGGTTCCCTGCTTGGCATATCCTATGTTCTGGGTCAAACCAACGGCTCAATGGACCAGATCATTGAACTTATAAAAACTTCACAAGATGCTTCGTTAAGTTTAGAACGGTTGACAGAAATACATCAGAAACCGGATGAAGACGCCCATCTCCCCAGGGAGCAATCCGGAATACCGCGGGGAGTTATCAGCATAAAGAACCTTTTTTATCAGTACGAAGGACCTGAATCCCCCTACATATTGAAAGATATAACGATTGATATACCAGAAGGAAAGACTACGGCAATTGTTGGCACAAGTGGAAGCGGAAAAACCACCTTACTTAAACTACTTTTAAAATTCTACCCTCCTACTTCCGGCAACATATTTATAGATGACCATAATCTACAGGATATCCGGTCACCGGAATGGCGGGCTAACTGCGGTGTAGTAATGCAGGATGGGTATATTTTTAATTCTACTGTGGCAGATAATATACACCTGAGCGAGCAACAACCTGACTATAGCAGGTTAAAATATTCACTGAAAGTTGCCAACCTGGAATCGTTTATCGAGGGCCTTCCGTCAAAAGAACTGACCAGGATCGGTGCCGACGGGAACGGTATAAGCGGAGGTCAAAAGCAGCGAATACTAATAGCCAGGGCAGTCTATAAAAATCCAGCCTATCTCTTCTTTGATGAAGCAACAAGTAATCTCGACGCAACAAACGAGAATTCGATCATGAATAACCTTTCTGGTTTCTTTAATGAAAAAACAGTTATCATCATTGCTCATAGGCTCAGCACAGTTAAAAATGCTGACCAGATCATTGTTTTAGACCAGGGAGAAGTAAAAGAAATAGGGAACCACAATTCACTGATCGCCCAACAAGGCATTTATTATCATCTTGTCAGGAATCAACTTGAACTGGCAGTCTAGCCCATTTTAATAAAAAGAACAAATATGCCTGATAATTCTATTAAATATCCTCTTTCTTCCCGTCCACCCAGCTGGATTATAAGAAACGGGAATATAATAGTCATCTTGTTCCTGCTGCTCTCATTTACAGTAATTGGCGGGATTGAGATCGAAGTCAATTCAGAAATTCCTGTAACAATAAAAAGCTACCAGATCACAAAAGATTCAAAAAGCTTCGTCCTGCAACTCGATATAGCAGACTATCCACAAGCAGTAGCAGCAACCGCACAACAGGCGCCCAGGCATTCTACCGGGGCATCTGTTATTATAGGATCAGAAGCGTACAAGGGCATCATTTATCTGCCGGTAAAAAGTGATGGAATCAAGTTATGGACATTTGCCGGCAAAGGACTTTTAAATACCGATGACAAGCAATTCCTATTTCAGAAAGGCGTATTAAAACTGCCCGGAAAGCCCTGTCGTTTTTTTTCGCTGATTAGTCAAAAAATCAGAAAGAAGGAATAAATCAATTTTATGCTAATTTTCGTGCAAATAGCCGCTTACAGAGACCCGCAGCTGCTGCCAACCATCAACAGTATGTTGCAAAACGCACGCACTCCTGAGCAGCTGCGCATCTGCATCTGCCGTCAATATCATCCTGATGATAAATTCGACAACGTTGATATATTCAGAAAAGACAACAGATTTACTATAATTGATGTCTTTTACGCTGATTCAAAAGGTGTATGCTGGGCAAGAAATTTAATACAACAACACTATAATGGAGAAGACCTGACCCTTCAGATCGACTCGCATATGCGGTTCGCCAAAGACTGGGACCATAAACTTACGTTAATGCTTGCCAGCTTACAAAGCACCGGGATCAGAAAGCCGCTATTAACAGGCTACCCTCCTGCTTTTGAGCCTGACATTCCGTTTTCAACCGAAACGCCCGTTGCTCCATCCTATATGCAGATTGAAGGTTTTACATCAGCAGGCATACCGACATTTATTGCCAAAAGGCTTACAGACTGGCAACATTTATCGGCTCCCATTCCGGCAAGATTCTATTCTGCCGGCTTTTGTTTCACTGTCGGAATTTTCTGTACAGAAGTGCCACACGATCCCGATATTTATTACATAGGCGAGGAAATCAGTATCGCTGTAAGGGCATATACACATGGCTATGACTTATTCCACCCGCATCAAACGGTGATCTGGCATCAATACGAAAGAAAAGGCGTTAATAACCATTGGGATGATCACACGCTATGGCGTCTTAAAGATCAAAGCTCTTTTGAAGTGGTCAGAAATTTATTGACCGGAAAATATGGAAAGGAATATCAATACGGACCGGGCACAGAAAGATCGCTGGCAGAATACGAGCGATATGTGGAGGTAGATTTTCAAAAACAGCTACTACACTTGAACACGGCTACCGGGGCTCCCCTTAAACCCAGATACGCCAGATGTAATATTTAGACCGGGAGAATGAAAATCAGTCACTTTTTTTCACTATACTGTAAAAAACGTCTTCTAAGCAGAGAATGATGTTCCGCAACCACAAGTTTTGGAAGCATTGGGATTATTAAAAGTAAAGCCTCTTGCATTCAAGCCATCCTGCCAGTCTATTTGCATTCCGAAGAGATACATCTGGTGGCCAGGATTCATTATTACAGGAATACCTTCGAAATCAAACACTTCATCACCTTCCATTTTCTCATCGAAGCCCAGTACATAGCTTAAACCACTACAACCACCACCTTTTACCCCTACACGAAGGTATTGGTTGTCGGCCTCAGCCTGCATCAGACTTTTGATTTCCTGTACAGCACCGGCAGTAAAAGACACAGGGATCTGCATTGTAGTTTCCATACCTATAATTTTTCCGTATCTGCAAAATTAAGAAGAAATAGGAAACAGCCTATACCGCCTCGTTTTCGGATTACGGAAAACCTTTCATTCTCCCTATTTTTGTTAAAAAAGAATTAGATGTTAGATACGACCGTAGTGTTAACAGTTCTGATAGCCTGTATGATTGCCGCAGTATTAGCTTACCTGATTTACCTGCAGCGAAAGGCTAAACTGGAGGAAAGGGTTAAAGTACAGGGAGGACAACAATTACAACTTCAAGCCTATGAAAGGCTAACCGTGCTGGTAGACAGAATTGCATTACCCAATCTTATTACCAGGGTAAATGTATCGGGCATCAGCGCTGCCGACATGCAGGCGATACTAACCCGCAATATCAGGGAAGAGTTTGAATACAATATCAGCCAGCAGATTTATGTCAGTCCAGAGGCATGGAAAGCCGTTAAAAACCTGAAAGAACAGAATTTACTTGTTATTAACCAGTTCGCCAGCGCTTTACCCATTAACGCCACAGGACTGGATTTAAATAAGCTATTACTGGAATACCTGATGGCCGATAAAAAAGGCTCCTTACACGAAGTGGTAAGCGAGGCACTATCTTACGAAGCGAAGCAGCTTTTGTAAGTATTCCTGTGTTTTTGCCAGTGTCGGACTATTCCAGCCTATAAAAAATAACTAACAACATAATACGATTGCCGTGCCTGAAAAAAAGAAAATTTATACCGATAGCGGTATAGAAATCAAAGAGTTATACACCAGTATTTCCAATTCTGATTTAACGATTGATCCTGCTTCACGTTCCGGAATGCAGGATCAATCAGCTACTGCCCTACCTGGGGTATGGCCTTACACCAGGGGAATACAAGCCGATATGTACCGTGGTAAGTTATGGACGATGCGCCAATACGCCGGCTTTTCTACTGCCGAAGAAAGCAACAAGCGTTATCATTACCTGTTATCACAGGGCGTAATGGGCTTAAGCGTCGCCTTTGACCTACCTACCCAAATAGGATACGATAGCGATCACAAGCTGGCCGAAGGTGAGGTAGGCAAGGTGGGTGTAGCCATAGACAGCCTGGAGGATATGGAGCGCCTGTTTCATGGCATCCGGCTACAGGACGTAAGTACCTCAATGACAATCAATGCCACCGGTTTTATTCTACTGGCACTTTATGTAGCATTAGCCAAAAAACAAGGAGCCGACCTTCAGAAAATTACAGGTACTATACAAAACGACATCCTTAAGGAATATGCTGCGCGTGGCACCTATATTTACCCGCCCCGGCCATCGATGCGGATTATCACAGACATTTTTGACTGGTGCCGCACGGAAGTTCCAAAATGGAATACCATCTCCATTTCGGGATACCATATACGCGAAGCAGGAAGTACAGCCGTGCAAGAGCTGGCTTTTACACTGGCCAACGGTAAAGCATATGTCGAAGCTGCAATAGCTAAAGGAATGGATATCAACGTATTTGGACAAAGGCTTTCTTTTTTCTTTAATGCTCATAATCACTTATTCGAGGAAATAGCCAAATTCCGGGCAGCAAGACGTATGTGGGCCCGCATAATGAAAGACCTGGGCGCCACGGATCCCAGAGCAATGATGTTACGCTTTCACAGTCAAACAGGCGGCAGCACCTTAACGGCCCAGCAGCCGCTGAATAATATAAGCCGGGTAACCATTCAAACACTTGCCGCGGTATTGGGGGGCACGCAAAGCTTACATACCAATGGTTATGATGAAGCATTGAGTCTGCCCACCGAAGAAGCGGCCCGTATTGCGCTGCGGACACAGCAGATTGTAGGTTATGAAAGCGGCGTTACAGACACGGTAGATCCACTGGCGGGCAGCTATTTTGTGGAAAGCCTGACTAATGAGGTAGAACAAAAAGCATGGGAGCTTATCCGTACCATTGATAATATGGGGGGAAGCGTTAGTGCGATAGAGCAAGGCTTCATGCAGGAAGCTATAGCCCGGAGCGCGTATGAATACCAGCGCCAGGTAGAAGATGGCAGCAAACTGATCGTTGGCGTCAACAAATTTGTGATACCCGAAACACAGGACACACCGGTATTCAGAGTAGACGACAGTATACGTAACGTACAGTCAGAACGCCTGCAGCAACTACGCGCCCGCCGCGACCAGCAGGCGGTAGTACAATGCCTTGAACAGATCCGGACCGCTGCAGTAAACGACACCAACCTGATGCCGCATGTATTACATGCCGTAGAACATTACTGTACGCTGGGAGAAATTGCCGATACGCTGAGAGGCGTATTTGGAGAGGGAATAGAAGGAAAGAAATAGCGGAAGATTGTGGAGAGATTCTTGTGTAGTTCGTTGATACAATTAATCATTCATATACACCTAAACTATGGCTAATCTATTTCAGAAAATAAGAAAGGGGCTGCAGTTATACCAGCAGATAGATATGGAAGCATTGGAAAAACTGGCAGCAAAAGTTGATTTGAATGCAGTAGTTCAGAATGTCAGCAAGCTCGATGACACCCAATTACAGGGAGTGATGAAACTATTAAGCGGTAGCGGCGGGCATAAGAAAAAAGTTCCGCCACCTGTAGACGGAGATTTTTACGACCTGGCAGAACTGCTGACTCCGGAACAGCGCGCGTTACAATTAAAGGTGCGTGCTTTCCTGGAAACAGAAGTGCAACCTATCGTTAATGAATACTGGCTGCGTGCCGAGTTTCCCTATGAATTAATTCCGAAGCTGGCGGCTCTTAATATTTGCGGCGTTACTTACCAGGGATATGGCTGCCCCGGTTTACCCAATATAATGGAAGGGGTGCTGGCCATGGAAATGGCGCGTATAGATGCGTCTATAGCCACTTTTTTCGGCGTGCAAAGCGGACTAGCCATGGGCAGCATTTATATGCTGGGCAGTGAAGAACAAAAGCAGCAATGGCTGCCTGCCATGCAGCAAATGACCTGCATTGGCGCATTCGGATTGACCGAACCGGAGGTTGGCTCAGGAGCCGCCGGCGGCTTAACAACCACAGCCAAAAGAACACCGGAAGGCTGGGTATTAAATGGTCAGAAGAAATGGATAGGCAACGCCACATTTGCCGATGTAATAATAATATGGGCAAGGGATGTAGATGATAACAATGTAAAAGGCTTTCTTGTAAAAAAAGACAATCCCGGCTTCCAGGCTATAAAGATGGAAGACAAGATGGCTTTACGTATTGTACAGAATGGTCTTATTACGCTGACCAATTGCCAGGTAGCGGAAACAGACAGGCTTGCCAAAGCCAACAGTTTTAAGGATACAGCCGAAGTACTGCGGATGACACGAGCCGGAGTTGCCTGGGAAGCAGTAGGCTGCGCCCGCGGCGCCTACGAAAACGCACTGGCATATACTACGCAACGGAAGCAGTTTGGCAAACCGATAGCAGCTTTTCAGCTGATACAAAACCACCTGGTTGAAATGCTGAGTAATTTAACTGCCATGCAAACAATGGTATTCCGTTTATCGCAATTACAGGACGAAGGGAGGTTAACGGATGAGCATGCTTCACTGGCCAAAGTATTCTGCACCTTAAGAACGAGAGATATAGTAAGCCGTGCCCGTGAAGTAATGGGAGGCAACGGCATATTACTGCAATACAATGTAGCACGCTTTGTTGCGGACGCGGAAGCTATTTACTCTTATGAAGGTACTAAAGAGATCAATTCCCTTATCGTGGGCAGAGCTATTACCGGATTTAGCGCTTTTGTTTGATTTTCATAACTTCGCATTATGGTAGCAGTAGAAACCCTTGATGAGTATTATAAGAGAATAGATATGAAGCCGCCTGCCATGGCCGTAAACGCCTATGGCAAGATCTCGGGACACTTCAACGTTTACCCGCGCCAGGGTATCTGCCAGCGATACTCTCCTTTCAAGCGACGCGATTTTTTTAAAGTCAGCTTTATCACGGGAATAGGACGGCTTCATTTTGAGGACCGCACCGTAGAGGTTGACAAACCTGCCCTGTTATTTTCGCCGCCGGAGCTCAGTTATTCCTGGGAAGCGGTTTCGGAGCAACAAACAGGCTATTGCTGTCTTTTTGATGCGGTATTTCTTGATAATTATCATCACCGGGATATTATACATGAGTCGCCATTGGTCATCAGCGGCCAGGACCCGTTGTTTTTCCTGACCAGCCGACAGCAGCAGCGTGTAGAGCTGTTATTCTGCATGATGATGGCAGAAATGGAGTCCGACTATTCACATAAATACGATCTTATCCGTCATTGCCTGTATATGGTCATTCATGAAGCCATGAAAATGCAGGCTGCCCGTAATCCTATAAAGCATATCAATGCGCCTGCCCGTTTAACAGCCCAGTTCCTGGAGCTGCTGGAACGACAGTTTCCGATAGACTCACCGGAACATGCCCTTCAGCTTAAAACGGCCCAGGATTTTGCGCTAAGCCTTTCTGTTCATGTTAACCATTTAAACCGGGCCGTAAAGGAAGTGACCGGTAAAACCACCACAGAACACATAGCAGAACGAATAACAGTGGAGGCACGTGCGCTTTTAAAACATGCCAGCTGGAGTATTGCTGAAATAGCCTATAGCCTGGGATTTGAATACCCCGCTTACTTTAACAATTTCTTTAAGAAGCATGCACACATAACGCCCGGTGCATTTCGCGCGAACGCTGTTTGAAAAATACAATGAATTGTTTGAATATTACAATTACTAATTCTTTCGTCCTTCCTATTTTTACATTCTCACACCCTCCTGCCGCGGACATTCCGGGTGACTTGCCGTAAGAAGAGCAAACATTAAAGCAGAAAGAAAGCATGTTAAAAAAATCAGCACTCATCCTGTGTGTAGCGGGCGGGGTGTTTAGCAGCCGTGTGCATGCACAGCAGTTGCTTACCCTAAAGCAGGCGATACAGACCGCCCTTACCAACTATGGAACAATCCGGGCAAAGGAAGCATACGTCAATGCATCCAAAGCTTCGGTAAGGCAATCTGTAAACGACTACCTGCCCGACTTTAATTTATCGGCACAGCAGGATTATGGAACAGTTAATGGATTGAACGGGCCGGCGTATGGCTATCGTGGGTTAAATACAGCAGCATCAGGACCAGCATTAACACACCAGAACTGGAATGCGGCGTTTGGCGCGTTATACCTTGCCAACGTAAGCTGGGATTTCTTTTCTTTTGGCAAGGCGCGCGAAAAGATAAGAGTAGCCCAATCGGTGTTAACAAGAGATGAAAGCGATCTTGTACAGGAGCGTTTTCAGCACGAGGTTAAGGTTGCAGGAGCTTACCTGAATTTACTGGCAGCACAGCGCCTGTTACGTTCGTGGCAAAACAACCTGGAGCGGGCTACCTCTTTACGGGAGGTAGTAGTACAGCGTGCTCTTAACGGATTGATCGCCGGCGTTGATTCATCCCAGGCCAATGCAGAGTTGTCGAGTGCAAGAATTGCGCTCACAAAAGCCAGGGATGCGGAGCAAGAGCAATCGAACATCCTGGCCCGGCTAATGGGTGTACCTGCGCAACCCTTTAGTCTGGACACTGTTTTTATAACGCGGATACCCTCATCGGCCTACGATAGTGTAGCGATACAGGAGCACCCGATATTGAAGTACTACCAGAGCCGTATAACACTCAGTAACCAACAGGCCAAGTATTACCGTACATCATCATTACCCACCTTCTCGGTATTTGGACTGGTACAGGGCAGAGGCTCCGGCTTTGACTGGAATTATGGGCAGCTAAACCAGAACCTGGAGAATTACAGCAGCAACTACTGGGATGGTGTTCAGAGCATGCGGGGCAACTATTTGCTGGGGCTGGGCATGATATGGAACCTTACTACTCCCCTGCGGGTAAAACACCAGGTAAGCGCACAGCATTTTGTATCGGAAGCCTTAAAAGAAGAGTACAATTTAGCCGACCAGCAACTGAAAGCTCAATTGGTGCTAGCCGACAACAGAATGAAGAACGCCCTTGACAACTACAGGGAGGCGCCCATACAGGTAAAGTCGGCGTCTGATGCTTATGTACAAAAAGACGTCTTATATAAAAACGGGCTAAGTAACATTGTGGAGGTAACGCAGGCATTGTATATCGTCAACCGTTCGGAGACAGACCGCGATATTGCCTATACCAATGTATGGCAGGCCCTGCTGCTCAAAGCCGCTGCCAGTGGCAATTTCGATCTGTTCCTTCAAGAATTTTAACAGAAGCAAGCAAACATGAACCTGATACGATTCGCATTACGAAAACCTATTACCATCCTGGTATTAGTTGCGGGGCTATTCTTCTTCGGCATTAAAGCTGTCACCAGTATCAAGGTAGACATATTCCCCAAGCTTGATATGCCGGTGATTTATGTATCGCATCCGTTTGGCGGTTATACGCCGGTGCAGATGGAAGCATTTTTCGCCAAACAATACATTAATATCTTTCTTTTTGTAAATGGGGTTAAGTCTATTGAAACAAAGAACATACAAGGCTTAACCCTCATGAAGATCAACTTTTATCCCGGCACCAATATGGCTCAGGCGGCTGCGGAGGTCAGCGCCTTTTCAAACCGTATACAGGCCGCCTTTCCACCGGGATCGAATCCTCCTTTCATCATCCGTTTCGACGCCTCCACCTTACCGGTAGGTCAGCTGGTACTCAGCAGTGAAAAGCGCAGTAACAACGAGTTGCTGGATATGGCGAATGTGTATGTAAGAAGCTCATTTACCTCTATTCCGGGGCTGGTATCCTCCCCTCCTTTTGGCGGTAATGTCAGGACGATAGTTATAAAAGCAGACCCTGCGCTGTTACGTGCCCATAACATGACACCCGACCAGCTGGTAGAAGCCATGCGACTAAACAACCAAACGGCACCATCAGGCAACGTACGCATTGATGATAAGAACTATATCACTCCTGTAAATACTACCATCAGAAATGTAAAAGACTTTGAAAACATACCGATATTCAAGGGCGGTGTTCAAAACCTTTACCTGCGTGATGTTGCTACGGTAGAAGACGGCGCGGACGTAGCATCGGGCTATGCCCTGGTAAACGGCAAACGCTCCGTTTATCTCAGCATTGCCAAAAGCGCTGATGCATCTACCTGGGAGGTGGTACAGAATTTAAAGAAAGCATTGCCCAAAATGCAATCACTGTTGCCGGAAGACGTAAAACTGAGTTATGAATTTGACCAGTCGACCTACGTCATAAATTCTGTTAAAAGCCTGCTTACGGAAGGTGCTATAGGAGCTATTTTAACCGGCTTAATGGTATTGCTGTTCTTGGGCGATGCACGCGGAGCATTGATCGTTATTCTTACCATTCCTACATCTATTATTTCATCGGTACTATTCCTGAGTTTGTCTGGCCAGACGATCAATATCATGACCTTAAGCGGTCTGGCATTGGCGATAGGCATATTGGTAGACGAGAGTACCGTAACGATAGAAAACATACACCAGCATCTTGATATGGGGAAACCCAAGGCACTGGCTATATGGGATGCCTGTAAGGAAATTGCATTTCCCAAGCTGCTGATATTGTTTTGTATACTGGCAGTATTTGCCCCCGCATTCACAATGGGCGGCATACCCGGTTCCCTGTTCCTTCCCCTGGCGCTGGCAATAGGTTTTAGTATGATCATTTCTTATTTCCTGGCACAAACATTTGTTCCCGTGATGGCCAATTGGATCATGAAAGTGAAACATCACAAAAAGCAAAGCGGAGAGGAATTTAGTGACGCAGAGGAACTGGAAGCTTCAGGATTAAGCACTTCCAGTGAAGGAGATACCTGGGACCAGAAAAAGGTATTACTGGAGCGGGAAGACAGCAACAGGGATGGAAAAGTAAGCGCTTTTGAGCGGATAAGATTACGTTACCTGGCATTTATAGGCAGAATGATGCCTTACCGTAAACCAATCGTAATTATTTACCTGCTGGTTATTTGTGCGGGCACCTGGTACCTGCTTACCCATATAGGCAGGGATGTATTACCTAAGGTTAACGGAAGCCAATTCCAGGTGAGGTTGCGTGAACCGGAAGGAACCCGGATGGAACGTACCGAAACAAAAACCATTACCCTGGTTAACGCCATTGAAAAACTGGTGGGGCCGGAAAACGTTTCCATTACTTCGGCCTATGTAGGTATGCACCCTCAACTATTTTCCATCAGTCCCATTTTCCTGTGGATGGCCGGACCGCATGAGGCAGTTGTACAGGTGGCATTAAGTGAAGAATACAAGACCAACCTCGACGAATTAAAAAATAAAATAAGGCAGGAGGCTAAGCGGGTTGCACCTGAAATGCAGCTATCGTTTGAACCTATAGAGCTTACCGACAAAATACTAAGCCAGGGATCACCAACGCCTGTAGAAATCCGTTTTTCGGGAAGAGATAAAAAACAAAGTGAAGATTATGCCCTACGCCTGGTAAAAAAGCTCAAAGAGATCAGTTATTTACGGGATGTACAGGTAGGCCAGTCCACCAAATACCCTACGCTTAACATAGAGGTAGACCGGACACGTGCGGCGCAACTGGGTGTAGATATGAGCGACGTATCCCGTTCTATCATAGCCTCAACCTCATCCTCACGTTTTACCGAGAAGAATGTATGGGTTGATGAAAAAGCCGGTTATAGTTACAGTGTACAAGTACAGGTTCCTGAAAACAAGATGAACAGTGAGTTGGAGATTTCGGAGATACCCTTGCTAAAAAATGCATCCCGACCCGTTTTGGGAGATGTTGCCACCATTAAACCTGGTATCACCTATGGTGAAGCCGACAACCTTGGCGCAATGCCTACCTTAACAGTTACAGCAAACCTGAATAATAAAGACCTGGGAGCTGCCACACGCGATGTAGAAAAAGCAATAGAAGCACTAGGTAAATTACCACGGGGGTTAAACGTGGAAACAATAGGTTTAAGCAATACGCTTACCGATACACTCAGCAGTCTTCAGAATGGTTTAATTGTAGCTATTGTGGTGATATTTCTTATGCTGGCAGCCAATTTCCAATCATTCAAGGTTTCAGCGGTCGTATTAGGAACAGTCCCCGCTGTGCTGTTTGGCTCACTTGGCTTATTGGTTATAATGGGTTCCACCCTAAACCTGCAATCATACATGGGTATGATCATGTCGGTAGGTGTATCCATATCAAATGCAGTACTGCTTATTACCAATGCGGAGCAGTTAAGGAAACATAACGGAGATGCGTTGCTATCGGCAAGGGAAGCCTCGGCGCTTCGTTTACGACCTATTGTAATGACTGCTGTAGCTATGGTTGTAGGCATGATACCTATGGCCAGCGGCTTAGGCGAGGCGGGCGACCAGTCATCGCCATTGGGAAGAGCTGTAATAGGCGGCCTGGTAGCCTCCACATTTGCGGCATTATTTATATTACCGTTATTATTTGCCTGGATGCAGAAAAGCGCTGGCACCGTATCGGTATCATTGGACCCTGAAGACAAAGAAAGCAAACATTATATACCTGATTTATATGAACAGTCAACAAAATAACCATATCCTGATGTTTGCCCTGTCAGGTATAACAATGGGCATGATGCTGTTATCCTCCTGTGGCTCACACGAAAGCAAGGCAGGTGAAAAGAAAGAAATTCCGGGTAGCAGCGCTATGGAAACAGCAACTTTTGTTCTTACCAAAGGCAAGCTGTCGTCCAAATTTTCTGCTCCCGGAGAGCTTATTGCTTTTCAGCAGGTGGATTTATATGCGAAAGAGAATAGTTTTGTAAAAAAAATATACGTTGACGTGGGTTCTGAAGTAGCAACAGGCCAGTTGCTGGCAACGCTGGAAGCGCCGGAACTGAATTCCCGGATAGCGGCCTCGGAATCACGGTTAAAGTCGCAGGAGGCTATTTATATGGCCAGCAAGGCTAATTACGACCGCCTGTATAAAACGAGCCAGACACCGGGCACCATTTCGCCCAACGACCTGGACCAGGCGGCAGCGCGGATGCGGGCCGACGAAGCGCAGCTGGAAGCAGCAAGAGCAGCGAATAAAGAAGTAACCATTATCCGTGGTTATCTTGAAATACGGGCACCATTTGCAGGGGTTATTACCACCAGGAATGTAAATACAGGCGCTTATGTAGGCCCATCAGGCAAAGGATCGGAATACCCCCTGTTCACACTACAGGAACAGAAGCATTTACGTCTTGTAGTATCGGTACCGGAAGCCTATACCGGCTACCTGAGCAACAGGAACCAATTACAGTTCACCGTGAAAGCCCTGCCGAATGAGCAGTTTTCAGGCACTGTAAAGCGCTTATCCGGCGCCCTGGATGCCAGGCTGAGAGCCGAACGCATTGAAGCCGACGTTCAGAACAACAACAAGAAACTGTTGCCTGGCATGGTAGCCGAAGTAAATATACCTATGCCTTCGCAAGACAGTGTACTGGTGGTACCCAAAGGCGCGGTATTAAATACGACAGAAGGAATATTTGTCATAAAAGTGACTGAGGGAAAAGCACAATGGGTGAAGGTTGAAAAAGGGCGCGAAGCCGGCAAAGAGGCTGAAGTATTCGGAGCGCTCAGCCCCGGGGATATACTGGTAGAGAATGCCAGTGAAGAGATCAGGGATGGAATGCCCGTTGAAGCGATGCAAAAACAATAGTTTATTATCCGGAAAAATGATAGAAGTATGACAGCAACAAAAGCATATGCAGCACAAAGTGCAACTACACCGCTGGTGCCTTTTAATTTTGAAAGAAGGACTCCTGGCCCTCATGATGTACAGATAGAAATTTTGTATTGTGGCGTATGTCACTCTGATATTCACCAGGTACGCAATGAATGGGGAGGATCTGTATTTCCGATGGTACCCGGACATGAAATTGTTGGACGAATAACAGCAGTGGGCAACCATGTAACCAAATTCAAAGTAGGAGATCTGGCCGGTATCGGTTGTTTCGTAGACTCCTGCCGGGTATGCGACAACTGTAAAGAAGGACTTGAACAGTATTGCGAAGAAGGCATGACAGGCACCTACAACAGCAAAGAACGCGATACGCAGGCGCCTACCTATGGTGGCTATTCCACGCAGATCGTTGTTGATGAAAACTATACCTTAAAAGTTTCGGACAAATTATCACTGCCGGGTGTAGCCCCCCTACTGTGTGCTGGTATTACCACCTATTCGCCCTTACGTTATGTAGGTGTAAAAAAAGGAGACAAAGTAGCGGTATTGGGCCTGGGCGGTTTAGGCCATATGGCAGTGAAGTTTGCAGCAGCTTTCGGCGCAGAGGTCACCATGCTCAGCGGCTCACCTTCGAAAGAGGCTGACGCAAAAAAGCTCGGCGCACACCATTTCGAGCTGACCTCCAATGCTGAAACAATGAAAAGCCTGAAAGGGAAGTTTGATGTTATCCTGAATACAGTATCCGCTCCTCACGAATACACGACTTACATAGAGCTGTTAAAAACCAACGGAACTATGATCATCGTTGGCATACCTCCTGAGCCAGCAAAAGTGCCTGCTTTTCACCTGATACATCAGCGTAAAAAGATAATGGGGTCTATGATTGGCGGCATAGCAGAAACCCAGGAAATGCTGGACTTCTGTGCAGAACATGCTATTGTTTCGGACATTGAGCTTATTGATATCAACTATATCAACGAGGCATACGACCGTGTACTTAAAAGCGATGTAAAATATCGTTTTGTAATTGATATTGCGTCACTAAAAAAATAATTATAAGAGGGGATGAAGCGTAGTTTGTTTTCGCTGACGATAGGCGGGTTTGGCATTGGCATGACGGAATTTGTAATGATGGGTATATTACCAGACTTGTCTACGGCCCTCGGCATTTCAATACCTAAAGCCGGCCACCTGATATCGGCATATGCATTGGGAGTTGTATTAGGTGCGCCATTACTGGTAGGAATAGCAGGCAAGTATCCTCCTAAAAAGATACTGATGGGCCTGATGTTACTATTTACTGTTTTCAATGGCTTATCGGCATTGGCCCCCGATTTCAGGTTACTATTTGTAGCAAGGTTGTTTTCCGGACTGCCGCATGGTGCTTTTTTTGGCGTAGGCGCTGTTGTAGCCAGCAGGCTGGCGACAACGGGCAGAGAAGCGCGTGCAGTATCAATGATGTTTGCAGGACTTACGTTTGCCAATATTATAGGTGTACCTATAGGAACCTTTGTCGGCCACCATTTTAGCTGGCGTATTACCTTTATCGCTATTTCAGTGATAGGACTTTTGACTATATGGGCATTAAACAGCTGGATGCCTGACCTGCCCGCTTCAAAGAATAATAATCTTAAAAGCAGCCTGGCTATATTCAAAAAAACAGAGCCCTGGCTGATAGTAGGTATTACAGCTATAGGCACAGGCGGACTATTTGCGTGGTTCAGCTATATTGCCCCCTTAATGACAAAGGTTGCCGGCTTTAGTGATAATGCCTTAACCTTTATTTTAATGCTGGCCGGGGTAGGCATGGCAGTTGGCAACCTTATTGGCGGCCGCCTCGCCGACCGTCTTTCTCCCGCCAACGCCACCACCTTTCTTTTGCTGGCAATGGTAATATCGCTTTTGATCGTCTCTGCCGTAAGTCACTTAAAGATTCCGGCCATAGCAATGACATTTATTACCGGTGCTATTTCATTTGCATTAGCAGCACCGGTACAAATGCTCATGATTAAAGCAGCTTCCGGGGCCGAAATGCTGGCGGCCTCTGTTAGTCAGGCCAGTTTTAATATAGGCAATGCGATAGGTGCTTACCTGGGAGGTCTGCCTATTGCTGCCGGTCTTGGCTACACTTCTCCTGAATGGGTAGGTGCAGGGCTTGCGTTCGGCGGCTTACTGTTTTGTGTAGCATTACTGATCAAGAAAAAAAAGGAAAGCGTGAAAACATTGGCTTAACCGGTATTAAACTGAATGCCCTGATTTTGCCGCAGCCTGTAATTTAAAAAATCATGCACCCCTAGCAACGAAGAGAGGCTGCCACCCAATGGAACAGCCTCTCTTTCAATAAAAGGATAACGGGGCAGCAATTAAATTACCAGACATTCCTGGGGCACCAGTCGCCGTATTTATTTCCCAATAATATTCCCAGCACCACTTCATGACTGCCGTTGCTAACAGTATTCAATGCAGAAGTGGTACGGTCATAGGAATAACCGATATTAAAGGCGCCACTGATGTTCACGCCGGCCATTATATTCCAGCCATCATCCTTTCGATAGCCGCCACCTGCCCAGAGAAAGTCGCGGTACTGCAACTTTACATTTCCCTCTGGCTGTAACGGTAACGGACTTACGGATTTCAACATGACTGAAGGTATCAGATTCCAGTCTTCATCCAACAAAAAACGGTAACCGGCTGTAACAAAAATATGCGGCGTCATTTTATTACCACCTCCTACTTTGTTAGAAGAGAAATAAACGGATTGCCCCATCAGCTGCTGCACCGATACGCCGAGGAAATAATCTGCACCATAGAGATACAGCCCAGCCATAAGATCGGGCTTTATGGAATTAACAACACCATTATTGTAAACAGCGGGATCCACCTGCGTATTGCCAAAATTCAGCTTATTGGCATCAAGGCTGGCATTAAAGATACCAGCACCAAAACCCGCCGACAGGCTGGTGCGCGGTCCTATTCCAAGATGATAAGCATAAGTAGCATAAGCCGAGAAATAACGCAGCGGCCCTGTCTTATCATTAATCACCTGCAAACCGATGCCATGATGGGGCGCCGCTGCCGTATAATCGGCCCAGTAATCGTTACCCCGGGGATTGGTACCATCTACCTGGAATGAAGTGGCAGTGGTACGGTAATCCTTTTTATTCAAAGCGCCATGGATCGTAAAATAACTCGTAACGGGCGCATCATTCAAACCAGCCCATTGCTGCCGGTGACTTACCTTCACATCAGTATAGTTCTCTATACCCGTAAGGGCAGGATTAAGCACATACTGGTTCAATATATACTGTGTATAATGCGGTTTCTGCTGGGCATGACAAAAGGTTACAACCATTGCACCTATCATCCCCACTATTATCCTGGTGGTCATGCGATCTATCAGTTTTGGTTAATATTATCATTTGCAATAGTTTATTGCAATACTTTCATTTCAGTACGCCTGTTCTTTTCACGGCCTTCGGGATTATCAGAACCATCAGGCTTTTTATTCGGCGCAATTGGCATCGTAGCACCGTATCCTTTAGCCACAAGGCGGTTCTGGTTAATACCTTTGCTTACCAGGTAAGCAACAACATTATCGGCCCTTGCCTGGGAAAGCCTCATGTTAAGTTCATCGGAACCTTTGTCATCGGTATGCCCTCCTATTTCCACTCTTACCTCAGGACGTTTATTAAGTAAAGCCACTACGTCGTCCAGAGAAGGATAAGATTCCGGTTTTATATCAGCCTTTGCAAACTCGTAGTATACATTATTCAACACCTGTATTTCATCAACGACCAGCACTTCTTTCTCCATACAGATGGGAATACTTAAAACACTGTCGGCATCCGCCTCATCGGACCATTGCAGTGGCCGGGCAGCAGTATAATATCCCTTTAAAGCAGCCACACTATTTAAAGGCGTCGCCTGGTTAATGGCAAATGAATAACGGCCATCAGCATCAGTTATGCCGGAATACATTTTAGTACCGGTTATGGTATCTATTACATCAACAGCAACACCGGCAAGCGGCGTTTTGCTATCACATGAAACCACCTGGCCTATCACCTGCTTAGGCGGTGCCTTTTTTGTAAGATGAAAAAGCTCCAGGCAGCACACATCTGCCCTATCTGAACTAAACAAGGCATTTTCAAGAACCCTGCGGCCCTTGCTAAAACTCAGGAAGTACATATCGTCTTTCATTGAATTAACCGGGTAACCAAAATTCTCCGGCTGGCTCCACTCTCCCGTTCTGCCTTTTGCAAAGAACAGATCATACCCTCCCATGCCCGTTCTGCCATCAGAAGCAAAAACAAAGGTTGCAGACGGCTCATGATAATAAGGAGCCTGCTCATTATAAGGCGTATTAATAATTGCGCCAAGGTTTTGTGTACTTACAGGTTTGCCCTGCTCATTAAGGACAGCGGACCACAAATCGTATCCGCCCAGGCCTCCGGGTTTATCGCTTGCATAAAAAAGCGTTTTGCCATCGGCTGTAATAAATGGTTGCTGGGCATTATATCCCGGCAAATTCACAACAGAGTCCAGTATAACAGGATCGGACCATTTGTAGCTATCCGTGGATGCTATTTTATTGCTGATATAGATTGCCGCATTTTTCCGGTCTCCGATTACCTGCCATTTTGTAAGATAAATAGTATTACCATCGGCACTTACTGTTGCTGCGCCTTCATGAAGCGCTCCGGATGGCATTCCTGCCTTAGCCACATTACTTATGGCGGAAGCCGAAAAGCCTGCCTGGTACAAACGGTTTAAATGTATTTTATTGGCAGCAGCATTGCTATCAGGCCAGGTAGCCGTAAACAGAATAGCTTCTTCCCCTATAGCAACCGGCGCATAACTGGCACCTGTTCGCCCTGCTGCAAGCGCGTTAACCGTAAAGGAACTGATATCCTTCTGCAATTGCTGCCTGATGTATTGCAGATTCTTGATCTCCCTTTGTGCGGCGACCGTATATCCGCCATCGGAATGATGCGTCAGAAATTGCTGAAAGGCTTCTTCTGCATCGGCATAACGCCCTAACGTTCTAAGGCAGGTACCGTAGTGAAAACCAGCCAAAGGAAAAGTACTATCCGCTGCAAGTAACTGCTGATACAGTGGCGCTGCATTGGTATAGTTCTTCAGTAAACGCCAGCTCTCGGCAAGCTGGTATATCGCCAGTTGCTTATCGGGAACCGGCTCAGACTTCTTATTTGCTGATACGGAATAAGGATCAAATGCTGACGTTTTTTTATCGCGCGAAATATTCAGGTATTTTTCATAGTAACTGACAGCAGACGAATAATCCCCTTTTTTAAAGTAATTATCTGCCGCCCTTCTGTAATCGGCACTGAACTGCGCATGTGTCGTTACAGCCCCAAACAAACATATAAATACAGCGGACAATACACGCATTTGAAATTTTCCGGAAACCGGTTGTATTTGTAAAAGATGGTACATATTGAACAAAAGTTTTTATTTATAGCCTTGGACAAACAAATTCCACTTCCGGGGTTTTTGTTTTTTTCCTGCCAAAGAATGTGAGTGTAACTTCAAAGCTATTGGTACCTTTTACCATTTTACCAAGATCAGATGTATTAACATCATAACTGGCACTAAACACCATATTGTTATGGGTTACGCCTACATAAGGCGTAAAGGCGTCTTTCAAACGGCAATTAAGGCCCAGCAACAGATCAGTAGCCGTAGTTGCGCGTAACTGTGCATAAGCCCCTATTACCTTTTCCTCTGATTTTGCCTGGCGCAGGTAAAGCAAATGAGGCGTAAGTGAAAGCTGCTCATTCAACCAAAGTTTCACGCCTCCATGAATGGTATAACGAACAGGCATTTTTTCATTAATAACGGCTGCAAACCTGTTATCGGCCTGATTGATATGGGATGCGGAGAAGCCGGCAAAAACATTAGCCTTCTTACCTGGCGTCGCATCATAATATAATGCTCCCGCTCCCGCATCAAACGCAGTAGCTGAAGGATCAGAGATCATTTCCTGGGTAGGAATCATGCCTCCTGTAACAGGATTCCACTGATCGAAGAATACCAGCTTGGAGGGATTGAATTTACGCTGAATCATGCCTGCCTGTAACCCGAGTACCACTCTATGCGTTTCATTGGCACCAAAGCGGATACCTGTATAGGCCACACTGCCATAAGCAGTCGTATAATTATAACCACCATCACCTGCTACCTGGTTCAGTACACTAAGCCCCACGTTAAGGTTCTTTTCGGTTGTAAGCTCCAGGGATGCGCCCATAGTAGAAAAAGGGCTGGATATGTTACTCCATTGATTTCTGTAAATAGCGGAAGCCCTGTACTTACCATCAAAGATACCTGTTAACGCAGGGTTGAGCCAGGATGGATACACATAGTATTGTGTAAAATGAGGATCGACCTGGGCATGCAATTCTGCCGAAGAAACCAGCAAAGAAGCCAGGAGAAGACATCCTCCCACCACCCTTACTCTGATGCTGCACTGTTTTCTCATTGTGTCAGTTTTAAATTCGTCAATTAAAAAATATTTACCTGATTATGGTAACAGCACCATTCATAGGAGCCGTTCCATCACCCAGGCTAATGATATAATAGTAGGTACCCATAGGCAACTCTTTACCATTCGATCTTCCATCCCAGGGCGTACTGTACCCTTTTGATTCAAATACTTTCTGGCCATAACGGTTAAAGATCTGCACAACAGAACCAGGGTATTCCGACAGGTTCGGAATTTCCCAGCGATCATTAACCCTGTCGTTATTAGGCGTAAACGCATTGGGCACACGTACCTCTTTCAGCATTTTTACCGTCAGGTAATCCGAAGCAGTACAGTTGTTGTCGCCCGTTGCAGTAATGGTGTATGTTTCATCCGCAGTAACCGTAAGGAAAGGACGCAAAACGGAAGCGTCGGAAAGATGTGCCGCCGGGCTCCAGCTCAATGTAAGCAACTGTGCATTCGCAATAGCTTCAAATTGAATCCTGGTGCCTTCAGGAACAACAAAAGATCTTCCGGCATCTATTTCCGGCTGCAAATGCACCGTCAGGCTTTTTGCAGCACTTTCCGCTGTACAACCTATTGCATTGGTTACAGTAAGCGCTATAACCTGGTTACCTGCATCTTTCCAGTTTTTCACAAACGGACTTCCGGTGCCATCGTCTTTGCCATTCACTTTCCAGCTCCACGCAACAGCCGAGCCGGCCGGAGTAGTGGCATCAGAAAAAGTAACAGTCTCTCCCTGGCATATTTCACTCGCCGACATCGTAAAGTTGGCCGATGGCCTTTGATGAAAATCATTCACAGTTTGAGTCACACTTGTATACTCGCAACCGAACGAAGACTTAGCAGCAAGTTTCACCTGGTAACTTCCTATAGTTTTATATTCATGTGCGGGATTAGTTTCGGTAATTCCCGTAGTAGAAGCATCACCGAAATCCCAGCGATAGGTTAAAGTTGAATTATCGGCTACTGCAGAAGTATTGGTAAAGACCGCCGCGCCAGGGAAACATATTTTCGTTGGCTTGGTAAAGGATGGTACCGGAAGCGGGTGTACTTCTACCGTCTTGGTAAGCGGAACACTAAGACATCCCTGCGAGTTAACCGTTACTGCCTCAATTGAATAAGGCCCTGCAGTAGTTGGTGCCGGCGCATTAAATGCATTATTGTTATTAGCAGAGCTGGTATTGGTATTACCGAATTTCCAGTTCCAGGCAGCAACTCCCGCAGGTGAACCAGGGGTAATCCTGATCGTTTCTCCCCTGCAAACACTGGCTGTGACGGCGAAATCAACCTGTGGACGGGCATATACTGTAATACTGCTATTATCCTGTCCCTGACAGCCCCCTGCTGTAGTATAGGTATAGGTTACAGTATGTGTGCCAGCTCCTGCAGATGCAGGATTAAAACTACCACTGGCATCAACACCTGCTCCTGAATAAGCTCCTCCTGACACAACGCTGCCATTAACAGTAGCAGTAGCAATACTAAAGGCGGCCACATTTTCACAAACGGCAGCCAAAGAAGGATAATCCACCACTGGCGTAACGCTCAATACTGTAGCAGTAGTTTTAGTAGCGGTACAACCCGAAGCTGCCGTTGCAGTAAGAGATATATTATAAGTTCCATCAGCAAACTTATGAACCGGCTCAAATGCAGCAGAAGTATTTTCATTACCTGGCGATGCATAAGCGTCGCCAAAATTCCACGACCACGAAAGGGCTTCATTCGTACTTATCGATGAAGTATTGTCGAAAGTAACCTGACCATCTGAAGGCAAACATCCTCCGGCAGGAATAGCAAACCCAACAACAGGACTCGCATTTACGATGACCGTAGCAGTTTTAGACACAACACAATTACCTGAAGAAGTAAATGTAGCAACAACCTGGTGCGTACCGGCACCGGCAATTGCAGGATCAAACATTCCATTACTGCTCACACCTGGACCGGAATAGGCAAAAGCTCCGGACACACCGTTTGTAACTGTTGCTACCGCCATAGAATAAGCCGCAACATTTTCACATACCGATGCAAATGTTGCCGGAAAATCAACTATCGGAGAAACATTAAATGAAGCTTTGATCACAGTATTCTCCACACATCCCTGTGAAGTTGTTACGCTATAGGTAATATTATAATTACCAAAAGAGGTATACAGGTGAGAGGGACTTACCTCTGTTGATGTATTTGGATTGGAAGGCGTAGCTGCCGCATCACCAAAATCCCAGGAGTGACTCACCAGTGTCTGCGCATCCGGCACACTTGTCGTATTAGTAAACACAACCTGCCCATTTGCAGGCAAACAACCTTCCGGGTAAGTAATAACGACCTTCGGTTTACTGTATACGGTAATCGCTTTGTCAACAGTATCGCTCATACACTTTTCGCTAACCCCTGCCGCCATTCTTACTATAGGATTTGCCGCATCGTTGAATACGGAAGTTTGCGGATCAGGTGTTGTCAGTAGCTTCTCCGTTCCATCTGCCAGTTTCCAGTAATAACGGTTAACAGGAGCGGATCCGCCATAGGAGGCAGCCGGTGTAAATACAGCGGAAGCTCCTTCACAAATAGCCGTAGGATTGGCAGTTAAAGTAGCTACAGGTGGCGCCAGCAGGTTTATTTGCTTGGAAACACTGGCTACACAACCCTCTTCAGAAACAACTTTTAGTTTTACAGTATTAGCCCCGACATCAAGACTGTGGTTGACATCTTTTCCGGATTCTGTAACAGTAGAACCGCCTGGGCCGGGGAATGTCCACTCCCACTTCTGCACATTGGAAAGGTCCGTAGCAGCAGGCCCGGTGAAGGAAGTAATATCGCGTATGCAGTTGGTAGGATTGGTATAGGTAAAATCTGCAACAGGTGTAGGCTTTACTTCAAAGCCCAGATAAAACTCTTCCGTATTGTTGCAGTTTTCAGTTAAGGAAGGACTGGTACACAATACTCTCACATAATGCAATCCAGCCTGCGTAAAAGTATAGTTTTGCGGCAAGGTATATTTATGATAGGTAACACCCAGCTTGGTGACTGTACCTTTATACACCGCCGACGCAGGATCTATTGTAACATCGAGATTGGGAAAAATCTTTGTACCAAGATCACCTATTTTCCAAACCATTTTGGTTAACTGGTAACGCACCAGGATAGACAACTCCACTTCAGACCCATTACAGGTAAAAGCATGACTATTACTACCGCCATTAGATTCGTCAGCAACATTATGCATATCCGCCAGGCCGTTGAGGTTATTAACATAGGTGCCTGCATTATAAGCATAACTCTCTGCCCCCCCCAGTCCATAAGTAATCCCTGTAAACGGCTCATCACACTTAACAATACATTGGGCTTGAGCAGCAGGCCATGATTTTACAACTACTGTGTATCCCGGAGCGCTATGCGCATAGGTATGAGAAAATATAGAGGAGCCATCTATCTTCAGCGTTTGCATGCCTGCATCCGGCACTATAAGCGTAACAAAGTTCCGATTTATATTCTGTAAGGTATTTCTAAAAAAGCCAATCTGTTTAATGGATTGCTCTACAGGACTTAGATACACCATCTCGGGATCACCATCGCCTCCCGTAATACAGCCGGAACTCGAAGGCCCCATAAACTGCCCCACCATAATAGGCTTATCGGCAGTAATAACATCGGCAGTGTTGCTTTTAAAGCGATAGAATTTATTTTTAATAAGTGTAGAAGTAGGAATTTGAACACCATTCTTCATTACAACAGTAGCAGGGTCTCTGACAAGAATTTTATATACGCTGGTTTGAAATTGAGATGCGCTACCGGAAGTTGAAAAGGGAGCAGTAAAATACCTTTTTCCCCAGGCCTGTTCCGGGAACAATTGCTGGATATCATTATCGCGTCCGCCACCTACGCCACATTCTGTAATCTCGCCCATAGTGCGCCCGGAACCGCAGAATACTGCAACAGCATGACATTCCCCATCCCTTCCGGCTATAGACCTGACGGTTGTACCCGTAAGTTCAACACCATTACCCGTACTACAATCAGCATCTCCCACCAATTGATAAATATGCCCTTTTTCAAGTTCAACAGTGAAAGGCACATTAGGCTGCTTACCTAGCCTGGTAAGCACAGAAGGAATAATTTCCACTTTGGTGTTATTTTCTTTGGCAATAACATACATCCAGGAATAAGATTTCGGTGCGTCATATTGCTGAGAATTCATTGCAGTATAATTATATCCCCAGGCAGTCACCGGCATAAGCATGGTTGCGCCGGAAGCTACATTCCCATATATATGTGCATAAGCCACAATAGGATTATTAAGACTTACAATATGAATTCCTTTTTTATTGAATGCCTGCTCGCCACCAGTCCCAACTGGCGGAGGATTGGCAATAAGACGTGCATCGTAGTTAGCATCAACCGCATTTAGCGCATCCAAAATCCCCTTTGGAATAACCTGGGTACTGATAACGGTGTTGGCCGGAATATGAAAGGTTTTCCTGTACCAGCTGCCGGGAAACAAGGAACTACTATCTATAGTCACCACCACATCAGCAGCTTCTTCAGCACTTAAATACAACACCATATTCATATCATTGGGTTCGTTGCCCGTACCATCACAATTTTTTTCCATGTATTGATGATGGCCATAACCTACCCAAAACTCCATACCTCTATTGGTAACGTTTTGAGTTTTCCCTGCAACACAAAAGCAGAATACAGCTGTAAAAAAAATAATTGTGAATTTCATAAACAGTATATGGTATTAACAACAACACTATATCAGGGATAATTCCGGACTCCATGTATAAGATGGAAGTCCGGAATTCCTTTTATGTTTTATACAACAGAACTGAACTTATCTGATGAGGTTAATAGATCCTTTTTTGGTTATCTTATTACCATTCTGTAAGGTTATCTGAGCTACATACATGTAAACACCCGATGAAACAAACTGGCCC
This sequence comes from Filimonas effusa, assembly GCF_004118675.1. Taxonomy (NCBI): domain Bacteria; kingdom Pseudomonadati; phylum Bacteroidota; class Chitinophagia; order Chitinophagales; family Chitinophagaceae; genus Filimonas; species Filimonas effusa. Next base: position 879,182 of record NZ_SDHZ01000001.1, on the reverse strand, counting down.
TTATACCTGCCATCCCAAACTATGTGAGCACCATTGGCATCCATAGACGGGTTAACAGTTTCAGCTACCTTTTCACCCCATTGGTTAAACACTACGAACTTCATTTCTTTAATAGTATATCCATATACTTTAAACTCATCGTTCTTGTTATCTCCATTAGGCGTGAAAGCATTGGCCGCAAACACTTCATCACTCACAGTTTTAGCCTTCAACTCATCGGAATTTACAGACTGACAAGTCGCCACGCCTGTTGCTCTTACAATCAGCGATTTTTCAGTAAACGGCGCCAGTCCTTCAATCACATGCGTTAAGCCTGTTGATCCGGAACTTGGCGTTATAAAGGTTACGCCACCATCGAGAGACACTTCATAAGCGGTTGCACCGGTTACAGCGGTCCAGGTGAATGTGATTACAAATGGCGTAGCCGTAGCTGCGACTATTGGTTTAGCCAGCATATCTACATGATACACCGTTACCTTTTTCCGTACAACACTGGCACATGATGCGCCTGATACTCCTTCTGCATAGAAAGTCGCAGGCAGTACCGTATTCACATCAGGCGTAAAGCTTACACCACTACCTTTCAGTGTTCCTCCCGTTGGCGCATCGTACCAATTATAGGTAGCTCCTGCTTCCGGATTATCAATAGTAAAGGTTACAGCCGTTCCGGTACAGGTAGGCAGACTGTCGCGTGTAATTACAACTACAGGCCTTGGATGTATAACAACATTCTTGGCAGTATCCGATACACAACCATCCGCCGTTATACCTTCCAGCTTCACGGCATGCGTGCCGGCATCGGCAAAAATATAGGACTGGGTTCTGCCTGAAACCTTATGATCAACAGGGAAGGTCCAGTTCCATTGATTCAGGGCTATACCATTTTCCGTAACAATATCACCGGTAAATGTTCCTGATGTACCCACACAGGCTTCTGCTCCGCCGCCTGGGAAGGCTATAGAGAAATCCGTTACAGGAGCCGGTAAAATTTGCACCACCACAACCCCCGTTGCTGTATTGGAGCATTTTTCAATAAGTGGCGACGTATACTGAACCGGGATATGAATAATACCTACCGTATCCAGCAACAGGTCTTTCGGAAGTGTATAACCATAATAGGTCACCCCGTCCACCTCTACAGTATCAGTCGCCACCGGATTTGTTATTGTCGTATCGTTATTCGGCGAAAGATTAGGCACCTTGCTCAATTCCCACTTAATGGAGGTAGGCGGTATCGGCAGCATGATTTTTACTTTGAACGGACTACCCTTACAAGTATAATCAGTTGGGTTTGCCCCGGTATTGAACGTAGTATTTACACTGCTGAGGTTATTCAGGTTTTTCACCAATGTTCCAATATTATAACCATAGCTTTCTACGCTGCCTAATCCATATACAACGCCCGTGAACGGCATTTCACTTTCTACTGTACTGGATCCGGAACCAGCCGCCCATTTTTTAGTAACCACAGAATAGCCGGGCAGGTTGGGATGGCTGTATACATAACGCTCTGCCGCCGGATAAGTGAGATAACTTACATTATCGATACGAAGCGTATTAAGCCCTTCTGTTGGAATAACCAGGGTGATAAAGTTGTTATCAATATCATCCAGATTATTTCTGTAGAACTGCGTTCTCTTAATAGCCTGCTGTACAGGACTGAGATAGAACATCTCCGGATCTGTATACCCTGCTACGCCGCACTGGCCTTCAGAAGACATAAACTGTGCAACCAATATCGGTTTATCAGATTCAATGTAGTCACCGGCGCTGCTTTCAAACTGGTAGTATTTGTTATTAATCAGGCTTGAAAGCGGCAGTGCAGTATTATTTCGTTTCACTATGGTTGTAGGATCTTTTACCATCACCCTGTACACATTGGTCATCAATGTTGCGGCAGAAGGTCCTGCAATCATGCTTGTAGGCGCAGTGGCATACTTGGTACCCCAGGCCTGGTAAGGGAATACCTGCTGAATAATAAGATCGCCACTACCACCCGGACTGGTACCGCAACCAATAGCTGTTCTGGTACTACCCGCAAATACACCTATCGGGAAACATTCACCCTGTGCATTACCTACAGATTTCACATAACTGCCAGACAGATCCTGCCCTTCGTCTCCGCCTATATTGGCGCCCAACACCTGGTAAGCATCTCCCTTATTCAGTTTCACCAGGTAGCTGCCGTTAGCACGGGTTCCCCCGTTAGGCAGCCATCCATTAAAGGTTGGCTTGGACGGATTGATTTCCACCCAGGTGCTATCATGTTGGGCAACAATATGGAATGCTGCATAAGAATCTGGTGTATAGTTTTGCCTTGAGCTTAGTGTATAGTATTCATATCCCCAAACCGATGTTGGCATTAACATGGTTGCGCCAGAGTTTGTACTTTCATAAATATGCGCATACACCACAATAGGAACATCGCTGGTTATATGAATGCCTTTTTTCGCGTACATACCTTCCATAAACAATCTCGCATCTTCTGTTCCTGTTTTGGGCATTTCGTCACTTGTCAATGCTGTATTGGCTGGAACAAAATAGTTTCTTGTCCATGCAGTACCCGAATTACCTTCTATGCTTATAGTTACATTTGCAGGCACATCACCAGCTCCCATGTAGATATTCATGACCTGGTCACCACCATAAGTACTTCCTGGTGTCGTATACAGGAACCCATTCGTCCGCTGATAGCCAATCCAGAAATCTTTACCCCTGTTAGAACTGCTATCCTCTTCTTCCGGCTGGGCAAAAGGATTCACGAGCCCCGTAAACTTATCCATGTAAAGCATGGCATCCTGGCCAATTTCCTTCTTCCTTACATCAATACGGCTTGTAGCACCCACTACCCATGCATTGGCTGCAGTCGTTCTGCCTAAACCAAGTTTATTCTGGTTGGGGATAGATCCCTGCCAGGAATCTACATAGTATAATTTGGCATCGAATATATGGTCATTGGTACCCTGTACTTCCACCTGAGTATAGAAGAACATAGAGTCGGTTGCTGGCGGAAGGCCGGACGGCGCCACACCAGAGAACCTGCGTACAGCAACACCAGAAGGTACTGTTGCTCCCCACTTTATTCTCATAACCGTATCAGTACCGTAACTGAATACCTGGGTAATATCAGGTGCAGGCGTTGCCGGTGTTGCCAGTAATACTGAAGGCTGAGCTACCGGGTAAAACTCGTATGCTCCCAGATCCGGCACCCCGTTCACCCTGTTTTCCACCCGCGGCTGATTATCGAAATCATAGCTATTTCCGGCAATCTGGGTACCACGGCCATGCATAGCCCATACATCCGGATTATTCAAATCGGGCTTCAATGTCGCATTGTCTGCAAAAGCAGGCTCAAAGCCTATAGAAGAGGCATCCCAGTTCCAGACATTTTTCCATTCAGCCAGTGTTCCAAATTCAAGTGTCGTACCGGTGGCAACCTGCACAAGTACAGCACCAGTTGAGTACAACATATTATAGTCGGCGGTGAACAGCCCTGGATTATTTACAAACAAGGCTTTACCTCCGCCTTTATTAGAGAAGATATTATTGCGCACATTCAACGAAGCGGTGGCAGTTTGAGAAAAATATCCTGCATACCCTTTAGAAGAAGCAGAGAGGATATTAATGGTGTTGTTATAGAAATTAATGGCACCATTGTTTGCCAGGCTATAAAGACCATAAGCAATTTCACCGGCACTATTCAGTGCAACGACGTTGTTTACGACCTGAACACCTTTAGATGCCGTAATAGTAACACCATAAACAGAATCTGTATTATTAGCCCCGGCAACAACCCTGTTACCTGCAACAATCGCAGAGTCACTCTCAGCGATCGCACGCGTATTGAAGATATAGATGCCATGAACAGCATTGCCGGTAGCACCATTGATATTAATTACGTTACCTGTTATTCTAGAAAGAGAATCGGCATAGTTCGTATAAATACCAGCAGTATTTGAAACATGCGTACCGGTTAAAGCTATCGTGTTATTGGTAATCGTAATCCTGTTTACGAATGCTGCCCTGACCGCATGCGAGTAAGTACCTTCTATTTCATTGCCGTCAATTACATGACGCAAACCACTAAGTGAAGTATTGGAGCTTCCCGAGAAAGACACACCGTTTAATCCGTTGTGAATTTTATTCCCTTTGATTACCAGCCCGCTTCCTTTATCGGTCTCTACCAGTACACCTACTGCCGCCTGCGACGACGCAGACACAACCGGCAATGCTATCACATTATTAAGCAGGCTATCGGATGACGACCCACGTGTAAACACAATAGCACGGCCTGCGGCTGCATTGGTAGCAGAGATAGTAAGGTCCCTGAAGATAAAGTTCTTAACACTATCCAGCTTCAATGTATAGTTATCAGCCGTAGTAGCAGCATAACTCAGATTAACGGAAGCCGGGTTTGCATTTTCACTCCGGAAAGTAACCGTAGCATCGGCAGATGTACCCGGGATATAAGGAATATTCACTTGTTCATTATAAACACCGTTAGTGCCTGGCCGAACATCAAACACAACCTTACCTCCTATTCCACATAACATGCCCGTAACAGCTGCGTTAAAAGATGTGAAGTTACCGCCCGCCACACCAGGAACATATGTCTGTGGCGTACTGTTATCGATAGTATAAGTACCAGCGGGCAGAATATTGTTCAGCGAAACATTAACCACATTAGTGTACACTACCGTACCGCCACATTCTACCCTGGCGCGATAATAGGAGTTAACAGCAGTCACCGTATCAAATGTTGGGAAATACCTGACATCACTGATGGCTTTCCAGCCTGCAGCACCATCAGCAGAAGCCTCCCACTGGAATGTTATCGATCCAAGCGGAGAATGCCCTGTAATATTTAACTGAATAGGCATTTCAAGACACAATCCGGAGGCTGGCGTTACTGCTGCAGTGCCTGCTATAAGCGGAGAGGCACATGGCAACGGCGTAAACTCGTAAGCACCTATATCCGGCGTAGTAGTACTGCGGGAAGTTTTGTTGAAATCCACAGTAATGCCTTCGCGCGTACCCAGGTTATCGATAAGCGCAAGCTGGGGCTTAAAGTCTCCCACTGCCGAATCGGTGTACAAAGGATTCTGGGATACCGTCTGCAAATCCTGTCCGGTCACAAACGCAAGCTCTGCTATCGTCTTACGGCTGGCCCCATTGGCATAACCTGCATAGCTGTTGGCTCCCAATATATACAGATCATTGTTCGAAGACTCTATTTCACTGGCAGTTGCAGACCGGTAAATACCAAATTTATTACCGGCTCCTCCCCTCGTGATTGTTACGATATTGTTTTTGAACGCAATACCGGAAGCTGTTCCCGTTTGATAGAAACCTGCCGTAACAGCAGCAGTAGTGCTAACCGTATTATCAAAAGCAATCGTATTGTGATAGTAACGAACATTATTGGCATTGTCGTTATAGAATCCGTACAATGCACCAGCGCCTTCAAATCCATAGATCAGGTTATTGCTTACGGTATCTTCGTTACCCGTACCAGCATCTACAGCATTATGATATACTGCGTAGCAGGCGATGTTATCGGCAGGCATATCCTTTGTAAAATGCGAGAACCTGTTTCCGTTGATCTTCAGCCTGTTGCTTGGTGCGCTGGTAAGATAAATACCATGTGCAGAAGCAGCGCTGTTAGCACGGTTTAACCTGGTAAAATTGTTGCCATCAACAATAGTATTAACGGTTCCCGCAAGATATAAACCGCTGGTATAGAAATCGGAAATCGTATTATCAATAACCCTGTTATTACCAATAAATCCTGCTGCCGTTGTATTACCCACCAGGGTAATGCCAAATGCGCCGCCTGAAATCGTATTCCGTTCAAACAGGTTACCATCACACAAAGTATTACCCGTTGTTGTAGGCCCTGCATCTGTAGCATTCACCACAATACCTGCATAGTTCGTATTGGTGGCGGTAAGCGAGCTTACAATAGTGTTCCTGCGGAATGTATTGGAATCTGCATTATTAAGCAACTGCACACCATAACCATAAGTTCCGGTTCCGGTATTGATCACCAGACTGTCAAAAGTGATATGATCAGCTCCCCTTAGCGTTATGACCGCCCTATCGGAAGACGTGGTGCTATTAGCTGTAATAGTATTTCCGTTGCCGTTGAACGTAATAGTATTTATAGCAGATACACCCGGTATACTATCCAGTAATAACTTTTCATTGTAAGGCCCGGAGTTCGGAGCCACATTAAAGACAACAGGCCCGCCGGTAATACCACATCCCATGGCATTTTTCGCAGCAGCAAAAGAATTAAAGTTACCGCCTGCCTGTCCGGGAATATAGTTGGTAGGCGTATTCTTATCAATACTATAAGTGCCACCCCTCAGCGCAGGATTCACCACCACATGTATGGTATCGCTGAACACGGATGAAGTGCCACAGGATGCAACCACTCTGAAATAAAGTGTTGTATCTGAACTAATAGTAGTATCCGCCACCTTCATCGGATTTCCCAGGTTCTTGTATGGTCCTGCCTCCTGAGTAGCTGTTTGCCACTGGAAGGTCTGCCCTTCTCCGTAAGCGCTGATATCCATACTTAAGTATAGCGGCTTGTTCTGACACAGGCTGAGCGGAGATATCAGCACATGTCCGTTTACCGGTGGCACAGTACATGGCGGAGGCGTAAACTCATAAGCACCAATATCAGGAGTATTGGTATCTCTGAGCTTATTGACGATATCATTGGTTATACCGGCGAAAATACCTTTATTGTTTAATCCGGCATTTCCTGGTGTATAATCACCTCCGGAAGGATTCACAAACGCAGGGATAGTCGATACAGATGCAACATCCACACCTGTAGCCTGAACCCAGTCCGCAAGCCTGCTGCGGCTGCTGCTATAATACCCCACATAACTGCTGCCTCCCACTGCGTTCATATAATAGTTATTATAATCCATTCCCAGAGGTATCAGGTTATTCAGGTAAACACAATACTTAGAACCAGTACCACCTGTTGTTACCGACACCAGGTTATTCATAAAATACAAACCTGCTGCCGCAGTGGTCTGGTAGAAGCCTCTGCTATCTTTTGATGAAGTGTTAGCCAGGTTATCAAGAACAATTGTATTATGGAAGTAATAAGTATAGTCAGAGCTGGTATTCATAATACCATAAGAGGCTCCTTGTCCGTTGATGCCATAGATCAGGTTATTACTCACCGTATTTTCGTTATACGCCGGGTTACCCGTTGATCCATCAGAGTTATTGAAATTGATACCATAAAAGTCCGTAGTGCTGGTTTCAGCAGATCCGTAAGGATTTGAAATACGGTTCCTGGTAACAAAACACCCGGCATTCTTTTGAGTGGTAAATAATATGCCCCTGAACTCACCCACATCGGCCCGGTTAGGACGGCTGATACTATTGCTGTCTATAATAGTACCATAGCTTCCCGCCACATAAATACCCGTAGAATAAAAATCTCTGATGGTATTTCCCCTGATGATATTTCTGCCATTAGCCCCATTCGTGAATGAAGCAACCAGCGTTATACCATAGTAACCGCCATTAATCCTGTTATACTCAAATATATTATCATCAGTTAATACCAACCCTGTAGCAACAGCATCAGAAGCAGATCCGCTGACTACAATACCGGCATGTGCATCGGTTGTAGCTGTTTGAGAAATATTAATAATACACCTCCTCACAACATTCGAATCGGTATTATTCATCAACTGAACCCCATATCCATAATCACCACTTCTAGCATCAAGGATAAGACTGTCAAATATGATGTGTTTGGCGCCATTCAGTTTTATAACAGCTCTTTCTTCGCTGTTGATCGAAGCATTGCGGATAGTAGCGCCATTTCCGTTAAAGGTGATAGTATTTACCGTAGAAGTTCCTTCAATATGCCCCATCGTCAATTGTTCCGTATATACGACACCGGTTCCATTCACATCAAACACAACCGGCCCGTTGATACCACACCTCAAAGCGTTATAAGCTTCGTTGAAGGACTGGAAGTTGCGGTTACCGCTTGGCAATGACTTATCAATAGTGAAATTACCCGATACTAGGCTTGGAGTCGTAAGCAGGAAAGAAGCAGACGGCACACCAGCCCCACAAGTATAAATTACACGATAATAAGTAGACTGTCCTTGTGTAGTAGTTAAAGACCTGCCAGTTGCTCCTGGTATATTATTCCAATCAGTATTATTCAATGAAGACTGCCACTGGTAGGTTTGACCATAGCCTGTCACCCCTCCTTCTATTCCCAATGTAAATGGCACATTAAGACAGGCAGGGTTCAATGACGATACCACAGTACCAGGAACAGGCGGATTAGGACAAGCCACTGCCAGGTACTCATAAGCCCCTATATCAGGCGTAGTAGTACTCCGGGCATCTTTATTAATATCAACGCTGACATTAACAGGCGTACCCATATTATCGAGTAAATTACTCATAGGTCTGTAATCACCTCCATTCGGATCCAGGTACTCCGGATTAAATGAAACAGCATGATCATCATGTACAGTTCCATTCTTCCAGTCAATAAGATTCTTATATTTCGTAGTTCCCAGTATGCCTACAAAACTGGTCGCAGAATCGGCCAGGAGATAATTATTATAATCAATATCAATGGCTGAACCGGCTATAAGCAGGTTAACAGCATAATTATCGCCACCACCGCCACGAAGCACAGTAACAATATTATTTTTAAAACGAAGGCCTGTTGCAGAAATGTTCTGATAAAAACCAGCAGTTGCTGTATTTGAAATATTCGCAATGTTATCAAAAGAAATGGTATTATGCAAGTAGTGAATATTATCAGAGCTATAGTTATAAAGTCCTCTTATTTCACCTAAACCGTTAAAATTATATAGAAGGTTATTGGATACAATTACAGGGTCAGCTGTCGTGGCATCACATCCATCAACATAAATACCGTACTGGCTGCTCGTTGACGTTTTGCTGCTACCCATCGTATTGAATAAGCGATTTCCGGTAATAGTATCTTTAGTGCCACCACTTGTAAGATAAATACCGTAGAAAGAGGAAATCGTGGAACGTCCGGGCCTGCTGATGGAGTTTCCCTGTATAAGACTGGCTGTCGGATAAGCCAGGTAAATGCCATAATAATAGAACTCCTTAATAGTATTATTAATAAACCGGTTCGAAACCATACCAGTTCCTGAGCCGCCTACCATGGTAAAGCCATAATAGCCACCTGTGATAGTATTACCTTCAAACAAGTTGCCATCACACGCCGATGCAGTTCCGCTGGACGTTGCCGAAGAAGCCGAAGCACTGATCACAATACCTGCATAGTTGCTTGAAGTAGAGCTGGTATTAATATTTACAATACATTTTCTTACAATATTTGAATCTGCATTATTAATTAACTGCACACCAAATCCATATTCGGCAGAAGAAGACCCGGAAGCGGAAATTACCAGGCTATCGAAAATAATATGATCGGCCCCGTCAAGTTTAATAACAGCCCTCTCCGTATTATTGATAGAACGGTAACTGATAGTGGCTCCATTACCATTAAATGTAACTGTATTGACAGCAGAAGCGCCCGGTATTGGCTTCATGATCAGCTGTTCATTATAAGGCCCGCTGCCTGGCTCAACATTAAACGTAACACTGCCATTGATGCCACACTTGATAAAATCGTAGGCATCGTTAAACGAGCGGAAATTAGTACCACCGGTCGGCACAGCATTATTAATAGAGTAATTCCCTGACACTATTCCCGGAGAGGAAATCAGTACAGATGGGGCGTTGGTAGAAGCACCGCCGTTAACACAAGTGATGATATACCTGTAGTAAGTAGTCACCTGCTGGGTTAATTGAAGCTGTGTCGAATTTGCCCCGGAAATGTTAGTCCAGGTAGCATTATCTGAAGATTGTTGCCATTGATAGGTAAGGCCGGTTGCAATCGGAGTACCGGTGATTGTCAGGTCGAATGTTTCACCAGGGCACACAAAGTTTTTGGAACTAGTTGCAGCTCCCGCCGTTGGAATACCAACACAAGGTTCAGCCGCCTTTATAGTAACAAAGTAATCTTCTGTTTCGCCATAAGCATAACTCATACAAGGCTTCAGATCAGCACCAGAATAACCTTCCGCCAGTATAATGCGCATACCCGTAACACCTGGCACCGCACCAAGCGGTATTGATATATTACCATTAATCAAACGAGGTCCCAGCACTGTTGCATTCTCTACAAAAACCTTTTCTCCCGCATCCTCAAAATCCCCATCCCTGTTAAAGTCTATCCAGATAGCACATGCCGCATTATAGTAAATATTAGGCGTGCAGTCTTCGTGCAGCACACTAAAAGGAACTGTTGAGCCCTGCACTAAGGTTGTAAGAGGACCGTTGGGATAAAAATTGGAATACCTGGCAAGAATAGAGCCCTGTCCCGGTGCTACGACATCACAGGTAGAGCTGTTAGAAGCTCCGTTCAGCGTAACATTAAAAATTTCCGTATCTGCGGTATATGTTGGAACAGAACTACAATAACAAAGGAAGAAATTCACCTTAAGGGTATCCGAAACCGATGACATACCATTACAAGTCACCACACAACGATAGAACAAGCTATCATCCAACGGAGGTGTAGTCGCATACTTCACACTTGTTGCACCTGGTATATTGGTGAAAGTAATATTATCAGCGGAAGACTGCCATTGATAGGTTTGCCCCGATCCGGCCGTACCATTCCTTAGTGAAATTGAAAACGCCTGGTTTTTACAGATAGTTGAACTTCCCAACACATCTCCCGCTACAGGCGGCGTGGTACATACACTAATAGCATTTTCATATGCACCAAGATCAGGAACAGAAGTACTTCTTAAAGCCCCGTTTATATCGTTAGCTATACCCACAGGATCACCAAGATTGTCCCATGCGGGAGCAGCTCCCGGCAGAAAATTACCTGATCCCGGAGCCGTATACTGAGGATTTATAGATACCGATAGTTTATCCAAACCGGTTTCATTCTGCCAATCCGACAAACCAGTCAGAGCAGATCCCCTGTATCCAATGGCATTACTTCCACCGGCAACTATATAAAGATTATTATAGTCAGAAACCAGGGTACTACCCGTAGGTATATATATAGCATAGTTAGTACCTCCACCGCCTCTTGAAATTGTAATGATATTGTTTTTAAGCTCAACACCTGTAGCTGAGGTCCCCTCATGAAATCCTCTTGTTAGCCCCGACGAATTATTATTGGCATTATCAAGAGAAACAGTATTATGATAAAAGCGGGTGTAAGGCGAGGCGGTAGTATAAAGGCCATAAATGGCACCCGCCCCATTAAAGTCATAGAGAATATTGTTAGCTACAGTATTCGGGGCCGCAGAAGTGCCGCCGGCGCCGTCGAATCTGATACCATACATAATATCCGTAGAACTATTATTGCCCCCCATAGGATCGTATATCCTGTTCGCCAGCACGTTAACTCCCACCACACCTGAACCAAGATAAACAGCATTAAACGCATTGGTGGCAATACGATTCGGTCGCGCAATATGATTACCTTGTATAAGTGTTCCATTGGAGTAAGTCGAGTAAATACCGTAATATTCAAAATCCTGGATGGTATTGCCGGTAATTTTGTTTCCAGCAATAGCATCCGATGAACCACCCACAAGTGTAATACCGTAGTAGCCACCGGAAATAATATTATTACTGAAAGTATTATTATCACATAACGTAGCACCTGATGTAGTTGCCCCCGTAGCGATAGAGTTTACTACTATGCCGGCAAAGCTGGTTGAGGTAAAGCTGGGATGAGAAGTGATCTTACACCTGTTGAAAGTATTATTATCTGCATTATTGATAAGCTGCACGCCATAGCCGTATTGGGAAGAAGTGGTCGCAGCAGCAACAATATTAAGACTATCAAAAGTAATATAATCTGCCCCGTCGAGCTTAAGCGTGGCACGTTGTCCCGAAGCAGTTGCAACAAACTCAAGCGTATTGCCATTGCCCTTAAAAGTAATTGTATTTGTAGCAGAAACACCTAATATTTCTGGAATGATAACCTGTTCATTATAAACAGCCCCCACGGTAGTTACATCAAACGTAACGGGTCCGGTTATACCGCAGGACATAGCTGCTATTGCGGCGTTAAAGCTGTTGAAATTATTGCCGCCGGTTGGGCTGCCGGAATTGATCGTATAATTACCTGTTGGCAATGCAGGGATACCCACAACCGTAACCTCTGCCGAATACGCCGTACTGCCGCCACAGGATACAGCACACCTGTAATAGGAAGTACCAATGGTAGCAGTCACTGTAGTACCAGGTACAGTACCGGGGCTTCCCACATCCGTAAACCCGGCTCCCGATGTAGCCGACTTCTGCCACTGGTAAGTTTGCGCTCCACCTAAACTGTTACCACTAAGCGTTAACGCTACCTGGGTATTCTCGCAAACGTTTCCTAAAGGCAGCCTGACAGCAGTTCCTCCTACAGGTGGAATAGTACAGCCTCCAAATGCCTGCCAGGTAAAAATAATATTGGGACGCGTTGTTTGCGTCCCATTATTTATTGTAGCCGTTGTATCACAAAATGGCCCCACCGTTCCGTCTACCCGAAAGGTATGCGACCCGTTAAAGGACAAACCTGTAGTCCAGGGCACAGTAGGGTTATTAGAAAAGGTTGTAACCGAAGGAGCGTTGGGAGACCCGTTACAAACCTCTATAATAATATTACTGGAACCGTCCCACATAAACGGTGCAGAAAAAATAAATGTATTTAACCCTACAACAGGTGTATAGTCAATAGGACCATACACCGGGCCTGTTACTGCGACCCAATTGGTATCGGTTAAAGACGAAGCAAGTGTACTACCGATCCTGATTGAATAATTTTCAATCTTGGTGGCGCCATTAAGCGCAGTTACATTGAATTTAACATTGGAAATACTGCCGGCAGTCATACCCGCGGCAGTCAACTCCGTAGCCCTGTAAAGATATTGCATACGACTACCTTCAAAATAATCCTGCAATGGGCAAGGATAAGTAGTACCGGAATTGCCCGTAGTTCCCGTGCCAATACTGATACTGGTTTGCGCAAAAGAGGATGACGCCGGCAATAACAGCACCAGGAAAAACAAAAATAAAAACATGTAAAAGAACAGGTAAAGTTTTCTCATGAAAAGCTAAGTTTTGGTGAATTCCAACACTTTATAATTATAAAAAACAAAAAAGAATTATAAAACACTAAACACAAAAACATAAGCGGCCACAGCAATTGGCGCAAAACGCCTTTTGCCAAGCTCAGCAGCTCAACATCACAGCAAACAACAAACACCTTTCTTTGCAGAAGGCATTCATCCACATCAATGATTTACAATATTTTATCTTCTTAACGGCTGTTCGGTTTCACAGAATATTGTTAGCTAATAAAACGAAGTAATTAACAATTCATTTTTTTGAAGTAGCGGGGTACAAATTAAAACGTTACGGATGCCAGGTTCTTTTCAGTTCATAATCGGTTAGTCTTGCCAGTTTCGGGCACGCAGCGTAACAATAAGATTAAAAAAAATAAATCATGGTCAACAACACTTCTCACAAATATTTTTAAAATTGCAGTTCTGGTCTCACCTGATTGTAAGGAACGATCAGGCTAATGAGATTTATTTTCATCTCTCTGTTTCCAAAATTAACATTGGAATGAATTAAAAATACTAGGGTAAGTACTAGTTTTTTTAACTTAGAGGAAACTAACGAATAAACTAACGCATGAGAGTAACTATGAAATACCGCTGTATAGCCTGCTCCGGATTTGCCAGGTTCGCAACGCTGTTTTTTCTTGTAATTTATTGCAGCACCCGAACTTTTGCACAAACAGCCACTTTAGAGAACGGCCCTATTTTTCCGGAACACCAGCTATTACGCGATTCAAACGCTATTCAGAAGGAGCTGAAATCTGCCAGATCACTGCTCGAAAGCGCGCCCGACAGCGCTATCCGGAAACTCTACCTCTCTCTCAAAAGCAGCCTTTCTTTAAACTATAACAGGGGTATCTTAAAAAGTCTTACCGACCTGGGTGTGTTTTACCATATCCACAATCAAAACGCAAAAGCCATTGCAGCCTTACAGGCTGCACTCTACTACTGCGACAATACAATAAGTGGCAGAAACACAGCTGTTAATATATATAGCGCTATCGCTTACCGCTACCTCTTTCTTGAACGCAATGATTCTGCCGCCTGGTACTACTACAGGGCATTGGATGAAATAGACGCATCTCATATCAAAGACCCGGATATACTGGTAAATGTTTACTCCCAGCTGATCTTGTTCTGGTTGAATTTAAATGAAGATCCTGAAGAACAACGGCCGGATGACAAGTATGTGGCTACTGCCAACGCCTATTTAAATAAAGCGGAACAACTGGAGGTGAAAAATAATATTACCCTAGGTAAAATAATACTAAGTAAAGGACACATTCACTACCTGATGCACCGGTTCGATTCTGCACGTTTCCACTATCACCGGTTTATAGCATTGGCTAAACATCCCGACATGGCAGTTCTTTCTTCATCTGTAACAGCCACTTACACCAACATAGCCCGTATGTTTCTGATACAGAAAATGCCGGACAGCGCTATTTTATACTCTCATAAAGCACTGCAAAAGTTTAAAGAAGACGGAGGCCTAGATTCAAACCTTTACATAAGCTCCCGTTACAACCTTGGTGAAGCCTATAATATGCAACACAAATACCAGGCTGCCATAGATGCTGCATTACCGGCCCTCCTGGCGGCGGAAACACAAGGCCCTTCAACACAAAGCGCCGGGCATGAAATTCTGTCCGAAGCATATAGCGGCATAGGAAATTACAAACTTGCCTGGGAACACCAGAAAGCCAACTCTGATATACGTGATAGCATTTCCGTTCATAAAAGTATACAAACCATCAGCCAGATGGAAATGAAATACCAGATGGCGGAACGCAACAAAATACTGACCGAAAAAGAACTGGCGCTCACAAGTAAAGACAATAAGATTAAATCGCAAAAGTTATGGATCGGGGGAACCCTGGCCACAACGCTGCTGATAATACTAACCGGTGTTTTATTACGCAGGCAAGCCATCCATAAACAAAAGCTGGATGCGTTGCAAATGCAACAGGAGAAAGACATAGCCTTACTTCAGGCAATGATAGACGGAGAAGAAAAAGAGAGGAACAGGCTGGCTAACGAACTTCATGATGGCATAGGCGGCTTACTCGGAGCTATTCGGATGCAACTGGGCGCAGCGCTTAAAACGCACCAGGTAAATACACAATCCGGAGAATTCAAACATATTTTGCTGCTGCTCGAAAACGCCTATGACGAGCTACGCAAAACAGCTCACAACCTGATGCCGGAGGTATTGCAACAGGAAGGACTCGATATAGCCACAAGCTCGTTTTGCGATAGCATCCGGAAAACAGATACGCTAGATGTACATTATGATACGGTGGGACTAATACCTCGTTTCAGGCCTAACCTGGAATTAACGTTATACAGGATTATACAGGAACTGCTTCATAATATCATCAAACATGCACGCGCCAGTGAAGCACTGGTTCAGTTAGCCTTTATAGGAGATTGCCTGAGCATTACAGTTGAAGATAATGGCATTGGCATGCCAGCCGCACATACCAACACTACGCAAAGTGGAATGGGCATTAAAACAATACAGGAACGGATCAGAAGAATGGGTGGAAAATTCGACATCTCCAGTGCAATGGAGCACGGCACAAGTATCAACATAGAACTTCACCTGGCAGACATCTGAATCCCCATCACTATGCAAACAGGTTTACCCGCCAGGCAAATACAAACTGCCTGACGGGTAAACCTGTTTGTCTAAATATCTGTATTTCCGATCACCAGACATTTCTGGGGCACCAGTCGCCGTATTTGTTTCCCAGTAATATTCCCAGCACCACTTCATGACTGCCGTTGCTAACAGTATTCAATGCAGAAGTGGTACGGTCATAGGAATAACCGATATTAAAAGCGCCACTGATGTTCACGCCGGCCATTATATTCCAGCCATCATCCTTTCGATAGCCGCCACCTGCCCAGAGAAAGTCGCGATACTGCAACTTTACATTTCCCTCAGGCTGTAACGGTAACGGACTTACGGATTTCAACATGACAGAAGGTATCAGATTCCAGTCTTCATCCAACAAAAAACGGTAACCGGCTGTAACAAAAATATGCGGCGTCATTTTATTACCACCTCCTACTTTGTTAGAAGAGAAATAAACGGATTGCCCCATCAGCTGCTGCACCGATACGCCGAGGAAATAATCTGCACCGTAGAGATACAAGCCAGCCATGAGATCGGGCTTGATGGAGTTAACAACGCCATTATTGTAAACAGCAGGATCCACCTGCGTATTGCCGAAATTCAGCTTATTGGCGTCAAGGCTGGCATTAAAAATACCAGCACCGAAACCCGCCGACAGGCTGGTGCGCGGTCCTATTCCAAGATGATAAGCATAAGTAGCATAAGCCGAGAAATAACGCAGTGGCCCTGTCTTATCATTGATCACCTGTAAGCCGATGCCATGATGGGGCGCCGCTGCCGTATAATCGGCCCAGTAATCATTACCCCGGGGATTGGTACCATCCACCTGGAATGAGGTGGCAGTGGTACGGTAATCCTTTTTATTCAAAGCGCCATGGATCGTAAAATAACTCGTAACGGGCGCATCATTCAAACCAGCCCATTGCTGCCGGTGACTTAACTTCACATCAGTATAGTTTTCAATACCCGTAAGGGCAGGATTCAGCACATACTGGTTCAATATATACTGTGTATAATGCGGCTTTTGCTGAGCATAACCCGTAAGCCCTGTACACACTATAACCACCCCTGCTATTAACCTGCGGATCATACACGTTGTATTTTAAGATCAATTATTAAACAACAGGCTACTTCAGTATTTTCATTTCAGTACGTCTGTTCTTTTCGCGTCCTTCAGGATTATCAGAACCATCTTCATTAACATTAGGCGCTATAGGTTGAGTAGCTCCATAACCTTTGGCTATTAAACGGTTCTTTTCAATCCCCTTACTTACCAGGTAATTCACCACATTAACCGCACGCGCCTCTGAAAGCCTGAGATTCAGTTCATCAGAGCCTTTATTATCCGTATGGCCGCCTATCTCCGCTTTTACGTCAGTATTCTTTTTCAGGAAATCAACAACATCATCAAGCGATGCAAACGACTCCGGCCTTATATCAGCTTTGGCAAATTCATAGTATACATTCCTTAGCACTGTGATATTCTCTGTTACAACCACTTCTTTCTGCATACAAACAGGAGTGCTTACAAGGCTATCCAGTTCATCTGCCGCGTCAGGAAGTTGCATGGATTGGGAAGTGGTATAATATCCCTTAAGCGTTGCCACACTGCTAAGTGGCGTAGCAGATTCTATCGTAAAAGAATAAATGCCGTCCGCATCCGTTGCACCGCTGTAAACTTGCTTACCGCTGGCAATATCAACCACTGTAATCGCCACTCCCGGAAGCGGAGTTTTAGTATCACAGGCTACAACCTGTCCTATTACTTGTTTCAGCGGATCCTTTTTAGCCAGGTGAAATAGTTCCAGGCAGCAAACATCGGCCCGGTCAGAACTCAATAGTACACTTTCGAGTATCTTCTTACCCTTGCCATAACTTACGAAATACATATCGTCTTTAACTGAGTTAACCGGGTAGCCAAAATTCTCAGGCTGTCCCCAGTAACCAATAGCTCCTTTGGAATAAAACAGATCGTATCCGCCCATACCTGTTCTGCCGTCAGTTGCAAACACAAGGGTTGAAGAAGCCGCATGATAGTAGGGAGCCTGTTCATTAAAGCTGGTATTGATAACATTTCCCAGGTTCACTGTACTTACAGGTTTCCCCTGCACATCCAGTTCAGCCATCCACAGATCGTAACCACCCAGCCCACCAGGTCTGTCACTTGCATAAAGCAGGTGTTTGCCGTCAGGCGTCAGGAATGGCTGCTGGGTATTGGATCCAGGAGTATTTACAATGGTATCCAGCAACGAAGGATTACTCCACTTCACCCCATCAGTACTCTTTTTACTGATATAAATAGAAGCCGACTTTTTATCCTTATTAACGGACCAGCGGGTAAGATACAACGTATTACCATCGGCACTGACCGAAGCTACACCTTCATGCATCTGGCCTGAAGGAATTTCATTAGCCCTGGTCACACCAGCAATAGCCCCTTCGGAAAATACAGCTTTATACAACCGGTTTACATGCACTTTATTTGCAGGAGCGCTGCTATCCGGCCAGGTGGCAGTAAACAACAAAGTATCCGGAGTCAGCTGAACCGGCGCATAACTGGCGCCGGTTCTTCCCCCGCTGACAGGTTGCACTACATAAGCAGCAGCGCCTCTCCCTAACTGTTCCTGTATAAACTGCAGGTTAAGGATTTCCCGCTGTGCTGCCTTCTTATACTGGTCTTCTGTTGTGTAAGTTGCCAGGAAATCCTTCAGCGCTTTTTCAGCCTCGGAATATTTTCCCAATGCACGTAACGAAGTGGCATAATGATACCTGCCCAATGGGTAGGTGTTATAATCATCTGCTATCTGGGCATATAAAGGAGCAGCATTGGTATAATTTTTCAGCAAACGCCAGCTTTCCGCCAGCTGGTATACTGCCTGGAGTTTATCCGAAGGCGGCACCTGCTTACCCGCCATCTTTGATGTGTAAGGATCAAACTCCGCCTGCTTCGCCTTTCCGCCGTTAAGGTACTTTTCATAGTACGATATGGCAGAAGAATAATCTCCACGTTTGAAATAATTATCGGCTGCTTTCCGGTAATCGGCAGCCAGCTGTGCAGATGCCATTGTTCCTGACAGGATGCAGGCAGCAACCGCAACGCTTAGTATAACTGATTTAGGATGATGTATCAATTGCATTACAATTTTATTTACCGTAGAAAAAGATCAATGTTTACAATCTGGGACATACAAACTCTACTTCCGGAGTCTTAGTTTTCTTCAGGCCTATAATGGTGATAGAGAACTCAAAGCTGTTAGCGCCATTTACGATTTTACCAAGATCAGAATTGTTTACATCATAAGCAGCGCCGAACATAATATTCTTATAGGTAAACCCTACGAAAGGAGAGAACGCGTCTTTAAACCTGTAGTTGATACCGCCCATCAGGTTAGTTTCATCACTGATGATATATTGACCATAAGCTCCTATCATTTTTTCTTCGGCACTGCGCTGCCGCAGGTATAGCACATTAGGCGTTATGCTGAACTCGTTTGAAACTGCAATACGGGCTCCCGCATGAATAGTATAACGAACAGGAACCTTTTCTGTACCGGTAGCACTGAACTTATCATCAGGCTGTGAGAGATGTGATGCAGCAAAGCCACCAAACAGGTTCAGCTTTTTGCCGGGAGTAGCATCAAAATACATAACGCCGGCTCCGGCATCAAATGCTGCAGCAGAAGTTCTGCTTAACTCTTCATTAGGCGTAAGATTAGGATTGTAGCCGGTTACCGCATTCCACTGGCTGCCAAACGAAAGTTTACTCCGGTCAAAACGCCGTTGTATAAACCCAGCCTGCAAACCAAAATGAACACGGTGCATGCCTTCCTTACCAAACTTTAACCCGGTATACGAAACAGAACCATAACCTGTAGTATACGAATAACCGCCATCACCGGCAGTCTGGCGCAGCAAGCTAACGCCGACATTGAGATTCTTTTCGGTCGTAAACTCTCCGTTTACGCCTATCGTCTCAAATGGAGCGCTAATACTGGCCCACTGATTCCGGTAAATAGCAGCCACCCGGTAACTGCCATCAAAAGTACCCGTAAGCGCCGGGTTTAACCACGAAGGGTAAATGTAATAACCGGAAAAATGCGGATCTACCTGGGCATTCAACCTGGCAGCACATAATACCAGCACCAACAGCATCAGTTTGTATTTATTTCTCATTGCAGAAGTTTTATACATCATAAATATTATCGTATTATGGTCACCGCTCCCGTCATTGCTTTAGAGCCGTCACCCAGGTTTATTATATAGTAATACGTTCCCATTGGCAATTCCTTCCCGCTACTCCGCCCATCCCACGAAGTGGCATAGCCTCTTGATTCAAATACCTTTTGCCCGTAACGATTGAAAACGCTAACCACGCTATTGGGATAGTCAGACAGGTTGGGTATCTCCCACCGGTCGTTCACACGATCGTTGTTGGGAGAAAACGCATTGGGAACGACAACAGTTCTAAGCACCTTTACGGTTAGCGAATCTTTGGCCGCACAATTATATTCACCCACCGCAGTTAGCACATAAGTAGCATCAGTGTTTACAATAAGGGAAGGCCTTAACGTATTAGGATTGGAAAGACCAACTGCCGGCGACCAGGAGAACGAAAGCAAAGAGGAATTGGCTGTAGCCTCAAACTGCACACTGGTTCCCAACAGGGCAACAAATGACCTGCCTGCATCTATCTGAGGCTGCAAATGAACAGTAACAGATTTTGACACGGGCACAGAATAACAACCCGCTGCATTCCCGGTAGTAAGACTTACACTGTATGTACCTGCGTTGTCAAATTTCCTTACCGGCGATTGGCTATTGCTGGTGACGCCATCGCTGAATTGCCAGTTCCAGGCAGTCACTGAACCACTGGGTGTGCTGGCATCGGCAAAAGCGATATCTGCACCCTGGCAGATTTCGGAAGGATTAATCATGAAATCAGCTGTAGGAGCCGGGTAAAAGTCGCTGACTGTTTTAGCGGAACTGCTCGCCTGACATCCATAGGCAGAAGTTACTTTAAGTATTGCGCTATGGCTCGTGGTACTCGTATAGCTGCGAACAGGATCTTTGTCTCTTATAATAGTCGAAGGAGCATCACTGAAAGTCCATTCATAACTCAGTGCAGCATTATCCCCTACTGAGCTCGTATTGGTAAATGTAGCAGAACCGGGAACGCATATTTTCACCGGCACATTAAAATCTGCTGTCGGCAGCGGGTGAACAATAATATTTTCACTCGCCTCATTAGTACAGCCAAGCGGGTTAGTTGTAGCAACCTCCACCTTATAAGTTCCCGCCGCCGAAAGCGCAGGTATGTCAAATGCATTGTTATTGGCGTAAGTACCAACAGCATTGCCACCAATCTTCCAGCTCCAGGTTTGAGTACCGGTTTGCGCTCCAGGCACTACATGTATTGCTTCTCCGCTGCAGGGATCCTTATCTATCGTAAAGACAGCAGTAGGACGCGCATATACTTCTATACTACTTGAGGCATCCTCTTTACACCCGCCGGCAGTTGTATAGGAATAAGTCACTTCATGTATGCCGGCACCGGCAGCTGCAGGATCAAACATGCCATTCACACTTAATCCCTTACCACTGTAAGACCCTCCCGATACAACAGCACCGTTAACAGTTGCAATGGCTATGGAATAAGGAACCGCACTTTCACAAACTGCAGTAAGAGCAGGATAGTCAACTATTGGCGTTACGTTAAGCTGAGCAGTTACGCTTGTTTCTTTCGCACAGCCGGAAGCAGAAGTTGCCGTAAGGCTAATCGTATAAGTTCCGTCCTTGTACTTATGTGAAGGCTCAAACAAGGAAGACGTATTTTCATTGCCGGCAGTAGCATTGGCGTCCCCAAAATTCCACGACCAGGTTAATGTTTCCGCTGGACTGATAGTTGAAGTATTATCAAAAGTAACTTCGCCGTTGGAAGGTAAGCAGCCGTTTACTGGTATGGTAAAACTGGTAACCGGCACTGCATTTACGGTAACAGAAGATGTTATAATAACAACACATTTGGCATCAGAAGTAAACGTTGCCGTTATAGTATGCGTTCCGGGGCCCGCCGTAGCAGGATTGAAAGTACCGTCACTGCTGGTTCCGGCGCCACTATATTCAAAACTACCTGGCACTCCATTAGTCACCGAAGCAGTAGCCACCGAAAATGGAGCAACATCGGCACATACCGCAGAAAAACTGCCATAGCTGAGCACTGGCGTCAGATTAAAAACTGCCTTGATGATAGTATCTACCCTGCAGCCTTTATCTGTTTGCGCACTATAGGTAACATAATAATTACCATATGCTGTATAGGTGTGCGAAGGACTTGCCTGTGTCGACGTATTGGGATTCGCAGCAGTGGCATTGCCATCTCCGAAATTCCATTGATGACTGGTAATTGTTTGCGCGTCGGATACGCTTGTATTATTCACAAAGTCAACCACACCATCAGCCGGCAAACAACCGGCAGGATAAGTGATATCCACCTCGGGCTTATTGTAAATAGAAACAGGCTTATCAAGTGTATCACTGACACAGGTTTCAGAGATCTTTGCCGCATATCGTATAGTATAGGAACCACCAGTCTCGTACTTAACAGTTTGCGCATCGCTATTAGACGGCGTCAGTATGGTACCATTTCCAAAATCCCAATAGCTGCCTGTTACAGCCGACGTTCCCTGGTAAGTAACCGCAGGTGTAAAACTAACATCTGCCCCACCGCATACATCTGCTGGAGACATACTAACGCTTACCACAGGAGGAGCATAAATAGTTATCGGCTTGGTTGTATCAGAGGTGCATCCGTCAGTGGTTACTACAGACAACTTGATAGGCTGGTCTGCTCCTGCTCCAAAAACATGAAGCGTATCCTTACCTGTCGCGGAGGCGCCTGCAGGAAACGTCCAGCTCCAATCTCTTATTCTATAGTTTTCAGTCGAATTATCAGGACCGGTTAAGTATACCGTATCCAAAGAACAACCGGTAGGGTGATTTACTATAAAATCAACTTCCGGCTTTGCCTTAACCTCGATAGACAACTTTACTTCTTCGGTATTGTCACAGGTTTCAACACTGGAGTGTGTTGCGAAAATAGAGAACTCATGCACCCCGGGCGTATTAAATAAATAGTCTCCACTTAAAGTATATTTATAACGTACTTCTCCTTTAACAACCACAGTACCGTCAGCTACAGGGGTATTATTGACGATATCGGCAGCAGGGTTCATGATACTGGCCAGGGGACTTAAACGCCACTCCAGGCGGGTAGGCTGATAACGCAGCAGGGCCGATATCTTTACGGGAGAATTGATACAGGTAAACTCATGCATAGCATTGGCAGGATCCAATGTATTATGAATAGCACTAATCGCACTAAGATTATTAATATAGGTTCCTGCATTATAGCCGTAACTTTCAACATTGCCTAAGCCATAAGTAATAGCCGTAAAAGAAGAGTCGCTTTCAACAATACATTGCGCCCTGGCCGACACCCATCTTCTCACAACTATTGAATAGTCGTTATTCTGGGGATGCGGTGCGATATAGAGGTTCGTCGCCGGTAATGCCAGGCTGCTAACATTAACGCCGTCAATCTTCAGTGAAGATAAGCCCGTGCCCTTGTTTGGTATAACAAGCGTTAGATAGTTGGTGGTAATAGCCTCCAGCCTGTTCCTGTAAAATCCTGTTCTGTTAATAGCTTGTTCACGCGGACTGAGGTAAATCATTTCAGGATCACCGTTACCCGAAGAATTAGGGCAGGCTCCCGTTGAAGGAAAATACTGCGCCACCATAATTGGCTTATCTGCCTCTATAAAGTCAGGAGTTCCTGAATTAAACTGGTAATAATCGCCATTTACAAGGGTCGACGAGGAGAGGGTTACCCCATTTCTTTTCACCACAGTAGCAGGATCTTTTACCAGCACCCGGTAAATATTCGTCATTAAAACATTGGCGCCGGCATCATTACTGGCCGGTACAGTTAAAAAGGTTGATCCCCAGGCCTGTGTAGGAAAACACTGTTGCATAATAAAATCACCGCTGCCTCCATTACCCGTGCAACCCAATGTTGTACGGCTGGTTCCCGCATAAACAGCAACAGGATAACATACACCGCTGCTGTTGGCAATACTTTTTACTCTGCTGCCTGTAAGATCATCAGCCATATTCCTGCCAATAAATTGGTAGCTCTGTCCCTTATTCAGCGTAATTGTAAAAGGCACGCCGGCAGCCCTGGAGGCACCACCATTGAAATCCCTCTCATTCCGGGACGATGTCTTTGGTGTTATCTCTACAACAGTATTATCATGAGCTGCCGAAATATAGAAATAGGTATTACTCGGCTGGGTGCCAAAATAGTTTTTATTATTAAGCGTAACATAAGATTGTCCCCATGATTCCACTGGCAGCAACATGGCAGCACCGGAAGTGGCGTTTCCCATATAGTGCGCATAAGCAACAATAGGCGTGGTGCTATGAACATGAATAGCCTTTTTTATAAGCCCCTGACCGCCGTTACCTGCAGGATAAGCATAATCATATAAACGGCTGTCATTAAGACCGCCTTTGGGTATTTCATCAGAACTCACAACAGTTCCGGCTGCTACATTATAAATACGCTCCCATGTAGCGCCGCTTTCAAGATGAGACGTCAGCGTAACAACAGCATCTTCTTCTGCACTGAAATACAGTACCATCTCCTGCGAATTGCTATTCTCGAAAAACCAGTTAAAAGGATAGCTGACCCAAAAATCCTTCCCCCGGTTAGAGATACTTTGCGCAGAAGATTCCATAGTCGAACATGCTCCAATCAATAGAACAGCAACCATCATTTTCCATCTCGTCATAACTTTCATTAACATAAATACTCGGGCTTTCCACAAATACAAATCATAGCGTTATTCAAACAGGATGAAGCTGCATGCAGCTTCATCCTGTTGATTGTTTTTATCGGATCAGGTTGATGACTCCTTTTCTTTGAACACGCCGGCCATCGGTTAAAATGATATCCGCAACGTAGATATATACTCCCGAAGGCTGTGGCTTTCCTTTGAAATTACCATCCCATCCTACAGCCTGATCTCTCGTTTCAAATACCTTCTGTCCCCATTGGTTGAATATCATGAAGTTTAACTGCCTGATGACATTACTGTATACCTTCAGTTTTTCGTTCTCAACATCTCCCCTGTTATTGGGCGTAAATGCATTGGGAATAAAGATCTGGTCCGAAACAGTTGTTCCTGAAACAGCCTGCGAAACAGCAGGTAAACAACCGCCCAGCGCCCTTACCTGTAGCGTTACAGTTTGATTAACAACCAGCGCAGTTACAGTATGAGTCGTACCTGTTGCGCCTGAAGAAGGTATAACCCAGGTACTTCCACCATTCGTAGACACCTCATATCCTGTAGCCTGAGGAACAGCATCCCATCTGAAGATCAGCAGATTGGCGCCGGCTGAATCTACAACCGGTGTGTTCATGACTAATTCAGGAAGTATAACAGCTTTGGCATCTGCCCTGTTGTCACTGATACAACCATTCTGAACCGATTCAACCCAATAATTGGCTGGTCCTGTAATACCTGGTGTGGTCCAGCTGTTACCGGTATGCACTAATGTTCCACCTGTAGCAGCATCATACCAATTGTACGTCGTATTCGCTACAGGAGACTGCACACTGAATGTCGCAGTGCTGCCACTGCAAACAGCCAGCGAATCTTCAACAAGCACTACCGCAGGCGCAGCTCCGATAGTCACTGCTTTAGTGGTGTCTGCAATACAACCGTTTTTGGTTATAATACTGAGATCAACATTATAAGTACCCGTTGCCGAGAATGTATGTGAAGCATTCTGAGTTGCGGCAGTAGCGCCACCATCTTTGAAATCCCATCTCCACGAATAACTATCGTCGCTGCTGGCTACATCAACGCTGCCTGCAAACTGCACCGGCCCGCCCAGGCAATTACCTGTAACCGAGAAATCTGGCTTAGGCGTTTCAAATACCGTAATAGGAAGCGCTGTCTCTAGTCTTGAACAGCCTTCAAGTGACGGATGCGTGATAAACACATTGGCTTTATAAACACCAGGCACATCTATATTGTATTCCGTTGGTAACGAATACTGGTAGTAAGTTACCCCGTTGATAATAACAGTCCCTGTTGCTACAGGATTAGCCTGTATGACATTGGTATTATTAGGCAGCAATCCCGCAACGGTATTCAACTGCCATTCAATAGATGTTGGCTCAACAGAAGAAAGGAAGTTGAATTTGAACGGCGTACCTGCGCAGGTAAATTCACTATTGCTTGTTGACGGGCTGTGCACGTTCCTTATACCGGAAACAGTATTCAGATCAAGCACCAGTGTACCCGCATTGTAACCATAGCTTTCCGCACTTCCCAGGCCATAAGTAATTGCGGTGAACGCAGAATCACTTTGCACAACCGTTTGTGCAGCCGTTGCAGTCCAACGTTTCACTACCACCTTATATCCTGCCAGGTTCGGATGATCATATACATAATCGAAAGTGTTATTCCCGTCTACAGTCAGTGAGTTCACACCGTTGGCAGGTATAATCAGCGTCAGATACTGAACAGTAATATTATACCTGGTATTACGATATAAGCGAACCGATTTTATACCCTGCTCTATAGGACTGAGGTAAATCATTTCAGGATCACCGTTACCAGTATAGCCACAGCCGTTGGTAGACGCCGCCGAAGGCATGAACTGCGCAACCATTATTGGCTTGTCAGCCTCTATATAATCAGCTCCGTTCGTCTCTATCTGGTAGTAGAAATTATCGATCAGGTTGGTAAGCACCGTTCCATTCCTTTTCACCACGGTGGTGGGGTCCTTCACAACAACCTTAAACAGGTTGCCATTCAGTTGATCAGCAGCATCGGCATGTGACGTAGCCGCAGTGAGGTATCTCCGGCCCCACGCCTTATACGGAAAGTTCTGCTGAATAATGTTATCACCGTTGTTCACTGGCTGTGCATCGCCACAACCGATATTAGTACGGCTGCTTCCGGAAAATACCGCCACAGGATAACATTTACCGGCACTATTCGCAACAGACTTTATACGGCTTCCGGTAAGATCATATCCGAATGCATCATTAGACATCGCCCCCAGCACCTGGTACACCTGTCCTTTTTTAAGATTAACAGTATAGGTCTGACCAGCCGCACGCCCATTCAGGGTAGGTTGAGATGGTGTGATCTCAACTACAGTACTGTCATAGGCAGCTACTACATAAAACCATGAATAGGTATTTACTGTAGCATAATGCTGTTTGGAAGTAAGCGCATAATACTCGTAGCCATAGGTACCAACAGGCATTAACATGGTGGCGCCTGAGCTTGTATTTCCATAAATGTGCGCATATGCAGTAATCGGCATATCACTTTCAATACTGATCCCTCTCTCAGAAAGCCCTTCCTTCATCAAACGCGCATCATTCAATCCAAATTTGGGTATGAAATCACTCACGATTACACTGTTGGCTGCTACAGTATATTGCTTCACCCAGCTGGTGCCATTTATACGCACCGTAACCGTAGCCGGACTAGAAGCAGCGGCAAGATACAGCACCATCTCCTGAGCATTTGCAGTAGCAAAATCCTGGTAGTGACCATAGCCAACCCAGAATTTAGTTCCCGTGTTCGAAGAATCTGACGGGTTTATAGTAACAGGCGGTACAATTGCCGGACCATCAGTTAAACCTGTAAACTTATCCAGGACGCCCAGGTTAGCTTCTGTAATGATATTTCGCAATACCTGCACAGTACTGTTTGCTCCTGTTTCCCATACATTCGAAGTATTAGTCCTGCCCAGGTTTATCTCTTCCTCGGTTTCTATCAAACCTCTCCATGAATCAAGATATACCTGCTCTACAGTGTGAGCAGCAGGAGTTGCTCCTGTAAAGTCAAAATCTGTATAGAAATACATGTAGGGCTGGCCGGCAGCAAGGTTCGGCGGCATTACACCTGAATACCTCCTGCCTTCTACAGTAGCAGGCACCGTTGCACCCCATTTTATGCTGGTTACAGTATCTGTGCCCAGCATAAACGTCTGCGTGGTATTCGGAGCCGGCGTTGCTGGTGTAGCCGTTAACAGTACCGGAACAGCAGTAGGTACAAATTCATATGCACCCAGGTCTGGCACACCGGCAGCTAACGTAGTAGGCCTTGGATTTCCATTTATATCGGCATCATTACCCTCAATTTGCACACCGCGTCCATGAATAGCCCATACATTCGGATTCGCGACATCCGGCGTAAGCGCAGCCCCGGTTAAAGCCGGTTCATATACAATAGAATTATAATCAGCTAAAGAGGCATCCCGCCATGCCTGTAATGCAGGATAAAGGTTAGCTCCATTAGCTATAAGTGTCGATCCGCTGGAATACAACATATTGTAATCAGAATAAGCGACAGCATAACTTGCGATACTAAACGCTGTACCTCCACCCAGATGGCTGAAAATATTATTATGAAAATAGGTAGGTCCTGCAGAACTACTGCTTGTCTGACCTATATGAACAGCCACATTATTGGTGGTGGAAGTAGCTTTACTTTGCACCGTGTTATTGTGATACAGGAAGCCTCCTGTGGATCCTGAGTTCTGATAAATACCATAGGACGTGGCCCCTTTGGTATTCACCGATATAACGTTGTTCCTTATATCGGCCAGCGTAGTTGTTGTCATATACAAACCATACTGGTTACCGGTATTATCATCACCTGCTATTATCTTATTGTTTGTAATACTGGCCCGCGCCTGTTGGCTGGTTTGACAACCGGTTAAATAAATACCGTACACAGTGGTTCCACTAGTATATATCTCTACGTCATTATTATTGATCTGGTAGGCAGAATCACAATTGGTTGCATAAATACCATAAGTCGTGGTATTCAGAATCCCTCCCTTGGTAATAACATTCTTGTTTACATGAACATTGGTAATATTCGCCAGATAGACGCTGTAATAGTAAACGCCTTTTATAATATTACTGTCTACTACACAGGAATCAGGCGACACAGTTGTCATCCCCGACAGGTAAATACCAGAGGAACCGTTGGTAATAGTATTACCTTTTATTACCAGGTGGTTGCCTGAAAGGCTAGCGCCATAAACAGCAGCAACACCGGTAGCTGTACTCGTTACAGCAGGCAGGTTAATAGTACAATTCACCAGGCTGTCATTCGACGCCTCTCCCGTAAATTCTACAGCATGACTGTAAGTAGCGGTTGAAGCAGTAACAGTAATACCTTTCAGTATGAAATAGCTTGAATTATCGAACTGAACAACATAATTGTTGGTAGTTGTTGAATTGGCATAGGTCAATATTACTGAGGCAGGATCACCATTCTGACTCATAAAGGTTACGGTACTGTTTGCAGACATATTCGGCATCTTGGTAAGCCTTACCTGTTCAGTATAAGTACCAGGCGTTACATGAAAACGGATATGACCAGCCACACCACATTTCAATGCATCTACAGCAGCTGTAAAGCTTTGAAAATTGGTTGCGCTTTGCGGAACAGCCGGATCAATAGTGTAGTCACCCGCAAGCATTAATGGATTTAGTACCACCTGCCCGATATCTGAAGTATCCGATATGCCAGAGCACACTACAATACAACGGAAGAATGATTCAGGCGTTTCTAGTTTATATTCAAAACCAGGATTGTACAACGAATCGCTTATTACAGTCCATGCCGTTGCAGTAGCCGAAGCTCCTTTTTGCCAGATATAACGTTGCGACCCACCCGAACTGTTACCAGTTAAGTTTAGCACTACGCTTTCTCCAAGACAAATGCCGGATGGCGGTGTAACAGTTGCAACACCAGCTGTGGGCGGAGAGGTACATACCGAAACATCATACTCATAAGCACCAGGGTCTGGCGTAGTGGTGCTGCGTGCCTGTAGTTCAATATCATTGGTTACGCCAACAGGAGTGCCCCGGTCATTGATAGCAACCTGCTGCGGCACAAAATTACCCGCACCCGGGCCGGCAAATACCGGGTCCACAGTTTGACTATTCATATCCTTGGCACCACTACTATACGTCTGCCAGTCTGCAAGGCTGGCTCTCACGCCCCCATGATAGCCAAAGTTATTGGCGCCTGTTCCGGCTCCATTAACGAATACATTATTATAATCAGAAGCAAATTCCGTAGTTGCCGTAAGGAAATATAAACCATAGTTGGCGCCCGATCCGCCCCGCGTGATGGATATGATATTATTCTTTACATCAAGCCCATCAGCAGCACCCGTTTGGTAAAGTCCGTACGAAGCAGAAGTCAGCGTGTTAGACGTATTATCCAACGAAATTGTATTATGATAATACTTAACATTATTTGAAGAAGAATTATAGATTCCGTAAGTAGTTCCTGCACCATTCAGATTATAGATAAGGTTATTGGTAATCCTGGTTGGTGTACCCGCCTCAGCATCATTAGCTGTAATATAAATGGGATAAGTAATGTTGGTAGCGGTAGCATTGCCGCCAAAAGGATTAAATATCCTGTTACCTGTAATCTGAAGGTTTGCGCTTATGCCGGTACTGTATATACCGTAAAAATCACTTGTCGTAGCCCTTGTGGCACGCGAAATCTGGTTGCCTTGTATCAGCGCATCTGCAGTCTGGCCTACATATATGCCATAAAAATAGACATCCATCAGCTTGTTCCTGATAAACCTGTTGTTGCTCGAAGGCAAAGCTTCAAGCCCCATCATGGTCATACCATAATAGCCGCCGGTAATAGTATTGTTCTCAAAAAGGTTATTATCGCATAGCGTAGCACCGGAAACAGTGGCACCGGTCACAGAAGAACTGATGACAACACCCGCAAAGTTTGATGACGTGGAGTTGGTAGGAAGTAAGATAGAACAGTTTCTGAACGTGTTATTATCTGCATCCCTGGTAAGAAACACACCCCATCCGTAGGTTCCTGTGCCCGTAGCATCAATAACAAAATTATTAAAGGTTATATAGTCCGTCTGGCTAAGCGTAATAACAGCACGCTGGTTCGAATTGGACGAGCTGAACCGGATAGTATTGCCATTGCCATTGAATGTAATAGTATTGGTAGCCGATGTACCTGGGATACTGTCAAACCTGATCTGCTCATTATAAGGAGCACCGCCCGCAGCCACATTAAACACTACTGCATCGGAAATACCACACAACAAAGCCTCACGCACCGCTGCAAAACTTGTAAAGTTGGTAGCAGAAGCAGGCTCATTAGCATCAATGGTATAGGTTCCGCCAGGGAAAGCCGGCGTTACTATCAGTTGAATCGGCGTGGTATAAGCCGTATTCCCGCTACAGGTTATTGCTGCCCTGAAATAAGCTGTCTCCGTTGCAGTAATAGTAAAAGCAGGATTCGTTAACACGTTGCTTATAGCAGTATAAGTTCCATTGAGAGAAGATGAAGTTTGCCATTGATAGGTCTGCCCTTCTCCTGTTGAATTACCATTCAGGCTTAATGTTACCAGCGAGTTTTCACATGCTGGATTATCCGACATCACAATAGTACCCGCTGTCGGCGGCGTAATGCAAACAGGCGGACTAAATTCAAATGCACCGGCATCAGGGGTCGCCGCATCTCTGGCAGTACCCCTCAGATCTACTGTTACAGGAGGCACCACAGGTAATCCATGATTATTGATAGAAGCATTGGAAGGCTCAAAATTACCAGTAGTAATATCTATATATAAGGGATCATTAGACGTAGAATTAGCATCAAAACCAAGCGCTTTCCACTCTGCCAGTGTAGAAACATTATTTACACGGAACCCCATATAGGTAGCTCCCGCGCCCGAATTCGGATAGAAATAAATATTGTTTCGATCCGACTGTATAGTACTGGTAGGTGTGTTTAAATAAATAGCATGTTTTTCTCCTATGGTATTACGGGAGAAAGTGATCATGTTGTTTTTAAACTGGATATCGAGCGCCTCGGTAGTCTGGTAAAATGCTCTCGCAAAAGAAGCCGTTACATCGGTAGCGCCATCTATATGAATCGTATTATGATAATACAATGCCAGATCCGAACTCGAGTTGTAAATAGCATTTACGCTTCCCTTACCGGTAAGATTATATATGAGGTTATTGACTACAACGTTTTCACGCCCTGCCAGTGCATCTGCACCGCTAAAATAAATACCGTTGGTAACACTTGTACTCGTAGGATTACCGCCAAACGGGTTGGTGATGGTATTACGCGAGATAACAGCCTTGGCGCTTGGACTGGTTAAATAAACACCATTGAAAGTAGAAACACTTGTTCTTGAAGGCCTGGAAATCGTATTGCTATCTATCAGCGCTTCAAATGATCCATTTACATAAATACCATAATAGTAAAAGTCTTTGATATCGTTCCTTGTTATTTTATTCCATGAGTTGAACGCACTGGCGCCGCTGGCTACCATCGTCAAACCATAGTATCCGCCTACAATCGTGTTTTTATCGATGATATTATTATCACAATTGGGATCACCCGTTGCTGTTGCGGAGCTTGCACTGCCTCCTATTACAATACCCGCGTAGTTAGAAGAAGAGGTCGATTCAGTGCTGCTTAAAATCGTACAATTCCGGATAATATTTGAATCTGCACTGTTCAGCAGCTGTATACCCCAACCGTACTGGCTGGTAGTGGTACCCTGGGTAGAAATGATAAGGTTGTCGAATATAACGTGATCTGTACCATTCAGCTTGATAACCGCTCTTTCATTGCTGTTCACGGAAATAAAGCTGATTGTATTACCGTTACCATTGAAAGTAACTGTATTATTGGCTGAGCTGCCAGGAATTTCCTGCATAACCAGCTGCTCCTCATAAGGACCTGAACCTGCAGCAACATCAAACACCACAGCGCCGCTTATGCCACACTGTATAGCAGAATAGGCGTCATTAAACGATTTGAAATTAGAAGAGCTGGTAGGCCTGGTCTTGTCTATGGTAAAGTTACCCTGCATACCTGTTGGAGTAACAATCTCTATGGCAGGAGTAGGCACAGCCACGCCACAGGTTACCACAAGCCGGTACCAGGTGGTCTGGGTTTGCGACCTGCTTAAACTTAATCCGGTAGCACCCGGTACAGCACTCCAGGTAGCGTTATCAGCCGACGACTCCCATTGATAGGTTTGCCCCGTACCTGCACTGCCGCCATCACGCACCAGCGTGAATGTTTTTCCGCTGCAAATAGGATTAAAATCAGTAGACAACGTCCCTGCATCAGGAGGATTCGTACATGGCGTAACAACAAATTCATAAGCGCCTATATCCGGTGTAGATGCACTCCTGTTGGCGCCCAGTATATCAAGGGTAACACCCAGCGGGGTGCCCTTGTTATCAGCAGCCAACGGTAATACAGGCATATAATCTCCCAATGCCGCGTTCTGATAATTGAGCGCTATTTCTATTGAATTGGCATCTTTACCACTACCGGTTTTCCAATTCGCTAGGCTTGCATAATTCGTAGTGCCAACACAACCTGCATAATTGGTACCTGCAGGAGCATTAATGTAAAAGTTATTGTAGTCACTCTCATAGGTAGTGGTAGCGGTACCCATAAATATGGCATGTTTGATACCTGTACCGCCGCGACGAATATCAACAACGTTGTTTTTTATAGCAATCCGGCTTGCAGCTGTAGTCTGGTATATACCCCGGGTAGCACCCGCTGTTGAGGAGGCATTATCCAGCACTATGGTGTTATGATAGTAAAATACACCGTCGGAACTGCTGTTATAGATACCATATATGATACCTGTTGAACTATTGAAATTATAAATCAGATTGTTGGTCACTTTATTTTCCGATCCGGCAGGAGCGTCACACGCAGTGCTGTAAACACCATATGCAGAACCCGACTGCGAGCTGGCAATGGTGTGCGTATCATGTATACGGTTGGCATTCACTACACAATTAATATTCCCGGTTCCCATAGTTACACCTTCAAACCCGCTGTAAACAGCCCCTCTTGCAGCCCTGGAAATATCATTGTTTTCAATGAGCGCCCCATTGTTATTGGCAATTTCAATACCCACTCCATAAAAATCCATCACCTTGTTATTCCTGATAATATTATTAACCGCGTTCTGGGAAGTTGCTGTTCCATATAATATGATGCCGGTATAACCTCCTATAATCGTATTATTGGTAATGGTATTATTGCTGGCGCTGCTTGCAGTAGTTACGGAACTGGAAGAACCCGATACCGTAATACCTGCACTATTGGCAGCTGTAGTACTGGTGGTAGTTGAGACATCTATTGTACAACTATCAATTGTATTATAATTAGCTTCATTTGTCAGATGTATCCCCCATCCATAGGTCGCATTCTGCGTAACGATATTAAACTTCCTGAAAGTAATATAGTCAGCCCCATCCAATTCTATAACATGTCTTGCCGCCGTAACGCCATTATATCGAAGAATATTATCATTCCCATTAAATGTTATCGTACTCGTAGCAGAAGCGCCCGTTATCTGTGGAAGCGTAAACTGCTCCTCATAGGGACCAGAACCCGGCACTACATCAAACACAACCGAACCGGTGATTCCGGCACAGGATAATACGGTTGCCACATCTTTGAACGAATTAAAATTGGTTCCTGCAGTAGGCGTATTTTTATCAATAGTATATGTGCCGGAAGGCAAAGCCTCTCTGCTTATAACCGTTACTACATCAGAATAGGAAGTATTTCCGCCACAGGTTACGGCACAACGGAAATACGATGTACCGCTCGGAGCGGTAGTTTCAAATAAAGAAGAAGACAATGCGCCGCCCACATTCGTGTAAGGCCCGGAAAGCGAAGTAGCCGATTGCCATTGAAAACTAATGCCCGCCCCATAACCGTGATCCTGCAGTACAAACTGAAGTGGCCTGCCAGCACAACCTACTACAGACGTATAAGATACTGTACCGGGCACCGGCGCAGAAGTACATGCTGCAGCAGGTAATACATCCATCCCAAAATCATTCCACGCAGTACCGGTAGTACCTGTGGTATTGGTTAATGAAGTTCCTGAACACCTTTTATTACCTGTACTCGTATTATTATTCGTACTTATCCCGCCGCTTACAGCCGTATACTGGATTTCAACAATCAGGCTTTTGGTATTATCGTACAGATATGGTGTCTCTAATGGTATAACAAACCACCCGCCAGCCGTGGCACTGCCTTGCACCGTAAATGTCGTGCGCGATAGCGCCGGGGTAAGACCCGTATAAAAGGACGTCGATGGAAAAGAAAGATCAGCCGTTTGAAGAAAACTGATTTTGAGATCACTATATGTACCTATGGCTTCAGCAACTGTACCACGGAAATATATCTTGGTAAGATAACCCGAAATAGGCGTAGTACTAAAATCGGCTGGCGCATACAACAACTGGGTCTTCTGACTCGTCTGATTCAATGGAATCGTACTCGTCGTAGCTGTCCCGCCGTTTTTAAAATATAAAGGGGTTTGAGCCAGCGCTTTTTCACCGGCAAACCCCAAGAGCAATATCGCTATAAATAACTTACGTAGTGACCCAAAAGAAGATTCCAGGTAAATCTTTCCCATGCGAATGTTGTGTTTTGGTTAATCAGTTTCCAAATATTTTACTCAGGACAATACAGTTCCGGGGCGCCTTATATGCCTATAAGTACACCATAGTTTTTTATTATCAACTGTGGAGTTTCCCGACAGTAATCGGAATAAGCTTCACGTTAGTTTTGCAGCGCGTTATCAAGTACGATTCAACACAACACCCCACCATCCCCAGGTCGGCGGCAGCAGTATAAACAGCATACACCGGAACCAGGAATACATGTGTGTTTTCTAAAAGTTGAGGTGATTTACACGGAACAAGTCTTTACACTTGCAGGTCGCAGTTAGTTGAAAATTCAAACTTTCTCAAGCTTGATCTATATATTTCTATTTGCTAAATAGGGCTTAAATTGAAAGCCAAAAACTAATATGCCTGTTTAGTACATATGTTAATGACTGACAGTTTTCATTTACGCTTCCAAAGTTAGGCTTGAAAAAACATTAAAACACTAGGGTAAATACCAGTTTTTAAACTCAAAGCCAACCCATTGTAAATATGAAAGGAAGCAAATATTCATCACAACATGTATATAATCAGCTATAATTCGTACACGAAAACGTAATTTTACCCCACACGCAACGCTTATGAGAGCAGGAAGCTTCCTTAAAAATTTAAAGGCTGCCTTGGTTCTGTCATTGCTATCACTGTCAATACCAGGTCCGCAATTACTCCTCGCACAAAACAACGCATTCGAGGGAGGCCCCGTTTTTTCAGAACAGCAACTACTCCGCGATACCAACGCTATTCAGCAGGAAATGAAAAAAGCCAGAGTGCTGCAGGAGAACTACCCCGACAGCGCTATCCATAAGTTCTACCTCGCCCTGAAAAGCAGCTTTGCGCTCAAATACAACAGGGGAATACTGAAAAGCCTCACCGACCTGGGCGTGTTGTATCATATCCATAATCAGCACGAAAAAGCCATTATTGCCCTTCAGGCGGCAATACCCTATGCCGAAAACAATAAGGCAGGTTACACCGTTGTTGCCAATATCTACAATGCAATTGCCTACCGGTACATGTTCCTGGGCAAAAAAGATTCGGCAGCACACTACTATTACAAAGCACTGGACCAGATCGAAGAAAAAAAAGTAGATAACCCCGACATACTAGCCAACACCTATTCACAACTCATCCTCTTTTGGGTAAACCTGAACGAAGAACCAGACCAGGCCAAACCCGATGATAAATACCTCGCCACCGCCATCAATTATCTGAGCAAAGCAGAACAATTACCGCAGACAAATAACAAAACCCTCGGTAAGATCATCCTTAGCAAAGGACATGTCAACTACCTGCTGCACCGTTTCGACTCCGCCAGGTTCCACTATCGCCGCTTTATCGAACTGGCTAAACTGCCGGAAATGTCAATATTCTCCTCCTTCGTTACTGCTACCTATACCAATATCGCCCATACCTTTCTTACCCAGAAATCAGCCGACAGCGCCATTTATTACTCGCAGAAAGCACTTCGGAAAATTGAAGGCGAAGGAAAGGATACAGGTCTGTTCATTACAGCATCTTACAACCTGGGCGAAGCTTATATGCTGCAGAAAAAATACAAAGAAGTAGTAACAGCCGTACTCCCGGCACTTAAAATAGCACAAACCCAACCCATTTCAAGCCAATACGAAGGCCATGAATTACTGGCAGATGCCTACAGCGCCATAGGCGATTACAAACTCGCCTGGGAACACCAGAAAGCGTATGCCCAACTGCGCGACAGCATTACTATTGAACGGAATATACAGGCCATAAGTGCCATGGAAATGAAATTCAAAGTGGCGGAATGGAATAAGGAACTGGCACAAAAAGAACTCGCTATCAGCAGCAGGGACAATAAAATAAAAACACAGCGCCTCTGGATCCTTGGCACCCTCGCAGCAACCCTGCTTGTAATACTGACAGGCATTCTGTTGCGCCGCCAGGCCATTCATAAACAAAAAATAAACGCCCTGCGTATGCAGCAGGAAAAAGAAATGGCCTTATTACATGCCATGATAGAAGGAGAAGAAAAAGAACGTAACCGGCTGGCTAATGAATTGCATGACGGCATAGGCGGATTACTTGGCGCCATCAGAATGCAACTGGGCGCAGCACTCAAAGCCAACCACATAGATACCGTTAATGGCGAGTTCAAAGACATTTTACTGCTCCTCGAAAACGCCTATGGCGACCTGCGCAAAACTGCTCATAACCTGATGCCCGAAATTTTACAGCATGAAGGACTGGAAATAGCTACAGGCATCTTCTGCGACCGCGTCAGAAGAGCAGATGCCCTCGATATTCATTACGAAACAGTAGGAAAAATTCCCCGCTTCAGACCTACCCTGGAACTGGCATTATATCGCATTATTCAGGAATTGCTGCATAATGTGTTAAAACATGCAAAAGCAACAGAAGCATTGGTGCAGCTTGCCTTTATCGGCGACTGCCTCAGTATCACTGTTGAAGACAATGGTATTGGCATCCGGCAACCGGATACCCGCAGCAAATCTGGCATGGGAATTACAACAATTCAGGAAAGGATTAGGAAAATGGGAGGAAAGTGTGATATTGCAAGTGCCGCCAACCATGGCACCAGCATAAACATGGAATTGCATCTGACAGGAAAAGATATGCTTTACTTAAAAACGTAATGCCCTATATGATCAACGTTATTATTACAGACGACCACCCGGTAGTTTCAAACGGACTGAAAACAATGTTGTCTAAACAACAACATATCACCGTAACAGCCGTTTATAACACTGCCGCCGAACTCATGGCTAATATTGCCACAGTACCAGCCGATGTGCTGATACTCGATATGCAGTTACCCGATGCAAACGGATATGATATTGCCGCCACTATCCTGAAACCTAAATCTAAAATCAACATACTTGTATTCAGCAGTACAGACACTGTTTACCAGATAAAGAAAATGCTTCATGTCGGCTGCCTGGGCTATCTTCCTAAAAACGCAGACGACGAAACCATCGTAAATGCAATCGAAGCAGTGTCCAAAGGAAAACGCTTCCTCTCTCCTGCCCTCGAAGCCGCCCTGCTCGACGATATGATCAGGAATAAAGACAAAGCCAAAAAAACAACGCTCACCAAACGCGAGAAAGAAGTACTGGCACTCGTTGTAAAAGAATACACCAACCAGGAAATAGCCAATGAGCTTTTTCTGAGCCTTTCTACCATAGAATTCCACAGAACCAGCCTGCTGCAAAAACTGAAAGTAAAAAATACCGCCGGCCTGGTAAGAGTAGCCATTGAATCCGGATTGGTATAACCATGAAACATCAACCGTTTTCCTGGCTGGCCAGGCTCAGAAGCTTTAGGTATGCCATTCAGGGCCTCAAGTCATTCCTGGGCTCCGAACACAACGCCTGGATTCATCTTGCCGCCACGATACTGGCCTGCCTCGCAGGCTGGTATTTCAGATTAAGCAAACTGGAATGGATTGCACTGCTTTTCTGCTTCTGCCTGGTATGGATAGCAGAAATAGCCAACACCTGTATCGAAAAGATCATGGACCACGTAACTCCCGAACAACATCCACGTGTAAAACAAATCAAAGATATGGCAGCCGGAATGGTGCTTATAGCAGCCGTGGTAGCACTTATTACAGGCTGCCTTATATTTCTGCCCAGGTTACTGCTTTAAACAATGATCCGGCATTAAAGGCTCCCCCGATTTAACATATAAAACACAGTCTCCTGCCGTTAAACCCTACCTTTGCAGCATACTATTCATTTTAAACAAACCAATTGGCTATGGCCGGAATTCTGGACCTGGTGGGGAATACTCCGCTGGCAGAGCTGAAAAATGTGAACAGCAATAAGGATGTAACTATTTATGCCAAACTGGAAGGCAATAATCCAGGCGGCAGTGTGAAAGACCGGGCAGCCTATGGCATGATTAAAGGAGCATTGGACCGCGGTGAAATAAAACCCGGAACCACACTGATAGAAGCTACCAGCGGCAACACCGGAATAGCGCTCGCCATGATCGCTTCCCTCTTTAAAGTCCCCATTGAACTCGTAATGCCCGAAGACTCCACCCGCGAAAGGGTATTAACCATGGAAGCATTCGGCGCTAAAGTCATTTTAACACCTAAGGAGCAGTCAATGGAAGGCTCAATTGACTATGCCAACGCGCAACTCACAAAGGGCAACTACGTTATGCTTAACCAGTTTGGAAACCCGGATAACTACCTCATGCACTACAATACGACCGGACCGGAGATCTGGCGCGACACCGCAGGCCAGGTTACTCATTTTGTATCCGCCATGGGCACCACCGGAACCATTATGGGCGTATCTAAATTCCTGAAAGAACAAAACTCCGCCATACAAATTGCCGGATGCCAGCCTACTGACGGCTCCCGCATACCCGGCATCCGCAAATGGCCCGAAGCCTACCTGCCTAAGATATTCGACAGGTCGCAAATCGACAGGGTAATGGAAATTGAAGAAAAAGAAGCACGTACCATGACCAAACGCCTGGCCAGGGAAGAAGGTATTTTCTGCGGCATGAGCAGCGGCGGCGCCGTACACGCCTCCTTACAACTGGCCGCCGAACTAACATCAGGCGTCATCGTATGTATCATCTGCGATAGAGGCGACAGATACCTGTCGTCGGATTTATTTGATTAAATCAGGCAGGCAGATAGCCCCCTATGCCATATTGTCCGCTTTGCTAAAAAAACTAAAAAAATGAGCAGAGTATAGGAGGAGTGAACGAGCAGTGAAGGAAAAGTGTTCCGAAAGTGAACGCTTATTTAGCAAAAAAATAAGCCATATTGTCACTCATGCAGCCTTTTTACTTACGTGTAACATGCTGTCATCAGTTTCATAGGCACAACGGCACCCACAACTGTAAGCACTTACACAGCCTCTCCATGTATGGCGCATAAAAAAAGGCTGCCCCCAATAAAGGGCAGCCCCACACCAATAGCAGTAAAAAACTAATTAACACCTCCGCCCAGCGCCCTGTATAGTTGGGCAATAGCGCTCAGCTGCTGCCTTTTGATATCCGCCAGCGCCAGTTCACTTTGTAATACATTCGACTGCGCAGTTATCACTTCAAGATAGTTGGCCATACCGCTTCTGAAAAGCAATTGCGCATTAAAGATTGCATGCTGCAACGTATCAGTCTTGGCTTGCGTTAGTACCTGCTGCTCTTGTAACTTGTTAACTCGCACAAAAGCATCGGCGACATCAGACATAGCCGTGTAAACAGATTGTTTGAAACTGATCTCAGACTGCTGCCTGTTTACCTTAGCTATTTCCAGCTGTGTTTTCAACTGCCGTTTCTGAAGTAATGGTTGCGTGATAGCGCCTCCCACCACACCAAATAAAGAACCCGGTATCTCAAACCAATTAGAAGCTTTAAAAGCATTTAAACCGCCGGATGCAGTAATAATAAAGGAAGGATAGAAAGACGCCTGTGCAACCCCAACCCTGGAGTTCGCAGCCTTTAACGCCAGTTCAGCCGCACGCACATCGGGACGCAACTGCACCACAGCTGCCGGAATGCCTGTATTGATAGCAGTATTTAATACCGGCGATTCATTAAAACTAAAAGCATGTGTTAACGCTCCCGGCAACTCTCCCGTAAGCAACTTCAGCGCGTTCTGTTGTATCGCTTTCTGTTGCTCCAGCTGCGGTAGCAGCAGAGCAGTTGTTTGCTGCTGAACAGTCGCCTGTTGTACCGCCAATGTGGTTACTTCACCTGCATCACGCTGTAAACGTGTAATGCGGAAAATGGTATCCGCCAGCGCCAGGTTTTTGCGGGCTATGGCAAGCTGCTCTTCCAGCATTAGCAGGTTATAATACCCTTCTGCAATAGATACGATCAGTCTTGTCTGTACAGCCCTTGCAGCTTCTCCCGTCTGGAGATAGGTAGCCAAAGCAGCCTGTTTCTGTAACTTTATTTTACCCCAGATATCAGCCTCCCAGGAAAGCCCAACAGCAAGATTATAATCCTCCAGGTGGCGTTGTCCAAGGAAATTACCGATGCTCAGGCCATTCAGACTATTGTCTGAAGGCCTGTTATATTGCCCGGTGCCTTGTATATTAAGAACCGGGAGATAATTCGCTTTAGCTTGCTGCAATTGCTGCCGCGATTCCTCTACACGCGCTACCGCCAGCTGCAGATCAAAATTGTGAGTGATGCCCTTACTTATCAGTTGCTGAAGTGCTGTATCAGGAAAAAAGGTTTTCCAGGGAATAGCCGCAATACTATTGGTATCGGCCTGCCTGCTGCTATCAAAAGAAGCCGGCAGGTTCAGTTCAGGCTGCCGGTAGCCACGGCTGCCCGGCGCGCAGGCCGACCAATAGGCCGATCCTGCAATTGCCAGCATAATGATATAAGATGGTTTTATAAACATAAACGTTCTTTAGTAAATCAATTAATGAGATGGAGTTTGCTCAGCAGGTACAACGGTTTTCTTTCTTCC
Source organism: Filimonas effusa (assembly GCF_004118675.1). Lineage (NCBI taxonomy): Bacteria > Pseudomonadati > Bacteroidota > Chitinophagia > Chitinophagales > Chitinophagaceae > Filimonas > Filimonas effusa. Next base: position 837,297 of record NZ_SDHZ01000001.1, on the reverse strand, counting down.
AAACCTCTCATGCAGATGCTGGAATATGATAAACAATACCGGTACAATGAATACACCCAGTATTACACCGGTTAACATACCGCCTACTGCCCCCGCACCAATGGAACGGTTACCCAGCGCCGAAGCGCCCTGCGCCCTTAATAAAGGCAGCAGCCCCATGATAAAGGCAAATGATGTCATCAGGATAGGCCTTAACCGCAGGCGCGATGCTTCAAGCGCTGCCGCTACCAGCTCCATTCCCGCAGCCCGGCGTTGCACCGCATACTCTACGATAAGTATGGCATTCTTAGCCAGCAACCCTACCAGCATCACAAGACATACCTGCACATAGATATTGTTTTCTACACCCAGCATCCGAATGAAGGCAAATACACCAAACACACCCACAGGTATAGACAATACTATTGCCAGCGGCAGTATATAACTCTCATACTGCGCCGATAAAAGGAAGTAAACAAACACCAGGCTCAGTATAAATATGAAGATGATCTGTGAACCAGCCTGCTTCTCCTCTCTCGTCATACCTGTCCACTCATAACCATATCCTCTTGGCAACACCTTGGCGGCAGTTTCTTCAATCGCCTTGATAGCGTCGCCGGTACTGTAACCAGGCTTGGGCGTTCCGTTAATGGTAACGGCATTATAGAGGTTGTTACGGGTAACAGTTTCCGGCCCATACACCTTCTTAAGCGTTACCAGTTGGTTAACAGGCACCATTTGCTCCAGCGTATTCTTTACATAAATATTATTTAATGAAGCCGGCTCGGCGCGATAAGGTATATCGGCCTGGGCCATTACCCTGTAGTATTTACCAAAGCGGTTAAAATCGCTGACAAAGCTACTGCCATAATAGATCTGCAACGTTTGCAGCAGATCGCTTACCGATACATTCAGTTGCCTGGTTTTGTTATCGTCAACCTCTATCTCGTATTGCGGGTTGCCCGAGGCAAATGTGGTGAAAGCATAAGCGATCTCTTTGCGTTGCATCAATGCTCCCAGGAATTCATTGGTAGTAGCACTAAGTTTGTCGAGCGAACCATTCGCCTGGTCCTGTAACATGAACTCAAAACCTGCCACGTTACCAAAACCCTGTATGGTAGGGAAAGTAAAGAAGAAGGCGCTGCCGTCTTTTACCTCGGTGGCAATCTTCTGCGTCATGGCGTTCGTGATCATACCAAGATCTTTCATGTCACCTCTCTCCGCATAAGGTTTCATACGCACGAATCCAGCGCCATAAGGAGAGGCATTCGCATTGGAGATGAAGTTCAGACCTTCTACGTTATAACGTTTGTCCGCCATCGGCTGCGCCTTCAGTATGCTGTCGATCTTAGCGATCGTATTATGTGTCCTGTCGAGTGAACTGCCCGGAGGTGTATTCACCGCATACAGCAGAAAGCCCTGATCTTCTGTAGGAATAAAACCGGTAGGCGTTTTACGTACCATGAACAATGTCACGGCGGTAACCAGCACAAGCCCACTTATTCCCACCCATTTGTGACGGAAAAGGAATTTCAGGCTGCTGATATATTTCTCCGTAACAGTATGGAAAGAAGCATTGAAAGCATTGAAGAATCGGCTGCCGAAACCAGACTTCTTACCGCCATGTGCGCCCGGAGCCCCCTTAGGTGGTTTCAGGAATAACGCACATAACGCAGGACTCAGCGTCAAGGCATTCACCGCAGAAATAAGGATCGCGATAGCCAGTGTAAACGCAAACTGCCGGTAAAATACACCCGCAGGCCCTTGCATGAAACCTACCGGTATAAACACCGCAGCCATGACCAGGGTAATCGATATGATGGCTCCCGATATCTCGTTCATCGATGTTATCGTAGCCTCCCGTGCAGGCATATGTGTATGTTCCATCTTCGCATGCACAGCCTCCACCACCACGATAGCATCATCCACCACAATCCCGATGGCCAGCACCAGCGCAAACAACGTAAGCAGGTTGATGGTAAAACCAAATAAATTAAGGAAGAAGAACGTACCCACGATAGCCACCGGAACCGCAATGGCAGGGATAAGTGTGGAACGCAAATCCTGCAGGAATATGAACACCACGATGAACACCAGGATAAACGCTTCTACCAGCGTATGCTCCACCTGGCTGATGGAATCATCCAGGAACTCCTTGGAGTTATACATCACACTCGATTCAATACCCTTCGGAAGATCTTTATTGAATTTGTCCAGCAAATGTTCCGCCTCTGTAAGGATATCATTGGCATTGGAACCCGCCGTCTGGAAAATAGCCACACCCGATGCCGGGAACCCGTTCATCTTACTGTCCGAAGAATAGGTATAGGAACCGAACTCAACCCGAGCCACATCTTTCAAACGAATCGCAGAACCATCGGTATTCGACTTGATGATGATGTTTTCATATTGTTCATTGGTATTTAGCTTACCCTTATACTTCAATACGTATTCAAATACTTGTTTGCTGCTTTGTCCAAATCGTCCCGGGGCAGCCTCCAGGCTCTGATCCCTGATAGCATTCGTTACGTCCAGCGGCGATAGGTTATAAGCCGTTAAACGCTCTGGCTGTAACCATATCCGCATCGAATAATCCTTGGTACCAAAGGGCTGCGCCTGGCCTACACCGGGAATACGCTGCAACTTCGGTATCAGGTTTATCTTGATATAGTTCTGAAGGAATGTTTCATCATAGTTCACACTGTCCTTGGCATATAAACCAATGAACATGATGATACTGTTCTGCTGTTTCTGTGTCGAAATACCAGCCTGTATTACCTCCTGCGGTATCTGGCTCGTTGCCTTCGATACCCGGTTCTGCACGTTTACAGCAGCAATATCAGGATCGGTTCCCTGTTTGAAATAAACCGTAAGCGACATACTCCCGTCATTACTGGAGTTCGATGTCATATAGGTCATGTTCTCCACACCATTGATCGCCTCTTCAAGCGGCGTAGCTACAGAACGCGCCACCACCTCGGCATTCGCACCAGGATAACTCGCCGATACAAGCACACTCGGCGGCGCTATATCCGGGAACAACGTAATAGGTAACGAAAACACGGACAATAGGCCAAGTAAGAGCAATAGTATGGATATGACCGTTGAAAGAACCGGTCGTTCTATAAATTTTTTAAGCATTGTGTAGTTGTTATTAGTGAATGTTGCGACGGCTATGCTTATAAAGGCATTGCCTTACGCAGACTATCAGCTGAAAGTGGCAACGGCCTTATCACAGCACCATCCCTTAAACGGTCAAGCCCCGTGAACACGATCGTCTCCCCTGCATTCAGCCCCTTATCTACCAGGTAATACACACCCGAAGTACCTGCAATACCAATGGGTTTGCTGACTACTTTGTTGGAATCGGCAACAGTGAAAACATATACTTTATCCTGCAATTCATAAGTGGCCTGTTGCGGCACGGCCAGTACGGCTGCATTGGTATGCGGTATACGCACCTTACCGGTATTGCCGGAACGCAGGATGCCATTCGCATTCGCAAACACAGCCCTGAAGCTGATGGTGCCCATGCTCTTATCGAACTGCCCCTGCACCATCTCCACTTTTCCTTTTTCAGTGTAAATCGATTTGTCGGCGAGCATCAGCTCAACGGGTGGCAGCCCTTTGATCTTCTCGTCAACAGTTTTACCGGTTGTATGACTGGTAAATTGCAGGAAATCACTTTCGCTCATAGAGAAATAAGCATACACATTATTCACTTCCGAAAGAACCGTTAATGGCAACGCTTCCCCTCTGCCCACAAGACTTCCGGCCTTGAAGGGAATACGGCCTATATAACCGCTTACGGGTGCTTTGATAAGAGTATATCCCAGGCTGATGCCGGCATTGTTGGTAGCCGATTGTGCCTGCTCGAAACTGGCTTTTGCTGCTTCATACGAAGCCTGTGCTGCTTTCAATTGCACATCACTTACTACGTTGTTTTGTACCAGTGGACGAATGCGGTTCAACTCTATCGCAGCTTTCTCCATATTCGCCTGTGCCGCATGAGCAGTAGCTTCCGCAGTGGTGAACTGCGACGCATAACTCCGGTCATTGATCTTGAAAAGCAGTTGCCCCTTGGTTACATAAGCTCCTTCATCCACATAGATCTTTTCAAGATAACCATCTACCTGCGGACGCAGCTCTACATTCACAGTACCTTCTATGGTTGCAGAAAATTCCTGGTAAGTGACTGCTGCTGTATTGGTAAGTGTAAGAACAGGCAGCTCCTGTGGCGGTGGCGCGCCTATCGATTCGCTGCCTGCCGAAGTAGTGCAGCTGTAAAGCCCTATAGCCAGTATAGTAAAGGCAATAAGTGGCCTGGCCTGCCGTAGCAGACTATTGTAATAGATACGGGAGTTCATATTATTTGATTTGTGAGTTTACGAAAGCAATAAATAGCGTTTAACTGTCCGGTTCAGGCAATAAAATGCCATGTCAATAACATTCTTATTTTTATTAACACCGTTAAATATTATACTTTAAAAAAAGCTGTTATGCAGCAGAATGCTTAGTAGTCTTGTACATGTTGTTGTGGTTTTACGTTTTGATTATGCCTGTGATAGTTTCTAACAGTGTTAACTTAGGTTGCAAAAAAAACAGCCTATCCTTTTATACGACTGATGATTCCGCCAATGGCGTCCTGGAGGATGGCTTTATTAAGATCTTCATATTCTTCTGTGGCCTGCGGTGCCCCGTTAAATTTACGGGTCAGGTTAATGGAGATTAAACCGTGTACTACCGACCAGAGATGATAATATTTCAGGCAAGGGTCTGCGTCAGGATGTTTACTGGAGGCGATAAGCTCATTCAGGATTTCACCCACCATGTCCATTCCAGCTTTTGCTTCAGGAATGCCGTTCTTCATTTCACAACAACCAATTTCAACCCCAAACATTAACTGGTAATAAGCAGGGTTGGCAAAGGCGAAATCCCAATACGCCATCCAAATGGCTTCAAGCTGCTCAGCAGGGTCTGTTTTAGCCTCTTTGGCTTTTATCACCCATTGATACAGCTCACGGTAGCCCTGCCTGGTAAACTCCTGCAGCAAGGCTTCCTTATTTTCAAAATGCCCGTAAATGATAGGCGCAGAATACTCGATGCGATCTGCAATCTTCCGCATCGAAAGAGCCTGCCAGCCCTCCTCCTGAACTATTTTCCAGGCAGCGTCTATAATCTGACACCTCACTTCTTCTTTCTGCCTGAGCTTTCTTTCAGCGATTCCCATTACGCTATCATTTTACTTAACACCGTTAGCAAAAATAACATCTTTTCAATTCCCACCAATTATTTTTTTTGCCGCTTATCACTTTACCCCCAAAACACCCGCATTCCCTATCCCCGCTATGGCGGACAAAACCGCTTTTTAAGTACCTTGCCAACCGACTAAACAGATGATTATGAACAGGAACAGGATTAAGTTATTGGCATTTACCGGATGGATGCTGCTTGCCCTCCCCGCTATATCGCAGGAAAACCTGACACCCGAAGCCTTTTTGAAACTCGGACGTGTAAGCGCACTGGGCTTATCGAAAGATAAAAAATTCGTCCTATACAGTGTAAGCGTACCCGATGTTGCTAATAATAAAAGCACCCGCAAAACCTATAAGGTGGCCATAACCGGAGGAAATGCAACAGAAGTGGCAGATCCTGAATCCCTCATCGAAAACGACAGGCGCTCGCCCGATGGTCAGTACCAGCTCAGCAGCCAGGCCGTTAAAATAAAAAAGGTCTCCGGAGCCGATCATTACCCGGAACTAAGCCGTTCTAACGTTCAGGTGTACGAATCACTCAACTACCGCCATTGGGATACCTGGGAAGATGGCAAATTCGACCACGTATTCCTGGCCCCCGTCGAAAACGGGAAACCAGGCACGGCCAAAGACCTCATGCCCGGCGAAGCATACGATTGCCCCCAGAAACCTTTCGGCGGCGATGAAGACTTCATCTGGAGCCCCGACAGCAAAAAGGTGGTATACGTATCCAAGAAAAAGTTCGGTACCGATTATGCCATCAGCACCAATACCGATCTATATGAATATGATCTGGCTACCGGCACAACCATAAACCTTACCGAAGCCAACAAAGGTTACGACGTGAACCCCGCATTCAATAAGAACGGCACCCTCGCATGGCTGCAAATGAAACGCGATGGTTATGAAAGCGACAAGCAGGACCTCGTCGTAATGAACAATAAAAGCGTAACCAACCTCACCCGCTTTAACGATGAAATTCACGTGGAAAGCTTCCGCTGGAGCGATGATAACAGGAATATCTTCTTCACCGCACCTATCAACGGAACGCTGCAACTCTTCGTGGTAGACAATCCCGGAATGACTATGAAAATGCCCGATATCAAACAAATCACCAAAGGCGATTTCGATATCAGTGGTATCGTAGGCCAGTCAGGCAACACGCTCATCGTAAGCCGTACCGATATCAACCATGCAACGGAATTGTTTACCGTAGATATCAGCAACGGTAACATGGCCCAGATAACACACGTAAACGACGCAGCCTACGCCAAACTGGGCGCTTGTAAAACAGAACGTCGCTTTGTAAAAACAACCGATGGCAAGCAAATGCTCGTATGGGTAGTTTACCCGCCGGGCTTCGACGCTAAAAAGAAATACCCCACCCTGTTATACTGCCAGGGCGGCCCGCAGTCAGCACTTACGCAATTCTATTCTTTCCGTTGGAACTTCCAGCTCATGGCATCACAGGGTTATATCGTAGTGGCGCCTAACCGCCGCGGTATGCCCGGTCATGGTACAGAATGGAACGAATCTATCAGCAAAGACTGGGGCGGACAGGTCCTTAAAGATTACCTGAGCGCTATAGACGATGTAAGCAAAGAAACTTATGTCGATAGATCAAGACTCGGATGCGTAGGCGCCAGCTTCGGCGGCTTCTCCGTATTTGCATTGGAAGGTCTGCACGAAGGCCGCTTCAAAACATTCATCGCACACGACGGCGTATTCGACTTCAGAAGCATGTATGGCACTACCGATGAAATGTTCTTCGAAAACTGGGAGAAAGGCGGCGCTTATTGGGAAAAAGACAACAATGTAGCACAACGCTCCTTTAGCCAAAGCCCATCCAACCTCGTCGATAAATGGAATACGCCTATCATGATCATCCAGGGAGGTAAAGACTATCGTGTATCTATAGAACAGGGCCAGCAGGCATTCCAGGCAGCACAGCTGAAAGGCATCAAAAGCAGGTTCCTCTATTTCCCCGATGAAAACCATTGGGTACTCGGCATTCAGAATTCACTCGTATGGCAACGTGAATTCTTCAAATGGCTGAAAGAAACATTGTAACATCCATAACAGCAAAAGGGGCTGACCATTACTTTTGGTCAGCCCCTTTTGCTGTTATAAAACTTAATACCACCGATAGGGTGGCAAGATATACCAGAAGTATCTCGTAATCGGACCTGAATTGGACTAACATCGCACTTACCTCGGACTTGCTTCGGACCTGGAGTCCCCCAAATGCAGCACATTTTCCCCCAAAATGCACTTTTTAAAATTCCGCCCGCAAAAAACATCTTTTTGGGGAAGCCCTAGTCTACGATCGGAATAAGCACCTCGTTAATAGCATTATGATGCAGCACCTCCACCTGCGATGGCAGTATCCGGTCAAGCGATAATTCAGGCAGTTGATCTATGGGAAAGAAAGCCGCATCGAGCATATCAAACCCTTTATTGAACTGCAGATCCCCTTTTAGTTCGCAGAGAAAAACAAACTTGTATACATAATACGGCTGATAGGGATGCGGGTGCATCTTCTTATCAAAAACCGCCAGTAACCTGTTTACCGATACATCAAGCCCCGTCTCTTCAACAAACTCCTTCACAATTACCTCCGATGGAGTAAGTCCTATATCACCCCAGCCGCCCGGCAGGCTCCATTTCCCATCAGCCGATTCCCGCGCCAGCAATACCTCGTTCTTATCATTTAAAAGCATCCCGCGGATATCCACCTTAGGAGTAGGATAATCCGTCACAGGTCCGTAAAAAGCCTTCACTTCTTCTAATGGGGTATTCACCACCTGGCTCGTAAGTGCAAGCGCTATCTCATGCAACTCCTGGTACCGGTCCCTGTCATAAGGATCTTTACTATACAAGAGCCCGATATCCGCTATCGATTTCACCCGCTTCACCAGGTTCAGCAATTCATTCATAATGTTCTTTTATTCAGGTATCTCTGTCAAAAAATAGAACAATCACTTCGTCTCCTATCCCCTCGCCCCAAACAATAAACTACCTATTCTTACCATCGTACTTCCCTCCTCGATAGCCATCTGGTAATCACCGCTCATTCCCATGGATAATACAGAAAAGTTTACCTGCGGAGTAGTTGCAGGTGTGTATAATTGGTAAAGACTATGCAGTTGCTGGAACTCGGCACGCACCTTCGCCTGGTCATCGCTGAAAGAAGCCATGCCCATCAGCCCTTCTATACGAATATGACTCCACTGATGAGCATCGGTAGTAACTGCTTTTATCAGTGCATCCAGCTCCGAAGCGTCCAGCCCAAACTTGGTTTCTTCCTGGGCTATATGCACCTGCAGCAGGCAGGAGATCACCCGGTTCAGCTTCTTACCTTGCTTATTGATCTCGGCAAGCAGCTTTTCGCTGTCGACCCCATGTATCAGGTGAACGAAAGGAGCAATAAACTTCACCTTGTTCGATTGCAGATGCCCGATAAAATGCCAGCGGATATCACCAGGCAGTTGCGCTTGCTTATCCATCACTTCCTGCACATAGTTCTCACCAAAATCACGCTGACCCAAATCGTATAATGCTTTGATATCGGAGGCTGGTTTTATTTTGCTGACAGCAACCAGGGTTACATCTTTCGGTTGCAATTCACCGGAAAGTTGCCGGTACACTGCTTCATTGATAGCCATATAAAAAACTGCTTTACTTCAAAGATAATTCGGCGCTCCTGCCTGCTTGCATATGACGCCGGCACAAAAGTAAGTATTCAAGAAACAGCAGGTTGTTATAAGCAGGTGCATAATAATAAAACTTGCCTAGCCCCAGTTTGCCGGTAGCCTGCCGGAAAGGATCTGGTAAAATAGAAGTCATATTGGCTACAAAGAAGGCAAAGTCAGTAGTTTCAAGTGCTTCAAACCATTCGCCCTTCGTATTCACATGCACCGCAGGCGGCATCACGCCCCATTTTAAAAGTGCGGTTCCCAGTATCACCTTATCCATCGGATCACGGGCTATTGCAAGCTGGTGGCGCGCTTCCGCAATCAATACCGCCTTACGCTGTTCCAGCATTTCAATCTTCGCAGCAGTCATCAGCCGTGCAATATGATATAAAATCAATGGCGTACGTGCATAGTGTGGCGATATATAACTGGGCCTGATCCTGATATCACCATTATCGATAGCAGTACATATCAGCTTTAGCGAAGCAGAGTCCGCTTTGCCGGTAGGTACATTCCGTAAATACAGGAAATGTAATACATTCGATAACACACATACATCCAGGTCCGTAGGCATACGCTTGCCAAACCAGGTAGAATACGCCGCTATATCCTTATAATCCGCACGGATATTCTTTTTACGTTTACTTCCCGCATTCAAATGAAGCTGCATCTGCTGGTAAACCTTCCGGACAACAGAGTCCGGCGCATCCTGCGCACGCAACAATATAACCGTATCATCCATATCATCCGGTAACGACTGGCTATTATCCATCAGGTTCAGCCACCCCCCATTCGGAAATACAACACGCGGATTCGTTCTCCAGAAGTTATACGTCCCTCTCCCTTTGTTATTCTGAAACAAAGAATATAACGGGGCCGCATCATGGCAAATACTGTCCACAACCAACCGATCGCTTTCAGAAAGCAGAGGTTTCAACTCTTTTAAGGTAACGACAATAAGCCCGGTAAAGAAGATATTGTCATCATCCTTGAACACCTCCCGCCTGCCATGATATTCCCTGTACGAAGGAAACATACCGGCCGGGAAATGCGCATAGGATTGTGTCTGAAAGCTGCGAATACGTTGTAGCACCTGGCTTACAGGCAAACTATCATTCCCTTTAGAAGTAAAACACAATATCGTTAATATAAGAATACACCAGTTTTTCACGGGGTGCAAGATAAGAAATAGCCTATCAATAAACCGCCGTAGCCATCCCCATCCATCCCTTCCCTCAAACATTACAGCCAAACCCGCCAACCAACACCTCAATGCCAATAAGTGGATTTACCCCCTGTTCACGTTACCAAAAACACCCCCTTATTAAACGAATTAGCCCCTAACTGGCAATTCACTTCACGGCTATTTTACACCGTCAAAAAAAAACCTTAATATGGAAAACAGATCACTTCGGTTCCGCCATTCAGGCGCACTACTGCTTCTGCTGACGCTTAGCTTTGCCAGTTGTAAAAAAGAAACCCAACCTGCCGACACATCCGGCTTACCCGTTCCTGGCCTGGCTTTGGTACCTGCCACAGAAACACCGCTCTCTCCCGGCAATGGCACTTTTGTAATTCTTAACCGCTATAGTGGTAAACCGCTGGAAGTATCCGGCGCCTCTACAGCAAATGGCGCTAACATCATCCAATGGGGTGCCAACGGCGGCACCAATCAGCGATGGACATTGAACCAGTTGTCCGGCGGCTACTACTCCGTTATTGGCGTCCAAAGCTCCCGCGCGCTCGAAGTTTACCAATCTGCCACCACCGATGGTGCAGACGTAGACCTATGGGATTATTCCGGCGGCAACCACCAGCAATGGCAACTCATCAGCCTGGGCAGCGGCTTCTACCGCATCGTAAACCGCAACAGCGGCAAAGACCTTACGGTTACGAGCGCATCAACCGCCAATGGTGCAGACATTGTACAGTCAACCTACACCGGCAGCGAAAGCCAGCAATGGGTACTTACCGCTCCCACTGCCAATGGCCAGCTGGCATGGACATTAACCAGCACCGGCGTTCCTGCCGACGTGCAAACGCGCATCACCAACGCCATGAACGATGCCGTCGCCCGTTACAATACCGTTGCAAACTGGCCCGCACGCACCCTCACCGTGCAGTACAATACCGGCGTAGCTACTGCCGATGGCAGTACCAACGGCAACATCCGGTTTGGCCCTAATGCCAGCTACCAGGCCGTGCGCACCGCCATGCACGAAATTGCACATACCTATGGCGTAGGTCTTTCCTCCGGCTTTACATCAAATATTTCAGGAGGCCTGTTCGTAGGTACCAACGCAGTAAACACCCTTGTAACCTTCGATGGCCCCGGAGCAGTCATCAACACCGGCGGCGGACATATCTGGCCGTACGGCTTGAATTACGACAATGAATGGTCCAACGAAAACGCATGGCGCCACGTAAAACTGATCTGGGCCATGCGCTCAGACGGTATGTGATAAAAAACAATAAAAAGGGGCTGACCCAAAAGTAAAATGAAGGCTTTGAGAATCACCTAAACGATACTTGGTTTCTATCAGGTACCCGAATAAAAAGGGGCTGGCCCAAAGCAATGGTCAGCCCCTTTTTATTCCTATCCTATAGGCTATTTGAGTATAGAACGGCTTATCACGATACGCTGCACCTCGCTCGTACCTTCATAAATCTGCGTGATCTTCGCATCACGCATCAGCCGCTCTACATGATATTCTTTCACAAACCCGTAACCACCATGAATCTGAACCGCTTCAGTAGCAGTCCACATAGCCGTTTCAGAAGCAAATACTTTGGCCATCGAAGAGCTAAGCGTATAATCCAGGTGCTGATCTTTCTCCCAGGCAGCTTTTAAACATAACAGCCGCGCAGCTTCAATACGCGTAGCCATATCAGCAAGTTTAAACTGGATAGCCTGGTGCTGCATGATCTCTTTACCAAAAGCCTTGCGTTCCTTGGAGTAAGCCACAGAACGTTCATAAGCGCCGCTGGCAATACCAAGCGCCTGCGAAGCAATACCAATCCTGCCGCCGGCAAGCGTTTTCATCGCAAACTTGAACCCAAACCCATCTTCACCGATCCTGTTCTCCTTCGGCACCTTTACGTCGGTGAAAAGGATAGTATGGGTATCACTCCCCCTGATCCCCATCTTATTTTCTTTAGCCGCAACAGTAACCCCCGGCCAGTTCTTTTCAACGATAAACGCATTGATACCATGAGAACCTTTTGCAGCATCGGTTTGTGCTATCACCAGGTAAACACTCGCCGAAGAACCATTGGTGATCCAGTTCTTGGTACCATTCAGTAAATAGTAATCGCCCATATCTTCAGCAGTGGTCCTTTGAGAAGTGGCGTCGCTGCCCGCTTCAGGTTCACTCAGCAAAAAAGCGCCAATATAGAGTTCACCATCCTTTTTTCCCTGGGCAAGAGGAGTAAGATATTGTTGTTTCTGGCTTTCCGAAGCAAACGTTTCAAGTCCCCAGCAGACAAGACTATTATTGACGCTCATACAAACACTGACACTGGCGTCTACTTTACTGATTTCTTCCATGGCCAGAACATAGCTCATAGTATCCATTCCCGCGCCGCCATAGGCAGGATCCACCATCATACCCATGAAGCCAAGCTCGGCAAGTTTAAGGATCTGTTGTTTAGGGAACTGTTGTAATTCATCACGCTCTATTACGCCCGGCAGGCAATCGTTTTGTGCAAAATCACGGGCAGCTTTCTGAATCATCAAATGCTCTTCATTCAATTGAAAATCCATGACAATCGTTGTTTGTTTGATACAAAAATAAGGATTCCGGCAATACACCTAACATTTGTTAGTTGCATAACTAACCATGCACAAACCAATGTTGGCGCTTTAAAAATCCTTAACCCCTGCCTTGCGGTTTAAAGGAGTATTAAATAGCCCGTAAACCCGGCTTAAATCGGGCCGTAACCCTTGCCAGTACTGGTTTTTCTTGCTTACTTGCACTCAGATATTCATGAGATAACGAAGAACCAGGTATATATATTCCCTATTTTCTCTGCTGTAACCACGAAGAGCGTTATTAAGAGTTTTAGCTCCTCGAACCCCCTGAGTGCCACTGTTCCGACAGTGGCTTTTTTTTGCCCATAAGGCCCCAATATTACGCCCCTCACCAACTAGGCCGCCACTCCATCTCCGGCGCCCCCTGCCCACCTAAAAGCCCTATTTTTACGCCCCCCATACAACCGGTAGCCTCCTACGGCTGCCCCCTTCCCCAAAAACGCCCATCTACAAAAAAGAACGCTTTATATAGCCGTTTTGGAGCCGAGCAAAAGCCGCCTTGGAGCCTCCACCGAAAACATCCCCCAGCAGCCTGCCCACTCCTATTTCTTCAAAAGCCTTGGAGAAACCTCCAGACAATTATATATCTATCCATAAAAGCCCCATCCACAACCCTGGATAATACCATTTTTCCTTTACACACTCATTTTTAAAATGTGCTGTTTGCAGCCCTAAAAATGGACGAAAAAGAAAAAGCAGCGAAACTGCACACTAAAAAATTAAATTGATGACTGCCATTCGTTTTTTTCGCACATTCTTTGCGCTGCAAAGCAGAAACACAAAACAACACGTCCGAAAAATCGAAACTATTCTCTTTTTCTAAGAAATTTATTCAGTGATCTTTACTATATCTAATTTCGCAGCTTGCTTTTGTGCTTGCTCTATATCCGATTTTGTACCGATGTAAAACTCGATAAATTCTAACCGTTCTTCGCTTTCAGTGCTCTTTTTTACTGTACCTGTTGCTCCCATAAAGCCAACAATCGTATCAGTTGGCACTTTTTTTATTTCAGCATAAGAGGATAATTTATTTTCGGGGATTATTTTTTCATAGTAATATTCTGCAAATTCTCGCCAACCATAATTGCCTGCAAACTGTGTTTTTAAAATGCCATTTGGTGGTATCTCATACACTCTTTTTTTGCCCTCATATTTAATTGACATTCCGCTTTTTTGATTGAAAATAATTATGATGTACCCCTTAAAATTCTTTGGCACAACAATAATTTCTTGCTCACCACTATTGCCGCAACTACTTAACATCAACGATAGTATAAAAAAAGATATTACTGCTCTCATTGCTTTCATTTTTTATTAAAATCCGATTGTACTTTCTTATTCCAATCATCCACTGAATATGTTTTATCGCCTTGCTGAACACCTGTAAAGTTTCCTTTGCTGTCAAATATTATTTGCATATTTACTTTAAATAATGGCTTCTTATTGTCACCATACAAATCAGCAATTCCGCCTTGTTCCATTTTAGCACCCAAGAATAATTTTGTTTTGCCCGATTGGTCTGTAATAAAAGCTTCTGTACTTGGGAACTTGTCGCCTGTAAAAGAGCCTGTAACATTTAAAATCCCTTTATCCAAATCCTCTGTAAATGAAAGTCCGGCATGCAAATCTAATGCAGGTGTTGCCCATTGTGGTGTTATCGGGTCTTTTCCTGAATGACTAAAATCAAAAGAAGCTGTGTTTTCAGAAAAGCTAATATTATCATTTGAGCCTTTAGGTTTTCCTACGTCAACTTTAGGGGGCAACCGTCCAGGGATTCCGAAAAATATAGTAGGGTCGCTTTTTGTTATAGGTTGCGTTACTGATTTAGCAGAAGGGTCAACTATAAAAGATGAATAAACTCGGGAGGTACCTGTAAAAGATGCCACACGCCCATCACCATAAAATAATCCGCCCCCTGTTGTTGACGTGGCAATAAACGAACGGATATTAATAGACCAGGGATATAAGCCGTCCACGTCGATGTTAAGTAAAGGATTGTCGAAAGTGTAAGTATACGACGAAAATCTCCTCATCTTATCCCCCAACGGATCCCCCACAAACCACCTCCCAATCTGCGCATCATACATCCTCGCTCCATAATCCAGCCACTCCAACCCACTTCCATCAGAAAACTCCATCCGTTGTTCCTCCTTGCCATTGAATGCAAGCCTGTTTCGGGGATCGCCAATACTCAAAGAATTAGACGATATCCCAGCCATCTTATTGTCAATCCATGACAATCGTTTTTACCGGTCCCATACAAAAAAGGCCGATCCTAAAAGATCGGCCCCTGATAATATAAATCAAACGCACCTACACTGCAGGCTCTTGCTGACTCAAACAGTGAAAACTACCCAACCCCCAGATGATATCTGTAGAATCAATCCCAACCGTCTCCCTGCCCGGGAAACAATCGCTGATCAGTTGCAAAGCCTTATCATCCTGGTCACACCGGTAAGTAGGCACGATCACATGCTTATTGCTGATATAGAAATTGGCATAAGACGCCGGTAAACGCTGGTCTTCATATACCACAGCATCAGGCATCGGCAGCTCTATGATATTGAGCTGTTTGCCACTTAATACCCGCATGGTGGAAAGCTCCTTCAGGTTCTGCTGCAGCAACGCGTAGTTCTCATCCTTTTTAGAATGCTCTACTACGGTAAGCACCGTATCCTCGCTCACGAAACGCACCGTATCATCTATATGCCCGTCGGTATCATCACCAACAATGCCTTCAGTTACCCAAAGCACCTGGTCAGCGCCATAATAACGGTAAAGATACTCCTCGATCTGCTGCTGGTTCAGATGCGGGTTCCTGTTTTCATTTAACAGGCAGGCACGCGAAGTAAGTATGGTTCCCTTGCCATTAAACTCAACGGAACCGCCCTCCATTACAATACCCGGATGCGCCACAGGCAGGTTCAATGCCTTGCCTATAAGCGTAGGAATAACATCATCGAGATCATACGGAGGATATTTACCACCCCATGCATTATACCCCCAGTCAACGATCATCTTAGGCTGGTCAGCTCCCGGATTGATAAGAAACGCAGGACCATGATCACGGCACCACGCATCATTCGTAGGATGCAGGAAAAATTGCACCTGCGCCATGTTAACGCCGGCAGCCTGCATATAAGCAGTGGCTTCCTGCTGCATCGCAGCAGTGCCAACATTGATGCACACCTTCTCGCTTAGCGCGAGATACTTTATAAAAAGACTGTAACTGTTATAAATGCTTTGAAGCTTGCCCGGCCAGCTTGCTTCCTTATGAGGCCAGCTTAACCAGGTCGCCGTATGCGGAGCAAACTCTGCCGGGAAATAATAACCAGAATCCTTTGGATACATGCTGCTAAATAATATGAGTTTGTGTTGAATTACTATCCCTGTTCGTCGATATAACGTTTGGTGATCGGCTGGTAAGAGTCTATCCGCCTGTCGCGCAGGAACGGCCAGTGTGTGCGGTAACGATCGCTTAACGCAGTATCTATTTCCTGCACCACCACTTCTTCTTCCGTATGAGAAGCCTGGTAAACGATAGAACCAAACGGATTGGCTACAAAAGAACCGCCCCAGAATTGCATGGCGCCGTTTTGCTCTTCTCCTACCCTGTTCACACTTACAACATGTACGCCGTTGGCAACAGCATGACTGCGCTGTATGGTCTGCCACGCATTGTATTGCTCCGTATTGGTAGCTTCATCCTGCGAAGTAGCCCAGCCGATCGCTGTAGGATAAAACAGGATCTCAGCACCCATAAGCGCCGTAATACGCGACGCTTCAGGATACCATTGATCCCAGCAGATCAGCACACCTATCGTTGCAAATTTGGTTTTGAATACCTTGTAACCTAAGTCACCCGGTGTGAAGTAAAACTTCTCGTAATAAGCCGGGTCATCAGGAATATGCATCTTACGGTATTTACCAAGGTAAGTACCATCTGCATCCAGAATGGCCGTTGTATTATGGTATAGTCCCTGCGCTCTTTTCTCGAACAGGGATGCAATGATCACGACATTCAATTCTGCCGCTACCGCACTCAACGCATCAGTAGAAGGACCGGGAATGGTTTCTGCCAGCAGGAAGTTATCATAATCTTCCACATCACAGAAATAAAGAGAAGTAAACAACTCTTGTAAACATACAATCTGCGCGCCTTTGGCAGCAGCTTCACGAACTTTGGCGATAGCCTTATCCAGGTTCTCCTGCTTGTTCGCGGTGCAGGTCGTTTGCACCAATCCTATTTTAACCTTTGACATATCTTGTAACTACAATTCCTTTTTAAAATATGAAATTAAGCCCTGCCCATCTGGCGCAGGAACGACACATGCGATATTACAGCATGGTACATCTTCGGATACTCGATATAAACCACGTTATACTCCTTACATGCCTGCTTAACGATCTTATTGATCTCAGGATAATGAATATGGGAGATCTTGGGGAATAAATGGTGTTCTACCTGGAAATTCAATCCGCCTACATACCAGGATATCAGCTTATTGCCGGTAGCAAAGTTGGCAGTGGTCTTCAACTGGTGAACAGCCCACTCATCCTGCAGTTTACCATCTTCAGCAGGCACAGGAAATTCAGCATGTTCTACCGTATGCGCCAATTGGAATACGATACTTAAGGTAAAGCCCGTAACCACGGTAACGATAGAGAAACCAATGATCCAGCTCTTGAAACCTAATACCGCAATAGGAATGATAAAGAACAACGCATAATGCACCAGTTTAAAACCCCAGAAAATAACATGGTCCATAGGCTTCATCTTCTTGATGGCCATATCGCCGATCTTACCGGAGAAGTATTTCTTGTAGTCGCTGAACAACACCCAGTACAAATGAAAGATAGCATACAACGCCACAAAATACACATGCTGAAAACGGTGCATCTTGTAATATTTCTGGGTCGAAGCCATCCGCAGGAAAGGTTTGGCGTCAATATCATCATCGATACCATCGATATTCGTGTAGGCATGGTGGATCACATTATGCTTCATATTCCACATAAAATGACTGGCACCTAATACTTCGGCAGTGATAGCGGCAACTTTGTTGACGGCCGGCGAAGTGCTGAAACTGCCATGTCCGCCGTCATGCATCACATTAAACCCGATAGAAGCTACTGCCAGCCCCATTAACACGCAAAGCAATAACGACACCCATAACACAGGTGTAAAGAAAACCAGCTGAATGTAAATGTACGCAAGCGCCAATATCAGGAAAAGCGCTTTCGAAAACAATCTGGAGCCACCGGTAGTGCTTTTGCCCGTAGTGGCAAAATACTCGTTGATCCTGTTTTTCAGCTCAACATGAAAAGAAGGTCTTACGACTGCGAATTTTGGAGTCTGCATAATACTTAACTAAATGACTTTTGAAGGTGCAAATATCAGGATAACTGGCGGTTTAACCCGTTGAAATCAGGTTAAAAAGCATTGAAAAACATAATATTAACATCACGTCGTTTCCTGAACAAATGCATCGAAACTGCTGATCCCCAGCATTTTCTTCGATATATATCCTTCGGCATATTTCACGCCTATTCTCTTACCCAACAATAATGCCCTGCCGGTAACGGTATGAATGAAATCCGGCGTGGAAATATAGGTCTGAGGCTCAGTATCTTCATTTTCAGCAGCCTGCGCCGAAAAAAACTGCGTGGTATAAGCCTGCACCGCCCGGATCTTCTGCTCCATATGGGCAGAAATATCCACGACAAAATCAGGCTTCAGATACCGGTCCTGTATATAGTGGAAAACGTATTTGGGACGCCATGCCTCCTGTTCAACCCCGTCAAGTGTAGTTGCTATCTTGCGCAACCCGGAAAGGAACGCCGCTTCCTCTACCAGCTTCGAACTCCTTCCATGGTCAGGATGACGGTCCTCCAACGCATTGCAGAGTATGATCTCAGGCCGGTATTTACGAATGGAAACAATGACTTTACGGATATTTTCTTCATTGATCTGGAAGAAACCATCAGCCATCTGCAGGTTCTCACGGGCAGCAACACCCATGATGGCAGCAGCAGCAGCAGCTTCTGTTTTACGCGTCTCTATCGTACCGCGTGTTCCTAATTCTCCCTGCGTAAGATCAACGATCGCCACTTTCTTTCCTTCTGCCACGGCCGCTATAATGGTGCCCGAACATCCTAACTCAACATCATCAGGATGCACACCAAAAGCCAGTATGTCTGTTTTTATCATTGCTGTTCTGAAATTGAGCAGCAAAAGTAATCTTATCTTCTGATACCGTACATACGTTCAACATCATGTACAATACTTTCAATATCACGATCCTTGCCGGAAGGATCATAGCTCTGCTTGAGGTTAGAGCCAAATACGATCGCAACCGTCTGGTACACGGTTGCAGTAAAACTGCCTTTATATTCTTCTATGATCTCGTAACAGTTGTTGCCCGTTTGCCGGTTGATAAGCTTCATCAGCACCTTCCCCTGGTATACCGATAACTTGGTAAGCTTGTCCGAAAACTCCTTCTTCAGCTCCTTCTCCCGCGAACGGATGATCGCCTTCCGCTTCGACTTCTCCGTAACACCCTCCAGCCGCATATTGATATCGTTCATCACCTTCGAAGCCGCAGCAGCATAAGGATACGTTACATATACCGCATTACGTAACCTCGTCCATTCAGCATGGTACTTCTTCCATTTACCCTTTAAATGCGTGTAAACAAATACAGGAGGCAGATAAGAACAGGGAATAGTATCACCGTTGGCTTCAATGCAGCCATAAACACGGATTGTGTCATAAGGTCCTTGACCATTCTGAGCAGTGGCGGATACGGGATGGTAGATCGCCACAACCAGGATGGTAATGATACCAGCCAGAGTTGTATTTTTATACCTGGTCATTGTACTTATCGACCGTAAATATAAACATTCAACCGGTTATACAATCGCAATGCAATTCAAAAGCATTCTGTTAAATGTTATAGTTTTCATAAACCTGATCGCCATAGGTTGCACACCCGCCGTGCCCCCCGCAGATCAGGAAGAGCAATTAATTGAATTCCAGAAACAACTGGACAATGAAGCTTCAGCGCGCATCGATTCCGCCTACGCCGCCATCACTCGGCGCTGCGACTCTATACAACGCTACCGCGTTCCTTTACTGGTAGATTCATTACTTAAACTTCCAAAAGACACTACCCGGTTATGAAAACTGTATCGATACTGATTCTTACAAGCCTCATGATGCAGGCCTGTAAACAGGAAGACAAAGAAGCACCGCGTCTGGCGCGCCTGAAAGCCCGTGTCGAAATGGAACGTAAGGTCGAAGATGTGATAACACAACTCGAAAAAGACTGCGACAGCACTACGCTTTCTATAGCAAAATCCCGTGCCGACTCCATTCGTACAGCACGGGATAAAAATAAGTTGCGCAGAAGGCAACGGTAGACCTGGTGAATTAACTTAAACAGCCGCCATCTTTGGCTTGCGCATGCGCTGTACCATGCTCATCACAAAACCTGTTACCATTACAATCACGCCTATCCATAATATATTGATGAACGGAAATTCATAAACCTTCAGCGTAAGTAGATCGCTCATGGTCTTGTCTTCCTTCACTCCTATCTCAAGTCTGCCTTTTGCTGCATCGATAACCTTGTTGAACTTAAGGATCAGCCCCTGCGATACAACAGTATCAGGCAAAGAACGCATTTCATTTCCCTTCAGCGCAATACCAGGTGTGGCAGGATACATACGGCCATCCTTCGCAATCACCGTCATATTAAGCACCATCCCTGTTTCATCAGCTGCTACTCCGGGTATTCCCTTCTCAGGATTTACCTCAGCCTTGTTCAATACAATAAGACCATTTGCATAGAACAGTGTATCGCCTACCTTAACCTCTGTTGGCTTAAAGGAAGAGGTATCCTGGCTGCTGCCTTCAACCCATGAAGAAATATAAACAAAGATGTCTTTATGCCAGTAATGACGCGCATCAGGGTTAGGAGAATAACCTTCCATCCCCTTATTGTTCTTCAGCACATCAGGATAAAGAAAGAACTTCTCCTTGCGCTTCTTATGCTCAAATTCAAGCTCAAAATATTTCTTCCTGTCACGCGGATTAACCGTATCCTTGACATAGGTAACATGATATTTACCCATATCCGTTCTCACGCCTTTGAACAAGGTGATGTTCTCAGCCGGGTTCTCCTTACCATCCGATTGCAGCGTAGTTACACCGGTAGTGTTCCAGCTTAGGATGGTCTTTTTACTCGAAGAAATGAGAATACCAACCAGTATCAGCCCAAAACCGAAATGCGCCACGGAAGCGCCCGC
Organism: Filimonas effusa; assembly: GCF_004118675.1. NCBI lineage: Bacteria > Pseudomonadati > Bacteroidota > Chitinophagia > Chitinophagales > Chitinophagaceae > Filimonas > Filimonas effusa. The sequence goes on along the minus strand of NZ_SDHZ01000001.1, from coordinate 816,247 downwards.
AGCCTTCAGCTTGCCCTTTAATCCAAGCCATATATAAGCCGCATTGGCCACTACGGCATATACCGACGCAAATAGCGCCATATGGATCGCAAACAGGAATCCCGGACCTTTTTTATCATAATGGATCTCTCCAAAGAAACTGATACAAAGACTTATCACCAGCGACACCAGCGTAGGCACCAGTATCTTGCGTCCCAGTAACGCCTTGGGCGTATCCTTATACTTAAGGTATTGTGTCACCGCGGTAAGTAAACCAATAATGAAAGCCACAAATACCTGTATCTGGTTATGCGCAAACTCCGGATCCTCCGGTGGCGCTATCTGCGTACCAAAGATCTTGTTGAACAAAGGCACCGACGTCTTGATGATAATAACTAGACTGCCAAGGAACAACACCAGCGAACCAATAAACATCCAGAACTCACGGCTATAAGTGCTCTCCTCCTTTTTGATCACAGGCATATGTTTGCTGTTCCTGAAAAACAGGAAAAGCCCCGGCACTAAAAACACCAGCACAAACGCACCCAGCTGGAAGCCGGTACCCGAATCAGTAAAAGCATGTACCGACGTATCGCCCAGCACACCGCTCTTGGTAAGGAAACTCGAATACAGCACCAGCACAAAAGCCAGTATATAAAACAGGTAAGTGGTCTTTAATGAATAACCGCTGTGTTTATAAATAAGATTGGTATGCAAACCAGCCACCAGCACCAGCCAGGGTACAAGAGACGCATTTTCCACAGGGTCCCATGCCCAGTAGCCACCGAATGAAAGGCTCTCATAAGCCCAGGCAGCTCCCATCATAATACCCGTACCAAGCACCGCGGCGGAAAAACTCGTCCACGACAACGCCGGCGTAGTCCACGTATGATCCTTATTAACCATACCCGCATACGCAAAAGCAAATGGTATAATAGTGGAAGCAAAACCAAGGAATAAGATAGGCGGATGTATCACCATCCAGTAGTTCTGCAACAACGTGTTCAGATCATTGCCCTCATACACACGCGGCAGGCTCAGGTAATCAGGGTTCGTGAACAACGGCAGATCAGGCATCTGCTCGCGGAACAATATAAAAGGATTATTGCCGATCTTCAGGTTAAATACATAAATGCCCAGTAACATGGTAGCAATACAAAACTGGGCAAAGTTGATCACTGTAAGAACAGGAGCCTCCCATTTCTTGTTACGGAAAATAAAGAACCATCCCAGCACACAATGCCAGATATCCCATAACAGGAAACTGCCCGACTGGTCCTCCCAGATACAGCTCAGCAGGTACTCCGATTGCAGGGTACGGGAAGAGTGGTTCCAGGCAAAATAATATTCATTATAATGGTTCGCTACAATATAATAAATGGTAGCAAACATGCCGAATACGCCAATGGTCTCGGCCACGAAAGCAAAACGCGCCACGCGAAGCCAGCTCTGCTTCTCATCGGCTAATGACGCCTTGTTGGTTTTGAAATAGGCAACGGTAGCCACAATAGAGGCCACGAGAGATAATACTGCAAGAAAATGCCCGAGTTGACCGGGTAATAAGTGTTCACCTGTATAGTTCATTCTGGGGTCGGTATTTGGAAACGCTGCCGCTCGCAGCGGGAAATTTGCTACTGGATGCTCGTTGCTGCCGTCAGATTCTTCTCTGTGGCATTCACATCATCTTTGTATTTCGAAGGACATTTCAGCAAAATGTCGCGGCATTCAAACAAATTACCCGCAACTTTCCCTTTTAAAACAATCCGCTCGCTCTTTTCCATATCGGTAGGCTTGGTATTATGATACACCACCCTGATAGAATTCCCTAATGTATCGATAGCCGTAAAAGCCAGGTAATTCGGATTTTTGATAGGATCGTACTCAATAGGCTGCGATTTGTCTATCTTGGCGATCAGGTGAACAAACTTACCTGGTTTCTGCTTGGCAGAGGCTACGGTATCATAAGTGGACGTATCTCCTAAATAGCTGATTAACACAGCTATAGCTACTGCGATAAATACCAATGCTACAATGTGGGTCTTCTTCATCTTAACATTTATCTATTTCTGACGCGAAATTAGTCCAAAACCATTGTTTCCCAACGCCATTTCTAAGCAGCAATTGTTAAAACTGGGGCAATAACACCAGGAGCTTTAAGACCCCGGGGAGGAATTCACGATTTTTAATGCTTTTTACATCCCCGGGAATATATTTTTCACCTACCTTGCAGCCCGTTTGACAAAAATCCGTCATGGCAGATCTATCGGGGTTTGACCCCAACCTAGCAGGCAATCCGCACAACAACATCTTCGGCCTTCCTTTTACAGAAGAAGAAGCAGCACTTGTTCTATTACCCGTCCCCTGGGAAGTGACCGTTAGCTGTACCGCCGGAACCGCACGCTGCGCTGAACATATCTTCAAAGCAAGTTTACAGGTCGACCTCTTCGACGCCGATATTCCCAACGGATGGAAAGAAGGCTTTTACATGCGCGAGGTCAATAAAAAGATCCTCCTCAAAAGCGATTACCTCCGCAAAGAAGCCGAACTCTACATCGATTATATCTCCAAAGGAGAAGCCGTAGAAAAAAACAAGTTCATGTGTAAAAGCCTGCGCGATATCAACGAAGGCAGCCTTTTGCTCAACGACTGGGTCTACGAACAAACCCGCGAGCTCCTGCAACGCAATAAACTGGTAGCCCTCATAGGCGGCGACCATAGTACCCCCCTCGGCCTGTGGAAAGCCCTCGCAGAACAACATGGCGATTTCGGTATCCTGCAGATCGATGCACACTCCAACCTCCGTACCTCATACGGTAACTTCAAATATTCACACGCGTCTGTAATGCATAACGCCCTGTCCGAGATCCCCCACCTCACAAAACTGGTACAGCTCGGCGTCCGCGATTATTCCGAAACAGAACACCAGTACGTAGCAAACAATCCCGCACGTATCGCCTGCTTCCTCGATAGGAACATCAAAGAACGTATCTATGAAGGCGATACCTGGAAAAGCATTACCAACGATATTATAGCCCAGCTGCCGCAAAAAGTACATATCAGCTTCGATATCGACGGCCTCGATCCTAAACTCTGCCCCCATGCCGGCACTCCGGTACCAGGAGGCTTTGATATAGAGCCCTTATTATATTTATTCAAACGTATTATTGAAAGCGGCCGCCAGTTGATTAGCTTTGACCTGGTAGAAATAGGCGTAGGTGAACAGGAATGGGATGCCAATGTAGGCGCTCACCTCTTATGGCGCCTGTGTAACCTGATGATTAAAAGCAAACAACAATGGAGTACGACTTCCTGATCACATTAAGGAAAAACAAGGTTAACCTCTTCGGATATATTACCCAGCTCATGCTGTTTTTATCCATAGCAGCATTTGCAATGCACCTCTTCGACCCCATCGACCAGCCAACGCGTATAGTCTTTGCCGTGATTATCTTCCTGACATTCAGCTTCTGGATCCTCGCACGCCTCCGCTTTATAGGTAAAAAATACGACTATACCAGCTACCGCCTGGCCCTCTATGTATGCTTCTTTGGCTGGCTGGCAGCCCCGATGCCCCTGATGATTATCGCCTTCTTCTTTTTGGCCATGGCCCTGCTCGAAAAACCCGCCAACCTCCCCCCGGAAATAGGATTCAGCGAATATGGTGTCAGCTTCAACACCTTCCCCAAACGCACCGTAAAATGGGACGAAATAACCAATGTGGTCCTGAAAGACGACCTCCTCACCATCGATTACAAAAACAATAAGCTATTCCAGAGAGAAATAGCACCCGGAACCGATAAAACAACAGTCAAGGAGTTTAACGACTTCTGCGCACACTACACCAGCAACATCCTCTGACCCGCTTGCTGAACCTATCCCCTTTTTTACGACCTTTGCCGTTTAAGCGTTAACACTCCCGTGACGCTTTATTTGTTTAGAAAGAATGATAATGATAGAATCGCCTTTTTTATTGTACTCCGACGGAGCCGGTAATATTTTTGAAGATACGAGCCTCTACGCCGTAGGACGCGCAGGATGGGATGCCTACCCTGTGCCGGTTGAAGACTGGATCCCCCTGCCCGAAGGAGGTAACTTATATGAACTGCCAGGCCGCAGAGGTATCGGCATCGACGTGAAAACAGGAGAAATGAGGCTTTGCGAAAAAGGATGGGCCGTAGCAGCCTTTATCCCACCCGCTCATACCGGCCTCTTCCTGGCCGCTTATGAAACAGCGCCCGATGCCCCCACACTCCCCCTCTTCTGCTATACCGCCGCCGCCTGGTACAACGATACATTCTACGTTACCGCCGTGCGCATCGAACAGGACATCAGGCAGGAATGCGCCGGATACGACCAGGATAAAGTAAACGCCGGCACCAGACAACTGCTGGAGGCCTACCCGCATAACAGGCTGGTAAAACACCTCATGGACAACTGCTGCCAAACGTATCAATGCCCCGCCGCACGCAACTTTGCACTCGGACGCTGGGAATGCCCCGTTCCGGCTTCACCCGCCTGCAACGCCAACTGCCTCGGCTGTATCTCCTTCCAGCCCGAAGAAGAAACAATCGTATCCACACAGGACAGGCTTACATTTAAACCCTCCCCTGAAGAAATAGTAGAATTCACAGTGCCACACCTCATGAACGCTCCCTACCCTATCGTAAGCTTCGGACAAGGCTGCGAAGGTGAACCATTGCTCATGTGGCCCACCATCCGCGATTCTATTATCGAAATGCGTAAGCATACACCCAAAGGCAGTATAAACATAAACACCAACGGCTCCAACCCCGCAGCGGTAAAAGCCCTGTGCGAAGCAGGCCTCGACAGCATCAGGGTCAGCACCAACTCGGCACAGAAACATATTTATACGCCCTATTACCGCCCCAATAACTACCAGTTCGAAGATATCATCGAAAGCCTCAAAGTAGTACGCAGCTTCGGAGGATGGGCCAGCATCAACTACTTCGTATTCCCAGGCATGACCGACACCGTCGAAGAATATGAAGCATTACGCAAACTCATAAAGGAAACAGACCTTACCATGATCCAGTGGCGCAATTTCAACATCGACCCCGACTGGTACCTGGCACAAATAGGCGTTACCGAACCCGGTGAATGCCTGGGCATTAAACAAATGATGGAATTGATCCGCGAAGAATTCCCTAACGTTAAATTCGGTTACTTTAACCCACCTATAGAACGTATCAAAGGCAACTACGCACTGGACTTCGCCCACTAGCTGCAAAGCTTAGTAAGGCATTTCCCCGGCGTTCTCAACCGGCAACGCATCTCTGCCGGTAGTATCACCAATACTACCGGCAGTTTTATTATCCGCTACACGAAAAAGTACATAATCATCATCCCCTTGCACATGCTCAAAACGCTGTTCAATGGCAACCGCAATATCATCGGGTAGCGCAACGCTCTTTGCCAGGTAAAAATCACCCGCTGTAGCTGAACTGCTATGTACAAGCGGCCGCGCAAACTGTTTATTATAATAATAAGGCAGTTGGTAAGGAACAGCCGGCGCAACAGGTATGGTATCTCCTTCATATCCGCCGGGTAAAGGTCTCAGCTCCCTTGTTGTCTCTGCCGCATAATACCAACACCCCTTCCCGCCTGTAATAGAATCTATCTGCTCCATGATATGCCTGTGATCAACTGCCGCATTAACATCCGCATAAGGTACGATCACCATCGAAAAAAAGAACCTGCCCGTTACCAATACCACCGCCAGTAATACAACAATAGCTTTAAAATTTCGCAACGCCAGCCTGTTACGCCATACCAGCAAGGTAATAACCCCCAGCGCTAAACCCGGCACCAATCCCCACCACTGCTGCATATATCCCGTCAAAGCCAGTTGCCCGGCTACTCCTGTGATCATGATAACGATCACTCCCGCCAATACAGGCTTCTCATACCTCCGCTTCCCGGTCTCAAATCGGTAAATGATCCAGGCAAACACGATAGCAAAAAACGGCATCAGGGGATAGATATAACGAAGCTTGGGAATACCCGTAAACCAATACACAGGAATATTGATACCTATCAGCGCAACGATAAAACCCAATCCTTTATTCTTCAAATGCGAAAACGGCATTTTAACCAGCAGCAGCAACGATAACGACCAGGGCAGCATCCCCTTTATAAGCAATAACGGGTATTGCAGCGTCTCAGACCATAACCGCTCCTGCCGCGCCCCGGCTGCACTTTTATCCGCCGCTTCATCAATTTGCGTAGCAAGCAAAATACCTATATGATCCTGCCGGCTGAACGCATAAAGGTAACAACCTATCACAACTGCAGCCGTAGCCAGTCCCGCAGCATGAGCCATGCTGAACAATATTTTCGGAGAACGCTGGTACAACGCCAGCAAAAACAAAGTCGCCCCCTGGAAAAGCAAAGAAGGCAGCCCCTTCGTCAAACAACCCAGCGCCATAAACCCGTACGAAAGCACTAAGGCATTGTAAGCATTGGTTTTACCCATATAGTAATTGATCAGCGGAAACAACTGGCATATCACCAGCAAAGCATAAAAAAGATCGATCTCCCCGCCGTTATAAGTAGCATAAAAATAAACATCAACAAACGTAAGCATGATAAGCGTAGCATAAACAGCAACTTTACGCCCCATCAGCTCAACAGTAAAACGATACAACAAAATACCAATAGCGATCATCGATAGCAGCGAAGGCAGCCGCACCACCCACTCACTATAACTATGCAGCACTTTAAACAGGCCTATCAGCAACCAGTTGAACAAAGGCGGCTTATTATAATAGGCAACCCCCATGAGTGTGGGATGCACAAAACTGTCATAGAAATACATCTCGAAAGAAACAGTTCCTCGCCGGGGCTCCTCCGCCATTAACTGGTAAATACCCATATTGATGAATACAGAAAGAGCATATAAGATAAAGAATACAATTAGCAGTACACCGGTGTTTCGCCTGATCCAGGCAGTTAATTTGATGCTGAAGAGATCACTCATGCCCGTTTATTGATTTCAAATGTAGAATTTAAACGAACAAAGCCATACAGTTCTTATATCTTCGGGACGTATTTCAATCTTTTTATTTTGACATTCATATTCTTGTGCCTGGCTTCATTTGCAGCCGGCTTTATCGATGCCATCGTAGGCGGAGGCGGATTAATTCAAACACCCGCCATCCTTATCATCCTGCCCGATTACCAGGTAGCCACCCTATTAGGCACCACCAAAATCCCTTCATTTGCAGGCACCAGCATTGCAGCCTGGCAATATTCACGCAGGGTACAGCTCAATTATAAACTCTTGTTCTCTATTGCCACCGTAGCTTTCCTCGCAGCCCTCGGCGGATCACGTATGGCCAGCTCCCTCAGCAACCACATACTCAAACCTGTTATCCTCCTGCTCCTCATAGGCGTAGCCATTTATACCTACGCTAATAAAAAATTCGGACAACAGGAACACAACGATAAAATTCCCGCACACCGCTTATGGTACGGCGCTTTACTCGGACTCATCATAGGCTTTTACGACGGCTTCATCGGCCCCGGCACCGGCAGCTTTCTCATCCTCGTATTCATAGCCATCCTCGGACAGGATTTCCTGCACGCAAGCGCCCACGCCAAAATTGTCAACCTCGCCACCAACCTGGCATCTATCCTTTATTTCAGCTCCACAGGCCATATCCTCTACCAGTATGCCTTACCCATGGCAGCTTGTAATATCACCGGCTCCTTTATTGGAACCCGACTCGCACTGCTGAAAGGAAACCGCTTTATCCGCATCTTCTTCCTGCTGGTGGTAATAGGTACCATCATTCGTTTCGCCTGCGACCTGTACTAAAGATTTTGTCACATTATCTCCTTTTTAACGAATAGATTTCTAACTTGTGAATAATTTTTATTCATTAAGGGTTTGAATACCATTCATTTTGTACAGTAACAGGTATGGAAGCAAATTTTGAAACACAGAAAAATATGAAAGCATTGGGCATCACCATAGGTATCTGTGGCCTGATGGCATTAATGCTGTTTTTCGTTAGCTGGACCTTACCACAGGTACAACCTCCTGTTATAGATGAAGGTATCGAAGTAAACCTGGGCAACAGCGATGAAGGTCTGGGCGATATCCCTCCCCAGGTACCCGGCGATCCCGCCCTGGAAGCCAATCCCCAGTCCGAAGCAACACCAGTACCCCCGTCGCAGGCCGACGAAACCAGCGATACTAAAATGGAGGAAGATAACAATGTTGCCGATGCTACCCCTGTAAATGCTTCCCCAAAACCAGTAGAAAAGCCCAAAGCAACACGTACCACAACAGTAAAAGCACCCGCTAAAAACAATAATAAACCAGCCGTAGCAACTCCCAAACCACCCAAGCCAAAAGCTTTATACGGAGGCGGCACCGCCCAGGGAACAGGAGGCAACAATGCCGACAGCTACAATGGCGTACGCAACCAGGGCATAGCAGGCGGCCACGGCGATCAGGGTAAACCCAACGGCAATCCCAATTCAGATAGCTATACGGGCAATGGCGGCACAGGTAAAAGCGGCGTCGCCATCAGAAGCGGCTTACAAGGCCGCAGGTTCACACGCTTCCCCTCTTTCGAAGACGACTTCAACGAAAATGCTAAAGTAGCGGTAGACGTTATAGTCAATAGATCAGGGGTGGTTACAAGCGCCAACATCAACCCCAAAGGCACCACCACAACCAACGCCAACATCCGCAATATCGCACGCAAAAAAGCATTGCAGTTGAAATTCAACGAAGGCTCCGCCGATCAGCAGGCAGGAACCATCGTCTTCGACTTCAAACTAAAAGGCTAAGCCCCAAACAAGGCCGGGTGATCACTAGTATAAGCAGACTTCAAACATTTGAATTAGCACCTCAAAGCAAAGTAGAAACAATAACAGGCTTAAAAACACAAACAATCACCTCCGCCCGCTAAATTTGCGTAATTCAACGATATGAATTACGAACAAACGCTCGAATACCTTTTCGAAAAACTCCCTATGTTCAGCAAACTGGGAGCATCAGCTTTTAAAAAAGACCTTAACAATACACTCGCCCTTTGCGAGGCACTGGGCAACCCGCATAAGAAACTGAAAACAATTCATATTGCAGGTACCAACGGAAAAGGCTCGGTAAGCCATTCCCTGGCAGCAATTTTACAAACCGCCGGTTACAAAACCGGCCTTTACACCTCACCCCATCTTAAGGATTTCAGGGAACGTATCAGGATCAATGGACAATTATGCAGCGAACAGTTCGTCATCGATTTCACGCAACGCATTATCCCCACCATAGAAAAGATCGAACCTTCCTTCTTCGAAATCACCGTAGCAATGGCATTTGAATGGTTCGCAAAAGAACAGGTGGATATTGCTATCATAGAAACCGGACTCGGTGGCCGCCTCGACAGCACCAACGTTATAACCCCGGAACTAAGTATCATCACTAACATAGGCTACGATCACATGCAGTTGCTGGGTGACACCTTACCACTGATAGCTTCGGAAAAAGCAGGTATTATAAAACCGCATATCCCCGTTATCATAGGCGAAATAATCCCCGAAACACAGCCCGTATTCGAACAACACGCAGCCAAACTCGAAGCGCCTGTCACCTTCGCACCGCATAAGTATTATGTAAGCGATTGGCACTACCAGCGCCACCATTTACAACTCACAGTAGCGCATTTATCGAACGACGAACGTAAAACTTTTACGCTCGACCTCCCAGGCATCTATCAAACTAAAAATATCTTATCTGTTCTAACCGCAGTAGATCACTTGCGGCAACAAGGATGGCACATAACCGATCTTCATCTGCAACACGCATTAATGCATGTAAAAAAACTCACCGGCTTGCACGGCCGCTGGGAACTAATAGCAGAACACCCCGATGTGATCCTGGAAGTATGCCATAACGAAGACGGCGTACAACAAATGTTACGGCAATTGGAACTCTGTACCTATAACGAACTGCATCTCGTAATAGGAATGGTGAAAGACAAAGACATCCGCAAAGTCTTATCCCTGCTTCCTCCAACAGCACATTATTACTTCACCCAGGCACAGATCCCCCGCGCGCTCAACGCAGCAGAACTATCCGCGCAGGCCGCAGAATATGAGCTGAAAGGGCATACCTACCCCAACGTAAATACTGCTTTACAGGAAGCGAAAACAAAAACCCACAAAGAAGATCTTATTGTTGTATGCGGCAGTATCTTCCTCGTAGCAGAAGTTAATACATAAAAAAACTCGGAGGTACGCATCACGTAAGGAGGGATCACCTCCAACATATACACGGAGGCTCCCAAGCCAGATACGCTTGTTTGCTATCGTACAAGGATAATACAGAAACTAAACCCTGATAAGCCTGAGCAAAATGCTCGCAGGAAAGCAGATACGGAATTGCCTCAGGCAGGCTGCTCTATTGAAAGGTTTGTGATATCATTTCAAAACAATCGCCCCCAACGCGGGCAAATGCACCTTTAACTGGTAAGTATCGGTTTCCTCATCCACCAGCGTCACCTCGATATCCGGGTTGTAAACATCCCCCGTACCCCAGAACGAAGCATCATTACTATTGAAGATCTCCTTCCACTGCTCCTTGCCCTTCACATAAAGGGTCCAGTCCCAACGCACAACAGGCGTCATGTTCAATATCACCAATACATCATCATCTTTCATATGTCCCTTTCTCTTGTAGGCGACAACAGCAGCATCACGATGATCCAGGTCCACCCACTCAAAACCACCAGGCACAAATTGCAGTTCATACAACGCCGGTTCATTCCGGTAAAGCTCATTCAGCTTCTGCACACAGTTTTTCATGCCGCTATGGCTTACATACTGTAACAGTTCCCACTGCAGCTCGGTCTTGTAATTCCATTCACTGGTAGCCGCAAATTCATTACCCATGAACAGCAGCTTGCCCCCCGGATGCGTGAACATATAACTATACAATAAACGCAGGTTGGCAAACTTCTGCCAGTCATCACCCGGCATCTTATAGATCATCGGGCTTTTACCATGTACCACCTCATCATGACTCAACGGCAGCATGAAGTTCTCGTTGTAGAAATACATCATACTAAAGCTCAGCTGATCCTGGTAATGAGGACGAACATACGGATCACGCTTGAAATAATTGATCGTATCATGCATCCAGCCCATCATCCACTTCATCCCAAACCCAAGACCTCCCGCAAACGTAGGCTTGCTGATGCCCGGCCAGTCAGTGGCCTCTTCCGCAATAACCTGCACATCAGGAAAATCACGGTATAATGTTTCATTTAAGTCTTTGATAAAAGCAATGGCTTCTATATTACCATTACCCCCATACCGGTTAGGCTCCCACTGCCCTTCAGAACGGCTATAATCTAACCGGAGCATAGACGACACAGCATCAACCCGTAAACCATCAGCATGAAACTGCTCACACCAATAGCACGCGCTGCTGATCAAAAAGCTCTTCACCTCTCCCCGCTCATAGTTGAATACATAAGAATTCCAGTCAGGATGAAACCCCTTGCGCATATCCGCATACTCATAAGTATGCGTACCATCAAACATAAACAAACCATGCGCATCATAAGGATAATGAGAAGGCACCCAGTCAAGTATAACACCAATGCCAGCCCGGTGCAACGCATCAATCATGGCCATACAATCTTCAGGACTGCCAAAACGGGAAGTAGCAGCAAAAAAACCAGTACCCTGGTACCCCCAGCTGCCATCGAACGGATGCTCCATCAATGGCATAAACTCAACATGGGTAAAACCCATCTCTTTCACATAAGGAACCAGCAGCTCCGTTATCTGCGCATAGCTGTTATAACGCTCTTCATTGTATTTATCCGGACGCATCCAACTGGCTAAATGCACCTCATAAACAGAAAAAGGAGCATCAAGCGCATTATGCTTCTCCCTTTCTTTTATCCAGCTGTGATCCTGCCACTGGTATTCAGGTTGCCATGCAATAGAAGCAGTAAGTGGACGCTTTTCCCAGAAATGAGCAAAAGGATCCCCCTTGTCAACCTGCACACCATTATATCCGTGAATATGATATTTGTACGACTCTCCGCGATTAACATGTGGAATAAACCCTTCCCAGATCCCCGACTTATCTAACCGCACAAAAAGAGGATGCGCATCTTTATCCCAATGGTTGAAGTTGCCGATAACGGTTACCTTGGTAGCATTAGGCGCCCATACAGCGAAATAGGTTCCGTTGGTACCAAGCACCTCCAGCTGCTTATTGCCAAAAACACGATATAAACGATAGTGAGTGCCATTTTGAAAATTCCGGATGTCTTCATCGCTAAACAAAGAATAGTTCCAGACTGCTTTAGTGCTGTCTACAAAGTGCAGCTCTTCATATTTCTGATTGCCGGCCATTTTCATAATTAAGGTGTTCAGGTACATGCTAAAATTAGGCCTAACAAACCGGTAAAAGAAGAAAATCACTACATTAATTCACTTAATTCCAGCCAACGCAATTCTTTCTCTTCCAACAACGCTGTAATCTCACCAATACGGGCACTTAATTGATTCAATTGCTCAAACGATAAACCCGCTGCTCCCATCTGCGCAGTGAGTTGCTCCTTTTCAGTTTCCAATGCAGGCATCTCCTTTTCCAGCAACTCAAACTCACGCTTTTCTTTAAAGCTTGCTTTCTTCTTTGCCGCACCAGGCACAGCTTCCGGCATTATACTAACAGGCTTGCCCGAAGCATCTTCAAGCGATTTCCCCTGGCTCTTATGCGCCTCCAGCACCTGCCACTTGTTCTCCTTCTTGTCATTTTCCTTAAGCCAGATCCGGTAATTGCTATAGTTGCCCGGAAAATCTCTTACAACGCCATCCCCCTCAAAAACAAACAGGTGATCAACAAGCCTGTCCATAAAGTAACGGTCATGACTAACAATAAGCACACACCCCTTATACTCACTCAGGAAATTCTCCAGCACCGCCAGTGTAGGCAAATCCAGGTCATTGGTAGGCTCATCCAGTATGAGGAAATTCGGGTTTTGAAACAAAACAGACAACAATTGCAGCCTTTTCTTCTCTCCACCACTCAGCGAATTCACATAAGTATATTGCTTGTCAGGAGTGAACAGGAATAACTCCAGGAACTGCGCAGCACTTAAACTGCCGCCATTGGCAAGGGGAAAATTTTCTGCAATATTCTTCACGTATTCTATAACACGCACGTTTTCTTTTATTACAAGTCCCTGCTGCGAAAAGTTACCGAACACAATAGTATCACCCACATTTATCTTACCACTGTCCGCAGGCTCCAATTGCTGCAATATATTCAGAAAGGTACTCTTACCAACACCGTTCTTACCTATCACCCCAACTCTTTCCCCTTTCGAGAAGGTATGATCAAAACCCTTTAAAATGGCCAGATCACCATAGCTCTTGTAAACTTTCTTGGCTTCAATAACCTTACCTCCCAAACGGCTCATCTTCACTTGTAGCTGCACCTGCGCATCTTCGATCTTCTGTTTGGCCCTGGCCTCTACATCGTAAAAACTATCCTGGCGGCTCTTACTCTTGGTAGTACGCGCCTTAGGCTGCTTACGCATCCACTCCAGCTCTTTACGGTATTCGTTCTTAGCCTTGTCAATACTGGCCTGCTCACTCTCAATACGCGCAGCCTTACGCTCCATATAAGTCTCGTAATCACCTGTATAAACATAAAGATTCTCCCGTTCCAGCTCCCAGATCTCTTCACTCACCGCATCGAGAAAATAACGGTCGTGCGTTACCAGCAGCAACGTAACATTCTCCTGGTTCAGATAGTTTTCAAGCCACTCTATCATCTCCACATCAAGATGGTTGGTAGGTTCATCCATCATAAGCAACGTATGCTTATGCTCAAACCCTATATCTATCAGCGTTTTCGCCAATGCCACCCGCTTACGCTGCCCACCACTCAGGTCCGATACCTTCTGCTGCAAATGATGTACATTCAGCTTGCTGAGGATCTGCTTTACCTTCACCTCAAACTCCCAGGCATTCAGATCATCCATTTTTCCGAATAACTCCGCCATCGCCTCACCATCCTCCGCCTCGGCTGCCGCTTCATACTCCCTGATCACGTTTAGTACCGGGTGGTTCACATGAAATATATTCTCAAGTACAGTCCTGTTTTCATCAAACTTGGGATCCTGCTCAAATAACGCAACAGTAACATCCTTATGTATGAACAGTTTACCCGAATCAGGTGTCTCCTGGCCGGTTAAAATTCGCAGTAAGGTCGATTTACCTACCCCGTTACGGGCTATCAACGCAATCTTATCACCTTCATTGATATGGAAAGAAATATTCCTGAATAAAGGATTAACACCATAACTCTTTGTAAGCCCTTCAGCTGAAACATAATGCATGGCGCAAAAATAGGGTTTTAAAGGAGGAAGGGATTTTTAACTTTTCCAGCTGGAGGAAGCTCCTTAGCTTTGTACTGTAACAGAAAATATTACAGAATGAACAATGCCCGCTTCCAGGTTTCCATCCACATCCTTACACTGCTCGAGCGGGCTGGCAACGAGTTACTGTCATCCGATTATATCGCAGGCAGCATCAATATCAACCCCGCCATCGTTCGCAAAGAGATCAGTAACCTTAAAAAATATGGTTTTATAGACAGTAAAGAAGGAAAAAATGGCGGCAGTACTTTGGCCCGCCCAGCTCGCGATATCCTGTTATCAGAAATTTATATGGCAGTTAAACCTGCAGCGCTGTTGGGCTCCAATAAAAATGAACCTAACCCTTATTGCCCCGTTGGACGGCAGATTAATCAGCACATCGGATCTCTCTTTGCAGCTGCAGAAGCTGCACTGGTGAATGAATTAAACCAAACCAGCCTGGCAGCCTTCTCAGGAAAGTTCTCCTGATTTTTTTTAACTTAAACTGTAACAAATCACCTTACAATTAATCACTAAATAGTATCAAATGAAGATTGCACTAATCGGCGCCACAGGATTTGTAGGTGCCAACCTGCTTAAAGAAGCGTTACAAAGAGGACATGAAGTAACTGCCATCGTGCGCGACCCGTCCAAATTAACGGTAACAGATCAGCATCTGAATATCGTTAAAGGCGATGTGAACAACGTCGATGATTTAGCCGGCCTGCTCAAAGGCCACGACCTCGTATTAAGCGCCTACAACGCCGGATGGACCAACCCAAATCTCTACGCCGATTTCCTGGCGGGTTGTAAAGATATTGAAGCAGCTACTGTTAAATCCGGTGTTAAACGTCTTATCGTCATCGGCGGAGCAGGCAGCTTATATATCAACGGCGCACAGCTGGTCGATGGCCCCCATTTCCCCGAAGCCTTCAAACCCGGCGCTACCGCTGCAAGAGACTACCTGAATATCCTCAAAAACAACCAGGAACTGGATTGGACTTTCTTCAGCCCCGCTATCGAAATGCACCAGGGCATCACCACCGGCCGCACCGGTAAATACCGCCTCGGCACCGACGAACCCGTTTTCGATGCTCATGGCAAAAGCATATTATCAGGCGAAGACCTCGCCGTAGCAGTCATCGACGAAGTCGAAAACAAACAATTCCTGAAAAAAAGATTCACAGCAGCTTACTAATAAAACCCCACCGCAGGCAACACCGGAAGCAGTCCCCCCGCTGTTTCCGGGCCATTGCCAGCCCCCGGAATAACAGCAAAGCGCAAACGAACAGGTTTACCTGGCCAAGTCTAAAATCGCCACTACTATTGTACATTTGCGCTTATGAAGCAATTCAACGTTCCAAATATCTATCGCAGCGGTCTCATCAGCGCCATCAAACAGCATCGTAAACAACAGGATAAGTTGAAAAAGGACTTTACCCCTACGTTGCTCGATTTCGGCCCGGTTCAGATCTATCTCGCCCGCCACTTCGGCTTCTGCTATGGCGTAGAGAACGCGATTGAAATTGCTTTTAACACCATAGACGCCAACCCCGGTAAACGCATTTTCCTCCTCTCCGAAATGATCCATAACCCCCAGGTGAATGCCGATCTCCAGGAAAGAGGCGTTCAGTTTTTACAGGATACCTATGGCCGTCAGTTGATACCGTTCGACGACATTACTCCAAACGACGTGGTCATCATCCCCGCCTTCGGCACTACGCTTGAAATCGAAGCCTTACTCGAAAGTAAAGGCATCCCAACTCATAAATACAATACCACCTGCCCGTTTGTAGAAAAGGTCTGGAACCGTAGTGAGCAGATAGCTCAAAAAGGATATAGCATTGTAGTACACGGAAAACCCAAACACGAAGAAACAAGGGCTACCTTTTCTCACGCATCATCACACACGCCCACCATCATCATCAACGATATGGCGGAAGCAAAGGAACTCGCAAAATATATCACCGGCGAAAAAGCCCCGGCTGATTTCTATGAACAGTTCAAAGGCCGCTACAGCAAAGGATTCCAGGCAGAAAAAGACCTCCGGCGCATCGGTGTTGTCAACCAAACCACACAACTGGCAACCGATACCCAGGCAATAGCCGACTTCCTGAAACAGGAGATCAGGTCACACTACCAGTTAGATGATACAACCATAGGAGAACGCTTTGCCGATACACGCGACACTTTGTGTTATGCCACCAACGACAACCAGTCCGCTGTTGCAGGCATGCTCGAAACCCCTGCCGACCTGGCTATTGTAGTAGGCGGTTACAACTCCTCCAACACCTCACACCTCGTTGAACTGTGTGAGCAGCGTTTACCAACTTATTTTATCGATAGTCCCGAAAAGATCATCAGCCGCGAAGAATTGTTGCACTGTAACTGGCAAACAAAAGAAACAACACTCGTAAAACAGTTCCTGCCACAAAGCACACCAGTCCGCATATTGATCACCAGTGGCGCCAGTTGCCCCGATGCAGTAGTAGAACAGGTCATCAATAAACTGGTGAACTTCTTCGATGCCGATAAAACAGTAGCAGCCGTTGAAGCTAACTTTGTAAACTAGCTATCTTATTATTGGCCCATTCCAGGGCCTTTTCAAACTGCTCCTTACGGGTAAGATTCGTATTGTCTAAAACAACAGCATCGTCGGCCTTTCGAAGCGGACTCACCTCCCTGTTACTGTCAATGTAATCACGCATTTCAAGGTTGCTCTTCACCTCCTCGATAGTGATCTTGGGATTCTTTTCATAAAGCTCTTTAAACCTGCGCTCTACTCGCACCGCCGGATCGGCAGTTACAAATATCTTAAGTTCCGCACGCGGAAATACAGTTGTTCCAATATCCCTTCCATCCATCACCAGCCCCTTCCTTTTACCCATCTTCTGCTGCTGTTCAACAGCAAACTCACGCACCTCTTTTATAGCCGCAATAGCACTTACGTTCTCACTCACCAGCATATCCCTGATAAGCAACTCCACATTCTCATCGTTAAGATACATATCACTTTTACCCGGCTCTCCCGAAGGCTGAAATTCAAGATTGATCTCAGACAACGCCTTCTCTACCGCCTTTGTTTTCTCCCAGTTGATATGATGACGTAGAAAATACAAAGTTATAGCCCTGTACATCGCGCCGCTGTCTATGAACACATAGTTGAGTTCACTTGCCAGCTCACGGGCCAATGTACTTTTCCCACAGGATGAAAAACCGTCTATAGTGATAATTATCTTCCTCATTCAACTGCAAATTGCATCAATTTTAGGGTAACAGCAAGCCCGGACATAAAAAAAGTCGCTCAATTGAGCGACTTTTTCCCGTTTCACTTAATATGTTTCAAATCATCATTTCTAACTGTTACTGGTTGATCACCTCTACACCAGGATGTTTGCGGGCATCAAAAGTAAACTTGCTGTCAGGTAAAGAAGCGGCAGTATTTACATTCGACAGTTTAAACTCAATACTGTTATCACTCTTGTCTATCACAATAGCACGTGTGATCATGTTTTTAGCCTTGTCAATGAAAACAGTTACCTGCTTGAAGTTCTTCCGCTTATCGATAGGAACCAGTTGTATCTGGTGATATTGACCCGCGGAAGAGATCAGCTTGTAGGTAAAATCCTTATCATAAAAGTCAGATAAAAGCTTTTGAGGTGATAAGGTCTTGGAATCATTATCAACCGCAGAAACAGTTACCTCAGAATCGCCATTGAAATTCCAGGTCTTTGCACCATCACAAAAGATCTCTGTGCTGCCCTGCTTGATATAATATTTCTGTCCTTTAATATTGATCTGACCAGCTACAGAGCCTCTTTTTACGTTCTTTTTGTCAGTTGTAGTATAAGTAAAATTGGCAGTTACACCTTTATATGTCTTTAGCTTACCGCTCACATTATCAAGGATCTTCTTTGCATTGGGGTCATTCTGAGCACGGGTTACACCAACTAAACCGGCCAACAGTAACACTAAAATGTAAAACTTTTTCATTTATTCGAATTTCTAGTTTGTTAACGTAAGTCAAAGCATGTGCCAAATAAGACCTGCTTTGAGCTGTAGTGTTTAGCACAGGAATGTTAAAATAACCTGAAGCGATGCCTGCTGGACGCCTAAAGCCCGCATACATAGCTCCAAAATTGCGGCAGGCATATTACCGGCTTTCCACGCACCGCAACACATTAATTAGGCAGATTGTTGATTTCTATAGGTGTATCAATGATTAAAGCATCGCCAGAATTTCTTCAAGATCACTGTCGGTCTTAACATTTACTTCCCTGGCCTTACTGCCAAGGTTAGGACCAACAATACCAGCCGCTTCCAGCTGATCCATCAGCCTTCCGGCACGGTTATATCCCAGCTTCATACGGCGCTGGATAAGAGAAGTACTTCCCATCTGGTTTTGAACCACCAGCCGGGCAGCATCTTCAAATAAAGGATCGCGGTTCGATAGATCGAAATCTTTGCCGTCTGTATCTTTTTCATCAACATATTCCGGCAGCAGGAACGCTTGCGGATAACCCCGCTGATCACCAATAAACTCACAAACACGCTCTACCTCAGGTGTATCTACAAAAGCACACTGTAAACGCGTGATCTCACCATTATAACTTACCAGCATATCACCTTTACCAATCAATTGCTCCGCACCACCCGCATCAAGAATGGTACGGCTATCGATCTTGGATGACACCTTGAACGCCATCCGCGCCGGGAAGTTGGCTTTAATGGTACCCGTAATGATATTGACAGAAGGACGCTGCGTAGCAATGATCAGGTGAATACCAATCGCACGCGCCAGCTGCGCCAGCCTCGCAATAGGCATCTCCACCTCCTTACCCGCCGTCATGATAAGATCGGCAAACTCATCCACTACCAGCACAATGAACGGAAGATACTGATGCCCCTTCTGCGGATTAAGCCTGCGCTTAACAAACTTCTCATTATACTCCTTGATGTTACGGCAACCCGCTTCCTTCAACAGGTCATAGCGGTTGTCCATTTCAATACAAAGCGCATTGAGCGTATAAACAACTTTCTTGGTATCCGTAATAATAGATTCCTCTTCACCAGGTAACTTCGCCAGAAAGTGTTTCTCGATAACCCTGTAAAGACTTAACTCCACCTTCTTAGGATCAACAAGCACAAACTTCAGCTGCGAAGGATGTTTCTTATATAGCAATGATACCAGTAGCGTATTGATACCAACAGATTTACCCTGACCAGTAGCACCCGCCATCAGCAGGTGAGGCATAGATGCCAGGTCAACAATAAAGTTCTCGTTATCAATTTTCTTACCTATCGCTACCGGCAAAGAGAACTGCGTATTCTGAAACTTGTCCGATGACAATAACGTACGCATGCTTACAATGCTCTTACGCACGTTCGGCACCTCTATACCAATAGTACCCTTACCCGGTATGGGAGCTATGATACGAATCCCCAGCGCAGCAAGGCTCAACGCTATATCATCCTCCAGGTTCTTGATCCTGCTGATCCGCACACCCGGAGCTGGTACTATCTCATACAAAGTAACCGTGGGCCCGATAGTAGCGCTGATCCGCTGTATAGAAATATCATAGTTCTTCAGCGTCGATATGATCTGGTTCTTATTGGCCTCCAGTTCCGATGGATCATGAACGATCTTATCCGTACCATGCGCTTCCAGCAAATCCAGCGAAGGATATTTATAATCTCTCAGATCCAGTGTAGGCTCGTAAACCTCCGCAACCGAATGGCGGATAGGCATCTCCTCCTCTTCTTCCTCAGCACCTTCATTAATTTCAAGCTCCATATCCAGGTTACCCGCCCGCTTCGTATTCAATGACGTTCTGTCAGGCAACACCACCTCAATTTCTTCTTCTTCAATTGCTTCTTCCTCGAAAGGCGCTTCCTCCTCATCCAAAACACCCTCCTCCTCCTCTGCCCACGCCTCCTCAACAGGCTCATCCAGTTCCAGTTCTATATCTTCCTCTTCCGTTCCACCAGCAGCTTCTTCAGCAGAAACACCGTTATTGATGAATAGCTTCATGCCCTCTTCCTCTGCCGCTTCCGCTATATCCTTCTCCACCACTCCCAACGCAGTCATCGGATCAGCTGCTTCTGCAGACTGCTGCGGCATGATCACTACTACCCCGCTCTTACCGTTTTTCTTCAGTTTGTTCGGAGTAGGAACCTCCTCAGGCTCCTGCACTTCTCTATAGCCCAATTCACCCGCAGGCTCCTCCTCGGTCGCTTCAGGAGCACCCCCCAAAGGCACGGCGCTCGCCGGCACCGCCGCCGCCACAGGCTTGGGCTTCCGCTCCGGTAAACGGAATGTGGGATTAAATCGCCATATCACATAAGCAAAAGCAGTTGTCGCTAAAAGTATCCCTGTACCAAGTTTACCTATCCATTTCACAATCCACGATTCAACCAGCTCACCTACAGCGCCGCCCCAGGAAAACTCGTTGCCACTGGTGAAAAACGCAAATGTCACACTCACCACCAGTAAACCCGTAAGCATGTATTTTACATTACGGGCCAGACTAAACACCTTCTTCCCGAAAAGCAGGTTTACACCAAGAACAAAGAAAAAAGTGCAGAATAAAAAGGCCGCAAGCCCAAAACCCTTGTAAATGAAAAGATGGGCAGTATAAGCCCCCAGCACCCCCAAAAGGTTGCTTACCTTAAGATCTGAAGTGCTGAATATTTTTACACCAAACTGCTGGACCTTATCCTGGTCCTCCTGCCAGGTAAAGAGATAAGAGGTAAAAGCAATGAACAGAAATACAGCTAACAGCAGGTTAATGGCACCAGCTATTTTAGACGTACGTTCATCTTTCACAATTTCTTTTACAGTCACCTCCGCTTCTTTCTCCGGCTGCAATTGCTCCGGGTCAGGCGGTGGTGGCGTTTTCTTTTTCAGTCTATTGGCCATGTATAACGTTAACAGGCAAATATAACGGGATTAGTGTAAGTTTCGTATGCAGTGTGGACAAAACCACCCCAATCAATTGTCGGCATTGTTTTTTCATTTAATATTGTTCATTATTAAAAATCAGTTTATTAATTAATAGTTCAATGTTCGGTGTAACTATTTTGGGCAATAATTCCGCCATTCCGGCTTACGACAGGCACCCCACAGCCCAGATTGTTACATTGAATGAACAATTATTCCTCATCGACTGCGGCGAAGGCACCCAAATGCAGCTCAGCAGGTATAAAATACGACGCAGCCGCATCAACCATATCTTCATCTCTCACCTCCACGGCGATCACTACTTCGGACTACCCGGATTGGTTACCTCCATGGGATTGATGGGCCGCGAAAATGACCTGCACTTATATGCACCAGCCCCGCTTCAGCAGATCCTGCAGCTACAACTCGACGTGGCCGACACAAAACTGCCCTTCAAACTGCACTTTCACCCCCTCGGCAATGATGCTACTCTCGTAAGTAATGAAAAGTTCTCTGTAGAATGTTTCCGCGTATATCACCGGATCGACTGCTGGGGCTTCATCATCAGGGAAAAGAAAAAACCAAGGAAAATAGACAGGGAAAAAGCAGTAGCCTGCCAGGTACCCTCCGTTTATTACGAACGCCTTAAAAATGGCGACGACTACGAAAGCCGTACCGGCGAAATAGTTAAGAACGAATGGGTTACCATCCCTAATATCCCCGGAAGAAGTTATGCCTATTGCGCCGATACCATTTTTAATCCCGCTATTGCAGAAAAGGTAAAACACGTAAGCATGCTTTACCACGAAACAACGTATCTCAAAACATTACACGAGCGCGCCGCATTACGTTACCATTCTACCACCCACCAGGCCGCACAAATAGCCCTGCAGGCCGAAGCACGCCAATTACTCATAGGCCATTTCAGCAGTAAGTACGAAGACCTCGGCGAATTCCTCACAGAAACAACCGACCTCTTCCCCCAAACCCAACTGGCACTGGAAGGTGTTACCTACCTGATAAATCAGGATAAACAATAGCAATACCGGCAAACGCCTGCCTCTCGTTAACAAACAGAACATCCCGGCGTACCTGTAAAAGCACTACGGCCAATAATCGGCAACCGCACCATCTTCAGGCAAAACGCAATCCCCAGCTCTCAACACTACCCGGTCAACTAATTAGCTGCTGCACCGCTCTGCAGGTAAGCAAAAAAGTCTTTTATAAGCCCGCCCAGATCTGAAAACTCCTGCATAGGTAACGTAGAAGCTACGTCAAACACATCATGATAAGCCCTTATCCCGCCTAACGTGTACATAAAAAACGCAGGCACGCCCTTTTCACTGAAAGGATAATGATCACTATTGGCTGCTTTTCCTCTGGATTTAACATCAGCCAGGTATTTTTTGTCCTTATTCAGTTGCTGTAAGCTGGCAAAAGCATCCGGGAACTCAGTAGCATTCACAACGGTTATCCCATCTTCACCAGTTCCAACCATATCCATATTTAACAGGAAACGGATCTGCTTTAACGGCAGTAAAGGGTGCTGCGTATAATAATTGGACCCCAACAATCCCGCTTCCTCACCGGCAAAACAAATAAATCCTATCGAATAAGGCTGCGGATGTTTACTGTAATACTGCGCAAGAGATAACAGCAGCGCTACACCGCTTGCATTATCATTGGCGCCGGGAAAATAAGCCTCCGTCCCCAATCCACCTAAATGATCATAATGCGCCGTAAGTAATATAACCGAATCGGGATACACACTTCCCTTTACCATAGCGCATACATTAGCCGCCTTGAACCTGGATACCAGCTTATTCTCAAGATCTATTTCAATGGTCTCAGGCTTACCAACTTTGGAGAAACTGACACTGTCAACCTGTATCACGGTATAATCAGCTGCCTGCGGCGCCACAGACCAGGTCAGCTTCTTCTGCACATCAACAACGATACGATTTTGCAGATCTATAAAATGAGTAGCATCTTTCTGAACTAATTTACCCGCCCCCTTTACGCCTGCACTCTCCGGCGAAGGTATAAAGTCACGCCCCGCCACCAGCTGAACGCCGTTTATAAACAAACTTGCCCTGCCGGGAAAAGTATTCACGGGATAACTGAATGACTGCTGGTATTGTTTACCGGCCAAAGGCTGCAACCCCATTTCCTTAAAACGGTCCTGGATAAAACATGCTGCCTTATTCATTCCGTCATGGGTATAACCACGCCCTTCAAAACAACGGCTGGTTAAAGTATCCACCATTTTTCGCGCGAAAACAGTATCTATATCCTGGGCGCTAACTGTACCCAATACCGCTGTAACCAGCAGCAGGCAAACAAGTCTTTTCATATCGTTATCTGATGTTTAGGCCATAAATTACTCCCATATGCTCATGGGTTAAGCCATTTATAGAAATCAATAAACTCTCTCCCCCAGTAAGTTTCATTGCGTTGCCCCAGTGGAAAATAACTGCGCCGCACATCATAGCTCCTCTTACGCTGAATAATGGCAATCAGCTTATCCATATCACGGATCATCTGAAAACCTTCTTTTCCACCCGCATAAATGTAAAAGCGCGGCAACTGGGCCCCCCATTTAATATCCTCGACCTGGTTTATGAACGTTGGAGATTTATCCAATGCAGGAGAAAGCACACCAGCCGCACCAAATACACCAGGATACTGCATCACAGCATAAAGACTGATAATACCCCCCCTGTCGCTCCCCGCAATCCATGTATGCGCCGCATCCTTAACAGTGCGGAATTGCTTGTCTATAAACGGCTTGAGCGTTGTAGCCAGAAAGCTAACATACTCCTTGCCTTCCGCAGAAGGATCATACTCCTTATCCCTTGATGAACTATCACTGGCAATAGCAACTATAATACATTCCTTGCCTCCCTTCAACTGTAACGAATCGAGCTGCTCATCAACACGCCACTCTACTCCAGCTGCAGTAGTGGTCTGCAGATTAAATAGGTTCTGCCCATCCTGCATGTATAATACAGGATACAACTTACCCTTCAACGTACTATACGACTTCGGAAGATATAACCATATCCTCCTTTGCCTGCCCAACTGAGGCATCTGGAAAGCAGTATCTAAAAGCTGAACCTGCGCTGTGGCAGTATTGGGAATAGGTTTATCCGGGTAATCATCTTTCCAGCCCGGAATGGTAAGATCAAGAGACAGATCACCATTCACCTCAACAGAACGATTGACTATCTCCTCGCCTTTGGCTGTAGTTTCAACATTATCTAAACTGCCTCTTGTAAACTTGAACTCGTATTTCCCGGCAGGAAGATCACGTAATACGATCGCCTTCCTGGTTGGCCCAAGCGGCTTCAGCTTATAATTGTACTCACCGGGTTTCCAGTCGTTAAAACTCCCGGTTACATAAATATCATCCAGCTTTTTGGTAGCAACACTGGTTACCACCAGCCTCAATGTATATTGTGCCCGTAGCTGGCCGGTTATGCAAAACAGGAGAAAACAAAAAAGGATAAAGCATTTATTCATGGAATGAAAATAATGATTTATCCCTTTCAATAAGATGAGAAAAAACAGGATCAAACGGTCTTAAGGTAACCCGCTATCTTCTGGTATAAAGCATCAGAAACAGGCGTAACCGGCAGGCGCAGTTTATTCTCTAGCAATGATTGCTGAGCCATAAACGCCTTAACGCCGGCTGGATTATTCTCAGCAAAAAGCAGGTTATAGGCCTCTACCAGCCTGTTATTGATAGCTCTCGCCGCAGGAAACTCATTTTTAAGCCCCAGGCGTATCATATCAGAAAAATGTTTAGGGAATGTATTGGCTATAACGCTGATAACACCATCCATACCATAAGCGACCTGACCAAGCGCCAGCCCGTCGTCACCGCTTACCACCAAAAAATCTTCCGGGGCATCACGCAGTAGCTGCATGCACTGCATCATATCGTCCGCCGCTTCTTTAATACCGCCGATATTCTTTTCATGAGAAAGACGGATAGTCGTTTCAGCAGTCATATTACGACCGGTACGGCCCGGAACATTATATAACAGTATAGGCTTGGGCGAAGCTTCACCAATAGCCTTATAATGCTGAAAAATACCCTCCTGCGAAGGTTTGCTGTAATAAGGCGAAGCACTCAGAACAGCAATAGCCTTATCAAGCGGAAAGCATTCTAGCTCTTTGATGATCTCACGGGTATTGTTACCACCAATACCCACTACAACAGGCACCCTGCCACCCACTTTCTCAAAAGTGAAATTAGCAATATCGATCTTTTCCTGTTTATCAAGAGTAGGCGTTTCACCGGTAGTACCCAGCGTTACTACATATTCTACACCACCGTTAATAACGTGGTCAATAATACCACCTAATGCGTTATAATCTACTTCAAAGCGATCGTTAAAAGGCGTCACTAATGCTACGCCCGTGCCTTTCAGCTGCTGTCTTAAAGACATAAAAATGTTGAATATTAAAATATAAAATACTATTTCCTGCTACTGGACGTCAAAGAAACCCATCCTTCCGAATTTCTCGATCCGTTCATTCACGCGCTTTTCAGGCGCCTCCTGTTTGACTTCCTGCAGTGCTTTGAGGATATAGGATTTTAAAACAGCAGATGACTCGGCATAATCCCAGTGGGCGCCACCCGCAGGTTCCGGAATGATCTCATCTACCAGGCCAAAGCCTTTCATATCAAGAGCGGTTAATTTAAGCTGCTCCGCAGCTACTTCTTTCTTTTCCCAGCTACGCCATAAAATAGCGCTGCAGTTCTCGGGAGAAATTACCGTATACCAGGAATTCTCCATCATCATTACCCTGTCGCCTACACCAATGCCAAGAGCACCACCACTGGCACCTTCGCCAATGATCACACAAATAACAGGCACCTTCAGCCGTATCATCTCGTAAATGTTACGGGCAATGGCTTCACCCTGCCCGCGCTCTTCAGCTTCCAGACCCGGAAAAGCACCCGGAGTATCTATAAGCGTAACAATAGGCTTGTTGAATTTCTCGGCCAGTTTCATAAGACGAAGCGCCTTACGGTAACCCTCAGGATTGGCCATACCAAAATTACGCGCCTGGCGCATCTTCGTATTAATACCTTTCTGCTGACCTATGAACATGACTGTCTCTCCGTCAAGTTTGGCAAAACCGCCTACCATCGCCTTGTCATCCTTCACATTCCTGTCACCAAACAACTCCAGGAACTCCGTCGTCATATTGGTGATATGCTTCATCGTGTAAGGCCTGTCCGGATGACGGCTTAGCTGAACACGCTGCCAGGGGGTAAGAGTAGAAGTGATCTCTCTGCGTTTGCCTTCTATCGCGTCTTCCAGCTTCTTAATGCTGTCCGACATGTCAATCTTGCTCTTTTCTGCCGTTTGCTTCAACTTATCAATCTCTTCATATAAGGTCTTGATAGGCTGTTCAAATTCCAAAAACTGTCTATTGGGGTATTGAGGCATAATACTATTATCTGCTGTTGGGCGGTAAAATTACAGTTTGAAAAGAATTTACAAAATGTAATTATCATTTTTCCTTATCCACCGGCCCCAATATCGGGCCCCTGAAAGGGAATTTTATTCAAAAAAGCCCTCTTTTCCACCCATTTTAAGGGGTGGAAAAGAGGGTAACACAGCTTTCATTTTCCTCCACCAGATATAGGAGAAACTTCTCCTGTGTTTCCGGAAGCAACTACGCAACTGGTTCTTACGCAGCAGGATAGCCTGCCAACCAGTGGCCGCGTACCTGTTTAGGATAATACTTCGCGCATATTGTCGCATTGTTTGATAAATTGGTGTTGCGTTTTTCAAACACTGAGACCCGATTATTATAACTTTTCGTCTAGTGTTCTTCCATAAGTGCCGGAATTTCCTCAGACCAGGCCTTTTTAAGCGCAAGCTCCCTTTCTTTCTGAGCACGGATCTTCTTGATCTCCGCTTTCAGTAAAAAGGCAATAATAAGCGCCACTACCAGCAAACCCGCAAAGCTGTACATGGTCACGGCTAAACCGCTCTTCCGCGTCGCAGCCGCGAAAAGTGGACCCGCCATACCAGCAGCAGCCCACGCAGTAAGAATATAACCTACAATAGCGCCCAGCTCTTTTGTACCAAACAGGTCACCGATAAATGCAGTTACTGTAGAGAATCCACCGCCATAGCAGGAAATGATCAGAAATATAAGTATCTGAAAAGCAATCGCATTGGTAGCACTGGGTACCAGCACAAACGCCAGTATCTCAAGACTCAGAAACACTAAAAATGTATTGGAACGACCCAGGAAATCAGAAGCAGTAGACCAGCCGATACGACCGCCTCCGTTAAAAATACCCATAAAGCCCACCATCGCAGCAGCAGCTACAGCCGACATTCCGGCAGACTCCTGCGCCAATGGCGATGCAGCCGAAATGATCGCAATACCACAACTGATATTAATGAAGAACATAGTCCACAGATACCAGAAACGTTTGGTACGGATCGCTTCCTTGGCAGTACACTGCGCAAGATCTTCCCGCACAGGCTTTTTGGCAACTGCAGTCGTATCCATGCCAGCCGGCGCCCATCCCGCAGGAGGAGGCGCTATATAACGGGAAGAAGCAAATATGATAATAAAATAACTGCCGCCCATGATAAAGAACGTAGTAGAAATACCAACGGAGGCAATCAGCGACACTATAATAGGACTGCTCACCAATGCAGCAAAACCAAATCCCATGATAGCCATACCTGTAGCCAAACCCCTCTTGTCAGGAAACCATTTTACCAGCGAACTAACAGGGGTAATATAACCAAGGCCAAGACCTATACCACCAACTACACCATATGAAAGATATAAAAGAGGCAACGAATGGGCATATACTGCCAAACCAGAACCCGCAATACCTAAACCAAAGCAAAGCGCCGCCAGTAATCCAGACTTTTGAGGCCCGATCTTCTCAGCCCAGCGACCCAGAAAAGCAGCCGACATACCCAGAAAAAAAATAGCCAGGCTAAAAGTGAACTGCACAGGCTTTATTTCCCAACCCATCTTTTCCATCAAAGGATTTGTATAAACACTCCATGCATAAACCGACCCTATTGAAAGGTGAATGCCAACAGCGGAGGCCGCAATGAGCCACCTGTTCTTAACTTGCTTCATAAATAGTTATTATTAAAAAACACTGAAAAGTAGACCGATTTGCAAGACTAGGCAATGATGTTTATCAGGGTGAAACATGATTAAATTCAGAAAAAAAAAGCGCAATTTATGAGCAGGAATATCAACAAAACCAACATATCTTTAATTAATAGCTGCTAAACATTTCAGGCGTCATTGTATGAGTAATTTCCCTATGAGTAAAGACGCCAAAGAGCTTGGCGCAACATTATTGGAGATGTCAATGCTGCTCATGGTCTCAGGAGCCAGCGCAGGCAGGGTCAGAAATACCATCGATAGGGTATCGAATGGTTTTGGATATACTGCCGATCTATTGATATCGCAACGAACGATCATTATAAGTGTATACAATCCCGATGGACATTGCGTATTCAATAGCTTTAAACGCACACAACCCCATCATATTAATTTTACAACGGTATCTGAAATCAGCCGCATCAGCTGGGAAGTGGTCGAAAATAAATGGACCATATACGAACTCCACGAAGCAGTTGAAAAACTGAAATCAGGCACCCACTATCCCCGTTTATTGGTCTTGGCATTTACCGCTCTCGCAGGCGCATCATTCTGCCGGCTGCTGAGCGGACAACCTATAGATATGGCATTCGTATTCCTCGGCACATTCATAGGACTCTTTGTGCGCCAGGAAGCAATGAGGCTTCGCTTTAACTTTTACCTCTGCGTCTATTTCGCGGCACTTACCTCCTCCCTCATAACAGGAGCACTGGTGCATTTCGATCAAAACATCAACCACGAAATCGCACTGGTAACCTCTATCCTGTTCCTTATTCCGGGCATTCCGCTCATTAATGCATTTTCCGACATGATAGAAGGTAACTTACAGAACGGCTTGATCAGAGGATTGCATGGGTTTATCATCTCATTCACGATCGCTCTGGGTTTATTCACCTCAATAGCAATCTACCGGTTTTAAATTATGGATGCAGTAATTCTACTAGAAAAATGCCTCTGGTTTGGTCTCGCCGCAACGGGCTTCGCCATCCTCTTCAACGTTCCCTCCCGAACGTTATTGCCGGTATTTATATTAGGTGCCGTAGGCGGCATCACAAAAGTGATCCTGATCGACTACTTCCACATCAATATTATTATTGCCACTTTCTGCGGTTCCTCTATCATAGGAATTCTCAGTATCCCGTTTGCACACAAACGGCATGCGCCCCCTCCCACCTTTGCCATCCCCGCCATAATACCAATGGTTCCCGGAGTGCTGGCCTATAAAATGATGCAGGGCCTCATCTACATCGCCAGCGGTGACGCCAACCCTGCACTTATCTCGGAAACCGTTACACACGGCCTCAAAGTCATGTTCATCCTCATGAGTCTCGCCGCCGGCGTAGAACTCCCTATGCTCATTACAAGAAAACAATCCGCCAAAGAATTACGCTTCAAAAAAACATACAAAAAAGAAGAGCACTGAGAAATTTCAACTAACGAGCTTCCCCAATCCCGGCTTCCGGCAAACGTTGGCAGGAAACAGCTGGTTAAAACAACTACCCCCCTAAAAAAATCAAAGCGAGATCCAAAAGGATTCGCTTTGATTAGGTTATAGGAATGGAACGAAAATGGAGCCTTAATAACAAGCCTTAGCTTAATACCGGCGCTTTTTTATCAGCAGGTGCGGCTTGCGCTGCAGGAGCTGCCTTCTCGCCTCCTTCATAAGCAGTGATGTAAATTTTCTTTAATTCACTGATAAGAGGATAACGGGGGTTCGCACCAGTACATTGGTCATCAAAAGCCTGTTCCGACATAGAATCAAGTGTCGCATAGAAGCTTGCTTCAGGAACACCGAATTCTTTGATTGACTTAGGAATACCCACTTTAGCTTTAAGCTCTTCGATAGCTGCGATCAGTCTTTCAACTTTTTCAGCTTCATCTTTACCGCCCAGTTTCAGGTGATCGGCAATTTGAGCATATCTCCAGCGTGCATTAGGATATTTATACTGAGGGAAAGCTGCCTGTTTGCGTGGGTTTTCCACAGCATTGAAGCGAACTACCTCTGAAATAAGCATACCATTTGCTACACCGTGAGGTACACCATGCTTAGCTCCTAATTTGTGAGCCAGGGAGTGACAAATACCCAGGAAAGCATTGGCGAAAGCCATACCAGCGATGCTGGATGCATGTGCCATTTTTTCCCTTGCCTTCACGTTAGTGCGGCCTTCGCTGTAAGCCAGCGGCAGGTATTTGAAGATCAGCCTGATAGCTTCCAGACACAAACCATTGGTAAACTCAGAAGCAAGAACAGATACATAAGCTTCCAGGGCGTGCGTTAATGCGTCGATACCAGATGCTGAAGTTAAACCCTTAGGCATATTCATCATCAGTTCCGCATCAACGATGGCCATATCAGGAGTTAACTCGTAATCAGCCAAAGGATACTTGATATCTGTTTTTTCGTCGGTGATAACCGCGAAAGGTGTTACTTCCGAACCGGTACCTGCAGAGGTAGGAATAGCTACGAAGTCGGCTTTCAATCCCATTGTTGGGAAAGGATACACTCTTTTACGGATATCCATGAAGCGCATAGCAAGATCTTCGAACCTTTCTTCAGGATGTTCATACAATACCCACATGATTTTAGCTGCATCCATCGGAGAGCCGCCACCAAGGGCAATGATTGTATCCGGTTGAAATCTTGCCATCTCCGCAGCACCTTTACGTGCCGCAGCCAAAGTTGGATCAGGATCTACATCGAAGTAAACAGTATAAGCAATACCCAGCTCGTCCAGTATCTTGGTTACATGGTCTGTAAAGCCCATACCAAACAGCACCTTATCGGTAACGATAAACACTTTCTTCTTACCCAGTTGCTTCAGCTCACGCAATGCTACCGGTAAACAACCATATTTAAAGTATACTTTCTCAGGTACTCTGAACCAGAGCATATTTTCTCTTCTGCTGGCCACGCTCTTGATGTTTAATAAATGTTTCACACCTACGTTTTCAGAAACGGAGTTACCGCCCCAGCTACCACAACCCAGTGTTAAAGAAGGAGATAACTTGAAGTTGAAGATATCACCTATCGCTCCCTGGGAAGAAGGCATGTTGATAATGGTACGACCGGTCTTCATTGCTGCACCAAACTTGTCAATCCTGTCCTGAGAAATGGCAGTATCGGTGTACAGCACGGATGTATGACCAAAGCCGCCCAGTTTTACCAGCCTGGTAGCTTTTTCCAGCGCCTCATCAAAATTCTTGGCTTTATACATAGCCAGAACTGTTGACAGCTTTTCGTGAGAGAATGGCTCGTCGAGTTCTACTGAAGTCACCTCGCCAATCAACACTTTTGTTTCTTCAGGTACAGTAATACCTGCAAGCGCTGCAATTTTGTAAGCGGACTGACCTACGATGTTGGCGTTAAGCACACCGTTGATCAGTAACAGGGCACCCACTTTGCTTACTTCATTCTTCTTCAGAATGTAAGCTCCCCTGTTTAAAAATTCCTGTTTTACTTCTTCATAAACTTTCTCTACTACAATCACACTTTGTTCAGAAGCGCAGATCATACCGTTGTCGAAAGTTTTGGAAAGTAATACCGAGTTCACTGCCATTTTCAGGTGAGCAGTTTCGTCGATGATGGCTGGCGTATTACCCGCGCCTACCCCAATGGCAGGTTTACCGGAAGAGTACGCAGCTTTCACCATACCAGGCCCACCTGTGGCCAGGATCAGGTCAGCTGATGCCATCAACAGTTGAGAGGCTTCTACGGAAGGCTCTTCTATCCAGCCGATGATGTCCTTCGGCGCTCCTGCTTTCACAGCAGCATCCAGTACAATCTTGGCAGCAGCGATAGTAGCGTTCTTCGCACGTGGGTGCGGAGAAAAGATAATACCATTCCGTGTTTTTAAAGCGATCAGGGCTTTAAAGATAGCTGTTGAAGTCGGGTTGGTAGTAGGTACAACCGCTGCGATAACACCAATGGGTTCCGCAATCTTCGTAATACCAAACGCCTCATCAGATTCAATAACACCACATGTCTTCTCATTTTTGTACTGATTGTAAATGTACTCCGATGCGAAGTGGTTTTTGATCACTTTATCTTCCACTACACCCATGCCGGTTTCCTCTACGGCAAGTTTAGCGAGGTGTATGCGGGCATTGTTTGCAGCAATAGCCGACTGACGAAAGATCTCATCTACTTGTTCCTGAGTAAATGTAGAGTACGCAACCTGCGCTTCTCTGACCTTCTCGATTTTTTTGCTTAATTTATCTGAGTTTGTTTCCATAACAAAAAAGTTATTGGTATCTGCGACTACATACTTTCATGGAAGGTCCTGGTGATCACCTCTAATTGGTGTGCACGTGACAATCTTACAAAGTTCACCGCGTAACCAGATACACGAATAGTTAACTGAGGATAGTTTTCAGGATGTTCGTAAGCATCGATCAAAGTCTCCCTGTTCAACACGTTCACGTTAAGGTGATGAGCGCCTTGTTTAAAGTAGCCGGTTAAGGTATTTACCAGATTCACCACTTGCTCTGCTTTTGTATCACCCAGCGATTTGGGGATCATAGAGAAAGTATTGGAGACACCGTCCTGAGCGTCGTTATAATCCAGTTTACATACTGAGTTCAATGAAGCGATAGCGCCACTGCAATCACGTCCGTGCATTGGGTTTGCACCAGGAGCGAATGGTTCACCTGCTTTACGTCCGTCAGGTGTAGCACCTGTGTTGGAACCATACATTACGTTAGAGGTAATGGTCAACAGGGATAAAGTAGGAGTTGAATTTTTGTAAGTGGCGTGTTTGCGTAATTCACCGATGAAGAATTTAGTGATTTCTTTAGCGATGTTATCTACACGGTCGTCATCGTTACCATATTGAGGATAAGCACCTTCAATGTTGAAGTCTACAGTCAAACCAATATCGTTACGAACTGGAGTTACTTTAGCATATTTGATGGCAGACAGTGAGTCGGCAATGATAGAGATACCGGCAGCACCATAGGCAATGTCAATATGAGGATCAGTATCCACGAATGCCATTTGCGCTCTTTCGTAGTAGTATTTATCGTGCATGTAGTGGATGATGAACATGGCTTTCGCATAAACACGGGCCAGTTCACTCAGTGTTAATTTAAACACTTCCAGTACTTTGTCATAATCCAAAGGACCATCAGCAATAGCAGGAATATTGTTGATCAGTTTAACACCGTCATGCTCTTCCCTGCCTTGGTTTAAAGCTACCAGTAACGCCTTAGGCAGGTTGGCCCTTGCACCAAAGTGTTGGATAGATTTACCGATGGGCTGATAAGATACGCAACAGGCAATACCATAGTCGTCAGATCCACGTGTACCGCGCATCAGATCGTCATTTTCGTATTGGATGGAAGAGGTATCTACGGATACTTGCGCACAGAATTTTTTGAAATTCTTAGGCAGTTTGTCAGACCATAAAACGGTAAGGTTTGGCTCAGGAGAAGCACCTAAGTTGTACAGGGTCTGAAGGAAACGGAAAGAGGTTTTGGTTACTTTGGTACGGCCATCATGGAAAGTACCACCAATGCTCTCAGTTACCCATGTAGGATCACCACCGAAGATCTCGTCATAAGAACCAGGACGTAAGTGACGAACCAGGCGCAGCTTCATTACAAACTGGTCGATCATTTCCTGGGCTTCAGCTTCAGTGATTACACCAGCCTGAAGATCCCTTTCAATGAAAATGTCAAGGAAAGAAGAAACGTTACCAAGTGACATCGCAGCACCATCTTGCTCTTTAACAGCAGCAAGGTAAGCGAAGTACACCCACTGAACAGCTTCAGCAGCAGTTTGAGCAGGACGGGAAACATCGCAGCCATATTCTTTGGCCATAATAACGATGTCTTTTAACGCAGCGATCTGGGCGTTTACTTCTTCACGCAAACGAACTTTGTGCTCGGTCATTTCACCACCAATAGCAGCAAAGTCAGCTTTTTTGGCTTTGATCAGGCGATCAACACCATATAAAGCCAGCCTCCTGAAATCACCAATGATACGGCCACGCGCATAGTTGTCAGGCAAACCAGTCAACAGGTGTTTGGAACGGAAACTGCGCACTTCAGGATCATAAGCGCTGAATACACCTTCATTGTGGTTTTTGGCATAATTGAAAATATCAATTACCCTGTCAGCCACTTTAAGGCCACGCTCTGCAGCAGCAGATTCTACCAGTTTAATACCACCGAAAGGTTTGATACCCCTTTTCAGCAGTTGGTCGGTTTGTAAACCAACGATCACTTCATCCTCCTGCTTGATGTAACCAGGGCGGAAAGCGGTTATATTGGAAATTGTTTCAGTATCAACAGCAAGCACACCGTTATTGGCCCTCTCCTGCAACAACACTCTTTTTACTTCTTCCCATACTCGGGTAGTTTTCTCTGTTGGTGCAGCTAAAAAAGATTCGTCTCCTGTGTACGGGGTAACGTTGTTAATCACAAAGTCGTACACATT
Organism: Filimonas effusa; assembly: GCF_004118675.1. Taxonomy (NCBI): domain Bacteria; kingdom Pseudomonadati; phylum Bacteroidota; class Chitinophagia; order Chitinophagales; family Chitinophagaceae; genus Filimonas; species Filimonas effusa. The sequence continues at coordinate 781,311 of NZ_SDHZ01000001.1, read as the reverse complement.
GATCGCAGAATTCCATTCACCGGATTTGAAAGGAACTATCATAGCATCTGTTTCCATAATTGTTATGTATTAAGATTACGAGACAAATGTAGCCCTGATATGGCTTACCTCATATGACAATTATCATGAAGGCCGGGCTTGGGGGATAATCGAGATCATTGAAAAAGATGATTTCCATTACTTTATTTCTTCAAAGTCTTTACAGTGTTGACTTACCCTACCCGTTCACCCGGAAATAGCTCCAGCCGCCGCCCACAAAACCGGTGCCATTATATTTTTGTGAACATAACTCAAATGAGGGGATACAACATACCCTCCGGTCTACCCACCGCTTCAGCACCAAAAACATACTCTAAAAACAATACTTTTGATCCCACCCAAAATCCCCGCAAAACACGCCGCCATTTATAGGATCACCGGAACACACAAACCATCTGCATCATACTACGCTTTATATAGCTGCTTATAAGCCGCCCACAAGCCGCCTGTATCCCACATCACACCAAATAACCTCCCAATTCCACTGCAAAAGCCACTCCTTATCCCTCCCGTCTATTATTCTACCATTCCACTATTCTATTCATGACGTAAGTCATAATTGGAACGGAATACCCGGCGTAATTTTGACCGAAATCCCTGTAAATGAAGCTCAAAGTTTGGCTCACACTGATTGTCTTGTTCTTTATCTACTCCTCTTTTGTCTATATCTACAGTGGGTCGGAAAAACAACCTGTCAGCCCCTCAGCCACCGTCATCGCAGGATGGCAGATCTGGCAGCAGAAAAATTGCCACACCTGTCACCAGCTATATGGCCTCGGCGGCTATATGGGCCCCGATCTTACCAATATCGCCTCAGACGCCAATAAAGGAACTGATGCCTACCTCAAAACCTTTATGAAGTACGGCACAGCCAATATGCCCAACCTGCACCTTACAGAAACCGAAATGGATGCACTCGTATCCTTTCTGCGTTGGGTCGATAAAAGCGGTAAAAGCCAGGTAGCAAAAGAATCAGTACACTGGACAGGAACTTATATTTTCTAGAACTTTTTATGATGGATTTACAACGGTTATTTACCCGGTTTGCATTAGTAATGCTGCTGGTGGCCATTTTAGCAGGAGTGATTGCTTCGTTAGGCTACTTATTCCCCGCAGGCTTTAATTCTATTCTACCTTTCCATGAACTGCGCCCCGTACACGCGTCCGCCGCATTGTTCTGGATCATTACAGGAGCCGCTTGCTGCGTTGGTTATTTCAGCGGCCGGCAAAGCAAACCCTTTATGGCTCTATGGATGATTACCATCGTGGTCATCTTCATCAACTACTGCTTTCATAACTACGGAGGCCGCGAATACTGGGAATTCCCGGCATGGCTCAACATCCCCCTGCTCGCAGCATGGCTCCTGTTCATGGCAGCATCTCTTAAACGCATCCCCAAAGACGCTCCGGTATATTTCTGGATGTGGACATCAGGCATCCTGTTCTTCCTCATCACCTTCCTCGAACAAAACCTTTGGCATATTCCCTGGTTCAGGGAATCCTTCCTGAGAGAAGTAACAGTACAGTGGAAAGCCAATGGCTCTATGGTAGGCGCCTGGAATCAAATGATCAACGGCTTATCCGTTTTCCTGCTGGTAGCCATCAGCGGTAACCCGGCTGTCGCCCAAACGAAAAAAGCTTGGTTCCTGTTCTTCCTTGGCCTGTTCAACCTCATGTTCAACTGGGGACACCACGTCTACAACGTCCCCAACAACAACTGGATGCGCGGAGTGGCCTATGCCGTAAGCATGACTGAATGGGTGATCATCCTCCTCATCATCCGCAACTTCAGAAATACATTGTCCGAAGCAAAGAAATTCTGCCACCTGGTAGTCTACCGCTTCATTGGCGCTGCCGAACTTTGGGTCTTTGCCAACCTGTTGCTGGCGCTGCTCATGAGTATCCCCGCAATCAACCGCTACACACACGGCACGCATATTACTGTAGCACACGCTATGGGTACCACCATAGGCATCAACACCATGCTGCTGCTCGCAGCCCTCGGTTATATCATCGATGTCGACACGCTTTCCGATCGCGTCCGTAAATGGCTCTTAACCGCCATAAGGATCAACACCATCAGCCTCGCGGTATTCTGGGTGGCTCTGATCCTGGCAGGCTTGGTGAAAGGCTTCCTTTCAGTTGACCATCCCGAAAACAACTTCGCCGATGTTATGGCAGCAGTACGCCCCTACCTCGAAGTCTTTACAGCAGCAGGCTTCGGAGTAATGATCGCATTGGGCATTATCTGCGTCATTTATCTGAAACATTCTAACCGCAACAGGCAGATTAACTAAATTTGCACCATGTTCCGGCACATTGGTAAGAAAAGGAATTTCATTCATAACATCAGGTTAGCGATCCTGTTATGCTTAACGGCAGGAATGGTGAACGCTGCCGGGTTTATTGCCTTCTCCGTACTAACAACGAATGTAACAGGACACGCAGCCCTGCTGGCAGTTAACTTGTCCGAGGGCTATTATCAGGCCGCACGAACAGTAGCACTATGGCTTTTGCTGTTTCTCTCCGGCGCATTCCTGTCAAGCCTTTATATAGGCATGGTAGGAAGAGATAAACCCTACGCATACACCTTACCATTGATCATTGAGATCTCTATCTTGATTACCGTTGGCAGCCTGGGTCATTTTTACGATGGATCCAGCGCCGCCACAGGCTTATTTGCAGGAAGCCTACTGTTTGCCATGGGCCTGCAGAACGCCCTCGTAACAATGATCTCAGGCTCGGTTGTACGAACAACCCACCTCACCGGTATGTTCACCGACCTGGGTATCGACCTCTCCGCAGCCATCCTCAATCGAAAACAATGGAGTAAAGAAAACAAACGCCGCCTGCTGTTGAGGATCCTTATCATCACCTGCTTCTTGTCCGGTGGCATCATCGGCGGCTACCTCTTTCAGATCCTGCATTACAAAACATTTTTCCTCCCCGCCGCCATCCTCGTCTTTACCATCTTTTACGACTACTTCCGCATGAAATACCTGAAAGCCAAATCTTACTACCTGCACAAAAACTCAAACTAAAAGCTGCTGCAAAATAACCCCAACACTTCCTGCCACCCTACATCATCCGTCCCATCATCACTCCACCATCCACTACGCCTAAGTCCCCCCGCCATCCAACATTTACTATCAATCATCCGGCATCCCCTGCTCCTTTATCATCCCATTCTTAACACCAAAATAATATCCCCTCCCGCCCAAACGCTCATATTATCCGCATCTTGCCGTTTGATCTTAAATTGAACACATGAAAAGAAGGGATTTCTTCAGAGCTACATCACTGACAGCCGTAGGAAGTACATTGATTCCGGGAGGCAGTTCGTTATTTGCAGCCGGCAAACAAGCCGGGAATACAGCAAAGAACATCATATTCATGGTAAGTGATGGCATGAGTACAGGCACGCTTAATATGGCAAGCCTCCTGCTCCGGCAGAAAGAAGGAAGACAAAGTAATTGGTTGAAATTATATGAGCAGAACCTGGTCAGCAGGGCTTTAATGGATACCGCATCTGCCAGCTCACTCGTTACCGATTCTGCTGCCGCCAGTTCGGCATGGGGAGGCGGTGTAAGAGTCAAAAACGGCGCCCTTAACGTCTCCGCCGATGGCACAGAACATACGCCCATCCTTCAGAAGTTCAAAGCTGCCGGGAAAGCAGTAGGCTGCGTTACCAGTGTACCCATCACACACGCAACACCCGCTGGCTTCAGCATCACCAGCAAAAGCCGCGGCGACCAGTCCGAAATAGCATTATTATACCTGCCGCTGAAATTCGATGTCATGCTCGGCGGCGGCCAGCAGTATTTCGACGGCGCCAAAAGAAAAGATCATAAAGACGTCTATAGCCAGTTCATACAGCAGGGATATACCGTTGTCAAAACACGACAGGAACTTATACAGGCTGCAGGCACCCAAAAACCGCTCATCGGCGCATTCGCCGACGATGGTTTACCCTACGCCTTAGATAGGATCCAGGATAGCACACTGCAGGCCGGAACGCCTACCCTGGCAGAACTTACACGCGAAGCCATCGCCAAACTCAAACAAAATAAAAACGGCTTCGTATTACAGGTAGAAGGCGGTAAAGTCGACTGGGCAGCGCACGCCAACGACGCCGCAGCGCTGCTCTACGACCAGATCGCCTTCGACGATGCCATTAAAGTAGCCATCGACTTTGCAGAAGCCTCGGAAGATACGCTGGTGATCATCACTACAGATCATGGCAACTCCAACCCAGGCCTGTTTTACGACGACAAAGCCAACGCAGGGTTCGACACCATGCAGCACGTGAAATACACCAACGAATGGGTGCTATCAGGCATCACAAGAAACTTCTCCGCCGCACAGGTCATAGAACGATTGGAAGCAGCACAGGGTATCGCAATAACGAAAGATGAAGCAGCCTCCATCCTCAGCCATTACACAAATCTTAACGAAGAAGGATTATACAATCCCTATAAACTGCCTTATCACGAACTGGCGCAGATCCAGAAAAACTACACTTGCATCAGCTGGGCAGGCAACAACCACTCGGCAGACTACGTAGAACTTGCCGCATTCGGCCCCGGCAGAGAACTGCTGCCGCCGTTCGTAAAGAATACCGACCTGCACAACCTCATGCTCAACGCAACAGGTGTAATGCCTACGGCTGCCCATGCCCTCCCGAAGCGCCATAGATCTGCCCCGTAGCATAGCTGGCATCACTGGCCGCAAGTTGTACATATATGGAAGCCAGCTCAGCAGGCTGACCAGGACGTCCCATGGGTGTTTCTTCTCCAAACTTCTTCAGCTTCTCCATGGTAGCGCCACCACTTACTTGTAAGGGTGTCCATATCGGACCAGGCGCAACACCATTTACCCGTATGCCCTTGGAAGCAAGCTGCTGGGCAAGTGACTTCACATAATTGGTGGTGGCAGCCTTGGTTTGCGCATAATCGTATAGCTCACCAGAAGGGTTGTATGCCTGAACACTCGAAGTGGCAATGATAGCAGAACCAGGTTTCAAATAAGGTAATGCAGCTTTAATAGTCCAGAAAGGCGCGTAAATATTCGTCTTCATAGTAGCATCAAAATCTTCACTCGACAAATCCATTATCGATGCCCTGGTTTGCTGCCTCGCAGCATTGTTCACCAGTATATCTAATCCGCCAAGCTGTTTTACAGCCTCCTCAACCAGCCGGCAGCAAAAAGATTCTTCCCTTAAATCACCCGGTATAGCCACAGCTTTGCGGCCGGCAGCCTTGATAAGCGCAATCACTTCCTGCGCATCAGCCTCTTCAGCCGGCAAATAGTTGATAGCCACATCAGCCCCTTCACGCGCATAGGCTATCGCCGCCGCACGCCCCATACCCGAATCTCCACCGGTGATCAACGCCTTTCTGCCCAATAGCCTGTTCGATCCCTTATAACTCTTCTCTCCATGATCCGGCTTAGGATCCATCTTACCCGCCAGCCCGGGCCACGGCTGCTGCTGCTCCTTGAAAGGAGGTTTGGGGTATTTACGCAACGGATCCTCTAACCCCGGAGCAGTGCTAAACTTCACCTCACCCGGCGCTGCCATAGCCTGCGACACTATTAAGGAAGCCAAACCAACTCCAATACCGCCAAGCACCTGCCTGCGGCTGCACAATTTTTCCTCGTTCATACTTTTATTTTAACGTTGATACTTTAGTTACACCGCGCTTGTAGCGCCCCGGTAACGGCTAAAATATCATACCGCCGCGTAACAACCCGGCAACCAACACGTCACCCCCATCGGGAACGATTTTATTCTTTATAAATAAAACCACGGCCATGACAGCAACAACGAAAGCCACCGCCGCAAAGGCACTCCTTTCCAGTCTGCCATGTCTATGCTTATTTTTTACATCAGCCGCACAGCAGATAACCTGTCACAATACCAGAAGAAGATCCTCGAAAAAGCAAAAGACGAACTTAGAACCGTCTTTCATAAAAAGGAAAAACAATAATGAAGCGATGAGATCAAAAAACATGGCTAGCACAATTGTTGCTGGCAGGTAACAGCCTGCTGCTCTACTTCGTTGAAAACAATCGGAACCAGCCATAATTCCTCCCGATAACGGGATAAAATCCTATACCCGGTTTTCACGATAACGTACCGTTAGGTAAATTAGCAAAGCACAGTATTTAAGAAATGGCGAAAATATGCTCAGGAACAAAACACAAGTATTGATAACCCTTATGATCGGTACCTCTATGGCCGCCATAGACAGCAGTATCGTCAACGTATCCCTGCCGGTTATCCAAAAACAATTCAACGTAGAAGTAGACGACGTCTCACTGGTGGTCACCTCTTACATGATCACCTTTCTTTTATTCATCCCCCTCACTGCCTGGTTGAAAAACCGCTTCGGCTACTACCGCCTGTACATGGGAAGTATCATCCTGTTCACTATCGGGTCACTGCTATGCAGCCTCTCACCAGGCCTGCCGCTCTTGGTGGCATCCCGCATCGTACAGGCAATAGGAGGTGGCGCCATTACACCAACCTCCCTCGGCATCTTGTCCGAAAATTATCCGCCCGAAGAACGCGGCAGTGCTATTGGATGGTGGGGCATAGGTAACGTCATGGGGCCCGCCTTGGGACCTACACTGGGAGGCGTATTAACCCAATACCTTGGCTGGGAATCCATCTTCTACGTAAACGTCCCCATCGGATTCATTGCTATTATCCTCAATAGCCGCTACCTGGGCTTCCTCAGGAAACAACCCGTCGTCGATTCCCCGCTCGATGTCAAAGGATATCTCCTGTTTGCAAGCTCTATTCTCGCACTGCAATGTACACTTACCACAGCAGGCTCCAGGTACGGCTTCACATCATGGCAGTTCGCCGGGGGCATCATCCTCACATTGGTGTTCTTCTGGCTATTTATCCGTTCCTCCAAACGCAAAAATGCACTACTCGACCTGTCGGTATTCCGGAATGTAGGCTTCAACAGGGCCTTCATCATCGTAGCCATCCGCTCCCTCGCACTGTTTGGCGGCATGTTCTTCCTGCCCTTCCTGTTACAGGGATTATTGGGTTATACCGAAATCCAAAGCGCACTCCTGCTGCTTCCTAATGCCCTCGTAATGCTTGTTACAAGGCCACTGGCCGGCAAACTGGCCGACAAGGGAATGATCAGGAATATTTCCCTGGTAGGTATATGCCTGCTATCCGCCTCTTTCTTCCTGTTTGCACGCATCGATGCCGGCGCCGCTATCTGGTTCATCGTTCTGGCAATGGTGATACGCGGACTGGGCCTCAGCTTCCTGATAGCGCCTGTCTCTACCGCAATGCTCAACGCAGTCGATAAATCCCAGACAGCAACAGCCACCTCGCTGAACAGCCTCATGCTGCAGCTTGGCGGATCAGTAGGCATCGCAATAAGCGGCTCCATCCATAGCTATATCTACGACCATTATACCGCAAAAGAATACCCCCAGGCGCTGGCAGAACATTTTGCTTTGCAGGACGGGTTCATATTTACTGCCGTACTTATCCTCGCAGCCCTCATCCCCGCAATGAAACTTCCTCAGAAAATATACCGCGATCTGCCCGACAAAGAAGCGCTTGGATAAAATAAGAAGGCGTTCCCGCGGAACGCCTTCCATTAAGCGCCATCTCGGAGCAGGTGTTACATAGATCACCATCTCAACATCAATAGAGATCCCAGAACAACTTCGTTGTAACCAGGTCTCCACCAATGGCTGTAGAGCCATTCTTATAATTGGCAGTGTTCAGTGTTTGTTCTTGCGCCGGATAGGTATAACGCACCGGGAAATCGGATACAGCACGGTTGGGAGCAGGCAGCACAGGATAATCAAGCCGCCGCACCTCCGTCCACGCATCATACCCCCTGTTATACAAAGCAATCCATTTCTGGAAACCGATCTTTTCTCTGTAAGTACCATGCTGATTGGCATAACTGCCTTTCCCGGCAAGATAAGAACTGGCCTGCGACGCAGTACCACCCCAATATAGAATAGAAGCGGTAACACCGGCATTATAATGCGATACTGCCGTACCTCCTACTTGTATACCGCGGGCAGCCGCCTCCGCCAGTATAAACTCAACCTCCATATTGTCTATCAATACCGACTCGAAAGCAGGCTGCTGTATCGCATCTGCAGGCTTGGAATATGTACCCCATTTATTGGTCGGATTTCCTCCTATAACACCCCCCGAATAACCACCCGCAGCATCTCTTGTAAAAAATAACGGAATACGCGGATCGTCATACGCCAACAGACTATCGGCAAAGGTCTGGCCTATCACAAAATCATGCCTGCCGCTTTGAATAAGCTCCACCCACACAGGATTAGTATTTGGCGGCGCTTTCTCATATTGAAAAACAGCATTATCCGATGAAGACAAAATAGCTTCCGGAGCCGCAGCTGCTATCACCTCGGCAGCTTTGGCCGGATCACTGTCAGCTATAATAATCCCCATCCGCAGCTTCAGCGAATTGGCAAATGCTTTCCACTGAACAATATCACTGCCATAAAGCAGATCGCTCGAGGAAAAAGCAGCCTCACCCTCATCCAATGCCGCAATAGAGGTATCAAGACGGGTCAGCAGATCATAATATGTGGTCTTGGCATCATCATAAACAGGTAAAGGATATTTGTCTATATCAAGTGCCTGCTTATAAGGTATATCGCCAAATGTATTCACCAGCACAGACCACGCATACACCTGCAGGATATCTGCCATCGCCAGCTGATTGCGCCTTTGCCCCGCAGTGGTAAACTGCGGATCCTGCAACGGTATGGCTTTCTTGGCCTCCGCAAGACTATTTAGCACATCTCGGTACAGGCTATTCCAGAACGACTGCGGTATATTCCTTCCGGCCAGGTTGTAACGGCTTTCATCCTGGTAAGTGGTCTCAGCCCAATGCTGCACATTCAACCTGAAAATATTATAGTTCACACTGGGAGAGGTTAAAATATCTGTCAGGTTTTTCTCGGCATTCGAAAACAAAGCCGACGGCGGCACCGCTGTCGGCTTCTTCGTTTGCTCATTAAGCTCGTCTATATTTTTTGTACAGGACGACAGCATTCCCAATAACACTATGATGATTATATTCTTTTTCATACAATTTCAATTTTAGAACCTGAATTTTAAATTAGCACCCACTGCCCTTACCATAGGATAAGCCCCTACCTGGTAACCTTGCAGGTTACCCGAACTCACCCCTTCTTCAGGATCGGCATAAGGAAGATTCTTATGAATAAGCCACAGATTCCGGCCAAAGAGAGAAATATCCAGCCCTTTAAATGGCTTCATCTTCGACACCACACTTTCAGGCAAAGAATAAGTAAGCGTAAGATCTCTCAGCTTAACATAGCTGGCATCATACACAAATGCAGCCGCAGGATTCACAACGTAACCCAGCGTACCATAACCATTGGCAGTACTGATATCAGCTCTTACGGTATTGGGCGTTCCCGCATCAGTGATACCCGGATTAATGATCCCCCCGCTTTTACTGTCATTGGTAACATCATTCCTGATAGGAACACCTAACTCATTAACACCAGCCGTTTCAGGATACAAACCCGTAGCCAGGCCGTAATACATGTCAAGTGAAAATACATCCCCCCCCTTTCGAACATCTATCAAAAAGCTTAGTGAAAGATTCTTGTACTTGAAGGTATTGGTGATACCCGCCAGCCAGTCAGGAGCAATATTGCCTATAACATCATTGGTGTTGCCAGACTTAACATAGTAACCATCAGCATTTACCAGCTTTTGCCCGTTCTTGTAAACAAACCCCTCTCCTCTGATCGTTCCATAAGGCTCATTAAGCGCTGCATTGATAGTAACACCAGCATTGTAAGAACCAATCTGGAAGTTCTGGATCCCATCACCCAAAGCAGCAACCTTGCTCGTATTTTTCGTCCAGTTGAGGTTCAGGCTCCAGGAAAAATCGCGCGACTTAACAGGTGTGCCATACAACGACAACTCCCATCCATGATTATCCACCTCCCCTACATTGATATATTTACCATCGAACCCGGTTGCTCTCGATACCGGGGCAGGCACAATCTGGTTAGTGGTTTTGGAATTGTAATAAGTTACATCAAACCCTAAACGGCTGTTAAAGAACGACATCTCAACACCGGTTTCAAAAGCCTTTGTCTTCTCTGGTTTAAGTGTGGGATTATTCTTAAGCACCAGCTCCGGGATCAGCGCACTTATCGAGTTGTTATTGCCCGGGGCCGCAAGCCCCTCGCCATTGAAACTGGGTATGATAGCATAATAGTCGATCAACACATGAGGATCAGGACTATTACCCACCTGCGCATAGTTGGTCCTGAATTTACCATACGACAACCAGGGCGCATTAGCGATAAGCTTCGAGAATACGAAACCCGCAGAGCCAGAGTAATAAAAATAAGTATTATCGTTTTTCGGTAAGGTCGAAGACTTGTCCATCCTTCCCGATGCATCAAGGAACAGATAATCCCTGTAGCCTAACGTAGCAGTAGCAAAATAACCATCAACGCCCACCGTACTTTGTATTTCAGGCGGCGCAACCATAGGATTCCTGGTATTCGTTAACGCATAAATATCCGGGACAGACAAGCCCCCATTGGTAGAAGCGAAAGTAGAATTGATCTTCGTTCTGCGTATGTTCGAACCAACAGTAGCCTTTAAGTTCATATCCGGGCTAAGATCCCTGTTCACATTAATAAGCAGGTCGTAATTATACTCCCTGAAAGAACGCAGGAATTTGGAATAATAAGGCACCTCCAGGCTCGTTACGGCTACCCGCTCCTCCTGCATCTCATCATAGGAATCAAGGCTTACCCGGCCCATTACATCAAGCCAGGGTGTTATTTTATAAGTAAGATGCGCATTACCGAAATACCTGGAACGCCCATCCGTTTCAAAATTTCTGTAACGAACCCAGTAAGGGTTATTCCAATAAGCCGGGACCACCCCTCCAATAGGATCCGATGGATCTGCAGGATTCCAGGTAACGTTCTTCCCCGTACGGTCATAGGCCGCTTTCAACTCCTTAACATCCACATTCGTCTGCCACCACTCCCTGAAACCGGTCATAAGGTTAGTCGCATGATCACCGCTATAACCTGTGCCATATCTGCCAAGACCCGCAATCTTTGAAAAATTGATAGTGGCGCCCGCAATCAGGTTGTCAGCAACATTATAACTGCCGCCAAAATTAACGAGGTCTTTAACAATACTGCTGTTAGGCAATACACCCTTCTCATCCGACCTGGTATAACCTAATTTAAAGGTCCCCCGGTCACTGCCCCCATCCAGATAAACACTTGTATTATACGAAAGCGGCTTCTCAAAAAAAGCAGAAGGACTGTTTTTCGCCGCTATCCAGGGAGTGGCCTTTCCATAGTTCGGCGAGCTCGGATCAAAAGCATCCCATTGATACACCTGTAACGTAGGATTAAACTGGTACCCCCATGAAGCATCTTCCGTAGTAGGCGTTACCAGGTCCGGAACGCCATCGCCGTTCACATCAAAATTAAAGAACCATCCCTTCGGATCTACATCTTCATCATACCCGTAACCATAACCCGCACCATAACGATCCTGGTATTTGGGGAAAGTAGACTTCTCGATAGAACTTACAGTAAGCCCCGCATTTACTGTAACACCAAGAGTACCCTTCCGGCCTTTTTTAGTAGTGATCATTACAACGCCATTCGCCGCCCTTGAACCATACAAGGCGCTGGCAGCAGCTCCTTTTAAAATGTTGACAGACTCAATATCATCAGGATTGATGTCCGCAGCCGCATTCCCATAATCATAACCACCACGCCCCCTTTTCTGATCGGTAGTATTGGTATTGCTATTATCAACAGGCACGCCATCAACCACAAACAATGCCTGGTTATTACCGATCAACGATTTGTTGCCCCTGATCACAACATTGGCCGACCCCCCAAGTGTATTGTTTTGCTTGATCTCAATACCAGAAGCCCTTCCCGACATACCCGTAATAAAACTCGAAGAACGAACCTTGGAGATCTCATCACCGCCAACGGTTTGAGCCGAATAAGGTAAAGAATTACGCGTCCTCCTGATACCCAAAGCTGTTACTACAACCTCTTCTATCACATTATCCTCGGGGAGTAATGATACATAAAGACTAGCCTGCGAACTTACTTTAATTTCCTTGGAAGCATAATTGGTAGCGCTAAACACCAGTATATCACCTGACTTTACAGTAATAGTGAAATTACCTGAACTATCAGCACTTTTTCCGCGCGAAGTACCCTTGATAAGAATACTTGCACCATCGATAGGCACACCATTATTGTCAGTTATTTTTCCGGATAGAGAACGGGTTTGCGCTGTCGCACTAACAAAGCATAGCAACAACAATCCCGTTAAAAAACAAAATAGGTTTCTCATGATATTATTTTTTATGAAAAGAATAGGCTTTCATAAGGGCATAGAATGGTCTGCAGGTTAGGCATGAAGCCGCCTGTTGCAGCTGCGGGAAGCAGTGCACTAACAAACAATGGGAACAATTATCAGGCGTATAACAACAACAAACCCGACATCAAAAGGGAGCGATCTCTCATGATACAGTTTTTTAAAATGAAGGAAATGGGAGTTGTTTTTTAAAAAAGCAGGCAATAGGAGGCCCGTGCGGTCACCAACAGTGCCGCAAACACATCATAAGCAGGCGCATAACAAATCCCCCCGGATACGCGGGTGCTATCATCAGGGCATGACTATAGCAGTACATGCAAAAGCCAATAGCTTTCCTCATTGTATCTCAGGCGACCTGCCGGAGCTAAAGAAATATCAGAATAAGATGTTAAGTGAACAACATGATTAATCCCGTAACGGGAAGATTTTGTTTTCTCATGATATTAGTTTTTCTCATTAACAGTCTCCCAAGGGCAACAGAAGAAAATAAAGGAATACAAACTTATCCAGGCAAGCAGTTAGTTAGTAATTGTCATATTCCTAAGCAGTCATAGTGGTTTCAGTAAATTTAATATTTTTTTATTAAAAAACACCCGTCTCTTTTCTTGCAAAGAAACCCGCTTTTTAAAAATATCTTTCCCAAAAACACAAACAGCTGTCATTCAAACACATTTGCTCCAAACACAATACAACCCCATTAAACAGGTATTTTTCTCTATGTAAAAATAAAACGTATAGTTCCCATCCAATCCCGAAAATCCAGCCCTTTTATCTAAAAACCGGGCATTCATTGTCATATTTCTCATACTTCAAAATGGCGCAAACCATCCGGACCATCAAAACAGGAGAAAAAAGAACATCATGGAATCAACGCACATAGTTGCAGGAAAAGCAAGCCAGAAAAACCCACTCACAACCAGCGACCCGCAACTTCAATACAAACAAAAAAAAGGCGCCTCATGAATAACATGAAACGCCTCTTTCTCAATACAATAGCAGATGATGTAAAGCTATCCGTTTAAGTATCCTATCTAAGCTTCCATACCTCCGATCCGGCAAGCAGGAAACAACCAAGACCAAAATCTTCAAAGTCAGGGATCTTATCATATCCCACAGGCTGGCCGTCTTTAGGCTCTTTACCTGTCGACTGCACATAACCCAGCTTACCATCGGCATGTACACTTTCTTTCACCATTACATTCCACGCTTTGAGAACTACAGGAAGATAAATTTTCTTGTCAAGTATCCCTTTGTTGATACCCCAGGCCATACCATATACAAAAAGCGCAGTACCCGATGTTTCTTTACCGCCATAATTATTGGCGTCATGCAGGCTCGCATTCCAATAACCGTCAGCACGCTGAATGGGAAGCAACGCAGCACACATATCCTTAAAATCCTCCAGATATTCTCCGTAATGGGAATCCGACTTGGGAAGTTGCTCTAGTGTACGCGCCAGTGCGGCTACTACCCAGCCATTGCCACGGCTCCAGTAGCAGTCTTCCCCATTGGGCTCCTTGTAAGGAGGTACAAAATCCTTGTCACGCCACCAGAGATGGTCAGCTGCATTATAAAGCCCTTTACCACCATGCTGATGCTTCGTAAAAGCATACATCTCATACATCTTATGGAAATAAGAGGTATCATTATAAACAACCCCCAGTTTCGTAAATACAGGCATCGCCATCTGAAGAGCATCAATCCACCACCAGTCGTCGTTCTTATCGCTCTTCACCATAGCATCCATGGAAGCTTTGATGTTTTTAATATACGCTTCATTCTTATCGATAGCATACAAATCAAGATAGGTTTGCCCACAACAATGATTATCTGCATTGCGGGTCGCTATACCGCCAGGCATATCCCAGTCATGTTTTTGCCCCCATTGAACCGCATAATCATAATAAGCGGTTTGCTTATCAATAGCGTAAAGCGCCATCAGCCCCTCATAATAAACAGCCCTTGTCCAAATATGACTGGGACGCTCTTTATTGGTCACAATGCTTTTACCGGCATCAGGCCATTTATCCATGAAATACTGATTAGTCTTACGCATAACAGTCAGCACCTCGTCCCTGGCAGGCAGTTTCCTGCTTGTGCTGCATCCTGATGCCAGCACCGCACCAGCCAAAGCAACGGCAATAAATCTTTTCATCGGAAAACATTTTCGTTATAAAATAGGCTCTTTCAATTAGCGGATCAGGTACGCATTTAAACCAAGTAACGGCTGCTGCTTAATACCCTCCACAACCTTGGCAGCATTCAATGAAGCGCCTTCCTTATTGGTATGTGTATGATCTGCCGGGAAAAATGCATGCACCGCAGCAGTATCCATCTTTTCATATTGTACAGCTACCAGCTCATTCAGCTGAATATAGAAAGCACCCGTTTGCCGCGCTGTTGCTTCAGCCCAGTCAGCATACTCCGACCTGGTCACTTTACCATCTTTGAAATTATTGCGTGGTATAGGCGAACAAATAACAACAGTGGCTCCTTTGGCTTGGGCTTCCGTTGTAAACTTGCGGATATACCACCCATAACTATGCACGATCTCTTTTTGCTTGCGGATAGGATTGTAGATCTCTACGCTGTCATTCTCTACGCCTTTTAACGTTCCACGCGCCCTGGCCGTGTCGTCTAACGGACTGGCATCATTATGCCCGAACTGCATGATCAGGAAATCACCCTTTTGTAAAGTACCAACAACACGATCCCACCTGCCCTCAGTTAAAAATGTACGCGAACTTCTGCCGCCAATAGCCTGGTTGGAGATCGATATCTTTCCCGTATCAAACCAATTACCTATGATACTGCCCCACCCCCATTGACTATTACTGCCTGTACCATCGCCGTTCCTCACGGTAGAATCTCCAATAATATAAAGCGTAGGCTTATGCCACGAAAAACTGACCAACGACAGCGACAACGCTGCGATCAGCAAATATTTTATCTTATTCATATAATCATTTTAGATTAAAAAACATTATCCACGTCAGGCCTGCTGTACTGCTCTTTCGCTTCTGTAGTTTTGGGAAGCCCGAAATAGAACAACAACGTACGCTTAACAGGCTTATCCAGTTTAGCAGGCTCGCTTTGCGGCCCCAGAGCTGCCGTATTATAGTTGATGTTCAACGCCAGCTTTGTCCCTATCGGCGGAATACAATCCAGGAAAGAAATATTACCACCAGGTAATTCAGGATGTGGCTTAACACCACTGGAAAGTGCATAAAAATCAAATAACCGTACAAACAAACCCGTATCGCGGCTGGCTACATAAAATTTACCTTCCACTGTATTAAACTCCATCCAGGTAACATCACCATAATAACCTTTGAATTCAGGATACACCATAGGCCAATAGCCTGTTTGCGTGTTGTTATAAAGTTTCTCCCAAACGTTTACCGGGGTACCTGCCATCCTGTTCTTCCATTGCCTGTAAGGACCTTTACCAAGCCATTTCACTCCAAGTATAAAGTTTTCAGGATAATTGAAATTAACACCCGCAAAAGGATACGATCCATCCAGCGTATACTCATACTCAAGACTAAGCCATCCATCCTCCTGCATTGTCCAGCGTGTATATTTCAGGTTGCCTTCGTAAGTAAATTCAACAACACTGTTATTGCCATCCTTATACAGGCGGGAGGATACTACAACAGCATTACCCTGCGCCAGCACCGGCCCGTTTCTGAAAGAAAGATTATCCATCGCAGCATTACGCGTACCAGTGAGCAAACCGGTTTTCTTACTCAGCCATACCGTGTTTTCCCCACCCTTCAGCACGTACACGCTATCGAGCGCTTCACCCGAACTACTGCCCGACGAAGCATTGAACATGCCTGTCAGCAGCTTCGCATTATCAGCGATCTTCCAGGTCCATTTATAGATCTCCTTGCCAAACGGATCGGTTGCCGTTAGCATTAACGCATCATATTTCAAAAAGCCGGCAGGTAGCCCCAGATGCAGCGTACCACTGTTTCCTGGCGCAATGGCAGGAGCAGCTGCCTTCCCTTTCTCCATCACGGTGAAACCTGCGAGATTGCTGTAGGCTTGCCTGTAATTAACCAATGCCCACTTAAAAGTACACTGGTTCAAATTGGTGAAATGATAACGGTTCTCCAATACAATACTACCGTTGAAGTCTTTAGGCAGCTGGCCCATCCTGATCTTTACAGGAGAATAGATCTCACGTAAAGCATAAAAACTGCCCTCCTTTTCCCTGTGAGGTCCCAAAATGCCATCATTAGCATTCAGCCCGTTGGCATCTATAACATTGCCCATATCGGTGCGCACAACGCCCTCATCTACCATCGCCCATATAAAACCACCGGCGCTTTTCTTTGCCCCCCAATGCAGCTCCCAGAAATCCTCCATGGCTGCACCTGCCCCACCGTCATCCTGCGCATGCAGGAACTCGGTAGGCATATATATCAGTGAATCTTCAAGGATCTTCTTCGTGCTGTAATAATCTTCATAGTGATTACAGTCAATACCATTAAAATCATTACCCGGCCTGTGATGCGGATGGATCACAGGTCTTTTCGAAAGATCCCATTTCGGAAATTCAGGATCTAGTTCTTTATTGGTGCCGCCTTCATTGCCATTATCCCAGAATATGATAGAAGGATGGTTTACATCTCTTACCACCAGCTCTCTTACCAGCAGACGGCCTGCTTTTGTACTATAAGCCTTTTGCCAGCCCGCAAGTTCATTCAACACATAAATACCCAGCGAATCACAGAACTCGAGAAAACGCTTGTCAGGCGGATAATGAGAGCAACGTACCGCATTCATGTTCATCTCTTTCAGCAACAAAGCATCCTGTAACTGTATCTTCTCATTAAGTGTACGTGCCGATTCAGGCCACCAGCAATGCCGGTTGGTACCCTTGAACTTAACCTTAACGCCATTGATATACACGCCGTCGCCATGTCTTATTTCAATAGTGCGGAAACCGAATTTTTCAGTGGCTTTGTATAAAGTTTGTGTGCCATCCTTCAGAGAAACGACTGCCGAATAAAGTGCAGGGGTCTCCGCTGTCCACGTTTTGACGCCCGCTAGTGTTGTATTGATGGTAACAACTGAATCTCCCGCATTCACTACTTGCTGGTTGCTGCTTACAACAGCCCCCTTGCTGTCAACGATCTCTGTTAGAAGATTCAGCTTCTTGTTGGCATTCTTTATAAAGGCCTGCATCGCAAAACTGCCGTTTGCTTTTGCATCTATAGCTACATGATCTATATGCTGCCTGGGAACAGCTTCTAAATATACCGGCCGGAAAATGCCGCCAAATACCCAGTAGTCCGCTAACCTTTCCGCATTGTTTACCGAAGGCTCACTGCTCATCTTGCTTACCGTAACCTCCAGCAGGTTTGCCTTTCCCGTTAACAGCTTGTCAGTAATATTATATTTGAAACGGTAGAACGCGCCCTGGTGAACAGCACCCGCCGAACGGCCGTTGATCTTCACTTCAGTATCGGTCATACTGCCTTCAAAAACAATAAATACCTCCTTGTCCTTCCAGCTGGAAGGCACCGCGAAATGATGTTTATATAACCCCTTTTCATCATTGAAACGGGAATTCTTGCCATTGGTTTTATAATCACGGCCATAATTATACGAACCAAAGCCTTGCTGCTCCCAGCAGGACGGCACCTCAATCTTTGTCCAGTAACCGCTCTGGCGGCCACCGGTACAAAAGAAGTCCCACGAAACTGTTTCCTGGTAACCGGTGCCGGAAAGATATTGCACCTGCTTTACCTGGGCCTGCAATCCCAACAGGCCGCCGGCATAGGCTATCAGGCACAGGAATGATCTGAATATAATTTTACCATTCATAGAACATCATTTTAAAATAACCTGGATCCCGGCGCTGTGTTTGTGCCACCGGCTGTTATCCGCATTAGTGTGCAGTCATCTCTTTTATCAAAACAGGTCCCAGCAGCCCGGAAGGTTGTGGAGCCCAGGATGCCGCATTAAAGTCTTTATAGTTAATATTCACAAAATTGATCTCGTGATAATTACGCCAGGGGATCTTATTCCTGTCCATATACCTGATACGATTGGCCATCAGGTTCACCACCTCTATTTTAATTTCATTCGAACCGTCCTTTAAAAGATCTCCTATTCTCCTTTCAAATGGAATGCTCCATATAAAACCAGCATCTTTCCCATTCACCCACACCCTTGCCGATTCACATAACCTGCCCAGTTGTAACAGGTAATCACAACCAGCTTTTTTACTGAGTTGCACATGGGTGGTATATACTGCTGTCCCTGAAAAATTCACCAGGGTACTATCCCCCCACTCCGTCCAGCTGCTTAATTTCTCTATCGTTACAGGCTTCGGCAGTACAGGACCTCCAGCCGTAAAACGAACCTCCCAGCTTCCGGATAAAGCAATATCTTTCCCGTTGGCAGTTACATATTTCCATGCAGCCTGTTTATCATTTTCTTTTGTTGTAAGCAGTATCACAGATTCACCGCTTTTCAGCTGCAGCTTAACCAGGGTCTTCGTTCCACTCCGCTCCACACGCGCACTGCCTTCCCTCCCCGATTGAGGATCTAACAGCAATACCTTATCGGCAGACACATTGATCGGTAATACAGTATCGATATCACGTGCCGTATGATTCACGATATAGTAATAATAATTATTACCATCCTTTCTTCTTATAAAACCCAATTTCATTTTAGCCAGTGGCTCTCCTTCCAAACCCAGTGTGGGCAACGGCTTCAATATATCACGCGAAAGAAAAAGAGAACCCATACCAACATGCACAGCACTACCCTCCGCAGGAAAATGCGCTTTTAAAGCATTAAAAGCCTGCCGTCTCAACGCCAGCTGATGCACCCCCGGCACATCTGCCGGCACATCCGCAATTACAACTCTAAGACCTTGCTTCGCCAGCTTCATGATGGCCTTCAGCGTTTCTAAAGGCATTTTACCGCAGGCAGGCACAAGAAGCACCTTATAAACAGCACCCGTATCAGTCACCTGGAGCTGCCCCGATTTTATCTTCGCCTGCTGTAACATCCGGTCCGAAACAAAATCAAAGGAATAGCCTTCTTTTTGCAAACGCTGTACATCCTTATAAAATGGAGAAGGATGCAGCCAGTCATCAACATCATGAACCTTTAACGCCTTATCCAGCCCTTTCGGATCATGCCATACATCATATACAGGCCAGTAAATAGCCAGTTCATTATCCGGTACGCCTTTCTGAAGTACACTCTGGCACCGGGTAATATATTCCGACATGCCCTTTAAATGAGGCCAGAGGCTATTCGCAGGAACGAAATTCACAGAGGCATAAAAGATCCAGCCCGGCCATGCGGCATCCGCAGGAGAATAAGTTGTACCATGAAAGAATACATGATTGATCCCAGCCAGGAACAACTGTTCCGCCTCAGGTTTACACTGGCTCCACGATGTCTTGAAATGTTCGGTAAGCCAGGTAAAAGTTTCACTCGAAGCAAAACGATGCCCCATCGCATGCGCAGCAGAAGAAGCAAACTTCAGCATCGCAGGATCAGGGTCTACATTCCGCACATCAGCACTATCCCTCCTCAGTCCCTTTATCGGGAAATAACTGGAACCGAAAGTTTCTGTTTCAGCAATATCAACCGCAGCATAAAGATCAAGCAGGTTACCGGGTGATCCGTGCGATTGGTTGATCGACTGCATATTTAATCCATGCGCCCATTGCGCAAACGGTCGCGCAAAGTTTTCAAGCATTAATGCCGCTATCGTTTCTCTGTAGTCGCTCTTTATTCTTGCAACAGAATCGGAAATTATATTGCCCGTAAGCTCCCTCAAATAAGGCTGAAGCTTATACCCCCTTCTCTTTTCAAATTCAGTAAAAAGATCCGGAGTCCAGTTGGCGCCATAAACTTCATAACTATCGTTATAAAAAGATCTTAGCCCATGCGACCTGTCACCATATGCCTTCCCGGTAATGGTAAGATACTCCTTAAGTGCAGCAGAAGAAAAATGATCCAGCGTATACCCCTCTCCACCCGGAGCAGCACGTTTTACCTTCTGCCTTGTTTTCGCATTAAACGCCGCCAGCAACTGCCAGTTGCCTTCTTCGGCCACCCAGCTAAGGGTACCATCAGGTTGCACTTTTCCAGTCAGGTCCTTCACTGCACCATCCGCACCATATGCCATTAAAGCCATCAATCCCACACCATCAGCAGAAAGCACACCATCTCCCTTTTTCGTGGAATCTGTGAACACAACCTTTTGCAGCAGTTGTTCTCCCTTATTTAATGAATACTTCTGAATATGAATTCTTGTCGCGGCATTTTTTTCGGAAACCTGCGGACCACCTATAGGCCATCCGGTACCTAAAGCAATATCTACTCCCATATGATGCTTGCCCGCCGCTTCAACAGCATTATCCACCCTGTTCACCCATTGAGGCGACAAATACTTAAGATACCTGCTCTCATACCCTTTCGCACCGTAAATAGGCACTATTTCAACGCCGCCCAGCCCCGCATCACTGTATTGCCCGATGGTTGCGTTAATATTAACACTATCAACGGCACTGCCCATCCACCACCACCTTGTCCACGGACGCGCAGTATTCGAAACTGCAGGCCAGTGCGACTGCGCAGTAACTGTAAACTGAAATGCACTCAAAGCCAGTACTGTAATTATTTTTTTCATCGGCATTCTATTCGATCATTATTACCAGTGTATTATCAGCAACAGGTTACAGGCTAGTTCCCGTCAGGCTTCACCACTCCGGAAAAAGCACTTGCAGGCAAATCAAAAGCTTCATAAGCATCAGGACGGGCAGGATCAAATTCCGGTATACCACTTTTAAGCAGCACTGCCAGTTCCGGTATCTTCCTGATACCAAGCACCACGCATTTTGCGAGTTCATAAGCGCCATAAGTGCTGAAATGGGTATTGTCTTTCAGCTCCTGTTTCTGACCGGGAAATGTGTTAGCCGGAAAATGCACAAAGGCTTTTATAGAACGCTCCGGCCCCCACGCCTCGTAAAGTGTTTTACTCATGGCATTCAGATCAATCAGTGGCACACCTTCTTCTTTTGCAGCCGAACGCATGGCATCTGGATATTCCAGTAATGTATTTACAACACGACCCGAAGAATCAAAATTTCGCCGGTGCATGGAAGTAACAAGTACAGGCTTCAATCCCCTCCCCCTGGCTTGCGCAATCCAGCTTTTCAACGTGTCTTTATAAGAAGTAAAAGGATCAAGATGATTGCCACCCGGCTTCTGATCATTATGCGTGAACTCAATAAAAAGATAGTCGCCGGGCTTTGCCATAGACCATATCTTTTCCAGCCTTTTCTCACGCTGAAAAGCTTTCAGCGTTTCTCCCGATTCAGCATAATTAGCGATCGCTGCCAGCTCAGGACGGAAAAAGGCAGGAGCCATCTGTCCCCACGCCGCCCAGGGCTCTTCAGGCTGATCTACCACCGTCGAGTTCCCTGCCAGGAAAATAGTGGTAGCCTTCGTATTCGGAATTATTTCTATAGCACAAAGACTAGCAGCCTTATTACCAAATTCCAGCGTTAGTTTATCATCCCAATGCAGGTATTGAATTTCGCGCGGCTTTAGCCGAACTACTCTGCCATCCGGCCGGATCACGCTGTCTTTCACATGCACCGTTATAACCTGGGTAACGAATTTACCTTTCTCTGCAACGATCTTCTCAGCCATCAGCCGCCTGCACTCAGCTTTAACCGTCGCAATGGTAGGCTTTTGCTTATCACCGAACAATAACTTTATATCGTAATTCCCCTCCGGCAGCTTTACTGAGAAATAAAAAGGCTGGTCACTGGTAACAAATCCATCCCTCATGGGATCATTGCCCCCGTTATAACCATAACGCACACTGCTGCCAAATTCAAAACCATATCTCAATGTATCATTATAGCGGTCATTCTCTTTTACATGTATATATCCCGGGGCGGCTTCCCCTTTGCCGAAATCGAATTTCAGACCCGGCTGCGCAGCAACCGCTGCCGAAACACACAAAACAGGCATCAGCAAACAACGGCGGGCCAGGCCCGTTAAATAAGAAGTATCAATCGTTAGTATCATATCCAGGCTAAATAAGGTGATCAATATAAATAACTTTCAGGGTTTCATGTACATGTTTTTTAGCATGTATTTTTTCCTGTGTTTATACTCCCCCCGAAAACATGGCAAACAAACACAACAGCACTTAAAACATACGTAAAAACGCTTCAGCCTTTCGAACGAACATTTCATTTTTGAACGCCCGCATAGGTAATATTCGGTACCGGGATAGGCCCCATATCCATACCCAGGTAAAATCCGGGATGCGGGGGCTGATTGTAAGCAGCGTTCTGCCACGCAATGGCAACCCGGTATTGCGGATCATGCATAAGTGTGTATATACGATGCTGCGTAGGTATAGTAGTAGTATAGATACGGAGATGCTGGTTATCCGATGTTCTGAATATCACTTCCTCTCTCCAGTCGCCTAATATATCGGCGCTGAGTGCGGGCGTTTTCTTCGTCCAGTTATTCGATGCCGTACCCGTTGTTTCCAGTAAAGGTACCTGCCTGCTGTTTTCATAATCCCACTTGTAAACAGTAGTGCCGTCCAGCAATTCCCGCAACAGATCGCCATCCCACCAGATAGCAAAATTCATGGAAGGTTTGGCAGCACCTATCTCAACACCCTTGGCAGTATAAAGATTACCCACCGCTGCCCACATCTCATATCCTTTATAACGCGGATCGATATCGGCAGCCAAAGCCCTTCCCACATCTATTTTAGGCTCAGGCATCGTGAAAATACGATTGCCGGTTCTGGCGTCAACCAGTGCGGCACCTACTCCACCATTCCCCCTGGGCCCTTCATAACTCTGCCATATCTCCAATCCCGGACGTTCAGGATCCATATCACTCATATGTAACGCATCACCATGTCCCATTTCATTCGTCCATAATCCTTTGCCATTATCATCAATGGCACTCGACCCGTTTATTACTTCCTGTCTACCATCTCCATCAACATCACCAACGGTCATCTGGTGGTTACCATCGCCCCGGTAGGCATCATTACCTGTACTGTCACTGTCAAAGATCCAGCGAAGCCTAAGCTTCCCTTCCCGCCAGTCCCAGGCAGCTCTCACAAGCCTGGTGTAATATCCCCTTCCCATAATAAGGCTGGGCCTGGCGCCATCAAGATAAGCCACTGCTGCTATAAACCTGTCCACGCGGTTTCCATAGGCATCTCCCCAGGCATCCGCACTGCCTCTGGCAGGCAGATAAGGAACAGTTGCCATTGCAACGCCCGTAAGCCCATTGAATACCGTCAGGAATTCAGGGCCAGAAATAATATAACCACTCTTGTTCCTGTAATCGGCACCGGCATCTCCAATAACTTTTCCCGCACCATCAACAGTTCCGTCTGCCGTTTTGCAGGCCAGTTCAGCCTTTCCATCGCCGTCAAGATCATACACCATGAACTGCGTATAATGCGCACCCGCCCTGATATTCGGCCCCAGGTTAATACGCCACAGCCTGGTTCCGTTAAACTTATACGCATCAAGGTAAACAGCACCCGTATACCCCCTTTGCGAATTGTCTTTTGCATTCGTAGGATCCCACTTGAGAATGATCTCATACTCCCCGTCGCCATCCAGGTCGCCTACACTGCAGTCATTGGCAGTATAGGTATAGGTAACCCCGTCAGGCGTTACCCCACCCGCTGGTTTGTCCAGGGGTATATCCAGGTAGTTTTGAGGCCACACGGACACGGGCTTTTCTTCTCCATGCTCGTGTCCGTTTATAATGGGCCTCAATGAATAATTGCCGTTTAAGGATGTAGGATCTATATAATTTGTAGCGCCTGTTACAGGCGCATTGTTGATCTTAACGCCATCGCGATAAATATTAAAAGCCATGCCTGCCACATCATTACCGAACAGCCGCCAGCTAAGATAAACACTGTCAGGCCCGGTACGTACCGCAACAAGCCCCCTGTTAAGCCGCTCCATTTGTATAGGTGTACCCGCAGCTTTTTTGTCAAACTGCATCGTTACCGCTTTTTCAGGAGCCACCGTTTTTAATATGGCAGCTTGCTGCTGCGCACGCAGGTCGCAGGATAGAATAGCCAGTAGTAGCTGAATTCCCAACAGGCATTTCTTTTTCATATCGCAATTTTTGCCTCAAGATAATACACACAAAACCGAAAACAATTACCAGCCTGGATTCTGCATCGCAGCTTTTTCTGCAGCCGTCAGCGGTTTGCCGTTTTTCTTGATAATATCCAGGAATGCCTGAGGAATAGGCCGCAGATAATGCTGCCCTTCCTGGGGCCTGGCCTCGTCATTGAACAAATTGCAACGTTTTACAAGCGTTTTAGTTCTTGCAAGGTCTTCCCAGCGCATCAACTCACCCATCAGCTCACGGGATCGTTCGTTCAAAATAAATGCAACAAACTTATCTTTCTCACTGGCTGTCCCCATTTTAGTATAAAACTCACGAGGCGACTCAAAAATATCTGTTACGGCATTCAGATGCATATTGCTCAGCGTACTGGCCGTTGTTTCTGTAATATTATTCGATTCGTAATAGCTGTTCTTTTCAGAATAGGAAACATACGTGGCAGTATTGGCAGCAGTATTGGTTTTATAGGCAACACCACCATCTACATAAGCAGAACGGTCCTCTCCCGATTTATAAGCAGCGCGGTCACGTACCGCATTGATATAAGGAAGCGCATCTGCATATTGCCCTTTACGGCCATATGCTTCCGCTACAATAAGATAGGTTTCAGCCAACCGTGCCAATATACCATCCCGCCTGCCAAATTGCGAAGCAACCACATCCCTTGAACCATCGGCAAACTTGGAAAGTCCTACAAAACGCGAAGTAGTATAGTTCCCATGCGTACCAATGAGATTCTGTTGCTCTCCCTGGAAATAACGCACAAACATATGAGGCGCACGGAAAGTTATATTCGAGGAAGTATAACGGGCGTCACCCGCATCATTTACAATGTAACGGATCGACTCCTGCCCACCGGTAAAACGTACCTTATCGATCAAAGAGCTGCTTGGCGCATTATCCTTCGTCCATTTAGGAGCACCGGAAGGATTGTTACAGAGATAAGTTGTTTTAAAGCTTTTCCAGAACCTGGAATCATTTACCCTGTCGTAAATATCAATGGAATAATCTGTGGTGCGTAAACGCTGAAACTCTCTGCCGCCGGCAAGGTCTCTCACCATACCTGCAAGGTTCTGGTAAATAGACAGATAGAAAAGATGTGTTTGATTACCATACCTGCCCTGGGTAGCCGTATTATTGGAGAACTGAGCAGAAAGAATAATTTCCGGCAACGCCTCATTGGCCGCATCAGGGCCGGTGTAGTTCCACAGATCCTTATAATTCGCTGCCAAAGAGTGCACACCACTGTTGATCACAGCATTACCATATAAAATCGCACTGTCAAGATCAGCTTCGCGTGTATCACCATTCCAGCCGTTATACAATTCACTGGCACGGAACAAATGTGCTTTCGCCAGGAAATGCGCAGCCGCCCATTTGGTTAAACGTCCCCTTTGCGATACACTACCAGGCAATAGCTTATACGCTTCACGAAAATCATTGAAGATCTGCGCATAAACCTCTTTTTCTGTATTCCTGCTGAATTCATACTCAACAGATTCAGAAGGCTGCAATTTTAAAGGCACACCACCATACTGTTTCACCAGTTTGAAATAGTTGAAGGCACGCATAAAATAGCCTTCTCCCAGCCTTGTATTCTTGTTCGTTTCATCCTTGTAATATACCGGCACGTTCCTGATAACAATATTCGCGGAGTTGATAGCGCCATACATATTGTCCCAAACCGTAGCCACATCCCCCGTCAGCGAATTCAGATTCGCATCATATGAATTCCACATCTGCATGGTCCTGTCGCCACCAACAGCAAATTCATCAGTACCATAGTTAGTAGTAGAATACGCCCACTCATAATTAAAATGAAAGCGTAAAGATTGATACATGCCCGTTACCAGCCCGTCAAGTCCGTCTTGTGTCTCAAAATCCTGGGTACTTCTTGCAGTGATGAGCTCTTCATCAAGAAACTTTTTACTGCAGGAAGGCATAGAAAGCAATGCTCCGAAAGCAGCAATATAAATAAGTTTATTAAACCTTTTCATACGTAAAATTTAATCGTTTTAGAATCCGGCATTCACGCCAATTACAACACCACGGTTTAAAGAACCACCATCCGGATCCATCCAGCTGACTCCGGAATAAATAAGGCCAGGGTTCATTGCCTGTACATACACTCGGCCGTTTTTCATCTTAAGTTTGGTAGCCAAAGCTGAAGGCAGCCTGTAAGACAGTGATATATTCCTTATCTTGATGAAAGATCCGTTCTGATAGTTCATAGAAGACCTGTAGGGGTCACCCGCAGCATTCGCATAGCTGGGAGCAGGATAATCGTTGGTTGGATTGGTTGGTGTCCAATAGTCCAGCAACCTTTGAGAAAAACGTCCCTGTAACGCCTCAGAACCCGCTTCTATTTTATACCCCCAACGAGAGAAAATAAAGATGGTTAATCCCCAGTTCTTATAATTGAACTCATTGATAAGACCGCCATTCCAGTTAGGCTGCTTGTGACCTACAATGGTACGGTCGTTATTCGCATCAATTTTATAATCGCCATTCTGGTCTTTTATTTTAATTCTTCCGGGACGGAACCAGCTCGACTTGCTGGAGATATTGGCATTATACTTAGCCATTTCCTCCTGGTCTTCCTTAGTATCCTGCCAGATGCCTAGCTTCTCATAATCGTAATAAACATTAAGCCTTTTACCAATGAACCAAACGTTGCTCACATCATCAAGCTTTCCACTTGCCAGTTCAACGATCCTGTCTTTTGTAGCAGAGAAGTTAAGGGTAGAAGTCCAGTTAAAATCCTTTTTCTGAATATTGATAGTGGTTAAAGAAAGATCAAATCCCTTGTTGGCAGTAACACCAATATTATCGTAAGACCTGGGATAACCCGTTAAAGTAGGAATAGAACGCAGCAACAACAGATCTTTGGTTCTGGAAGTATACAGGTCTAATGTACCATTGATCCTGCCATTAAGTATACCGAATTCAATACCAAGGTTTGTTTGAGTAGTACGCTCCCATCCCAGTTGGGGATTAGGCATGGTAACCGGACTGGCAGAAGACGGATCTGAAGACACATAGCCCGCCTCAACATTGGCTCCCCAGGTATAATATAGTGTTTGAACGCCACCACGGGTGCTGTAAGGACCAATTGCAGCATTACCCACTGTTCCCACACCTAAACGAAGCTTCAGTAAACTTAACCAGTTGATATGCTGAAGAAACTGCTCCTTATCCATACGCCATGCAAAAGAAGCAGCCGGGAACATATCCCATTTGTTTCCAGGCGCCAATTGCGAAGCACCATCCCAACGGGAATATACATCGAAGAAATACTTGCTCTTGTAAGTATAGTTTAACCGTCCCATATACGAAAGCAGGGAATTCTCACTTAATCCTGAAGAAAAGCCATCAAGGGTACTTACAGAACTGAGTGAATACCATTTCTGACTGTTCCAGGGAAGTTTGGTGGCAGTCATTGTTGAATTTTCGGAACGCACCTTGGTAGAACTATACAAAAAAGTAGCGCCGAATGAATGATCGGCTCCAATTGACTTATTGTAGGTGATCAGGTGATCAAGCGTCCAGGCTATGCTCGACGTCTGGTTTAGTTGTGCATAGTTCGTAGAACCTTGTTCACCACCACCCCTGTTGATCGACATGGCATCCATCCATTTACCATTGGTATAATTCGAAAAATCCGGACCAAAGCTCAACCTGTAGTTAAAGCCCTGAAACGGCGTAAAGCTAATATGGAAAGCCCCCAGCGTACGAAGTGTTTTACGAAGATTCTCATTGTACTTATCCTCTCCGATAGGATTGAGGATATTGATATCACCGCTTGGCAAATTAATACGCTTGCCGGTGCTATCGAAAGGAACAGTATAAGGGAGCATACCTCTTGCCGCTGCGTACAGGGAACCTGCCCCGCTCGGACTTGAAGACGCGAAACCGTAGTTTTGTATGCCATAGGTAGCACTAACACTACTACCCATACTAAACCATTTTACCGGGTTGATCTCTATATTGAATTTAGCTGAATAACGCGTAAAGTCCTGTCCCAGCTGTGTACCATCCTGGTTCAGGTAACCGAACGAAGCATAAGCCTTGATCTTCTGAGTACCCCCACTTACACTAATAGTATGATCCTGGGTCAGGGCATTACGGGTAACCATATCACCCCAGTCGGTAGTAGGTACCAGGCTGCCATCCCAGGTGCCGTTTGCCCATCCTTTTTTTACATTATTCCAGGCATAGGCATTCTGACCAAAAATACGCTCATCATCTGTTATTGTAGGTATATCGGGATAAGTATTACCGGCTGCAACAGTTGGATCAAGATATCTTGCACGACGGTAAGCATCACGACGGAATTCAATGTACTGGCCAGAGTTCATCATTTTAGCCCTGTCGTAAATTTGCTCCATGGTAAGTGTTCCAAGATAATCTAGTGTAATACTGCCGTTCTTACCCTTTTTTGTAGTTACCAGTACCACACCATTGGCACCACGGGAACCATAAATGGCAGTGGCGGAGGCATCCTTAAGGATGTCGATAGATTCCACATCATTGGGGTTAATGGCATTCATTCCACCAAAGTTTAAGGGAATACCATCTACTACATATAAGGGATCATTGGTTGCCGCCAGCGAACGAACGCCCCTGATGAGTACTGCGCCCATTTCACCTGGACGTTCATTAGAGGTGATATCAACACCCGAAGCTTTACCCTGTAAAGCCTGCAAAGCATTTTGTACCGGCCTCGAACGAATATCCTCAGCCTTGATGCTCACGATAGAACTGGTAACATCGGAACGCTTTTTAACACCATAACCAACCACAACAACTTCATCGAGCGTTACCGCATCTTCTTTAAGCTCCACTACCAGTGATAAGGAAGCATCCGTTTTCAGCGTATAACCGGTAAGGTTCTGAGGCTGGAAACCAACAGCTGAAAAGGCAAAATTATAAGAGCCGCCTAACTGCAGGTTATGAAAAACAAAATGACCGAGTGAATCCGTAGCAGTACCTGCCGAAAAATTGGTTTTGGTATTGCGGGCTACAACAGATACGCCGCCTACCGGCTCTTTTTTTGAATTATAAACAACACCTGTAACAGCGTTCTTTTTCTCCTGTGCATGCAGGAGCAGCGGGGATAACATTAACATCAGGAACAGTATAGACAAAGCGCTGCCCCTGAAATTAAGTAGCTTAATTTTCATATAGCTTACAATTTTGTTTGGAAAAAAATTTCTTACACCTCCCTCGGGGGAAATGTACTCATATATGTAGTATCATAGCAGAAAGGCTATTGCATGCGGGATTGCTTTTCGATATGATAGGCATCGTTGGTCCGGGTAAACCTGAGTCCGTTTACCTCGGTTATATATTTTAGTATTATATCCAGTGAATCTGTTTTATTGAATTTTCCTACAAAGTATTTGTTCCTTACATCCTTTTCATCATACATGATCTGAACACCATAAATACCAGCCAGCTGATCCAGCACTTCACCCAGCAACTGGTTATTGAACATGAACCATGGCACCTTCGCATTTTTGGGGATCATTGGATTATCAGGTACGATATCTATACTATCATCACTCTTTACCACCGGCGCTACTTTCCGGAACGACCGCACCCGCGCACCCTTGGTATAACTATAAATAAACTCCTGCCCCGGCGCCAGGTAAGCGCCTTTCTTCATCCACTTGTTGTTTTTCTCCACCGCATTCACCACAACCTTACCCGTATATAATCTTACAAAGATCTTATCCGACTTTTCGAATGCTGTTACCAGGAACTCAGTACCAAGAACAGTAGTAGCAACGTCACCGCTTATTACTTTAAATGGTCTCCTGCTGTCTTTTGTTATGTTGAAGTGCGCCCTGCCACTTAACACTACCTCTCTGCGCTCTAGAAAAGGCTCCCGGTAGTTTAGTTCACTTTTATCGGACAATATCACCACAGAACCATCAGGCAGTGTGATCTCTTTTTCTTTACCGGAAGTATTTGACAGCGTTTGTATAACAGGAGCAGTAGTTGCCTTTACTCTTTGCTGAACAACACGTACAGGCCTTTCTTCATTTACCAGCAATCTGCCAATCACCACTATCGCAAAAACAATAGCAGCTGCAGCCGCTACCCTAACCAGCCCCTTCCGCCACCTTAACTGGCGGACCGGCGTTTCACTAAATGCTTCGCTTTCTTCGTAAACAGGATGAAATAATACTTCAGTGGTATCAGGCAGTTGTTTTTCCTCTATTACCGTTTCTTTGAACTGCTTCCATTTATCCGAAGTATCCATTTCATTCAGCACATAGTCAATCGTATTTTTCGCTCCCGTCAGGCGCCAGGTTTGCATGAATTCATGGAAATAACGCTGGTTTTCCGGATCTCCGGAGAGCCAGTGTTGAACTGTTTCCTCTTCCTCCCTGGTTAGCCCGTTAGCCAAAAACCTCGTGAGTAATTCATCATATTGACGCCTGCTTTCCATGTCTTACTATTTAATACAACTTGCAAAAAGGTTACCCTTACAACAGTTCAAAAAAAAAGTTATTTAACAAGAAAATAATTGATGATCAGAAGAATCAGGGAGATCATATAACCGGAGAGCTTCTCTTTTAGTTTCGCGAGCGCCCTGCTCATTTGTGTTTCAACCGTCTTTACCGATATGCCCAGCTTCGCGGAGATCTCGCTGTACTTTAAACCTTCATAACGGCTGAGTTCAAATATAGCCTTCATATGGCCGGGCAGCTCAGCAATGGCAACATCGATAGCAGCACGCAGTTCCCGCAGATCAACACTGTCAAACGACAGTTGCGGGTCCTGCTCCACCGGCAGCTTCAACAGCTGCAGCTCGTATTTCTGCTTTACCTTCTGCCGCTTCAGCGTGTTCAGGCACAGATTGTCCACAATCCTGTATAAATAAGCCGTACAGGAATTGTTCATATTTATGGTATGCCTTACCTGCCACAGCCTTACAAAGGCAGTATTAACAGCATCCTCCGCAACCGGCAGATCAAAACCATATTTGATCTTACAATAAATACAGAGCCGTTGATAATACGACTTGAACAAAGCTTCAAATGCAGCTTCATCCAACTCCAGGTCTTCGGGCGGTAATTCATCAATATTGTTGACCATTAGCTTAGAACTCATGTGAAGGGGTTGTACTTAATTAACAGGGATAGTACACATGATGTGACACCTCTTATCACGAGAAGACCGGCGGGGGCATTTGGTGTACCCTGAGCATTGAGTAGTTAAATTTCATATGACAAAGCAGATTTTACGAAGCTAAGGTAGGTGGTTTTTTGTACCATCTATCCTGTACCGTATCCCTTCAGGATATCGGCACCACCAGCCTTACACCAGTAAGTTAGGAAGAAGAAAGGGATACACCAAATCGTAATTGCCAGAAAAAGAGATAGTTGAATAGATTTTTTTTCTCAATACAAGAATACCCCCCGCAATTTTATTTCCGGAAAGCCTGCGAAAATGAAACAGATATTTTTTTAACATCACCAGGCTTTACATAACAATCAGGCCATAATTTGCCTTTATCAGCCAGATAAATAACCTTTGAAGCGCCGGCAATACCGTAATCTTACCGGAGTAACCTGTAAGCATTGCCGGCTCTACAACTTCACATACCGGCATTTTAAAGATCAAAAAATTACTATAACAGGTATAAATATGACAATAGCCAATCAACTCGCCAAACTCGTAAGAGACTTTCATTTCGGAGGTAATTATGCCGGTGTTCACCTCCGGCAAACCCTCGCAGACGTAACATGGCAGGAAGCCACCACCTCTGTTTACACGCTCAATAGCATCGCCGCACTTGTATTTCATATCAATTATTACATAAACGCAGTATTAAAGGTGTTGCAGGAACAACCTTTTGAGGCGCATGACAAGTACAGTTATGATATTCCTGTCATTCAAAGCCAAGCCGATTGGGAATTACTACTACAACGGGTATGGAAGGAGGCAGCACTATTTGCGCAACTCATTGAACAACTGCCAGATGACAAACTGACAGCAGATTTCCTCGACGGGAAATACGGAACATACTTCAGGAATTTACAAGGCACTATAGAGCATGGGCATTATCATCTCGGACAAATCTCTTTAATCAAAAAAATCATAAGGCAGGAACCAGGAAACAATATCAAATCCCTGTAAACAAACCCTGCTTATATTTGCGCCAATTTAGCCACATGCGACCTTATATCCCCTATAACCCCATTATTCTGCTTTTAGTTGTTGCATTGTCCTTTAACTCCGCCATCCTTGCTCAAAGCCAATGTGCCCGATCGTTCAGGAATAAATATACTGGTGCCGGCCCCCTGGAACCGCTACGTACACTGGCTACGTCCGACAAAGGCAATTTGGTTGCCGGAAGAGTGCTTACATCCTCCAATGCCTCCTATGACGCCTGGGTAGCTAAATTTTCTGAAGCTGGGGCCGTTGAATGGTCATATTCTCTCGGAGGAGCAGATGCAGATGAATTCAGCGGCGCACAGGAATTACATGACGGCAGCTACATATTGTACGGCACCACCCATTCGTACGGTTATACTTCCGGCAAAGCGTGGCTAGTGCATATGAGTAGTGCTGGCAACCTGTTATGGAGCAGGCAAATGGGTACTAAAGGCAATGGAACCGATCGCCCTAAAGCACTTACACAACTTCCGGACGGAGATCTGATTGGCAGTTTTAATATAAACGACAGCAGCGACAAAAGTAACCCGGTAGTCTTCAGAATGGGTATCGATGGTACAATCAAATGGCAGCAGGAATTCGATAACGGCAACGAGGAAAGCTTTACGGGAATTCAGTTTACAAATGACACTATTTATGTTTATGGCTTTTATACTGCCACTATGAAAAGCGCTCTGATAGTATCATTACGGCCATCAGACGGCAGTATTATTGAATCGAGAAACCCATATGTAGGCAGAAAGTGGTACAGCGAAGATTATGACGAAGAGATCGCAGGGCTGGATATGCATGAACAGAAAATATCTTTTGGCTTAACATTAAGCAATAGAAAATTTGGCACTTATGCAACAAGAATAATCATCGTAGCAGTAACGGATATGCAGGGAACCTCAGAATTAGCCAGACATTTTTATGGCTACGATTATATGAAACTGCTACGCACAAAAGATCAGGGCTTTCTGGTATTCTCCGTTTCATACTACGACCCGCTCGTAAAAACCGATCCACGTGTAGCTTATATCAATAAATATGGAGTTATTGAAAACAGCCTGACGTTGGCGGCTTATGAAAACAAAAGTCTTAAAAGCGTGGATTTAACAGCGGATGGAGGATTTGTGGCTGCACTTTATCAACCCTGGCCCTGGTATAGAAATGATATATTGGAACTTACAAAAGGAGACATGTACTGCACTACCGGGCAAGCTTCCTGCCAATTGTTTGCCGGTAGCATGCACGATGACACTACCTCATTTACCTGGAAAATCTTTCAATGGCAACATATTACACCGTACACTTCCCCACTGAACGAAATAGTGCTGCCGGCAAAACAAAATTTCTCTTTAATAGCAAGTGATATATGTGACACACTGGCTTGTACAGATACTTCGCCACTTCCACCAGGTTGCAACAAGAGTTCACGTATAGAATATGTGACACGTAGAAACATGGTGCTGCGAGATGTGACAACTACTGCCGACGGGGGCAAAATACTTACAGGAAATTCAGGAAACTTCAATGCCGTTGCTATCAAGCTGGATATCAATGGCGATATTCTCTGGTCGAAAAACTATAACCGGATAGCCAGTCAGATGAGGTTTATGAGAACCTTTAAAATGGCAGACGGGAACCTTTTGGCCTTTGCCAACCTCGATTATACAATAAACCATGGCAGCAGCAGCAAAACTGTTATGGTCAAACTCGATAACCTTGGCATACCTCTATGGTCGAGGATAATAAATTCTCATTTGGAAGGCCTGAACGTTAATGATGTAATCTCCACTCCCGACAATGGCTTCCTGGTACTATTCAAAAACTATTGGGGAGGGGGCAAAAGCATCATTCTGAAGTTAGATAAAGAAGCCAACTTTGTATGGCAGAAATGTATGGTACATAAATTGACCAACCCTCTTTACAAGTCTGCCTTTTGTACAAACAATGATATATTTCTGGCTCACGAATCATATTATTATAACCAACAGGTAATTGGCCTGGAACGATTAGACCTAAAAACCGGAAACCTTATCTGGAGCCGTAATTATGGAGAAGCGGCACAGACTACACTTCGCATAAACAGAATTTTTGGAACGCAAGATTCTATATATCTCTTTTGTTATCGCTATCAGGCTGCAACTCCCGGCAGAACAGAAACCAGAATCACAATGGCCAGTTTTGATATGCACGGCGATATCGGACACACCATACAATTCGATACCGAAAACAACTCGTATCCCGGATCGGCGTATTACACCGACGATACCCCTCCGTCAGTTGTACAAACCGCTGACAGCAAGTTTGTATTATGCCAGCGTAATATTAAAGCCAACGATACATCTTTCGTCATTACACGGCTGGATACAACAGGCAAGATTGAATGGAGCAGAAAATACCCTTCCATAAAAAATTACCGGCCACATAATATTCATCAGCAGGGAACAGGTTATGTTATAACCGGAACAGTACATACTCCTACAAAATATGTCTACGAGTTTTATAATGGATTTGTTATAAAATGCGATAGTGCAGGCCATATCACCTCTTCGCCTACCGGAGAATGTAGCGACATAACCATCAATACAGCCGTAGTCCCTTTTTCAATGACTTATTTGCCGGAAAGCCTCAATAATATATTGGATACAGCTTATCGCTATATCGATGCACAGGTGCTCTACAACAACGAACCGGCCGATGCCAGGTTATTCTGTAATGAAACAAAAAGCTGCGGCACAGTAA
Source organism: Filimonas effusa (assembly GCF_004118675.1). Taxonomy (NCBI): domain Bacteria; kingdom Pseudomonadati; phylum Bacteroidota; class Chitinophagia; order Chitinophagales; family Chitinophagaceae; genus Filimonas; species Filimonas effusa. The sequence goes on along the minus strand of NZ_SDHZ01000001.1, from coordinate 745,721 downwards.
ACATGCTGCAAAAAGGAAAAGTCTGCTCCTTAACAGATACCCTCATCTGCTACCTGAAAGATGCAGTGAATTGCGACGCGATTGCCACATGGGAATACAATTCCGATATCCTCCACCCCATAAGTATTAATGGAGATACCATTCGTTTAAAGCCATTGAAAACCGGCGTCAGCAATATTGCCGTTACAATAGAAGGCAACTGCCTTGTAGATCATCAATCCCTGGATGCATCCATACTTATTTCAGCCGGAGACGTAACACTTGGCGACGACAAAATAATTTGTCCCGGAAAAGAGGTATCAGTGAATGCAGGTACGGGGTACAATTCTTATCAATGGAATGGCACGACAGGAGATTCTATTTTAAAAGTAACGGCACCAGGCACATATTATATCGATGTAACAGACAATTGTGGAAGGGCAGGCTCAGACACGATAAAAGTAATAGCAGCAAGCAGCTTTTTTAGCACAACACAAGACACCACAAAATGTAACCTCGATAGCGTATTACTGCAGAGCACTGCCGGCTATAATAATTATACCTGGTTTACCAAAACCACTACCCTGGGCAACAACAGCAAGATCTATGTAAAGCCCGATGTCTCAACACGCTACTATATTAATGCCGTTACACAGGATAACTGCACCTTAACGGACTCGGTACTTGTAAACGTACTTCATTCGCCGCCAATAAACCTGGGTGGAGACGTCAGCATCTGTGAAGGTGACAGCATTATCGTTTCTGCCGGAACGGGATTCGATACCTTTCTATGGAATAACGGCAAAAGAACACCTGTAATAACTGTAAAAACCACCGGCATTTATAGCGTCGACGCCACCTATAACAACGGCTGCCATTCAAAAGATAGTTTCGCGCTCAAAGAATTATATGTCAATCCCTCTCCAAAGATCAATGCACCTGTGTTATGTGCGGGCACAACACGAATGCTTTCAGTAGCGCCCGGGTATCCTTTTTATCAGTGGAGTAACGGAGCTACAGGTAACACAACTCCTTTCTCAGCTACCGGCACCTATTGGGTAAAGGTCACAGACAACAAAGGCTGTAAAGGATCCGACACCGTCAATATAACATCAACCGTACCGGTACCCAAAGCGTTTCTGCCTGCGGATACATCTATCTGCCAATACGGGAAACTTCAGTTAACAGCCAAGGGATCCTTCAGATCATATTTATGGAACAATAACTCCAATGCAGCAAGTATTACAGTTGACAAACCCGGAACTTATTGGCTTCAGGTAACAGATAACAATAATTGTGAAGGCAAAGCCTTCATTACTATAGCAAGCCGGCAATGTATGACAGGACTATACGTTCCAACCGCTTTTACGCCTAATGGTGATGGGAAGAACGACATCATACGCCCGCTTTTATTCGGAAATATTGAACAATTCTATTTCAGTATATATAGCCGGTGGGGTACCTGTATTTTTGAAACTACTGCGCCGGGAGAAGGATGGAATGGCAAGATCAAAGGTGTGCCGCAGGATGGCGGCACTTATGTATGGATGTGCCGGTACACGCTGGAAGGCCAGCCGCCGCAAACACACAAGGGCACATTTATATTAATGCGCTAAAACAGTTCAGCAAAACATAACGGAACAGCAGGCTGTAGCATAAAAGCCCGAGCCGATAACCAGCCAAATGAACTTCTTCACGAAGCCTGGATAAGAAAGAGGGTGGGTCATAAATAAAAATAGCCGCTGAGAATTGCTTAAACGCGAACCCGGCTCCATCAGGTACCCGAATAAAACGAGGCCGTATCGTACTTATGATACGGCCTCGTTCTGCTACTTCTTATTTATCTACCTGATCAAACTGATGGTATAGCTATATTGATACGCTTTGGCACTGAACCTGTATTTATCCAATGGCCTGGCGCCCCATGAGTTAAGACCGCCTACACCACGCTGGAACAGATCTACATTAAGTATTACTCTCTCAGCAGATAGTATGTCAGATGCATGTTGCTGCTTTTTAGTAGTACCCGGATCCCAGTCTTCCGTACGGTAATTGGTAGCGCTTACCGATAAAGGTTGCGCACCGGTGATACGTATACCTTTACCTTCGTTATCGGTGAGCGTCAACCAGCGCACATCGGTTTTATTTCCTGTTTCCTGCGGACGGTAATAAGCAAACGCCTGGTCCTCTACCTTCCCTTTCCAGGTTCCCATAAACGCATCCTGGTTACGGTCTGCATAGTTTTCCCACGGACCACGCCCATACCAGGTAAAGTTATGATACTGGTCAGAAAGCTCCATGTTCATGCCAAAACGCATGAGCTCAGGAAGCTCATCTGTCAGCGCTTTGTAATGAGGCGTTACAGTAAGACTGCCATCTTTGTTAACGGTATAGGCAACTTCTACCACAGCTTCAATACCCAACGGTTTTACTTCGTAGGTCAGGGTTACACCTGATCCGTTATCAACGATACTTTTGAAGCTTGTCTTCTGGTTAACAGAAGCAGCTTCCCAAAGACGAAGACGATATTGTGCCTGCTCACCAAAGTCGTTATCCGTTGGCGCGCGCCAAAAGTTCACTTTGGGCATATGCGCAAACAACCACCTGCCAGCTCCTTTTATAGAAGTTAAGCCACGGCCGCCTTTCGCGAATTCATAGGAAATACCATTAGCTGTTAATGTTACCGTATTATCATTTTCCTTTTTCTCCACATCCGTTTGTGCAGCGCCGGGTGTAACTGCTTTCGCAAAATAGTTGTTTGCAGCCAGGGCAAATTCCGCTTTGGCACTTTCAAAACCCGCAGGCAGGAATTTGGTGGCAGTACTTCTGTTGGCATATACCTGCAGATAATACTCAGCGCCAGGCTCTGCATTGAGTTTAGGCAGATCAAGCTTCACATCCTGGCGTGAATTCGCAGCAACAGTAACATCAAACTTGCCGGCAGCAATACTATCCCCGTTTTTCAACAATACCCACCTGTAAGTGTATTCCTTCGAAGTAAGCGGGATAAACTTAAAGTCATTGACAACAGTAATAGTTCCGCTGTTCAGGTCTTTTGCTTCAAAAAGTATGTTCTGGTAAACCTTTTTCACAATATGCGTATGCGGTAAATATTGCTGATCCGGAGAAATGATCCCATCCATGCAAAAGTTGCCTGCATTCAGCTTATTATACCCGCGCAGATCGCCTCCGTAAGCCCAGTATTCACGGCCTTGCTCATCTTTTGTCTTATAGCCATGGTTATACCATTCCCAGATAAAACCACCCTGCATATTCTTGCTGGTACGCATAAGATCCCAGTAATCCTGGAAATTCCCCATACTGTTCCCCATCGCATGAGCATATTCACACATGATATAAGGACGCTTCAGGTCTTTGGCGGCATCGCGCACCATACTTTCCCAGGAAGGATACATATGACAGATGATATCTGTATTCCTGTCCCGCTGATAAGCCTGTTCATATTGCACCGGCCGGCTTTTATCTCTTGCCTTTGCCCAATCGTACATGGTAAAGAATGCCTTACCATTGCTCGCCTCGTTACCAAGTGACCAGAAAATAACGGATGCATGGTTTTTATCTCTTTCTATCAACCGTTTTATTCGATCCAGATGCGCTTCCTGCCATTCGGGGAAATTGGAAACATTATCCGGGCCATAACCGAGGCCATGCGATTCAAGGTTGGTTTCATCAACGAGATAAATGCCATACTCATCACAGAGTTTATACCAGAGCGGCTGCTGGGGATAATGCGAAGTGCGGACTGCATTAATGTTAAGTTCTTTAAACAGCTGGATATTACGCAGCATCACAACTGAATCTACTACCTGACCGGTATTGGTATTGAATTCATGCAGGTTAACACCTTTAAAATATACCTTTTTACCGTTGATAAATACCTGCCCGTCTTTGATCTCTACCTTACGGAAGCCAATACGGTGCGAGGTAGCTTCTATAACTTTATTGTCTTTGTCTTTTAAAACAATAAGCAGATTGTACAGTTCAGGCGTTTCGGCAGTCCACTGCAGCGGCGATGCTACCGTTCCCTGGAACCATAATGAATCAATCGTATTAGGTGCTATGGTAGCCTTTTTGCTTTGTGTGAAAACTTTTTTTCCTGCCTTATCAACGATCGTCAGTTCTACTGTTTGGGTTACAGCACTGCTGCCATAATTCTGGATTTTTACATCGGAGCTGAAAAGTCCGTTCTTATAGCTGGCATCAAGATCAGGATGCGCAAAGAAATCCAGGATACGGGTAGATGCCGTACTATACAGGTACACATTCCTGTTAATACCGCCTAAACGCCACATATCCTGGTCTTCGAGGTAGGTACCGTCGCTGAACTTGTGAACCTCACAGGCCAGCAGGTTCTTACCGGCGCGGATATAGGGCGTGATATCGAACTCGGCAGGACTCTTGGCGTTTTCCGTATAACCAACTTTCTTACCATTTACCCACACATACATCGAACTGGTGCCGCCTTCGAAATGCAGGAACACCTTCCTGCCATCCCAGCTTTGCGGAATATCGAACCCGGTCCTGTAAAGCCCCGTTGGAGAATCGTCCCTATTGATAAACGGAGGTCTGACAGGGAAACCAAAGCCCGTATTTACATACATGGGAATACCAAAACCATTGAATTCCCAGTTGCCGGGAACAGGCATAGTGGTCCAGTTAACAGTATTAAACCCCTCTTCATAGAAGCCCGCAGGTACATCACCTACCCTGGGCAGCCAATGAAAGTTCCATCGGCCGTTGAGCGACTGGTAGTAGGGAGATAACTGGTAAGCGTTTGAAGCAGCCAGCGCTGCAGAGGGATAAGGAAGGGAGGTTGCCCTTGGCTTTTCCTTGTTCACAGCAAAGATTTCCGGGTTTTCCCATTCCGGCTTGTCCTGGGCCAAAGCATGCATAAGCCCTGTCAGTGTAAATGATAAAAGTAAGATCGTCCTTTTCATTCAGATGTTTTAGCGTTCCAGAATATATTTCGACTTAAAGACATTAAACCTTCTATATCGGAGATAGTGCCACGCGCTGTTAAACATTTCAGCGTTCCCCATAAAGATGGCATGCTAGTGAGCCTTTGCCAGAAAAAATAAGCAGCGGGTAGTATCAGGGCAAACCATTTTTTCACATCGGCATCTATCGCAATCGTCGGAAGAAACATGGTAGCGTCTCCCCGGGTAAAATTATGCAGATATAGGGGGTCGATAAAGGGGGTAAATTGGTATAAAACGGGGGAATTTTCAATCGGATAGAGCACAGCTATTATAAACATAGCAAAAAATAGGCGGCCACCGATACCGGGGCCGCCCTGCCAAGCTATGGCTTGTTATGCTATTGGGTACAAGCTATAACATCCTTCCACTGTTTTTTACAGCATAAATTCAATCTGTTTATAGGAAAAGCCGCTTAGGGCTTTAACACAACCTTTACACAATCGTCTTCCTTATGCTTAAAGATCTCGTAGGCATGCGAAGCTTCCGCCAAAGGCAGCCTGTGTGAAATGATATCATCAAGCACCACTTTTCCTGTTTGTACCAGGCTGAACAGCTCATCGATATATTTCTGAACAGGCGCCTGCCCAAAACGCATGGTCAGGCCTTTGTCAAAGATCCTGTGAACAGGAAAATTATCATAGGGCGTTCCATAAACACCTACTACCGAAACAATGCCACCCCTCCGTACAGCCTTGATACAATTCTCCATAACTTTAATAGTACCTTTTTCAAGGTTGAGGGTGGCTTTTAGCTTTTCACCAAAGCTGCGGTTGGCTTCCACACCCACAGCATCAATGCAAACATCCGCTCCTCTTCCTCCGGTCATCTCCCTGATCACTTCTACAGGATCCAGCTCTTCTGAATTGATGGTTTCTACATTGTTTACCCTTTTGGCGCGCTCCAGCCTGTAATTAAGCGGATCGATAGCAATCACCCTGGCCGCACCTTTCAGCCAGGCGGCTTTTTGCGCCATTAACCCCACAGGACCACTACCAAATATGGCAACCGTCTCACCTCCTTTAACTTCACCCCAGTCAACAGCCGTCCAGCCCGTTGGAAAAATATCTGTAAGAAACAACACCTGCTCATCGGTAAGGTTGTCAGGGACTACACGAGGGTTAAAGTTGGCGTAGGGTACACGAACATACTCAGCCTGTCCGCCGTTGTAACCACCATATAGTTCGGTATAACCATAAAGACCACCACCCTTGCCGCTCGCAACATCACCTTCAGGTCCGTAGTGATCGGGGTTCGAATTCTCACAGGCGGGAGCCAGTCCATGATTACAGAAATAACAATGACCACAGGCTATAGGGAAAGGCACCACAATGCGATCGCCTTTTTTGATGTTGGTTACTCCTTTACCCACTTCTTCTACGATACCCATGAACTCATGCCCCAGCACCTCCGGCTTAGGTTGGGGAAAAAAGCCATCGTAAATATGCAGGTCACTTCCGCAAATAGCGGTGGATGTTACTTTCAGGATAAGATCATCCTCTTTTTCTATACGCGGATCCTCGACATTTTCGACACGGATGTCACCCGGCTTGTGAAATACTGCTGCTTTCATATTTTCTGGTTATGTGATGGTTCAATGCCTGATCAGGCTGACACAGTTTTTCATAAAACATCGTTCCCTGCCTTCCAGGAACCGCGTAAAACTACCGGGAACAGTTTTTTGCAGCTTAGAGACAGAATCAACAAAAAATAAAAATTATGAAAGAAGTAAACCTGGTAACACGTAATAAATATGCTTTGATCACAGGCGCCACCAGCGGCTTTGGATTCGAATTATCCCGCCTTCTCGCAAAGGACAGCTACAACCTTATACTCGTGGCTCGTAATGAAGGGCGGCTTCAGCAAATAGCCGACAATCTGAAAATGGAATTCGGTATTGAAGTAACACCCCTGGCCAAAGACCTCTTCAACCCACAAGCACCGCAGGAGATCTATGATAAAGTAGCTGAAATGGGGGTGACAATAGATGTATTGGTCAATGACGCAGGACAAGGGGAATGGGGCAAATTCGCAGAGATAGAGCTGCAACGCAGCCTCGATATTATCCAGCTAAACATCAGCTCCCTTGTTGCACTCACCAGGCTATTCCTGACAGATATGATAGCAAGAGGCGAAGGCAGGATCCTTCAGCTTGGTTCAGAAGCGGGTAAGGCGCCTATGCCGCTATTGTCTGTATACGCCGCAACAAAAGCGTTTGTTTTATCTTTCAGCGCCGCTTTAAGTAATGAGGTAAAGGATACAGGTGTTACCATCACCGTATTATTACCCGGTGCGGCAGATACTGACTTTTTCCATAAAGCCCATGCCGAACACACTAAAACCTACCGGGAAGAAGCGCTGCAAACACCGGAAGAAGTGGCCCTTGATGGTTATGAAGCCTTAATGAGCGGAGAAAGCAAAGTGATCTCCGGCGGCAAAACAAAAATGCACGTTCTGATGGCCAACATGATGCCCGATGCGGCAAATGCAGCCAATATGCGCAAGAACATGGAACCATCTGATAAAACGGATGGACGAACAGAACCCGGCCACGAGGCTTCTGCCGTTGAACGGGAAAAGATCTCGGAACAAACAGGCACCTTCAGTGGCGACTATAAAAGTTAGAAACAGGAATATACGCAACATGCCAGCCTGCCGTTCAAAAACAGATACGGCAGCTGGCCATTCCGGCTGAATGGATAACAAGCCACGATCGTTTCAATGCTGTTTGCCACGATCTAGGCCCCCGGCCGGTTCCCTTTGTCTTTATTCTTTGCCTGGGTAATGAGGAAGCCAATTACCACAATAACAACAACCACTAGTGCAATCAACGGAACTACCATATCATATCGTTTAATACGATTTATAAAATATCATTCCTCCAATTATAAACGGTGCAGCTGCGAAGTAGGAGTATTTGCCACCCAAACCTATTGTAAACCAGGGAACCAGCGGCTATTCAGGCAGATTTGGATAAACTGATTGAATTTGGCATAGAGATAGAGACTGTTTTTAAAAATACATGAGAAACAACCAATGGACGAATTTATTGCAGCCATTCAACAATTTAACAGCAACAGGCTCCCCGATATGGTTGGCCTGAAGTACCAGCTAATGCTGGAAAATATGTTCCGGTTTTACCGGGGCACCTGTTTCCTGTTTTATGATGACCTTCATAAAGAAACCGGATTCCCGTCTTCTCCCCTTTCATGGATTTCCGGCGACCTGCATCTTGAAAACTTCGGCAGCTATAAAGGAGATAACAGGCTGGTCTATTTCGATCTTAACGATTTTGACGAGGCGGTACTGGCACCTGCGCTCTGGGAAGTTGCACGTACGCTAACCAGCATATTCATAGCATTTAAATCAATGGATATTGACGAAGAAAAAGCGATCCGCATGGCGCAGTTGTTTATGAAAAACTATGCCTGTACGCTCGCTAACGGCAAAGCCAAACACCTCGAAACAAAAACAGCCAATGGAATTGTATGCGATTTTTTACAAGCTGTAAGAAACCGGAAATACCGCGACGTTCTAAGCAAACGTACCATCCGCAAAAAAGACCGGTTAGCAATTTTACTTGACGATGTCCGCCATAAAAAACTGGATAAAGACCTTAAAAAGGAACTGAAAGCGCATATGAACGAGTGGATAAAAACAAGCGATGAAGGTCCTTACCATTATAGTGCGGAAGACGTGGTGTTCCGTATAGCGGGCACCGGCAGCATGGGCGTAAAACGTTATGCATTCCTGCTAAAAAGCGAACGCTCAGAAGGTAAGTATTTATTGCTGGACATGAAGCAGGCGGTACCGTCTGGCCTTACGCCATATTTAAATAGCGCCCAGCCGCAATGGAATACTGAAGCGGAAAGGGTTGTGGCCATCCAGAAAAGAATGCAGAACGTCTCTCCTGCCCTGTTAAGCACTACTGTTTTTAAAGGCGAATCATACATTATCCAGGAAATGCACCCCGAAAAAGACAATTTCAATTTTAAGTTCGTGAAAGACCGCTACAGGGATATGTACCAGGTTATCGATGATATGGCCATGCTAACTGCCTCCGCCCAGCTGCGCAGTTCCGGCAGGCAGGGATCTGCCATAGCCGACGAACTGATTGAATTGGGCAACTCAGATCATTGGCAGGAACCTTTACTGAATTACTGCATGAAGGAATGTACAGTGATGGCAGACAGGTATATGGCTTTTCAGAAAGCATACTCGGAGAACGCATTTCCACCAACGGACCTTCATTCCTAAAGCCTTTGTCCAGATATTCTTTATAAAAATCACTATCAATGAAACGCCTCTTTAGTAATAACGCCCTTACAATTGTTTTTGCTGTCCTGTTTCTTTTTTCATTGGCAGGTCAGTCATTAACAGGCTGGAAGCAATATAACCAGGAGCGCGAAGAAAATCATAAGCCTGGACTTTCTATGGCAGCCTATCTGCACACAGGGCATTTTATCCAGGCCACTTTTGAAAACTGGGAAAGTGAATTTCTTCAGATGGGACTATTTGTTATTCTGGCAGTCAAATTAAGACAGAAAGGATCTTCCGAGTCAAAATCGTTCGAAGAAGAAGAGGTAGACCGGGAACCCGACCCTAACCGGGAATCGGCTCCCTGGCCGGTAAAAAAAGGAGGTTTTATCCTGAAGCTTTATAAAAACTCTTTGTCCATTTGTTTCTTCACTTTGTTCTTCCTTTCGTTCGCCCTGCATTTCTATGGAAGCTTAAAAGGATATAATGAAGAACAAATGGATAAAAACCTGCCAACGGAAGGAGCGCTTCAATATATTTCGAACCCTAATTTCTGGTTCGAATCGCTGCAAAACTGGCAAAGTGAATTCTTATCAGTGTTCTCACTTGTAGTATTCAGCATTTTCCTCCGGCAGCAAGGCTCTCCGCAGTCCAAGCCCGTAGACGCGGCAGACAGCGAAACCGGGGCAGGCTAAAGATAGCCGGCGGCAGCCAGGCACCCTGCCATCGGCAGGTTTAGCAAATGCTGCCAGGGAACACTTCTTGCAATTGATTGAAGCAAACTAAAGTTGACATGAAAAGAGGCCAGTTACTAATAATATTCCTGTTCTATACCATCCTCCCCCCTGAATCACAGGCGCAACAGGCAGACGATCCGTTATGGTTTAAGAAAAGCATCATCTATAATCTGGATGTACATACCTACAAGGACAGTGACGGAGATGGGAAAGGGGATTTTAAAGGACTGGCACAGCAGCTTGATTATATTAGATCATTGGGCGTTGATGTAATATGGCTGGCTCCTTTTCAGCCTTCGCCCAAGGAAGATGATGGATATGATATTTCCGATTATTATACAATTGACAGCAGTTGCGGTAATTTTTCCGACTTCGCCGCCTTCCTGCAACAGGCACAGCAGCGGGATATAAAAGTGATAATGGATATGGTATTGAACCATAGCTCAAACAAACATCCATGGTTCGTTGAATCAGCCACAGACAGCACCTCCAGGTATCGCAAATGGTATTCGTGGACAAAAGAGCGTCCTTCTAACTACAACAAAGGCATGGCATTCCCGGGTGTGCAACAGGAGATATGGAGTTACACGCCATCTGCGAAAGCCTATTATTATCACCGTTTCTACAGGTTTGAGCCGGACTTGAACTTTCAAAACCCCGAAGTACGGGCAGAAAGCAAAAAGATCATCAGCTTCTGGCTACAGAAAGGATTAAAGGGATTTAGACTGGACGCAGTTCCGTTTATGCTTGAAAAGGCGATACCCGGTGAGGATAAACCTCCCCAGGACTTTAAGATGCTGTATGACTTTCATAAATCAGTTAAGGATGCAGTGCTCCTGGGTGAAGCCAATGTTGCCCCGGAAGAAAATATCAAATACTTTGGTAAAAACGGGCAGGGCTTGCATATGATGTTCAACTTTTATGTTAATCAGTATCTTTTTTATGCCTTGGCAACAGGCAAAACAAGTCTGCTGAAAAAAGCATTGCTGGAAACCAAAACGCATCCGGCCAATACGCAGTTTGTTCATTTTCTGCGTAACCATGATGAAATAGACCTTGGCCGTTTAACAAAAGAGCAGCGTGAAGAGGTAAGCAAGGTAATGGGCCCCGAAAAGGATATGCAGCTATATGACAGGGGCATCAGGCGGCGGCTGGCGCCCATGCTAAGCAATGACCCGGCACACCTGGCGATGGCTTATAGTTTCCTGATGGCGCTGCCTGGCACACCAGTGATACGGTCGGGCGACGAAATTGGAATGGGAGACGATTTACATCTGAAAGAACGTTTATCAGTAAGAACTCCCATGCAATGGTCAGCCACAGAAAACGCAGGCTTTACAAGTGCAAAAAAAACTTTCAGGCCGGTTATTTCCAAAGGTGAATATGGCTACAAAAAAGTAAATGTGGCACACCAGGACACAACCGCCAACTCCTTACTGAACGAGGTAAGAAAACTGGCGCAACTGAGGAGATCGCATCCCGAAACGGGAACAGGCAAATGGCAGTTGCTGGATGCAGGAGATAGCAGTATTGTTGCCATTCAATATGAGAATAAACTTATCACACTGCATAATTTCAGCCCTAAGCCCTCCCATGCCGTGATCAACTTAAATAACGCGGGGAGCATTGCAGATCCTGAGTTAAAACACGCAGCAGGCAGATACGAGATTGAGCTAAAAGGTTATGGATATAAATGGGTGGCTATTGATAAGTGATAAACCTACAAACCTTAAGCCTTCATGGGGAAGACTACTTATAGCGCTATGACCAGTTCGCTAAAACCGGCTTCAGGCACATCTTGTATACAGCACAAACGTAACTAATATTATCCCCCCTGCTATAGCATATAACAAGGCCGGGCTATAATAATAGATAACAGCTGCCCCCAGGGGAACAACTACCCTGGTACATGACTGTAAACTTTGGTTTACGCCATGCAATTTCCCTTGTTTACTAACATCAACAGATTTTGAGAGGTTGCTGTTAAACGTTGGATCGAACAGCCCCTCACCCGTCAGGATCAATACTACAGCCAACGCTACAAACACTACAGACAACAGCATAATACTCAAAAGCACTGATATAAGTCCTGTTGCAAGTATCAACAGCCCTATCATCCCAATCCTTCTTTCACTGAAATGTTTCAGCATAAACGGCAGTAGCAGGGCGCGTGAAAAAATATCACATGCACCTGCCAGCGTGAGGATGCCCCCAATGAACGCAGGCCCCCATTTAAAAACATCTTTGAGGAATACTGTAAAATTAAACTGGAAGATCTCCAGGCCGGTATAAAACAGTACACCAGTTGTAAGCAGCATGCCCACTTCTTTTAAACGAAAGATCTCCTTGATATGCGAAAACGTGTTGAAGCTTTGCAACGACAGTTGCCTGGTTCGTTTCCCCGGAGGCAGTGATTCAGGCAGCAGAAAATACACCGCTAAAGCAGAAAGAAAGATGATGCCGGCCGTAACAAAAAATGGCAGGGATAAGGAGATGCTGCCTAACAACCCACCCAATGCGGGGCCGGCCAGCATCCCCATCCCCATTACCGAACCAATATAGGCAAACCATCTGGTGCGCTCCTCAGGCTCCGTAGTATCGGAGATATAAGCGAATAAAGTGCTGATATTGCCAGCAGTAAGACCATCTATAATACGGCCAAGGAAAAGGATCCATAATGCGCCTCCGGCACCAAATAAAATATAACCTGCTACAGAGCCTAGCAGGCTTATAATAAGCACACTTTTCCGGCCATACCTGTCACTTAACGCACCCAAAACAGGCGCTGCAAAAAATGTACATACCGCAAACACCGACATAAGCGCACTCATCCCTACAACTACCCGCTGGGCAGGCAGGTACTTACCTACCAAAAAAGGGAGCAGCGGCAGCACGACCGACATACCTACAGCATTCATCAGCACAATTCCTAAAATAATCCATAATGCAGTTTTCTTCGACTTCATGTTCATATGCTATTGTTTGAAATCTTCACTCACCGGCATACGCCTATCCCCCGTCCTATAAAGAACATACTTCAATGATGCATACTACAACTCCGTCTTCTTCGGGAATCCAGCAGCTGGTTACCTGATCAGAAGTAGCTGGCAGCAACACCGGGTATGGCGTTTGCAAACAGGCTTATAATACCACCGGCGCTGCAACGGCTGTGCGGGAAATGATTCACATGGTGAATGATATGATTGAGAAGCAAAATTGCAGAAGATCTCTGCATCAGGCTTGTACAAATGCGACAAAATCGTCGCTAACAGCCTGTTTCCTCTTTTGAGCTTTGCGTGCAAATGCGGCTGGAGTAGTGCCGCTATAACGTTTGAATTCCCTGCTCAGGTGAGACTGATCGGTATAACCCAATTCCATTGCCAACCCGGCAAGGTTCGCATCCGGGTACAGCCACAGATGATTTCTTGCCTGTTCAAAACGCATGAGCCCCGAAACATCTTTAACAGTAAAACCCGAAGACCGACGGAACTTACGTTCCAGTGTGCGCACTGTTGCGTGAGCCGCAGCAGCCACCTGGCTTACCGGCAAATTGCCGTTTGCTTTCTGCATCGCCACTCCCGCTTTGAATAACATACTATCGATGGCTACATGAGAACGCGCATCCAGGAAATACTGCTTTACCAATGCAATAGCCTCCTCTACCCTGCCCGCCTGCAGGTGTTGGCTTAACGCCGGCTGAAGCTGCGCTACGGGATGCTCAAATACGTGTACGCCATGCTTACCCGATGGCAATCCAAGCAAATCAAACACAGTCCATGGATAACATCTGACGCCGATGATCTGCAACACACCTTCCGCATTCAAATGAACAGGCTGGTTAAGAAGGCCCATCATAAACGGCGAGGGTAATGGCCGAAACACCTCTTGGGATGTAATGCAGCAAGGGCTTCCGAAATAAAAGATGATCTCGGCATAGCCATCAGGCATTATTTCAAAACTCGATTGTATTTGCCCGAAGTCCCTGCTATTATACCAGAAACATTTAATGGTGTCCTGTAGTTCTTCGGGGGACTCAAATTCCCTGTGCTGCATGCTGAAATTTAGCAAAAACAATGTTACGGGCGACGCTTTTTCATTTTCCCGGCAATAGAGCAGGCAAATTCAGGTCTTTTAAACAAAGCATATTCGGCCTTTTGAACAAACTGAGCCAGCAAACAGCCTCCTAGTTTTGTAACAGCAAAAAACAAACTAAAATGATACAGAACAACTACCAGGGCGCGCTTCAGCACCCGATAGGCACGGGTTTTAACGCCCATTCCACTACAACAGAGGTGATAAAAGGGATTGACCTCACTGGTAAAGTGGCCATTGTCACCGGCGGCAATACAGGTATTGGCCTGGAAACCACCAAAACACTTGCAATTGCCGGCGCCACAGTGATCGTTCCGGCAAGAGATCTCGCAAAGGCAGAGAAAAACCTGCAAGGCATCGCCGGAGTGGAGATAGCGGAAATGGACATGATGGATCCTGCCTCTATAGACCGCTTTGCAGGCAGCTTCCTCTCATCCAAACGCCCCCTGCATCTGCTAATCAATAATGCAGGCATTATGTGGGTGCCGCTGCGCCTGGATGAACGGGGTATTGAATCGCAGCTGGCCACCAACTATATCGGTCAATTTCACCTTACGGCAAAACTATGGCCGGCGCTCAGGCAGGCAAATGGCGCCAGGGTGGTCAACGTTTCATCTCTTGGACACCAGATGTCATCTTTTGATTTCGATGATCCTAATTTCAGACTTCGCAGTTACGAAACATTAAAAGCCTATGGACAATCAAAAACAGCCAGCAACCTCTTTGCCCTGGAACTCGACAACCGTGCAAAGGCCTTTCATGTAAGAGCTTATTCCGTACATCCGGGTTCCATAGCAGGAACAGAACTCGCCCGCGAAGCCTCCGTAGAGCTGTTTCAAAAGCTGGGATTTCTGAATGAAGAAGGAAAGATCCGCCCCGAAGTGCTGGCTACGCTGAAGACTATTCCACAGGGAGCCGCCACCACCGTATGGGCTGCAACCAGTTCGCAACTCAGCAATATCGGAGGCGTCTATTGCGAAGACTGCGATATAGCAGAACTGCTCCCCCCGGATACCAGCCATACCCAACAGCATCAAAGTGGCGTACAGCAGTATGCACTGGACGAACAAAGCGCAAAAAGGCTCTGGACGTTAACCGAAGAGATGACCGGCATACAATTCACGGTCAGCTAAGCATATGCCCCTGTACGCAAGGGGTAATTTATCCTAATTTTGTAACTGCTACCAGGCAAACGAGATACTAATATGGAATACCAGGCCAAATATATTACCGAAAACATCAAACTGTCGTGTTACCAGGACAAGTTCTTTAAATCCGACATCTTGTTCGAGCATCATATGCTTATCTGGTTTATTTCAGGTGAAACAAAAATTGTCCGGGCAGAGGGAACCTATCTTTTCAAAAAAGGGGATATCTTCTTAATACCAAGAAATCAGCTGGCCACTATCATCAACTATCCCACAAACGGACTGCCGCATAAAACAGTGGTGATGCACCTCACTACCGAATGGCTCAGGAATTTCTATTCCAGGCTTGATGTAAAACCCATAACAGCAGATGTACAAACCATAAGACACTATGCGGATCATCCTTTACTCGAAAGTTGCCTGGCATCGCTGATCCCGTATTTCGAAATGAAAGACCTACCCAAAGACATCGCAAGCCTAAAGATCACGGAAGCAGTCACCATACTTCGTTCTATAGACGCAAGCATAGACAATATACTCGCTAATTTTGAGGAACCCGGCAAGATTGATCTGGCAGACTACATGGAAAAGAATTTCATGTTTAACATGCCGCTGGAAAAGTTTGGGTATCTTACCGGGAGGAGCTTAACAACTTTCAAAAGAGATTTCAGGAAAGCATTTGCCGCAACACCGCAGCGATGGCTCACCAGGAAACGCCTGGACCTGGCGCATTACCAGTTCGTTGAAAAAAAGAAAAAACCTATCGACGTTTGTTATGAAGTAGGATTTGAAAACTTATCGCATTTTTCTTTTGCTTTTAAGAAACAGTTTGGATATGCTCCCACCGAACTACTGGCATCACTTCCACATTCATAAAAGCAAGCAGCATCTCAATTATTTCCTTGCCATCTTCTTGTATTTATGAGAAAATATAAAAAACGGGATACCTGACGCAGAAAGTGTAATGCCTGATCCCAGCATCCACTGATAAGCAGACGGATGAATACTGTCTGATTCAGTGCTTGCAATCGCAGTGACAAACCCTAGTAATGTGAGAGGAACTCCAACTCCTATTGAAACCCATCCCAATGTTTTAAAGGTTTTATGTTTCCGCCAATATTCACTGTCCTTATCATATCGTACAGGATGCTCAGTCGTTGGGGTTACTCTCGCATTTTTAAGGCTATCCGCCAAATTAAATCTTCCAGGGAAAAACCGATATGCTACCCTTACTCCAATATGACTGGCAGCGAAACCGCCTTTATTCCATCTTTCGTAATTTCCAGAGAGCACAATGCGGTTGTTGATATAAGAACCAATGGTGAGGCCATATGTTGTTGAGCCATTCTGGTAGACGGTGTTATTGCCCGTGAAATAAGTAAACCCAAACTGGGGTTCAGCAAAAAATGACCTATAGCGCGCATTAACTCCCAGCTTTACAGGAATGGATGTGAAATGCATATTACCACCGGCAACAGCCAGGGAGGACTTGCTGGCATGATAGCTTATAAAACCTGTCTGTAACAACACGCCATAAAGCTTATTTAGTCGATGCAGATATTTTACAGCTCCTCCGATACCGTAATTATATCCAGCCTCAGTAAAACCATAAGCACTGTTGTTCTTTCTAAAATCACCAACAGGAATGGCATACTCAGGGCCTAAGCACATTTCCGATGCTTGAAAAGCCCGCTTTTCCTGCGCATATGAAACGGAGAAAAGTACAGAAAACAGCAGAAACAGGAAAGCGCCCCTTTTCATCTTGTGGTGTTTAATCTTTGAGATAAAACAAAGTTGTAGCTTCCAATTTAGAACAAAAACGGTGAATAACCTCTTTGCCTGTTTACAGGCTATCACTATGCAGCATTGCAGATTTTAACTTATATGTTGTAAAGAATCGTGTAACTTGTGATCTCAATTGTTTTTTCATGAATAGCGCTCATACATATCATTCATTTGTTCCCTGTGGTATCACAGGTAATAATGGTATGCATAGGCAGCTCCCTTCTTACGGTAAAGTCTACTTCTTTTCCAGCTTTAAAGACTTTAACACTATTTCCCCGGCCGTCATAAGCTAAGGTCCGGGGATCGGATCATTCCGGGTTTACATTCTATTTACAGTACCAGCCTTTGATGTTTTGCCACACATCAGGCAGTCAGCTTTTCACTTACACACAGCCCGGAGTCAAAGGTTTTCCAACAGGTTACGCTATCATTTTTATAAATACATTAAATTATATAGATCATGAGTGTACAAATTAAAAACCCCGTTATTGTTATGGAGGAAGACTACCAGGTCTTAAAAGGTTACATCAACGCTGGCGCAGAAAGAGAAGATGAAATGACGCTCAGCAGTGAATTAAAAAGAGCTATTGTCGTTAACAAAGCAGCCTTTCCTTCACACGCCATACGATTAGGCTCCCGCGTATCTGTACTGGATCTAACGACCAACAAGGTAGTTGAATTCACTCTTGTGATGCCGGCCGATGCCAACATGCAAAGGAATAAAGTCTCTATCCTTACGCCCATAGGCGCTGCCCTCATCGGCTTTCGTAAAGGAGAAGAAGTACAATGGCAAGTACCGGGCGGTCTTAAAAGATTCAGGATATTGGACGTTGCAAATTAAGTTATGTTTATAAAGGTGCAAAGCTTCATTACTACCGACCGCATACCGGCGATGTGCATATATAACAAAGAGGCCGTATCATAAGTGCGATACGGCCTCTTCCCATTCGGTTCCCTGGCAGAGAAGCTCCCCGTTTAAGCGGCTCTCGGCGGCTAGTTTTATTTATAAGTCATCCTCTTAATTTTATTGTATGGGATATACCGGCTGCTAAAAGCCGCCTCTGATTTTACCGATAATTTTATTATTATACAGTGCTTTAAGCTCACCCATGGTTTGAGAATCAAAATCGGGCAAAGCGGACGCTTTTACATTGCTTTGTACCTGGCTTGTACTGGTGGCTCCGGGAATGACTGTTGTAATGGCGTCATGCTGCAGGATCCATTTTATACTTTGCCGGGCCAGTATACCTTCGGGAAGAATACCTTTAATTTCCTCAGCCAGCTTCACTCCTTCCTGGAATTCAATACCGCTGAATGTTTCTCCCACATTAAATACATCGCCGTTAGCATTGTAGTTGCGGTGATCATTTTTATCAAAAACTGTTGCAGTTGTAAACTTCCCGCTCAACAGGCCACTGGCCAATGGTACACGGGCTATAAGAGCAGTTTCCTGCTTCCTGGCTTTGGCAAAGAATTCGTCGGCCAGATGCTGGCGAAAAAGGTTGAATATGATCTGCAGCGAAGCTACATCCTTATGTTCCAGGCAAATCAGCGCCTCTTCCGCCGTTTCTACACTAACGCCAAAATATTTGATAAGCCCCTCCTGCTGAAGACGGCGAAGATGATCGAACACTTTTCCCCGGCGCAGTTCTTCTGTAGGTATGCAATGAAGCTGTTCCAGGTATAACTGATCCAGGCCCAGGTTTGTAAGAGAGTCTTCTACATGCCTTCTTATAGCGTCATAAGTGAAATTCCCGGGCCATCCATTAGAGGCATCATGCCGGCGGCCGAGTTTTGTAGCCACATACATATGTTTGCTTGTCTGCTGCAGGAATTTCTTTATCATCCTTTCACTGGTTCCCATACCATACACATCGGCCGTATCTATGAAGTTGCCTCCTTCTTCTGCATAGGTCTGAAGAATGCTCATACACTTATCCTCATCAACAACACCCCAGTCTGCACTACCCAGTTGCCAGGTACCTAAACCAATTTCAGCAATCTTATCGCCCTTAAAACTTCTGTATTTCATTGTAATTGAATAAATCTGTTGTTGGATAATAATGGCGCCAAAACACCATTCACAAAAATATAGAACGGCGGGAAAAACTGTTTACATTTATACTACCTTGTTAACAGGAATAATACAACATTCTTCAAACCAGCCATATGACTTCAATATTCTTGAAAAAGCTCCCGGGTGTTTGCCTGCTGATTGCTTTGTGTTCTATCAACACTTCCTATGCGCAGTCTCCCGTTATAAATGTAGACCTTAAACAGGAGCTTGCCCTAATGAAACCCGTATGGGCCTGGTTTGGATACGATGAGCCCAACTATACTTACATGAAGGATGGGAGAAAGTTGTTATCAGAAATTGCGGAGTTAAGTCCCGTTCCTGTATATGTACGCACCCATAGCCTTTTGGTAAGCGGCAATGGAGAAGCAGCGCTTAAATGGGGCTCCACCAACATTTACACAGAAACACCTGATGGTCATCCCGTTTACAACTGGTCTATTGTAGACAGTATATTCGACACCTACATTCACAGGAGTATGAAGCCGCTGGTCCAGATAGGCTTTATGCCGGAAGCACTTTCTACAAACCCCTCTCCTTACAGGCATTACTGGAAGCCCGGCGACCGTTACAGCGATATCATTACCGGCTGGGCGTATCCTCCAAAAGATTATAACAAATGGCGCGATCTTATATATGAATGGGGTAAACATTGTGTGGAGCGTTATGGAAAAGAGGAAGTGGAAAGCTGGTATTGGGAAGTATGGAACGAACCCAACGGGTATTATTGGAAAGGAACACAGGAAGATTTCTTCAAGCTTTATGACTATGCTGCCGATGGCCTGAAAAAAGCCCTGCCTGCAGCCAGGATCGGCGGAATAAATGTTGCCGCCACAAGTGGAAAAACCGGCACCGAATGGACCAGGAACTTTATTCAGCATTGTATTTCAGGTACCAACTATGCCACCGGCAACCGCGGTGCACCTATGGAGGCCATCCTGTTTCATGCCAAGGGCTCGCCTAAAGTTGTCAATGGTGCAGTACGGATGAACATGGCAACACAGTTACGGGATATAAAGGCCGGGTTTGAGATTGTAATGTCTTATCCCGAGACTCAAAACCTTCCTGTCATTATCGGCGAATCCGATCCTGAAGGCTGTGCCGCCTGCGGCATGGTCACCAACCCTGAAAATGCCTACCGTAACGGAACAATGTACTCGAGTTATACAGCAGCCTCATTTGCGCGGAAGTATCAGCTTGAAGATCTTACAGGAGCTAATTTTACAGGCGCTGTATCCTGGTCCTTTGAGTTTGAGAACCAACCCTGGTTCTATGGCTTTCGCGACCTGGCAACCAACGGCGTAGACAAACCGGTACTGAATGTCTTCAGAATGTTTGGTATGATGAAGGGCAAAAGAGTAAACGCCCTGAGTAACCGGATGTATCCCCTGGAAGAAGTGCTGCAGTCAAGTATGCATAAAACACAATCCGACATCGGAGCATTGGCTTCAAAAGATACCCTATCTGCCGCCGTGATGATCTGGAATTATCATGACGATGAAATTGCCGGACCTGCTGAAAAAGTGGATCTGAAGCTGGAGCATATTCCCGCCGGCAACGTAGCAGTGTCCATTTATTTGATCGACAAAACCCATAGTAACTCTTATGAGGTCTGGAAAGGTATGGGGTCGCCACAGCAACCTACAACAAAACAGATCAAAACACTGGAAGAATCGGGCAAACTAAGACGCGTTGACAGGAAGAAGCTGAAAACAAATTCCGGCAAACTTGAACTGCAGCTTTTACTGGAAAGACAGGCGGTGGCGTTGGTTACATTAGATTGGCAGTAAGATCAATTCGCAATCAAACAAGGTAATATGAAAATTGCAATAGCAGGAGCGCACAGGGTAGGGAAAACAACATTGGCGGAAGCGTTAGCAGCGGCGCTCCCCTCCTATACCCTCTATATGGAGCCATATTACGCACTGGAAGAATCCGGATATGCATTTTCAGACGAGCCTAATACGGATGACTTTATAAAACAATTTCAATATTCTGCAAAACAGATATCGAAGGCCGGAACCGATGCTATATTCGACAGATGTCCCATCGATATATTGGCTTACATTCATGCGATTGACGACACTCAGAACATTCAATCCTTATTTAACACCGCTCAACAGATCATCGCGGGAATAGACCTCCTGGTGTTTGTACCTATAGAAACGCCGGACATAATAGCGTGTGTACAATCAGATTTTCCTGCGCTCCGGACAAAGGTCAACGACATACTTTATGAATGGCTGGATGACTTCGATGTAAAAACCATTGAAATCAGTGGCGCTCTTCAGGACAGAAAAGAACAGGTTCTGAAGCAACTGTAAGCTACCGAACCGGTTCGATCATAAATGAAAAACTATAGTTTTTATAGGGAAGCAAGTATTGGCTCAGGGGCATAGAACGCCAGCTATCGATACCTCCTACTCCCATTTGTTTCCAGTCGATGTGCAATTGCGTCTGTGGTCTTTTAACGAGGTCTGTTGCGTGGCGCTGATGGCGGGAAAGGCCATCGTCGAGATCTTCGTCAAAGTAGTGTAAGGCGCTCATGCTTAACAGGGAGTCGGATGTAATTTTTAAACCGATACGTTCGCCATTAGCTATTTCAAACCATCTTATACCGGTTTTATTACCGGTTTCCTGCGGCACTACATAAGGGAAGAACTGTTCATCAACCGTTTGTTTATACAGGCCTACGTGCGCACTGAAAGCCCTGTCCTGGTAGTTTTCCCAGGGGCCTTTTCCATAATAGGTTATATTGTTAAATCCGGCCGGCATGATCCATTGCATGCCAAAACGCGGCAGAACCGGGACTTTATCCGACGAATCTTTTACTGTTACCAGTTTCTGGGATACCATCAGCTTTCCAGCCGCATTAAAGCAGTATTCGAGTTCCAGCCTGCCCTGGTACATTCCCGGCAAATGATAGGTAGCAAACACAAAGGCAAGGCCATCTGCAACAGAATCCCTGAAAGCTACCAGATCCTGTTGTTCTGTTGCTTTCTTCCATGGCAATAGTTTCTCCGGTGTACCGGCGCCAAAGTCGTTATCATTGGGAGCACGCCAGAAGCAAGGTTTGAATGGATAACTGGAATCTATAAAATTGACACCACCCCAACGGTACTGACGCAGTAAACCTGTTTTTTTATCGAAAACAATAGTGGCTTTGGTTCCGGTAATAGACAATTCATTCTCATCCTGTCTTTTCTGTAAATGGCCTTCCGCTTTAACAGCAATATGGTTTTTATAAGGCTCATTTAGCGCCAGTTGTTCAGTGGCAAGTATATGGCCGGCTGGCACCAGCGGCCGGGCCTGCTTAGTGCGGAATACGAGGTTCAGAAAAGCTTCACCTGTTGTTTTTGTACTGGCGGAAAGGAAAAAGTTCCGTGAATGTTGCGGCAGCACGTTTATGTTTTCAAGGGTACCTGACCGGATCTTCCTGCCATCAACAACCAGTTCCCAATTCATTGTAACATTGGATAGATCTGTAAAGTATTTTTCATTATAAATATTTACAGAGTCGTTGCCCACCAGCTTTGCATGAATATCCTGGTAAACCTTTTTCATTTCCCAGGCATGCGGGTAAGGCGTGCGGTTGGCGTAGAAGATGCCTTTAGCAGCATAGTTCCAATCGGTAATGGCTTCCTTTGGTTCATAGTCTCCGCCATAGGTATACACCGTATCTCCCTTTTCATTTACACGCTGGAAACACTGATCAACAAAATCCCAGATAAAGCCACCTTGAAAAATGTGCTTATTACTGCGTATCGCCTGCCAGTAATCGGTAAAATTACCAAGCGAATTTCCCATGGCGTGTGCATATTCACACATAATGAAGGGTCTTTGCGGATGCGGGTTGTTTTGCGCATATTCTATCATACCGGCCGGGGTGGGATACATGGGGTTGATGATATCCGAATCCCATTCCCAGATGAATTTCCTGTAATCGGCTACAGCCCTTTCATATTGCACCGGGCGGCTGCTGTCGCGCTGTTTCATCCAGAGATAACAGCTATAGAAGTTATAACCATTACCTGCCTCATTGCCCATACTCCAGGTGATAATAGAAGCATGATTTTTATCGCGCTCCATCATACGCTGCACTCTCTGCAAATGAGCATTCACCCACGAAGGACGGTTTGCCATGGTAGCAGTAATGTTATACCCCATACCATGTGATTCTATATTGGCTTCACCAACAACATACAAGCCATATTGATCACATAAGTCCAGCCACATTTCGCTATTAGGATAATGGCTTGTACGAACTGCATTTATATTAAACTGTTTCATCAGCATAATATCTTTGATCATAGCGTCGCGGGAAATAACATGACCTGTTTTAGGATCGGTTTCGTGCCTGTTCACGCCTTTTATAAGAATGGGTTTGCCATTCACCAGCATAAGCCCGTTTTTGATTTCTATTTTCCGGAAACCCACTTGCTGGCTGGTGCTTTCAAGCAGCTTGCCTTCGGCATTTTTAAGCCTGATCACTACCTGGTAAAGATCAGGCGTTTCGGCGCTCCATAATGCCGGCGCTGTTACGGGAAGATCCAGTTTCAGCAGCGCAGTGTCAAAAGCTGCTGTGCGGGAGGCTACCAGCTTGTTATTTGCCAGGAGCAATACTTCCGCCGTAGTGCGTTCCGATGGTTGCCGGTTAAGCGTCAGCGTTGTCCTGAGCAGGCCATTTGTACAGTTAGCGTCAAGTTCAGGCATCAGCTCAACATCATAAAGATGTGTAGCATTACGCGCCTGCAGATAACAACTGCGGGTAATGCCACTTAAACGCCACATATCCTGGTCCTCTATATAATTGGCGTCGCACCAACGCATTACCTTCAGGGTAATAAGATTGGAGCCTGTTTTGAGAAAAGGAGTAATATCAAATTCAGAAGGAAGCTTGCTGTCTTCGCCATATCCCACATACCTGCCATTTACCCAGACGGAGAGGTTCGACTTGGCGGCTCCAATATGCAGCACAACCTGCTTATCGTTCCAATCGTCGTTTATCGTCACTACTTTTCTATATATACCAACGGGGTTAAAGCTCATGGGAACGGCAGGCGGTTCAACATGACGCATGAGGTAGGCAAATTCGAAGCCTGATGTACAATAAATTGGAAAGCCGAAGCCATTCAGTTCCCAGTTGGCGGGAACCTGCATAAAAGACCACTGGCTATCATCGAACGCAGGCTTTTCAAAACCGGCGGGAAGGTCGGCAGGTCTATCGGCATATTTGAACTTCCAGCTACCATCGAGGCTTTGGTAGTTATGGGATAATTTCCAGTCGTTTTGTATGGCCAGTTTTTCATTTTCATATGAATAAAAAGAAGCGTGCATAGGCAGCCGGTTTTGTTCCGTTATTCTTTCGTCGAGCCAGGGAATGCCGGGTTGCGGCGCAGTAGTATCGTACAGCCTGCCTTCAGCGTTTCCGCCGGAAGTTAGTGTTGGACTTGACTGGGCGCCGGCGAGCTTACCAAGAACCATGATGACCGATGCGCATAAAAGACGCCTGTTAATTACATTCATAGAAAACATTTTAAACCAACCGAGAAACTATTCCGCATAACTATGGATACGACCCACTGTTTTCAGCATTTTCAACGAACAGCTTCATTGCAATGCGAAGACATTACTCTACACCGGATTCAATAGGCGGATACAAACGGGCCGGTTATTTACTGCCGTCCAAAATACCCAGATAAAAAAGGCGGGAGCTGCTGAACAGCTCCGCACCTGTAATTTAAAATATAAAAGCATTACTTATCGCATAGGCGCTCTTTCTGTTGAGATGCTTATTCAAGCAACCAGCTCAATGTAACACGTTTTACTTTGAAGTAAGAGCCGGTATTTGGCAAACTAGCTACGAAGCCGATACAAACAGTTTGTGGTCCTGTGGTAGTAAACTCAATAGAAGGTTGTGCTTTGGCGCCCATGTTCGAGAAGTTCACATAGTAGCTGGCAGTAGTGATGTTGGCAAAGTCTGGCAGTGAATTACCGTAATTAACTGCAATATACTTGGTACCTACCGTTCCCTGGTCGTCGACGGGAACGGTAAATTTCCATTTACCGGCAGACGGCAGGTTGATAACCTGGTATATTTTGCCATTGTTTACTGCAGGCAATCCCCAGCCTCCTTCCATGGACAATACACCAACACTACTGCGCAACTCGTATCCACCGTAACCCGCAGAGGAATTCTTCACATCGGCAGAAGTGGTCCAGTCGGCCAGGATACCCCAGCGGCTGCCATCCCAGGATGAGCGCTGGAACTGGTTACCATAGTTTTTCACATACCTGGAAGTACGATCGATCCAGGTAGGGCCGCTTACAGGCTGGAACTTAGCGAAGGCGGTGGAGAAGGTATCGATACAGGTGGAATCAGGATGATACCAGGTACGGAAGATGACTTCCGAACCATACTTATGATCTTTAAGAAGCGTATCGGTTACGGCCAGGGGAATATGAATCACCGCACTGTCACCGGAGCTTTTCTGGTACCGTATCTCCGTATCGAATACACCCGTTGCCGCATCCATCACAGCGAGTTGCAGCCTGGTTTGAAGGCTGGTATCCAGGGTGCTGCCGAAGAGGGTACGGTTGAGTAGTGACTCCTGGTAACGGCTGCCGTATACGGTTCCGTTTTTGTACGAGGAAATAGACTTGTTGCCCGATGCATCAAAAGTAACAAACTCAAACGATTGTTCACTTTCCGGCAGTTTCGTTACGATCTGTTCGATACGTCCCCCTGGTTCGTTATGAGAAACAGTGAAGGTTGCCGAGTCAGCTCTGCCTCCCCAGTACACTCTATAAGAAGTAACCCTGGGATCAGGACTCAGCAGCGCGCTGAATTTAATCCTGTTATGACCGGAGTAGATCCGGATACTATCTACTTTACCAGTGTAGGTAGTTTCGCCATTGGGGGTATATTTTTCTTTGTATTCATCGATCTTAGAGCAGGCGCCGCCCAGCAATGCAACGACTGCCACCCAAAACAGCTTTACAGAAAATGGTTTATTATAATTCATAATCATTTATTTATTGAGATGAAACAGGGACCGGCTTAACGGGGATCGCCATAGAGTTGCACCTCCGCCAAAGCCATATAATAAGAGCCCGCCCAGTTCTGGTTTACCTTGATCCTGATATAGCGCATTTTAGAAACATCCGCGCGCAGGTCCCAGTTGAATCCTGCAAAACCCAGGTTACGGTCTTCACTGGTAAGTTGTCCGTAAGGCAGTCCTGACGGCTTCACTTCTTCGCAGGTAGCCATAAGCGTCCAGTTGTTCCAGCTACCGTCGAGAGGCGGATTGGGGCTGGCCCATACTTCAAACTTCCTGGGGTTGCCACCATAATAGTAGGCCCTGCCAGAGTTCAGATATTCAGGATAATCCCAGATAACAATGCGGCTAAGCTGGGCAGACACACCTAAATCGAAAGTGATCACAGATGGTTTACCTTCGTCTTTAGTGATATTGACATAAGGCCATAACTCGGTATAACCGTCCCAAAGATTGGAAACCTTATTAGATGCCCAGGCCGATGGTGAATCACCTGGTAAGGTAAACTCCCTGTGGGTATTTTTAGCGATCGCTGTTTCATAAAACGGCTTCAAGGTCGTGAACAGCGTATCGGTATGATTCATGAAACGATCGCGTATGAATACGGCCAGTTTTTTAGGCATGGTATCGAGCCCCCTGATAGGGCTGCTAATGGAATCGGTAGCCGTGTAAATACCATCTACAGGGAACCATTGCCCCATAGAATCTTTGAGCACCTCGATAGCCAGGTTATACCGCGAAGGATTTTTGGAAGTGATACGGATGCCATTGAAATCGGGCAGCACTTTCATGGCACGAAAAACACCCCAGATAGGATTCTCAAGCGGTTTCACCGTTACAGTTACCGGCTCGGAAGCCACTTCCGCCTTGTTTACAACATATAACTTAACGACGTGTTCCAGCGTATCGCCAAAGCCATCCAGCGTAAGTTGATTATCATAAACACTGGCCTTTACTTCGCGGGTAGTGCCGCTGGCGAGGCTATATACGGCTTTTACATAAGCAATATCCTGCACCTGCGGCAGTGAATAGGTAAGAATAGCTTTAGCACTGTCGTTCTTAACCTTCACATTGGTTACCACGCCAGGTGTACCATGGCTTGTAGAGAGCGGCTTGTTCAGGTCCAGTTTCCCGCATGAATAGGCGAGGCAACCGGTACCTAAAGCCATCAGCATTATTTTAAAGTACTGCTTCATAACTTCTGATTTTAATCAGGTTGATTACCAACCCGGGTTTTGAACAAGATTGGGGTTAACAGAAAGATTGCTCAGGCGGATTGGCCACAGGTAGTCGCGCGGTGCAACGAAACGCTGCTGGAAGAGCGTTCTTACAAGATAGTAAGAAGCATCGTTGGTACCGGTAACAGTCCATCCCTTTACAGGCTGGTTCAATTCGTAAGCAGCATCTTTCCAGCGGCGGAGATCCCAGAACCTGCTACCTTCAAAAGCAAGCTCTATCGCCCTTTCTCTTTTGATGATGTCTCTCAGGCCTTCTTTGGTAGTGTACTTGCCCGGCGTATTGGAATACTTTGTCCATGCATCCTGCACGGTTGGGATCCCTGCCCTGTCCCTTACTTTATTAAGCCATGAACAAGCATCACTGGTATTCCCGGAAGCTTCATTAATAGCTTCGGCATAAAGTAAGTACAGATCGGCAAGTCTTACTTCCGGCCACTCATACTCCCTGACCGTAACACCGCTACTGCTGAAAGAGTAGTTCCAGTCAACAAGTTTTTTAATAAAATAGCCTGTTACGTTTATACCGCCGCCGATATCGGTTCCGCTATACTGGTTGGCTTTCCCCTTGAGTACATAAGTGCCGGAGTCGGATTGGGTAGGACTGCTATAGAGGTACCAGGTACCGCCGTCAAAGCCCAGATCGGCATAAAAGCGTGGTTCACGGTCGAAGTTGAGTCTTGCAGTGTTGTAGCCAGGCTCTATCAGATAGCGTTCGCTATCGACAGCGGTACGCAGGTTATAACGGTTGTTATAATTAAGCGTTTTATCGTCGGATAAGGGCAGGCCATTTTTTGTATAAAAGAGTTCCGCCATTTTAAGCGTAGCGCTGAACTGGCCGCGCATACTGGTATTGGAGGCAACATCGCTGTTCAGTCGTGCCATACATATCGACTGCAGGCGGTTGGCCCTTCGTCCTGAATTACCCCATATTTTTTCAGTATTCCATCTTTCACAAACGGCTTGTCTAATGCTCATCTGGGTTTTCGTTTGCTGAGACAGCTTAAAGGAGGTTTGTGGGAAAACATACAACGCTGCGCCATTTTCTTCAGCTACCTCAATCGCTTCTTTACAGGCCTGTGCAGCTTTTTCCCATTTTTCCTGGCTGAACGACTGGCTGAACAACAATGTACCATCACTATTCTTTACAGAACCGAAGTCGCTGTTACCGTTAAAGAGCGGGCTTGCTGCGGTAACAAGCAAGCGGGCTTTTATTGCTTTTGCTATAGGAACCGTGATACGTCCCAGTTCGTTATTCCTGTCGGTGACAAAAGGAGGAAGATCGATAGCGGATTCATCGAGCAGTTTAGCAATATAGTTTACGCAACTATCGAATGGCACCCTGGAAACCTTCACCTGTTCGGGAGAAGCAGAAACAGGAATATTCACGTCAACGATAGGAATAGCGCCATACATGCGAAGAAGGAGGAAATGATAATAGGCTTTCAGGAATTTAGCTTCTGCCAGCCAGCGTTGCCGCTCGGGCATTGTAAGGTCGGGCACCTTTTTCAGGTCTCCTACGTTTTCAAGAAAAATATTACATTGTCTGATAGCGAGAAATGCATTGATGCCGTAATAATTACCATCCCAATAGTTTACATAAGGGGTATTGGAATTCTGGTTACCTCTTCCTATTTCCCAGTTCCATATGTACTGATCGAATTCCCTGTACTCTACCGGGAACCAGATTTCATCGCCCCCCAGGAAACCGATGTTGGATTGCGGGTTCTCGGACGGTGGCAGATAAGAGTAACAGGTAAACAAAAACTTCTGTGCCTCGTTACGCAAGGTAAACGCGTAATCAAGCGTAGGCGAATTATCCGGAACAATATCAAGATACTTTTTACAAGAGGGAAGAAAAAGTATAGAACAAAGCGTGACTAAACCTATATATATATACTTACACATTTTCTTACTTTTAAAGGTTGAAATTCAAACCCATGTTAAACACACGTTGAACGGGATAACCAAGACCATTGCCTCCCATTTCAGGATCCCACATTTTAAAGCGGCTCCATACGAAAAGGTTACTGCCATTCACATAAGCTCTTGCGGACTTAAAGCCTATTTTTTTAAGTAAAGAAGCGGAGAAGCTATAACCAACTTCCACTGTTTTCAGACGCAGGAACGTGCCATCTCTCATCCACCAGGTAGACTTCTGATTGTTGTTAGCAACAAAATAGTTACTCATACGTGGCCAGAAAGCGTAGCTATTCCTGTTGTCTTCGCTCCAATGGTCTTCGGATACAACGGAAAGTAAACCGTTCTGTGCTCCTCCATTACGTACGAATGGAGATATGTTCTGCGGATCGATAAAGAAAGAAGATCTGCCCGACCCCTGGAAGAAGGTACTAAGGTCGAATCCTTTATAACCAAGAGAAAAGCCAAAACCATAGATGATTTCAGGGGTGGTAGGATAACCAATAGGAACGATATCATTATTGGTGATTTGTCCGTCGCCATCCACGTCGTGATATTTGATGTCACCAGCCATCACCTCGCCATAAGACTGAACAGGTGAATTGCTTACTTCTTTTTCATCGTAGAACAAACGTTCTGCAATGAGGCCGTAAGCCTGTGCGTTAGAGTTACCCACATGGTATAAGTGTGACAACTTGCTGCCGTAGGTAGGTTCATCATAGACCAGTATTTTACTTGTGGCATAAGTCATATTCGCCCTGGCCTCAACCCATAAGTCACGGGTAACGGTCTTATTGTAATTAAGCATGATATCCACGCCCGAGCTTCTGGCTTTTCCCACGTTGGCAGAAACAGGCGCCTGTAAACCCATAGTGGTAGGGATATAAGACCGGTTCATGAGTATCTGGGAGCGGTTATTTCTATAGGCATCAACTGTCAGGGTTAAAGAATTGTATAAAGAAAGATCCATACCAATATTCAACTGCCTGGATTTTTCCCATGTAATATCGGAGTTGGCATAACGGGTAACGGCGATATTATTACGACGGAAGCCATAATCGAGGCCAAAGTTGTAACGATTGTCTTCCACATTCATATTGGCGCTCGACAAATAGAAAAACCGGTCGATAGCGCGTCCTATCTGATCGTTACCCACGATACCGTAGGTGCCTCTTAGTTTAAGGTTATTGACAACCTTTGTGAGCGGCGCAAAAAACGCTTCATGCGAAATGTTCCATGCCAGGCCTATAGAAGGGAAGAAGCCAAAGCGTTTGCTGGCATCAAACTTTTCAGAACCGTTATAACCGAAGTCGAATTCAGCCATGTAACGCGTATCGTATCCATAAGTGAACCTTCCGGAGAGGCCGAGGTTCCTTGCGGGAAGGCTGGCATCAAGAGAGCCGGCGTTTCCGTTCAGGTAGTTACGAACGATACCGATAACCATACCAGACACTTCATGTTTTGTATTGAAAACGTGCGCATAGTTAACAGCGGCTTCGGTGTAAAAAGTAGAGTTCACCATTTTAAAGCCTTCGTCGTAGCTAAGGAATTCGGTACCGGTAGTACCAACAGAACCTGTACTACCATCATTCAAAGCAAGCAGGCCTGAAATGTTTTTATCATCGTAAGTAACGGGGCTATAGAAAAACGGGTTATACCTTCTCGACATATCGAAATAAGCATACCGTTTTGTATATCCCATTACCCTGGCAGACAACCCCGGGGTAATGCCCCCCAGATCCTGCTTCACTTCTACCTGTGCCTGCAATGTAGATGCATTGCTTTGTGCATACCCCGACATCATACTGGCGTATGGGTTGGTATAAAGAGAGCCAATAGTACCGGGAATTATTTTATTGCCAAAAAGCGGGTGATTAATAAAAGGGAGATACTCCTGCGGGTAAACAGCGGGGAACATGACAGGGTTAGACCAGATAGCCTGGTTGAAAATTTTTTGTCCGCCGCTGGTCATCCTGCCATCATCCTGTCTGTCGCCGATAGGGCCGTTGTAATCATCGAACTGGCCATAGAGCCTGACAGCGGCAGTAGTGGTGCTTGTAAACCTGAGATCGATATTGGAGCGGATGGAATAGTTGAGCAGCTTAATGTTATTATTAAAGCCATTGAGCTGGTTCTTCTTCAACAGACCGTTATCGACATTGTAGGTACCGGCAAGGTAATATCTTGCTTTAGGGCCACCACCTGTTAAACCAAAATTATAACGCTGGTTGGCGGTGTAGTCTTTGATAAGCAGATCAATCCAGTTATTATCGGGATAGAGCAAAGGGTTGTCGCCTTGTTTGGTACGATTAATTTTAGTTTGAGAGTAAGTTAAGCCACCGGGAGAATTTCTTGTAAGCGCCGCTTCATTGGCTGCTTCCATATAAGTAATGTTATCGGTGAGCTTAAAGTTCCTGGTGTTGGAAGAGATAGAGTTTTCTACACGGGCGTTAAGGCTGGTATTACCCACTACACCTGATTTAGTAGTGATGATAAGCACCCCATTCGCGCCCCTTGCGCCATAAACGGCTGCTGCGGTAGCATCTTTCAAAACGGAGAAAGAAGCGATATCATCGGGCTGGAGGCGTGCCAGGTCGGTATTGGAAGATTCAATACCATCGACAAGGATCAGCGGATCAACCTTTCCTGAGCCGAAGGAACCAAGGCCACGTATAAAGAAAGAGGCGTTATCGGCTCCCGGCTCACCGCTTCGCTGGAAAGCCACCATACCGGAAATACGGCCGGCGAGCATGTTGGTAAGGTTACTGGTGGGACCTTTCAACTCTTTAGGGCTAACACTTGTAATAGAGCTAACCATACTTATTTTCTTCTGGGTGCCAAAACCAACACTCACCACTACATCTTCCAGCGCCTTTGCATCGGCCACCATTTTAATATCGATATTGTTATTTCCTTCGATACGTTGTTCCTGGGTAACGTAACCTATAAAGGAGAACACCAGGCTTCCGTTGCCGGGCACTTTAATAGAGTAGGTTCCTCCCGGCCCGGTAAGAATCGTTTTTGTTGTATTTCCTTTTAATGCAACAGTTACGCCTTCGAGCGCAGAAGAATCGCCTCTTACCTTACCAGAGACGGTGATTTCGGACTGAGCAACAGCGCTCATGCCTGAGCAAAGGGCAAAAAGAAAAAGCAAGAGAAGGATGTAAGTCTTCCCCCCTTTCGGCCATTGTTTTTTTTCCATAATACAGTGTTGTTTTGAAATTGAATTTTAGTTCCACCAGGTGTTTTTATGACAGCAGTTATTTCATATAGCTACAGTATCCGTGTTCAAGCGCGATGCACATTGCCTCACAGGCTTCTATGCAAGCGTGCTATTATTCCCTGTTTAATTGGAACTGGGTAATCCGTCTTTTTTCATGCCCTGCATAATGAGGACATTGGTGATGTATAACATTTCGTCGCCGGTATCTTCGGAGGCGCCGTTGATGCCATAGGGCCAGAAGTGCAAGTTGTCGCCTTTCAAAGCTTCGGAAGGGTTGCGGGTCATGAAGCGAAGCATTTTATTGGCGTAGATGCCCTGGTAAATACCACCTGCAATAAGGTTGCCTGTCCAGAACGAATGCTGACCTACTCCTACTGCATGTGCCATTTCGTGTAAGGCTGTGCCTGTGCGCTGGTATCCCTGCTGCGGCCCCACCCTTATGCTGCCGGAGATAGATGCATCGGCAGTAGCTACGCCGGTATTATAGGTAACATAAAGCGACTTGGTGATGGAGGTATATTTATTATAGTAGTCTACTGCCTCATCAAACGCCTTTTTAATACGGACATAGGCTGCTTTTTCTTCGTCGGAAGGGTTTGCATTCTGCGCCAGTGTATAAGAAACATTTCCCTTGGCGATGGTTGCCAGTTTTACGTTGGCGCCATAAGTGGTGGTGCCGTATACATCGGTCGCGTAAGTCCTGATATAATAAGAGGTAGCGGGCTCCAGGTCGTTGATGCGCAGGAACAGGTTTTGCTCATTGGCAGAAGCCGCCTTTACATGCGTGCCGGCAACAGATGGACCGGGATCTTTGCCGATACAAATACCGATCTCTTTGAAATTAACACCTTTTGCATTCAGCATTTTACCGGCAACAAAAGCGGTATAGGCGCCTGTTGCAAATAAAGTGTCGGTAAACAGTTCGGGCTGTGGTACTGTGCCCGTAGTAAACTGTTTATCGGGCGCGTATGATGTGCCGGCGCTGTTGGTAGCAAACGCCCTGACGAAATAAGTTGTGTTTGGTTCCAGGTCTTTTAAATCAACCACAAAACTGCCATTGGTTTTATAACTGGTAGCGGGTGTTTTATTGGTTGCGGGGTTAGCCGTCTTTCCCCAGTAAACACCCCTTTCGGACACCTGGGCGTTACCACTGCCTGTTATTGTACCGTAAAAACTTGCGGTGTTGATGGTAACAGCCGCTATACTATCAGCCGTAAGTTGAGGCGCTACCACTTCCGGAACGGAGGGAGCCGTTGCTGTAATATTGCCGCCCTTACTGCAGGCCATTACAACAGAAACTACCAGGCCGATGGGGCCGGCAAACAGGACTAAATATTTTCTCATAACCAGTTTGTGTTTTAACATTCCGGCAAGCATCGCGTAAGACTGAGTACCCTATGAGTGCAAAATACCTAGCTGTTTTTCCTTCCCGTGGGGGACAAATGATAAAATAATGAGGTCAGATTCGTAAGAAAGACGGATTAAGCTTCTTTCAGACCTCTTCTCCCACCTGTGTTCTCACCATGCTCTCGGGGAGTGCGTAATTTTTACTAAAGGATGTATGATATTTCTTTTTGTAATCGGACGGATTCATTCCAAACTGTTTGGCGAACTGGATACGGAAGTATTTACTATCGGAGATACCAACCTGGAATGCCACTTCATTAACATTATCGCTTGTTGAGATCAATAGTTCGGCTGCTTTACGCAACCTGATAAAACGAACAAAGGAGTTGATAGACTGGCCGGAAACCTGTTTCACTTTTTTGTACAGGCTGGAGTGACTCATGCCCATTTCTTTGGCAAAAAGCTTAATGTTGAAGTCGTCGCGGTCGAGGTGTTTCTCTACCGTATAAATGCAGTTCTCCATGAAGTTTTTATATTCTTCTGAAACCGTGAAATCACTTTTACGGAGCGTTACCTCGTTGTAAAAATACTTCTGGAGGTTGTTGCGATTCTTCAGGAGGCTGGTGACCCTGGCGATAAGGATATCGCGTTCAAAGGGTTTGGTGATATAGTCGTCGGCGCCGCATTCAAGGCCTTTCAGTTTATTTTCCGCCGAGGTGCTTGCCGTGAGGAGGATAAGCTGGATATGCTGCAGCGACGGTTCTTCTTTGACGGCGGCACAAAATTCGAGCCCGGTCATTTCATCCATTACCACATCGCTGATAATGATATCGGGCAGGTGTAATTTCGCGAGCCTTAAGCCTTCCCTGCCGTTATGGGCTTCTATGACCCGGAAGTTATCCTGGAAGATCTGTTTCAGGTAGAGTCTTATGTCTTCGTTATCATCG
Organism: Filimonas effusa; assembly: GCF_004118675.1. Lineage (NCBI taxonomy): Bacteria > Pseudomonadati > Bacteroidota > Chitinophagia > Chitinophagales > Chitinophagaceae > Filimonas > Filimonas effusa. Next base: position 710,922 of record NZ_SDHZ01000001.1, on the reverse strand, counting down.
ACCAGCAGGATGGTATTATTCTCTGAAATCAATGTAGCGGCGCTGTTGGTATTGGCTAAGGATTCCATTTCAATGGGCGGTTCCCCGGCATTCAATTTTACTGTGGTTACATTCAACTCTTCGAGGATCGGAGATTTACCTACCACCATGTTCACCAGCTGTTCCGGTGAAAAATGGGCATTCCCTTTTTTCAGCATCATACAGAAACTGGTACCTTCTCCCGGCTTCGACGTATAACTGACCTGGCCTTTGTGCGATTCTATGAAATTGCGTACAAGGAAAAGACCTATACCGAAGCCGGTTTTAGAAGCGCTCTCTCCTTCTTTCACCTGGTTAAAACGTTCGAAGACCTGCATCCCTGTTTTTTCGGGGATACCACAGCCTGTATCTTCTACGAAAATAGCGGCAGTATTATCGGTTTCTTCCAGCTTTAGTTTTACGGCACCCCCGGCGGGTGTGAATTTGAGGGCGTTTGACAGGAGATTAAAAACAGCTATCTCTATTTTTTCACGATCGCCCCAGACGCCGATATTACCGTTATCGGCTTCGAAAGTATAATGCAGGCCCTGGTATGCTGCCTGTTGGGTAAAGCAAAGGAAGACCTCGCGGCAAACTTCGGCCAGGTTTAACTTTACGACACGCAGATCATCTCCTCCATTTTCTGCCTTTTTAAAAAGCAGCAGCTGATCAACAAGACTTAACAGCCGCTTACTGTTATGATACACAATTTTGAGATCAGTTTCCTTAGCGGCGCCGGGCGTATCGAGCAACGCTTTGATAGGGTTGATGATTAATGTTATAGGCGTCCGGAATTCGTGCGCCACATGGGTAAAGAACTCCTGTTTCTTCCGGTTCATTTCGCTTTCACGTTCCGCTTTAACGTTAGCCAGCTGCACTTCGTAAGACAGTTGCAGTTGCTTATTGTTGTAGCGCAGACAGACTATGATAACTCCTGCTGCCGCACCCAAATACAGCAGGTACATCCACCACGACCGGAACCAGGGCGGCAAAACGGTGATAGCGATGACACGCTCTTTGTTGTCCCAGATACCACCGGCGTTTGTAGATCTTATATGCAGTTTGTAATGCCCTTCGGGCAGATCGCTGTAAGTAGCGGTGCGTGATTTACCGGAATAGATCCATTCTTTATCCTTTCCTTCGAGGTAATAAGCGTAAGATACCTGGTCGGTATAGTTAAACTCGGGTGCGGTAAAGTCGATGGACAGCACCGCTTTTTTATAGGGCAGGGTAAGTTCTTCCATAGTATACATCACATGCCCCTTCATTGCGGAAGAATCTGTGGCGATGGAAGCGTTTCCAAACCTTATATCGGTGATCAGCGGAATGAGCTCCCGGTAGTTCATGGTAACACTATCGGGATAGAAGAAATTCACGCCCTTCAGTCCGCCAAAGAACAATTCACCTGATGGCGCCGGGAAGGCTGCATTATAAATAAACTGGTTAGAGAGCAGGCCATCGGACTCAAAGAAGTTTTTAAAGTGGTGGGTATTGGGGTTCAGTCGCGACAAGCCATTAAACGTGCTTAGCCAAAGATAACCGGACCTGTCTTCGAGCATATTGATGACAGCGTTGTTGGCTAATCCGTCTTCATCGGTAAAAGCGGTGAATTTCCTGCTGCTTTTATTAAAGCTGAGGAGGCCGCTGCCTTCCGTTCCAACCCATAGCGTGCCTTGTTTATCTTCATGAATAACGCGGACAGGATTTTCCGTATCGAAATACTGATGCTTTTTATTCAGGCGATCGACCTGCACCAACGACTCGAAGTTGCCTGCCCAGAGATTGCCTTCCCTGTCTTCGCCCATACAAAGAATATCCTGCAGTTTTTTATCGAACACCTCGAAGCTGTTGGTGCTTTTGTTAAACGTATATAAGCTGCCGGTAACCGTGCCTGCCCAAAGCGTATGGAACCTGTCTTCATAGAGCGTCCAGACATTCATATCGCGGGTTGCGGCTTCGTGGTTGATGAGCTGGTAGTTGATAAACCTGCCTGATCTTTTATCGAACAGGTCGATACCGTTTCCGTAGGTGGCAACCCATATATTGCCATCGGAGGTTTTATGAATGTTGGTGATAAGATTACTGGCAAGCGTACTGTTTTCATGCGTAAAGTGGGACAAGCTGTTTTTCTTCCTGTTCCAGATGCTGATGCCGCTGCCATCGGTGCCGATCCAGAGACGGCCTTCATTATCCTGTTCAAAGGCGGAGATATAGTTGCCGATAAGACTATTGAGATTATCGGTTTCACGCGTGAGCGATGCAAACGAGCGTTTTCCCGCGCCGATGAAGTTGATACCGCCGCGAAGCGTTCCTATCCAGGTATTGCCCTGGCGGTCTTCGTATAACGTAGAGACGGCGTTGCTGTTCAGCTGATCCATAAAAGCGCATTTTTCAGCGGGTTCAAGGTTACCGGCGACGTTGAATTTAAAGGTGTGGATACCGGAGCCATCGGTACCTACCCAAAGGCGGCCATCTTTTCCGGGCATCAAACAAAGTACATCTTCACGAATAGCAGAAGTTCTGCCATGATAGATACAGGTATCGGTTGCCGTGCGGTATTCATAGATATGACATCCCCAGGCCATCCAGATGTTGTTGTTCTTATCTACTTCCATGACCGAGCAGGAGGTGATGAAGTTATTGACCGGGATGATGTTTTTTGTCTTGTAGTTGAGGCGGCAAAGGCCGCTGCCTGCAATAACGATCCAGATATTATTATTACCGTCTTTCCGGATGCCCTGCACCTGGAAATCGTATCGTTCGTTCTTCTTTCCTGTTACAAGCGGGACCTGGACGATGTGGTGAGACTGCTTTTCATACAGCAACAGCCCTTTTTTACTGGCGCCTATCAATATATTTCCGCGGCCATCGGCCAGGATCTCATTGATCATCATATCAACGGGGAGCTTCGTGTTTGAAGCGTTGTGCGGCTGGTAATATACGGGCATAAAGCGTTGGGTAATACCGGACCAGACACTAAGGCCTTTTTTGGTTGCCACCCAGATCCTGTTTTCGCTGTCTTCTGCAATAGCGGTGACCCTGTTGTTGATAATAGAACCGGTATCGTTCAGGCGATGGCGGAATATTTTAAAGCTATGCCCGTCGTACCTGTTGAGTCCATCATAAGTTCCAACCCATACCAATCCGAACTTATCCTGGTAGATAGCGGTGACAGAATTATGGGACAAGCCCTTTTCTATACCGATGTACCTGACAGGTTTCCCGGGCTGACAGAAAGCGGATGATGCCGGCAAAATAAACGCAGCACAGAATAAGAGGCACAGTTGCCCAAGCAGTTTTGAGTCAATTACAGGTCTTGCCATTGATGAATAAGTCTTAATTGCGAGTTTTGGTATTTGCAATTAAGCGTATTTACCTGAAAAATAGTAGTTGGATTTTAAGGGAAACTAACCGTTAAATAACCCAACTGCGTTCTTTCTTCGGGAAGGAGGCTTAAGCTCTGCATCTATTGCTATTTATTTTCATAGGTTCTCAATAAACCGGGTGGGCAGCATCAGGCAGGGGTTTACCCTGCAGAGCACTGGCAACAGGGTATAGTGAAGGAAGCTTTATCGTATACTGATGGAAGCTATATAAAGCGTAGTTCTTCGTAGATGGGTTACTGACGCCATTTTTAGGGAAGCGTTGGAGGCGGTGCTGCATTTATCAGCTGAAATCGGGAGCAATTGGGCTGTCATTTCCCATTTGAGGCTCCAAAACGACTGGCAGGGGCATGAAGCGCCCTGCCATTGACATGACCTTTTATGTGGGGGACCGATGAGTTGGGTAGTGTGGTTACAGGAGGCCTACCGCGAATAGGAACTCCTGTGTTCTGTTCTTTGTTAACATGCTGGTTAACTACAGGTGTGGCAGCCAGGGACGGACAGCGGCTTTCAGTGGTAACAGCAGGCTGGGCAACGGGCGTTGCGAGCGGTTTTGTTACGGAGAAAGAAGACCGGACCGGTTTTCTACCGGGGTCGTTCGCTTCCAGTTTCCTGAGGTATTTGCATACGGCGAAGTCGAGCACTTTATTGACGTGGTGCACCTGGAATCCTGCGCAGCGCATTTCCTGGGCGATGCCTACGAGTTTGCGATAAAAGCTGTAACAGCGCTTCTGCAACGGGATGTGACGGTAATAGGTGGCAGCGACGGTGGCAGACTGTGCCAGGGTAGCAGCGCATTTACGGCTGCCGGCGAAGGCGGAATCGGACTGCCAGCGTTCGGCGGTGAGGTTGCTTTTCATGCGTGCATAGCCGCGGCCGCCCCTCTTATACAGAGAGAGGTTTCCGATGGTCTTTTCCCGGATGAAGGGGCCGTTTTGTTTGGCCATGCTTTTAATTTACGGTGCTATTATAGTGCTTTATTGATTACAAATGCGATGCTACTGCATAGAAGGATTGCCAAATTGGGGAAAAAAGGGGTGAATGGGAGAAAAACGCTGCCTTAAAATGCTGACGCGGCGTGTAAGAGATTGCTATTTAACGAAAGGATAATGGGAGACTGACTTGATTGAATTATTTGTATATTTAGAGACTATCATGATATGAAAAAGAAAGTAGCTTTTTATACTTCCTTTCTTTTGGCTCTTTATGGCCTTTATCAGCTTTCTGCTGAGCTTTACAAGGCGGTAAATAGCAGTCTGATAACCTTAATAGTAGTAGCAGGTATTATAGTTCTATTAATCGTATGTTTTGAATTGTATAAAAAGCATCGAATACCATACGTTTTTAGTCTTTTTGGAATAAAACCGCATGAAGGCTGTATTATAACAGATGCCAGCCATAATATTAGCATTGACGAAGACGGCACATCCAGAAATGAAATCAGGAAAACCTATTTATTTGCTTCACCCCCTAAACCAGAACAGCTATACAATACATTCTTTAGTATTGCCGCATTTAATAATGATATCAACAGCATTGTCAGATATCATACCGTCAAGATAAAAAGCTTCAGAATTTTAAGGAAAGGGCGGCTAGTTGTTTATTGGGAGCCTCTAAAAAAGATACAGGCGCATGTCCCATTTTTGCTTAAATATGAGTGGACGATGCCTAGCAAGCTTAATGATGATCGAAATTTCTTCATTTTCTTTTCCTTGAAACCATCAGGAACTACAAGTATTGTAATTAATCCAACTCGTGAATTGCAAAATGCCTGGCTAATCAGAAAACCGTACTTTTTCTTCAAAAAGCTGAATGAAGAAAACATAGAACGCATCATTTTAAAATGCAAAAGTTTTGATGTAGAGCAGCCCCAGATCGTTAACAATACGATTAAATGGAAATGTAGTAATTTAAAGCATCAAACAGCCTATATACTATACTTCACTTACAAACCTGGTGTTCAACCGGCTGACGAATAAAACAGATTTGCAACTGCTCCCAGAAAGATTTATCAATTAACGAGCAAAGCCCGCAAAAGCGCACAACATTTCAAGCAGACCTGCAAAGCAGATAAGCAAGTCATACTTCCGATGGTACGTTCTCTCTACTCCGATACGTGTCTTCCTGTAAGATGTAGCGACCAAGCGCGTTTAAGATGGCGAAGTAACAGGTTCTTCTCTATCCAACAATTCCGTAACTGCTTGGTTCAACTGGGCTTTTGTAAATGGTTTTCTGAGAAAAGCATCTGCACCATTCTCCAAGGCAACATCCTGAGCGGCGGCATCGACGCCAGAGATCATGATCACTTTTACTGAAGGGTATTCTTTTTTTACGAAAGTTAGAAAATCGATGCCAAAACCATCGGGCAGGCGGTTGTCTAATAGTATTAAAGAAGGCTTTTCCTGTAGAAGATATTCCTCAGCTTTAGCAATACTTTGGACATGTTCTACATCCATCCCCTTTCCACCGAGCAGTATGTTTAAAAGCAGGCACAGATCGCCTTCGTCATCAATGATCAATACTTTGCGGGGAGTAGTCTTTGTTTTCATAATTGCATTAAACGTTTGGATAGTGATGCTAAAAAGCGTGCCGAATGATGAGGATGCGTTATGGTTCCAGGAACACCCTGCACACTTTGAAGAGGCAAAAAGCTTTTAGAAACCATAGCCTGGATGATTTTTGCCAAGGGGGAGTGATTGCCTTCGAGCGAAATAAAGGCTACCCAGCCTTTTGCTCGTTTCTAAATAAGAGGTAAATTTTGAAACGTTGATCATATGGCAGCGAGAGGCAAAGAAAGCCCGCTGCGACGGCATCAGCCTTATTTATGCTGCCGATCCGGTTTTCATTCGTAAAACAGCACTATAAGCCTAACTTAAATATGGATGGATTAAGAGATAAGCCTATAGTTGTAAAACCAGCTCTCAATCTCGATTTTCATCACCAGTTGGAAGAGTATATAAAATCAAGGCAGAACCAGGTAACAAAGGAAACGGTGTCTGTATTCAGGCAAATGCAAAGTCACCTACGGGCTTATGAAAAGTGTAGGGGAGGTTCAACTAAACTTTGATAGCTTTGACGTGGCTTTTTACGAAGACTACCTCCATTTTCTAACCTATGAGTATGTGCATATGAGAAGAAAGCCTCCTGTAGTGGGGTTGAAAGTAAACACCCTTGCTAAGACTATCCGCCAGTTACGGGTATTTCTGCGTAACCGTATGCGCCGGAAGATAATCCCTCCTATTGATCTGGAAGATTTCAAACAATCCGAAGAGTTAACAGATGCTATTTATTTGACAATGGACGAAATCAGGGCTATTTATAACCTTGATTTATCCAATGATACTCACCTTGCGACCTGCCGTGACTTATTTGTATTCGGCTGCTTTACAGGGCTTCGATTTTCAGACTATACCAGCATTGCACCTAATGACATTCGTAACAGAACCCTTTATAAGAAGCAAATGAAATCAGACCATTGGGTAGTGATCCCTCTAAGGGATGAAGCCTATTCTATTTTTATGCGCTCGTTCATGCAGGGAATTCCGGTATTAAGTAATGCTGTTTTTAATAGTGCTATTAAGGAGCTGGGTAAAAGGGCGGGCCTCTATCAGCTTATCCGTTTTTCTTACAAGCGCGGCAATAAAGATATAGTAGTTAATCAACCTAAATATGCCTGGATCACTTCTCACACTTGCCGGAGATCATTTTGCACCAATGAGTTTTTGGAGGGTACACCAGTAGAATTAATTATGAAGATCAGTGGCCATAAAAGCCTGAAAAACTTCTACCGTTATATCAAAATATCGCCTGAAGAAGCAGGCCGCAAAATTGGTGAGATATGGATGCAGAGAGGGGAGTTGAAAGCCAGCTAGTTAGTTAGTAATTAAACAGGATAATATGGAACTAGACAAATACGAGTTCACCGAAGAGAGGCGTTACCTGTCGTATGGTTTTTGGAGTGATGGCCCTAAAGGCCGGATTGCTAAAGTAGTACAATTTATCCGGCTTCGTCATTTGAATACGGAGGCTTATAACCTTGTGTTAGGGGACAAAAATGAAGAAGAAGACCAGATAGACAGCTTTATTAATACGAATAACAATGACCGGGATAAAGTGTTGGCAACCGTGGCTAATATAGCCGCTGCATTCATGAAACGCCGTCCTAATGCAGCTATCTTCTTCGCAGGTAACACAACTGCCCGGAATAGGCTGTATCGTATGGGAATTTCCAGGATATTGCGGGAAATAGAATTGTCATATACACTTAAAGGGTTCAGGAACGGGCAATGGGAGCCTTTTCAGGCGAACACTGAGTATATAGCCTATTTGCTTGAATGTAAATATTGAGTTAGATTTGTTAACGTAAATCCTATCATATGGGTACAACTAAGGATAAAAAAAAGGCAGAGAAGGGACAGTCTGCTTCAACGATAGTACTTCGCGACTATAGTAGTGATCCCGTATTTGCGAAGAAACACCAGGAGGCAATTGCTTTTATAGAGAAGTATGGCCTACCCGGTGGTATTGGTAAAAAAGATGTAGCTACAAAATAATCAAAACCGGGTTAGCCCGGTTTTTTAATACAATACCCCTACTGCTCCTCTTCCTTTTCCTGTTAGCAACCCGGCCTAACAACAGGCAAAGGCAATAACAAGATTTTGGATAAAAATTTACTACCTCAAATGTTGTTCGCCGCAGGCAAATGCCTAATAGTATGAGGTTGGAGAAATTTTTATTCAAACCGGAGGCAAGCCGCAGCGAAGCGAAGGCGCAGAACTTGTTTTGCGTTTGACTGTTTAGAACTTTGCTGTATCAGGAAAGGAAAGTAATTGTGCTGCTTATAGATAACGTGACTGAGTGTAAGCAATGCTTGTTCTCTTTACAGCGAACTAAGATTTTTTTGTTTCCTCTATCACAATATCTCCAATGATTTTTAAATCTACATCGAGGAGGCGGGCCATATCTCTAAGTTCCCGCATTACAAACAGTTCGGGATTGTATAGTTTCTCAATATATCTGCCATAGTTGATGCCTAGCAGTTTGGATAGCTTTGTTGGGGCTAGCTTGTCTAACTGCTTCATCTTTTTGATCTTACCCATTTCAAACATGGCTTTGATCGGTTCAAACTCAGAGTATTGATCTTCTCCCAAGGAAAAAACGTGGACAGGTTTTTCCTGTGCTGTGTTGCCTTTTGTTGTTGTGGTGAGGGTATGAGTAAGATGAGTAAATTTTGAGGTCGAAACAAATTATTATAGACCAAAAAACAGACTAAAAATAAAGAAGCCGCTGAATTTCAGCGGCTTACAGTGAAAATTTGCGGACTGGACGGGACTCGAACCCGCGACCTCCGCCGTGACAGGGCGGCATTCTAACCAACTGAACTACCAATCCTTTTTCCTTTTGGCGACTTTTGCGTTACCGCTCTTTCGCTTTGGGAGTGCAAATATAGGGGGATTTCATTTTATTCAGCAAAACTTTTTTCAAATATTTTTTTGAGCTAACGGATTGATTCTCTGTTCTTCCATCCAAAACGCCTCGGCAAGGGATTGCCAGGTTCCGGGCTCGCCAGGGATTCCTGCTGCCCGGGCTATCATTTTACATACTTCCGCAGCGCTGTTGCCCTGCTTTCGCAGGTACTGGATAGAGGTGGCTCCGGCAGACTTGGACAACTTCTCCTCCCCCGCCCGCATGAGCAGGCCGTGATGATGGAAATTGACTTTTGTAAAGGCTTTATCAGCTATCCCGGCTGCCAGGCAGGTTTGTGCCAGCGTTGAAGGCCATAGGTCGGCGCCCCTTACAATGAGGTCTACTTCGTAATACCTATCATCTGCTACTGACGATAGTTGATAGGCGGGATAGCCGTCTTTCTTGCGGATCACGATGTCTTTCATGGTGGTGGGTAACGGGGCTTCTACCCTGCCGTGTAATGTGTTTATTGTTATAGCAGCATCAGTTGTTGTTCGCAGGCGCCAGTTGACAGCACCTTCGGTTAATGGTAGCTGCGCATCGTTACACGTGCCGTTATAACCGCTATCGGCTGATGTCCGGCTCAGTTGAGCACGTGAGCAATTACAGGCAAAGACCTGTCCTGTTGCCACTAGCTGCTGCAATAGTTCATTGTAGAGGGATAGGCGGTGTAGTTGCGACCAGCTTTTTTCAAACTCCTCATAGTTTCGCGGGCCTTCGTGCCAGGGTATGTTTAGAAATTGCAGGGTTTCGAAGATATCTTCTACATAAGAGCGTTGCATGCGTTGCCTGTCGAGATCATCGATGCGGAGAAGAATGGCAGCGCCTGTTTGCTGTGCCAGCCAGGCTGTTAAAGCAAAGGACAGGATGTTACCCATGTGAAGATATCCACTGGGGGTTGGCGCTATCCTTGTTTTGCGGAATGACAGTTGTTGCAGATCCATGAATACGATGCCTGTATAAAGTTTCCGCGTTAAAAATAACGTATTCGGTATTCATGAGTGAAAGTCATTCCATGGATAACCACGACCCATGGAATGACTTCCGGTTTATTGCTATTGGTAGACGCTATAGCTGGTATAACCATATTCAGCACCACCGTAGTGTAGATTACGATCGGGTGGGGTTAGAGGCCAGTCGTTTTGCAAGCGGGCTACCAGGTCGGGGTTCGCGATAAAGGGCTCGCCGAAGCCGGCAAGGTCTATCAGGCCTTCGTTGATGAGCTGTTCTGATCTTGGTTTATCCAGGCCGCCGGCAAGGATGATAACGCCATTGTAGTTGTTGCGAAAGCGGGTTAGGAAGTCTTCTGGCAGTGCGAAGCTGCCGCGGGATTTTTGATCCATCAGGTGAATGAAAGCGATGTTGCGTTTTTGCAACTCTTTGGCCAGGTAGGCATAGGTTGCTTCGAGCTCTTCGTAATGCGGCATTTCGTGCATGCCGCCATAAGGCGTGAGGCGAACAGCGGTTTTAGCAGCTCCTATTTCTGCAATGCAGGCATCGATAGCTTCGAGCAGGAAGCGGGCGCGATTTTCAATAGTTCCACCGTATTCATCGGTACGGTTGTTTACAAAGGGATTCAGGAACTGTTCTATTAAATAGCCGTTGGCGCCGTGCAGTTCTACGCCGTCGAAGCCGGCGGCGATGGCATTCCTGGCGGCATTGGCGAAGTCGTGCACCACTTGTCTTACTTCGGGGGTGGTTAGCGCTCTGGGGATAGAACAGTTCACAAAACTTTCTTTTCCTGATTCATCGTAACCCCAGGCGTAGGATGTGGCGGCAGGGATATCCGAAGCGCCTACGGGCGCCGCGCCATTGGGCTGAATAGAGGTATGAGACACACGACCCACATGCCAGAGCTGGGTGAAGATCACACTGCCTTGCTCGTGAACGGCGCGGGTGACCAACTTCCAGCCTTCCACTTGCTGCGAGGTGTACAGGCCAGGGATATGCAATACACCTTTAGCAGTGTCGGAGATGGCTGTGCCTTCTGTTACTATCAGTCCTGCAGCGGCTCTTTGCTGGTAGTAGCGCGCATTCATTTCATTGGGAATACCATCAGGGTTGCGGGCACGGGTCATAGGCGCCATCACGATCCTGTTCTTTAACTGTAATGCATTGCTGCTATATGGTTGAAACAATTTCATGTGTTGTTATTTTAATAGTTGTGCTTAAACTGTGGCTTTTTCTTTGGGGAGATAGGTTGGATAATCGGTGTAACCATTGGCACCTCCGCCAAAGAAGCTTGTGCGATCCGGGGTGTTCAGCGGCAGGTTATGCTGTAAGCGGTAAGGCAGATCGGGATTGGCGATAAAAGGACGGCCAAAGGCAATAAGATCGGCCCAGTTGTTTTGCAGGGCTTCTTCTGCCCTTTCGAGCGTGTATTTGCCGGCATAGATCAATGTACCTGAGAAGGCTTTGCGATAGGCTTCTTTGAAGGCTACAGGCATTACCGGGGCATTATCCCAATCGGCTTCTGCTATGTGGATATAGGCGATGCCAATCTCGTCCAGAATGCGGGCGGCGGCGATATAGGTTTCTTCGGGATGATCGTCTATTGCGCCCATAAGGGTTGTTAACGGCGCCTGGCGCACCCCTACCCTTTCTTTCCCAATAGCATCAGCTACAGCGGCGGTCACTTCTTTCAGAAAGCGTAAGCGGTTTTCGAGGGAACCACCATATTCATCAGTGCGACGATTGGTTTGAGAGTCGATAAACTGCTCTATGAGATAACCATTGGCGCCATGCAACTCTACACCATCGAAGCCGGCGGCAATGGCGTTCCTGGCTGCCTGAGCATACTCTTCGACAATAGCCTTGATTTCCGGGATAGTGAGTTCGCGGGGCATCGAATGCTGGATCATTTCGCCGGCACCGGCTTGCGGGCCATTACCGTGAGGATCGACAAAAACTTTCACTCCCTCGGCAAGGATAGCGGAAGGAGAAACGGGGGCGTCGCCATTGGGCTGTAAGGAGGTGTGGGAAACGCGGCCTACATGCCAGAGTTGGGCGAAAATGCGGCCGCCATTGCGGTGTACCGCCTCCGTTACCTGCTGCCAGCCTTTGATCTGCTCCGGCGCAAACATACCGGGTGTCCAGGCATAACCCTGGCCCTGGCGGCTGATCTGGGTTCCTTCGGAGATCAACAGGCCTGCGGAGGCGCGTTGGGCATAATATTCCGCCATCAGCGGCGTTGCCACTTCTCCTGCTGCGGCGCGGGAACGGGTCATGGGCGGCATTACGATCCTGTTGGGCAGGGAAAGATGACCTAGCGTATATGGTGTAAATAACATATTTCCTGTGTTTTGATTAGATAATTTCCGGATCCTATTTGTCTTATTTTTTGTTTCCGGATACAAATTTCCTGCGCCTTTCCTTATTATCCTAATAGCTTAATTTATAGATTTGCATCAGAAAAATGATAGATCATGCTAATGAACCTGGAATGGCTGAGAACTTTTAAAGCCATCTATGAGCAGGAAACGTTAACCGGTGCGGCGCAGTCGCTTTATATTTCGCAGCCTGGTGTGAGTTTGCACCTGAGTTCGCTGGAGGCGTATACAGGGTATAAGCTTTTTGACCGGTCGGCGAAGAAGATGGTTCCTACCGAACGGGGTAAAGTGTTATATAATTTTGTACTGGAGTCGCTCAGCCGGCTGGAGATGGCAGAACAACTGTTTCATAAAAGCACGATGATAGACCGGGCTACGATAAGCATAGGGATGTGTTTCGAGACTTTCCAGTTTACCTTGGAGCGGCATATTTCTTCACTACCATTTAACGTGATCATCAAATTCGGAGAATATCCGCAAATGATCAGCGACCTGGACAAGGGGCTGCTGGATCTAATCATCACACCACAGCGAGGCACGCAAAAGAACCTGGAGTTTAAAGCGTTTTCTAAAGAGCGGATCATATTGGTAAGCGGATCGAAGACCAACCTGAAGGGATTCAACACTTTGCTTAAGAACGGCAAAATGGAGGAGGCGGAACAATGGCTAAAGCAGCAGGTATGGTATAGCACCGCGGCCGATATGGAACATATGAAGAAGTTCTGGCAGCAGCATTTCAAGCGGCATGTAGATTTCAAGCCCAACTATATTGTTCCCAATATCAGCTCCATCGTTCGATGTCTTAGCGGCGGCGAAGGCTTTTCGGTCATACCTGATTTCTTATGCCGTGAAGAGATACGTTCGGGCAGACTGAAGCTGGCCTGGGAGGGAGATAATATTATCGAGAACACATTACATTTCGGGACGCGCAAAAGAACGATGTACGAACGGGAGATAGCGATGATCAAGGAGATATTTGAGAAGCAACCTTTGTGAATAAACCAAGACGACAATACATAGTTATTCAGCGGCAAAAAATATGCGAGATTAATTTGGTGGAATGAAATGAATAGCGCTATATTTGCCACCCGTTAAAGGAAAAAGGATTGGTAGTTCAGTTGGTTAGAATGCCGCCCTGTCACGGCGGAGGTCGCGGGTTCGAGTCCCGTCCAGTCCGCTAAAACCCGCGCTAGTCGCGGGTTTTGCGTTTTATAACTTATTGAATGATCTTAGGAGCTGCCTTATGAGGCACTAGACATCTGCAGAGAAAGTAATATCATACTCCATTCTCTTTGCAGTTTCTACCGCTACATTTTTGCCGAGCAATTTCTGCACTATAAAAAATGACATATCGATCCCGGCGGAGATGCCAGCGGATGTTATGATCTTTCCATCTTCTACATATTTGGTATTCCTGATCATTTCAATGGCGGGATATTCTTCTTCTACCTGATTGAAATACATCCAGTGTGTTGTCGCCTTTTTATTATCCAGCAGCTTCGTTTCTGCAAGTATCAATGCCCCGGTACAAACGGAGGCAGTGATCGTGGTAGTTTTATCGACCTTTTTTATCCATTCAATGACAGCGCTGTTTTTACGTTCCCGCTGTGCCCCATGGCCTCCGGGGACAATGAGAATATCCATGTGTTTTTCATCGTCAAAAGAATAATCAGGCAGCACCTGAAGTCCATTTCTTGCTACTACCCTGGCGTTATTCACCGCAATGGTACATACATGAAAGCACTTCGCACCATTTTCAGCAGCAAGCGAAAGCACCTCAAAAGGGCCAGCAAAATCCAGCACTTCCACTTCGTCAAAAATAAAAATACCAACCTCTATGGGTTTTGAATAATGTGTGATCGGGTTTCTATGTTCCCTGGCGCTGTCGTTCATTTTTGGATGTTTTTATTGAGGCAGTTCTGAGGCCATGTAAACAATCAACTGGTTTAAGCCGCAAGATAATCAACGGTGGTAAATAAGCACCTGATCGATCACCACACCTTCATCCAAGGCCTCTATTGTCAACAGATTTTCTTTTATGCGACTTACAGGCAGCACTATTGAGCGGATGGCCTGATTACGCAGTACATTCTCTTTCCATTCCTCGCTCCTGTCGTGTGTTTTATATGATATTGCGCTTGAAGCAGCACCGTTCAGTTCTACTTTAAAACGCAGTTCGTCTCCCGCAACAGGATGATTGGGTAAAAGCCTCAATTCAACCAGCACTGAATCGGCAGCAATTGCTTTTAGGTTACAGGATACTTTTGTTGCTTTCTTTAATGCCAATGCTTTACCCTGGTACCCCAAGCCAATTGGTTTATTTTTGAACTGTTCTTTGGATATGGAGATAAAGTCTGTTCCGTTTAGCAAACAGGCTGGTTTATTATATGCAGGCAGCGGGGATGCTGCTGTTGTTTGCTGTACTTTTTCGAAAACGGGTAATTTCCTGGGCTGGCAGTCCATCATCCGCCCCCATTTACCATTTAGCAGGGAAGCATATTTATTTGTAAGGGAGATGATGCTATCGTAAGCACGATCGGACTGTTGCCAATTTGCTTTGCCGTGGCGGGCCAACTGGGCATACAGGAGTTTACGGTTCATTTGTGTTGCCGCCTGTACGGGGTATTGAATCAGTTCGAAGAAAGCAGGCAGACTTGCTGACGGTATTTCCGTTGCTATTTGCTGTACAGTTTGAGATAAAGTATCATAGGCACTCAACCTGTTTTCAATTTCCATTTCATTCCAGGGCAAATCACTGATAACGGAATAAGCCGGATCTTTTTCTTCGGTTCTTGTATTACCCATGAACTCGGGCTTACGGACATATGCCAGACGATAGTATTCCTGCATTACGGGCAACAGTTTTTTGGCATGCACTGCTCCGAATTCCCGTGAAAGCCATTGGCGGAGATGACCTGCGGGGGTTTGTGAACGCACTTTTTCTATATCCCATGCCATGTTCATAAATAGTTCGACCTGGTATTCGAGCGGCTTGATATCACCGACATTTAGGATCCATATTTCGCGGGCTTTTTTCTCATAAGCCAGTTGCATCTGGTGATAGATCAATGCCGGGTTTGCAGTGCCTAGCCATAGATAGTCGTGTGGCCTTCCCCAGTAAGAGGCATGATAGTAAATGCCGTTGCCGCCGCTACGCGCCTGTTCTTTTTCATTTGGGAAATGCGAAAGATAACCGTAGTTATCGTCGCACCAGATGAGCGTTACTTCACCGGGCACTTCCAAACCATCGTTGTAAGCATCCAACACTTCTTTATAGGGGATAAAGACCTGGGGTATTTTTGTGAGATCTTTATCGATATACTTTTGGAGAAGCAGGCGTTGATCGTGGAGGACCTGTGCCAAAACAGTTTTATTTTCTTCGGGTGTATTCACGCCCTGCATTTTGCCATCGTGTTTACCGCGCAGGCCTATGGTGAACATATTTTCCGAATTCTTAAGTTCTTTCAGCCTTTCTTCCCAATAGGAAAGCATTCCTTCTTTATTGGTTTTATAGTTGTAATCTCCTTTCTGCGTAAGATCCCATTCAACAGCGCTATTTCTCATAAGGGGTTCACAATGTGAGGTACCTACAACGATATTATATTTATCTGCGACCTCCTTATTACCAGGTGTAAGGTAAAATGCTGTTGTGGATTCGTGCATTGCAGGCCAGATACTGTTGGCGCGCAGGCGAAGTAAAAGTTCGAAGATGCGGGCATAGGTTTCAGGGCCTATCGAACCTTTTGCATTTCCCCTGAGTGGAATGCCGGGTTCGTAGGTGAAGGTACTCCAGGGTGTTAGTCCCCAGTCTTCATCGTTAAGGAAGATGCCGCGATATTTTACAGCAGGGGGAGTTGAGCAATACCCGGTTTCGGTAATCGTAAGCTTTTGTTTAGGCTGTACCGGCACATCGGCCCACCATGACCATGGAGAGACGCCGAGCTTTTCGGAAAGCGCAAAGACGCCGTAGGCTGTGCCCCTTGTATCGCTTCCGGCTATGACAAAAAGTTTTGAGGCGGGATCGGAAGGGTTGGTTGCGATGTTCCAGGCGTAACATTCCCATTTCCCTTCCAGCTTTTGCAGAACGGGTGTTTTTTGGGGGAGATAGCTTTGAACTAACCGGGATGCTGCTGTACCGATAACAATAAGGTCGCCTTTGGCTTTTACGGGGCCGGCTGTAATGGCAGCATGAATGTTCATAGCGGCCTGCAGGTCTTTTGCCAGCAGATGCGCAACGATAGCATCGAGTTCAGGCGCATCGGGGCTATACACTATTGTCACCGGTTTTCCTTTAGAGAACGAAAACGACTGCGCCGGAAGCGTTAGTGTGGGCAGCCAAAAGCAAAGTGCTATTGCTACACGACGAAAGACATTTACAAATGAGGAGGGCAAAGCTGGACTGTATTGCATCATTCTGGACTTAAGCATATCGTTGTTGAATCGGGTATGAAGATATTTACTTTGTATCTGACATATACTACCTGGAAAAGTTTGATCTTAAAGTACGAAATAATGAATGGATTTTGCCGGAGAAATGATTGACCTAAAGTTTGAAAGTTTGACCGAAAACTTGTCTTTCGTATCAGTCATAATTCTCTTGTAAATTGCCAATATGATGTATAGAGCAGCTGTTGTAGCGATGCTGCTTGCGTTATTTGCAAGCCCCTGTTTTTCGGCGATCAAATTACCATCGCTTTTCCCGAACCACATGATATTACAGCAGAATGAAAAAGTAACCATTTGGGGAACAGGAAGCCCGGGGCAAACGATCACCATATTAACAGACTGGAATGCACGTGTTACTGTGCGGCCGGACGCCGACCGAATAACGCAGATGGCGTGATCATATGGAGGCAGCGTAAAGGCGATGGAGCAGAAAACATTCCTTAAAACAATGTAACAGATTCATTATTTTAGGCGTGTACAGACAGCAAAACAGTAACAATGAAGTGGATCACCCGTGAACGTCCGAAGATAGACAGGATAGCCTGCCCGTGGCTTATAAAACGTTTTATAGATCCTGAAGCAGAAATCATTTATGTGCCATTTCAGGAGGTACTACCACAAGCGGAGCAATTAAAGGCCACTCCGTTCGACATCCCGGGAGTGGAATATACTCATTATGAAGGCAAGTGTACGTTCGACTACTTTCTAAAAAAGCATCGTTTAAATGATCCGGCCCTTAACCGGATGGCGGCTATTATAAGAGGAGCTGACACTGACCGGCATGATTTTGCCCCCCAGGCTGCCGGCCTGGAAGCTATTTTCGCCGGGCTTGCCGATAATATCAGGGACGATCATCATTTGCTGGACATGGGCATGACCATATATGACGGTCTTTATACGTGGGCTAAACACCTGCACCATCTGAAACATACCCAGGCGGGCCCGGCAGAGCAAATGCTGTTAGAAATATTCAACAGGTACATTCGTAACAAAGACAACCCAAAAACACCTGACTGGGTAATGGAATTAAGATCGCTTATCCAGGATCAAATCGATACCAACTTCAGCCTTACGTTAAAGGATTTGTCGAAAGACCTCGATGTGAATCCATCGTATGTTTCCAGGGAGTTCTCCAAATACTTCGACAACCTATCGTATGGTGACTATATACGGAAATTGCGGATTGAACGTTCTATTACACTTCTTAAGACATCCAGTTATTCTCTCACGGAGGTAGCCTACCTTACCGGATTTTCGGATCAAAGTCATTTTACCCGCATTTTTAAGCAACAAATGGGAGAAACGCCTTCTGAATTCAAAAAAAAGCTATTAAAAGGTAAAAAGGATTCCAATAGTTAATTCTATTCTATTTCAGGATATGGAAACGGGATAGCATTGCAGTTTATTCATTTAGCAAACACGACATGAAAGTAACTGCCATTCACAAAGCTATTGTGCTGTCAATTGTTATGTACAGCATTCCATTTAAGTTTACCAGTGCCCAAACCAACACTACGATTTACCCGAAGATCACTGGTTATGCCGGTATCATGCATCCGATTGTGACCTTTGGCAATGGCGGAGCGCATACAAATTTTGACGGAGCTTATGTAGGAGGTTTACCTGTGGGCATCAATATCTGGAAAAGCCAGAAGACAGGTTTCACATTCGAGATCGTTCCCTTCATCCGCGCGGCAGAAGGGACGAGCAAAATGAATAACCTACTGTTTCATCCGGGCTTACTGGTTTCCCTGGGACATGGTTTTACGCTGGCTAACCGATTAGCCTTTGAAACGTCGGGCAGATATGGCGTAACACCGGTACTCAATAAGATCATTAAAAGATCGAAAGACTACAACTATTTTATTGCGCTTCCAGTACCTGCCAGGTTCGGCAACAATCAGCCTTCTACTGTAGCAATCGGCTTTCAATTTGGGATTGCGTTTTAAATGAGTTTTGTAATCAGAGCGAATACATCAATAAAATGACCTGCAGCCATACCCGGGAGAACACGCGTTACCGTTTTTGTCGCTACGCGTGGTTATCATTTGGGCTGAATGGTTACCTGGTTTGAGTTTTTGTGAATATATTCCCTATCTGTTATTTTTTTAGCAGTAATATTTTTCAGGTGTACTTTTTCGACAGGCAGTTCCTGTTCGCCTAATATTCTTGAAACGAATTTGACTTCGCTGGCGCTCACGTTATCGAGATAGATATCGCTGATAGGTGTAAGGCGGCGTTCGTAGGTAGGCACCAGCGTGCGCCATTGGTACAGCACATCTGTTTCAATACCCAGGATACCTTCGTCTATTTTGCCGGCTGCAATATTCGTGAAGTGGATATTTTTCACGTAGCCGCCCATGCGTTCATTTGTTTTTATAAAAAGCAGGTGGTAGAGTTTGGCGCCATCGACAACAGTACAGCTATCGACCCAAACATTTTCGATGCCTCCTGATAATTCGCTGCCTACGGCCAGGAGCTGGTGTCCGTTCTTTACGGTGCAATTGCGGATCACGATATTCTTTGAAGGCGTTTTTAAACGCCAGCCTTCGGGATTTCTTCCAGACTTTATGGCTATTGCATCGTCGCCCTGGTCGAAAATGCAGTTTTCTACCAGCACATTCTGGCTCATCTCGGGATCGACGCCATCGTTGTTATGGCTATGGGCATAGATGTTGAGATTTCTTAAGACTACGTTGCGGCAGAGATAAGGATGAATGGTCCAGAAAGGGCTGTTTGTAATGGTGATGCCTGTTACGGAGATGTTTTCGCAGCGGTTAAACTGGAGGAAGTGAGGACGCAGGTGTGCGGTATCGTTCACCATTTGCCGTTCTTTTACCGGAGTACATTCCCAGGCCAGGTTGTACAAACGTTTTATGCTTGCCATGTGTGCGGGTGGTCTTTTCATCCAGTCTTTCCAGCCATCGAGTTTTGCTTTGAGTTCTCCTTCGCCGGAGATGGCGATGTTGTGGCATTGGTAAGCATAGATCAAAGGTGAATAGTTATAGCATTCCAGTCCCTCCCATGTGGTGTGAACGGCAGGCAGGTAATCGGCGGGATCATCGGAGAACAGCAGTACGGCGTTTTTGGCGAGATAGAGGTTAACGTTGCTTTTGAGATGCAGTTTACCTGTAAGCCACTCTCCTGCCGGGATAACCACTATTCCGCCGCCGGCTTTATTCGCGGCATCGATCGCTTTGGCGATTGCTTCGGAGGTCTTTTGTTTATCGTTATGTACTGCACCATATTTTGTAATATTGAACTTAGGGGACCTGCTGAAATCGGGCATTTTAATGCGCGGCATATCGAACGGGGCCTTTATGGTTATTTCTGTTACGGGTACTTCGCGGGACAGCTTATTTGCTACGGATGCGATTATGACGTTTATCGACAGGAGACAAAGCGCTGCCAATACGATTTTGAAGACATTTTTATTCATATAGCTTTTAATACTACCGTTGCAAGTAACGTTATTACCTGCAACGGTACAGTTAATCCTATTTTACATATGCGCGACCGGAAGTTCCTGTTTTTACAGCTGGATCCCATATGGCATAATACGTACTGCATGGACTTTAAGTGCCAAGCGGGGTAAAATTATTAAAATGCCTGAAATGACCGGGGATATTGGGGGGAAATGATAAATTACAAAGTTGACATATCGATCACGAAGCGGTAACGGATATCGCCTTTTTCCATTCGTTCGAATGCTTCGTTGATATTTTTAATATCGATGAGCTCGACATCGGCTACGATGTTGTTTTCTGCACAAAAATCGAGCATCTCCTGGGTTTCCTGCAATCCGCCTACGCCGGAGCCTGTGATGGCCTTATTACCCACTACCACGGAGAAGGATGAGACTTCCCAGGGTTTAGGAGGCAGCCCTACATTGATATAGGTGCCGTTGGTTCGTAAGAGGGCGAGGTACGGGTTGATGTCATGATCGGCTGAGACGCTGTCTAATACAAAGTCGAAGGAGCGGGCGGCGGACTGCATGTGTTCTTCGTTTTTAGAGACGACAAAGTGGTGAGCGCCGAGTTCTCTGGCTGCTATTTCTTTGTTTGGCGAGGTACTGACAACAGTTACTTCGGCGCCAAGGGCTACTCCGAACTTAACGGCCATATGACCCAGTCCGCCGAGGCCTACAACTGCCAGCCTGTGACCTTTGCCTACATTCCATTTGCGCAGTGGCGACCAGGTGGTGATGCCGGCGCATAATAACGGGGCCACTGCGGCCAGGTTGAGATCCGGGGAGATGTGATGGGTGAAGTCTTCGTTAACCACGATTGTATTGGAATAACCGCCGTAGGTGGGCTGGCCGGCTTTGTCGAGGTTGTTATAGGTTTGAACGGGTGATACCGAGCAGAACTGTTCGTGGCCTGACTGGCAGTCGTAACATTGGCGGCAGGAGTCGACGATGGTACCTATGCCTGCGCGGTCTCCTGTCTTAAACTTTTTGACGTGCGGGCCTACTGCTGTAATGCGTCCTACGATTTCGTGGCCGGGGATCAGGGGGAAGATGCCGGGGAACCAGTGGTTCCTGATAGCATGGAGATCGGAGTGGCAGACGCCACAGTAGAGAATTTCGACCTGAACGTCGTGGGGGCCGATCTCTCTTCTTTCGAAATTCCAGGGAGCCAATTGTTCGTTTACGGCTTGTGCTGCATATCCTTTTGCCTGTATCATGTGATATTGTTTGAGGGGTAAAGTTCGGGGGATAATCTTTGCGGGAGTTATCCAAATCACCGGAAAGAGAAGTCAAAACAGGGATAGCTGGTGGAATTTTGTTCTGTGGTGGATTGCGATACTGGTATGCAGTTTGTATTAGGAGGGTGTAAATGAGTAACATATGAAAAAGTACATCTTAATTCTGGCTGCATTGGCGGGCTCAGTGAGCTTGTTTGCACAAACTACGGACGGAGAAATTACGAGCAGGAATTCGTGGCTTAAGATAGGGGCTAATGCAGGCGCTCCGATCGGCAACCTTTCTGATTTCAGCAGCTTTGTGCTGGGAGCGGATCTGAAAGGGCAGATCATGACCACGAATCATATAGGCGCTGGTATTACGACCGGGTATAATCATTTTTTTGGAAAGGAAGGGGTTAGTGATTTCGGAACTATTCCGTTAGGCGCTTTTGTGAGGTATTATCCTTCGGCTAAGGGCTTTTTTATTGGTTCTGACCTGGGGTATAGTTTTATTACCGGGGTTTCCGATGCGAAAGGCGGGTTTTATATAAGGCCGGAAGTGGGATATCATAATTACGACTGGAATATTTTCGGGTTTTATAACGGAATACTCCGGAGTGATAATAACGGAGGCAATTTGCAGCATGTAGGGATTGGGGCGACTTATAATATACGATTTAAGTAGCGGAATTGATATATAAAAAAGGCCTCCGTTGGGCAGGCCTTTTTTTCTCTCTTTTTTAGCGTATTTTTAGTATGATTATGGGCTTTTCTTTTCAACCCCATAGACCTGCCATAAACCAGTATAGAGCATTAGTCTGCGTGTAACTGTGGCTTAAGCCGGTTTTCCTGTGCCGACTGGATATCTTCAATAAAAGAATCAACCTCAGCATCTGAGATGTCAACCACATCAATACTTAAAGTACCTATTCCTTTTGATGATACCTTAACAATATTTCTTCCGGAGAACCACCAGAAAAGCATAAGTATTATCCCAGTAAACAATATCCCCATTGATAAAGAGGATTGACTATTGTTCAGCTCTATAATTCCAGCGGCTATGCCAACAACCGCCAAGCAGAGCAATATGACATTGTGAGTTTTTTTCACTTCTATCAGTGAAATGTTTTCGAGAAATACTACAGCCAGGGAGCGGCTTCCCCAACCTTTTTCAAGCGTCTGAAGCCGCCTGCTAGTAAGGATTGTTTTATTGCCATGTAAGCCTACAAGAACTTCTTCGCCGGGTAGAAGATTCATACAAGTTGATTTTAATTCACAAATTAATTACCGATCAAATTTCCTTCTAGCAGAAGAATTTTCATTATGGGAAACCATAATTGGCAACACTCTGCGTCAAACCGATCCATTGCGCTATTAAGCAGCACAACGACCATTACTACACCAACTTTGTAGACATTATCCTTACCTTTGCGCTGCCTTCTGCAAAAAAAGCTCGTTTTAGAAGAGGATTGGCTATGAGTTTCACCCTACATGGTTTTCTTCTGAAGAGCATGCATATAGTCATAGTGTTATGACATAACGCTGTGCGGGTGCAGTTTGATATTTATTAAGGAGTAATGACAATGATAGAGATCAGAAATATTTCCAAGACTTTTCATAGGAAAAAGCAGTCGTTCAAGGCGCTGGATGCTGTTAGTCTTAAGGTAGACCAGGGCGATATTTTGGGGATTATCGGGTTTTCCGGGGCGGGTAAAAGTACGCTTATACGATGTGTAAACCTTCTTGAAAGGCCAGACCAAGGGCAGGTGTTTGTAAATGGAACCGACTTGACGGGCCTGAACTCACGGCAATTAGCCAGTGAAAGGAAGAAGATAGGAATGATCTTTCAACATTTCAATTTACTGTCGTCGAGGACGGTGTTCGAGAATGTGGCATTGCCCCTGGAACTTGACGGTGTGGCTAAGGAAAAGATTACGGAGAAGGTGAATGAGCTGCTGAAGATTGTAGGGCTGGAAGATAAAGCGCTTGAGTATCCGAGGAGTTTATCGGGTGGACAAAAGCAACGGGTTGCCATCGCCAGGGCTTTGGCGAATGATCCGCATGTGTTGTTGTGTGATGAGGCTACCAGTGCGCTCGATCCGGCAACAACTCAATCGATACTACAGCTATTACAGGATATTAACAGAAGGCTGAATATTACCATTCTGCTTATCACACATGAGATGAAGGTTATCAAGGCTATCAGTCATCATGTAGCCGTTATCGATAAGGGTCAGCTTGTTGCCAAAGGGACTTTGCAGGATGTTATCTCGGATAAGGAACATCCAATTATCAAACAGTTTTTGACGCCGGATGTAATGACCATCCCGCAATCGCTAGCCAATCATCTTAAAGAAGATGCTGCGACGGGGTTATTGCCCCTGGTTGAGGTGGAACTTACGGGGAACATAGTCCTGGAGGAGCTGCTGTTTGTATTGTACCAGGATCATAAGGTAAGACATAAGCTGTTAAGGGCTGACCTGGAAGATATAGAAGGGTCGAGCTTTGGGAAGTTACTGTTGCACCTGCAGGGTAATGCGGATGAAAATGCCGGCACCCTCTCCTATTTATCTGTAAACAATATTCAACATTCTATCAAGGGTTATGCTTAACGATACCACGATTTCTTTACTATTAAAAGGCACCTGGGAAACGGTATTTATGACTTTCGTTTCGGGGTTCTTTGGGTTTTTGCTTGGATTACCGACGGGGATCGTTTTGTTTCTCACGCGTAAAGGGCAACTGCTTGACAACAGGCTTTATAACCGGATATTGTCGGTGCTGGTGAATGTGTTCCGGTCTATTCCTTTTCTCATTCTTATCGTATGGATGATTCCGTTTACCAGGGCATTGGTGGGAACTTCCATTGGTATGGCAGCGGCGCTGGTACCGTTGAGCATTGGAGCCGCTCCGTTTATTGCGCGGCTGGTGGAGAATAGTTTACTCGAGATCCCGGGGGGATTGATTGAAACAGCAAGGGCATTAGGGGCTAGTCCTATGCAGATCATCAGGAAGGTTTTACTACCAGAGGCATTGCCTTCGCTCATTAATAATGCGACGATAACATTGATCACATTGGTTGGTTATTCGGCGATGGGTGGCGCTGTGGGTGCCGGTGGGCTGGGACAGATCGGATACCAGTATGGGTATATTGGTTATGACTTTGTTATTATGAACGCGGTATTGATACTGTTGGTGGCATTAGTGTTTACCATACAATTTGCAGGTGACAGGCTTTCGAAATATTTTGATCATAGATAAGGCAACCCAAACCAGTTGCCGGTATTTATAAGAGCAATAAATTATTAAACAATTATTCAAATGAACAAAGGGAGATTTTTAGTGCTGGCAGCGGGATTATGGTTGCTTCAGGCTTGTGGCGGCGCATCTAAAAAGAATGATCCGAATTATATTAAGGTAGGCATTACTTCCGGTCCTGAAAGGGAGATTGCTGAAGCTGCCAAACAGGTGGCGAAAGAGAAATATGGGCTAGAGGTGGAACTGGTAGCGTTTAACGACTATGTGGTGCCTAATGAGGCATTGAATAATGGAGAACTGGATGTCAATGCTTTTCAGCATGTGCCCTATTTAGAGGCTCAATCGAAGCAAAGGGGGTATAAGCTGGCTGTAGTGGGCAATACTTTTGTTTACCCGATAGTGGCTTATTCCAAGAAGATCAAGAATATTTCGGAGTTGGCTAATGGCAGTACCGTGGCTATTCCCAATGATCCAACGAATGGAGGCCGTTCTCTATTGCTGTTGCAGAAATACGGGTTACTTAAGCTGAAGGGTGGTGTAGGACTTCTGCCCAAGGTCACGGATATAGTGGAGAATCCGAAGCAGCTTAAGTTATTGGAGATAGAGGCGCCGCAGTTGCCAAGGGTTGTTGATGACAAGGAGGTTGTTATTGCCATTATCAACAACAATTTCGCCGCACAGGCGGGACTTGATCCTGATGTGAATGGGATTTTAAAGGAGGATAAGGAATCGCCTTATGTGAATGTGATTGTAGCGAGGGAGGATAATAAAGAGGCGGATAAGGTGAAGAATTTTGTTAAGGCTTACCAGTCGGATGAAGTGGTGAAGGCTGCGGAGAAGGCGTTTAAAGGGGGCGCTGTAAAGGGGTGGTAAGATTGATTTGCACTCATTTATTGGTTTGATAAAACAGAGGAACCGCTTCAGGTAAAGTATGGCCATTTTTGTCGTAGACGAGGGTTAACATGGTTTCGAAGGGAGGGGCTGTTATGCCGATGCCCGAGGAGGGGGAGATTGTTGGAATGAGATATACTTCTTTATTTTTAACCGGATTGCTTATCTGTTTTTTTGCTGCCTGTAAAAAAGATAGCTCCGATTACGGTAACTCTATTTTAGGCAACTGGAAATACGAATCCAGCTCGCTTGACAGTAAGGATGTATTTACTGGTAAGTGGAAGAACTTATTTAAGGGACACGATGACGCTATCGCATCGGGTTTTGCGGAAAGTTTGTTTTTCAGAGCCAAGGATACCGTTGTTTATAAATTCAGCGGTATTACAGCATGGAACAAGTATAAAATATTTAGAAAATAAGCTTATCTTAACAGGCAGTAGCTCCAATGATACGCTAACGATCTACTCACTGTCGAACACCGGGCTTGAGATAGGCAAGGGAGATAGGTTTCTTGTTTATAAAATGATGTTTTCGAAATACTGACAGAGTGGTTTTCCGGGGTATTGCGGGGCAGAATGGTGGTATAAACAAGACTTTACCTAACAACCCAATTTCATAGCTATGCCTAACAGTAACTTATTCTCAGAAAAACAGCAATTCAGACAAAAGTGGATCTATATTATTCTTGCCATCATTTTATTAGCGCTGGTAGCACAAGGGGTATATGCCTATTTATATGAGGTTCAGCTTTACACCGCACTGGCTATTCCTATTGTAGTTGTTTATATTGTAGTAGTACTGCTTATCAGAATGATCTTGCATGTTACCATTACTGACGAGACGATTCATTTCAGGTTCACTCCCTTCAGGCGAAAAGATAAAGTTATCCGAAAGGAGCGGGTGAAATCTATTTCAGTAGTACAATATAATGCTATGGAAGATTATGGCGGATGGGGCATAAGAATTGGCCATAAAGGTAAGGCTTACACTGCTTCGGGAAGGTATGGGATCAGTATTGAATTCGAGGGTAAGAAACACTTGCTGCTGGGTACGGGCAAACCTAAAGAGGTTGCCGCATTCCTGGAAGCACACTGGCATGAAAAGTATTGGCCCAGTGAAGCACTAACAGACGAAGATCAGGCCTGATTTAGCGAATACTTTTACGGATACGACTCAGTGAGTGTTTGGTGATACCTATATAGGAAGCGATGTACTGCAACGGCACCCTGTTGGCAAGGTTCGGAAACTTCTCCAGGAAAAACAGGTAACGTTCCGTAGCATCTTTCGGAAACATAAGACTGATACGGGCTACTTTTTCTGAAAGTCCTTTTGCTATCATTTTATGTACGATAGAATCCCACACAATAATTGTATTGGACAGGTTTTCCATTGCCTGTTTGGATAGGATAAGCATTTCGCAATCGGTAACAGCCTGCACATAACCTATAGAAGGGATGCCTGCGTTATAGCTTTCAATATCTACCAGAAAATTATTTTCATCAATAAAGTAGCGGGTGATCTCATTTCCTTCATTATCATAATAACAAACCCTTACCACTCCTTTTATTATAAACCCGATTTCCCTGGACACCTGGCCGGCTTTGAGAAAATAAGCATCGGCTTTGTAATTTCTGACCGTTAGTGAGGCGTTGATTAAATCGATCTGTTGCTGATTCAGGGAGCCGAACTGTAAAAGGTAGTTGATGAGTGGTTCACTATTCATTCGTTTCTATTTTATCATGGGGCCAGATATTTAAAGATAAGGCTGTTTTCATACAATATTACTGTATGCCGATACCAGTTACTTAGAAACGATACCGGCACACAGTATCTCCGGACAGGCTATTACTTCTTACTACCAGGGGCTTTGTTCGCTTTCGTCTTTTATATCGTTGCTGAAGAATTTGCCTGTGGGCGCGTCTTCTGACGTCAGCGTATGTTTAATGATAAAAGCGGCAGCATTTTCGGGGGACAGATGGCCTGAGTGGTTGTTGAAAT
Source organism: Filimonas effusa (assembly GCF_004118675.1). Lineage (NCBI taxonomy): Bacteria > Pseudomonadati > Bacteroidota > Chitinophagia > Chitinophagales > Chitinophagaceae > Filimonas > Filimonas effusa. Next base: position 683,447 of record NZ_SDHZ01000001.1, on the reverse strand, counting down.
CCGTAGCGGTGTAACCCGGATCTATTGCATTTACTTTAAACGGCGTATCCTTTAGTTCGTAAGCCAGTACAACCGTATAGGCATTTAGTGCTGTTTTAGATGGAACGTAACTGGTGCCTTTTACATCGTAATAAGGCCAACCGGGATCGCTGTGGAGAGTGAGGGAACCCAGCCCGGATGTAATATTACTGATGCGGGGGGAATCTGATTTCCGGAGGAGATCGAGGAAGGTTTGGGTTACACTGATGACTCCAAAGAAATTGGTATCGAAGACTTCGCGGATGGCATCTACCGGCGTATCGGACGCTTTTTGCGGAACGCCACCGAGAATACCGGCATTATTGATGAGGATGTCCAGCTTTCCCTGTTCCGCTTCGATCTGCTCTTTGGCAGACAGGATGGTGCCGGGGTTGGTGACGTCTATTTCAATGGCTTTAATATTAGAGACTCCCTGGTTTTTGAATTGGTTTTCTACTTCTATGCCTTTTTCGATATTGCGGCTGCCGATATATACAAACAGGCCTTTTTCCGCCAATTGCCTGGCAATTTCCTTTCCTATTCCCCTGGTAGCTCCTGTAATTAGTACGGTTTTCATTTTTTCGCTTTTTAGATTTCATGTAAAGTTGGCGCAGTAACAGATAGCGCCAGTTGTCATTTGGTAACAATTGCAATGGGATGTTCATTGAGATAATGCCGGCGTTGCGGTTGGATAAAGGTATATTTGGCTATGTTGTTACAAGCTTCGTCCTATTTTGAGATGTACGCGGATGCCCCGGTTACCAGTATATTCATGTTACGTTCCAAGAGCGGGCCGGGGCAGTTTATCAGGCAGGAGGCTTTTTGGACTACGCCGCAGGTGCCTATCAACGAGTATGTAGACGGGTATGGTAATATATGTCAACGTATTATAATCCCTGCGGGTAATTTTACGCTGGAGACCAGTGTTGTTGCGGAATGCGATGCTTGCATCGATGTAGACATGAGTGCCGTGTATACTCCTGTAGAGGCGCTGCCGGATCATGTGTTACAGTTTCTCCTTCCCAGCAGGTATTGTGAATCGGACAAGGTTACGGAGCTGGCGAGCCGGATAGTCGAGGGCGTATCACCTGGTTATGCGCAGGTTGAGGCTATCCGGCAATGGGTTTATGCTCATTTTTCACGGGAATATGGTACTACCAACAGTTCTACCAGCGCATTGGATGTCCTGCAAAGTAAAACGGGTGTATGCCGTGATTATACACATGCTTCTATTGCGCTTTGCCGAAACCTGGACATACCGGCCCGGATGGTGGTAGGTTACCTGCATGATTTAAAGCCAATGGATCTGCACGCCTGGTTTGAGGCTTATGTGGGCGGGCGGTGGTATACGTTTGATGCTTTGATGGAAAAGCCTGTGGGCGGCCGTATTATTATGGCTTATGGGCGGGATGCGGCAGATGTGGCTTTTGCCAGTCATTTTGGGAGTGTATTTCTTAACAAAATGGAGGTGAGTGTGAAGGAAATATGTTAAAAGCGCATTAAGAAAAGGCTGCAAGCTGGCAGACCGGGAAAATAGTCTATCTTGTTAGGGTCACATCGCGAAGGATTCTGTATAAACCACTATGTCTTCCATAGTTTCGCATTAGTCTTTGTTGTCTGATAACATAACCAAATTCATCATTTCAATTTTTCTTCATGTCTTTTTTAGATCATGTGCTGGAAAGGCCATCTTATGGGTGGACGGATACTTCTGGCGCGCTTTCTGTTCCTTCGAAACGTAAGTTATTGGGGGAGTTTGTTTCGCGATTAAACGTTTTTAGTAACCGGAAAAACTGGTTATCATTTTTCAGCTGGTTTAAGGTGGTGGCGTTGCTGCCTTTTTTTGTGTTCTTCGTGGTATTTCATTTCAGTTGGCTTTTTCTGCTGGCGGGTTTTCTTTACAGCATGGTACTGATGGGGACACATGGAACGATCTGGCATCATCGTTATTGCACCCACCGGGCTTATGTGTTCAGCAATCGTTTCTGGCGTTTTGTGACGCGTAATTTATCGCTGAAGATCATACCGGAAGAGATCTATGTTATTTCGCATCATGTACATCATGCAAAATCGGATCAGCCGGGCGATCCTTATAACGCTTCAGGCGGTTTTCTTTATTGTTTCCTGGCAGATGTTAATCATCAGCCTATATCGAGGAGCCTGGATGAGAAGGATTATAACAGGGTATTGGGGTTAATGAAACATACCGGTGTGCGGAGCAATGACTTCAGGCAGTATCAGAAATGGGGATCTGTTGCAAGGCCATCGCAGACCATTCTTCATTGGGTGCTGAACTGGGGATTCTGGTATGGCGTGTTTTACCTGCTGGGCGGTCATGGGCTGGCCTGTGCTTTATTCGGGGGCGCCTTTTTCTGGGCAGTGGGTGTAAGGACGTTTAATTATGAAGGTCATGCCAAGGGAGAGAAAGATAAGCAGCGGGATGGGATAGATTATAATCGTCATGATAATTCTATTAACCAGTTATGGCCGGGATATGTAGCGGGTGAATGGCATAATAATCATCATCTGTATCCTTCCAGTGCGCGTTCGGGATTTCTGCCTTACCAGTTAGATCTGGCGTGGTATTATATACGGGTGCTTAAATTGATTGGCGGCGTGAGCAGTTATAAGGATTCGCGCAAGCAGTTTTTAGAGCGGTATCATACCCCTTTTGTGGCGGGGAGGCGAAGGACAGGCGGCGAAGTGTAAATGTGTGGTGGTTATGGGCAGGTTTACTCCGGCTTTAAGGCCCGTATATAAAGCGTAGTTTTTCGTAGATGGGAGGAGAAGAAGTTTCCGGGGGCCTGGCCCCCGGAAGAAACGGGCGTCCCAATTACAAGACAAGAAGTTTGCCGCAAATTTTGCTGTCAGGTGCATTTGTGCGGATTTTACCGGCAGGGTTTTGATGGAGCAGAGTTATTGATTCAACGTAAGGCTTTTACTTGAATCCTGAAGTAATTTGATTTTAGGCTCTATGTATCTACCATAGATATATTTTGTCACTGGTTTCAGCTTTATATTGGGATTGACAGGATGTATGCCATAGCAGGTAAATAATTCAATATTTACACCAGTATCTACACTTTTCCCATAAAAAACCACGCCTATGTCTTTAGGAGTAATGGTGCGCCAGTCGGTGATTTTCCGGAAATTATTTGCTTTTTGAGCATCCAATGCTATAAGAGATGCTCCTGGTATGTTCAGATAACATGGAGCAGATTGAAAATGATCGTCTTTCCAGTACATACATGATTGTTCCCGAGGTTCGTCTATGGACAAAAAGTAAGCAATCATAGAGGCAATTATCATTAGCATTGCAGGTCTTATAGCTTTACTAGCATAGAACCAGGCTGTCAACCTTCTAAAACGCGCTTTGCTTTCTGTAAAGAAATCTTTCCCGATACCTTCCTCCTGATTTTCAAGTTTCGAAGTTAGCGTTACTCCGACTTTAACGCCTTCACCAGTACTATCTTTTCCTGGTCTAACCGGCGCTTCTCCAGCAGATATTCCCCCTCCCTCAGGCAAATCAGGTTCTTCCACAGGCTCTATAATCGCAACGGGCAAACCTTTCGGAATATTATCTCTGCCGCGGGCATTTACATTTTCCTCCTGAGCAGCCATTACTTCAGATTCCCTTTTCCGATCCAATGCCAGATAATCTACGTCTATCTTATAAGGCCTCGGCTGAAAATCAATCAGCCATGCTAAAAAGTCAATATCCTCCAAATCTCTGATCCCTGTATTTTCTCTCAAGAATTTCACCAAAGGTCGAAATCTATCTATATCATACTTATAAATCATCTCTTTAAGAGAGGAACCTTTATCTGCCGGACCAAATATTGCCCATAATATATTTTCATCGCCGTTTTCACATCGCTGCTCTAAAAGCGCCAAGCATTCTTCTCTGATACCTGAACGTTTTAGTTCTATCATTTTTACGGAAAGCTGATTGGCTTTCCTTTTTCTATAGTACTCGTTTCTGACGCAATCTCTATAAGACATAATTTAAATATTAACTATACTAAAAGGAATTATCGGAATTTATTCCAAGCATTCTGGCTCTTCCAGAGGATTTCCCGGAATTACCGCCGGAATTCCAGGAAAGACCGGAATGATCGGAACAATTGTTTATCAACGACTTATACCGTTCTATCTTTGAGTTAGAAATCAAATGAAGCCATATTAGCTAACTGGTTTTACTGTACAGCATCTGATTTCATAAGAGTAACGATGACGGGAGCAAATAGACGTTTTGGGAAGCATTTATAAGCTTCCGCCATCGGCACTCCACTTCCCAAGAACATAAGAAGCGCTTCTTATTTCACTTCAACTGCAGCCAGCAATGGCCCGCGGTGCGCATACTTACTTCTTAAACCTCAAAGATTAAATTAAAATGATATACATATTCTTCTATATGTTCCTGGGATTGGTATGTCCAAATCTCACGGGCTCGCAGTCTGGCAGTCATAATACAGCACAAACCACCAATGACGGTGATACAGGCGGTGAAACGGATCATGTTCCGCCAGCACCACCTCCACCTCCTCCAGCGAATCCTTAATTGTAAATGGTAAGGCAAGAGTAATCTTGCCTTATTTTTTATCATAATAAAATTATTCTTTTTCTATTTTTATGTCAAATTGCTATTTTGAAAACCCGCAATCTTTATTTAACGGCCCTTGCTTTTTATGTTTGCGCCTGCGACCGGCATCCTGCACCCCATCTTGCGAAGAAAGAGCCGAATTACAAGAAAGCGGAATCGCTTTTTTACTATGGTAACAAGGACTCTGCCTTTTATTATTTCAATGATGTAGCAGGCAACTCCAAAGACAGTTCACAGGTAGCTGTTTCCTATAGTTATATGGCCTCCATACAATCGGATGCGGGCGACTATTTTGGAAGCCAGGAAAACCTGCTGCTTTCATTAAAACACCTCGACGAAAAGAAAGCAGGGGATCACTACTGTCTTTCGGCCAACTATAATGAGCTGGGATTAACCAGTTCACGCCTGGGTAATTATGAAACAGCCATCAGGTATTATGATCTCGCATTGCGATTTAGCCCGGAGGCCAAATTCAAGTGGCGCATACTTAATAATAAAGCGGTTGCGTTTCAAAACCTACAGCAGTATACGCAGGCCCTGTCGCTTTATGATTCTTTATTAAATGTAGCGACGCCCGACACCAAAGAATATGCACGTATACTATCGAATCTTGCCAAAACAAAGTGGCTGAAGGATTCCAGCTACAATGCGGTTCCACCGTTTTCAAGCGCCCTTCAGATTGAAAAGCGGGTAAAGGACGAATGGGGGCAAAATGCGAGCTATGCCCATTTGGCAGACTATCATTTTCTTCCACATCCTGACTCGGCTTTGTTCTACTCGAAAATGATGTATGCAATAGCCCAAAAGCTTGAGAGTCCGGATGATCAACTAGAAGCGCTACAGAAGCTTATCAAGCTATCGCCGGTGCAAGCAACCCAGGCATATTTTGAACGTTATCTTCAATTAAATGACAGTCTACAGCAAAAACGAAATGCGGCCAAGAACCAGTTTGCGCTTATCCGTTATGAGGCGGAGAAACACAAGGCTGAGAACCTGCAGCTACAAAAGGAGAACGCGGAAAAGCAGTCCGAGATGATCCGTCAGCGTTTGATCTTCATTTTTGCAGGATTGCTGTTGTCATTAACAATTGTGTTCCTGATAGTATGGTTTCGCAAGCGAAAGCAGCAGGTACTGCTCAAGGCAGAAAACACCGTCCGTGAAAGCAGGCTGAAGACCTCCCAAAAAGTTCATGACATTGTTGCCAACGGGCTTTACCGCATCATGACAGAGATCGAACACCAGGATCACGTAGAAAAAAATCTCTTACTGGATAAAATTGAAGATATGTATGAGCGGTCACGTGACATATCGTATGAAAAGCAGGATAGCGCTCATGCCATTTTTCATGACGAATTAAATAAGCTACTTGAATCATTTGCCAATGGCAGCAGGAGAGTACTGGTTGTTGGGAGCCGCGAGGAGCTTTGGGAAAGAGTTAGTTTAAATGTGAGGCAGGAAGTGAAATGCATATTACAAGAGCTTATGGTTAATATGAAAAAACATAGTTCCGCCGGCAACGTGGTTATCAAGTTTGGACAACAGGAGAACCAGGTACAAATTCAATATACAGATGACGGCATTGGTTTGCCGGCCGAATTTCGTTACGGGAACGGACTTAATAATACGGTTTCCCGTATAACGACTATCCGGGGGAAGATTAGTTTTGACAATAAGACAACGACAGGGCTTAAAATCCTGATTTCTTTCCCAATAGGATAAATTAAAATGATACAAAAAGTACTGATAGCTGAAGATCATGAGAGCGCCAACCTCTCTTTACAAAGGACACTTGAAGAGCTGGGAATAGGCAGTCCCGATTACGTATATTACTGCGACGACGCTTTGGCAAGGATAGAGAGAAGTAAAAAGAATGATGAGTCGTACGATCTTTTAATCACAGATCTGTATTTTGAACCGGACCATAATAAACAAAAGATACCGGGTGGCGCCGAGTTGATTACGGCGGCGAGGCAGGTTCAGCAAGACCTGCGCATACTGGTATTTTCGGCTGAAAGCGGCGGCGCTGTCATCAAGCGTTTATTCGATGAGCTTGAGATAGACGGTTATGTGCGTAAGGCCAGAAATGACGCCAAGGAGCTAAAACAGGCGATAGAAAGCATATCGAAAAACCAGATCTATTATCCAAGACATCTGAGGCAAAAAGCTGAAAGCGAAAACTGTTTTAACTTCAACGATTTCGATATCGCAGTTATACAAGCACTTGCAGATGGCACACCTCAGAAAGACATTCCTCTTCATTTACAGCAAAAGAAAATCCACCCATCGAGTTTAAGCAGTATAGAGAAACGCCTTAATGTTATCAAGAGTTCTTTAGAGATGTCGAAGAACGAACAGCTCATAGCGTATTGCAAGGACATGGGGGTTATTTAGCGATTACGGTTTCCCGTAAGAAACAGTTTGTTCTCCTATCTATTTTTGATACATCAAAAGCAACAACAATGTCAAAGAGCTACTATGTATCAAACCGAGCGCAGCCAGACGGTTATCACGAAGTGCATAATGAAGACTGCCAATTCCTTCCTTCGGTAAACAACAGGGACCACCTGGGAATATTTACATCCTGCTATCCGGCAGTAGCTGCTGCGCGGGCAAAATATGATAAGGTCGACGGATGTAAGTTTTGTTCACCTGGCTGTCATACCAGATAATGACAGCCCCTCTGCAATCTCTTAGAGGAGCAGAGGCTAATACCTATGTACCAACCAATAATATGCGCCCTGAATGAAAGCACTCTTACTTGCAGTTATGCTGCTAAATGGATCTATATGTAATGAAGCGCCCACGTATGTTTATATCTGCCAAAGTTCTACTGCCAAGAAATACCATTACAGGGAGAACTGCCCGGGATTGAATAACTGCAAGCACAAAATTGTAAGGATTAAAAAAGAAAGTGCCGAAGAGAATGGCAAAACGGTTTGCAGATGGGAGCGATAACTTAATACCTACATCATAATGGAAACAATTGATCAAAAAGTCATTAATGACAATAAGGAGATCTATGCCTGTATACAAAGCGAATTGTACAAGGCTACATTTGAAATACTACTGGCTACTGCGTGGTTTACAGATGAAGATCTTTTTAATATTCTGTTGGGAAAGCTAGCGGAGGGGGTTCGCGTGGAAGTTATTATTGCGGATAACCAGGAGAATGAGAAGCTGGACTTCGGTTTACTTGTATCAAAAGGAGCTTTTGTTTACAAGATAAAGAACAGTGGTTATGGCATTATGAACCAAAAGTTCTGCGTTATTGACCAACGGATCGCTCTTCATGGTTCCTACAACTGGAGTGTCAATGCAAAAAAGAATAATCATGAGAGTATTATCAGCACCAACCATAGTGAGACCATCCGTTCGCTCATTGAGAATTTCCATGAGATTAAAAACCGAATTCTTGAACAAAATGGAGAACCTGTAAGTAAGCCTACTATAGCTGTTTCCAGAGCAGAGCTACCGAAGGGTATTCCCGTAGATGTTTCCGCAAAGGCCGGGATGGAATTTGAGCAGGTGCTGGATACGATGATCGCTGCGGAGATCAGGAATTTTGACCGGAAGTTGCTGCGGGAACATGGTTTCTCGCGATGCAATGCTAATAATGGCGATCACCAGGTGTTATACAAGGCTTTTGATACCCTGTATTATGTTTTCATCAATGACATCGATGTTGTTGAAGACAAGAAAACCCGGCTGGTTGCAAAGATTGAAGAGCAGCGAATCAAGAGCCAGGACAATATAACCAGGAACAGCGAGATACAAATTGACTTCCTTGAGCGGGCGCATGTAATCGGCAAAACCAACCTAGAGGTATCGCGAACGAACCAGGAAACGGAATTGGAAGTTACCAGCAAAAGTATCGAGAAGATCAGGCAGGACAAGATCCCTGTTTTAGAAGAAAAGAATTATCAATTAGACAAACAGATAAAAGAGAAAGAGGGTGCTATCCTAAGGCCCAAGTTCAAATGGTTCGAATTCATTCCCACAATGTTATTTGGAATCGTCTTAGTTTTTTACATCTTTCTTTTCTATTCATCGGGTGCTTACATCTTACTCTTCAGCGCCCAGGACGCAGCCGAGCAGCAGTTGCAAAACATACCTGTGGCTGCTACCCAGATCTTTGATTCCAAGGCCTTACATAAGGCTTTTGAAAGAGGAGGCACGACGCCAATGTTCATTCTCGCCTTCCCTCTCCTCCTCATCATCTTATCTGTTATTGACCAATATGCCCGCTCCAGATGGTCGAAGCTGGGTAAGGCCGCGCTTACGGTGCTGATCCTTTTTGCAGATGCCGTTATTGCGTATCAAGTAACTCAAACTATTTACGAGATAAATTACTCCCGCGGTACCGTTAACGTGCCCTGGAAGTTTCAAATGGTTTTTGCTGATCCCCATTTTTATCTTGTATTTGTATTTGGCGCTGCCGGCTTATTTCTGTTCAAGGTTGTATTCAAGAAGTTCATAAGCATTTTTGAAGAGCGCAACCCGGATAACATTACCCTATCGAACAGGCTTGCCGTCAAACATCTACAAGAAGAGCTTAACAGCAACCTGGAGAAGATAGCTATATTAAAAGAAGAGGTCGCCGTATTGGAAAAGCATTCAATACAATTAAAAGCGGAAATAAAACATATAGATCTTGAGCTATCGAACCTTCCGCAATCATTAAACCAGGATCTTCAAAAGAGAAAACAACAACTTATTCAGGCGTCTGCAACAATAGACAGAATTGCGGCGATTTATACAACACGTGTGCAGTCGGATAATATCCGTATTTCCCTTGACGCATTAAAAGACCGCATCAATATATTCCTGGAGGGATGGAATGATCTGCTGTTCCAGGAATATGCCGTATCGAAGGCGAGTCTTAAGGCAAGCCAGGCTGCCCAGGTTGCAACAGAGTGGCAAGACGAAAAACTTGCCAGCAATGTCATTGACAAACGTGTAAAAATCAACCAAGATGCATAAACTCATTTTCGCAGGATCGCTGTTACTGCTTTCCTTTCTGCAATGCCAGATGACAGAACCTGCTATGCACGTGGCAGCTGCCGGCAAAACCTACAATACGGTACATTTCAATCTTATTTTTTCTTCTGATTTGTCAAATCGGGTCAATCCAACTCTTTATAAAAGACCACTTAACGACGGGGATATTCTTTCCATTGTCACTCAAAATCTTTACCCTTCGATCCTTCGCTGCAAAAGATCGGAAAATCAAAAAGATAAATTACTCGTTGACTTTATCAACAAAGGCCTGATCACTCAATATGCGGTAAATACGGATAAGCTTTTTATTGATTTCGGAAGGTTCAAAAATCAAAATGAGCGGATCGCCTATATAGCGGAGAGAAATGGAGTAAAAGAAACATTAAGGAAAGACATTGGCGACATGAGAGCTGAATTCCAGAAAATGAACGGGCTTGCGGCAAAGGAGAACTTTGGTGCAGATATCTGGAGTTATTTTAACCAGGGAATAGACAACAAACGTGTGCTTGCGCCTGAAGCGGCTGTGAGGTATGAATCGAATGTTTTCATTAATACCTATCGGAATGTACTGATCTTAGCGACAGACGGGTATATTGAAGCAGGGATATTCGGGCAAGGTGTTGACTTAAGCAAAAACACCATTGACCGGTTTAGAAAAGCTTATCTATCGTCGGGGGTAACTAATATGCGGGACTTTTTAAGGAAAAGTAAAAAATTCCAGATAAAACCTGTGGCCAATGAAAACCTAAAGAACCTTGAGGTGTTAGTAATGGAATTATATGATCGTTCTTTATCGAAAGGCGGTACTGCCACTGTGCTGCCTACAGATATGGAGATCATTCAATTATTCTGGACAGAGTGGCTGGAGGCCTCCAAAGTAAAGCGTTTTGAATTACATCCTTATGCCAGTTCGAAAGACGAAGCAGAGAAAATCATCCTTAACTTTCTTGGAGTAGAGAAGTTATAGTAATTCGCAAGCCAATGAGCCTATTATGAAACGGTATAAGAATTTAAGCGGAAACTCAGGCGTCCTGGGATACGAAACAGGTAATGCTTACATCGTTGTTAAATTCTCCGGAGGAGACAGAACGTATACTTATAGTTACGAGGGGGCAGGTATGCGCCATGTTGAAAAGATGAAACAGTTAGCTGCTGCGGGGAAGGGTTTGAGCACCTATATTTCGAAATATGTAAAAGATAAATACGATTAATTTCTTAAACAACCCTATCCCCTGCTTATTAAAAAGTCTTCCTGCGTCAGGCGGGAAGACTTTTTGTTCTATAACGGTGATTGTTATTTAGGCTGATGCGTGAGTTTTGTGTTGGGAGAGCACTGTTTTGCGCTGGTGTTTGCCGCCTTTCTTCTTTTTCTTTTTGCCCCACCAGATAATGAAGCCGGTAATGGGTAAAGAGGCGCCGATAAGACTGGCAAAGAAGGCCAGGAATTTGCCGGGCAGGCCCAGGATAGCTCCGACATGAATGTCGTAGTTAAGACGGCGGAGCTTTGTGCCTACGGAGGCTGTTTCGTATGACATATCGTAGACGCCTTCTTTCTCGGGCTTCAGTTCCTTTACATTGTACTGATCGAAGGTATATCGTTTGAAATTATAGAACACGCCACGTTTGGGATAAACAGATACGAAGAATGAAGACTTGCGCTCAGCCGTATCGGGTAATGACATATAAAAGCCGGTTGCTCCCGGGTGGGCGGATACAACTTTGTTCCATACAATGTCTGCCGCCTGTTCGGGGAGATAACCTTTACCCGGCCTTGTTGTATCGGAGGATACGGTCGAGTAAGGCGGTAAGGTTTGTCCACCTGTTGTCAGCCAATAGGTTCCTTTACTGAACCATTCGATGCCCCATACCATTCCTGTCAGCGAAATGACCAGGAGTATGAGCAGGGAATAAAAGCCAAAGACATTGTGCAGGTCGTAGTTGACACGTTTGAGACTTGCTGTCCATTTGACCTTAAAAGCCTGTTCACGGGTTGCTTTCGTCCATTTTCGCGGCCACCATAACACAATGCCGGTGATGAGTGTAATTACAAAGATGAGGATGCTATAATTCACTATAGGGCGGCCTAATTTCCATGGGAACCAGAGGAAACGGTGGCCGTTGAGGATCCAGCGGAAGAAAGGCACCTCTCCTTTTTCGTAAATGCGTTTTTTAATTACCTGACCGGTGTAGGGATCGATATAAAGCCTGGCGTTACCTGCATTGCTTTTGACGTTTAGCGGCTGGGCATAGACTTCGAAAACTTTGCCCTGGTAAACGCTATAATTTGTGACACGATAATCTTTGAGTTCGGAAGCAGCGATCGCCATCAGGCGGGAAGGCGGCAGGACCGGTTTTTCCTGCTTTGCGACGCGTGTTTCAGGTTCAAGGATGGAAGTGATCTCTTCATTGAAACACCAGATACAGCCGGTAAGGCAAACGATGATAACGATAATACCGGTTATCAACCCCAGCCACAGATGCAGCCATGCCGATATACGATAGAACAGGGAACGGTTTGATTTTTTCTTTTTAGCCACAGCAGCCATACCGTGATACGAGTTTTCTTGTTCAATGAAAAATGCAATCCAACAGGAAACGAACTACAAATGTCAGGGAAGTGCAGCGGGATTGCTGCCGAAATCGGGAAATTTCCGATGGAGTTTGGAAGGGCGCTGGCGGTAAAGCCGGACTACTTAAGTGCAGTCCGGCATTATTTAGTAGAAAGATTGACCGCCGAGGATGTTAGCGAAGATATTTTCCATGGAGAATAAGCCACGGCTTTTATCCTGCAGCCATAGTGCTGCGAAGATGGCGCCTTGTCCGAATGCGGAGCGGTGAATACTTTCGTGAATGAGGCGTATGGTTTGGTTGGGCAAACCAAAAACAACTTCATGTTTACCTACAATACCTCCGGCCCTGAGGGAATGTACCCTTTCTCCTTCAACACCTAATGCATCGGCCATTTTCAGTGCAGTTCCTGATACTTCGGGTTTGTCTTTGAAATGAGACTCCACTATTTCCACATCGGCATGGGGTGCAATCTTTTGCAGTAAGCGGGAGGCCACTATCAGGAAGTTTGCACCAACAGTAATGTTGGGAGAATGTACTATAGCTGTATGATTTGCATACTCGCGGATCTGACTGATCTGTGCGGGCTCATACTTTGAGATGGCGGATACAATCTTCACTCCATTCTGTACAGGCTTCCTGTAAAGGGATACACCTGAAGGACCTGAGAAATCAATAATTACGTCTACAGGGTGATCGTCATGAAAACTGTCGCTGATCTGACTGGCAGCATACACGCGGGCGCTATCGTAGTTAAAGTCTAACAACTTACTAGCGAATTTGCCCTTTTCATGTCCTGATCTCCTGATCACCCAGCTCAGGTTAAAGCGGGCATCGTTCAATAGCTCTCTAGCTACCAAACTACCTGTTTTACCAAAGCCAAGCAGGCCTGCTCTTATTTTCTTCATATATGCTAAGATAGGGTTCCATGCGCAAGAATGCAATAGCAGCGGCCATTTGAGCGATTTACGACGATGCAGGTAAGCTAGTGTAAGACAATAAGTTTCGTTTTTTTTACACAAAATTCATATTTGTGATGGTTGGTGCAAGCAACATACATTAATGTGGGAATTGAACTTTTCAGACTCACTGAAAACAAAGAGTGGTTCACCGAATAAAATTCACTTTAATACAAAGAATAAAATAATATCAGTAACAAATGTTAAAAATAAAAAGAGGAGGTTACCCTCCTCTTCTATTTATTGGAAATAAACACTTGTTTCAACTGATCGAGTAATTGTCCGTTGCCGTTGACACTGATCGTACTGATCTTTTCAGCGATCTTTTCAACGTACTCCATTTCTTTCAGCTTCCACAGCATCTGGTTTTCTTCCATCAGCTTTGCTGTATTCAGCAAGCTACGTGTACTTGCAGTTTCCTCCCGCCTTGTGATGCCATTTGCCTGCGCTCTTTTTTCGGCTACCAGCACCTGGTTCATGATGTCTTTTACATCGCCAGGCAGGATAATATCCCTGATACCGAAGTCATAAACAGTTAAGCCCATTGCTTCTGTTTTTGCCTTTAAGTTGTCAAGTACAAAAGGAGCAATAGCATCCTTTCTTTCCAGCAACTCATCGAACGTAAGTGTACCTGTATATGCCCTTAATGCAAGCTGAAACAAGACGTAGATTTGTTTTTCGTACTCTTTGTTCTGCATTGCTTTTTCGATATCGGTTACCCTGTATTGCGCATATGCATTTATACGGAGTGCAGCCTTATCGCGCGTGAGCATCTCCTGTCCATTGATCTCCAATTGAAGCAGTCTCATATCGGCACGCTGCAGTGTAATAGCAATGTTATTCTTCCACCAGTAATAAACACCAGGCTCAAGAACACGCACATACTTACCATCGATATACAGGAGCGCCAGTTCATAACTTTCTACCGTAACGGTGCGAACATAAGGCGCCACCAGCTTATCGAGCAGGATAGCACGGTTAATATTTTCAGTGATCTCGATTTCAGACAGATCGGCCCTAACAAACTGATATTGTACGGGATGTTTCCAGAAGGCATACCTGCCTGCTGTGAGCACTTTTTTGAAGAGCCCGTTTTCGTACAGAAGCACCAGTTCGGTATTGCTTACTTCAACCACATGCAGTGCATCGGCCAGCTGCTTATCCTGTAACAGAACATTCAGTTCGTAACCAGGTATAAATTGTTCTGTTGTATTATATACCATCAGCTTTTCGGAAAAACCAAGCCAATAAACACCCTCTGTAAGCATACGCAGGTAGCGACCTCTTTTAAACACCAGCGCTACCTGGAGGGCATTTACTCTTACCCTTTTCATTTTATATTGTTTTAGTTGTGAACAAATTAAAAAGACAGCGTTTGTTTTCCCACCAGTAAGATCACGGAGACCTTCTTTGGCATTAACGTGGTTATTGTTCATTTATGTTTAGCAATAACAGCAGATAAAACCGACAGGCGTCTGCTGGTGTTATACCAGTTGCTTTGCTGACCTTGCCCCCCGGCAGTCGATTACAAAGCCGGGAAAACAAAGCTGTCTTTCGTGGTATCTATTTTAAAGAAGCGATACCGGCTTCCCTGATTCAAGCATCCTAAGTGCTTTGCGTTACCAATTCCGCCAATCTCACAGGATGAGACATGGGATTCGAACCCACATGAATGGATGGTTGCTCTAACCATTTGAGCTATATGGCACTTAACCATAGAAGGAATTGAACCTTCAACACACGTCCTGGTGGCCCATACCTGCAACAGACAACAGTATACAAGCAGGCATACCTGTTGCACTGCCGGGCTATACAGAAGCCCTGGCTTCGCCGCTGTTACAGCATACATGCCATCTTCCCGTTAAGGAAGCTTTTTTGCAGGCAGCGTCAACTACCGGCAGTAATGAGTTGAATGCAATACATGGCTTCACATACAGCTGATCCATTGCCATTCAGCCGATGCAGATATGAAGTATTACAGTGTGGGATTATCTTATAAGGCAGGTAATAAAAAACCCCGCAGTAGCGCGGGGTTCCTATATAATGAGTTTATATGCTCTACTTATATACGCTACTAACCCCGCAGCCGCCAAGTCCAAGAGGACCAAAGCTTACTTGCCTATTTATATTTAAATGTAGACGTACCATTTCTTTTTATTTTGCTGAGGCAAAGATAATTGAATTCTTTAATATCCAAACTTTCTGTTAAAATATTTTTACAATTCTTTGTTACAGATAAAAATCTATAAAGTGTTTTTTATTCACGCAAAGACAAATGAAACAATAGCCCTGACGGGAGCATCAGGCTGAACATCATCACTCTTTAGTAAACAAGCGGCGGCGGCGCAGTGAAGAGACGGGCTTTGTATGCCTGCGGTGCCAGCGCCGGGAAGGAGCTTCCCGGCGCTACCGGTAATACGGCTTTTGTTAGCAGGTTCTTTGTACTCGTTCCAGTCGTTTGGGCACCACTTATTTTGCCGTCGCTTTACTCTCCGGCTCGTTCTTCAGGAGTTCGACAACATATTTGATCTCTTCGGCAAGCGCAATATGATTTTCAGATCCACCACTTGACCACCAGCGAATGATGCCATTTTTATCGATGATCACTTTTTCGGGGATACCGTTGAAGTGCAGCACTTTCCTATATTCTTCGAAGGCCTGGTCGTTTCTGTCTGAGCTATCCGTTTTATTATCGAATAGTACGGTAAAGTCATATTTTTTAGCCGTAACAAAAGAGTCGGCCATTATTTTATAACGGGGATTCTGTTCGAGTGTAGAGATAAAATAGAAAGCGATATCCTTGTCATTTTTGAAGTGATCCACTGCCATTTGCATGCCTGGCATGGCTGCTTTACAAGGATGGCACCAGGTAGCCCAGAAATCGAGCACTACAATCTTGCCTTTCAATCCGGCCAATGATACTTTATTGTCGTTTTTATCAGACAAGCTGAAGGCAGGTGCCGGAACAGTAACCATTGCTTTACGGATGGCCTGCTGTTCTTTCTCTATGCTTTCTTTTGATTTCAGGGATATCACATAAGCAGGGAAGTTTTTTTCATCCTTTCCATTCCTGAGATAATCAGCTTTCAGGGTCTTTATCATTTCGGCGGTAAAGGCATTTGCATAAATTGCACCATGGATGTATTCCAATGCTTCCTTATTTTTCTTTTCGCGTAGCAGGAGCTTTACATAAACATCGTTAAAGACAACATCGCTGTAGCGGATAATGTCAAATACCTGCGCAGCCAATTTCGAGGCGGCGGCATATTCCCTGTTTTCGAAAAGCAGTTTCACATGATGTGCGAACACCTCATAATCTTTTACCATGAAGGGACGAGGCCATTCGGAAGGCGCATAGATGCCGCGTTTGGACACTTCGGGATTGGGATCATTCAGAAGTTTCAGCATACGATCCATATACACTTTTGCGATATCGTAGGCTTCGGCATCGGTGATCATGGGCTGTACCTGGTGGAAAGGAAACATCACATAATGCATGTACAGGTAAGGAAGCAATTCCAATGGCGCCAGCGTACCCAGCCTTTTTACTTCGGCCAGGTTGTGTTGCATAAATGCTGTATTGCCCTGAAAGGTGAAGCTATTGGCAAAAAATGAATTCTCACCCCATACCGGATCGGTAAACTCGTTCCAGTTATATTTTGAAGCGGGATAGGTTTCCAGGAATTTATCCCATGCGGCAAGATGCTTTTCCTTATCCATGATACGGTAGACATCGCCCAGTTGCTTTTGCCGGAATGCGATGCCGTTGGGATATTTCGCCAGGATAATTTTCATTATGGAGTCGGCAGCATCATTGTTATTCAGAATACGGCTATAGATACGCTGAATGGTAAGAAGTTCCTGTTCTTTTATATCGGGCAGCGCTGCTATTTCAGCTGCGCCCTTACGGATGATGGAGTCACCTTTTTCCGGCGGAAAATATTCTTTCACAGACATGCAGATGCGATAGAACATATTCCTTCTTACGGTGAGGTCGCCCCATTCCTTTGCCACGTATAACGCAACAGCTACTCTTGGTTCGATCAATGATTCGGGGCGGACCAGATCGGACATATATCCTTTTATATCCCTGCGGCGCATCAATGCATATTCGGTGTATGCGCCGGGTGTCATACGTTTGTTCTTATCATGAATGAGCAATACATAAGGCCACCTGTTACCCTTGTCGATGGTATCGGCAACGTAGAAGCGGAAGCAGATAAGTGCGGCGCCTTCGGGGATCTGTTTTTCGCCTATCCACCCGGTATCCGTTTTCGTTAACGAGAGGTCGTAACCTTTCCATTCGAAATTCTTATACAGATAGGCGAAGCCTTTCACAGGAGTGTTAACGGGGCCACGGGGCCTGTAAACGACATGCAGGGTATCGCCGTGATAAAGAACAGGCTTATCCCAGCTAAAAACCGGCGGTAATTGGGGCGCCTGTGCCTGTTGCAGAGATTGTTGCACCTGCTGTGATTGTTGTGCCTGCTGCACGGGTTGTTGTGCAGGCTGTTGTGCTTTACCGTGCAGGCAAAACACCAGCATACCAGCCGCCATGAGGCGGTTGGCATGCGTGAAAGAATTCATCTTCACCATTTTCTATTTTTAATGAATCATGCTCTTCTTCAGATGAGCAATACTGTTATCCGGATGTAGCTGTTGTTATCAGGGATTAGGCGTTAGGAAAGGATTCAGCAGTGTTTCATTGTAAGGAATCGGGAACAAGGCATAGGAAGATCTCCAACCGGTTTTCTCTGCGCCAAGCACCGCATCGATGGTACCTGTGCGTTTCAGGTCGAAGAAGCGATGGCCCCACTCACCAAACAATTCCACTCTACGTTCGTGCATGATGGCTTTCATAATATCGGCATCTGAGCTGGCGGCAGTATTTTCCAAACCGGCTCTTTTACGCACTTCGTTGAGATCGTTCAGCGCGCCCGTATTATTGGCCTGCATCAACTTTGCTTCGGACCTTATGAGGTACATTTCCGCCAACCGTAAGGGCGTATGCGCTTCACGGGGATTAGATACCGTAGTTGCCGTTCCTGAGGTCTGCTGTTTGTATTTGAAAGGATAGTAGTAGCTGGTACCTGCCGCCACGTTCGCTTTCAACCAGCTTGTTTTCCGTTTATCGTCCTGCTCAAATGATTGCAGCAGAAAAGTTGTAGCAAACATGGTAGGTATATTGGTAGCAGAGTAAGGGATAAGCGCCACACTTTGCACCGTTTCGTCGCCTGGGGCTGTAGAAGGCACCTGCCAAATGGCTTCACGGCTATTGGTAAGAAAAACACTATCGAGCGCTACCATTCTATAGTTACCATTAATGAGCTCTGTAGCAGCGGCTTCAGCCAGGCTCCATTGTTTGCGATAAAGATATACCCTTGCCAGCAGCGCTTTCACCGCGTCGCGGCCAATCCTTACTTTGTTGGACTGAAGGGGATCGTTTTGCAGACGCGTATAGGCATCTTCGAGGTCTGTTACTATCTGTCGGTAAATAGCACCCGTATCGGCCCTTGGCAAGATGGAGGTTACCCTGTAGTCGGTAACGGTGCATAAAGGCACCGGTCCGTATAAGTTCATCAGGTTAAGGTGAAAGAAAGCACGGATAAACTCCGCTTCGGCTATGATCTTATTTTTAAAAGCAGCGCTTATGCCATTGCTGGCGCTAGCGCCTTCTATTACCGCATTGGCCTGGTAAATAAACTTATACGCATAAGACCAGAGATATGAGTTATTGTTTGAGTTATTTGCACTTACCGTATTGGTTGCAAACTCCTTGTAATAAGTATAACTGGTATTGGCATCATAGTCATCAGCAGCAAGGCCGGCATAGGTACCGGAAGCCTCATTTCCTATCGTCAATATTCTGCTGGAGGTACCAATCATATTAATATAGATACCTGTTATGGCAGCATTAGCATCGGCACTATCGGCAAAGACCTGTTCCGGTGATAATGAAGTTGGAGAAGTCGGGATCTCTGTAAACTTTTTACAGGAAGACATTACCAGCAGCAGCAACAATGCCCATGCTGATCTATGGTATATAAATTTATTAGGATAGTTCATCATTAAAAGTTGAATTGTAAACCACAGGAAATTGTTTTTAACGGTGGAATGGAGTAGAAAGACAGCGTTTCCGGGTCGTGTCCCCTGTACTTTGTTATTACAAACAGGTTTTGAGCATTCATATAAATGCGGCAGGAGCCCATCTTAATTTTCTTCAGCCATTCGCCATCGAGGGTATAACTAAGACCGAGGGTTTTAAAGCGGATATAAGAGGCATCGCTGTATGAGAAGTCGGACATTTTAAGATAGCTCATGGTTTGCCCGGCTCCCACATATGTTTGCGTTAGTTTCTGATACCTTGTTTTATCACCCGGTTTAGTCCAGCTATCGAGCAGTTCAACCGGCATGTTCCTGATACCTCCGGGTGTGCCGTCGAGAGAGTTAAAGAAGTTAGGCCCCCATTGTTTTCTGAATTCGAGGAAGATATCTACCTGCAATTTTTTCCAGGTAAGCGTATTACGCAGGCCGCCAAAGAAACGTGGATCGGAGTTGCCCAGGATAAACTTGTTATCGCCGTTAATAGCAACAGGCTGCATGGTTTTTCCGCCAGCCTTTGTATTGAACTCCGCGATACCTGTTGTTTCATTGATACCGGCAAAACTGTAACCGCGAACCAGGCTCACACTTTGTCCTACTACAAAGATGTTACCGTAGGAAGAAGATTCTAAACCCGGGAACGCTACCAGTTTATTTTTGGGAACAGAGAGGTTCAGGGAAGATTTCATAGTAAGGTTCTTACCCTTCAACGGTGTTGCAGTAAGAACAAATTCCCATCCGCTGTTTTCGATCATTGCCTGAAAGTTGCGGGTAACGTTGTTAAAACCTGTTTGTGTAGGCAGTGCGTACTGCACCAACTGGTTGCTGCTACGGTTGCGGAACCAGCTTACACCCAGCAGAATTTTATCGTTCAGGAAACCTGCATCGAGACCAAACTCCAGCTTTTTGGTAATACTCCAGCTATAGTCGGGGTTATTCAGGTTTGTGGGAGTGTATCCCGGGCTACCGAAGTAGTTATTGATGTTACTTATTACTTTCCAATTGGAATAGTACATATAGTCTGCTACATTGTCGTTACCGGTAGAGCCATAGCTGCCCCTGAGTTTACCAAAGCTCAGCACAGACCGCAGTGGCTGCGCGAAGTTTTCTTCGGTAAAGATCCATCCGGCGCCTACGGCACCGAACTGCGCCCAGCGGCGCCCCTCTATAAAACGGCTTGAGCCGTCGGCCCTACCTGTAAGGTTCAGGATATATTTATTGGCGTGGATATAGTTGACACGGCCAAATACTGCATGGTATTTATACGGGGAATAGCTATCGGATACTGTTATCGTACCTGCTGCGGTGATGTTGTTGAGGAACTGATCGTTCAGGTAATTGGTACCGGAAAGCACTGTGCTTCCGCCTGCCATTTTCAGGAAGGTTAAACCGGCCATCACGTCGAGTTTACCCTGGCCTATTTTGCGAACGTAGTTAAGCTGTGGTTCAATGTTCCAGCTATAGCTACTTGAGTTGGCTTTGTTGGCTACACCACGGAGATAATAAGAAAAAGGATCCTGAGAAGCAATTGGATAGATCCTGTACTCGTTGCTTGTAAACAGGTTGTATCCCATATTGGATCTTAACGTAAGCCCGGGAAGCAGGCGATAGCTAAGGGCGAGGTTGGTCAGCAGGTTTTGCGAACCTACATCGCTTTTCTGTTTCAGGTAAGCATATGGGTTTGTAAAGCCTGAGATAATAGAGCTGTATGCGGTTCCCTTATAGTCCCAGATCAATGATCCATCTGGATTGAGCAGATCGGGAAAATTGGGAGTAAGCGTGAATGCAGAAGTGATGCTGGGGTTGCCCGGCAATGCATTACGGCTGTAAGAGTAACCTGTGGTAAAGTCGGCAGAGAAACGCCTGTCGGAGGAGCTATGATGCAATCCGGAGTTAATAGACATACGATCGTGCAGAAAAGTTCCGGGGAAGTAATTAGATTCTTTATCATAGCCTGCGCTAAGAGAAAAAGAGTTGGTAGGGCTACCTCCGGACAGGAAGAGGCTTGCAGACAGTGTTGTTGCGGTTCCGCCAAAAAGATCCTTCATAAAGTCGGTATGTTTATTCTGATCGAACAGCAGCAGATCCGGAGCATAAGAATCCCAGGTATTGAGACCGGGTGTTGCCTTGTCGTTTGCAAAGGCCTGGCGGCGCATTTGCAGGTATTGTTCCGTGTTCATCATGGGCATAGTACGGGATACACGGCTAAAGCCGGAGGAGATATTACCGTTCATGGTTACCTTACCCACATTGGCTTTACGGGTAGAGATGATGATGACACCATTGGCACCTCTTGCACCATAAATGGCTGTAGCATCGGCGTCTTTCAGCACCTCGATACTCTCGATATCGGCGGGGTTGATATTACCGAAAGGGCTTAAGCCGCCGCCGTAATTACCGTTGTTATAGGTGATGTTCTGTAACAGATCGAAGGCATTGTTCTGGGGAGCAAAGGGAACACCGTCGATGATAAACAACGGATTGTCCGGGGTGCGTGCCGTTGGAGACATTGGAGAAGAACCTATTGTATTCTGTCCTCTTACCTGCACCTTCATCATAGCGCCGGGGATCCCGCTCTGCGTGGTAACGAGGAGGCCTGGCACACGTCCTTCGAGCGCTGCCAGCGGATTCATTACGGGTTGTGACTGGATCTCTTCGCGTCCTATTTTAGCGATGGAGCCAACGTTATAACGTTTGGAGACAGTACCGTAGGCCTGCACTACCGTTTCGTCGAGCGGGTTGCTGCTGGCTTTCAGGATCACATAGAAGGTAGTTGCCGTATTTTTTGGCGTTTTCAATTCGCGTGTTTCAAAGCCCGTGTAGGAGATCACCAGGGGCGTCTCCTCTCCTATACCCTTGAGCGTGAATTCGCCTTTTTCATCGGCCTGGATGCCCTTTTTAGAACCTTTGAACATGATGGTGGCACCTGGCAGAGGATTACCTAAAGAATCGATCACCTTACCTTTGAGATCAACGGGCGGCGGTGGCGGCACAAAGCCTTCTGCCTGTTGTTTCCTGCTGATAAGAATATTCCTGCCCTGGATACTAAAGTCGATGGATTCATCTTTAAAGCAGGCGCGCAGCAGTTCGGTGATGCCGGCATCTTTTACTGAAACGGTCACATTTTTTACACCGCCGAGGCTTGCGTAGTCAAAGAAAACGACGTAACCTGTTTGTTTTTCGATGGCACTAAACACCTGCTCTACCGGCACATTCCTGCCGGTAAAACTTACCTTTTGGCCAATGCCTTTTGCGCAGACGTTAAGACAGGCCACAAGTAATAATAAAGACGTAAGCTTCATAATCATAAGCAGTTTTCTCCGAAGTACCCGGGATGAGTGATCCTCGTGTACAACGGGTAATGGTTTTGGAGCAAAGCGGTTACACGCTACTCCATAAAAGTAAAATCGCATACTTTTGTAGTAGTTTTGGAAGTCAACAATGTGATACTGATTCGCGTTGGTAACATAACAGGCAGCCATAACATGTACCGGTTTCCGATTGCCGTCGGTTGCCGGTTTTTTATGTCCCCTGTTGAGCAGGGCTTAAGTTTTTATCATTTCAGTTGTTTTGGTGGTTTGTTTATGTTGATCAGGGATTTTATCAATCGGGCATAATGGTAAGTGTACGTTCCTGCAGTTTATAGTGAATACCACTTTTTTCGAGGAACTGTAATATTCCTGATAGCGGCAGGCTACGTTCCAGCTTACCTCCAAAGTCGTGTGCGGGTATAGTTCCCTGGTACACGACCTCTATATTGTACCAGCGTTCCAGCTGTTGCATTACTTCTTTTACAGAGGCATGATGAAACCAAAACTGTCCTTTTGTCCATGCTACAAACTGCTCTGCTTCTACGTCTATCATTTTCAGTCCTGTTGCATTTAATACCGATTGCTGGCCAGGCGCTAACAGCAGGCTATTACCATTATGGTCTTGGGACTGAATACGCACGCTACCCTGCAGCAGCGTTGTGCGGATAGCATTTTCATTGTTATATGCGTTGATATTAAAATGCGTTCCCAGGACGGTGAGCTCCTGCTGTGCGGCGTTAACGACAAACGGGCTGCCTGCTTTTGCAGCCACTTCAAAATAAACCTCACCTGTTATTGCCACACGGCGTTCTTTTGCGCTGAATGCTGCGGGGTATTGAATAGATGAAGCCGCATTAAGCCAAGCCCTGGTACCATCGGGCAAGACCAATTGATACTGACGGCCACGAGGAGTTGCAAGCGTATTCATCATTGTTTCAGCAGCAGATGTTGCTGCATTGTCGTGATATACCAGTTGTCCGTTTTGTTTGGAGACATTCACATTAGCCTGGGTAGCAATATTACCGTTAGCTGCGGTATCCAATATTACCACGCTGCCATTGGCGAGCGTAAGGATCGCGCCTTCGTGTCCGGGCGCTACATCATTAACAGCAACCGGGGTTTTAGCCGGAGCAGCCAGCTCACCGTTCCTGATCCATAACATGGCCCCTGTTGCTAAGAGGAGCAATACCGCAGCGGCAGCAGTCCAGCGAAATATGTTTACCGCTCTGCGTTTCATGTCGGGCAGTTGTTCAGACGCGGGTTCTGTTGTAATAATTTCATCGAACATTTGTTCCCAGGCTACCGGCAGCAGCGGTGTACGTATCGTTATTGCCTTCCATTCGTCGGATAATGCCTGATGGAAGGGTTCATCCTTACCGGCATTACGTATAAAGGACATCAGCTCATCCAATTCCGGACGCGCGCAATTGCCGGCAGCGTACTGCTTTAAAAGATATCCGATACGTTCCTGATCTATGGGGTTCAATTCCATTTAATTAAAGCTTTATCATGCCCTCCATACCAATAAAGACGTACGGGGAAAGGATATGTCATGAAATAACCGAAAAAAAAGCAAAATAGTTATAACACATTGAAAACTATAGAAAAAGCAATCGCCAGTGTGATGTCGTGTTGTTTCAGGCGGGTTCGGACGTGTTGCAGCACTTCGGAGATAATATTACGGATGGTACCTTCGGAGAGCTGCAGGCGTTCTGCTATCTGGCGGTGGGTAAGTCCTTCATAACGGCTAAGATGGAAAACGGTACGTCTTTGTGGCGTCAACTGTTCCAGGGCGGAATCGATGATGCCGCGTACTTCCTGCATGTTGATGTGTTCTTCGGTGCTATTGCGGGAGGCTGCGATATTTTTCCAGACCTTTTCGAGCATGGCAGACTCATTAGCGAGTTTGCGCAGATAATCGATGCTTTTATTCCTGGCCATAAAGAAAAGGTAGCCATCGGGATTGGAGACTGCGCTAAAGGCCTGCCTGTTTGTCCAGCATTTCAGGAAGATATCCTGGACAAGCTCTTCGGTAGCGTGTGCGGATTTAGTGATACGGAAGACGAAGGAATAAAGCTTTTCGCGGTAACGGACGAAGAACTCCCTGAAGGCATTTTCGTCGCCGTCTGCTATCAACTTCAACAATTCCAGTTCGTTGTATTCGGAAGAAACCCGCTGCAAAATGGCCAGTTTTAGCAGCAAAGGTACAATGTTCGGCAGAAAGAAAGCCGCCGCCGGTATTACGGTCAACCGGTGACGGCTGTAATGTGTTTATTTATTCCTCCCTGATATAGTAGCTATTGAAAGCATCCTTTATTTCGAGTGGCACCAAATACAAGGTGTCGTTATGAAGCGTCATCCGGTTTTTCAAGAGGAATTCAGGTCTTTTTATGTTCAACACTTTGATCGTTTCTCCATCCTGTGCTTCGGTGGTTTCTGTGTACCGGCATTCGAAGATTAAAGTATTGTTGTTGAAGACACGATACAAGCTATCCTGAGAAAAGGTAATCAGGGTATTCCTGTTTTCCGGTTTTAATGTTAAGTCGACGCCGGCAATTCCGCCCGTATATCTTATCATCCGCCAGGCTCCTACCAGAGAATCATTGGCAGCAGAACCGGAAGATTTGGCACAGGCAGCGGCCAGCGTTATTGTTATACAGAGCAGTAAGTATTTCATGGTTGTTTTTATATAAAATGACGACTGCCTTTCATAAACCGTTGCGCAGGAGAAATATTTTAATTTATAGCAAAGGACGCGTAGGCGCTGCCTCTGAATTCGAGGATCTCGGCTGTCATTTTGAAACCGGCGCCACCAAAACCCTTGTTATAGAGCTGGAGATTATAATCGGAGCCGGCATAACTTACACCGCGATCGAATGCATTGCTACGGTTGTAATTGGAGAGATAGAGCACTTTGCCGACAGAGACGTCCATTTTATCGCACATTTTGCCTGCGGTTTTGCGGGCATCTTCCAATGCCAGGAGGTTCACTTCTCTCATAATGCTGTCTGACTTCGTGTGGTTATAACGGATATTGTTGATACGGGAGATCTTTGTAGCCAGCAGTTCTTCTGTAAAGCGCTCCATACGGGTAATATCTTTCAGTGTAACGTCGAGCACCTGGGAGGCTTCGTAGCCGTTAAAAAGGTCGCGGCCGCCACGGTAGTCGTACGACTTATTGGTGGAGATGGCACTGACTTTTATGTCGGATTCACTTTGCACGTATTTTTTGCAGACGGCGAGGATTTCATTTACGGCAGCCTGGGTTTCGGCAACGGCATCTTTCATAGCCGGTTTAACATTAGCAGCACTTAATGAGAACTCAACCATGTCGGGGACCACCTTCATGGTAGCTTCACCGGTGACCTCAATCTGCTTTTCTTTGGAAGGGGTACTACAAGCCATGAAAAGGCCGGTAGTAACTACGAGGAGTGATAGTGCGTTACGCATAGGAAATATTTTTAAGAGGAATGAGATGCCAGCCGGGGTTATGTCCATAAGTTCTACCGGTTAATACAATGTTAAAGCGTTTTGGGCAACAACCACCGTTTCAGGTACCTGGCAAGCGGGAACGATTGCGCAAAAAAAGACAACAGATACGGGGAGTTCACTCAAATTTGTTATGATAATGATTGCTTTTATAATGCTAAGGCGTTATATCAAACTGGTGTAACCACCATTAACCGCTTGTCATATATGAGACTTCAATTTGTTACCATTCCGCTGGCTGCCATATCATTGGCATTTATATGTTTAAGCTGTGCAAAGAAGGCAGAGAACAATTCGTCTACAGGGCCGGAGGCCCCTCCTGCCGCCACTGTGTGTACAGCCCCGGGATGGGCATCACAAAACGGCGGCACTACCGGTGGTGGATCGGCTACTGCGACAGTGGTGTCGACCTATGCAACACTAAAGGCCGCTATCGAGAACAAAAGTGTAAAAGTGATACAGGTGAGTGGAAGTATTACCATTCCATCGGGCGGGCGAATCAGCTTCCAGGATCAAAGTGGCAAAACACTGTTCGGTGTGCCCGGCGCGAGATTGGTGTCAGAAGACCAGACACAAAATAATTCGGGCATCATTTATATGAAAAGGTGCAGCAACATCATTATACGCAACCTTGTATTTGAGGGAGCCGGTGCTTATGATGTGGATGGCCAGGATAATATGACCATAGACAACTGCAGCAATGTATGGCTGGATCACTGTGAGTTCCAGGATGGTGTTGACGGCAATTTAGACTTCAAGAATATGTCGGACTATATTACCGCCACTTATTGCAAATTCAGTTATCTGAAAGCTCCGCGTGCGGGCGGCAGCGGCGGTTCCAATGATCATCGTTTTTCGAACCTTATAGGTTCCAGTGACGATGCCACCGGCGACAGGGGGCATTTACGGATCAGTTTTATCCGTTGCTGGTGGGCTCCCGGCTGTGTAGCGCGGATGCCAAGGGTACGTTTTGGGAAAGTACATGTTGTAAACAGTTATTTCAACAGTACAGTTAGTTCGAGCTGCGTGCAGGCGGGCTTTGAAGCGGATATACTGGTAGAGGCCAACGTGTTCGAGAATGTAAAACGCCCGATAGACCTGATGAGCAACAATTCTACAGCTGTGCAGGAGAAGAACAATATATTCATCAGCGTTACGGGGAATACGGCAGGAAACGGGGTCAATGCCTTCGCGCCACCCTATACCCTAAATACGCTTGATAACTCGGCCGTAAAAGCAGCGGTAACCGGCTCTACAGGCGCAGGCGCTACCCTGACGGGTAATAGTTGTACCAATTTGTAATTGTTGGTTCACAAGCAGGTGCCGGTAACCGGCGTTATAATTGGGACCAATGGGACTGAGATTGAGCGGAGATTCAGGTAATTTTCCGCTTTAATATTCGCAGATGAAATCCAAGATCACTAAGTCACCCTTGTGGCGCCTGGCAGTATCGTTTTGTGCTATGTATGTTATATACAGTTCTTTGCTAAGAGGATCCAGCTCTCATTTTTCTACACTCAGATATGCCATCATGATCGTGGCGTTAGCGATTACCGGGATAACGGCAGTTGTTGCGCTTATTCAAATCGGGTTCTTCCTCTATAACAGGAAAAAGGCGGGCGGAAACCAGTAGTTTAACCACCCCGCAGGTATTTGACCCGTTTTATGATGTCGACAGGAGTGCGTGCAAAGAATTTAGCCAATTCGATGACAGGCTTGCCCTGATCGAACATCTGAAGCAGCCTGAGATCTTCACTGTTTTTCCAGGGCCTTTGTTGTTTTGCGCCTGGCATAGCAACTGCCTGATAAGTACGGCTTCTGGCCGCAGTGTTGATAAAAGTACGTTTTGGCAATTGCTGCTCATCAACAACTTCCTCTTCTTTACGCTTGAGGAGTTCTTCGGGAATATTGATGTTGCCTTTTGTACGGGTGACGGCAACATACAACAGATTTATTTCCTCGGAGAGCTTGTCAAGGTCTATGTCGTCGTGGCGTGCCATAAATGCTGACAGTTTATCTTCAGTAATAAAATCGGCAGCCAGTGTAACTTCATCATACTCAATTCCTTTACAACGGTGCACGGTGGAGAAGATCATATCGGCCTTGTGCTTGTCGTTGTGTTCGAGATGACCTTCTTTCAGTTTTTTTATGTATCCCGGGATCTTGCGGCCATATTCCATTACAAGATCGACCAGCATACTCAGCTGTGCATCGCCGGTGTTATCGATGTATTCTTCCAGTTCGTCCATGGAAGCCATAGCGGCGATAAGCGGGTCGCGAATACGGTCTTTTTCGCCGGTATAGAGGTTTAAAACATCGTAGATGGAGGCGCCATCGGCGGCATAAGTATAGTTCTCGATACGGCCTTCGAAATAAACAGACCTGATCTCCTTTTTTTCGATGAGCATTTCAATGGCCTTAACCAGCAGGCCGGCATTTGTTCTTGCCAATACAGCCCTGGTTCCCACTTTGTTAAGTGGTTTTCCTGCACCTGTTATAGAGATACGGGCAGGTTTACGGATCCGTTTTTTCCAGGCAATAACACTGGCGGCAAGGTCGGCGATATCCTGGCTAAAGCGAAAGCTGGTGCTAAGCTGAAAAGTGGGATAATCGACCTTCTCCAGGGAGTTTACAGCATAACGCCAGCCATAGATCTGCTGGTGCTGGTCGCCTACGATCACTTTTATAGCGGATTGTGAAAGGAACACGTGCAGCATGGCTTCTGAAGCATCCTGGCCCTCATCGAAAAGGATAGTATCGAAAGGCAGGATGGGTTTACTCAACTGGAATTTCTTCAGGTAGAAGTCGTGTGTAATGGGAATGGCAGCGCGGTTCATTTTATCAAGGAAGAGACGTGACTGATGCAGGATCACGTTTATATGCCGGGTAACGAACTCGTGCGCTTCGGGCTCGGTTATGGTGGCAGCATAGTCGAGCTCCTGCAGTTTCTGCTTATCGCTATTACAGAACCAGGCTGTCCAGGCATTTATATGGGTAGCTATGATGTACCCGGTATGTTTACCGGTATATTGCGTGAGCTCAAGGATGGATGCGATTTCCGGGATCTTATACCCTTCTTTTTTCAGGGTATATGGTGAACCGGGGATGATATAGGAATAGGCCAGGGAATGGGCCGTTTCTACCCTTACATGAGTATATCCTTTATCGGCAAATTTCTTTTCAGCTTCCAGCTTTACGGCTTTATTGAACGCCAGATAGAGGATGCGCTGGCCGGGGCGAGCGCCTGCGTAAGCCAGCAATGTGGTTGTTTTGCCCGAACCTGCTACTGCATTGATCTTTATATTTCCTGAACTCCGTACTACTGCTTCTTGTTCCTTAGTGAGCATGCGGCAAAAGTAAATAATAAGGTGTGCCACCCCATTTAAAAATCATTCCGGCCAGATGTGGCTGCACGGTTTGTTTACCAGAATTGCCACCATTTTTTTTGTTTGGGAAAGGTGAGGGTGCTTATTTTATCTTTATATGCTTTGTTCTTTTGTTCATAAGTACCATTATCCCTGTAGATCGTCCAGGGATCTGCTTCGGGTGCAATTTCTATCACCCTTTCGTTGTGTGTAATAAAATCCAGGCTATGTTCGGTATCCCACAGGCACCTGAAATTCCAGATAACATATGCTGCGCCGTCCTTTACATCCTTGCAGATGGTTATAGAGGCAGGCCCTATATAGCTTTTGAAATCAAATTCCGGCGTCAGATCGGGAAGCCTGGAAAAAAAGGGGGCATCCTGTTCCCAGGAGGCATATTCGCCGGAAAGCAGGCGCGGGAATTGCTTTTTCAACTCATCGAGCATGGACTGCCTGAGCTTCAGCTGGTTTTCGACCAAAAAGGAATAGGTATTCACCTGTTCATCGGATAAGTTAAATTTATCATCTATTCCCGTTTCACTATCTATCCATAGTGCGATGAGGCCGTCTGTAACCACTTTTGTTTTCATCAACCTGTCGGCTTCTTCGTACAAAAAGTGGTCATTCCAGCAGGACAATGAGACAACGCCTTTGATGACATTCCTCGGCTTTTGTTTTGTTCCGATATTTTCTACCCGGATGCCGGGTATCCTGTTGTTTCCGATCTCCATTTTGTAAAAATATTAAGCAGCAACCTAAAAGTAGGGAAAACGGAGCAGGAGGGCGGTTCCCCGGAAGTTGCGCTTAAAATAATTATTCGTATCTTTATATACTTTTTACTTCCGGAGCAGGCCATTCTATTTCGCAGAACAAGTTTCCAGGTTAATTCAGCGTATTCTTCATTATTGCTAATGAAGCTGGATATGGCAACCCCGGCAGCAAATTTTAAGGGCTATCCAATAAATCAAACAATAATTCCTGCATTGCAGGATTCACCAAAAACAAAATATGGCAAAATCCCAGGAGACATTTAGTAAAAGAGAAAAAGAGAAACAGCGTCTTAAGAAGCAGCAAGACAAGCAGGAGAAGATGAAAGAGCGCAAAAACAACAAGGATAACAAGAAAAGCCTTGATGATATGATGGTTTACCTTGACGAAGACGGCAACCTTACGGATGTGCCTACAGACCCATCAAAGAAAAAGGTTTTTGCTGCCGAGGATATCCAGATCAGCATTCCAAAGTCGGAAGACAGGCCTGCTGAGGGACCAAGGACCGGCGTTATCAGTTATTTCAACCACCAGAAGGGATTTGGATTCATCAATGATCTTGAAACCCAGGAGCGTGTGTTTGTGCACATTAATGAGTTGTCGTTCCCTGTCAAAGAAAATGACAAGGTTTTATTTGAGACAGGCAAAGGGCCACAGGGTCCCGTGGCCTTGAATGTAACGGCATTTAAATAGAGCTTACTAAGCGCATCTGTAGCAGACGGCGTTAATATTCATGCCGGCGCCTACGGATGCGAAAAGTATCACATCCCCAGCTTCCAGTTTATGCTGGGGATAATGGTTCTTTTTCACAAGATCGTAAAGTGTGGGGATAGTTGCCACAGAGCTATTGCCCAGCTTTTGGATACACATAGGCATAATATTCTCAGGGGCTTCGAGGCCATAAAGCTTATAAAAAGCGGCTAGTATGGCATCGTCCATTTTTTCATTAGCCTGATGAATAAAGATCTTTTTCACCTCAGAAACCGGTATGCCGCTTTTATCCATACAGGTTTTCATGGCACCCGGAACGTGTTTCAAGGCATATTCATATACTTTCCGCCCTTTCATTTTCAGATGTTTTACCTCCTGCGCTTCATCGGGATTATTAGAGGGGCTCATGGCCAGGTAGTGCAATTCTTCTCCACAATGGCTTACCGCATGACAGGCGACGATACCGGCTGCATTCCCTTCTTTTGCTTCCATGATCACCGCTCCTGCCCCATCGCTGAAGATCATGCTATCCCTGTCGAAAGGGTCGTAAACACGTGACAGCGTTTCGGCACCTATTACAAGCGCTTTACCGGCCATACCTGCTTTAAAAAAAGCTTCCACCTGCATAATGGCCATTAACCAGCCGGGGCAGCCGAACAGCGTATCGAAGGCGATACAGGCGGGATTTTTTATCCCAAGTCCTGCTTTTACGCGGCTGGCGAGGGCAGGTACTGTATCGGCCTGGGTCAGGTTGGCTGAGACATCGCCGAAGTTGTGCGCTACAATTAAGAGATCGAGGCTTTCCCTGTCAATTCCACTATCATTGATCGCTTTTTCGCCGGCAATGATTGCAAGGTCGGAGGTATTATCGCTATCAGCGGCATATCTTCGTTCCCTGATACCTGTAATGGCCTGGAATTTATCGATAACCACCTGGCCGTTATTTTTTACGGGCGAATGATCTTCGGCGAAAAACTGCTGGTGCAGGAAATCGCTATTAGGTTTTAAGACAGCGGGCAAATAACTGCCGGATCCTGTTATAACTGAACACTTCATGATAACTACAGGTGGTGGATTTGGAATAAAACGCAATAAACTGAAAGGCTGTAAGGAAGGAGATGGTTTGAATAATCAGATCACAACGCATCAGACTATCCCGTCTGGCATTCATTATTTGTAAACGTATACAAATATGCTGATTTTAAATGATAATAAAACAGTTAAAGCAGGCGGGCAGATTACTTTAACATGATGTTTTCATGGCGTCTATCCTACTCCTTTCTCCAGCCATTCTTTCAGCAGAGAGACTTTGAGACGGCTGACAATAGCTTTTTCCTGGAGCATCACCTTTAAATTCAAGATCATCTTGCGGTTAAACCATGGCTCCATAGATGTAATGGCCTCTTTATTTACGAGCATTTGCCGGTTGATACGAAAGAATAAAGCGGGATTAACCGCAGATTCGAGGTAATCCATTTTTTTAAACAACGGATACTTTTCTCCTTTAAAAGTATAGAGATAAAGCATTTCATGTTCGATAGCAAAAGCCGCAACGGCAGTTGTTTCTACGACTATCGTCTTTTCACGTTGTTGCACGAGAAAGCTTTCCTGCCAGGTTATACCAGCCGACGGCGGGAATAAGGGAGATAAAATGGTGGTTTTATGGACGGCATTCAGCAGGTTTCTATATTTCTTCAAAGCCTGACAAACCTCTTCCTCTTCAAAGGGTTTAAGGATATAATCTATACCGTTGTTCTTAATTGCCTGCAATGTGTATTCATCATATGCCGTACAAAAGATCACGGGAATATGAACATCCACGTATTTAAAGATCTCAAAACTTAATCCGTCTGACAACTGGATATCGAGGAAGATAAGATCAATTTCGTCATGATGCCTGATAAGATATGCTACTGTGGCTACGATAGAGTCGAGGATATTGACAACTATAAAATCACCCTGCTGTTCTATGACCTCTTTGAGAAGGTCAGCGGTGTGGCTTTCGTCTTCTACAACCAGTATATTCACGGCTTTATGAGTTTTAATGTTACCTCGAAGTATTGGTTTGTCTGATTAACAGTTAAGCCATCCTTTACGCCAAGCAATTCATACATGGTTAAGATATTTTTGAGGCCATAACCCGATTTTTCGACCATAGAGAATTTAGGCAGCAAGGTATTTCTCACTGTGATACAACCCTCTTGTGTAGTAAAGATCTCGATTTGCAGCGGATCGGCAGCAGACTGACGATTGTGTTTAAAACAGTTTTCTGTGACCACCTGGAGGCTGAGCGCCGGCAGCGCATATTGCAGCCATCCTACCTGTATATTAATAGAAGTTTGCACGGCACCTTCGTTACGGGTTTTGATCAGAAAGAGATAAGCATTGAGCACATCTATTTCATCTTTTAACAATACGACGGCAGCTTCGTTATACCTGAGCGTCTGGCGATAAAACCCGGACAAGTTCATCACGAATCTTTCAGATTCGGGATTTCCTTTACGGATCATGCTACGAAGCGTATTAAGCGTATTAAAAAGAAAATGCGGATCGACCCTGGTTCGTAATTCCTGCAACTGCATTTTATATTTCTCAGCCAGCAACTGTTCTTTTTCAACCTGCAGATGGCCTATGCTAGCGCTTGCTTTCAGCGAATATTGGATAATAAGAATCACCAGGCAGGCAGACAAGACTTTAAAGGAAAGCGGCCGTACGGCAACATGAGGAAAGAAAACCGGCAATGAAAGCAACTGGTACAATAAAAAAGCAGACAGCAGGATAGCGGCGGGAAGCAGGAACCAACGGGTTTTCTTACTTGTATATGCCGACACCAGCCATATTACGTGCCATAGTATGTAGAGAGAAGCGGCTGCGTAGCACCATCTCTTAAGGAGTACGGCTATTGGCAACTCCAGTTCGGCATTGGAAAAGAAGTTGAGCCCCGGCAGCAATACTGCGAGTGCGATTGGAAGAATATGATTATTTCCGGCTTTCACTATTATTTAAGAATATCTGCAAATTTACCAAACCCTGGTTTACTACAACACAAAGTCGTATCCCAACGAAAACAGCAGTCCTTTTGTTTTCAATGTTTCTACGGGCGCATTCTTCTGAGAGAGATTGATGGTAAAGATCTTCCAGTTATTTTGCGCATCGTCGTTAAAGAACGCCGTGCTTTGACGGCTAAACCCGAGACCAGCTGAAAAGCGGTGGTGTTTGCCCACCAGGTAACGACAAGTGCTTTTCACCTTCCATCCCGAATACTGAATAAAGGCATTATTATGTACGGAAGCGGAAAGGCGGTAGCTTTCTACATTACCATTTATTTCATTCACCCAGGAAATGCGATCATTAATTTCATAAGTCAATACGGGGCGAATAGGCAGCAAACCACTTAGTTTCAACCTGGGCGTAAATGCATAATTGATGGCTATGAAAGGATTGATCTGGTGTCCAAAAAACTGGCGGGCGTATGCCAGTCCCCACCCTGTAGATAATTTATCGGAATGTTTTACCAGGTAGCGTGCCCCCAGCAGGAATCTGAAATCCTTTGTATCCAGGTCCTTAAAATCGGAATAAGCCCCTACCTGTGCAAAAAGATAGAGCTGATGTTTTTCGTCCCATTTTCTTTGCAGGAAGACATGAAGATCCAAACCGCTCAACTGTTCATTCAACCTGCTGGTTAACCCGCTAAAGCGGGCTGACTGATACTGGATCCTGGTTCCGAAGGTGTTCCCTGACGAATGGATAAGCGGTATGTTCAGCGAAGCCTGCAGGCCTTTCAGAGCGCCTTTGACCGAATCATTTTTGAGAGTGCTGCTGTTATAGTCGATGCTAAAGACAGGAAGCTGCTGCGCCCGCATACCTGCTACGGGCAGCAGCGCAGATAGGAATAATGTTATGAGTAGTTTGTACATAACCAGTTATTAGTTTATTTGGGTTAAAAGTTCATACACCTCTGCTATTTAGTTGCGCTAACTACTTCTCCATCCATCAACTCTATGATCCGGTCGCTGTTGGCTGCAAATTCATCGTCGTGTGTTACAATAATGATGGTTTGTCCTTTTTCTCTTGCCAGGTCGCGAAAGATGTCGAACACAATCTTCGTATTCCTGGAGTCGAGGTTGCCCGTAGGCTCATCACCCATGATGATCGTGGGGTCATTTATAAGAGCGCGGGCGATAGCTACACGTTGCTGTTGTCCACCAGAAAGGTTCGAGGCCTTTTTACGTTCATGTCCTTTGAGGCCAAGCATATCCAACAGTTCGAGGGAGCGGGCTTCAATTTCGGTTTTTGATCTACGTGCGAGTTTAAGGGCTGGTAACATCACATTATCGAGGAGTGTAAACTCCGGAAGCAGGTAGTGAAACTGGAAAACAAAACCGATATGTTCGTTGCGAAAAGCTGCAAGGGCGTTCTGGCTTTTATTAGTAACAGTAGAACCATTGATCACAATTTCGCCCTCGTAATCGGTATCCATTGTTGAAAGCAGGTAAAGCAGGGTTGATTTGCCAGAGCCGGACTTACCGACAACGGAAACGAATTCGCCCTTCTCCACTTCAAAGGAGACATCTTTCAATACTTTAAAGGGTTCCGGCGTATTAAAGTACTTCGTGATATTTTTCGCTGAGAGTACATTCATAACAAAATAATTTGGTCATTTATCTATCCCCTGATAATATCTACCGGATCGACCCTCGATGCTTTGGCTGCCGGGAAGTACCCTGCCAGAAATGTGACGATGATGCCAAACAAAAAAGCCATGATATAGTCATTGGAGTTAAAGTTGATTGGCAGCGTAGAGAGAGAAGCGATCTTAAAGGGTATTTTGCTTACCAGTTTTGAAATAGCGAATCCAAGTATAAGTCCCAGCAGCCCGCCAATTACGCCTATAACAACCGACTGTGTCAGGAAAATCGTCACTATATCCCTGCCATTGAAGCCCATAGCTTTCAAGATGGCAATTTCCCTGATCTTTTCGTTCACCGTCATGTTCATAATATTATAGATACCAAAGCCTGCTACGATGAGAATGGTGAGGGATACTGCCATAGCCGTGATATCGCGGAGCGTATTGGCTGAATCGAGCTGACTATTGCCTTCCTGCCAGGGTTCTACTTTAAAGCTGGTTAAAGGCTCCAACTTTTTTGCGAGCAGCTTTGCTTTGTTGTAGTCCCTGATGTTGACGAGGATATCAGTTGCATAACTCCTGTTCTGGGAAAGAAGTTGGCGTGCTGCATGAATGGAGATCAAGGCTTTGCTGCGGTCGGTGCCCATGGACCCCGTCTGGAATAAGCCAACGAGTTTATAATTGCGTGTTACGCCACCAGCGGTGGTAAGCGAAATATTATCACCGGTTTTAACGCCGATATTCCTTGCGAGGCCAACGCCAAGCACTATGGCATCCGTTCTCCTGTCGAGTTCGTACAGGTTCCCTTCGGTCATATATTCAGACATATGAAAGACTGCATCTTCATTCGGCACATCGATACCCGACAGAGCGGCGCTTACTTTTGTAACGCCATTACGGATGAACACATTCTGATTAAGCTGCGTGGTTATACTTTGCACCTCCGGAAGCCGTGTTGCGGCAGCCACTATAGGATCTACATTCTTAATACCTTCGGAATACCTGATGTTACGGGCATTGTTCAGGATCTGAATGGTACTATTGCCGGCAGACTTCGCTGATATGGGGAGAGGTGGTGCAGAAGGCAGTTCGTTATAAATGCGAATATGCGCCATGGAAGTAAATGTGATATCGGTTTGCGTATCGTTAACACCCGACATAAAGCTGTTCATGAAGATGTACATGGAAATACCGAATGTTACACTAAGCGTGGCCACCATAAGCTGTCTGAATCTAGAGGTAAGGTGTACCCAGGCAATTTTATAATCAGTATTCATGTATTTTAATTTTGGGGCATCCTAATAAGATCAGCTTCGGACAAACCTGTTATGATCTCGGTCCACTGATCGTCTTTTGCACCTGTGGTAACGGCTTTGGATGTACCGTCTTTTAGTTGAACCGTACTATTTTTCAGCAAATAGCGGGAAGGCACCACCAGTACATTCGTTCTCTTCTCCACTTTGATATTTGCCTGCAGTTGGGTGCCGGAGAACAATTGTTCCGGTAACGATTTAAAGCGGGCCTCCACGATATAAGACTGCTGGCTGTTATCGAACCCGGGATAAATCTTTGTTACGGCGGCAGTAAAGGCACTATCGGGGTAAGTATTAAGATGAACGGCCACCTGTTGCTGCAGCCGTACTTTTACGATATCATCTTCTGAAACATAAAGTTTGAGCAGATAACCGCCGCTGCCAATTTTAGCAACCGCATCACCGGAGCGCAGCATTTCACCATTTCTTTTATAGATACTGATGACAGTGCCGGCATTACCGGCTTTGATGCGGTAATCGTTCAATACAGCCTTACGGGTATTCAGCTGATACAAGCTGGTGTTAGCGTTCAGGCGAAGAGCAGCTTTTGTTTCATCGTACTTCTGCTGTACTATTTCGAGATTATGCAATGAGTTCCTGTATTGCAGTTCTACTTTATCGAAGTCGAGGCGGGATACAGAGCTGGTTGCATTAAGATCTTTGTAACGCAGGTAATTTGCTTCGTCTAATCCCAGCTGAGCGGTAGCCTGTGCCAACTGTTGTTGCAGCTGAGCCAGTTGCGTTGAATTATTTCCTGCATTCTTCCTGGCATCTTCATAAATCAGCTGAGATTGCTTTAATTCGCTCAATTGCGCGTCATCATCAACAGTGGCCAGTATCGTCGCTGTATTTACCGAATCACCTTCTCCGACCACAAGACCATGGAGAACGCCAGCGGCATTGGCAGAAACGGTATATTCTTCATCCCGTTCAACAAATCCGTTGGCAAAGACAGCCAGTTCCAGGTCTTTACGTACCGGAGATACCGTTTCCACATTTTTACAAGAAGTGACCTGAAGTAACATACCCCATAACAACAGCAGTACTAAGCCCGAACGCATAAAACTGAAAAGGCTATTTTTTTTCATTGGAAGGATCATTTATCTGTCTGATGTAAATTTTGTACTGTGCAAGTGTAAGGTTGGATAAGCTTTGCAAATAAGTATTTTGTGCCGCCAGCAGGTTGCGGTATTTGTCCATCCGGGTGTCTATGCTGATGATACCCTCCTGGTATTGCCTGGCAATATGATAGTCGTTCTTTTCCTGAAGCTCCAGAATATCCTTATCCTTTTTCCATTGCATCTGCGCCTGTTCATATTGCAGCACGAGGATCTCATCTTCTTTTGCCTTAGAATGCTGCAACGCCTGCAACTGTAACTGCTGTTGTTGTAGCAGCAGGCCGGACTGCACTATTTTCTGCTTTGTTGAGAAGCCAGTAAAAAGAGGAACATTTAAACGCAGGCCAATATATTGCTGCGGCAGATGGTTCGCCGATGAAAAGTCCATGAATGAATTGGTTGCCCAATTATGATTATACTGATAAGTTATACCCAGGGAAGGATAGTTCAACGACCTTGTTTCGTTCAATGCCGATTTTGCCAACTCAACTTCCAACTGTTGCCAGCGAACATCAGGATGGATGGGCCATTGTGCGATTTGGCCGGGGGCCTGAAGTATAGGCGCCTGAAGCGTATCTGCATCTGTACTTATAGTGTCGCTGGTATTCAGTTGCCCCTGCAACTGTTTCACCAGCAATTCCAGGTCCTGCCTGCTGCCGTTGACATTTTTCTCGTTCTGCAGGTGCTCTATCGCCACCAGGTTACGATCGGCTTCACTAATCACACCTCTTGCATATTTATCTTCTGCGCCCAGCAGCATTTCTTTTGTAGCAGCCAGGTTCCGTTCATACAATCCGAGGGAATAACGCGTAAGCAAAATAGCATAATAGGTAGACGCCAGCTGATTGTATGTATTGAAGCGAACCCTGGCAGTATTAGCGAGGCCGGCAGCATATTGTATGGAAGCTGTTTTGCGGGCAAAAAGCTTCTGAAAATCGACGAGGTTCCATTGTGCCTGTAAGCCTGTTGAATAAAGGTATTGTTTACCAAATGTCATTTCCTTAAAGCTGCCATCGGGCGCTGCGGGATTAAACAACTGTTCCGGAACAAGTGTAGGCTGCAACGTAAGATTGTCGTTAAACCCCGCGTTGGCATTGAGTGCAGGATAAAGAAAAGCACTGGCTTCTTTTTGCTTGGATCGTGCAATTTGCTGATCCATCTCCGAAGTCCTGATCGTTACGGCATGCTTATCGGCATAAGCCATTACATCGGTCAGAGCGCTAAAGTGAATTTGTGCTTTTGCTACAGGCCCCAGCAGCAGCAAGCTTATTGCCAAGAGATATTTATTCATCCGATATTGTTTCAGTTCAGCTTTTCAGTCTTTTCCATTGCTGTGATTTTGCAAAAAGCCCCATTTTACCTGTTAGTTGAATAAGATCGGGACTACTCATTACGACAGAACATGCTGCTGTTTTACCCTGGTTAACCAGGTAGAGCGTACCATCGGAGTATGTTGTACTGTTCTTTTTATGCAAGCCAGAGATTTGCTTTTTACCGATGAGGGAGCTATCTTCGGCTTTACGGATAATGGCATCGAAGCCATCTCCGTTTTTCACAAATTCGATGACACGGTTACCCGAGGCATTTGTCCATTTTCCCAGGATTGGATCATTATCGGGCCTGGCGAAAGCTGCCAATGAACAGAGCAGTGCAAGGATAAAAGCGGAGATCATATAACGCATAGTTGCTTGTTTTTAACAGGTCAAAAATGCGATACAATCCTATGATCTACAGAGAGAATCAGGGTGTACTGAACATAAATGCGGTTGAATTGAACATCATACTCTTTTAGCAGTTTATGGTATTTTTTTAGGCCGTTTAATACAGGGGGTACTACGGCGGCAGGTTTACGTTAACTTTCAGCATTATGAAATACCTCAGTTTTGCGTTGCTTGTTCTTACCAGCTTTTCAGTTTGTGCGCAGGAGCCTTTTGCCAGTGCTGCTGCCAGTGATTATCGCCAGCGAATAGACCTGAAAGGAGAATGGCAGTTTGCCATTGACGCTGCCAATAAAGGCATACAGGAGCGATGGTTTTTAAAAGACCTGCCTGACCGGATATCGTTGCCGGGCACCATGGATGAAGGCCATAAGGGCAGGCTGAATAAGGATACCAGCACCATGCATCTTAACCGTTTATACCTTTATGAGGGTGCCGCCTGGTATCGCAAAAAAGTTATCATACCCAAATCATTCCGCCAAAAACACAGCAGGTTGTTATTGGAGCGCACCAAAAGCACAATGGTGTGGATTGACGGGAAAGCCGCAGGCAGTTCGTGTTTGTTACAATCGCCGCAGGAGTTTGATATCAGCAGCCAGCTTACCCCGGGCGAGCACTTTATAACGATAAGAGTTGACAACAGCCTGAAATTAACTCCTTATGGCAATGTGCATATTTACTCCGACGATACACAGACCAACTGGAACGGCATTATAGGCCAGCTGTTCCTGGAAGCTTCTGCGCAGCAATATATTAAAGACCTGCAGGTATACCCCGATATAGCCAAACAAAGCGTACAAATAAGGATGCGGCTGGCAAACACCGGCAGCAAGCAACAGGCAATGGTAAAGCTGCTAATTAAAAAACAGGAGCATGATACTATCAGGCAATTGCTGCCCGTATATATTCCGCTGACAACCCAGGATTCAGTGATTGTCATCAATCATTCGCTGGCGGAAGACTGCAGTTTATGGGATGAATACCGGCAACCGTTATATGAGTTGACAGCCATCGTTAAAACCGGTAAAACGGAAGATGCCTTGTCTGCCAGCTTTGGCATGCGCCGGTTTGAAGCCAGGGGCACCCAATTCAACATTAATGGGAATACCTGTTTTCTCCGGGGTAAACATGATGCATGTGTATTTCCGCTTACCGGTCATCCTCCTATGGATGTTGAAGGCTGGCTGCGCGTGTTCAATATCGCTAAATCATATGGCATCAACCACTATCGTTTTCATTCCTATTGTCCACCGGAAGCTGCTTTTACTGCAGCAGACCGTACCGGGATGTATCTCCAGGTGGAGCTGCCGTTCTGGGGTGGGCTGGACAGTGATACTGTTGCAGAAAAGCTGAAACAGGAAGGCAGGGGGATGCTGAAATATTACGCCAATCATGCTTCTTTTGTGCTATTCTCGCATGGGAATGAAATATGGGGTGGTCATAAACGAGCGGAGCGCAATATAGCAGCCTTGAAACAATACGATAGCCGGCCTTTGTATACACTGGGATCGAATGTGAATATCGGGTATTACCCGCCTTCCGTTGGTTCCGACTTTTTTGTAGGAGCACGTACGCCTTCGGCCGGAGATACCATACTAACACATACCAGGCTTACACATGCTTTCCCGGATTCGAGGGAAGGCGGGTTACTAAATACCAGGCAGCCATCGACCATGCTCAACTTTCGATACGCGGTATCGCAGTTAAAAGTACCTATTATCAGCCATGAGACAGGACAATACCAGGTATATCCCGATTACAGTGAAGTCACGAAATATACAGGTGTATTAAAGCCGTGGAATCTCGAGATTTTCCGCAACAGACTACAAAAGGCCGGTATGATAGCGCAGGCAGGAGACTTTCAGAAGGCGTCCGGCGCCTGGGCGGCCCTTTGTTACAAAGCGGAAATGGAAGCGGCATTACGGACGGAAGGATTTGGAGGATTTCAATTACTTGATCTGCAGGACTTCCCGGGACAAGGAACTGCATTGGTAGGCATCCTGGACGCATTCATGGATAGCAAAAACGTCATCAGTTCAAAGGAGTGGCTGCAATCATGCAATGATGTGACATTGCTGGCGGAATTTCCCAAATATGTATGGACCAACGGCGAACAGTTTCATGCGAAGGTGCGCGTAGCCAATTACAGTAATAAACACTTTCCCGGACCTGTAAACTGGGAGATGAGGCAGGGTGCGGATGTGATTGCCCAGGGTGTATTACAACCGGCCAGCCTGCCCAAAGGAGGACTTACCACAGCCGGGGTTATTACTATTCCATTTGAAAAAATAGCAACGGCTACAAGATTACAACTGAACCTATTCATGAAGGATCACGGATACACCAACAGTTATCCTATATGGGTGTATCCAGAGGTACAGGAAGCCGTTAAGGCGGGTGACATACTAGTAACATCGAAGTATGACGATAAAGCGAAAGCGTTACTGGCAAAGGGCGGGAAGGTATTGCTATTCCCGGAAGCAGCGGATGTAAAGGACAACAGCCTGCCCGGACTGTTTCCACCTGAGTTCTGGAACTGGGAAATGTTCAAAAGCATCAGTGAATCTTCCAGGAAACCGGTATCGCCGGGTACGCTGGGATTATTGATGAACCCGGAGCACCCTTTATTCAAGTTGTTTCCAACTGATTTTCATACTAACTGGCAATGGTTTTCCATTGTAAAAGGAAGTCGCCCGCTGATATTAGATCAAACGCCATCTTCTTTTAAACCATTGGTTCAGGTGATAGATAATTTACAGCGCAATCATAAGCTGGGGCTTATTTTCGAGTTCCGTGCAGGCGGCGGCAAATTGCTGGTATGTATGGCAGAGCTGCCTAAATTATTACAGTATGCAGCGGCTAACCAGCTATACCGATCGATATTGTCGTATATGCAATCGGCAGATTTCGATCCTGTATTTGAATATAACGGGGGTTTACCTGAGAGGAAGCTTTGAAGCAGATTGATCTGCTACTATCAGATCTCAGGCAGGAAAGCATATTCGGAGAGGTTTAGTTGAATACGCTTGCCCGACTCAGCGGATTCATAAATAGCCTCGACGATCTTCATATCGCGGATACCCATATTCAAAGGTGCACGGCTGGGTTTGTTGTAGATAATGCATTCGGCAAAATCATCCATTTGCCTGGCCTGCTGGTTGACTTCAGGGAAGTGAATTAAGCCTCCGGAGAATGCGCCTTTAAGTCCCCTGTATTCAAATGCCGGAGCGAGTTCAAACCAACCGGTTTCTGCCTGAACCTGGATGAGGTTTTGGTTTTTTGAGAAGCCGGTTTCGCAGGCTGCTGTCATTCCTGAGTCGAAATCCATTTGCCAGCGGATACCTTCTTCTACCCCGCGAAGCGACCTTTTATCTGTTGCGGGCAGATATTCGGCTAATATGGCAACCGGTAACTGTCCTGAGATATACATTGCAGCCTGTACGCAGTAAATACCATTGTTCATGAGGGGGCCTCCGCCGGCGAGATCTTTATTTAACCGCCATGCGGCCGGGTCCGTTATTTTCATACTATTAAGGAGCGTCATCTCCTTTATTGCGCCAAAGACCTGCTGCTGGCCCAAGCGCATCAATTCCTGGTGATA
Organism: Filimonas effusa; assembly: GCF_004118675.1. NCBI lineage: Bacteria > Pseudomonadati > Bacteroidota > Chitinophagia > Chitinophagales > Chitinophagaceae > Filimonas > Filimonas effusa. Next base: position 640,175 of record NZ_SDHZ01000001.1, on the reverse strand, counting down.
AGGATCGAAATGAAGGCGATATCCCATGGAGCAGCGCACGCCGGCTTCTTCAACAGCGCTGGCCATATTATAACATTCGTTGAGATTACGTGCGAGTGGTTTCTCGCAAATAACGTGTTTACCTGCTTTAGCCGCTCTTATCACATATTCGGCGTGCATGGCATTGGGCAAGGCGACATAAACAATATCTATTCCGGGGTTATCAGCTATATCATCAAAGGTATCATAGGTATAGCAATTTTTTTCTTCAAGCGCGTATTGCCGTTGGATCTCCTGTTTTTTATCGTCATGGCCGGTAACAATGCCTGCGAGAAAGCAGCTTTGCGTTTGTTGTAATGCCGGCATCAATTCTTCGCGGCAATATTTTCCCAGGCCCACTACTGCAACACCCAATTTTTTTTGTTCAGTTACCATAGAACAGGATTTAATGATTAACGTGATGGTTATGCCAGTTTACGCTTTCCCAAAAGCAGGTACAGGCTTAAGGCTATTCCTGTATAAAGAAGACCCGATCGCACCCATTGTTTTGGCTTTTGCCGGGTGGCATCTGCACCAGCATTAACTGCCATGGAGAAGTGGACCGTATCGAAAAGATTTCCATTCGTATTGACTGCGGGCGGTGCATTGGCGAAATAGGTTTTCATTATTGCGGCTGTGAACCTTGTGAGCAAATGAGGCATAACTGAGTAGGCAACTTTAAACAGCAATGCACCTGTACCGGGATAGCGGGCGGGGATCCGGGGATGACGAATGGCTGCTTCCACTGCCCTGGCAATTACGCGGGGATGAGACACCGGCGGGGCAGGTTTCAGGACCTTGCCGGTGTAATTGGCAGCATGCTGTATCCCGGGTGTGTCAAGAAACGCAGCAAAAAGATCCACAATATGAATATCATGCCAGCCTGCCAGCTCGCCTTTCAGCGACTCAAAAAAGCCTCTCAATGCAAACTTTGCTGCCGTGTAAGCACCTGCGAAAGGCACTGGAATAAACCCTCCGACAGAGATGTTATTGATAAGCATTCCTGCCTTCTGCTTTTTAAAATAAGGGAGGACAACATGCGCAGCGCTCATATACCCCAACAGGTTGGTATGTACCACTTTTTCATGGCTTTCCCAAGGCATTTCTTCAAAGGAACCTGCAGCCAGTACACCGGCGTTATTTATCCATACATCGATACACTGTTTCCATTCAAAGGCTTTCAGCGCCAGTGATTGCATTGCGTTATAATCAGTTACATCTGTTTCTATTACCAGGACCTCTGCACCGAAATCACGGCACAGGAGTGCCAATTCCTCTAAAACCGCCAGATTACGGGCTGCCAATACCAGATGCGCTTTCCGTTCTGCAAGCTGCAATGCAATACAACGGCCTGCCCCGCTGGACGCGCCTGTGATAACTACAACTTTACCGATGAGAGTATCTTCCCTGTCCCCTACTTTCCTGATCATGAGCAATACATTTTAGTAAGAAACATAAAGAAACTATGCCACCCGTTAAGCTGTGCACTATGGGGATGCCGGTACACAGTAGGGACAATAAAATGAACTCCGGCCTTTTTTACCGGACCGGAGTTCAACTGCATTCAGGATACTGCTATGCAAAATACTTTAGTCCCTTTTAAGCGGTAACTGTTTTCAACGCTTTGCGTTTCAGCCAACGCCTTACCGGTTCATCGTAAAGTTTAAGGCAAGCATATGCGATGATGAGCGCAGAGAAGAAGCATAAAAGTGCGGCGGGCAATGCTTCCTTTGCCGGTGTGCCTTTTGGCTGCCTGCTCCACCATGCTGCATAAGTATAAATAAGAGGATAATGCGTGATATACAAGGGGTATGATATATCGCCCAGGAATTTCGTGATACGGGAAGAGAAACGACCTGTTGCTGCATCGGCGCTTGCCCCCAGATAAACGATGAGCGGGAAGACAAGCACAATAGCCAGCGATTCATAAAGGCCGTTCATCCATAGCTGTTGCTTGCTGCCAATACGTGGCATTGCCAGGATAGCGAGCAACAAGAGGCTACATAGCCAGAAAGCGTGTTTCACTTTTATGAGCTTTGCGGTGCGGCATAAAAGCAAGCCTCCAAAAAAAGGAAAGAGCATCCTGGTGAAGCCAACTTTCAGCTGCGTTTCGTTGAAAGTCCAGCCGCCTACCATATCACCGTTTTTGCTTGTAACGGCATAATGAATGAGCATAGCGGCAGCCAGTCCAACTACGATTGCCAATATTTTTTTAGATAATTTTCTTGCAAACAGGCCATAAAGGATGTTGGCTATGTATTCGAAGAATAGCGACCATCCGGGGCCATTCAGCGGATGCATTTCGCCCCAGCCCCGAATATCGGCAGACGGGGGCAGCGGGAGCAGTGTGCAGCCGACAAGCATAACCAGCAACATTTTCCAGACGGGAACTGCATGGATGTTTGGGAATGCGGGAGAATCGTGGAAATAATATAAAGCACCGCCTATGAGCATTCCTATTATCACCATAGGCTGCAGCCGTTCTATCCTGCGGCGGAAGAACTGGCCGATAGACATCTGGTGCCATCGGTCGTCGTAAGCGTAACCGATCACATAACCCGAGAGCAGGAAGAAGAAATCTACTGCGAGGTAACCGTGATTAATGATCTGATCGTGATGGCTGGTGGCATGCATTTCAAAAATGTGAAAAGCCAGCACGGTAATGGCGGCGACTCCGCGCAATGCATCGAGGACAGGATAGTGCGGTTTTGTTGACAACATATTAGCTTCCATCCGAAAAAAGTTTAGGTTGAACAGACTATTTAAACAATTCCGAGAGCATTCGATTCAGGGCTTCTCCACGAAGATCTTTTGCGACAATCTTTCCTGAAGGGTCTACCAGATAATTTGCGGGGATGGAACGTATGCCATAAATCAGAGCAGCATCGTTATCCCATCCTTTGAGATCTGTTACCTGTGTCCATAAGAGCTGGTCTTTTTCGATTGCATTAAGCCATGCGTCGCGCTGACCCGCTGCATCGAGGGAAATACCGAGGATCTCCAATCCTTTCGAGTGGTAGGTGTTGTATGCTTTTACGAGGTTGGGGTTCTCCTGCCTGCAAGGGCCGCACCAGCTTGCCCAAAAGTCGATCAAGACATATTTGCCTTTATAGTCGGATAATTTCACAGTGGTGCCTGTGGCAGTTTTTTGTTCAAAGCCCGGGGCCGTTTTTCCTATACCTGTATTTCTTTCTGCCGCCAGGCGTATAGGAATGGTTTTACCCAAGGGAGCGTTCTTCCATTTTCCGGGAAGCTTTTGAAAAGCTTTCTCTGCATCGTCGGCCATACCAGGCTGGGAAGCAATGTTAGTTAGGGACAAGAGTGCGAGGTAAGATTCAGGATATTTTTGCGCAAAGGCCAGATGAATTTGAAAGGACTCCTGAAAGATCTGCTGTTCCCGTTTTACAAAGGAGTTGAAGACGGCCGTATCTTTTTGTTTTTCTTTTGGCAGGGCATCGTATTCATCATTCAAGGCTTTGGATCTGGCTTCATTTTCCTGCAGCATCATTTTCAAGACACTATCCTGACTATTGACGGGGGAGCCTGCAATACGTATATGCTTAAGCGAATCTACTGCAGTTAGTTCTATTGCAGCAGGCTCGAGGTAAAACTTAAAGAAGTCGTATTTTTCACTTTTCCCGGGTTTTGCCAGGTATGGATTTTTGTGAAGACAAAGCACTGACCGTACAGGATATTGTAATGTTCCCTTAAATTCAAAATTACTTTGCCGGACAATTGCGGAATCGACAATCTGCTTATCATCTACCTGGTATATAAGAAAGACCTTATTACCATCCTTCAACTGATCTATTTTTCCTCTAACGCTGAAGCTTTGTTGCGCGCTGGTTAGCAGCGGGCATAAAGACAATGCAAGCACCAGGAGCTTTTCAAATGGCATTGATTTTTTCATAGGGATAAATATAAGAAATAGATGGCAGAGTGATCAGGGGGGAAATGGTTGAGTGGGGAATGGGAGCAGTTGATGGATGGCACATAAAAAACCTGACAGGCTGCTCTCTTTTAAAGAACAGATCTGTCAGGGGGCGTTTGAATGTGCCGATCATTCAGGCACGAACTTATAAATGGGCTGAAACAAGCGTTTGCTCCTGGAGGGCTAAGGCTTTGGGGAAGAGAATATTGTTTTCGAGATGAACATGCATGTGCAGGTCGTCGCGAAGATCTTTGAGTTTGGCGAATAACAATGCATAGCTATTGCAGGCGCCGGGAGGTGGTGTAAAGTTGTTGGTAATGGATGCCATTGATTCGAGCAGTTCGCCTGCCATTTCGTGATCGGCTTCCATAACGCCAATGGGGGCGTTGAGGCTTATGGCACCCTGGGCGACGCTGCCTTTGCCGGCTGCTGCGCTCAGTTGTTTGATGGCAGGAAACAGCACCTGTTCTTCTTTCAGGAAGTGCTCATTCAACTCCTGCTGCAGCTGTCCGAAGTAACGGTGTAACCTTAACAGTTCAGGGTTACGATCTCCATGTTTACCGGCCACTTTATTCAACAGTTCGTTGATGAGAGGAAGGTTGTTGTAATAGTACAGGTGGTGCTGATTGTAGATGTAATCTACCAGGAAAGAAGCGCTCCAATTCACATAGTCGTTTTTATCGGCTCCCCCGGTAGCGGGAGCTACGGAAAGCGCTGCTTTTACCTGTTCGAGATCCAATTCTTTTTCAGCGCATACGTCTTTCAGTTTTTTCTTGCCGCCGCAGCAGAAATCTATACCCATTGATTTCAATATTTCCGCTTTGCGGATATCCTGGGCGACTATTTGTCCTACGGTAATTTCACTCCATACTGCAGCAGATGCTTGCCATTGCATAGTCAATACGATTTAATATTAGTAAACTGTTCCAGGGGTGTTGCAGCGTGGCTGCGTCCTGTTCACTATGCAAGATTACCATGCAATACGATGAGGCTGTATGATCTGAATCATAGCATGCAGCGATCGCTTTTCGAAAAGAGGAAAATTACTGAATTACGATCTTATGGTTCTCGATGCTAAGTTTCCCTTTGCGTTCAAGTTCTTTTACTGCGCGGATCACCGTTTCTACCCTCAAGCCGGTGAGATCGGCGAGTTCCTGGCGTGTGAGATTCATTTCGAACGGGCCGGATTCGGGGCCATAGGTGCTTTTGTAGTAACGGAGCATGGTAAGGAGGCGATGTTCCGGTGAATGAATCGCTATTTCGTGCGATACCATTGTTTTGAAACGCAGCCTGTTGGCCAGCGCCTGTGTTATTTGCAGGTGGGCTTCGTAATGCTGGGGAAGCTTATCGAAGAACTGTTGCCTGGACAGTCGTATTATCACGGCATCGGCATCGGCAATAGCAGAAGCGGGGTAACGTTTGTCTTCGGTAAACAAAGGAGGTTCGCCAAAACTATCTCCTTCATAAAAGATGCCCTGGATAAAGTCTTTTCCTTCGTCGTTGCTGTTAAACATTTTGACCTTGCCTGAGGATACCATATAGAAATACTGCGCTTCTTCGCCTTCGAAAAAGATGATCTTTCCTTTAGGATAAGAGCGCAACTGGCCTCCCCATGCTATTAACTGGTCGAGTGTTAACATGACGGCAAGATACGGAATTTGAAGGGGAGAAACAGAAGCTGCGAAGCTATTACAGCCTGTATCATTCAGTTATACCAGGTTGAATTTAATGAGGCTTTCTGCCGTATCAATGATCATTTCTTTTTTAGATCTGGGTTGCCAGCCTAAGCAGGTTTTTGCTTTGTTGTTAGAGATCAGTTTCTTCTTACCGAGGAAAGGGACCATTTGTTTCAGTTCGGGTTTGAACAGAGATGCCAGTTTTACTACCCAGTTGGGCAAGACATTCAGGGGTACTTTTTTTGCCAGGCTGGCGCTGTACTCATGCAAGATGCTTCCTATTTCGGGAAAGGTCATTTCACCGCCATCGGCTACCGCCAGGAAACGCTGGTCTTTAGCATCGGGATGCAGCATTGCTTTGATGTGCAGATCTGCGACATCACGCACATCAACCACGCCAAAAGAAAGGTTTGGGGTGCCTGGCATTTTGCCGCTCATGAGCGCCTGAACCATTTGAATAGAAGTAGAGTAATCTTTTCCCAGTACAGGCCCAAAGATACCTACGGGGTTGATGACTGTTAACGCTGTGCTTCCTCCCTCCTGCCGGATAAAATTCCATGCGGCCCGTTCTGCCAGGGTCTTTGATTTTATATAAGGGGCGATGTTTGCATTGGGATTAGTCCAGTCGTCTTCTGTAAACACATGATCCTCCGCATCGATGCTGTAGCCAACGGCGGCAAAGGAAGAGGTCACCACAACCCTTTTTACACCTGCATCGCGGGCGGCGCGCAACACGCTGAGCGTTCCCCGTGTGGCGGGAATAATCAATTCATCTTCATCTGCCGGGACGGTGGCAGGAAACGGAGAAGCTACGTGCAGTACATAGTCGCATCCAGCCACCGCCTCGTTCCAGCCTTTATCGTTCATAAGATCGGCTTCGGCAAAGGCAAGCGCGTCGGGTGCCGTAGCGCCTCCTTCCCGGAGCATATCGCGAACGGCACCGGCCTTAGAAAGATTTCGGATGGTAGTTTTAACACGATAGCCCTGCGCCAGCAATTGCAGGATACAATGGCTGCCGACGAAACCTGAACCTCCTGTTACCAATACCTGTGTGTCTTTATTCTGAGTTGTCATACTATGATTGTTTGGCTATAACAAAGATGTATAGAGAAAGGTTAAACTGTTTTGTCATGACGTTCAAATGCGGTTTGTTGTACAGCTCATTTGCTAATTTTATACGCTTACAAAAAAGCAGGCTTAACTTTATATGAGTTTTAAACAACAATAAAAATACAGCGATATTATGAGCACAGAAAGGCTTGGATTTATAGGACTTGGCAGCATGGGCCATCCTATGGCGATGAACCTGGAGCGGGCTGGATTTAGTTTATCGGTCTATAACAGAACAGCAGAAAGGGCTAAAGGTTTTGCTTCCACAACAACTGTTTGCAGCAGTATAAGCGCGCTGGTGCAGGATAGTACAATTGTTTTCACGATGCTGACCAATGATGCGGCAGTGAAGGCGGTATATGATGAAATCGTAAAAGAAGAGATAGGCGGCAAGTTGTTTGTAGACATGAGCACTATTTCTCCAACGTTGTCATTATCTATAGCGGAAGCATTAAAGGCTAAAGGCGCTTCGCTGATAGACGCTCCCGTTGCGGGCAGCACCAAACCTGCCACTGAAGGCAGTTTAACGATCATGGCAGGCGGCTCTGCTGACGCCGTTAAGCGGGCGTATCCCTACCTGGAGAAGATGGGTAAGCTGATCAAACATCTTGGTGAAAACGGGAAGGGCCTTGCAGCAAAGCTATCGGTGAACTACTTTATTTCCATATTATATCAAGGGCTGGCAGAGACGGTTCTGTTTTCGGGCAAGCTGGGGATAGAGCGGAAGGATATTTTAGAGATCATTAATGAAAGTGCAAGTGGCAGTGGCGCTACGCGGGTAAAGACTCCCCTGCTGGTGGAAGGCAATTACAAACCGGCATTTGCACTGGACCTTATGCTGAAAGATGTTTTACTGGCCACTGCTGCGGGCGCGAACTATCCTTTATCGGAGGTGCTTGTTGCCACTTACCAGTCGGCTCATGATGCCGGTTATGGAGAGCAGGATGTTATCGGTATTATCAATCACCTGGCTGCGCAGGGTTAGCATTTGTTTAGCACCAGGGAGGCTTAAAGCCTTCCCTGGTTGTTGTAGTCTGCGGGGTTCCGGGGTTCTTCCTTTTCGGTATTTTTCATATCGCGGGTATTCTTTTGAACAGCGATTGCCGCGAAGAGGCTAAGCGTAAAAGACATGGCATAGAATCCTTTTTCGCTCCTGGTAAGCGTTGCATTCCATAGCCCCACTACAAGCAACAGAACAGCCACCAGTGTAGAGAACCAGGCCAGGCCATAGTATAGGTTAGTAACGGGTATACCTTCCAGTTGGTCACGAACTGCTTTTTGTACAGAGATTGCTGCGAACAATCCAAACAGCAATATGGTAAAGTAGTAACCTTTTTCGTTGAGTTCCATATCGGCATTCCAAAGGCCGATGTTATAAGCCACTACGCCGGCGAGCAGGGCGATCCAGGAAGCTGCTATAAAGGCTGCGGAAGGCTGTTGTCTGATCTTTGTTTCCATATATTCATCTTTATGAAAACAAATCTATTGCGGCGTGATAAGCTAATTTTTGACTATTGTCAAAAATTAGGCTGGTAAATGTTAAAGCCTGGCCCTGATACGGCTGAGCGTTTCCTGAGAGATCCCCAGGTAAGAGGCGATATACCCTAACGGTGCGCGTTCTATGATATGCGGTCTTTCGAGCAGGAGATTTTCGTAACGTTCCGTAGCGGTTTTAAACTGGGCGTTCACATAACGTTCTTCGAGGCGGATATAGTATTTTTCATAGGCTATGCGAACGAGCCGTTCTATATCGTGATGCTTATTGAACAACGCCGTGAGCGCTTCTTTAGAGATAGCCCATAAAACCGATCCTTCCATGAGCTGGATGTTTTCGACAGCGGGTTCCTGTGTAATGAAGCTATGGAAAGAGGTAACGAAGTCGTTTTCGAATCCAAACCAGTGTGTAATTTCCTTGCCATCGAGATTATAGCAACCGCGCAGGCATCCCTGCTGCAGGAAGTACATACGCCTGCATATTTTTCCTTCTGTTACCAGGAATTCGTTCTTCGGAAGTACAATATGTTCAAAAGAAGCTTCCAGCGCCTGTTGCGCTTCTTTTGTGAGCTGGTAAAAAAACTGCAGGTGTTCAAATAATTGCTTCATGCCCAATACAGGTTGCTCTGTTAAGATGAAGCGGCAAAATACAATATGTTACCTGATTTTTCCTTCTGCAAGGGCTACGATATCTTTTACTTCTATGATGCGGCGGGGATAGCCTTTATTTACCACATTGATCATGGCCAGGCCTACTTCTTTCAGTGTACAGAAGCCGCCGGGAAAGAGTTTACGGCCTAAGGGGTACATCCAGGCGATCCAGCGGAAAAAGCTTTTGATATTTTTTTGTCCCTCTGTTGGTTTCATGAATCCCGGGCGGAACATATATGCAGCGGGGAACAGTTCTGCCAATGCGTTTTCGGTAGCACCTTTTATGCGCGCCCAGGCAATACGTCCTTTTTCAGAGCTATCGGTGCCAGCGCCCGATACATAACAAAATGTCATGTCGGGGTTATACTTTGCCAGCAGGCGGGCAAAATTCATTGTCAGGTCGAACGTGGTGCGTTTATATTCTTCCTGGCTGATGCCCAAGGAAGAAATTCCGAGGCAGAAATAACAGGCGTTATAACCGGAGAGCTGTGCTGCAATTGGTTCCAGGTCGAAGAAGTCGCGATGTACTATTTCGTGCAATTTTGGATGGGAAAAGCCCGAAGCTTTCCGGTTGATGATGAGGACGGATTCCACATCTGGGTTTTGCAAACATTCCATCAATACCCCTTCACCTACCATACCTGTTGCACCGGTTATTATTGCTCTGATATTCATTTTCCAGATTTTATTTTAAGTACAAAGTTCCGGTATTTATTAACGGTATGCTTTGCTATAAAGTTCATTTCACATTGTTCTGTGGTTCAAATGGATTTGTGATGCCGCCAAAACAATAGGCGCCGCACCAGTCGACCAGCAACAATTTAAAGTGTTCCATTATGTTCATGAGCTCATCGTCCATTACAGGCATTGCAGGCAGGCACAGGACCCGGATATGATCATTGGTAGAGATCCCGTAGTAGGTATGGTGTTCCGAAGCAATTGTAAAGCCGTTTTCCACCCATCCCGACCTGCGCAAATACAATGGACCGATAACAGGTTTATGGAGCTGGTCGAGGAAGCTGTTCCAGGGAATCAGAAGTGTTTGCGTGAGTTGCCGGCTGCGGGTGTGTTGCTGCCGGTAGCCGGTAAGCGCATCGGGCTGTTCTGAAAGCAATTGTTGTACTGAATGAAGATCTATGGTCACTACGGAGAGGCAGTCTTCTGCAGCCAGTTCTACCTGGCGCCAGTCGGTTTCTTCGATTGTCAGGATATAGGGATCCGGCGATTGAGAACCGCCTTTGGCTATTTCACCTGTAACTGATGGAATAGCAGCGTTATAGGACGCACCCGCGAATACTGATTTAGAATCGAACGCTATTTTAGCAACAGCATCAACAGGTTCGCGGGGTAGGATAGCTGGCTTATCGGCGGCGGTGGTTGGAGCCTGGAAAGGCAGGAGATTGGCGGGCAGTAATTCGTCCTGCACTTTCAGGATAAGTTTTTTACTGAAGAGGTAGTCGGCAGCGGTTTTAGGCGCTGCCTGCATTACGCGCCAGCGCTTGTTGCCGATATCTATCACCAATGGTTTATCAAAAACTTCGGGGAGATTTGAGGCGTCTATTTTAAATATTCCAATTTCCTGACCGGTGTTGTAATTGATCAGGGTTATTTTGATACGTTTAGGCAAGAGACCTGTAAGGGCTTCATAGAGCTGAAGGTAATTCATAGTACCGTGGTTTTAAATAGGTGCTATAAATTTACCCGTAATTTTTCAAAATCAAAAGGCTTCGTTCAAACCCAGGAAAAAGCCCTTCGCACCGTATTTCCCAAACGCATAATCGAGGCAAAGGTTGGTACGTGTATGTTTGTTGAAAAGTACCCTTAACCCTGCCCCACCCCCCGGCTGCCATACCTGGAAGAGTTTTGCACCCGCGTCATCATCAGCTGTTTGCAGATGAAAGAAGGTGACGCCGCTGATGAATTTGTTGCGGAGAATGGGGAAGCGGTATTCAATCTCGGAATAGTTATAGTTTTCTCCTTTAAAATAACCAATGGTATATCCCCTGCCGCTTCTAGAGCCGGGATCTTTGGCGGTACCAGGTAATTCGAGATAAGGAACCCTGCCGCTGATAAGATAGGAACCCCAGTTCCATAAGGCAATCACGTGTTCAGGATTGTAGGCTGAAAGGCTGATGTATTTTCTCAGATCAGCGGTAAACTGGAGGGCATTACGTGTGCTACCCATCCATTCCTGGTTTATACGGATACCTGCATCGAGGTACATTCCTTTATAGGCGCGGTTCTGGTTATCGCGGGTGGTGTACTGCACATTGAATAAAAGGCCATTCGCCATATAATGATCTCTTTCGAAGCCATATTTATCGCTGTAAATGTTGTAGGGGGTTAATGTGCCCGCTGCGTTCCTTTCGTCGAGCTTGCGGCGGATATCGAAGGAGACGCCGGCGCCTACGAGAAGGTTTTTCTTTACTTCTTTATACACTTTTTCGCGGAAGTTGTAGAACTGGCCATGCAGAGCGCGTGGTTTTCTATCGGCGTTGGCGAGGATCTGATCGGTTTCGGAGCCGGCGGGTGCTTTGCCGATGCCCAGACCAAAGTCGGGGGTAACAGTTTTGGCAGCAACCAGGCTTCCCTGGAAATTCCATTTATTACTGTTGGTGTAGACGTTATGGCTGATATAAAAATAGATGATGCCCTTGGTGGTTATCGAGGCCGAGGTTGCAGCTACAGACAACAGCGTATTAGGGTCTTTTCCCAGTTTCCGTCCAGCTACAGCTTTGATGCCTATCTGCGCGCCGATGCTGGGGTTGGCGGCCACATTGGGAATAACTATGATACCGGAAGATTTGCGGGAGACACTGTCTCTTTTCCTGCCGGGATGGAAGATGGCGCTGGCAAGGTTGCCGACATCGTATTGCTGTGCTACACTATCGGGATGCAGTCTCTGCCTTTGTTCACTGCGGGCTGCGGGTGCATTTTTAGTGGTATCGGCGGGTACGGGGATCTGTGCCCGGCTTTGACAATAGCAAAGCGTGAGCAGCAGCACTGATAAGATGGTACGGATAAGCGTTGTTTTCATAGTTATAGCATACCAAACAAATTTCAAACCAATGAGAGTGGCAGGTAAATGGCAGATGGTAAAAAAGGGGGTGGGTCATAAATAAAAATAGCCGCTGAGAATTGCTTAAACGCGAACCCGGCTCCATCAGGTACCCGAATAAAAGGAGGCCGTATCGCACTTATGATACGGCCTCCTTTTTATTAAGTATATCCCCATGATACAATAGCAGAAAATAGATAAGCCGACAATACTACCATGAGCATACCATAACCGCAGTTGTATCGCACTTACATCGCACTTGTATCGCACTTGCATCGCACTTACCCCTCCCCGCCTTTACCGGGTTGGGCTTCTATAGCTCAAGGCCCGGACTTCTTGAGTCAAACCCTGAACAAATAGGGAGGGATTATTTCAGGGTAAATGGAACTTTTGTTTTTACATCGGCAGCGGAAGCGCCAATGATGGCTTCAAAAGCTCCTGGTTCAGCTACCCACTCGTGTTTACCGGCGTCGAAGAAACTAAGCGCTGCGGCATCGATGGTAAAGCTCGCTTGTTTTTCTTCCCCTGCTTTCAGCTGTAGCTTCTGGAATCCCTTCAGTTCTTTCACCGGGCGGGGAACAGAAGATTTTACATCGCGGATGTATAACTGAACCACTTCGGCACCATCGCGTTTGCCGGTATTCTTTACGGATACGGTAAAAGTTATTTTATCGCCGGCATTCATTTCCGATCTATCGGCAGTAACCTTTCCATAGGTGAAGGTGGTGTAGCTTAGTCCATGTCCGAAGCTGAACAGCGGCGCTTTGTTTTCTTTTTCGTGCCAGCGGTACCCCACGAAGATGCCTTCTTTATAAGTTACTTCCTTGCCGCCGGGGAAGGCGTTGAGGGCATGGGCTCCATTGTCTTCGAGTTTAACGGGGAAAGTGAAAGGCAGTTTACCTGAGGGATTGGCATCACCTACCAGCACATCGGCGAGGGCATTGCCAGCTTCGGAACCCAGGAACCAGCCTTGCATGATAGCGGGTACTTCTTTCACCCAGGGCATGGCTACAGCGTTACCGGAGATGTTTACCACTACCAGGTTCTTATTCACTTTGGCAAGTGCGCTTATCAGCTTATCCTGATTGTAAGGCAGTTCCAGTCCTTTACGGTCGGAGCCTTCGGCGTCCTGGTGGTTACTTTTGTTTAAGCCGCCGAAGAAGATAACGATATCGGCGTCTTTAGCTGCATCGCAGGCTTCCTGCAGTAATACTTCCGGAGAGCGGGTATCGGCTAAATTCTGACCAGACACTACGCCATTATAAGATCCGGAGGCATCACCCACATAACCACGGGCATATACGATCTGTGCCTGTGAGCCGATCCTGTTTTTTAAACCATCGAGGGGAGAGACCTCTTTTTTTACTTTCAGCGAGGAGCTACCACCGCCCACCGTCATCATTTTCACGGCGTTCTCGCCCACTATAACTATCTTTTTAGCTGTTGCCAGGTTTATAGGCAGTACGTTTCTTTCGTTTTTCAGCAATACGATGCCTTCTTCCGCAATGTCACGGGCTGCTTTGGCATGTTCTTCTGTGGCGAAGGAGCCGAAAGGCCTGTTTTTATTCATGCTGGTAAGAAAGCATAAACGCAGGATCCTTCTTACTTTTTCGTCGAGTTCTTTTGTTGACACTTCGCCGGATCTAATGAGATCGAGGTAAGGAGAAGCGAGGTAATAATATTCGTAAGCGTTCTTTTTTCCTTTAGCAAGCCCATCGGTACCGGTCCCGAATTCGAGATCGAGGCCATTGAAGATAGACTGCTTTGTATCGTGAACCCCACCCCAGTCGGAGACCACTACTCCCTGGAATCCCCATTCTTTGCGGAGGATATCGTTCAGCAGGTATTGGTTGTGGCAGCAGTGCTGGCCTTTGTACTGGTTGTAAGCTCCCATTATAGACCAGGTGCCACCTTCCTGTACGGCGGCTTTGAAGGCAGGGAGATAGATCTCATAAAGCGCGCGGTCGTCGACAACGACGTTCACGTCCATACGATTGGTTTCCTGGTTGTTGAGGGCGAAGTGTTTTACGCAGGTGGCCACACCATTTTGCTGTACACCTTTGATGTAGGGCACGACCATCTGACCGGAAAGGAAAGGGTCTTCACCCATGTATTCGAAATTACGGCCGTTCAATGGCGACCTGTAGATGTTAACGCCGGGGCCAAGTAATACTGTTTTATTCCGGTAGCGCGCTTCCTCGCCTATTGAATTACCGTAGAGGAGAGAGATATCCCTGTTCCAGGTTGCTGCCAGGCAAGTTAAGGCCGGGAAAGCTGTACACGAGTCGTTCGTCCAGCCGGCCTGTGACCATTCGTCCCATAATACTTCGGGGCGGATGCCATGGGGGCCGTCGGTGGTCCAGACTTCGGGGATACCTAACCGGGGAACGCCTTTGGAACTGAATTTGGATTGGGCGTGACACATAGCTATTTTTTCTTCTACGGTCATTTTGGAAAGCGCGTCTTCAACGCGTTCGGAGATGGGCTTGCTATCGTCGAGGTAAACAGGCAGCTTTTGCTGTGCTTTTAGTCCTGTTATGCCAAGAAGCAAGAAGGCGGCAATCGTAACGTGTTTCATCATGATCTATAAATGGTTTAAAGAAATCCGGAGCAGGAGGTGAAACTATAAAACAGGAGAACCCGTAAACTGTTCATATAAAAAAAAGTAGCGCACTAAAATATTAATGAATTGAAAACAAACAAGTTACAATTATTTCATTTAGCAAAAAAGTAGTGTGCCGGTAGTAGAAAATCAGGTATTTGCCGTGAATTGCATCCCAATTTTCATGATACTGCTTTCAAATTCATCCCTGGAGACAGCGGCTTTATTGCGCGTACGGGTGCGGTAATTGTAAATAGTGCTGAGGGAATAGCGGAGGAAAGCGGCAATTTTTACGCTGTCGGAAATGCCCAGCCTGATGAGTGCGAAAATGCGTAATTCGGTGTTGAGGAGCTCGCCGCTGCGCAGCACCACCTGTTCCTCGGGCAGGAGAAGGCGATTAAAATCCTGTACAAAACCGGGGTAAAGATGGAGGAAGATGGAGTCGAAATTCCGGTAAAGTTCGTCGAGTTCGTCATCGACCAGGGATGTGGAGCGAAGGAGGTCGAGCAGTTCGTCCATTTTCCTGGAGGTAGCTTTTTGCTGGAGTGTTTTGCGGTAGTTTTCGAGTTTATTGATGTAGGAGGAACAGAGGTCGAAGAAATGAGCGATATATTCTTCTTTTACGTGGTTGGCCTCGGAGAGCTGGGCGTTGCGTTCGCGGAGCTGTTCGTTAGCATGTACTATTTCCGTGTTGAGTGCTGTAAGTTTCCGGCTTCCCTCATACAACTCTTCGCGCATGCGGGAGAGCTTTTTCATTTGTTTATAGACATAGACAACTGCCAGGATTAAGAAGCAGGACAGCAGGCTAATGGCCCAAAGGGCAACCTGGAGCTGGCTTTTGCGGGCAGCTTCGCGTTCCTGGTAGGCGGCATTGATGATGGAAAAGAATTCGGATAGCTGAATGGTCCGGAACTGCAGTTTACTGAATAGGGCATCTTCTATTACTGAGCGGGTATAGAGGTAGGCCCTGTCGATGTCGCCATTGGCATAACAGATGAGGGCGAGGTTGAGGATCGAGGCCTGGTCTTTCACGGCATTGCGCAGATCGGCAATGGCAGAGCGGGCGTAGTATAGTTTTTCGAGCTCCTGGTTTTTCTGTTTTCCGTAGATCTTGGCGAGCAGGTAGGCGGCCATGGCGTATTCGCTATGCTCTTCGGCGAGTAAGGGCAGTAAACGGAGCAGGTTTTGTTCTGCTATCTGCGGGTGTCCGAGCTCTATATCGCGTTCGGCAAGCAGGAGCTTGCAGGACGATGATGCAGTGTCGATGACTGCAATAAGAGAATCGCGGTAGGTAGCAGCGCGGCTGCGGTATCCACCTGCGTGTCCCTTGCTGCTGGTACTATAATGCTCAAAGAAACGCAGGCGTGCTTCGTAGTAAACAGGCACAAGGCCTGCAGGCAGCTGGTGGACGTTTACAGAATTCAGCAGGTCTTCTGCTTCGAGATAGCGGCCAACGAATGAGTAGATAGACGCCAGTTGGAGAGCGGCTTCCTGAAGTTGTTCTTTATTACCGGAATGTTGTACGGTTTCGAAGTTCGTGCGTACATAAAACAAGGCCGAATCGAGCCTGAATTTGCGGAAGGCATCGTACATAGCTTTGTTGTAGTCATAAGGCGTCAAACGAATGGCCGAACTGCGGAGAGCGGCAATCTGTTGTTCTTTCCAGGCTGCGAATTTTGCTTTTTCGGCCACAGTTTTATCCAGGACCGCCATTACCGAATCGGCAGGAGTGGCATACCCCATAAGCGATAGCATTATTCCCGGAACGACACCAAGCAAACTTCTTTTGAACACCAGGCAATTGTTTAAGGATCAAATATAACCAAGTTAGGTAATAGCTGCCCGCCGGGAGCGGTCTATAGGAGGGATAAAAAGCGGTAAGGGAGCGGCGCACCGAACACGCTAAATCGGCTTCAGGGCAGCTCCAATGCGGCTTTAATACGGCTTTAAAGCAGGTCGAAAGCGGCATTGGAGCGGTTACGAATTTGTTTCGCGTTGCGGAAAAACCGTGATTTATCCAACCATTACTTTTATGCGGACAAGAATGGAGCGCTTTTCGTACCGAACTTTGTACAATTATAAATAACGGCAGGCAATGAACCATAGTCACCCGCATACACATTCAGCAACCTGTAGCCATACTCATTCACATGAGGGAAACGGGCACGGGCACGATCATCATCATGAGGGGCCACATGTACATCCGGTGGTTAAGAACCTCACGCTGGCATTACTATTAAACTTATCATTTACCATTATTGAATTTATAGGGGGGCTAGCCACTAATTCGGTAGCTATTTTATCGGACGCGGTACATGATCTGGGAGACAGTATTGCCATTGCTGTAGCGATGTGGCTTGAAAAACATTCGCTGAAAGGGCGGACGCCTTCATACACTTATGGCAACCGGCGTTTTTCTCCCTTTGCCGCTACAATCACCTCGGTGATACTTGTTGCCGGTTCTGTTTTTATCATTAGTGAAGCCATTCCCCGTTTCTGGCATCCTGAACCTGTAAGTACGGGAGGCATGATGTGGCTTGCGATATTAGGACTTATATTTAATGGAGCAGCTGCTTTGAAATTATCCAAAGGAAGTGATTCACTGAATCAGAAAGCCGTGATGCTTCACCTGCTGGAAGATGTATTGGGTTGGGTTGCTGTGCTGGCGGGCAGTATTATCATGCATTATACGCAGTGGTATTGGATAGACCCGTTATTATCGTTAGCCGTGGCCGTATTCATACTATACAATGCTGTTCGTAACCTCAGAAGCAGCTTCAGGATATTCATGCAGGCTACACCCAAAAATATACATCCCGGACAGGTTGAAGAAGCATTATTGCAGATACCGGATGTAATAGCTGTACATGATCTGCATTTGTGGACGATGGACGGCAGTTATATTATCTTTAGCGGCCACCTTGTAGTAGCGGATACGTCGGGTATGCAGGAGGCAGCAAGAGTAAGGCGGGAGGCTATTGCGCTGTTACAGTCGCAGGGAATTCAGCATGCTACCCTACAGGTGGAGACAAGTGATGAACATTGCGGGCTGGAGCGGTGTTAGCATACACAAAAAAGGCACTCCCGTCCACCATCTGCTATCTATTCTTACCTTGCAGGTATGAAAAATATAGTGTTGGCAAGTACGTCTACTTTGCATGGGGAAGAATATCTCTCTTATCTTTTGCCGGTGATGAAAGAGTTGTTTGGCGGGGTCAGGGAAGTGCTCTTTATTCCATATGCACGCCCCGGAGGGATCAGTCATGATGATTATACAGAAAGAGCTGCGGCTGCTTTTGCGCCGCTGCATATAAAGGTGACGGGGTTGCATCGTTTTCCTTCACCTGCTGAGGCGCTGCAAAACGGGGAAGCTTTTTTTACCGGTGGCGGCAACACCTTCCTGCTGGTAAAACAGTTACACGAGCTGGCACTGATGGACGTTTTGCGCCATGAAGTTGAAAACGGGAAGCCTTACCTGGGCACCAGTGCGGGCAGTAATATCGGCGGCTGCAATATGCAAACGACCAATGATATGCCTATCGTTTATCCCCCCAGTTTTGAGACCATGGGGCTTGTGCCGTTCAATCTGAACCCGCATTATCTTGATCCTATACCCGACTTGCCCCATATGGGAGAAACCAGGGAAACCCGGATCAGGGAGTTTCATACCCAGCAGCAAACACCTGTGGTAGGCTTGCGCGAAGGCAGCTGGATACGGGTAAAAGGCAGCGAGATAACGCTGGAAGGCACACGCAGTGCAAGGATATTTGAGCACGACAAAGCACCTTATGAGCTGTCGCCCTGGCATCCGATAGCACTCAGCTAACAGGCTCTGCGGGCCGGGAACGTTGTTGCCTGACAGCGGCGGTGGGCACGGTCGTGTTCTTTTGTTCCGGCGGAACCGCTGCTGTAACAGGAGAGATCTTATTACGGCTTCTCCGGAACAGATATTGTTCGTTAAAGATTATCACAGACAACAATACGATAGCATAGGCCCAAAGCTGCTGCGCATTTACTTCTTCGTGATAATAGGCTACCGCGAGTAAAAAATTCACAAGAGGATTCACATATAGCAGGATACCAATGGCAGAGGAGGTTATTCCCTGAAGCGCCCAAAGATTAAGGAATAAAGGAATAATGGTAAATACTACTGCAATCACAAGTATAAACGCATAAAACGACCATTCTACAGGCACCGCTTCGCGATAAGCCGGATAGAAGGGCAAGGCAAGCAATGCACAAAATACTATCTGAACTGTAAGTACCAGGAAAGTATCGATGCCGGTATTCTTTCGCTGGCTTACCAGGTAAAGCGCATAGGTAAAAGCCACTACAAGGCCATAGAGCATATCTTTCACATGGTTAAAAGAAAGGATCACGCAGCTGAATACGCTGAATACAACTGCCACCCATTGCCATTTGGTAAGACGTTCGCGCAGCAGAAAAAAGGCAAGCACGGTTGTCATAATGGGACAAACGAGAAAAGCAAAAGAGGAAGCGTTAACGCTGATATGGTTCATTACGTAGATAAAAAAGAACCAGTTGGCAAAGAGGAACAGTGCACCACCGAGCGTAAGGCCTGCCACTTCCCATTTTTTACCCGCAGACATATCCCTAAACTGTGCTTTTGCATCAGTTAGTGCTTTACGGCGGAAAAACAAACTTATAACAAGCATTAGTGCAGCGCACAGGAACACACGATAGAAAAGGATATCAAGTGAAGCGTAAGCGGCAAGCGGTTTAAGCACCAGACTAAAAAAGCCCCAGATAACAAAAGAAGTGAGGGCAGCAAGATAATACATCGAAGATTTCATATGACAAAGGTCCATTAAAACAAAGCGAAGTTCAAAGATTCCGGGGGCTCCGGCAATATGATTCTTATCATTGTCAGGGAAGTATATTTTCAGGAAAATGCCTGCGAGGTTATAGTATTACAAAGCCAATACGTAACTTGCCGCTTATGTCATTATTAGAAAAGCAGCTTGTAGTTAAGCGTTCTACCCTTCCTGGTGCAGGAAAGGGTTTATTTACCAAAAAGCTTATTACCAAAGGTACCCGCATACTTGAATACACAGGAACAATAACCACCTGGAAGGAGGTTGATCATAAAAACGGCACCAACGGGTATATTTTTTACGTGAAGCGTAATCACGTAATAGATGCCAGCGGTCACCCCGAATCATTGGCCCGTTATGCAAATGATGCAGGCGGACTGGTAAAAATAAAGGGCGTAGTTAACAATGCTGAATATGTAGAAGAAGGCGTTCGCGTATTCCTGGAAGCTAAAAAAGATATTCCTGCCGGCAGCGAGATCTTCGTTAGCTATGGAAAAGAGTACTGGCAGGTTGTACGATTCAACAAGAAACTGGAAGAAAAAGAAAAAAGGGATAAGTAGTATCCCTTATCCTTCAGCGAATCCAAGGCAATCGGTATACTGTTCCAGCAATGCCAGCGTTTGCTGGTGCAGTGTTCTGCTTACCGGAATCAGTCCTTTCATGCATTGCAGTCTTAATTTCAGGTTTACTCCGTTACCTGCAACTTCGTGTACGTGAATTACATTCACCAGGTATCGTTTATGACAACGGAAAAAGAAGGGATACCGGGAAAGCAGTTCTTCCTGCTTTTTCAATGAGCTTCTGAATAAAACCGAGCAGATACGATCTTCTTCATCGATATAAAAAATGCGGGCATAGTTATCAGCGGCATGAAGGCAAATAACCTTTTCAGGTTCCACGTCCAGCAGTTCCTTTTTATTCTCTCCTTTCAGTAAATATTCCTTTTGTACAGTGTCGTTTTCCATTTATTCTTTCAAATTAAAGTCAGCTACTACCTTATTAATTAGTTTTACCCTGGAGTTTACATTCAGTTTACGGAATACGCGTTTCAGATGCTCATTAACGGTGTGATGTGAAATAAACAGGCACTCTCCTATTTCTTTATTGGTATATCCTTTCAGGATAAGCCTTACAATATCGGCTTCTCTTTCGGTAAGCAGATTTGGTTTTGCCCTGTCTTCACAATGCATGTGTTCAATGTGAAGCAGGTTAAATAACCTTCGTTGCAGATCGGCAGTAAGAAAGCTCTGACCTGCCTTAACATGAGTTATACAAGCATGAAACAAAGGCTGAGTGAATCCATCATTAAGAAACCCTACTACGCCTGCTTTTATGGCCTTAAGCACGAGTTGCTCATTTGAGCCGGTTAAAACCAGTATCAACTCAGCCTTTGGTTGTTCTTTATTTATTCTGACCAGCGTATTTAAGCCCTCGAGATCTGTGGTTGGCCCAACAATAATGATATCGGCCTTTCGGCTTATTTCAGGCAGCGCATGATACCCCCGGAACGAAGAACATGTGAATGCCATGCTAACCCCCTCCGTATTCAGCGCGCTGGTTTTAATATGACAAAGTGCACCTTCTTCTTTTTCAATAATACCTATATAGGTCATAAGAAACCCGGAAATATTAGTTATAGAACAATAGCAGTTTAAAAAGGGGACGAAAAAGAGTAGTGAATGAGTGGCGCAGGATTACCAAAGCCTGGAAGCTGGTATTTTCTTGTTTGCTCCAGGGGCGATGAGCGTACTAAGTTTCACCGGCCAAACTTAAAACGTTATTTCATCTTTATATTACCTTAAGTAAGGCAATTTGAAAATATCTTAATAAGATATCATTGATTTAAAGGACGTTATAAATATAACATCCGGAAATAATGACCGGAAAGGCTATAGAAAAAACCAAAAGATCAGGTTTAATTCTTCTGAATTCGCACTAAAATGAATTTTTCGAGGACATCCGGCCTTTTTTCGGGGTTTAAAAACGCTCCGGTTAATTGGCTGATATGAAACTGATTAAGCTGTTGCAAAGGACGTACCTCCGGCATACTATCCCTTAATTGAGGCCATAATTTTGCCGAAACCAAAACCACCAGCGTATGATATTTACCGGCAAGCCGTTCCAGGTCATCTTCAGACCGCGCATATTCTACCAGGCCAGGAGCATAAAATTCAAAACTATAGAGTACCGACTGCAACATAACCGGCCTGGCTCCGGGTTGTTTTTCTTTCATCCATTTTCCCGCCTCCATTCCGGCCTGATAATGCAAAAGTGCGGGGTAAAAAAACAGGTTCATGAAAACAAATAATAAAGCAGCAAATACCAATCCCCTGCCTGCGAGGTTCATTACACCTCTTTTCCTGAAGAAAAGGCATGCTACGGCTGCAACGGGCAACAGCAATAATACCGGCCGGTGCACCAAAGAGGGATATAAGACCAGTACTGTAAACAATACCACGAGGATGCCCATCAGAATGTATTGTATAATACCTAATGCTTTGATAGTAGATTGTTTTTTTACCTGCAGCAGGTAAGCTGCCGTGATCATGGCAAAATGCGGGAACAGGATCACGATATAGTGCGGCAACTGGAAGCTGGATAGAGAGAATAATAAAAAGCTTAAGGCCGCAGCGCCCCATATGATCCACCGATGACGATTAGCAGGTTCTTTTGTACGGCATAGTTTCACAACTGCTAGATATAAAAATACCGACCACGGTAAAAAGGCCCAGAGGGTTGTATGCAAGAAGAAAGACGGATCGCCTTGTCCTTTAATAGGGCCGCTATTGAAAAAACGGCCGAACTGGCTATCCCAGAAGAAAAAGTGGATACCGGAAACCCCTGTTCTTTCGAACACCAGTTTTTCGGGGTGCATGTCGAACTGAACATATAAACAATAGAGTTCGGGTGTTATGAGCAATAAAGTAAGCAGTAAAAAGATCCACCAGCGCAGGCGGATAAATTCCTTCCATTGTGCAGAAAGCATCCACCATATAACAAAGCCTCCTCCTATTGACAGTAATACAAAAATACCTTTTGTCATGATCGCCAGTGCAGAGAAGAATGCAGCCAAAAGCAGGTGCAGGCCTCGCTGTTCCCTAACATGGCGATATAGATAATAGGTAGCCGCAATAATAAATGCAGTAAGATAGGGTTCTGCCCTTACGTCGAAGTTAGCAAGCAAAGTATGCAGTGCGGTACTGTAAATAACAGCTGTTAACCATGCCGTTTGCTCATCGTATAATAAGGCTGCCAGTTTCCAGGTATACCATAATCCCGCCAGGAAGCATAAGAATGCAGGCAGTTTATAGCCAAAGGCTGTTATACCAAAACATTTCATACCTATTGCCGCTAACCAAAAGGGCATGTGTGGTTTGTCGAGCCAGTCGGAACCATTGCCATAAAGGTTTACCCAGTCGCCTGTAAGTACCATTCTTTTGGAGATGGTGGCGTAGAGGGCACCATCTGGTTCCAGGATTTCGCTCAGCAGACCTGTGGCATTCAATAATACAGCCACTAAAACGAGTAATTGCCAGAAGCGTTGCGCAGTTATCTTCATGATAGAACGGGAGAATTACGGGCGCTAAAATAGCCAAACAATGCCGAAACGCCCCATCCGGCCAACATACCCAACGTGGCACCTGCGAGGATATCGAAAGGAAAATGTTTCCCTACATACACCTGCGCATATCCTATGATGAATGCCCAGATCCATACCCAGTTCCATTTTTTACCGGTGACTAAAAGCACTGCGCGAAACCAGAACATAGCCAGTCCGAAATGATTGGCCGCATGCGAAGAAGGAAGCGAATAGCGACCACCGCAACTAACCAGGCTGCGGATGGTATCCTGAAGATCCGGATCGTAACAAGGCCGTAGCCGGCCAAAGAAAGGTTTTAATAAGCTGCTGCTTCCAAAATCCGTGATGGAAAAGGTTAATATGGTAAGTACAAGAAACCACCAGAACAATGGCTTGATCTTAACAAAGGACCAGATCAACATGAAAGCATACAAAGGAATCCATGTAAGCGGATTTCTCATTAATAACATCAGCCCATCTAACCAACTGACACTCCAGGTTCCGTTGACAGCAGTAAATGCGGCCTTATCCAGGGATTCCCACCATTGTAACATAATTGTTCTACAGTTTTTGGACGACAACTTAGCAGCATTGTGTTAAATAGACATTAAGCGAAAGTTATGTGTACATGAAAAGAAGCGGTATGTTTTCCCCATAAGTGGTGGCAGCAAATTTGCATCGGATTAAGCAGGAAGATATTCCTCTTATTAACTCATTGTAAAATATCATTTTATGGCAAAGTATTCTGAAAAAAGCCAGAAGAAAGTGGCGAGAGCCATGAAAGAAATGAAACAAGGCAAATTAAAAAGCGGCAACAGCAACAAAAAAGTCACCAATCCTAAACAGGCAATTGCGATAGGCTTGTCTGAAGCGCGTAAAGAAGGGGCCAAAACACCGGCACCACCCAAGAAGGCAGCCAAGAAAGTTGCAAGGAAAAAGACAGCTAAAAAAGTTGCGCGTAAAACAAGTACTACAAGAACCGGCGTTAAAAAAGCGGCAAAGAAAACGGTTAAAAAGGTATCCAGAAAAAGTGCGCCTAAGAAAGCAGCAAAGAAGACAGCCAGGAAGAAGGTAGCGAAGAAAACAGCCAGAAAAACTACGTCGAAGCGTTAAGTCTAATTTAAATTACAAGAACCTCCCCCGGGACCTGAGCAATACCATCAGACCTGGGAAAAGTTCTTGTAGTAATATTTTTCTCTTACCACTAACCCGTTTTGCCACTGCTGGACGGACACAGTGCGAAGCAGGAATTTGCGGTTGTCTTTATAAGTATAGATATATTCCCATTCGCTGAATACAACATTTTTTTCCGGATCGAGCGCCTGGTTAAGCAGTTTTGCATGTACCTCTTTCAGCTTCTGCTGGTTGCTGATCTCTATGTCGATACAGTTCTGCTTACCTCTCATTGGCAGCTCTTCGTTTTCTTTTTTTTCAACGTCATCGGCATAATAAAGTTCCATGGCCCGGATCGCTTCTCCGTTAAGGATCAAAAAATTCAATGCCTGTACCTGATCTTTAAGTGTAGCCATACAATCGGAACTAATATTGCCTGCCGGGAAAAATACCTGGCAGTTGCTGAATCCTGCCAGGCCTATAAAACAACGAAGGGAAGAAATCTCAACTTAGAACGGGAAAGGCTTTGTGCCTCTCTTGAGATTTTGTTTGCCTTCTCCAATCTTATTACCATTAAAGAATACTTCAGCTTTGTATTCTCCGGGGTTGAATCTTGTATTTTGTTTCCAGGTATATTCTACTTTACTGCCATTAGCTTTATCGTAATAGGGAGTAAGTTTAACAGTATATACCTTTTGAACGCCATCATTGGTTTGAAATGATCCGCTGGCGGGCTGCGCTTTACCATCGGCTTTACCATCAGCTGCGCCTGAAATAGTATTGCCGTTGGGAGCAGACAGCACCAGGAAGAGCTCTTTGTTGCCAGAAATAAGGGAAGAATCTTTCGTTAATTCAAAAACCACTTTCAGGGATGAAGTAAATTTTGAGAGTGCAGCAGATTTCTCTTCGCCATTACCCTGCACCGGGTAAATATTGATGCCACCCACCTGCAGGCGACCTGAAGCAGAATGACCATGAGGAATAGGAGACGCATCACCTCCTGACAGTTTCATGGGCCGTGTATTAACGAGGATAGAGTCGCCACTTACTATTTTGTAGCCTGTACCACCACCTTCACCACCGGCGCCAGCCATCAACTCCCTGTTCTGTGCTTTCAGGTTTTCGATTTCGCTCAGCAGTTCTTTGATCCGGGCATTCAATTCCTGGATTTTAGCGCGGGCTTCGTTAAGATCTGAATTCTTTTCACTCACTATTTTTTCAAGATCGGCGTTTAATTTGTCGATCTGTTGTTTTTTGCTGTTCAATTCATGCTGAAGGTCTACATTGGAACTATTAAGGGAGTCCATCTTTTGCAGCACCCTGTTATACTCTTCTTTCAATATATTACGGGAAGAATCGAACTGAACCTGCAGGGAAGCCCACTCGCTTTTTGTTTGGATTTTATCGTAAACAATCCAACCGCCTACAGAAAGCAATAACAGCAGCAATGCTACGCATACAATCATAAACACTGCTACCCGGTTTTTCTCTTTTTCGTCCTTTACAGGGTTCTCTTCGTCCTGTAAATTCAGTTCTTCATTTTCGTTAAAGTCCAGATTGACCATACCCGTTTTTTGTTTTAGAATAATTGAATTTTGAATACGAACCAGCTGCTTAGAACTGTGGCACTATTTTCTTACCCTCATTAGCATCCTTTTGGAAAAAGGTGTAGACGAGCGATAATTCAAAGCTGCCGTTTTTGGGATTGGCAGTTTTGATAGCTGAAGTAACCACATCGTAAGTAACTCCTAACTGGAACGTATTGTATTGCATTCCAAGATAAGGAGAAATACTGGCATTACTATACCAGCCTCCCAAGTATAAACAAACATCAGCAGTTTGCACTGGAAGACCAAACTGGAAGGCGCCACCAGCCGCATAAGTACTGGCATTAGCCTGGTTTTGGTATAAGCCGCTCAGAAACAACTTACTATCATATCCAACAGATAAAGAAACACCTCCTGCCAATGTTAGCCTGGCAGGAACTTTTGTATCGGGCGAATTAAGAATGGATTCTTTCGGTTGTGTGACGTGCATGTATCCTGCACCTAAATAATAAGCTGTGGTTTCATCGTCATATTTATATAAGAGGCCTGTACTAACATCCATATGGTTGGCAGTTCCGGCAAGATAGCTTTCGCCAGTTGGTAGGTTTAGGTCGAAGCCACCGCTGGTAAACTGGCTGTTAAAGCTAATATGTGTAAGGTCAACCTTACGGGTCACATAAGAAGCCTGAAAACCAAGTCCTAATGAAGAGTAGCCATTTTCATCCAATGCTTTATGATAGGCAAACGACAAACCTGCATAGTTGCTTACCAGCATGCCAGCAGCCGATTTATCGGTTAAAGCAGAAACACCAAGACCCCAGGTATCAAATTCATTACCGGTAAAACCGTCGCCTTTCATATCAAAAGATACGGTTGCAGTAGTAAAGGGATCACCTGCCCCCCACCACTGCCGGCGGTAGTTGGCAACGATCCGTTGGTTGCCGTAAAAGAAACCGGTATTAGCCGGATTGATGGTTAGCGGTGAGCTAAAGTATTGAGAAAAGTTAGGATCCTGTGCCTTTACCGCTCCCATACCCATAGCCATCCCTAATACCAATAGTATTCTGTTCAGGTAGTTTCTCATTGCACTAGATTAATAATCATTTATTAACGCATTAACACGGTACTGCCGCTTATTTTAACCAATTGTCCATCTATATCAAGTCCTTCTGCAATCCAGGTATAAGCATCCATAGGCTGCTTTTTACCTTTCAAAGTGCCATCCCATCCTCCACCAGAGCTGGCCGATCCGGCCTGCTGTGTTTCATACATAAGAATACCCCAGCGGTTGAACACCTTGAAGTAATGCAACTGGTTGATGCCTACTGCTATGGGATAGAGACGATCATTGATTCCATCGCCATTGGGTGTAAAGCCTTTAGGAACAAAGATCTCAGCCTTGCTGAATATGCGTACCAGTTGCGTATCCACCGTTACACAACCCGCTTTGGTGGTTATGCTGAGTTTATACAGCTGCTCTTCCTGTGGCGTTACAGATGGATTGCTGACAGTACTGTTGCTTAATGCAGTAGCAGGCGTCCACGCATATTTTTCACCAAAGGAGCGGCCATTAAGTACAGAGGCACGGTTCTTCAATGCATTCATGGGTTCATACTTCACTGCTTCTTCCGGAGTTTCTATCGTCACTGTTTTCGGAGCTGTAGTTTTCAGTTCCGGACAGGATTTGGATTTAGCCTCCAGGATGATCATTACCGTACCCGCTGTAGTGTATGTATGAACCGGATTCTTTTGTGCACTTTGAGCGCCATCGCCAAAATGCCAGGTATATTCAGCATCACCGGCAACATCAGTAGAAGTGTTATTGAAGTTTACCGGAAGATCTTTACAATAAGTATCAAAAGAGAAGGCGGCCACCGGCGTTTTAGCGAACGTAAGCGTTGCCTTATCGGCCGCAGTACCCAAACAACCAGCTGCACTAAGCCCTTTTACTGAATAAGTACCTTCCTGAGCTGCTTTATAAACTGCTGCGGTAGCGTCATTAATAGCCACATCGTTACGATACCATTGGTAAGTACTCGCTCCCGAAGCTGTTAACGAAAGCGTGCTGCCTTCACAGATAAGTGTTGTGGAAGGTTTTGTTAGAACAGGTGCCGGAATAGTATTCAACGCCACCTTAGCTACCGCCGAGTTACCAAAACATCCTTTGCTATCGGTAGCCGTAACTGTATAATCACCATCGGCCGTTACGGTAATCGACTGGGTTGTTTGCCCGTTAGACCATAGATAAGATCCGCCGGTTCCCGCACCGCTGGCCTGTAACACCAGGCTTGCTCCGTTACAGGTGCTGATAGGATCACCATTGTTAATAAGGGCAGTTACCGCCGAATTAACCGTAACTGTCGTTTTCTTATCGGTTTCATTCAATGCTGTATTTTCAGTAGCAGCATCACTTACTTCTGTCAACTCGTAAGTTGTAGTGACAGTCGGGCTCACAGTTAAGTCGTATGGTGAAGCAGTAATACCGTTTATGGTAACCGGCGTAGTTCCATCAGTATAAGTGATAGACCAGGGCGCTATACCCGTAAGTTCTACCTTAAGCGTTTGACTTATGCCCGCGCAGATAGTACTGCCGCCTGATATTTTGGCGGTAGGCAATTCAAGCACCTCCAGGTCGATAGTCACTTCATTACTCTTACCTAATGTATTTTCAGCATACGCAATGATCACGTATTTACCGGGAGCTACCGCCGAAGACCAGGTAAGCTGTCCGCCATGCCCTGCAGGGGCGCCATCAGGGAGAGGATCAACAGTAACACCTGCTGGCTCACCACTTATTTTAAAGCTGCCTTTCAGACCATTCCAGTTAACTGTAGGTATCACCGATTTACCAGCCGTACCACGAATGACACTATAACGTATTGTTGAGTAAACCAGATTAGATGGAGGAACTCCCACTTTTATCTTGTAAGTAGCGGAGTTTTGTCCTGCCGAGTTGGATACTGTTACATAAATAGACACTTCGGTTCCAACAGGTATTGTAGCAGGAAAATGCAGTGTACCATCCGTGTCAATACTAATGCCGGCAGGAATATCATCACTGTTTGCGATACCTATATCACCTACTTCTCCATGCCAGTTGATAGAAGGTTTTACAGAAGTAGCAGCTTCGCCGAATTTAATGTCTTTGAAATTAGGCGTATAGCTTATAGTAGGTTTGGCTATCGTTAGTTTAATAGTAACCGTTACTATATTACTGCTGCCTTTGGTATTAGTAGCCCTTACCTGAACAGGATAGGTTCCGGCAAGTACAGAAGCATCCCATAAGATGTATCCGTCATTGTCAATAGTAATACCTGTAGGAACCGATGCCCTGTTCACTATTTCAAAACTGCCGGTTTCGCCATGCCATCTAACAGTGGGTTTCACCGAAGTTCCGGCAGTTCCTGCATCTTCTGTTTCCAGCACCTTGCTATATACCAGATCGGTAGGAGCGCCTGCTGCCACATTAAGAGTGAACAAGGCTGTGGTTCCACCCTTACTGTTGCTGGCCCAAACCTTTATAATATAAGAACCTACGGGCACATCATCACTCCAACGAATAATGCCTTCATTGTTTTCTGTATTATCAACCGTAATACCGTCTGGTTTAGGGCTGGGTTCAGTAATGCTGAAGGTACCGTTCTCGCCATACCAGGTAATCGCCGGCTTTTGCGAAGCGCCTGCATTACCATAAACAACATTCGCATAGTCCGGATTATAGTTTAACCCGGATGCAGGTCCTGCCGTAACAGTAAGTTTAAAAGGAGCTGTAAGCTCGTCTCCTGTTGAACTTGTTGCTTTTACAAAGAATTGATATTGCTTAACAGGCAGATCACCAAGCCAGCTGACGACGCCGGTTGCAGGATTCACTTTTATTGACGCTACAGGTATTGTACCGGAAGGATCGTACAAGGCGAAAGTACCTGCACCACCATTCCAGTTGATCTGCGGTGGCGTACTGGCGCCGGTATTGCCATACATAGTAGCGTCGCCATCATTATCATATTTGAAACCTGAAGGCGCGCCAGCCTTTATGTTTACAGTAAATGTGGCGTTGTTGCTGACATCCACAGAATTCCTTGCCCGTACTGTCACAGAATAAGGCCCTATTGCAAGTGTAGCCGGCCATGATATTACGCCGGTTGCAGGATCCAGCGTAAAGCCGGTTGGCAAACTGCCAACCACTTCAAAGCTTCTATTGGTACCACCGTTCCATGCTACTGTTGGTGGAGCAGACGCGGCAGCTACACCATAGGCACCTGTTACCGGAGATGCATACACAAGATTAGTAGGTGCTCTGGGTACTATATTAAGTACAAAACTGGCAGTAGCAGTACCACCGCTGTTTTTAGCAGTAACGGTAATAGTATAGCTGCCAACGGGCAAACTATTATTCCACAATACGCGGCCACTGCCCGTGTTACTGAAGCTTAGGCCGGTAACAGCCGGCGACGCCACTACCGACAAAAAGCTGCCAGGAGCTCCACCCCAATCCACGGAAGGCAATGCTGTACTGTCGGCTACACCATATGATTTGGTCAAGGGAGACGCATAAGAAAGTACAGGTGCATTAGCCTGTATTGTTAATCTGAATGTTGCATTGTTGTCACCTCCCGCATTGCCCGCTTTTACTGTTATAGTATAAACTCCCACCGGCGTATTGGCAGGTACCAGTATTTCACCTGTAGCAGAATTAATGGTAATTCCGGCTATTGCAGGACTAACACTATACAAGTCAATAGTCTTGACTTCACCATGCCAGTCCGGCAATGCATTAGCAGGCCTTTTATGTGAAGGACCATACTGCACGGTTGTATCTTTATAAGACAATCCCGTAGGAGCCTGGGGCTTAATCTTTAGCACAAACACAAACTTGTCGCTGGCGCCTTCCTTGTTTACTGCCTTTACATTAAAGGTATATGTGTTTACAGGAAGTGTGGCGGTCCATACAATACGGCCAGTTGATTCAGTAATAGAAATACCGGCTATTGCAGGATCCATCTCATAATGACCGATATCGCCGTGCCAGTTTACAGTAGGTTTACTGCAGCTGTCTTCAGTACCGTAGTAGGCTTCAAAAGGCTGTGGTGTATATAAAAGATCGGAAGGCTTTCCGGCAAGAACAGTCAATTGGAAAACGATTGTTGTAACACTGGGGCCGGCTACATTCTTCGCACGCACCTCTACAGTATAGTTACCTACCGGCACCGGGTTAGTGCTGGTCCAGGTAATAAGCCCCGTTGTTGCATTGATAGCCAATTCCGGCGGTAAACCGGTGGATATAATATCGTAGTCACCTGTAACACCATGCCAGTTTACTTTACTTATAGTAGCTGTTCCGGCTTCACCATAATTAATTATCCTGGGTGTATTATTGTATTCTCCGCCAGTTGGTGCTTCTGCTTTTACTTCAACACCAACATTGGTTGTTACGGAACCTCCATCGTTTTCTGCAACTACCGTAAAAACGTAGGAATCCACAGGAGTATTAGGCCCCCAACTGATAATACCGGTATTGGGATCAATAGTAACATCCAGCGGTAAAGGATTGGGAGATGTAATACGGAATGGCTTCTTAGGACTTGTCCATTGCTGCCCCATCCAGTTAATATCTGGTTTATCACTGGATTTAGCCTCGCCGAAATAGGATGAATAAGGAGCATTAAGATAAGAGAAATCTTTAGGCTTATCGGGTACAATATGCAAAGTCAGATTTGCTTTTGTACTGCCCGCGCTGTTTGTTGCAGTAACTTCAATGACATAATTTCCAACGGGCAAAATATCACTCCAGCTGATTTGACCTGTAGTAGTAAGAATAGATATACCAGTAGTTGCGCCACCGGTAATTGAATAGGAAATTCCACCACCACCGTCGTTGAGATTGGGACTCCTGGTCCAGCCAGTTGTTCCATATTTAATAGTGGTATCAGCAGCAGTAACATAGTCCAGATTCTCCGGTTTGGTTACAAAAGTAAAAATGGGGCCTACATAAGAACCGCCGTTTGTAAACACAACAACTTCTCCTGTATTACCATTTCCGGCGGTAAAAACAACACTAACATCGTTGTCTATTCTGTAAACCGTATTCTCACCTCCTACTGTCACTCCTGTGATACAAGACAGATTTGCACCTGTAATGGTCACTTCCTGCCCTTTAATACCCGTAGTTCTGGAAAGCTTGTCGATTCTAACCTGCCCCAATGCATTTCTGTAAACATCAAGCTGGGGAGCTGCAGCATTGGCATCGGCCAGATCCAACTGACCGTCTTTATTGAAATCACCTATACATACAGCCATCGGTTGATTCGAGCCACCGGTGGCAATATTTACGGCAGTACTATTAAATGTAATAAGGCTGCCTGTGGTTGTATTTTTAAAGACACTGATATTACTTCCATCAGAGCCTGCCAGGGCATCAATTTTTCCGTCGCCATCAAGATCACCTAAGGCAACCATTCCTGCAACAGTCGTTCCTCCCAAAGGAGCCATTGAAGC
Organism: Filimonas effusa; assembly: GCF_004118675.1. Taxonomy (NCBI): domain Bacteria; kingdom Pseudomonadati; phylum Bacteroidota; class Chitinophagia; order Chitinophagales; family Chitinophagaceae; genus Filimonas; species Filimonas effusa. The sequence goes on along the minus strand of NZ_SDHZ01000001.1, from coordinate 608,065 downwards.
AGACGACATGCTTATACTGCCTGCATTGCTGTTGTTGGTTAAAACAGACAGCGTATTACCAACACTGTTCACTACCAGAAGATCAGTCTTGCCGTCTCCATTCAAATCGCCTGCTGCCAGTCCCTGCGGACCGCTTCCAGTACTTACCAGGCTGGCTTGAAAGCTGATGCTGCCAACCGTATTGTTTCTAAAAAATGAAATGGTATTACTGGTACTGTTGCTAACTGCAATATCAGTATTACCATCACCATCAAAGTCCGCTGTTACAATATTTGAGGGGCCATTACCGGTAGAGAAAGCCGCCAGGGATGCATTAAAACTGATATTGCCCACACCGGCAGTCGTATTCTGGAGTGGTTTTACTGTATTGTTGCCAATTACAGCCAGGTCTGGTTTTCCATCGCTATCAAAATCTCCCGCTGCAATGCCTACAGGCGAACTAAACCCTGTAAACACAGTAGCAGCGGAAAAACTTATGTTACCTGAAGTGCTCTGGTTCCTGTAAACAAGGAGTCTTCCTGCTGTATTGTTAACAAAAGCGATATCAGGTTTGCCATCGCCATCAATATCAGTAACGACACCGCCATAATGGCTATGGCTGCTAGTTCCGGCAGGCAGATCCAATAATTCCCGCGCTGCAAAAGTTGGTGTGGTACCTGTACTGGTGTTCCGGAATATTGATACCCCGGATCTGTTAAACGAAATAATATCGGGCAACCCATCTCCGTCTAGGTCTTTGTTGTCGAGCTGCAATGCAGAGGAGACGTTTGTAATCGCCGGCACTTGTTGAAAAGGAGAAATTCCATCATTGGCAGTTGTTTCGCCAGGACTGGTAACAGAAGCGCAGGTTGCAAATGTTGGCGAAAAAAACTGATTTCCTAAACTGGTAAGACCATTTGTACTAACACTAACAGGCGCCATACTGGCACCCTGGGGAACGGTAACGGTTAATGATGTGGCACTGGCTGTTTTAACGACAGCCTTTACAGCGCCGAAATAAACAATATTATTAGCAGCAACAGCGTTAAAGCCATTACCAGTAATAGTAACAGTTGTTCCAACGCTCCCCTTTAAGGGCGATACGGAAGATATAACAGGCTGGGCCTGGGCCAATACGGGCGCCAAAAACAATAAAAACAGCCACACGAATCTAACGCGCGTCTGTAATTGCAGACAAAAAGGCAACCCATCAATAAACCAGCGTCCTATTGGTTTCGGTTTTATCACAGTCAATTGTACCATAAGGTTAAGCGGGTTGGTGGTGATTCCTGCAAAAAAAGAAGTTTTATTGCAGGCGCAATCTCCCTTAATTAAGGGTACCCTTTAATAAGGGAGATCTACTATCACAACAGTTCCTTTGCCTTCCAGACTTCTAAGACTTATCTCACCTTTATGACAACGTACAAAATACCGGATGATCTCAAGACCTAATCCGGTTCCCTGTATGTCTGCCACATTTGAACCTCTGGAAAACGAACGGAATAAATTCTTTTTATCGGCTTTCTTAATACCTATGCCATTATCTATTACCATTACACGCCAATAGGCGTCGGTAAAACTCACTCTGACACGTGGCACCAAACTTTCGGCCCTCGCAGAGTATTTGAAAGCATTGTCAACAAGGCCGTTTACAATATGAGAGAACATAAAAGGATCGATCAGCGCCTGCCGCGGAGTTCCTTTTATTTCAAACGCTGTTTTTTCAAATTGTTTGCCTCTGACGAAAGGTCTGCCGGCCAGTTCCTTTATTAATGATGCCGGGTCCGAGATAACAGGATTAAATCCTGAGCGGGTGCTATGCGCCCTGCTCATCAGCAGTACTTTCTCCAGGAGTAACGCCATATCGGCAACTTCATCCATAATACGCTGGGTATGCCTTTTCATAGTATCAGTATCTACTGCATCGGCATTAGCCAGCTGCTCCAATATTTCAGAGCTTGTTTGAATAGTTGTCAGGGGCGAGCGCAACTCATGAGAAAGTATGTTGAGAAATTTCACATTCATACTTAACCGTTGGGTTGATCTGACTTCAAAAATTCCAGAGCAGCAGCAGCTAAAACAGGCTGCCGCCACTCCTTTTTAGAGCTGTTTATAACTTGCATTTACCTGAGAAAAACAGTCAGTAATTCCGCTTTGGAATTAACGTTCATCTTTTTGTAAATGTTCTTGATATGATCATTGATGGTAGTTACCGATAAAGACAGCACATTGGCAATTTCTTTGTAGGTAAAGCCTTTCAGCAACTGTTCAAGCACATCCTGCTCTCTTTTAGTGAGAAACTTGAGCCTGTAGGTTTTCTGAGGTTTTTCGTCACCCAAACGATCAATAAGTATGTGTGCTATTTCGGGAGAAAGCAAAGCGCCACCATTTTTTACAACCTGGATATTCGCTTTGATATTACTTAAAGAAAAAGGTTTCAGTAAATATCCTTTTGCTCCCCTGGTAATTGCATTCCAGACTACATCGGGATCGCTGTTACCACTCAATACCACCAGTTGTGTATTAGGCATTGACTTTTTTAGAATGGGGATAGCTTCAAGACCGGAAATACCCGGCAAGCTAATGTCAAGAAAAGTAATATATGGTTCTTCAACGTGCATCTGGCCTTCGGAAAGGAAGTGTTCCAGGCTGTGGTAGGAAAAGCTTAGTTTGTATTGGCTGTCATATTTAAAGTAGTCCTGAAAATTCCCCCTTATTTTAGGGTCATCTTCGATCACTCCAATGGTTACCATAAGATCATTGATTGGTTGTTTCACAAAATTCTGGGGCAGTCTTGTTGTTTAAACACGAATTAAACAGCAAAACCGTTTGCATAAGGTCACAGATAAGTAAAGCCTTAAGGCTGACAATTCATAAAAAACAACTTCAATAAAGAGAAATCGGAATGAGCCAACGAGGCGGAAGAAGATTTTCTGGGGAGAAGTGTTTTAAAAGGTTTAAACATTCGGGCACCTTCCTGCTGACATCAGGACATACAGTGCGGGGGCGTACAGTCGACATCGTTTAACGGTTTGGTTTGATAATATTATTGGGGTTTCCGGGATAGCATCCCCTGTTAAAGGGGGTACTTTTATACTTGCTGGAATAAATATAGGGACATAATTCGGAATGACAATGTTTTAACTGTAATTATAATAACAAATATTTTGCATTACACCCCTTTTTTTAGGGCAACAGCAGGGTAAGCTTACCTTGTTGCATATAAATTATTTGTATGTTTACCCCTCAGCAATAATTTCATCATGCACATCCTGATAGCAGATGACCACGCGATTGTTAGACATGGCACAATGCTTTTTATTAATGAATGGCTGCCAGGCGCAAAGATTTCAGAAGCTGACAATTTCAATAAAGTGGCCAAAATGCTGGGAGAGCAGGTTTTTGACCTACTGATCCTTGACATTAATATTCCCGGAGGTAATAATATCCAGATGGTGGATGTAGCCAGACTAAAACAGCCCGGCATCCGCATTCTTATCTTTACCGCTTACGACGAACAACTTTACGCTATCCGGTATTTACAGGCCGGCGCCAATGGTTATTTACACAAACTGGCGTCAGAAGAACAGATCAGGAAAGCCATAGAAACAGTATTACACGACGAGCAATATATGAGCCGGGAAGTAAAGGACCTGCTTTTAAAAATGGTAATGGCCAGCGGCAAACGCCCTCCGCCCGAAAATCCACTGCATACCTTATCGAACCGGGAAATAGAAGTAGCACGTTTCCTCGTACAAGGTATGAGCCTGATAGAAATATCCCGCGCCTTACACCTGCAGATTTCCACGGTAAGCACCTATAAGAACAGAATCTTTGAAAAACTGGAAATCGGCAACCTCATAGAACTGGTGGAAAAAGTACGGCTTTACGACAATTCTATCATATAATATGACACGGCTCTGCCCCTATTCTATTCCTCAAAAATCAGGATAACTGTAGTACCAACTTCGGGGCTGCTTTTTATTTCTATCCTGCCATTGATCATAGAAAGCAGTTGCCGGGTAATGACCAGGCCTAAACCCGGCTCCATGGAATTAAAGCCGGCAGGACGCGAAAAAATGGCCTCATCCATGCCAATGCCAGTGTCCTGAACTGCAACATGGATCCGCTTTTCCACGGCAAAAGCAGATAGGATAATGGTACCATGCGATGTGTATTTCACCGCATTATCCAGTAAATTATGCACTACTATCGATAATAATTGCCTGTCGGTATAGATCATTAACGTAGCAGGTACCTTATTATGGATAACATCACCTTTCGAAATAGCTATATCGGTAAACATCAGTACTTTTTCCTGTACCAGCTCATACAGGTTAAAGCTGTTTAAAACAGGTTTATGGTCCTGAAGATATAGTTTTACATACTGCAGCAGATTATCCGTAAAAGTGTACATGTGATGCGAAGAAGTATACATACTGCGTAACACGTCACGTAACGTATTCTCCCCCTCGCTCATATTATACAGCTGTTTCCCTGTAAGCGTAAGGTATTTTAAAGGGCTCTTGATGCCATGAACAATAGCTGCTATGATCTTTTGCTGAAATTCGGCCTGTTGCTGCATCACTTTTTGCGAGTTTTCGAACTCACTGATCCTTTTCAACAACGCTGCGGTATGATCATCCATCTGCATTTCCCGCCGGTTCCATTGCCGCCTGTAATAGATATAGGCAAGCGGACACACCATTAAAACAAGAGAAATGAACACCGCAATCCAGATACTGCTTCCCCCTACGCTGTTATTGGCACGAACTAAAGCCGTAGGAATATGCATTTTAAAAGATTAAGGTATTATCAATTGTTTTAATAAAAATGTGCGCAAAGGTCATCAAAAACCTTTATGCTTCGTGTAGTAGTATTACTACTTTAAGGGGAACACCGTAGTAATAATGCTACATCCTAAAAACATTTACTACCACAGCCGTAAAAATACAATTCAACTACCCCCTCTTTAAAAGGTCTTTCCCTGCGCGTAGTTTACGTACTTTGCGCTGAAAAAAATCTTACGGTGCCTCACATTGGGATCCAGCTTATAATCACCCATGTTATCTTTTTGTAAACCTATACGCCGCCTTATTGGCGCCGGGAACGATGCAGTAGAACAGGTACGCATTAAAATACTCTTGTGCGCACTACTGCTGAGCAGCTTCACCCCTGCCGCCGTTACTTCATTCTTCCTGCAACATCAGCAGCCGGGCGCTGCTTTGAGAACCTGTTTCGATAGCTTCCTGTTCGCAGGTCTGCTCATTTTGCTGGTCAGCGGTATTCATTGGCGCCGCTGTGCACACTTGTCACTGCTATTCCAAACGCTCATCATCTGGGGCAATGCACTCCTGTTTAAGCAGGATCTACATCTTATAGCACTCCAATTCACGCTGCTGGTAATATTATGCAGCTTTTTTTTACTCGGGAAAAAATGGGGACTGGTTTATTCACTCATCAACCTCTCCCCCGCTGTATGGCATATCAGCTTGTATACAACACCTGCTTTCCCCGGTCCACCTGTAAAAAGCGGGCTCATAGCAATAATATTACTGGTAAACTTCGCCTTCATAATTTTTGCACATTACCATTTCTTCAACGCATTCACCGATACAATACACACGCTGAATCAAAGAACAAAACAACTGAATGATACTATTAAAGCGCTGGAAAGCTCCCGCGATGGACTACGACAACAAACCAGACTGCAGAAAAAACTGATCGCAGCAATCACTCACGACATAAAAAGCCCGCTTAAATACCTGATGTTAACCGGGAGAAGCCTGTACCGCAACCGCAAACTACGCCCCGAAAACCTGCAGGAAAGCATCCGCGCTATTTATGCCTCCTCTTTTCAGATGTACCACTTTACCAACAACCTGTTACAATACGCCGGCTTATACCTCGAAGACAGCCGCATTGTCATGACCCATTTCAATTTGTATGAACTGGTCAACGAGAAAATTGCAATTTTCAGGGAAATGACCCTGTCACAAAACAATCACGTTTACAATAATATATATCCACGCATGCAGGTGTACACCAATAAGGAACTATTGACGGTCATTGTACATAACCTGCTGGACAATGCAATAAAATATACTGTGAACGGACAAATATCCTTTTCGGCAATACAAACAGAACGAAAACTGGAGATCTGCTTGAAAGATACAGGCACAGGAATGCCACCGGACCTGGTAGATTGGTGTAACAGCCGCCAAACAATACGTGATTTCATAACGGAAAGCGGTGGTCAGGGCCTTGGCCTTGCCATGGTAAAAGAATTAGTAGGAGTTATTCAAGGCAGTCTGTCCGTTAAAAGCGATGAAGGGGAAGGAACTACTATTATATTGATGCTCCCCGCAGAGCAACTATAAAACCGGAACCGCCAGGAATGACGGTCCCTTCCCCTTGGGTTATAAGAAAACCCGTGAAAAACCAAATATTAAACAAGTTTGAAAATACAAGTAATAAAAGCGGAAGCAAAGGTAGCAGCCTCTTTCCCATTTTTCATGTAGTAGAACTATGATTATTATGTAGTAGTTATACTACACAACTCAACTTTATGCAGGTTTTCTGCGGTTTTTCCCTTTTACGTAAACCTAATTCCTGATTTTAAAAACACTCAGGATCAGATAAAGGCAATTTTGCGCCTTAACTACTCGCATATCCTAATGTCTCAACCTGTTGCATATCTCTTACTCCTGGCACTGTTTGCATTTTCCAATGCCCGGAATGCCTTTGCCCAAACCGGCAAAAGGCCGCTTGTGATCACAGGACAGGTGGTAGACAAGAACCAAAAGCCAATTGAGTTTGCCACAGTTAGAGTAGAAGAAACAGAATACAGCACCTCTACCGACACCTCAGGTAAATTTAGTTTTTCGTTTTACGAAAACCCTACGGCGCTTACCATCCAGGTTTCTTTTGTTGGAAAAAAGACAATCATTCAATCATTTAGCGCCAATCAACTTACACGTCCACTAACGTTACAGATGAAAGACCTTAGCTTAACGCTCGACGAGGTACAGGTTACTGGCTTAAGAAGAGGTGAAGCCTCCAACTCATCCGTTTTGTTTAACCGGGAAGCAATTGAACAAGCCCAGGCATTCAGCCTGGCAGACATCTTGAATAACTTACCCGGCAAAACAACGGTAGCTCCTAACCTGCAAAGCCCTCAAAATATCACACTGCGTAGCGAAGCAAGCGACGCCCATGCCCTGAATAATGCCATGGGTATCGCAATTGTAATGGATGGCACCCGCATTTCCAATGACGCCAATATGCAAAACACGAATGTTGGCAAAAATGGAATGGCTAATTCCCGCATCTCAGGAAAATACGGCATGTCCGATGTTACTTTTGGTGGTATAGATCTCCGGGAAATTCCCGCCGATAATATAGAAAGCATAGAAGTAGTCCAGGGTGTAGCATCCGCGCAATATGGAGAATTAACCGATGGCGCTATTATCATTAACCGTCAGGCCGGCAAAACCAACTACCAGTTCAGCACACGCGTTAACGCCGAATCATTCAACATGTCTCTATCCAAGGGATATACTTTGAGCAAAAAAGCAGGTGCTTTAAACGTAAGCCTCAACTACCTCAACAGCAATGCCGATCCTTCAGATAATCTGAAATCATATAGCCGTGTAAGTACGGAACTTATGTGGACCAACTTTCTTGCAAAAGGAGTTAAACATACTTTATCATTAGGCTATAATACAAGATTGGACAATGGCAAAGCAGATCCCGATGCAGGCGATGAACGCAGCATGTTCGCCAAATCAAGAACATTCAGGATATCGGAACGCTTATCGATGCAGTTCAACAGAAAATGGTTAACCAGTGGCCAACTCAGTTTTTCGTATAGCAGAGGCTACCAGGAAACCTATAGTCAATGGTGGCTCAATGGCGCTGTAAAACCTATGACGATCAAGGATACGACAGGAATTTACGAGGGATACTATATCCCGGGAAGTTATTATGCAGTAGAACATATCAAAGGAGAACCGATAAACCTAAGTGGCACCCTCAGCTTTAACAGCAAGTTTAATACGGGAGAAATATTACATGCACTTAGTTGGGGTACTAATATATCACTGGCAGCAAACAAAGGAAAAGGCATCATTGCAGATCCCAATAATCCACGCTGGCCTAACCTTAGCTCTAAAAATGATAGGCCCTACGAATACAATACAGTACCGGAAGTCCCTGTTTACGGCCTTTACCTGCAGGACAACTTTAAGCTATCGTTGCTGGGCAGAATCTTTTACACGACGGCCGGCTTGCGTTACGACCTTCAGAATGGCTGGGGAAACATACAACCACGTATCAATACAAGGTACAAACTCAACAATCGCTGGGAACTAAACATAGCCTATGGCATTTCACGCAAAGCGCCAGCCATGTCACACCGTTACCCGGGACCAACCTTCTATGACATCCTCTTGCTAAATGAATATACCGGCGACACAAGAACAAGTCTTGCATTATTCTATACCGAAAAATATACCCCCGATAACAGCCACCTCAGGCCGGCAGCATCGAGCCAGTTGGAAGGGGGAATCAGGTTCAATGGCAAGAGTATTAGTTCAGCGCTGTTCCTGTATTATAAAAACAATACCAATGGCTTTACAGGTGTAACGCACTACAGGCCCTTCTCTACCCCGGTATACAAAACGATTGCAAACGGGCCGGGACAAAAACCTACCTATTACGCCACTTCTGAGATCAAAAAAAGAGGGGGACTATACGAATCCCGCATTGAAAACGTACTGACCTCACAGAATTACGGCGCCGACTGGACAGTTTCTATAAGAAAAATCAGGGCCATACAAACCAGCTTCGACATCAACACTTCATGCTCGTATAGTCGCTCGTTTACAGATGCTCCACAGATACGATCAGCAAGCGACAACGATATCGCACTTGGAAAAAAGGCATGGTATGCACTATATCATCCACAGAAAAGAGAAAATCTGTCTGTCATGAGCAAACTCAACAGCATTACACATATTCCCAAACTGGGTTTTGTTGTAAACATTTCTGCTGATTTCTTCTGGGCTAAGCGCAATTTTTCTGACGGAATCATTCAATACCCTTACGCCTACCTCGATCAGGACTTGGCTTATCACGAAATTAAAACCTTCGAGCCATCCAATCCGGACTATGGGCACCTCGCAACACTTGACCTGAATGCATCAGACGCCAGCCAACCCTTCATATATGGCAACCTGTCGCTTCGCATATCAAAAGAAATAAAGAAAAACATGCGTTTTTCAGTCAACGCCTACAATGTGTTTAACCTACGGCCGAAATATGAAGGATTCATCAACGGCTCTTATACATCAGTTATTTATAACGCACCTGTAAGCCTCGGCGCAGAGTTTTCCATCAAATTTTAATAACAAACAATGACAAATATGCAGCGACTCAAATTATGGATAATAGCAGCAGCGGTACTTACGCTGGGAGCTTGTAAAAAAGACCTGGGCCCCGATGTAGCGCCAGTAACATTTAATGGTCAGATCGTGCTTGACGCAAGTATAGCAGGACCTGCATTTCCACTGGACAAAGTAAAAGTAATCATAACCAACACCGCCAATAATCTTAAAAACGAAACTACAGCTGATGCACAGGGAAAGATCAGCTTAAGCAACATATCACCCGGACGTTATGAAATCCAGGCGACACTTACACTTACAGCTACAGAGTATGCAAGCATTACCGGTAACTATGCATCCAGCGAAGTAGTATTTAACGCGGTGGAACAAATCGATATCACAGCACAATCCGGCACAGTGACTGTAACATTGATCTATGGACAACTGGCAAAAGAATGGATCATTAAACAAATATACTATGCCGGTTCACACACCAGCAATGGCGCTATGTTCCGCGATCAATTCCTCGAACTCTACAATAACTCCGACCACGATCTTTATGCCGACAGTCTCTATTTCGGACAGGTATATGGTATTAACACAGCCCGCGAGTCTCAGGATATGACCAAGCCTTATTTTTTACCTACAGGCTCATTCGACTGGACAAAATCGATAGGCATGAGCGATACCAGGGCTAATGACAATTACGTTTACTGCCGCAGCGTATTCCGTATACCAGGCAACGGAAAAACCTACAAAGTGGCGCCCGGTGCCAGCATTATTATTGCACAGAACGCACAGAACCACAAAGCTCCGTACGTAGGAGCTACAGGCGAAAGCGTAACGGTAAAAGATCCAAGCCTTACCGTTGACCTGAGTAATGCAGATTTCGAGGTTTACTTAGGAAACTATCCCGGCAACAACCAACTGGCATCGGATGTCGACAATCCCGCCGTTCCCAATATCGAAACCATCTTACGTGGCAGCGGCCGCGATCTCATCCTCGATAACCTGGGCAGAGAAGCTATTGTAATATTTAAATGGCCTGGTGGCGCACCCGCACAATGGCCTACATTCCCTTCACCGGAAGAAACTACAGTTACCACTGCTACCTCCAAATACATTCAGGTTCCGGCTACTTACCTGGAAGATGCCGTAGAACTGCAACAAACACCTGTAGCAAGGCGTACAGCTAAAAGAATCCCCGCTATCAGTGATGCAGGATATACCTACGTTCCCGGAGGCTCTTACAGCTCTCAGTCTTCTATCCGCAAAACAAAATCTGTAGTCAACGGCAGAAGAATTTTGCAGGACACAAATAATTCGACCAATGATTTTGGAAGTTTAACAAAAGCCGATCCAAGCAAAACGGCTTTTGCAGACTAATTCAACCTGTTATTAGTTCATGCGAATACTATTCTTATTAAGTTTTATATCACTGTCAGCAGGCATACAGGCACAACAGCCCGGTGCCGCTGACAGTATATATTTTTACGAGCAAGGCCGTAAAGAACTGGATTTCGTGCAAAGCAGCGGTACACAACTGCTCAGTTCTCCCCTTTCAAGAGCAGGCAAAGGCGGGTTAAATATAGATATTACCACAGGCCATTTCAGACACAGCCAGGAAGCCGAACAACGCACCGCTGCACAACTACAAACAGAAGGATTCAGCGCTACAGGCCGCTTTAAAACGGCTGGATACTTTAAGTTTACACGTATATGGGAAGATAGTCTTGCATGGACACAAAAAGCCAGTAAAAGTTACGAGCAGCCTTATTATTTGGCCTCTGCCAAAGCAGGCCCCTACTTACGACAAACCTATGATATGGGTGGTATCGTAAGTTACAACTTGTTAAAAGAAAAGCTTTATATCAACGGCTTTATAGATTATGCTTACGAACGCTCATCCCGTTCTATTGACCCCAGGCTCGGCCTTACCAGGTTCTCATTTATTGCAAAGCCCGAACTCTCTTACAAATGGGGAAAAAGCATTGCAGGTATTGGGGCAAGGCTTGGGTATGGCAACGAAACGCAAGCTGTCGCATATCAGAACGATAACTACAAAAACGGCTCAGATACTTACCCGGAACGCGTGAATTACCTTGTACAAGGATTTGGCAATATTCGTAGTGCCAGTTTCTACCTGGGTAAAAAGAACCGGTATTCCGGCGTATCACTACATTATGCCACGCGCTTTTCCGGCTTTACTTTACGCGCATCTGGCACGTACAATGTAGATAAAGAAGACAACACCATCCCAATAGCAGGCTCCTCCAGGGACTCTTTGATAGCTACCTACCAACTTGAATCTTCACGCTTTCACCTGCAACTACAGAAACATTCCGGCAGGTACCGGCGACAACTGCTTATAACAGCAGGCGCACAAAACGGACGGGACTTCAATGTGCGTGCGGCGGCAAGCACTTACACCTATAAGCATACTTATGCCAATCTTCAATATCTTGTATTCATTCATAATCATCGGAAATGGAACCCCGAATTAGGTATGACCCTGTTTTATGAAAATACGTATAAGAAAGATGGCATCAGTAGTCATCAGCAGCAATACAACTCCATACAACCCGGCGTAAAAGCCAGTATATACGCAACAACAGGCAATAACGACCGGCTGTCCTTCACCCTTGCCCCCTCTGTACGTATTCCTGTAACCAGCGAACTGATAGTGCCCAACACACAGGTATCTTATTTTACCAGGGGAGTTGTTTACCCCGATTACCAATACCAGGTATCCAAAATAGCAGAAGCGAGCTTTACAGTTCAATACATAAGCTACAAACTTTTCAAAACCACGCCGGCGGGTATCACAGCACAAATAAAATACAATAAACCACTGAACATACCGGAACCTGTATACCAGGCATCGATGTTACCGGCCAACAACAGAATGAACTTCAACCTAGGCTTTAACCTTTACTTTTGATGTATGAAACGGATGATTGGCATTTTAACGGGCATTACATCGGTAATATTATTGTCGTCGCTCAGTTTCCAGAAATACAACGGGCTTCCGGCCGACACCTATACCGATTCATTGCGCAGGCTCTATTCGAAGCCGTTGGCTGAATGGCCACGCCCTTTCATTGACACTACTGTACAACACTGGCAAGAACTGGGTTTGCTGCCTGCAAGCCCCATTGCCACCGATTCCCTTCAACCCCTCATCAACCTGGGCAAACTTTTATTCTTCGATCCACGCCTCAGCGGCTCAGGCCAGATATCCTGCGCCACCTGTCACGTACCCGATCTTTCCTGGACCGATGGCCGCGAAAAAGCAGTAGGCCACGATCAACAGGTGAACACCCGTAATACCCCTACTATTTTCAATGTATGGTTCTACAAAAACCTGTTCTGGGATGGTCGTAGCAACAGCCTCGAAGATCAGGCATTCGGCCCCATCAACAGCGAAATAGAAATGCATGGCGACATGAGCCTGCTCCCTTCAAAACTGGAAGAAATAAAAGGCTACGCCCCACTCTTTAAAGCAGCCTACGGCACAGAAACAGTAGATGCAGACAAGGTAGCACATGCACTGGCCATTTTCCAAAAAACCGTAGTAAGCAGGAAAAGCGATTTCGACTATTTCCTTTCCGGCGATAAAAACCGCCTTACCGATGCAGCTGTCAGAGGATTACATTTATTCCGGACAAAAGCCAGGTGTATGAATTGCCATAACGGCCCACTCTTCACTGATAACGACTTTCACAATATAGGCCTTACCTATTATGGCCGTAAATATGAAGACCTTGGCCGTTATAACGTAACCCGCAAGGCCAGCGATGTAGGAAAATTCAAGACACCTTCCCTGCGCGATGTAATACGAACACGCCCCTGGATGCACAACGGCCTGTTCGACAATATAGAAGGCGTGCTCAACATGTATAGTGCAGGTATGCCCCAGCCCAAACGTAAGCCTGAACAAATGAGTGATACCCTGTTTCCTGTCACCTCTCCACTCATAAAACGGCTGGATCTAACCAAACAGGAGAAAGACGACATTATCGCATTCCTGAATGCCATCACGGCCGAACCTTGGAAGATGCGCATACCGGTATTGCCTAAATAGATTAATTTTAATATTCAAATAAACATGATGAAACACATAATCACACTAGTTGTCCTGGCTTGCCTCTTTGGCGTAGCAAAAGCACAACCACCCGCCGGCCCCGCTAAACCCGGCTCAACATATGGCGCCACCATCACAGCAGACGGAGCCATCCCCATCGCAACACTTCCGGCGCAACTTGGCGATACCAGCAAACACAAAACCAAAGTTACTGCCAAAGTACTCGACGTTTGCCCTAAAAAAGGCTGCTGGGTAAAACTTCAGGTAAATGATACGACAACCGCTTTCGTAAAAATGAAGGACTACGGTTTCTTCGTTCCACTGGATATGATTGGAAAAACAATTGTACTTGACGGCGAAGCTTACATCAAAGAAACTTCCGTAAAAGAATTAAGACACTACGCAGAAGACGCTAAAAAATCAAAAGCAGAAATAGAAGCCATTCAAGCGCCGAAAAAAGAAATCCGCTTTACTGCTTCCGGCATCCTGGTAATAAGCTAAGAACAGCTTCAACAACACATAAACAGAATGTGCGGTATCCAAAACAGATACCGCCCATTCTGTTTAACGACTATCGCCCTAGTGAATACTATCCTCTATATTTCCGCAATTCATCATCTCCTCACCAAAATAAGGATTCTTTACCTCTTTTTCAGCACTTAGCCAATGCGCCCCTTTATCGCTCAACGCCATAGGACAAAAATCTACATACAACGTCCCCTGCTGTACACCTGCCTTTTTCACCTTTGCAATCATATCACTACTCAATCCGGCAAATAAAGTACGTTTCGCTTCCAGGCCAGGGGCAGTTGTAATTTCTGAAGCAACTTTAGCCACAGCAGTTTCTTTCAGTTGCTGCGCCCCCGCTGCCAGGGCATTGGCAGCAACTGTTGCACCCCGCTCATCACCATTTATCAACGCCTTGGTCAGTTCCTGGTATTGACCATATAGCGCATTCAGAGAAGCATCTTTAATAACTACTGAAGTCGCAACGGACTGATCTAGAGAATCATGATGATGCTCCGCCATGCCAGCTTTTACAGAATCTGCATTTGCAGTTTTCTTTTCCGGAGAATTGCCGCATGCAGCCATTAGTAAAGGCAATACAGCTACGGTTATAATTCGAAATACAGAATAAGTCATACGATAATATTTTTAATTAATGTTGATGAGTGGCAATAGGATGTTTCCCTCTTTTTAAAACATATTCACTATACAATAAGTAAGCGCCGGTAACAACCACCCTGTCGCCTTCCTGCACGCCCTCTTTGATCGATACGGAAGAAGCATTTTCTTCGCCGGTTACAACACTGCGCGGCTCAAACTTCCCAGCTTCGGTTTCCACCCATATATGCGTTCCATTCCCATCATGAATAACAGCATCAACCGGCAGCGACAACACCTTTTCACTGGTAGCAGTCGCCGCGGAAGGCACCCACAATGTAGCTTGCAACCCCGGCTGCCAGCGTTTATTCTTGTTGGCAATAGTACCCCTCAGTTGAACCAGCTGCGTTCCGTCCTGCATCACGGGATTCACAAAACGCACCACCATTTGCTGCGGCTCATTTTCCCATCCGGCAACTTTCACCGTTACAGTCGCACCATCCTTAACGGCAGTCTCTCCGGGATAAAGATCAGCCTCCACCCATAAATGACTGTAATCTTCAAGTTGCATCAGGTTGGTTCCCTCTTCTACATACTGCCCTTCTGTAACCTGTAACGTAGCTACAATACCCGTTACAGGTGCCGTATAAGTAATGTAAGCATCCGTACGCTGCTGCTGCAATAATTGTTGCAGCTTGGTCTCCGGTTGCCCGTATAACAGCAGCTTTTGCCTGGCAGCCTGTGCTATCTGCTGAAAACGACGGTCGTCAGGAAAGTTCTTTGCCTGTGCATACGCCAGCAGGTATTCCTGCTGTAACGACAATAACTGCTCTGAATAAATCCTGTAAAGCAACTGTCCCTTCTGCACCGGTACACCTGTTTCCTTTACATACAGATTTTCTATTCTGCCCGCCATACGGGCGGCAATAGCAGCCGATCCGGAAGGATCTGCTACCAATCTCCCATTTAATTCTTTACCAGTCGAAAACACTGTATCTCCTACCAGCTTTGTTGTAATATTCGCAAGCAATATTTGCTCCTTGCCTAATGTTAACGTGGCATCGGTGCTATTCTTATCAAAAGGCACCAGGTCCATACCACAGATAGGACAGGTTCCAGGCTGCTGCTGCACCACTTGTGGATGCATAGGACAGGTATAAGTCTGCTTCACCGCGGCTATCGAATCCCTCTTACCATCTTTCGTCTTCCCCTGCCCGCAACCGGCAGCAAACGCCCATATCATTGCTAGCGCAACTATATACCCCAGAACGTATATTCGTTTCATCATGATATTTTTAATTAGTTATCGATCGTTTAATCTCAGCCCCCAAAACAACTCCCTCTGCCATCTATCGTCCTACTGTATCAGGCTCTCACTATCCACCAGGTAAGAAGCCTGCACCGCAACCTCCCAGTCACCTATCCCATCCAGCACCTGCACCATTCCATTTAAAGCAATGCCAACCGATACCGGCTGTGGTACAAACACATCACCTTGCTTACGGAATACAATGTTCTTATTACCCGTTCTCCACACGGAAGCCTCCGGCAACCACCAGCCCTTGTTGGCAACAACAGGCAGGTACCCGGTAAGCAATTGCCCGGGACGCCATTCGCCCGCAGGTAAATAGATCCTTACCTGTGTAAACGATTCTCCTTGCTCCAGAACAGGTTGCACCAGCGCGAGTTTGCCGGTAAACGTCTTCCCTTCGCCGGCGGTGGAATGAAACACCAGCCGCTGCCCTTCAGCGATATAAGGAGCGATCACCGGGGGAAAAGCAAAATTCGCAAGCAGGCCGCTGTTCGAATAAACAGTGAACAATGTTTGTCCCGCATTTATATACTGACCTTCTTTCAACAACAATGGAGGCGCCTGGGCAGATGTGTTTTTTACCGGAGTAGCCGTAGCCGCTCCACCACCCATTCCTCCCATTGCAGAAGCCTGCGTGGCAGCACTATTCATCCCACCTCCCGGTGCAGGAGACGTTACACTTTTTTCAACAATATAACCTGAAGCCTGGCTGTATACAGGCAAACGGTAATAAGGCTGGCCTGATTTCAATACCTTTTCAACCTGTGCCGGCAGCATGCCCAGCAACAATAACCGCTGCTTTGCCTGCGACAGTAACATAGCATTATCCCCTGACTCATGCACCAGTAACAGCTCCCGCTGAGCAGCTACCAGGTCGGGAGAATATAGTTCCAGTATCAACTGCCCCTTCTGTACCGGCTGATAATTATACCTGATATACATACGCTCTATTCTGCCCGCTATTCTGCTGGCAATACCTGCATCACTGCGGCTGTCGAAAGAAACCTTCCCCTGCACTTTCGCTGTAAGAATACGGGTGCCGCTATCCGGTTTTATCGCCGGCACATCGGACAGTATTTGCCTGCTCACATCATCCGTATATAATACCCCGGACAGGTAATTCGTATCCTTCGTATGCGATGCATGCACATGCTTTGCAGCACGCTGCTTACAGGACACAGATACAACAACCATCAAAGACAGCAGCATGACCAGGCAGACGGCGCTGCTAACGATAAAGTTCTTTCTCATAATCTACTATCATTTGATAACGTTTCTGTTTCTCATCCAATACATTCAGTTGCATCATAGTAAGCGCCTCCCAGGCATCCATCACCACCGGCAACTGCAGCTTATTCTCCTGGTAGTTCACAAATGCAGCGTCTAACGACTTACGGAGCGTAGGAATCACTTTGTCCTCCAACGCATGAATACGCTGTTGCATCGACTGAATTTCATATTGCATACCATACAACATGCCTTGGGTTTCCTGCAACATCGAAGCACGCTCCTTCTGCATGGCCTGTACATTGTATTGCATAGCCCTGGTTTCCGACTTATACATTTTGGAAGCCCAGGGTACAATAGGAATACTTACCATCCCCATAATACTATAAGCCTGTGGCATCATCTTGCCTAAAGGATACATGTGATCGAAACGAACCTTGAAATCCGGCTTCTTCTCCATTTGCATAGACGCAATATTCAACTCCATCGTTTGAATATCCTGGTCCATCTTCTTTACATCTTTGCGCGCTATCGCCAGGTGAGCAGTATCATAATCAGAAGCAGGAATAAAGTCCGGCACCCATACAGTATCTATCTGCCACATGGCATTCCCGGGAAGATTCATAAGGCTGTTTAGCCAGGCACGCGCACGCGCAATTTCACCCTCCTGCATTCTCATCATATTACGATTCTCCTCTACCTTGGCACCAGCACGGTATACGCCGCTCAACTGCGATTGGTTATAGGGATAACGCACCTCCTCTATCTTCTGCATCATTTCCATGATGCGCTGGTTCTGTTGCAATACACCAATACGCTGCTTTGCCACCAGCCAGGAATAATAAAGGCTTTTGGCCTGCGCTTTCAGATCGTTCAGCGTAATATCCCTGCCGGCCAGCGTTCCTGCCGATTGCGATGCGATATAGGCCTTACGTGCATTCTGTTTCGCTTTGTTGGGTATAGATTGTTCTATCTGCAACATCAGCGAGCCCTTATCACGCCCTTCCATCACCTCCTGACCGGGATAAGGCGTCATGAACGTTCCTAGTCCTACCATCGGAGCCATCCACGCCGTAGCGGCATCCGCACTGTATTTAAAACCTTCGGCCTTTAATGCATACGACTGAAGCGAAAGGTTATTCCTGTCTATGCGCTGTAAAATGCTGTCTAACGGCAAGGCAGCAGGTTCATTCATCGAACCCTGCCATGTTGTATCGTTCTGTGCCTGTAACTGCGTCGCCACCAGTAATACCAGGCTTGTTTTAATGATGCGCATCATAGATCTCGAGTTTACCATATTTACGCAATTCATATTCTTTAGTCATAAGGAAAATAAGCGGGGTCACCAGCAGTATATGCGTTGAAGAGGTAAGCACCCCACCTATCATCGGTAATACAATAGGTTTCATGACATCGGTACCAACCCCTGTAGCCCATAATACCGGCACCAGTCCGAATAAAGACACACATACCGTCATCAGTTTGGGACGTAGTCGCTTGGCAGCTCCATGTATCACATATTCTCTCAGATCGGCAGAGCTGATCGTTTCGCGGGAATTACCTTTCAGCCGAACCAGTTGCTGCATGGCATCGTTAAGATAAATCACCATTACAATTCCGGTTTCCACTGCAATACCAAACAAGGCTATAAAACCTACTGCCACTGCCACAGATAAATGAGCGCCCCAGATCCAAAGCATATAAGCACCACCCACCAGGGCAAACGGAACCGTTACCAGGCTCAATGCAGCTTCGCGTATAGAGTGAAATGCAAAGTAGAGAGAGAAGAAAATAATCACTAATACAATAGGAGCTATCCACATAAGCGTTTGCTGTCCACGGATCAGGTTTTCATACTGCCCGCTCCACTCCAGGAAATACCCCTGAGGTAATATCCCCTTTTCAGCATTCAGCTTATCCATCGCCTCCTTTACCGTACTTCCCAGATCCCTGTCCCTTACATTGAAGAGTACCGCTCCGCGCAGTAATGCATTATCGGAAGTGATCATAGGAGGACCATCCTCAAAGGCAATATCCGCCACTGCCGATAATGGCAGCTCACCAAGTGTAGGTGATAGTATCGGAATCCGCTTAATACGCTCCACACTGTTCCTGTAATCCTGCGCCAGTCGCACACCTATAGAAAAACGCTGACGTCCTTCTATCGTTTGTCCTACAGACATACCACCCAACGCAGCTTCCACCACCTGGTTAACATCATCAACGGAAAGCCCATACCGCGCCAGCTCTTCCCTCCTGATATTCACTGAAAGATACTTGCCGCCGGTAACGGGCTCAACATATAGGTCGTTTACCCCGGGTGTGCCTTCCAGCGCCAGCTTCAGCTTTTCAGATACAGCAGCAATGGTATCCAGGTTTTGCCCATGCACCTTCACACCTACATCAGTCCTGATACCCGTAGCCAGCATATTAATACGGTTAATGATAGGCTGTGTCCAGCCATTCACCACACCCGGTATCTGTAACTTGGCATCCAGCTCATCGATGATATCCTTTTTGGTGATGCCTTCACGCCATTGACTCTTAGGCTTCAGCATAATAATGGTTTCTATCATGCTGATAGGCGCATTATCCGTAGCCGTATTGGCCCGGCCTGCTTTACCCAATACCTTATCCACTTCCGGAACAGAAGCAATGATCTTATCCTGCACCTGCAGTATCCGTTTGGCTTCGCCATTCGATATATCAGGTAAGGTTACAGGCATGAATAAAATGCTTTGCTCATCCAGCGGTGGCATGAATTCAGTACCCAGGCTTTTCAGCAATGGAATGGATATGAGCAAAGCCAGTATATTGATAGCCAGCGTGGTCTTACGCCATTTAAGTACGCCCCGGATAACAGGCTCATATGCCCTTTCAAGTATCCTGTTTACCGGGTTGGCATGATCGGGCCTGAATTTCCCCTTCATAAAAAAGGAAATAAGTACCGGCGCCAGCGTTATCACCAGCAAAGCATCTACCACCATGATAAAGGTTTTGGTAAACGCCAGCGGATGAAACAGCTTGCCCTCCTGCCCTGTAAGCATGAATACAGGTAGAAAAGAGGCTATGATAATAACCGTGGCAAAGAAAACACCTCTCGATACCTGTTTGCTCGATTTCGCAATAACATCAAGACGCTCTTCCTCGGTAATCCACGGCTCTTTCTTTTTAAATAATCTTTTAAACATAAAAATTAGTTTATCATACCCGTTAACCGATATCCTGGCCCGTTGCAGTACCGCTGTTATGACGGGCAGCATATTTTTCAGCCAGGTGTTTATAAGCATTCTCGCTCATGATGATACCGTTATCCACAATAACCCCTATCGCCAGCGCAATACCAGTAAGCGACATGATGTTCGACGAAATACCAAAAGCATTCAGCAGTATAAAACTGATCGCAATCGTAACAGGGATCTGAATAAGAATGCTCAATGCACTACGCCAGTGGAATAGGAAAACAAGTACCACCAGCGATACTACAATCATCTCTTCAATAAGGGTATGCCGTATAGATTGTACCGATTCACGGATCAACTCTCCCCTGTCATATACAATATCGAAAGAAACCTTATCGGGAAGCCCTTTGGCAACCTCCTTCATCTTCTCTTTTACCTTGTCTATAACAGCAGCAGCATTTTCACCATAACGCATCACCACAATACCACCCACTCTTTCTCCTTTTCCGTCCTGGTCGAAAATACCCAGCCGGCTTTCACCCGTCATTTGTACCGAACCTATATCGCCAACACGAACCGCAATACCAGCCTGGTTTTTCACAGATATATTCGCTATCTCTTCCCGCGATTGCAGGTAACCCGAGGTTTTAATGATATAGCCTACCCCGCTCCGTTCCAGCTTGCGACCACCGGCTTCATTGTTATTACTTCGAACCGCATTGATCACATCCGAAACAGCAACTTTATAATGCAACAGTTTTGCGGGATCAAGCGTCACCTGGTATTGCTTCTGAAACCCGCCAAAAGAAGCGATCTCACTTACGCCGGGTACATTCTGCAAAGCAAAGCGTACATACCAGTCCTGTATAGCTCTTTGCTCGCCAAGGTCCATCCCCGGCGCATCCAGCGTATACCATAGTATATGCCCAACACCTGTACCATCAGGGCCTAATTGAGGAGTTACCCCCTGCGGTAACGTTCGTGAAACCGTACTCAAACGCTCCAGCACTCTTTCCCTGGCCCAATAGATGTCAGTGTTATCTTCAAAAATCACATAAATGAAACTCATCCCGAACATCGAAGAACCCCTCACATACTTAATCTTAGGCAGCCCTTGCAGATTAGTCACCAGCGGATACGTGATCTGGTCTTCCACTAACTGTGGCGCCCTGCCCATCCATTCTGTAAAAACTATTACCTGGTTCTCCGACAAGTCGGGAATCGCATCCACGGGATTACTGCGTACGCAGAAAATACCCCATATAAACAAACCCGCTGCGAGCATTAAAACAATAAACCTGTTACGCAGCGACCATTCAATAATTCGATGTACCATGTTTGCAGTTTTAAAGCACCCGGATACAAACCTGCATCCGGGCGCTTACGCCTGTAATTAGTTACGGGGATAATGGCAGCAGCCGGGAAGTTTGTCATAAACCTTCGCGTCAGCTTTCTTCTTCTCCGTATCATGACCAACAGCAGCGATCTTCTCCTGGATCTTGTCGATATTGGTCACCGTAGTATCATAAGTAACTACCAGCTTCTTGGTATCTGCACTCCAGCTGGCAGACTTCACATCAGCTTTGATGGCAGATTCAATGCGCTTTTTGCACATACTGCAGTTACCTGATACTTTAATAGTCTCTGTTTTTACAGACTGAGCGTGGCTTACAGCAGCAAATAACACTGCCATAAGCATTAAGATTGCTTTTTGCATATATGGTTCTTTAGAATAATGACGAAAATGGATAATGGCAGTAATAAAGGCTACGGCCTGCCTGCATCGGAGTACAACAGTAGTAAACAAGGGAAATAGACCAGCAATAAAAGCACTAAAATGCCTTATACGGCCAAACACTGCTGTGTCGGAGAGGAGTAGATCAAATCAAAAGGGAACAATACAGAATATAGGAATGAAGCGGCTTCATATCCTGAGGTGGCGCATGGCTCACAGGAGTAATAGCGGTAGCAAAAGGTAAAGAGGCTACCGGTGCTTCTATCAGGGAAGGTGGCAAAACCGCCACAAAATAATCAGGTAAGGAAATCTGGGAAGCAGCTTGCTGGTCTTTCTCTATCTTCACCAGCTTATGCTCGTCTTTGCAGCAACCCTTTTTTGCCTGAAGGCCTTTTTTCATGCCACATTTGGAGCACCTGCTGGTTTCCTTATGCGACTGTTCCTCTTGCACCAGTTTCCCCATACAATAATGGAGATGCAGGGTAGTTCCGGTGGAAGCACCCATATAAAGGAAAGTCAATATGAAAACCAGCAGTTTCTTCATAAAAAGAAGAGAATGCTACAAAGCTAGATTATTTTCCGGCAGGAATATCTAAAATTTTTGTTGAACTTTCGGAAGCATCTACTATCGCCCTTGTCTTGGGAAGACTTTCCGGGTAATTGTCCTTGACAAACTTCACTATATTCTCACGCACATAACAACGCAGATCAAACGCATTGCCCGAATTCGAAGCGCTCATAAGCATCCTTATTTCCATAGTACGCTCCTTAATATCAGTTACTTGTAATGCCATAGCCCTTTTGTCCCAAAGTGGATTGGCATTCAGTAAACGCCCCAGCTCGTCGCGCAGCGCCGCCACAGGTGCCATATAATCGAGATAAATGAACGCAGTACCCAAAATAGCAGATTGACTACGCGTCCAGTTCTGAAACGGCTTTTCTATAAAATAGTTGATGGGTAATATCAGCCGGCGCTGATCCCAGATATTTAACACCACATAAGTAAGTGTAATTTCTTCTACCCTTCCCCATTCTCCTTCTACCACCAGCACATCATCTATCCGTATAGGCTGGGTAAACGCAATCTGGAAACCTGCCAGCAGGTTTCCCAACGACTTCTGAGCCGCAAAACCAATAATAATACCTCCTAAACC
The DNA here is from genome assembly GCF_004118675.1 of Filimonas effusa. Taxonomy (NCBI): domain Bacteria; kingdom Pseudomonadati; phylum Bacteroidota; class Chitinophagia; order Chitinophagales; family Chitinophagaceae; genus Filimonas; species Filimonas effusa. Next base: position 584,902 of record NZ_SDHZ01000001.1, on the reverse strand, counting down.
AACACCGGTAAGTAAACCAGCACCAATTTTACGGAGCCCCTCAAAACTTAGTAATATCGCACACACCGTAAGCATAACGATGATCGTAACCACCAGCTTCCTGATGAACTGCAGCTGCGTACGTACCTTCCGCTCACGCAGGTTATCAGCTTTGGTAAGATCATAATGACGGTAAACATTATCCTCAAACACTTTTACTATAGCAATAAGCATCGCAGCAAATGTGGCTATCAGGAATATCTCAAGCGCCTTATCCAAACGCGTATACGCCAGCTTGCTTAAACGCATAAGCGGCAAAAACAGGTTTAACACAAATAAAGGCAGGAAAGAATTAACAGGACCGCTAAGACGCTTCAGAATAGAACCTACAATAGTAAAATCCTTCTTCCTGGAATAAAGCTTTAAGATCCACGCCAATATTACCTTTACAACAAACCCAATTAAAATAGCAATACCAAACAAAACAAGGTTCCATACGAAATCAGGCACATCTCCAAGTGTACGTTCCAATTGTTCCAGCATAAACATCTGTTAGGGAGTTTGAAATGGTATGTAGCCCACAAATAACATACCTAAACAAATGCAAAGCAGAAAAAGGGACTAATCACTGATTCTTAACAGACTATTGATCCTGAACGTAATATTGCTGAACCGCCGTTTCGCAGGCTTATCCTTACGCCTGTGACCGGCATTGATGAGGAAAATGCCCGTAATAGTTAAGCTGAAAGCCAGCAATGTATAAGCAGTAACAGGTTCTCTCAATACAACAAACCCCAGCACGATCGCCACCAGCGGATTAACATACGCATAAATGGTAGCCAGCCCTACAGGCAAATGCGACAACACATGATCAAAACAAAGGAACGCCAGTATGGAACCGAAGAAAATAAGATAAAGAATAGCACACACAGTAGCCGCCGGCACACGATGCACATCACTCCACTTTTCCACCACTGCACTCCCCAGCAACAATACAATACCTCCCATAAATAACTGCAGTCCTACTTTAATAAATACGTCTGTAGTAGTGACCCTGCCCTTCGTATAAACAGACCCCATCGCAAAAAACAAACACGAAACAAGACATATCGCAATACCGCCGAGGTATTGCGGATTCGCTATCGCAGCAAGATTATCTTTAAAGATCACCATCAGTCCGCCCATACCCAATAACAACCCCATCACAATTTTAGCATTCAGAGGCTCCCTGTTCTTTTTAAAAAGACTGATAACCGTTACATACACAGGCATCATAGCACACAGTAATGCCGCCAGCCCGCTGGGAATATGCTTTACAGCCATCGCAACAATGCCGTTGCCCAAAGCCACCAGCATTATCGCAGGCAGCAACTGCTGCTTAAACTCTATCCCCGTGGGAGCGCCACGCCGCCTGATACTGCCCCAGATCAATAACAGCAACCCGGCAGTCATATGCCTTGTACCCATGAAAAGCAAAGGAGGAAAAGCCTTCACACCTACACGCGCAGCCAGGAAGGTTGTCCCCCATATGATACATAACGCCAGCAAAGCCAGCCACGCGGTTTTGTTGCCTTGATTCATAGTCTTCAGATTTCAATACGGATTGATCAACCATCCTGTCATTGTTCTATGGTCATCCCGGAAAACAAAATTAGCGCTCGCATATCAACAAAAACAGATGCAGATTTATTAATTTTGACCATAACAGATGACAACAATAACCCCTCACTCATGAACGAATTCCTTTACTTACAAATAGCAGAAAAGCTGCAGCAGCAGATCGAAAAGCAGGTGCTTAAAACCGGCGACAAACTCCCCTCTGTTCGCGCTTTAAGTAAGGAACAGGGCATTAGCCTTACAACAGCTTACCAGGCCTATGGCGAGCTGGAAACAAAAGGATTGATCGAAGCGCGCCCGAAATCAGGCTACTATGTCAGGTTCAGTCCCTCGCAATATCCCAGAACAGTAAGCAGGCAAAAAACAACCAAACCACAACAGGTAAGCGTAGCATCTGTAGCAACATTGGTGTATCAGAAAATGCGGCAGGAGGGAGTTACGCGTTTATCACTGGCAACACCTTCTGTTGATCTCCTCCCGGAAGCTAAATTGAATAAGTCCATGATGGAAGCCATCCGGCGCAGCGCTTCCAGTTGTCTTGAATACGAAGACCTGCAAGGTCACCTGCAACTGAGGGAACATATCGCAAAAAACGCATTCAGCTGGGGCGGCATCTTAACAGCTGAAGAAATAGTTACTACGCAGGGCTGCATGGAAGCCCTCGTTTATTGCCTGAAAGCGGTAACGGAACATGGCGATAGCGTTGCCATCGAAAGCCCCGTTTATTTCGGCATATCCAACGTATTACACAGCCTCGGACTTAAAGCCGTTGAAATACCCGTAGATCCCGAAACAGGTGTCGACATCACCTACCTCGAAAAAGCCATGAAAACGGTAGCCATAAAGGCCTGCCTGTTTGTAACAAATTTCAGCAACCCCAGCGGCGCCAACATGCCCGCCGAACGCAAAAAACAACTGGTAGAACTGTTACACAAAAAAAAGATCCCGCTGATAGAAGATGACATCTATGGCGAAATGTACTTCGGCAAAACAAGACCCGTAACATGTAAAAGCTTCGACACCGGTGGATGGGTATTACTCTGCTCTTCTATCTCCAAAGCCCTGGCCCCGGGTTACCGTGTAGGCTGGTGCCTGCCCGGCCGCTATCTCGACAAAGTGTTACACCTGAAACTAATGAGCTCCGTATCATCAGCAACACCAACACAGGCTGCCATTGCACACTTTTTTGAAACCGGCCGCTACGACCTGCACATGCGTAACCTCCGCAAAACATTACACACGCAATGTCTGCGTTACACGCAGGCTATAGCGAGCTTCTTTCCTTCCGACACCAAAATATCACGCCCCGCAGGCGGTTTTGTTTTATGGGTAGAATTAAATCCTGCAGTCGACGCCCTCGAACTCTTCCACGAAGCCCTCACCTACGGCATCAGCATCGCACCCGGCCAACTCTTCAGCGCCCATGGTAAATTCCGTCACCACATCCGCGTCAGCTTCGGAGCGCCTTATACCCCACTTATAGAAAAAAGCCTGAAAACCCTCGCCAGGCTCATCACTCAAAAAATAAACAAAAGCCAGTCACGATAATAAACAATCCTCCCTCTTATCATCCCGCCATCTATCCACCTTTTCCCCGTACTTTTGCTTACACAAACTCATCATCGCATGGACGATTTCTTAGCAGCTCGGTCACAGATGGCGCTTTCGCTCGGCTTTCATATTATTTTCTCTTGTATAGGCATGGTGATGCCTTTTTTTATGGCCGTAGCTCACTACTACTGGCTAAAAACCAACAAAGATGTTTACCGCAATATCACGAAAGCATGGAGCAAAGGCGTAGCCATCTTTTTTGCAACAGGCGCAGTTTCAGGTACTGTATTATCTTTCGAACTGGGATTGCTTTGGCCCGGATTCATGAAACACGCAGGCCCCATCTTCGGCATGCCCTTCTCTCTCGAAGGCACAGCATTCTTTATCGAAGCCATCGCACTCGGCTTCTTCCTCTACGGATGGAACAGATTCAACAAATGGTTTCACTGGGTCACCGGTGTAATAGTAGGTATCAGCGGCCTCGCCTCCGGCATCCTGGTTGTCTCCGCAAACGCCTGGATGAATAGCCCCGCCGGATTCAACTTTATCAATGGCCAATACCTGAACATAGATCCCATCAGGGCCATGTTCAATAAAGCATGGTTCTCACAGGCTTTACACATGTGCGTCGCCGCCTTCGCCGCCACAGGTTTTGCTGTGGCAGGTATCCACGCGCTCATGATCATCCGCGGCAAAAATATCTTGTTCCACAGCAAGGCTTTCACCATCGCCGCAGTCTTCGGCGCACTGGCAGCCATAGCACAGCCGCTTAGCGGCGATATCTCAGCCAAAGATGTAGCCAAACGCCAGCCCGCTAAACTGGCAGCCATGGAAGCCCACTTCCATACCGAAAAAAAAGCGCCGCTGGTTATTGGTGGCATCCCCGATGAAAAAGAACAGACCGTTAAATACGCCGTCAAAATACCAGGCCTCCTGAGCTTTATGGCGCATGGCAATTTTAACGCCGAAGTAAAAGGCCTCGATAGTATTCCACCCGAAAACCACCCGCCCGTAGCAGTCACCCACTATGCTTTCCAGGTGATGGTAGGCCTCGGTATGATCATGTTGTGCATCGCAGTAATATATTTCATAGCCTTCTGGAAAAAGAAACAATGGCTGCAAAGCAAATGGCTCCTGCGCCTGTTCGTTTTCGCCACCCCGCTGGGCTTTATCGCAGTAGAAGCCGGATGGACAGTCACCGAAGTAGGTCGCCAGCCCTGGATTATCCACGGCATCATGCGCACCTCCGAAGCCGTTACACCCATGCCAGGCATTGTCTACTCCTTCTACATCTTTACAGCCGTGTATTTTTCTCTCGCATGTATAGTAACATTCATGCTGTATCGCCAGATAAAAATGGTAGGCAAACTCTACGACCTTCCGGCAAATACCTCACCTCTAACCGATCACTGATATTATGTTATACGTCGTAAATATTTACCTCTGGGCTTCTATCCTCCTATACCTCTTGCTGGGCGGCGCCGATTTTGGCGCAGGCATCCTGGAACTTTTTACCACAGAAGCCAACCGCAGCCGCACCAGGAAAACGATGTACAAGGCAATAGGACCTATCTGGGAAGCCAATCACATGTGGCTCATCATCGCCATCGTGATCCTCTTTGTAGGATATCCCGCCATCTATTCAACGATGTCGGTACACCTGCACATCCCGCTTACAGTAATGCTGATGGGCATCATAGCACGGGGCACCGCCTTCACCTTCCGTCATTACGACGCCGTTGTCGATGATATGCAAACCATCTATAACCGCATCTTTACCTGGTCAAGCCTCATCACGCCGCTCTTCCTTGGCATCATCGCCGGCAGCGCTGTTGCCAGCACCATCGACACCAATGCAAAAGGGTTCCTCAACGCCTACATCTTTAGCTGGCTGCACTGGTTCTCTATAGCTACCGGCTGCTTCACCGCAGCTATCTGCGCCTTCCTGGCAGCTATCTATCTGATAGGCGAAACGGATAACGATACCGATAAAAAAAGATTTATCGCCAAAGCACGCTCCGCAAATATCGCCGCCGTTATCAGCGGCGCCCTGGTATTTGCAGCCGCTCATATACAGAACATTCCACTCGCAGATTGGATCTTCGGTAACCCTGTTGGCATCGCCGCTATTACTGCCGCCACCATCTCACTGGTATCGCTCTGGTACTGGCTGTCAAAAGGCAAAACCCGCGTGCTCCGCGTCCTCGCAGGCTTCCAGGTATCCATGATCCTGCTTACAACTACATACACACTTTATCCCAGGATCGTATTGCTCAAAGGCGGCACTTACCTTTCCCTTACCGAACACGCCGGCCACATGAAAACAATAGAAACCCTGGCCTGGGCACTGCTCCTCGGCAGTATATTGATACTGCCTGCATTGTTCTATCTCATTTATAGCTTTCAGAAAAAAACAGAAAAAAGCCTGTAGAACTAATGCGCTACAGGCTTTTCTATTTTCCTTATTTTTGAAAACGCTCAAATATTTATCACATCTCCGCCTCTAAAGTACATCCCATACCACGCAAACATCCATCTGCGAAAAAGTACGCTTTATATACCCGTTTATAAGCCGAAGTAAAGCCGCCTATATCCCTTTCTCATTCAAACTGCGCCAAACATCGTCCTCACTCCCCGCAAACGGCCCCATCACCCCAATCTTCATCCCAGCCATAGCAGCAGCAAACAAGCCAGCCTTCTCTACAGGCATTCCCTTAGCCCGCTGAAGCAGGTAACCCGCCATATAAGTATCGCCACAACCCGTAGCATCTATCTCATCCGTAAAAAGAAAAGCAGGAATTTCTGTAAACAAGCCATCCCTGTAAATAACAGAGCCCATGCTCCCCAGGGTGATCACCACCTCTTCAACGCCCCAGCTGTTTAAAACCCGGGCCGCTTCAGCAACATCTTTATGCCCCGTAAGCACCTCCGCTTCCGACTCATTGGCCTTAAGTATGCCAATATAAGGTAATGCCTCCCGCTTCTCCTTCCAATCCACCGCAAACACCTTCTGCTCCCTCACCTCTCGTAAATAACCCTGAACATCCAGCGACACCTTACCTTTTCCAGCCAGGAAACGAATAAGATCAATCGACATATCATGCGCCGTTAAAGGCCCCAGGTGATACATGGCTGCCGCTATACCCGCCAGCTGCTCCGGCAAAAAAGGATCAGCAAGCTGTAACACACGCTGTATACGATGATCATGATGCTCAGGATAAATATTCTCAAAATATACCGAATACTTACTGGGTAACGCCATCACAGCTATTCCCTTGGCCCGCAGCGCTTCAACAGCAGCCATTTCAGATTCCGCCAGCGCCGTCACCAGCATATAAGAAGTTGGCATGCCCGCAATGGCATGAGAAAAATAAAAAGCCGTCCCTCCCGCCATATGCGCCTCGTGCTTAGGCGTTACTACCTTATCAAGTGTAATATGACCAATACAACAGATCTCGTACATGAACAAACTATTAAAATCCGCAAAACCATAAAGTTAATCATCCTGCCGCCTCCACACAAAAACAGTCTTGTCACTGCAGATCCTCACCACAATATCCCCTCCCCCTGCCTCCAACTATTCATGACAGCAAAGGACGACATCAGATCAATGACGCCGCCCTTTCCATTTATCCGGGAAAACGGTGAAAACTAAAGGCTCACCTCTTTTGTATAGGTCTTAAACCTGCTTACAACCTTAATGATCACTTTCTGCGTACCCACAGCAGGCATCACAGTAAAAACATGATCCGTAGTATTGGCGCCTATCCAGCTGCGGCCCGGTATCTTGTTCTCCCCCTTCGCACCAAAATATTCATACGCAGTTACATCATATACACGGTTCTGCTCGTCATAACGGCTCATACTCTTAAAGGTCACACCATTATCCTCAGAATACAACACCTGCCAGGCAGGCTCCCAGTCCCATACATTCACCAGCAGCTCCTGCGCCGATGGCAGTAATGGCGCCCGGAAGGAAACAGGCCTGAAAACAGAGAATTGCGCCGTAGCATCCAGGTAATCATGATATTCCCATTTGAAATGAGCGCCATCGATCTCGAATATTTTATATCCCAGGTTTGTGCCATCCAAACATACAGGGCCCTCCCAGAAGCCCCCGCACACCGCACCCACATTGTGTTCTATCATCCCCGCACTGGTAGCATACACCGAATTGTAATGCGTGTGGCCACTTATCAGCTGCACGGCAGCATAGCCCGATAACAGCTTATGCAAATCAGCGCTATTGCCATAAGTGGCGCTGAAACGCGTCATCGAAGGCGCATGAAACATCACCACCAGCGCCTTGGTCTTGGGCACATAACTAAGATCTTTCTTTACCCAATCCAGCTGCTCCTGCGAAAAATAAACATCATACTTCGTATCAGGTCCGCCTTCATAGCGGATATTATCCAGCACAATATAATGCACACTGCCACGGTTGAAAGAATAATAGGTAGGACCATAATGACGGATATAATTGGAATCGGAAGTCTGGTCATTAGCCACAGACTCCACAGTGGTTTTCATATGATCATGATTGCCTATCGCATAATACACAGGCAGCTCCAGCACACTGAACTCCTTCTTGCTGCCGTCATGCATGTTGTAAGTATCGAAAACAACATCACCCGCTACCATAATATGCACAGGACTCATATTCCTGGCCTTGATAGTATTCTTCATCTCGGCAAGTATAGGCTTCAGCTTGGCCAGCTCCGCATTATTACGCACCTGCGGATCACCTACTGCAATCATATAATGTTTACTATCGGATGCTGCCATTTTCTGAAGCAAAAAATCTACCTGCCTGCGGTCTGCAACAGCTTTAATAGCTTTCCAGTAAAGCGGAACGCTATTACTTACCGGCACCTCGTATCCGGCAGGCGAAGAAATATAAATATGCGTGGCAGCCTGCCGGTAAGGTAAACTATAACTGCCGTCACTGCCGGTTTGCGCAAAGTTCTTGCCATCAGTAACTACAACACCCGGAACGCCTTTAGCTCCATCAGTTATCTTACCGGCAAATGTTAGCACAGTCGTGGTGTCTTCTCCGCTACCGGATGCAGACTTGATAGATTTACTGCACGATGCCGAAGACACCAGTATAGAAACAGAACATAATAATGCTGCTAATACTTTTAACATATAACTTCATTTAAGGTACAACCAGTAGCCATGCGAAACCTTTTAACGCCACAGCAAATAAGCCGCTGTCGTACATGCAGCAATCACAGCCGGCAGAACATCTGCCGCTGCAGGCCGCTGTTAATAATTAGGATTATTCTTCAGATTGGTATTAATATTCAGCTCAGTAGCGGGTATAGGCCACAGGTAGTTCTTACTGGCGTCAAACACACGCTGGCTCAGTACACGGTAGCGCGATATATTGGCCATCTTCGAAAGATCAGGACACCCGTTCTCATCTATGGCAGGTGTGCCGCCAAAGAACCATAGCTTATCCGTTACAAGCTTTTTACAGTTGGCTACAGAAGTCGGCAACCCGTAGTTAGGCCTGTTCATCACTACCTCCGCTATCTTCCAGCGAATAATATCATCATAACGCATCCCCTCAAAAGCAAATTCCATCCTGCGCTCGATCCGGAGTATTTTGCGTAAAGCAGCCTGCGCAGTTTCCGTCACGGCAGGATATCCCGCAGAACGGTAATCAACCTTATAAGCCCTCGCACGCACTTTGTTAATAGCATCCAATACCGATTGGTCTGTTTCATTCTGCTCGATCTTGGCTTCAGCATACATCAGCAGTACATCGGCAAAACGTAAGATGATCTTGTCGTTATTCGCATAGTAATCATCAATCCAATCATTATCGATCCCTTTCCGCAGCATCAGGCCATTGTAAGAAGCATACTGATCACCCGCTTTCGAGTCGCTATTGGCAACCAGCTGGTTCTTGGTATAATTCCAGCACATCGCCGAATCAGGGTGCGGCGTATAGTTAAAACCAAAATAATTGGTGTTAAACTCAACGATCGTATAGCTAAGCCTGGGATCTCGGTTCTTAAAAGGTTCCCGTGGGTTATATAAAGGAGAGACATCTATCGTCTTCCCATCCTTGCAAAGAAATGCAAGGAACAGGTCCCACGATGGTTGGGCGGTAGTGGATGGAGCCGCTACATTACGGCTCAGGTAAGGTTTCACGCCATTGGGATGAATTGCAGAGTTATTTTCTATAGCCCTTGGAATGCCAAACACCACCTCCGCCGCATTCTTGGTAGTACTTAGGAAAAGATCTCCGAAATCAGCATGTAAGGTATAAGCCCCAAGATCCATACAGCCCTTGGCCGCTGCTTCCGCAACTTCATACTGCCCAAAGAACAAAGCCACCCGCGCCTTCATTCCCAATGCAGCGCCTTTTGTGGCACGCTGCACCTGCCCGCCGCTATACGATAACGGCAGATGTTCAATGGCAAAATCAAAATCTTCATAAACATGCTTCAGCACTTCCATCTTATCCGTCCTTTGCATCTTGTACGATGCTTCAAGGGTTGGCTCATGTTCATAATAGATGACATCTCCAAACCGGCTGATCAGCCTCGAATACATACAGGCCCTCACAAAACGTGCATCGGCAAGATACCTGTTATACATCTCTTCAGTAAGGTTGCCCTTCGATCGGCCCATATTCTCGATAATGGTATTGGAACGGCTGATAGCCTTATAAGTATACTCCCAGGTGCTTTGCACAAAAGTAGAATTACTGCTGCTCAATGTCCCGTTGGTAAATACCGTAAGTGTAGTACGGTTCATCCAGTCATCACTGGCTTCATCCAGCGCCATGATGGCCGTAGAGCCCCAGTCTGTTTTAAACATAGGCCAGAACTGGTGCAGGTAAAGGGTATTCAAACTCATCTCAACCTGCTCCGCATTCTGAAACCAGGTCTCGGTCGAAGCCTTCGAAAGCGGCTGAAGATCTAACTTCGTACAGCCGGCAATAACTACTGCTAACGCCAGCGATATAGCGATTTTACTAAGATTCATGTTTGTATATTTTTTATACTGTCTGTTAAAGAACGGGCGCATCTTAAAGCCCTGCCGAAATGCCAAACAAAAACGATCTCGTAATAGGATAACCCGTATCACTTACTTCAGGATCCCATCCCTTAGCATATTTACTCCTGGTAAATATGTCCTGCGCACTTATAAAAACTCTCAGGTTACGCATATACATCTTGTTAACAAGTGTCGAAGGAAAATTATAACCAAGTGTAATGTTCTTAACCCTGAAATAAGAACCATTGAACAGCCAGAAATCAGAAGCCACATAGTTATTGGCATTGGCGTCACGCATGATCCTGGGATAAACGGCAGCCCTGTTCTGCTCATCACTGTTATAATTGCTCCAATAATTACCTACGATCATACCAGGTACATTATACCAGTCAGCCCTGATAGGCTGGCTCATCTGGGTGGTGATAACCGACTTCTGCTTTCCTACCCCCTGGAACACCACCAGCAGATCAAACCCTTTGTATTGCATCGTAACCCTGCCACCATAATTGAACCTGGGTAACGAACCACCCAGCGGCACACGATCATAGTCATTGATAATGCCATCCGGCGTTTTATCAGGTCCGCTAACATCCTTGTAACGGATATCACCAGCACTCACCACCGAAGAAGTTACAGCACCCGGAACATCTCCTTTCTGGTATATGCCGTCGCTCAGGTAACCATAATACGATAAATATTCGTCGCCTTCCCTGATAAGTGTCCAGCTGCTTTTGTTGTCCTGTTGGGTATTCCTGATATAGCCCATAACAGACTTGTAATCCGAAATATTTATGCTGATGCCGTACTGGAACCCCCTCCGGTCATCCTGCCATCCCAGGTCTGCATCCCAGCCCTTGGTATGCATCTCTCCTACATTCTGGTAAGGATCGCTATACCCCATGAATACCGGTATATTCACCTGTATAAGCATATCCCTGGTGTCTTTGCGGTAGTAATCACCAGATACTCTTAACCTGCCATTCAGAAAAGAGGCATCCAAACCTATATTGGAAGTGGTAGTGGTTTCCCAGGTGTTGTTCTTAATCGCATACTGGTAAGCCGAAGCGCCCTGCACAGCGGTAGGCGTATTGCCTGTATATAGCGTAGGACTATTGAATGAAATATACGACTGGTAAGTATAGTTGCCGATCCGCTCATCACCTAGCTGCCCCCACGACCCGCGTAGCTTCAGCGAAGAAACGAACGGCAGCGCATCCTTTATGAATTTCTCCTGCGAAAGCATCCAACCCGCAGAAACGGAAGGAAAGGTCCCCCAACGATGATCCCGGTGAAAACGCGACGATCCGTCACGGCGCACATTCAGTTGTATGAAATAACGCGACTTCCAGTTATACATGAGCCTGCCAAACATCGATCTGTAGGCATTTTCATAAGCATCGCCATCATTATCCTTGATATCGCCGGGCCCCGCAACCAGGTAAGGATAGTCAGGCATCGTATACTGGCCACGGGAAGCCATCAGGGTTTCATTGTAATAATAATAGTTTTCATAACCCGCCATGATACTTAGCGAATGCCCGCCAAATAGCTTATTGTAATTCGCAAATAGCTGGCTCGTATAAGAGTGATTATCATTCCTGCTTTCAACAAGGTTCATATTTACAGTGCCTTCCAGGTAACCGTTGGTAGCTACATCATCCCATTGCGCATAATAAGGCACCCGCTTCGAAAACGACTTTTCCTTCACAAAAGTATAGATAGGCGCAAACACACCACTGATCACCAGGTCCTTTATAGGCTTGATGTTCAAACCAAACTTGCCGTTCAGCAGGTAACTGTTATTATCCACGCTACCCCCATACATCATAGCGCCATAAGGGTTGGTGCCATCCTTACCACCCGCCAAACGGCCATCACTGTACAGTCCCGCATATACAGGCGCCGCATAACGCATCTGGTAAGCAGGACTATAGGCAGGTGTAATAGAATTGGTCTTTCGCAATTGAACATCCGCAATAGCTTCCAGCCATTTATTAAAGCTGATATTATTGTTCACCCGTATCATAAAACGATTCCAGTCAAGGTTCGCTTTATAAAGCCCGTCAGCCTTATCATACGCAAAGCTCACTCTTGTCTTTCCTGTAGAAATACTTAACTGGTGGCTCTGGCGGGGAGCACTGTTATGCAATATCAACTTTGCCCAATCCGTATTGGGATACTGATCAGGGTTCTCAGCGTTCAGTTTCCAATAATTATTGATAAGCGCTTCATCATAAATAGAATGCTCATTAACACCGGCAACAGCGCCGGACTGGTTCCACTCTCGTTCATTTACAATTTTCATATAGGTGACCGCATCAGCATAGTCAGGCATAGCGCTGGCCTTATCCCTGGCATAGGTATAGTTATAGTCGATCTTCACCGCAGCTCCGGCGCCTCTTTTGGTGGCGATCAGCACCACCCCCGAAGCAGCCCTGGCGCCATAAATAGAAGCAGAAGCAGCATCTTTCAGCACCGTAATGGTTTCTACATCATTAGGACTTACATCGTTGATACTGTTCACAGGCACGCCATCTACTACGATCAGCGGATCATTATTCCTCATAGAGGTAATACCCCTTACACGCACCGTAGCGCCCGCACCAGGTGCAGAGCTTGTCCTCGTTACAGTAACACCCGATAAAGCGCCTTGTAACGATGAACTTACCTGCGTTGTCTGGCGCTCAGCCACATCTTTACTGCCAAGTTGGGAAACAGAACCGGTGAAGTCTTTTTTCCGTACCGGGCCATACCCCATTACCACTACATCATCCAGCACCTTTATCCCAGGCTTCATACGAACAAGCACGCTGTTATTATCTCCCTTCTCTATCAGGAAAGCTTTGATCACCTGTATCTCATAGTCGGAATAACTAAAGCGGAAATCATATTTCCTGCCGGCCGTCAGCTGGTTGAAAACAAACATCCCCTTTTCATCTGTAATGGTCGCCTTCTTTTCCTGGGACCCTTGTCCCATAGCTTCAACCGTTACATTGTGAAAGGCAGTGCCATTCTCATCAAGCACTGTCCCTTTCATGGTAGTCTTCTGCGCCAGCAGGGTCATTACCGGCAACAGCACCGAAATGCATAAAAATACTTTTAGAATTTTCTCTTTTAAAAAGGAAGAACATACTGTTTTCATCAGTTTATTGTTTAGAATTCAGGGCAAAAAATCCCCCCTTACGCCTCAGGCGTATCAAAAAACATTGCACTATAATTGAGGGAACTACTTCTTCGTAATAGTAACTACCTGGTCACACTCTTTAAATGTCAGATCGTTCATAGAACAGATGATATCCAGCACAGCCTGATAATTATCCGCAGGAGTCAACTCCCCTGTAAACGATAACCCTTTCACATCTTCCGCTTTATAATGAATAGCGATCTTATATCTCACAGCCAGTTCATCAAACACTTTCCCCAGCGGCTCTTTCACAAAGGCATCATGCGTTGCCGTTAACCCGCCGGCCACCGCCTTTTCCGGCACAACCTTTACAGGTGTATTACTATGTATAGCCATTACACTATGTTTATCAGTCGACAGCTGGATAGCCAGCTCCTGCCCCGGCTTCAGATATATTTCACCCATCGCATGCCGGCTCCCTGCTGTAGATCTTACAACAACCTTACCTTCAAAAAGCTGCACTTTCACAATATTGACCCCCGTTGCAACTAAGAAGGAAGTACCAAGCGCAGTGGTCACATACCCTTCACTACGCACAGAAAACGGATGTAGTTTATTCTTTGCAACTTTAAAAAAAGCGTTTCCTTTCAGCACGATCCCCCTGTCTGTGCTGTCAAACGGCTTATGATATGAAATACCGCTGCCAGGCTCCAAACGCACTATTGATCCGTCTTCCAGCACGATCTCCTTAACCGCGTCTCCTGTATTTTGTATAAAAGCCATAAAGGCCGTAGCGTCATGCTTCAAAGCCGGCACAACAGCAACAGGGATAACAGCTCCCTTATCCATACGATGATACCGAAACACCCATACACTCGCTACGGCAACTGCTATTGCCGCCACTGCCCACCGGAATACAGGCCTCATAGTAAACACTTTCGCATGTTTTACCGGCGCAACACCAATCTGTGCATGCAGCGCAGCCCTCACAGCATCAGCACGGTCGCTGCTTAATAACTGCGGCACGTCTTGCATGTGATATTGCTTTTCCAGCCGCAGCTTCAGATCAGCATCCGCCTCCTCCAGCAACTGCATAAGCCGCTGTTTCTCCTCCGCAGTGGCCTCACCCAACCAGAATTTCTCTATTAAATGATCTATGGATTCCATGGTATTCATCTATAAATACGCCCGCCTTGAAAAAACGGGACGCCGGATCATATTACCAAATTGTTACCAACAAAAAAGCCCTGCATGAACAGGGCTTCAACACAACCAAAGCTGTTTTAATTATGGTTCATAAATACAGTCAGCATCCCAATCAACACCGTAGCATCCTGTATATTGGCCGTATCACGTACATAGTTTCGTATCAACTGGGTAGATTGCTTCAGGTAATCTTTTACCGATTGCACCGAAATCCCCATCATCAACGCCACTTCCTCCGGTGTCCTGCCCTCATACCGGCAAAGCTTAAACACCTCCTTCTTACGCCCCGGAAGCCTGTCTACTGCAAGGTCGAGAATAGCCGCCTGCGAAGCAAACTCCTGCTCCACCTGCATGCCGGCATTATCCTCCTTCACATCCGCCAGCTCACCTTCAGTAGCCGGCACAAGAAATGACTCTTTTATTTTTTTCCTGAGAAAACTTACAGACTTATTATAGCTCACAACAAACAACCAGTTCGCAACAGACTTATCAACATGCAAACTGTCACGTTTTTTCCAGAGCGCGAAAAACACCTCCTGCAACAGGTCTTCCGCCATTTTAGGGTCACCTGTAATTTTGCAGATATTCGCATACACCTGCTGATGATATTTGAAATAGATATGATCAAATGCAGCAATATCACCTGTAGACAACATACGGACCGCTTCCGATTCATTCAAAATATCGGCCATAGTACTTTAGCAGCTTTGTTGGAAAAATAACAATACTAAGCCGCAAAGTTAGCATCTTGCAGAAGCGCCAATTTTATCAAATTGTAATTTTTAGAAAAAACAGCCTATTTGCACCATTCGAAAAAGAAGGTGCTGCCACAACCCGGTTCCGATTCAACCCAGATCTTGCCACCCTGCTCTTCCACCAGCATCTTTAAAATATTTAAACCAATACCGGTACTGCTGTCATTGTGCGACTTGTTGCCCGTAACATGAAATAACTTGAAGATCTTTTCCCTATCCTCATCTTCTATACCCGGGCCATTGTCCTTTACAAAAAAACGATAGTATTCACCCATATCCTCACCGCCAACTTCAATAAGCCCGCGTTCCTTATCATTATACTTGATGGCATTGCTGATAAGATTCTGAAAAACCTGCTGTAGCTTTAACTTACGCGTTTGGCATACCGGCATTTCAGTAACAACCTCTACCCTTATATGTCGTGGAGGAAATAACAGGTAAGCAATTTGTAATATCAGCTCCCGCACATCAACCTCCTCCAGGCTTTGTTGGCCTATGCTCTTACGCGAATAATCAAGTATAGAACCTATCATATTCGATAAATGAGAAGCAGCCTGCGACAACATTTCTATATTCTCACGCAGTTCGGCATCACCGGCTACCTTCTTGTCGTCTTCCAGTAACGAAAGCATCGCAATAATTGCCGACAAAGGCGACTTCAGATCATGCGATACAATAAACACAAAACGCTCCAGTTGTTTGTTGATACGCTCTACCTCTTCCAGCGAATCCTTCAACCCTTTCTGGTAAACATAAAGCTGCTCAAACACATTTACCTTGGCTTTGGTAACATTCAAATCAAGCGGCTTCTGTAAATAATCAACAGCCCCATGCTCAAACCCCTTCATCACATATTGCTCCTCTTTGTTAATGGCAGTAACAAAAATGATGGAGATATCTCTTGTCTTAGGATTCGATTTTAACAGCGATGCCACCTCAAAGCCGTCCATTCCCGGCATCTGCACATCCAGCATGATCAAACCTATGTCTTCATTCTTAAGAACGATTTTCAAAGCCTCATTGCCCGAAGACGCTTTCAGAAAACGGCGCCCGTCCCCCTCCAGCATATCTTCCAATGCAATCAGGTTCTCTTCCCTGTCGTCCACCAATAAGATCGTAAATGTTTTGCCAGTCATCATAGGAATGAACTAATGTTTACTTAGGAATTCCCTTTTTTAAAATAGTTTACTATGTCAACGGGCTGCAAGATAAGGATATCATTAGTTTTTTGGATGGCTGCTGTTGGCATTGCCGGATAATCTGTCGAACTGGGGTCCTGTACGATGGCTGTCCCCCCAGCCGCCGCAACTGCCTCAATACCAGCAGCTCCGTCCTGGTTGGCCCCACTTAGCAATACCGCCGTAAGATGCTTGCCAAACACCCGAGCAGCACTTTCAAAACTCACATCTATCGACGGACGGCTGAAATGCACCAGCTCCGAATAATCCAGGCTAAACGTTTTTTCAACCTCCAGCAGCAGGTGATAATTCTGCGGCGCCAGGTAAATATGACCCGCACGTATAGGCTCTTTGTCCTCAGGCTCCCTTATATGCATATGCTCCTGCGAATCCGCAAGTATCTTATCCATATCACTGCTTACATTCTTTAAACGGTGCAGCACAATAACAACAGGAGCCTCAAAACCTGCAGGAAGGCTCTCTACAATATCAAGGAGTACAGGCAAACTTCCCGCCGACCCTCCTATGATCACCAGTTTTTCAACAGCAGATGGCATTATTCGACTCGATTAGGTTTTTCGCCGGTATATTTTGGTAGCGGATTGAACCGTCTCAAATTTATGGCGCATATCAGTAAACAAAAGCGACTCCTTCATTCCTATAGCCATATAACCCATAGGCGTCAGACTATCATAGAACAAATGAAATATACGGTTCTGCAGCTCCTTATTGAAATAGATCAATACATTCCTGCAACAGATCAGTTGAAACTCGTTGAACACCTGGTCGCTCACCAGGTTATGCTGCGAAAAAATCACGTTACGCCGTAGATCCTTCGCAATAATGGCATTCTCGTAACGGGCAGTATAATACATCGAAAAATCACTCGTACCACCCGACTGTATATAATTCGCCGTATAATCTTTCATATAACGCACCGGTATGATCCCCGTTTTCGCCTTCTCTATATTGGCAGGATTCAGATCTGTAGCATAGATACGCGCCCTGTCAAGCAACCCGGCTTCATGTAACAATATACACATCGAGAACACTTCTTCCCCCGTAGAACAACCCGCATGCCATATTTTAATGATAGGATAAGAGGCCAGCTTCGGCAAAACCTTCTCCCGTAAAGCTTTATAGAAAACAGGATCCCGGAACATCTCCGTAACGTTCACCGTCACCGTTTGCAGAAACCACGAGAAAATATCCTTATCATTCGTAAGATGATACTTGAGATCATATAAATTCTTAATACGGGCCGTATCCATAAACCGCATGATACGACGGTTCAGTGACGCCCTGGCGTAATCCCCGAAATCATACCCGTAATTATGCTTGATCAGGGATACAATTTCAGCCAGTTCATTGGCAGATATGTCAGTCTTCGGATTCATTCTATTGAGATAACCACACACGCATCAGCGAAAACAACCTGTTGGTATCAACGGGTTTTGTAATATAATCAGAAGCACCGGCTTCAATACATTTCTCCTTATCTCCCTGCATCGCTTTCGCAGTAAGCGCTATTACAGGCAAACGCGTTAACTTCAACTGGTTCCTGATACGGCGGATAGCCTCAAAACCATCCATCTCAGGCATCATAATATCCATCAGCACCAGCTGTATATCCGGGTGCTGCTGTAACTGCTCCAACGCCTCCTTGCCATCACTAGCCGTAATAACATCCATCTGCTGCTGCTCCAATGCCGTGCTTAACGCAAACACATTACGCATATCATCATCTACAAGCAACACTTTCTTATTTATCAGTATATTGTTATCCGTTACAGCTACCGGCTGCTGCGATGCAGGCCGCGGACCACCCTCCTGTATCTTATACAAAAACAGTTCCATCTCATCCATCAAACGGTCACGCGCAAAAGAAGATTCACGGATGATCACATTCGACACCCGCTTTAACTTCAGCTCATTTGCCGGCGAAATATCACTGTCTAAATAAATGATCACCGGCACATCCGCAACAGGCGCTTCATTCCTTAACCGCTGCAACGCTTCAACACCACGCTCCACATCTTTACCTATATCAGCTATGATACAGTCGAACTGCACCTCCTTCATAACAGCAACAGCCTCCTCAACGGTATGCGCATAGGTAGGCTCCACATCAAATTGACGCTCCTGCATCAACGTCCGCAGGTTATCATCTTTAAGATAATCACCCGAAAGCACCAGTACCTTTTTGATCTGGGCCAATATATGCGAACCTATAAGCGTAAACGCGTTCTCAAGATCGTTCTTCGATACAGGCTTATTCAAATAAGCGATAGCCCCGTCCGACGACAGCCGCGACTCGTCAGCAGCAGATATTATATGCACCGGTATATGCTGCAGCAAACTGTCGTTCTTAAAGATCTTCAGCAAACTCCATCCATCTATCACCGGAAGCTGCATATCCAGGATAATAGCCGCAGGCTTATACGTACGGGCATAATACAAACCCTCATCACCCTGTAAAGCCACAATGGTCTTATACTTCTTGCTGCGCGCAAAATCCTGTACGATACGCGCAAACTGCGGATCATCTTCAATGATCAGCATTACCTTCTCTCCTTTATTGATATAGTTACGGTCGTCTGCAACTTTGGTCTGGGGCGTAATAGAAGCGGCATCAACTTCCGCTGTGTCCAGCTTGCCCTCATCCTGGCGCGCCACTACAGCTGGCGCAACTGCCGCCACCTTGTTCAGCGGCAGGTACACCGTGAATGTACTACCCTTGCCTTCTTCACTGGTTATATGCATTTCGCCACCCAGTATCTTCACCAGCTCCTTGCTTATCGAAAGCCCAAGCCCCGTACCACCATACTTACGGCTGGTAGAACCATCAGCCTGCTGGAACGCCTCGAATATCAAAGGCTGCTTCTCCTCCGGAATGCCAATACCCGTATCTTTTACAGCAAAAGCGATCAGCCCTTCCGAAACATCCAGGTTCCGGTCCTGCAGCGTCCGCTTGCCGCTTTCAGCATAAATATCAAGTATAACCTTGCCCTTCGCAGGCGTGAACTTGAATGCATTCGACAACAGATTCTTGATCACCTGCTCCAGCCTTTGCACATCCGTATTAACAGTCTCAGGCAACGACAGATCTACGTTTACCGCAAACGCGATATCCTTTTCCTCTGCCACAACATTGAACAACTGACCTATATCGTTCTTTATCTGCTTCAGACTTGTTTCCTCGAAATTCAACTCCACCTTGCCCGCTTCTATCTTCGACAGGTCAAGTATGTCATTGATAAGTTTAAGCAGGTCCGAACCCGATTTATGTATAATATGAGCGTACTCTATTTGTTTGTCGGAAAGATTGCCGGTTTTATTCTCCGAAAGTATGTTCGCCAGTATAAGCACACTGTTTAAAGGCGTGCGCAGCTCATGCGACATATTCGCAAGGAACTCCGACTTGTAACGGCTGGTAACCTCCAGCTCACGCGCTTTCTGAACAAGCGACTGGCGCGCCACCTCTACAGCCTCATTCCGCTCTTCCAGCTCCGTATTTATCTGGCGCAGTTCCTCCTCCTGTACCCGCAGCTCTTCTTCCGAAGCCTGTAATATCTCAGCCTGTCGCGTAAGCTCCTCGTTCGTTTGCCTCAACTCCTCCTGCTGATGCTCCAGCTCTTCTTTCTGCTCCTGAACACGCTCGAGCAATAACCGCACCCGCTCCTGCGCCTGGGCCGCATTAATGGCTGTAGCCAGTGAATCAACAACCGTCAATAACAGATCCCGCTGCGCAGGATGAAGCGGCTTAAACCCAGCCAGCTCTATAACACCTTTCAATTCTTCGTTTAACCAAAGCGGTACATAAACCAGCAAACCCGCTTCTCCACTGCCACTGGCAGACTCTAAACTCCAGTAACCGGCAGGTACATCTTTTATCTCCAGCAGCTCATGCCCCAGGCCCGCACGCCCCGGTAAACCTTCACCCAATGCATACGACTTCTTCACATCACCCGCAAGCCCCATAGAACTTACCAGCTTCAGCTTCCCTTCATTACCATCAAAAATGAACAGACCGCCGGCAGGCAATTGCAGGTAGGTCACCAGGCTTTTCATGATAGCATCAGCCAGCATCGATAACTCGCCAACTCCCTGCATCTCTTTATTAAGTTCCCCAACTCCTTTTAAAAGCCAGTTCTGGGCCATATTCGAACTATTCAGCGCTTCCAGCTCCTCAAAGCTCTTCTGCAAATCCAGCTCCGCCTTTTTCCGGTTGCGGAACTCTTTTACGATAACCAGTATCAGGAAAATAACAATGACCAGGATCAAAACAGTACCAACACACAATGTCCAGGTGGTATAAGTAATAGAGCGCTCATTCCGCTCCTCCCGCCGCTTCAGTAAAACATCCTCATCCTTGCTCATCTTCCGTAATACCACACGCACATTATCCATCAGGTGTTTTTCCTGGTTGGTGACATTGATGATATCCTGCTTCGAATAAAACGCAGCCGTTTTCCCAAGCCCGCTCCAGAAACTAAGCAGCCTTTCAATCCCCTCCTGTAACTGTATCACATTCTCCCGCTGGGTATCGTTATCCTTTACCAGCAAATGCAACTGGTTCACCGAAGGACGGAGCCGCGGAAGCGCATCCTCGTATGGTCGCAGGAAACTCGTATCGGCAGTCCCCCTGTAACCACGACGCCCCGTCTCCATATCTATCAAAAGCTTTTGTATGTCGTCAACCTCGGTAATCACCTCATATGTATGTTTCACCAGGTCCCCCTCCGTTATCTGCTTCCTGAACGACAGGAAAGAAACGCCCCCCACTATTAAAACAAGTAGTATGGCAACCGTAAAACCAAACGCCAATCGGGTGTTGAGTGATAATTTCATAATGTATGAGGATAAAACAATGGTAATAATACGATAAAATAACTGCTGCTACAGTTCTTTTATCGTATTTTAAGGAGCCGGACAACGCCCGGCTTAATCGATAATTAATCTGGTTTTATTGCAGGTCTATACCAAGACCCGGTTTACCCGATAAGGTAACATTCCCATTGCTGTACGTTAACCCCGTAGCCCTGTCTTCACTTAATAACAACGGCCCGTCCAGGTCTGCATAATCCAGCTGCGGAAGAAAATTGGCAATGGCCGCCGAACCAATGGTACACTCATTCATACTGCCCATCATCACCTTCATCCCAAGCGACCGCGCCTCCCGTATCATCCTGATAGCAGGGGTGATACCACTGCATTTGGTAAGTTTGATATTGATCCCGTGAAAATGCCCGTCACACCGCGATACATCCTGCTCAAACACACAACTCTCATCAGCCAGCAATGGCAAAGGCGAACGTTCAAACAAGATCTTCATGCCGTCCCAATTATCCTTTGCCAGGGGTTGCTCCACAAACTCAACGCCCAATGCCGCAAGCCGGGGTAGCTTGTCCAAAGCCTCATCCAATGTCCATCCAGCATTGGCATCAACACGGAAAGGCGCATCGGTATAACTGCGCAAAGCTTCCATAATCCCTATATCATCAGGGGTCCCCAGCTTTATCTTGTAAACCGGCCACGGATGAGCCTTCATTTTGGCAACCATCTTTTCTATGGTATCGATGCCTATAGTATAGTCGGTAAAAGGTGTGTGTTCCCATGGCGTATTCCATAGCTCATACAAAGGTTTGCCACGCATCTTGCCCGCCAGGTCCCAGCCCGCCATATCCAGGGCGCAAACCAGGAATGGATTGTCAGGAAACAAATGATGCAGGTAATGCCAGTAACGCGCTGGCTCGGTAAAAGCAAACTTCTCAACCATCCGCTTCTTCGCCTCCAGGTCCGCCACCATCTTCTCAACAGTAATATTGTAGTAGGTGATAGCCGGCGCCTCCCCTATCCCAAACCACGACCCAAGCTGCAAAGCCACCACCAGCGTAGGCTGATGCGTTTTGGTGCGCCCGTTCGAAATGGTAAAAGGATACTGAAATGGCAGTTCGTGCGTCCAATAATGTAAAGTCATGATACGAAGATCATGAAAAAATTAAAATCATGCTTACCGGCCCGCCGCTTTTACCATGTTTTGCAACGTTGTATTGAAGTCGCTCTCCTTTAACAGCTTCTCAAGTGTAAGATGCATCCGGTACTGCCAGTAATGCCGCGGATTAGCCGGTATATTGATCCGCTCCTCCGCAGCATTCCTGCGCCGGATAGCCGCGTCAATACCCAGCAAGTCTTGTAACTGGAAAATACTCCACATCGCAGGCGACTGTAAATGCTGGTTAACGATCTCTTTATTGATCCACGCATCACATACCAGCGGCGCTTCGCCAGTATGCTGTAACTCCTCGTTATAAAAATGCTGCGTGATGGCACGGTCTTCTTCCCACCACCCCCGGATGGTGCTCATGTCATGGGTCGATGGCGTCACCACGCTTAAATAAGGCGCCCGGTAAGGTCTGAAAAATGCCGTCCGCGGATCTTTAGGCATCCGCTGTACCTCCAGGCTCAGTAATCCCAATTGCTTCATCACATCAGGCACCGATGCAGGTACCAGCCCCAGGTCCTCACCACAGATCAGCATATCCGTTACCTTCTTCAGCACCGGCAGCTTCTGCATGGCTTCGCGTTTCCAGAACGCATCCTGCCGCTCAAAAAAGTAATTGTTGTAAAGCTGCTTCAACTTCCACTGCGTATCCATATCCAATTGCTGGAACGAATAAGTATCCTGCATGTCAAAACGGAAATGGAACTGCCCTTCCATACCCGCAACCTCCAGCAATATCACATTCGAGATAAGATCATACAACCCCTGCCGCAGCTTCAACGCATGCATGTCGGTAGCATCCGCACCCGCAAAATGTGCCTCCACCTGCCGCTGCGTAGCAAAAGCCGGCTTCAGCTTGTACAGCCCTTCTTTACCATCTTCCTCTAAAAAAGCTTTGGCAACCTTACGCGCCTCTTCTCCAAACAAGGTATCGAGTAAGGCTGCCGTAATATAGGGACGCGTATAACGCTTATGATCAAACCAGATACCACGCTCCTCAAACTCATGACCATACACCGGCAACGCAGGAACAAAATACCCCAATATGCCCTCAACGGCATGCTGCGGAATACTCCATATCCTGAAAAAACCCAGGATATGATCGATACGGAAAGCATCGAAATAATGCCCCATCTGCGCCAGCCTTTGCTTCCACCACGCAAAACCATCCTGCTG
The DNA here is from genome assembly GCF_004118675.1 of Filimonas effusa. Taxonomy (NCBI): domain Bacteria; kingdom Pseudomonadati; phylum Bacteroidota; class Chitinophagia; order Chitinophagales; family Chitinophagaceae; genus Filimonas; species Filimonas effusa. The sequence goes on along the minus strand of NZ_SDHZ01000001.1, from coordinate 561,298 downwards.
CATCTTCTCCCAGTTATAGGTAGGAAATCCCCAGTTCTGGCCTTTTACCGCAAAATCATCCGGCGGCGCGCCCGCCTGCAGGTTCATATGGTATTGCGATGGCTGCTGCCACGCATCAACACTATCCCTGTATATTCCTATTGCAATATCTCCTTTCAGTATAATACCCTTCGAATGCGCATACGCAGCCGCCTCTCTTAGCTGCTTATGCAAATGATATTGCAGAAAATAATAGAAACCCAGCTGCTTCTTTACAGCCGGCTTCTTCGATAACGCCTCCAGCTCCTGCTCATCATAAGCACTATGCTCAGGCCACCCGCTGAAATGAGCAGAGCCGTATTTATCACGTAAATAACTGAAACGGGCATATGGTACCAGCCAGTGCGCATTAGCCGCAAAAAACGCCTTATAATCGCTGCTGGCGGCGGTTTTCTTGCCCTGCAGCTCATACAACTGTTTCGACAGATCCATCTTCAGCTGTATTACCGCTTCATAATCCAGCACATCCAGCGCCTCAAGCCGCTTCTTCTCTTTCGCAGCCGCCTTTACAACCGCAGCATTTTCGTCGCCGGCAACATCATATAAATTCAGGTAAACGGGATGTAATGCAAAAGCAGAGATCGCCGCATATGGATAACAATCGGTCCACTTGTAGGTAGCCGTAGTATCGTTTACAGGAAGTATTTGTATTAACCGCAACCCCGTGCGCACAGCCCAGTTGGTAAGCTGCTTCAGATCCGTAAAATCGCCGCAACCCATACTGGTCTTGCTGCGTAAACTGAAAACGGGAATGGCTACGCCCGCACCTTTCCAGCTGGTATCAGGCAAATGCGCAAAACCATCATTCACCACCACCAGGCTGTCAGCAGTGCCGCTGGCGTATAACACCCGGTTTTCACCGTCTTCAAATCTTACAAAACGTTTGCCCGCCGTATCATAAATGCCATACTTATACGTAATGGGAAAATCGCCGTTCAGCAGATACAGCGGTAGCTCCCAGTACCCGTCCGCTTTCGGCTCGCGCATCAATAATGGCTGCGCCGTATCCCAACTGCCCATAATGAGACTACTGCCCAGCAGGCACAAAACCTGCCCCTTAGGCAACAACGGATAACGTACACGGAACAAATGACTGCTCTTGATGGTTTTCGCAGCAACCGCACCAGGCTTGCTTTGCAGCAACACCTCCCGGAATGGCTCCGTATAAAAAGCATTCAGGTAAAACGATGCATTGTTCCAGGTATCGGTCACCAGCAGATCCTCCGTCTTCCACTCCTGGAATCGAAGCTTGCGGCCTTCTCCCCAGTCTTCATACCAGGTGCCATCTGCATCACGAAGCAGAAAATGATATTCAATATCGGAAACAGGGACCTCCAGCGGTGCTATATGCAACTGTATCTCCCAATAGTCTTTCCCGCCATAATGCATCGGCAGGGCCTGTTCAGGGTTATTGTTCCCCAGTAAAGGATGATTTCCTGAGATAAAAAGCGTTTGACCAAACCTGGTGTAAAACCGTAGCTGAATAGTAAGTTTCATTACTCCTCTTATTTGAAATGTAACTAACTTCTACCACTAACGTGCCAGCCTCTGCACGTCCCTACTGTATGCTCTCCAGAACCTCGCGTGTAAGCGGCTTGGAAACAAAACGCCGCACAATGCCATACGACTCTGCACGGGTATAATCTTCAGGGTCTACTGTGGAAGACAATACATAAACAGCTGGCTGTGTGGTAAAAAGTGGTTGTATATGATGAAACTGTTCCAGGAATTCCCACCCATCCATAACGGGCATATTAATATCCAGGAAAATAATGTCGGGCATGGCGTTGCGGTCCGTTTTGGCCAGCTCCTGGAGGTAGTCTATCGCCTCCTGGCCGTTGGTCACCGATGTCAGTTGCTCTGCAAAACCGGTCATACGAATGATCCGCTCGCATACCATAATGGTAATCGGATCATCCTCAATTAAAAGTATAGATTTAAAGCTCGCCATTCTACATTGTTTTACTACCTGAACAGAGACATCTGATCCATCTAGAGGGTTCAAATATATAAGATTTTACCTAAGATGTTTTCTTTTCTTCTACAACCGTCAAATCTGTAATATCCACATTCATAGGTATTACTCCTATTTGCACAATAGCTCTGCGGCCTCTCACTTCCTTCACCTCTCCTACCTGGTAGTTCTTTTTTAGCTTCACTTTCGCTCCCACAACAATATCTCCCGCTACCTCACGGTACTTCGATTCCAGCTTCTGCGCCACCTTGCTGTTTACAATCTGCTCCTTTTTCTTGAATAACAGGTTCTGCACCTGCTTCATCACAACAGTCTTGTCTTCAGCTTTCCGCCACTCCAGCACTATCTGACGAAGCTTGCGTTCCATATCCTTAAGGTATTCTATCCGGTCTTCAGTGATCTTGTTCTGCTGTTTCAGCAACGCTATTTGTTGCAGATGCTTTTCTTTGTGAATGACCTGCTCCATCTCCTTTTTGAGCTTTTCATTTTCCCGGAGCAGCTTGTGAAGCTCTTTCTTCTCTTTATCCAGTTGCTGCAAATCCTGTTCCGTTCTGTTCAAAAGCTTGTCAAGCCTGAAATGATCTTCATCCACCAGCTTGCGCGCACGGCTGATTAGCTGCTGCGGCAAACCAATACGCTCCGCTATCGAAAAAGTATACGAACTGCCCGGCTTGCCCACCATCAGCTTGTACAATGGCTGCAAATGCACCTCGTCAAACGCCATCGCACCATTCACAATACCCGCCGTCCGCGTCGCCATCACCTTCAGGTTCAGATAGTGTGTGGTTACAATACCCAGCGAATGCCTCCGCGCCAGCTCCTCCAGTATCACCTCCGCAAAAGCCCCGCCCAGGTTCGGATCACTCCCGCTGCCAAGCTCATCGATAAAGAACATCGTCTTGCCATTCGCATTTTCTATGAAATACTTCATATGCATCAGGTGCGACGAATAAGTGCTCAGCTCAAACTCGATGCTCTGCGTATCCCCTATATGAATGAACAACTGCCGGAATATCCCCATCTGTGATGTAGGATGCACTGGCACCAGCAAACCACTCTGCAACATCAGTTGGTTCAATCCAATCGTTTTCATCGTCACCGTCTTGCCACCCGCATTGGGCCCGCTGATGATAAGCAACCGGTGCTGCTCATCCAGCGTAAGGGTTACAGGTATCGTTGGCTTGCCCGACTTCTGGTTGTACAGGTATAATAGCGGGTGATACGCATCCTTGAGCTCTATATGGGCCTTATCAACCACATTGGGATAATTACCATTCATATCAATACCAAGCCGCGCCTTGGCCCTTATAAAGTCAAATTCACCTACGATGTCATGGTACACCGCCAGCAGACTGCTGTAAACCGATAACCGCGAAGTAAGATCACGCAGTATCCGCATCACCTCCTTACGCTCATCATTCTCCAGCGCAAATACCTCATTGTTCAACGGTATCGTTTCCTCAGGCTCTACAAACGCAGTTTTACGGCTGTCACTCTCCCCATGCAAAATCCCCTTCACCTGCCGCTTATACTCCGAAAATACAGCCACCACCCTTCGCCCGTTGCTGAAACTTTCATCGATATCCGCCGTATAACCCGCTTTCGACAAACGGCTTACCACCTTGTCAAACATCCGGCGCAGCTCGTTCCGCTTCTTGTAAAGCCCCATCCTTATCTTCTGCAGCTCGTCCGAAGCAGTGTCCTTAACATTCCCGTATTCATCAAGCACCTCGTCTATCAGCTCTATGATCACCTTCTCATAGTAACTCTCCGCTATCACCTTGCTTAACGCAGGATAACCCGTCCTCCGGTCATTATCAAACCAACGGAAGATCTTTTCTATACTCTCCGCCAGCTTGCGCACCAGCATCCACTGCTCGCCCGTTAAGGTACTGCCCGGTATCCCCAGCAGCTTTATATCTTTCGAAATGTTCAGTACATAGTCGTTCGGGAAATACATCGCCATCTGCAACAGCAGCCGGTACTCATGTGTCTGCTGCAGCTCCGTAAGAATATATTCCTTGCGGTTATGAACCCGCAGCGCTATCGCCTTATTCTTCGCATATTCAGTTTTACAATGCGCATTTAACAGGGCCTTCACCTTGTCAAACTCCAATTGCGTGATCGCCGATTCTGGATAAAGTTTCATGTGCCTGCAAAGTTAGGTCATAGGTTAACATTTTTTTGCGTTTCCTGCCACAGCCGGAAGGAGCTATTTGTAAAAACTATAAATTAGCGATTTGTTAATTAACTTGGTCACTCAACAAATAGTGATGTACTTGCGTTTATGAAACCGAGCACACGTGTATTTAGAACGCTTCTTGTCCCCGGCGCTATGATGAGCCTGCTCTCATTCAGCTCCTGTGCAGAACGTAAAGGTAGTCAATCAAAAAACATGTCAGACGAGAAAAAGGCCATCCAGGCTAAAACAGATACAGCCGTATTCGGCACCGGCTGCTTCTGGTGTACAGAAGCCGTATTCCAGCGCCTCGAAGGCGTTGTAAAAGTTACCAGCGGCTATAGTGGCGGACATGTCGTGAATCCCACCTACGAAGAAATAGGCACCGGCAACACAGGTCATGCCGAAGCATGCCGCATCGTCTTCGATACCTCGAAGATCAGCTACGACGACCTCCTCGAAGTATTCTGGAAAACACACGACCCTACCACCCTCAATCGACAGGGGAACGACGTAGGACCACAATACCGTAGCGTCATCTTCTTCCTCGATAACGAACAGAAAGCAAAAGCAGAATACTACAAAGACCAGCTCAATAAAAGCGGAGCCTTCAAAGATCCTGTTGTTACGGCAGTAGAACCCTACAAGAACTTCTACTCAGCCGAAGCCTACCACCAGAATTATTACAATAACAATCCCGAGCAAATGTATTGCCGGTTTGTTATTATGCCTAAACTGGAAAAATTCGAGAAAGTCTTTAAAGAAAAACTGAAACATTAAAGCAGTGTGTCGTCGTCGGCGCTGCTGCCATCATCAGTGGTATCAGCGTCGTCGTCACCATCTTCCCCCTCTTCACCATACCCTTCCGAACCTTTGCCCAGGTCATATTTCTCCTCTACTTCAACAAACTTGTTGCCCAGTAAACTGCGGGTGCCATATTGCTGCGGACCAATGCCTTCCGAACGGCTTACCGCCGGGTAGGTGATCTTCGAACTGGCTTCCTTGCTTACATTGATAAGCTCAACCAGGAACACCCAGTTCTTATTGAAAAAATCGTAAGTATAAACAAACTTCTGGTTAGGATCACGGATCTCACTGCCAATAGTAGTTTCAGCCATCAGCAAGGGAGGTACTTTATAGTCCTTGTCATACGGCTCCACACTTATCTCACGACCCCTTACCCAATGATCGTTGCTGCGGTAAAAGGTAGCAGCATGTTTATTGTCGAACTCGTAAGATTTCAGGATAGCCTGATGGAGATCGGAAAAAAACTGGGTATGTTTTATAACAATATCCCTGTAGATCGCGTCGTCCTCTTCAAAATACACTCTGAACTTTAATACGGCCATTAGTTTCTGTACAATTAATTGCGCTAAAATAAAGGAAAATCTTAACCTTCAAAGATGAAACACAAATATATGTCCCAAACCTACACGGGACGAAGATTTAATTCCGCCGCTTTCTGAAGCATGAACTCCCGCGCAGCCTCATAACCATTCGGAATGACCCCGTCCAGTATCGCTTCCCGTATCGCATCCTTGATAATGCCCACATTCCTGCCCGGCTTCAGCCCAAACGTCTCCATGATCATCTCTCCGCTGATAGGCGGCTGCCAGTTGCGGATCCGGTCCTTCTCCTCCACCTCCTCCAGCCGCTCACGCACCAGCTCAAAATTCTGCAGGTAACGCCGCACCTTCGCCTTGTTCTTACTCGTAATATCAGCTTCACATAACATCATCAGTGCCTCTATGTCCTCGCCAGCATCAAATAATAACCGGCGGATAGCACTGTCGGTAATATTCTCCTTCGTTAAACTGATGGGCCGCAAATGAAGCTCCACCAGCTTCTGCACCAGCTTCATCCTGTCATTCAAAGGCAGCTTCAAACGGTTGAAGATCTTGGGCACCATGCGGCCGCCAACCACCTCATGACCATGAAAGGTCCAGCCATGCCCCTCCTCAAACCGCTTGGTGGGAGGTTTGCCTATATCATGCAGTAACGCCGCCCACCGCAGCCACAGATCCTCAGTATGCACCGCAATATTATCCAGCACCTGCAACGTATGATAAAAATTATCTTTATGCCCGATGCCGTCAATATACTCCGCACCATGCAAATCCATCATCTGGGGAAAAATGATCGCCAGCAACCCGCTCTTCGAAAGCAGGTCCCAGCCCGTCGACGGCTTCCTGCTTAACATGATCTTGTTAAGCTCGTCGGTGATCCGCTCCTGCGAAACGATCTTGATCCGCCCCGCATTTTCCCGGATGGCCTGGAAGGTCTTCTGGTCAATCGTAAAATCCAGCTGCGTGGCAAAACGGATCGCACGCATCATCCGCAAAGGATCATCACTGAAAGTACGCGCCGGCTCCAGCGGCGTTTGTATAAGTTTATACTGAATATCCAGCTGCCCGTTGAAAGGGTCGAGCAACTGTCCGTAATCATCTCTGTTTAAACTGATAGCCAATGCATTGATGGTAAAATCACGCCTGTCCTGGTCATCTTTCAAACTGCCCGCTTCCACCTCAGGCTTGCGGCTGTCAGCACGGTAACTCTCCTTGCGCGCACCAACAAACTCGATCTCTATATCAGGTAGCTTGATCTGCGCAGTTCCAAAATTCTTGAAATAAGCAACCGCAGGCCGCGGACTGAAACGCGCCGCTACCGCATGCGCCAGCGCTATGCCATCACCAAGACACACAATATCAGCGTCTTTGGTCGGTCTGCCAATGATCTTATCTCTTACAAATCCTCCGATTAAATAAACAGGTACACCTAGTTCTGCCGCAGCGGCCGCAATATGTTTGAAAATGACCTCTTCTCTATCTGAACAATGAATCTCCATTGCCGTAAAGATAATTGCCTTGCCGTAATTTTTCGCCCAACAACGAATTATTACTACTCATATTCCAGCTCATTACTGAAAAACTCCCAGTCAAATAATAAAAAGGAGGGAAAACGCTTCCGGAAAGGACGACGCTTAATTAACAGGCGGGCTTCGCCGTCGCTGTTGCGGGCATGCGAACTAATCGCATGTTTTTCGATACCCAGACTCAATACCAGCTGGATAAAGGAACGCATTTTTTCTGCGGGTACTTCTAAAATTACCTTCGTCATGATCACTCTGTTTGATGTTCACAAAAACGGGAAACGACAGGGTTTATATTTCATAAGGCTTCTCTGAAATTACTACCAATAGCGTTCCTCCGCAAGCATTTCACCTTAACATTTCATGAAAAAAGGAAAATTTTAAGGTCGGAGAATACGAAGGCTCCCGTTTTTCCACATCACGATCGCAGAAGGCTGCGCAGGCACTACATCGTACTGCCGGTATTGTACAATATAGTCTACACCGCTTTTTATAGCCGGATCAACCTGGGCAAAAATAGCCGCCGACGGCATCCCGCTTAAATTGGCCGATGTACTCAGTAACGGCTTGCCAAACCGCTTGATAAGATGACGGCAGAATGCATCACCGCAGATCCGTATGGCTACAGATCCGTCTGCCGCAGTAACATTGGGCGCCAGCCCCAACGCATTTTCATATATAACGGTAGTAGGCTTGGCCACATGCTTTAGATAATCGAAGACAGCCAGATCCGGCGCCGCTACATGCTGCAACACCTCCTTCTCAGAAGCAACAAGTACCACAAAGCTCTTGGAATCAGGACGCTGCTTTAAGTTGATCACCTTGTCAACAGCTTCCGCATTGGTGGCATCACAACCTATCCCCCACACAGTATCGGTAGGATATAATATCAATCCGCCGGTCTCTAATACAGACAGGCAATTTTCGACATCTTCAGAAAAATCATTGGTTATCATACAGTACGAAGATACACCTGCATTACAGCCGCCGCGCATTTATCGGCAGTAAAGTTTTGTGCATACGCCACTCCCTGCGCAGCACGCTCTCGGCATAAAACAGCATCCGTAGCAAAACACCGCATCCCCTCCGCCAACTGCCCCACATCATAAGGATCGATATACCAGGCGCCAGGCCCGCCAGCCTCCGGTAAACACGATAGGTTCGAAGTAATAACAGGTATCTGGCTGAACAACGCCTCCAGCACCGGTATCCCAAACCCCTCGAAGATCGAAGGATAGATCATACAGATCGCCTGCTGGTAAATAGCAGGGAAATCCTCCGCCGAACGGAACGACGCCAGCCCCTTGGTCTCCGCCCGGTCCGATAAGAATAAGATCTTATCCCCCAGCCCGTTTTCCGCTATATACTGCAACACCTGCTTTTTATAACCATCCCCGTCTCCTATCACCACCAGCGGTATATCGTTTTGCAACGCCTTTACAGCCTTGCAAATGGTCAGCAGGTTCTTACGTTCTATCACCGACCCTACATATAAATAATACCGCTCCGGTAATTGATACCGCTCACGGATCACCCGCCTCTCCTCCTCGCTCACCCGCCCCGCAAACATCGGGTTACAACTCTGGTAACAAACATCTATCTTCTCAGCAGGTGTACCATAGTAATGCATAATATCATCCTTGGTCTGCTGGCTGATCGCTATAACCCTGTCGGCATGCGCACAGGCATAACTGAATTTCTTACGGTAGATCTTTACATCGATAGCATTGAACTGGCCGGGATAACGCTCAAATATCAGGTCATGTATCGTTACCACCGTTTTAATTCCCGTATGCTGTATCCCCATCGGTATCTCATGGCTTAACCCATGGTACAGATCAATACCCAGCCGCTTCAGATCCTTCTTCACCCAGCTGCTGCGCCAGGCCGATGTAAATAAACGCGAAGGAAAGCGCTGCGGCGTCACTACCTGCATATTGCTGAATGCCGCAGCATTATAGCGATCGGTAAGCCTCGGCGTGCACAGGTAATAAGAATGCTCAGGAAAATTAACTGCCAGCGAACTCAGCAGGGTACGGCTGTAATGACCCAAACCTGTTCCATTCGTATAGGCACGCTTGGCCTCAAAAGCTATCTTCATGCGCCAAATATAAGCCGATGCTTTTTTTCACCGGCATTTTCCCGCCGTTGACCGGCACCTGCCCCCAACAAGCCTAAAAGCTGTTCCCCACACAAAAACCACGCTTTAGATTTGTGCTATCAATATAAATAAGATGACAAACAACGAATATAACGACGAACAATTCCTGAAACGCAGACACCGCAGCTCCGGCAAAGACAGGGCCTTTACAGGTATCTTCCTCATCATAGCAGGCGGACTGCTGTTTGCCTATAAAATGGGAGCGCCACTGCCACACTGGCTGTTCACCTTCCAAACCATCCTGATCGTGATTGGCCTGATAGCAGGCTTGAAAAGCCGCTTCCGCCAACCCGCCTGGATCATCCCCTTTGGCCTGGGTATCTTCCTGTCCATAGACAACTGGTTCCCCGGCGCCAACATCGACCAGTATACCGCCCCCATCATCATCATGGTCCTCGGCCTGTTCTTCCTCCTCCGCCCCAGACATGCACATAAAAACCGCAAACTCAGGCAGTTCCTCCGCCAACGCCAGGAATGGCAGCAACAGTTCAGGCACGACTGCTCCAATATAACACAGGAAGAAACGCCCGGCGACTCCATCGACTCCGTAAGCGTTTTCGGCGCCGTCAAAAAAAAAGTAGTTTCTAAAAACTTCACCGGCGGCGAAGTGACCTGCATCATGGGAGGTGCCGAAATCAACCTGTCTCAGGCCGATATACAAGGCACCGTGGTCCTCGAAGTCACCCAGCTGTTTGGCGGCACTAAACTCATCATACCGCCCCACTGGGACCTGAAATCGGAAATAGCAGCCGTTTTCGGCGGCGTAGAAGACAAACGCCCCCTGCAAGGCACCGTCGCCGATCTCAATAAAGTACTTGTCCTCAAAGGTACCTCCGTATTCGGCGGTATCGACATCCAAAGCTATTAGCAATCATCCTCTCATCATAAAATCAATTCTATGAACTGGTACATGGCCAAAATAGTCTACCGTATTATTTGTGGTGATGGCAAGCATACACCCCAATTCGATGAACAACTGCGGTTAATAGAAGCAGAAGATAGCCTGCATGCACTCCATAAAGCACAGTCGCTGGGCCAGAATGAACAAGACAATTTCCTCAACCAGGAAAAAGCCCTCGTACAATGGAAATTCATCAACGTTTCCGAATTGTACCAGGTCGACAGGCTCAACGATGGCGCCGAACTCTATTCCCGCATCGTCGAAGACTGTGACGCCGACAACTACGTCCATATCACCAACCTCAAAGCAGCGCACCTCGTCGATCGTCACGCAGGCGAATTTGTAAATACCATATAATCCGGCTTTTTTAAGAAATTCGCTACATGAAACGAAATGCCATCCAGGAAAACGGCTTCTCTAATAAAACATTCTATCGTAACCTCCTGGTTTGGTGGATCGCCAGCTTTATTATACAAACTGCCGTGGTCTACCAACCGGCATTCGGACTGGCACTTACGCTCACCGACAGCCTTCTCAGCAACCTGCTGCTGGCCTGCTGTAGCAGGCTCATCATTACCAACATGCGCTTCTACCTGCCCGGAGAAGAAAAATACTGGTATATATTAGTGATAAGTATGGTCCTCGGCGCAGTTTGTCTCTTTATTACCAAAGGAGTGCTCACAACTTTAAGCTGCGGCAACGAAGCTTATTCCAACTTTGTCCGCAACTCATCAGGCATCCGCTATGCCTTCAACTGCCTCCTCATAGGATGTATTGCCATGTTTGGATTGCTATGGTACACCCAGAAAGAACAGTCCATCGCCAGCAGACGCCAGTCCGACGCCGAAAAGCTCGCCCGCGATGCAGAACTCTTCCGCCTGCGCCAGCAACTGCAACCGCATTTCCTCTTCAATAGCCTTAACTCCATCAGCGCACTTACCCGCAACGAACCCGAAAAGGCAAGACATATGATCCAGCAGCTCTCCGATTTCCTCCGCGGTACACTGCGCAAAGACGCCCAGCAATGGGTGCCATTACTCGAAGAACTCGACGACCTGCAACTCTACCTCGATATCGAAAAGGTACGGTTCGGCCACCGCCTGCAGGCAAGCATCAGGTGCAGCGATGAAGCACGACAGTCATTTGTACCAACACTGCTCCTGCAACCGGTTGTAGAAAACGCCATCAAGTTTGGCCTCTACGATACCACCGAAACCGTTGAAATAAAAATTGAAGCCTCACAGGATACCGATCACCACCTCATACTGAAAGTGAGCAACCCATTCGATCCCGAAACAGCCGTCGCCGGCAAAGGCATGGGATTCGGACTGTCATCGGTAACACGACGGCTCTTCCTCCTGTTTGCACGAAACGACCTGGTACATACCACCAGCGAAGAAGATATTTTCACCACCACGCTTATTATTCCACAACTCCATGATAAAGACATTACTGATAGATGATGAACCACTGGCGCGCAGTATCCTGAAAGAATACCTCCAGCAATGGCCCGAATTCACCGTTGTGGAAGAATGCGGCAATGGCTTCGAAGGCATCAAAGCCATCACCCAGCACAACCCCGATCTCATCTTCCTCGATATACAAATGCCCAAGATCAACGGCTTCGAAATGCTGGAACTGGTAGATACACCACCTGCCATCATCTTCACCACCGCATTCGAAGAATACGCAATCAAAGCTTTTGAAACGCATGCCACCGATTACCTGCTCAAACCGTTCAGCCAGGACCGCTTCAACAAGGCTATCCAAAAATGGCTCGCCGGCAGAACGCAAACAACAACCCCGCAGGAAACACAACCCCTCCTCGAATCCATAGCACAGGCTACCGGCCAGCAGAACAGGGTGGTTGTAAAAGAAGGCAGCAAAATCAAGATCATCCCCATCCCTCATATCCTGTATATCGAAGGTGCCGACGATTACGTAAAGATCCATACCATCGAAGGTGCCTTCCTCAAGAACAAAACAATGGTCTACTTCGAACAACTGCTCGGATCCCAGCAGTTCGTCAGAATCCATCGCTCCTATATCATCAACGTACAGCAGATAACACGTATCGACCCCTACGAAAAAGACGGACACCTCGTCATCCTCCAGTCAGGTATGCGCCTGCCCGTTAGTAAAGGAGGATATGGTAAGTTAAAAACCGTATTAGGATTGTAACATCGGTTTTTGCGTATTTTTACCAAAAAATAAGGTCATGGATTTAAAACCAACGATTGAGAAAGCGTGGGCCGACAGAGAACTTCTGAAGGATAATGAATGCGTAGAAGCAGTAAAATCAGTGATCGAAGAACTGGACAAAGGCCGTCTTCGTGTAGCTTCTCCAACAGAAAACGGATGGGTGGTAAACGAATGGATTAAACAGGCCATCCTTATGTATTTCAGCATCCAGCAAATGAAAACCTGGGCACTGGAACCCTTTGAGTTTTACGACAAAATGAAACTCAAAAAGAACTATGCCTCTTTAGGTGTACGGGCGGTACCACATGCAGTGGCACGTTACGGCGCCTACATCGGCAAAAACGCCGTATTAATGCCCAGCTATGTAAACATCGGCGCTTTTGTCGATGAAGGAACTATGGTCGACACATGGGCAACTGTAGGTAGCTGCGCCCAGATAGGCAAATGCGTTCACCTGAGCGGTGGCGTAGGTATCGGCGGCGTTCTCGAACCTTTACAGGCATCTCCCGTAATCATCGAAGACGGCGTATTCGTAGGAAGCCGCTGTATCGTGGTAGAAGGTGTCATCGTTGAAAAAGAAGCCGTACTCGGCGCCAACGTAGTACTTACCAAATCTACCAAGATCATCGACGTTACCGGCGATACCCCCGTAGAAAGCGTAGGCCGTGTTCCTGCCCGCAGCGTTGTGATCCCCGGTACTTATGCTAAAAAATTCCCTGCCGGCGAATACCAGGTGCCCTGCGCCCTCATCATCGGCCAGCGAAAAGCAAGCACCGACCTCAAAACAAGTCTCAACGACGCATTAAGAGATTTCAACGTAAGCATCTAGTCCCTTTTCATAAGGCATCAAAAGAGAACGTACACATTTATGATACGTTCTCTTTTTTATTACACACACCGAATCAGAAGCGATAACGTTTGATAAACTCACCGATAAAATGATAGCTGCCACCTCAATAGAATTCATTAATGACCTGGCCCAATACCATTATAACAACCACTACTACGATTTTCATAACGATTACACTTGCGGGCAAATCGTTTATACTGGTAAAACATTGGCATTACAACTAAACAACAACACCGACAATAGCCTTATATCGCTAAAGTTTACAGACGTCATCATAACTGCAATCAACTTTTTCAATGTGGAAGAAACAACTCAACTGACGATTGATAGCCTATATAGAGGGAGGCTTGAACTTAATGGTGAACTGATTGAGACTTCAGAAGATGGCAATGGATATTTTTACCTTGAATTTTATGAAGGGCAAAAGTTGGAATTCTGGGCCAGGAGCGTGGGAATTGGAAACACATAACAAAAAAGCCCCGGCTATCGCCAGGGCTTTTCAATTATATAAGCGCGAAGCTTATTTCACTTCTTCAAACTCAGCATCGGTTACAGTATCACCTGCACCGGCACCTGCATTACCCGCATTCGCTTCAGCGCCAGGTTGTGCCCCGCCGCCTTCTTGCTGTGCTTTGTAAATTTCTTCGCTGGCTGCAGTCCATGCCGCATTCAGCTCGTTCAAAGCAGGCTCTATCTGCGCCAGATCCTGTGTTTTGTGCGCTTCCTTCAGCTTGCCTAAAGCAGCTTCAATAGGCGCCTTTTTATCAGCAGGAACCTTATCACCAAACTCTTTCAGTTGCTTTTCAGTCTGGAAGATCATGCTGTCAGCCTGGTTCAGTTTTTCAACCTTGTCACGGGCTTCCTTATCGGTAGCCTCGTTGGCTTTCGCTTCAGCTTTCATTTTTTCAATCTCTTCCTTGCTTAAGCCGCTACCAGCTTCAATACGGATCTTCTGCTCTTTACCAGTTCCTTTATCTTTAGCGCTCACATGTAAGATACCGTTGGCATCGATGTCGAACACCACTTCAATCTGAGGAACACCACGTGGAGCCGGTGGAATACCATCCAGGTTGAATACACCCAGGCTCTTGTTCTGGCTGGCCATTGGCCTTTCGCCCTGTAAGATATGGATCTGTACACCAGGCTGGTTGTCGCTGGCAGTAGAATATACTTCCGATTTCTTGGTAGGAATAGTCGTGTTGCTGGGGATCATGGTAGTCATAACACCACCCATTGTTTCAATACCCAGGCTTAACGGAGTAACGTCAAGCAGCAACACGTCTTTTACTTCACCAGTCAATACCGCACCTTGTATACCAGCTCCGATAGCTACCACCTCATCAGGGTTTACACTCCTGTTGGGTTTCTTACCAAAGAACTTCTCTACAATTTCCTGTACTTTAGGAATACGGCTGGAACCACCCACCAGGATCACTTCATCGATCTGGGAAGTGCTGTAACCCGCATCTTTCAACGCAGCTTCACAAGGACGTAAACACCTTTCGAACAGGTTATCGGCCAGTTGCTCGAATTTGGCACGGCTTAATTTCTTAACCAGGTGCTTCGGAACGCCGTCGATAGCAGTTACATAAGGCAGGTTGATCTCTGTTTCTGAAGAAGAAGACAACTCCACCTTAGCCTTCTCAGCAGCTTCTTTCAAACGCTGTAAAGCCATAGGATCTTTACGCAGGTCTACGTTTTCTTCTTTTTTGAACTCGTCAGCCAGCCAGTCCATGATCACTTTATCGAAGTCGTCACCACCCAGGTGAGTATCACCATTGGTAGATTTTACTTCAAATACACCGTCACCCAGGTCTAGGATCGAAATATCGAATGTACCGCCACCTAAGTCGAATACGGCGATCTTTTGTTCTTTACCCGCTTTATCCAAACCATAGGCCAGGGCAGCTGCAGTAGGCTCGTTCACAATACGACGAACATTCAGACCCGCAATTTCACCCGCTTCCTTCGTAGCCTGACGCTGCGCATCATTAAAATAAGCGGGTACAGTAATGACCGCTTCAGTTACTTCCTGACCCAGGTAGTCTTCAGCAGTTTTCTTCATTTTCTGAAGCACCATGGCAGAGATCTCCTGTGGAGTATACAACCTGCCATCTATATCAACACGAACCGTATTATTGTCACCTTTTGCCACTTTATAGCTCCAATGGCTGATTTCTTCTGTCACCTCGTCGTAACGACGACCCATAAAACGCTTCACACTCATAATTGTGTTCTGCGGGTTGGTAATAGCCTGGCGCTTTGCAGGATCACCTACTTTACGCTCGCCATTTTTCAGGAACGCTACCACCGATGGGGTGGTACGGCGACCTTCATCGTTGGCTATTACCACAGGCTCGTTACCTTCCATTACGGCAACGCAACTGTTTGTGGTACCCAGGTCAATTCCAATAATCTTTCCCATATACTTGATCTCCTTTAATGGTTAGTATTCAAAATTTTACAAGTATGGTTTCTCAATCATTATGCCATGGGTCGGCGGGATGAAAAAATGTCATATTATCAACCTATTAATGGCATTACGCTTGTTACATAAGCCTAAAAGAGCAAATATGAAATATACCCTTATGTCATTTCTGGCAGTCAGTACTTTAATAGCCTGCCAATCTCAACCCAGGGATAAGAACAAAACCAATACCCCCGCCGATACCGTTACAACCAAAACCGAAGAAGTGAAACTTCCGGAACCATATGCCACCCCGTCTAAAAATGCATTTTGTAAGGTAATAGGATGGCCTGCCGATAAAAAACCCGTAGCGCCCTCAGGTTTTACCGTTAATATATTCGCAAAAGACCTCAATAACCCACGCTGGATCTACCAGGCCAACAACGGCGATATCTTCGTTTCCCAGGCCAGCACCGACGCCGGCGCCATCAAAAAAGTAGGAGCCCAATTAACAGGTAAAGCCAAATCACAGAACCTCGGCAACAGCGCCAACAACGTACTGCTCTTCCGCGATACCACCGGCGATAATATCCCCGATATCAGCGAAGTGTTCCTCAGCGACCTCGAACAGCCCTTCGGCATGCTTGTTTTGGGCAATTTCTTCTACGTGGCCAACACCAATGCCCTGCTCAGATATCCCTACGATCCTGAAAAACATAAAATAACAGGCAAACCCAAAAAGATCCTCGACCTCCCCAAAGGCGGTTATAATAATCACTGGACACGCAACCTGCTCGCCAATGGCAACGGCTCCAAGATCTATATCTCCGTAGGCTCCGGCTCCAATGTAGCGGAACATGGAATGGAAAATGAAATAAGAAGGGCTAATATCCTGGAAATCAACCCCGATGGAACCGGCGAACGCATCTTTGCCGCCGGCCTGCGCAACCCGGTTGGCATGGGCTGGGCCCCCGGCACTTCTACCTTATGGACAGCCGTAAACGAACGCGATGAACTGGGCGACGAACTGGTGCCCGACTACCTCACCTCCGTTCAGGAAGGCGGCTTCTACGGATGGCCCTACTCCTACTTTGGCGCCAACAAAGACCCCAGGATGAATAACGAAAGACAAGACCTTGTTGCAAAAGCAATAGTCCCCGATGTGCCCCTGGGCGCACACACCGCCTCCCTGGGCCTCGCCTTTTATGATAAAGACGCCTTCCCCTCCAAATACCATAATGGCGCCTTCATAGGTCAGCATGGCTCCTGGAACCGCAGCTCCCTGGTAGGTTATAAAATAGTATATGTTCCATTTAAAAGCGGCAAACCCAGCGGCAAGCCCGAAGATTTCCTGACAGGTTTTATTGCCAATGCGGCAGAAAATGAAGTGTACGGCCGCCCCGTAGGCGTCACCATCCTACAAAACGGCACCATGCTGGTCGCCGATGACGCCTCCAACACAATATGGAGCGTAACCGCCGGCAAATAGTCCGTTGATAAAAACAGAAGGGGGCCAACCGGTTTCCCGTTCAGCCCCCTTCTTATTACAACTGGCACAATCCGCCGGAATATCATAAGGCATCCTATTACTATACCACGAGTATACCATAACCGCACCTACATTACAACTGGCACAATCAGCCGGAATATCATAAGGTATCCTATTACTATACCACGAGTATGCCATAACCGCACCTACATTACAACTGGCACAATCCGCCGGAATATCATAAGGTATCCCATTACTATACCACGAGTATACCATAACCGCACCTACATCGCACTTGCATCGCACTCGTATCGCACTTGCCTCCCTCCCCCAGCGGTACTTTTTCCTTTAAATGCAGTTTTACGCAAAATGGCCCCGCTCCTTAATCCACCTCGGTAGTGGTAGCCTTCCCAAAGCCCTCTTTCTTTTTCTGGAACGAGAAATGACGCTGGCTGAGATAACTGAAAGAAACTACCATCGCAACGGTAAGCACCATCGAAGGAGTAGGATACCAGCCTAAATAATCCACAAATAATTTCAGAAAGCCGTAGTTCAGCACCATACAGGCCAGCACCACCAGCAGGTAGCGGAATAATTGAATACGCCGCCTTAATGCCGATTCTGGAAATACCACGAACATGCTCAGGTAAAAACCCGAAGGAAAAGTGACAAAAAAAGCCAGCAGGTAAGCTGCAATATGCGGCTCAAAGGCCAATGGCAGAAAAGGGACATGAAACACCTGCTTGTCAAAGATAAAATGCAGCGAGAATACGTAAATGGCCAGGTTCAGCAAAGTATTGCCTCCCCCGCAGGCAGCATACCGGAACGTCTCCAATGGCATCAGCCGCCGGAACCAGGGATAAAAAGAATCTATCAACTGTAAAATAGACCGTTTCAGTAAATGATGCACCTTTTTCATGAATGGCGGCAAAGTTAATATTATTTTTGCCACCCAAATTACGAATAGTATGAGCGTTGTTGCAGTAATAAAAGAGGCTACGGCCAAAGTAATTGAACAGTTATATCAACAGGAAACCAACCCGGAATCTATCCTGATCAATGCCACAAAACCGGAATTTACAGGCGACTACACCATTGTATTATTCGGATTTATCAAACAACTCAAACAATCCCCCGAAGCCCTCGGTAACGCAATCGGTAATGAACTGGTGAAACAATACCCCGGCCATTTCCATAGCTTTAATATTATCAAAGGCTTCCTCAACCTCCAACTCACCGATAGCTACTGGCTGCAGTTCCTCCACGAACAACACACCAATATAGGCTTTGGCGTTGCCTCTCCCAATAACCGCAAGGTAATGGTCGAGTACTCCTCTCCCAATACCAACAAACCCCTCCACCTCGGACACCTCCGTAACAATTTCCTGGGATGGAGTATCGCATCTATCCTCAACGCCGCAGGCAGCGAGGTCGTTAAAACATGTATCGTCAACGACCGCGGTATCCATATCTGCAAAAGCATGATCGCATGGCAGCTCACCGCCAACGGCGCTACCCCCGAAAGCACCAACAAAAAAGGAGACCACTTTGTAGGCGACTACTACGTTAAGTTTAACGATATCTATAAAGCAGAAGTAGAAGCGCTGCTAGCAAAAGGACTTGCAAAAGAAGAAGCAGAGAAAGAAGCGCCCATTATGAAGGCAGCACAGCAAATGCTGGTCGACTGGGAAGCAGGCAAACCTGAGGTCATCGCACTCTGGCAGCGCATGAACAACTGGGTTTACCAGGGCTTCGACGCTACCTATAAACAAATAGGCTCCGACTTCGATAAAACCTACTACGAAAGTGAAACCTACCTGCTCGGTAAAGACCTCGTGGAGTCAGGCCTCCAAAAAGGCGTTTTCTTTAAAAAAGAAGACGGCAGCGTATGGATCGACCTCACCGCCGATGGCCTCGATCAAAAACTCGTACAGCGTAAAGACGGCACCGCCGTGTATATGACCCAGGACATTGGCCTCGCCGTAAGAAAATATGAAGAGTACAAATGCGATGAAAGCATCTATGTGGTAGGCGATGAACAAAACTATCATTTTAAAGTACTGAAGCTGATAGCGCAAAAACTCGGATTACCTGCCGCCAACGGTATCTACCACCTCAGCTATGGCATGGTGGAATTACCTACCGGTAAAATGAAAAGCCGCGAAGGAACCGTAGTAGATGCCGACGACCTGGTAGCTGAAATGATCAGCACTGCCGCTAAAGAAACCGAACAGCTGGGTAAAGTGCAAAACTTCAGCGACGACGAAAAAGCAAAGCTGAACGAAACAATAGCCCTGAGCGCATTGAAGTTCTTCCTACTGCGGGTCGATCCACGTAAGAAAATGATCTTCAACCCCGAAGAAAGTATCGACTCCCATGGCTTCACCGGCCCCTTCATCCAATATACTTATGCACGTATCAAAAGCATCCTGAGAAAAGAACAGATCACAGGCACCGGTCAATGGGATTTAAATAATAAAGACAGCCACACAATGCTGCCACTGGAAAAAGAACTGGCGACACAGCTCGAACAATTCCCTTCTGTGATCCAGGAAGCAGCTGCAGAACACGATCCGTCCAAGATCGCGATCTTTGTTTTCAATGTATCCAAAACCTTTAGTTCCTTATACGCAGCCCATTCCATTGGTAATGCGGAAACAGAAGAAAAGAAAACATTACGCCTTCAGCTGGCCCAGCTTACCTCTATTGTTATTAAACGCAGCATGAAGCTGCTGGGAATAGAAGTACCGGAACAAATGTAGTAACACAGCAAATAACCGATCAATAAAAAAAGGAGGCCCGAAGCCTCCTTTTTGCTTGCTATTTAGCTTGCTCAATACTTTTTACAACCGGAACCGTGCTTTCGCAGCTATAATACCCGCTTCTTCCATCAAAGCCCGGGAGCTGCCAACTACACGTGCTTCTTACAACCAAAGCATTGCTTCCTGCAACCTTATAACGTTACTTCTTGCAACCAGGGAATACTAGCGCTCCCTGTCGATGGTGCTTTTAATACGGCTGGAAGGAAGATAGATCTGGAAACCAATATTCAGGTTAAGCGCATGACTGGTAACCCTGTCGCCAAAACCAACGATACCGTTATACTTCAGCAATGTCTCCAACCCAATGTTAGGCGTAATGAAATAAGCGATACCAGGACCAAAGCCAATACCCAGGCCATTGGTGCTGCCGCTGCCTACATAGTTCTCACCTTCAATACCAACATTTGCCTCCAGGAAGAAACGGGAATGTTTTAATAAATTAATACTCGCGTCATTTGCATAGTAACGGCCCAAAGCACCTACACCATAGGAAACATCACTGCCCCCTTTCCCCTTGTAAGTCTCAAGTCCAAAATTGACATACGCACCTAAAGCCATATTGTCTCTTACAAACCAGGCAGCCTTAGGCGTAAGATTAAAACTAAAAGGACTTCCACTATTCAATCCCAACGACAGGTTCGACAAGTTACCTCCTACAAGTACATTTCCTTTTTGGATCTGGGCTTGAGAAACGCCAATACCGGCAATAAGAACAGCAGCAAGAGTGAGTAATTTTCTTTTCATGGTTTTTTGTTTTTAATGTTAATCATAGTCCGTTAATGATCTGCTGATGGTGTAAAACAGTCCATACCCGCACCAAAACCATGCCGGAAAAAGCATATCTCATTGTGTACCAAATACATCCTTAAGCCCCTCCACCTTTATTTGCCTGCCATTCCTCATCTGCCACCTCCCTTCCTTATCCACCATCTGCCATTCTATCCTTACCTTGCACTATGATCCGTTTTTTCCATAAGTACATCCGCAAAGGAATTACCTATATTAAAGAGAAGCTAACAGAACGGCAGTTCCTGCTTTTTGCCTGTATTATTGTCGGCGCCGCAGCCAGCCTGGCCGCAGTAGCGCTCAAACTCCTGGTCTTTCATTTGGAAGAAACCTTCTTCTCCCATACAGCCCCAGGTAACGTAATGTGGTACCAGGTATTGATGCCCATCGCCGGCATTGGATTAAGTGCCTTCTTTATCCATCGCTTCTTCAAAAAGGATTTTCTCAAAGGCAACGATAAGATCGTTTACGCCATAGCCAAAGACAACGCCAACCTCCCCGTTAGCCAGGTTTATTCCCATATTGTGACCAGCAGTATCACCGTGGGACTCGGAGGCTCTGCCGGCCTGGAATCACCCATGGTAGCCACCGGCGCCGCCATAGGATCCAATTTTGGTAAACTTTCTTACCTGCCATACCGCGAAAAGACCGTCCTGCTGGCCTGTGGCATCGCTGCAGGTATCGCATCGGCATTCAGTGCCCCTATTGCAGGTGTCTTATTTGCCCTCGAGGTGCTGATGATCGATATTACCATCACTACCTTCATCCCCCTCATCATCTCCGCCGCAACCGGCGCACTGCTGGCACGCATCATCCTGGGAGACAACATCTTGCTCTCTTTCAACAACTTACATGCATTCAACTACAACAATACTTTATTCTATGTGGTCATTGGTGTCTTCTGCGGGTTAACCGCGTTGTACTATACACGGGTTTATACCTGGCTGGAACACAGGTTTGCACATATGCGGGGCGCCATGCAACGCTGGCTATGGGGCTCATTGCTGCTGGCAGTGCTTATCTTCTGCTTTCCACCCCTGTTTGGCGAAGGCTACCATATCATAAAACTCCTTGCCGATAACAATCGCCTGCACAGCAACTCCTTCCTGTTAAATCATTTCAATTCCAACTGGGCGTTATTGTTATTCCTGGTAGGTGTTATCCTTTTCAAGGTCTTTGCAACCGCCTTTACAGTACAAGGCGGCGGCAATGGCGGCAGCTTCGCCCCCGCCCTCTTTATAGGTGGCGTACTGGGTTTTGTCATCGCCCGTCTGTTCGTCCTCATGGGATACGAAGACGTGCCAACCGCTAATTTCGTGGTAGCAGGTATGGCAGGTATGCTCAGTGGTGTATTTTTCGCCCCGCTTACAGCCATCTTCCTTAGCGCCGAAATAACCGGCGGCTATTCCTTGATTATCCCGTTGATGCTCGTTGCTGCCATCAGTTTCTTTGTGGTGAAATCATTTGAACCCCTGTCTATGGAAATGAAAAAACTCTCCCTTAGCAGCCGCCTCAATCCAAGCGATCGCGATAAATTCATGTTAAGCCGCCTCGAATTGGCACATATCATCGACAGGTCGTACCTCCAATTTAACTTGAACACCAGCCTTCCCGAAATCGCGAAACAGATTAGCCGCGATCAGAAAGATGTATACGCAGTCATCAATGAAAATAAAAAATTAGCTGGCGTCATCTATCTAAATGATATCAAATCACTTATGATCGACGACCTCAATAGAAACCTGCATACAAGAGCAGCAGACGTCATGATCAAACCCCGGTTTCTCAGCATCAACGATGATGTAGAAACAGCCTTATATGCTTTTGAACAAAGTAATACCCATACACTCGCAGTAGTAACGGAAGAAGGCGAATGGGCAGGCTTTATTACCAAATCAGCCATCCTCGACCGCTACCGCCAGGAGATCCTGAATGTGAGCTATAACTAACGAAACAGTCGTACAATTCAAACAATGTTATGCCTGGCCAACAGCACTGGTATGCCCACAATTGACCGATCGGCATGAAATTTCGTGTACCACCTTAAAAGAAACCTATGAGTACTAAAAAACAATACCCACGCAAGCCAGCTCAAAACAAGGAGAACGATAATAAGAAATACCCTATGTCAAAGGAAGATGTAGCCAATAACAAGGATGAAAAAATAGACGAGGACTTCCCCGGGTTTCCACATCCGCCGGCTACCGAAAACACCGTAAAACACAAAAAATCAAATAGCTAGTTTGCTGCCCGCAGCTAAAACTACTATCTTGCGGTATGTTTAATACTAAACATATCCGTCCTTTTCTCCTCCTTGCGTACTTCCTGAATCTGATCTCATCAGCAGATTTAGGTTTGCCGGATTACTGATACGCTGGTTCTTATCAGCGCAACAGCACTGCGTTTTGTCGTTAGTTCAGCCAATTATTTCTTGACTTCAAACTATTCGTATGTCTGCAGATCAGTCGTCCTATTTTATAGATTCAGAATTAGGTACGCTTCGTAAATTATTGATCCATAGCCCCGATGGCGGCATCGGGAAAATCATACCCAGCACTTTCCAGGATAACCTTTACGACGACATCGTTCACCTGAAAAGTATGCAGAAAGAGTACAATCATTATGTGAAGCTACTCTTGTATTTCCTTGATCCTGAGAAAATTACATACATAAATTCATTTTCCTCCGACGATGAAAAGCAGGCCAACTGCTTCATCCCCGGCAAAAAGGAATACTTCAACTCCGATAAAGTGCTCGAAGCACAGAACCTGCTCGAAGAAATTGTCGGAGATGAGCGCGTAAAGCTTAGGCTGATAGCAGCAGTTTGTTCCTACGAAGAGTCAAGCTTTGCCATTCAACAGAAACTGGAAGCCATACAGGACGCTGGCTTACTGGCAAAGATCCTGATCACGGGCATCCTGCCGGCAACAGAAAGCGGAAATGAAGAAGATCAATACATCTTCCCTCCTATCCCCAACTTCATCTTCACCCGGGATATAGGCATCATGATCAAAGATCATCTTCTCTTGAGCCGCATGGCCACCTCCGCACGCAAACGCGAATCATTGATCACCAAGTTCCTCGCCTTATATTACTTCTTCCACGAACAACCCGGAAAGATCATAGAGATCATTGAAGAAAGTGACTTCTTCCTCTATGAAGAACAGGAACGCCGCCAGCGTATCATCACCATCGAAGGCGGTGACATCATGATGGTGCACCAGCGCCATATCATTGTAGGCTGCAGCGAACGTACTTCCTCCAATGCCGTGAATGAGATCATCCACACCCTCTTCAGCCGCGAAGAACTGGGCATAGAAAAGATCTCCGTAGTGAAGATCCCGAAGAAGCGTGCGCAAATGCATATCGATACAATTTTTACCCAGGTGCGAAGAAACGTATGGGTAATGTATGGCCGCTATTCGGAAAGGATCATGGAGGCGGAAAACAACATCAAACAGTCGTACCTCAACGTGCTCGCGCATAAAACAGACTTGCATAAAGAGCCCGAACCGGAGATCCTTCAGTTCTATAAAAAAGCTTCAGACCCCTACCAGCGCAACAAAGACTATAGCGTTCCCACAAACCCAACGGGTATAGAATCACTGCTGATACAGATAAGCGTGGAAGATTTTGGTGTGGCGCCGCAGGACGTACGGATCATCTACAGCGGCGGCAACGATTTTCCGCACGACGACAGGGAACAATGGACCGACTCCTGTAACGTGGTAGCGCTCAAAGAAGGGGTCGTGATAGGCTACGACCGTAACGATAAAACATCTGAAGCCTTCCGCAAGGCCGGCTTCGATGTCATCACTACCCGCGAGGCATTCGACCGCTTCGAAAAAGGCATTTCACCCCATAGCCTGGAAAACACGCTGATCCTATTGCCATCAGCAGAACTCTCCAGGGCCAGGGGCGGCTCCCATTGTATGAGCATGCCACTGCTCCGCGATAAATTAAGCTAAAACCAGAAGGGATAAATAAAAGAGTTTTATCCCAGCCAAACAAAATGGAAACGGTTTCGTTCATAACCGGTATCGGAACGAAACCGGCACCGCTCAACAATCTTTGATCATACATAACAACAACGATATGCCCACTTCACATATCCTGATGATCAGGCCTGTGCAGTTCACTTATAATGCCCAGACGGCCGTGAACAATGCCTTCCAGAAAAAAGGAGAAGAGTCCGGCACCCAGGAACTGGCACTGGCGGAATTCGATGCTTTTGTGACACTGCTCCGCCACAACGGCGTTCGCGTATCGGTAGTGAACGATACCCCTTTACCGCACACACCCGATTCCATCTTCCCCAACAACTGGATCTCTTTCCATAACGGAACCATTTGCCTGTATCCCATGTATGCCCTGAACAGGCGCCTCGAACGCAAGGCAACAGTAATGGAAGCAATACAGCAATGGTACCATACCAGCAAAACTGTTGACCTCTCAAAATACGAGCAGGAACATCTTTTCCTGGAAGGAACCGGCAGCATGGTGCTCGACCGCGAAAACAAAAAAGCATATGCCTGCCTGTCGCCGCGCACCAACGAAGCGCTGTTACAGCAATTCTGCGAGACGCTCGGCTATCAGCCCGTGGTATTCCACGCTACCGACCTTACCGGTCACGAGATCTATCATACCAATGTAATGATGTGCGTGGCAGATAAATATGTGGTCATTTGCGCCGACACCATCACCAACCCCGAAGAAAGGGAAAGGGTGCTGGAAACCATACGCCGCTCCGGGAAAGACATTGTAACCATCAGCATGGATCAAATGCAGCACTTTGCCGGCAATATGCTGCAGATCAAAAACGAAGACAACGAAAAACTGCTGATCATGTCTACCCAGGCATGGCAAAGCCTAAGCCCCCTTCAAAAGAAACAACTGGAAGATTATAACCGGGTATTGCACACCCCGCTCGATGTAATTGAAACCAACGGCGGCGGCAGCGCCCGCTGTATGCTGGCAGAAGTATATTGATTACAGGCAAGCCAATACCGCTAAAAACAATAGCCATCCCACATTTGTCACAACAAGGGATGGCTATTGTTTTATTACGTCCGCCTGGCAGGCGTATTATGATACCACCTGCTGTGCAGCCAGCATTTCAACTACCTGCCTTTCCCGGTACTTTAATGAGTGTGTGAGTTTTTCCCAGGCCAATGCAAAGTCTTTCTGCACCTCCATATCCTGCGACAAATAGATCTGTTTTTGAGAGAAAGCTTCTTTCACCATTTCCAGGTCATGCCATTGCCCGATCTGTTCCTGGAGTTTATTGAAATAGGCCAATACCGATTCTTTCGCACCCACTTCCTCCGGCACCACCCAATTAAGCGCGTACATCCATTGTTTGATAAGTTTACGCAGATCATGCCACTCCCTGGAAGGCAGGTCGGCAGAAGTCTTCTCCTGTAGCTGGGCATGTAAGTCGGCAAAATACTGTTCAGCCAAAATGCCGTTGGTATGTGCTACAAAACGGCCGCTAAGCTCGATGATCTCCTTAAGATCATTTTTAAACGCCGGGGCCTGCTTACGAAAATCGGCGTTCATTTCATGCAGCCTTTCAGCAGGGAAATATCTTTCCTCCAATACCTTCAGATGATATTTCCGCAGCCATTGCTGCAACAACTGGTATTCCCTTATTTCACCGGCCTGCTGAAAGATAGTACGTAACAGGTGCGCAGGCTTTTTCAGTTTTTGTTTGGAGTATACCTGCTGTAGAAATTTGATCACCGCCCTCAGCTTTTTCAGCTCTACCCGCAGATCATGTAACGCCCCTTCTTCCGCGCTAACATCAAAGTCATGCAAGTGGTTAAATAAATTCTTAACCCTTTGGGCAAAATATTTCTGAAGCGGCGATGGCATAAATATGCTCTAATTTAAGAAGCCTTTATTCCAATTAAAAATAATTAATAAAGGCTTTACATTAAATTAACGCCCCCTGAAACAAAGGAATAAAGATGACAGCTAAAACTAATGTCTGGAGAAGATCATAGAGGTATCAACAGGTACGCTGCAGGGAGCTTCGCAGGAACTTTAGCCCCATTTTGAGGTGTGTTTTCAGCGAATTCACTGAAATCCCCATCTCGATGGCAGCGGCCTTGTAACTTTTTTCTTCTAAATAAACCAGGTTGAAAGCAGCCAGCCGCTGGGGAGGTAATTCCAGCAAAGCCTGGTGCATATGGGCGGGTAATTCATCCTGTCTTTTTTCCGGCTCCACCTCTTCCGTTGTTTGTGCATATTCCAACACCATGCGCTCATGCCGCCGTTTCTTTTCAAGAAAATTCAGGCATTTATGCCGTATCGAACGATAGAGATAAGCCCGGATAGAGACATCTATATTTTTGTAAAGCGATTTATTCCAGATATCGATGAACAATTGCTGCACCTGGTCTTCCGCCTCCTCATCATCGTCCAGCAATAAATATGCTTCCGTCTTGAGTAAAGGGTAACACGATTTAAAGACCGCTTCAAATGCCTGTACATCACCTTTTTTAAATCTCTCCAGCAATTCAGTTTCGCTTATTACATGCATCGGGTATCTGTTATTGCTTAGTTACGGATGCAAATTTTGGGATTTATACGATCTCTGAATGTTATGTAATTATTACCAGCCCTCAAAAACAGCTGTAACAAGCCTTTACAGGGAAAAATTGCATTATTAACAAATGCTATTCACCTGATTTTATGTGTATCATTGTCTCTTATAAAAAAAGGTTCATGGAAGAGGATCAAGTGGAGGTTCGAAGACTATTGGTAGAAAAACTGGCAGGCACTATTTCGGAGGAAGAAGATCAGGTCATCAGCCGGTTAATAGCATCAGACAACCATGTGCGGCAGGAATGGCATCAACTGCGCGACAAAATGCAGCAGGCAACCCAAACAGGTCATTTTAAAAATGACGCAAATAATGCCTGGGAACAATTGCAACCCGCTATCCGTCCGCGTACCCGCATCCGCCGTATCACCGCCATCGCAACCGCCGCTGCCGCTTGTGTGGCCGCTATCGTAGCCGTACGCACCATCCGCTCTTCCAGCCAGGAATCCACCGCAGCCAGCTTTTTTGCTGACAACAGATCCTGGTCCTTCAACAGCGACAGTATCATCATGCGCTACGAAGATGGCAGCCTGGTAAACCTTACCGCCGCCGCAGGCAAACAAATGAATGCCGGCAATACCCGCATCACGGTAACCGACAGCAGCATAACGCTCTCCGATGCCAGCACGGAACAGGGACAATGGAACACATTGTTCATTCCCGCCGCCATGAACTATAAAGTAACCCTGCCCGATGGCTCCGAAGTATGGCTCAACGCACATACCCGCCTCCGCTTCCCGCAAAGCTTCGCAGGACTAAAACAAAGAGATCTTTACGTCGACGGGGAAGCCTTTTTCAAAGTGGCGCCCGACAAACAGCAACCTTTTATTGTACACACAGCCCGTACAGATATAAGGGTACTCGGAACCCAGTTTAACGTTAATACTTACGACACTACAGGTATCAAAACGGCACTGGTGGAAGGTAGCGTATCCGCTACGGCTCCCGGCGGCACCTTGATACTGAAACCTGGCCAGCAAACCACTTATACCGGTGAACGTTTTACCACTACCACCTTTGACGTTACCACTACCCTGTCCTGGATGCAGGGCATTTATTATTTCGAAGACGTTCCGCTAAAAAGCCTCACCAATATCGTGTCAAGATGGTTCAAAATGAAAGTGATATTTCATACCCCGGAATTGGCCAACAAAGTATTCAACGGCATGTTATCTAAAAAGCTGCCCTTGTCAGCCTTCCTCGAAAACCTCGAATTGTCTGATAATATCTATGCAGTAATTGAGGGCGACACAATACATTTCAAATAGACGAATACAGCAATCACATATCCCCGCCCCGGCTTAATCAAGTCGCTTAATGGCGGTCTCAATATTTTCCCATATCCGCATCCCATCGTTGTAGTGGCGATTATAGTTTTATAGCTTGCCATTATATTCTTCAATCGGATTACGGCACTTTAAATAAAAAAAGGTCGCATCTCATAAGATACGACCTCCCGGCTATTGGGGATACTAAAACCTGCTAACTTAACTTCATTATTTCCGTATAAACATTTCCGAACCTGTCTGTTGCCTTCACCATGATCTCTTTAGCCCCGGCAGCCGGTTTTGCAAAAAACATATGGTCATTTAAAGTAGGTTCTACAAACTTATGTTTCTTAGGTAACAATGGTCCTTCATACAGTTCTACTGCCCAGGGATCCAGCGCTACACGTCTGTCCATAGCACCTTTCAATACGCCGTCTTCATACCACTCCACCTTCCATTTGCTATCGTAGTTCCATACGTTCACAGATACTTCATCAGGAGCCGTTTTCAGGTACCCTTTTTTATAAATACGCAACTGCTTTTCGCGGGGTGAACCGGTTGACTTATAGTACCATTTAATATCAGTTCCATTTACCTCGTACACACCGTAGCCGCTTGGCGTACCATCGCCGCAGATAGGACCTGTCCACCAGGCGCCGCAAACAGTGCCATGGTTATGTTCCATGATGTCGCCTTCTTCCCAGTTATCATTAAAGTGCGTATGACCACTCATGATATGTACTTTATAAGGCGCCAGCATTTTGTAAAGCTGTTGCCTGTTAGCCACCATTCCGCCGGGTTCTTCATCTTTGCCATTCCTGCGCGCGGAACCTGTAAATGTTGGAATATGCAGACTCAGCACGATGGTGCTACCAGGTTTTACATATGAAAGATCCTGCTCCAGCCACTGCATCTGGTTTTCGGTAATATAGCCGATGTACTTTTTGGCAGCGCCCAGGAAGAATACATCATCCAGTACCACATAGTGGATAGATCCCCTGTTGAAAGAATAATAAGTAGGACCGAATTGCTTCTTGAAAGTATTGGCAGAACCATCATCGGTACGGGCTTCATTGTCCATATCGTGGTTGCCGATCACATTATAAAAAGGAATACCTGAAAGCTCTACTGCCTTGCGGTAGTCTTCGAATAGTTCAAATTCATCCCATACCAGGTCGCCACATCCAATACCGTGTATCAGCGCATCGCCGGGTAAAGCGTGGATAGTAGCCTGCAAATCGGGCACAGATTCTTTCAGCAATATTTCACAATCCTTCTTTGATTTCATCTGAGGATCGGCCCATACAACGAAGTGGTGATGCTGATCGTCCGTTTTCAGTTTATCGAGGTTGAAGTCGGCTTTGAAAGAACTCTTGCCTTTGGGAACAGGCTGATAAAAAGCAGCAATCCCCTTCTCTGCCGGGAAAGCATAACCTGCCGGCACCGATATATATACAAATTCGGCAGTAGCATTGCTGCTCAGCTCATACTGGCCGTTCTTGTCTGTTTGCGTAATGTTGATACCGTCTGTAACACAAACCCCTGCAACACCAGCGCCCTGGCTTTGCACACGTCCCCTGAGGGTTAAGCCGGTGAGATCTATATTTTGCTTTTTGGTAAAGGGGTTAGCCTTCAGTAAGGTAGAAGGCACTGCAATCAAAGAACCTGCAAATCCGAGGTTTTTGAGGAAACTTCTTCTGTCGCTCATGCTTGATAGAAATTTTAATTCGTCGAATGTAAGAGGAATCTACCCTTACATCCGACGAACTGTAAAGAATTATTGATTTAGTAATTCTGGTAAATAGCAAAGTCATCGATACCCAATCTTCCGTTTTCAATGGTAGGGATAGCCGTAGTACCTAAAGGAAGTTTGCGAATCCTGAAACGTACGCTGCCGTCGATATCCATCATGAAAACTGCCTGTTTGGCGGCAATGCTCACACTTGTTTTCTCCGGATCGGAGATCACATTACCCACCTGCTTCCAGGTAGTGCCTTTATCAGTGGAAGCTTCCAATACAAAGGAGCTGGCAGCATCGGTATAATAACAGCCGTACCAGAAGGTTACCTTGGCAGCACCACTAGGCACATCGTAGTTCATTTGTAAATAACAGGGACTACTGGTTCCCAGGTTCTGCTGGAAACGGATAGACTGTTTACCGGAAACGATACGGTCACGGCCTGTTGTATTACCTAACAAACACTGCTCTAAACGCCAGGTACCGGTACGTAAGGCAACATCCTTACCTGCATAAGATGCTTTCTGAGCTGCATCAGGATTTTCAAAGTCTTCGGGATAACCGGCATAAATAGGGCCGCTCGCAAACTGCATATCGGTAAGATTTCTTAAACGCAACTGCTTGCGGCCATCGCCTGTTACAGGTATACCCACGAACGCCGCGCTGGGCGCTATGGTTTCGTTGGCAAACACCGCTTCAGCAGCAGTGTACAAAGGAATAGTAGTATCGCCACCATCAGTAAGCGTATGTTCTCCTGCAAACTTCTGCTGCACAGGGAACGGCGTTACGTCGGCAGTAATGCTCACGACTGTATTTTCATACTTTTCGAAGTTCTTCGACAACTCCGTGATATTGATAGGCCTTATTTTCACCTCGTGACCGGAAGAGATCTTTTTGATGGCAGACGCTGCCAAACCTCTTACAGCCAGGGAAGTACCACCGTTACGTGTCAGGGTAGCGCCTTCCAGTTCTACTACAACGGAATCGCCTACAGCCAGGCTGGCGGCAGTAGCCTTATCGGAGACGAGGGTAAGACCACGCATCAACCCTCTCCATTCGTCCTGGATAATGATATGTCCTTCAGGAAAGTTCCCGGAACTGCCGTTGGCAATCACGATACCTGCCGTGCGGTAAGCGCCGGCCAGGCTTGCTTTACCCAGGGAAACATCGGCCTGGTTATAAGCAGCACGTACCACATAAACAGAGGCCATTGCATTCAGCTCCCCTATCGATTCGTTGAGATCCTCCTTCAAACAGGAAGTAAAAGCAAAACTGCTTACGACAGCTGCTATATATAAAAAGTACTTTTTCATATACTATTTTAATTCTGGATAATGATTAATCAGGCTTATTCCACC
This sequence comes from Filimonas effusa, assembly GCF_004118675.1. Classification (NCBI taxonomy): domain Bacteria; kingdom Pseudomonadati; phylum Bacteroidota; class Chitinophagia; order Chitinophagales; family Chitinophagaceae; genus Filimonas; species Filimonas effusa. Next base: position 529,647 of record NZ_SDHZ01000001.1, on the reverse strand, counting down.
AAACTTTAGCATTAATGTTGTCGCCACCCATCGCATTAGCAGCCTCACGATAGTGAACCGGGTTGGTTGCCTGGGTATTGATAGGATATACAAAACGGGAAGGCATTTTACCACCGTTCTGTACGCCCGGACCTATAGGCAATACAGGATGACCGGTTCTTCTGTATTCCGACCAGGACTGGAAATCGGTAAAGAACAACGTATAATATTTCTGTAAAAGAATCTGCTCGATCTTTTCATCCTGGGATACATTTTCATTCCATTTTACATCTTCTTTATCGAGATGTCCTGTGGGTACAGTAGCCTGCCAGAAAGTGATCGCATTCGTTACGCCATTATCGTAATAGGTTTTAGGCGTGCCCGTGATATAACCTCTTACCGCAGCTTCTGCGAGAATAAACTGCAGCTCTGCATAGTTCATGATGTTACCCAGGTGCGGATCTGTTTTCAGCGTGTTCAGGTAAGTAGACATGATCTCAGGCGCATTGCCGGTTCCATAACCACTGGTAATACCCAGGTAACCACCACCCAGGCCCAGCGCCGTAGCAATCTTAGGCAAACGTGGATCGATCCATGCATTCAGGTTGTTGATGAAGAACTCTGAATAACCTTTACCACCACTGAAGTCAAGATCACGATACAATGCAAACTCGGATTGCAGCGGCGTAGCAGCGCCTATTGGCAGTACCGCAGAAAACTCATTACCCGTCATGATGGGATAGTTGCCGGCATCTTCATTCACGATCTTGCGGATCTTAGCCACAGCACCTGATTCTGCTTTACCCGAAGCTCTCATCAGCAATCGCAGGAAAAGAGAGTTGCCGAAGCGGCGCCATTTGTTGGCCGAACCGGCGAATAAAGGATCGGCAGTGGTGGCATTGGGAAGGTCTACGTTCTTTGCCAGCAATACGTTTGCAGTATCCAGTTTATTGAACAGGTCGAGATAAATATCCTTTTGCGAATCGAACTTAGGTTGTATAATTCCTTCTTTACCCCTGTTCGATTCGGTATAGGGAACATCGCCATACATATCGGTGATCATGGAGGTTACCCAGGCATCGAGAATGAGGCTGATGCCCTGGTAAGTTTGATAACCTGTTTGTTGGGTAAGACTTGCACTGGTATAGATATCACGGATATTGGTCAGTTGTACATACCAGTTGCTCCACATATAATCAGATTCCGTAGGCCTGATCACATAACGGTGAAACTCCCTCGATTCGGAAACAGTAACACTTACCTGCATAAGGTCGTTACTGATACGCATGGCCCTGTTCAGGTTGCTGTTCACCAGCGACACTAAGGCAGGTGAAAGCAGGGTTTCAGGAAGCGCATGCGGCGAAGCATTGGGATTGGTATTGATATCCGCGAAATCTTTGGTACAGGAACTGGCTGCAATACCTATTGCCAGCGCAGTGATCCATATATATACTATTCCTTTTTTCATGATTGTTTCAATTAGAAGCTGATATTTAAGCTAACACCCATTGACCTGGTAGAAGGGAACTGCGCCACTTCTGCACCCGCCCTGATATCGCCATCATCCAGTGAACCAAACTCAGGATCAAAGGAAGGCCATTCAGTGATCACGAACAGGTCGCGGCCATACAAGCCGATCGTTGCCCGTTGCAGCCTTAGCTTCTTCACCAGTTTAGGAGCAAATGCATAATCGATACGTACTTCCCTCAGTTTAATAAAGTCGGTACGGAACATATTCGCTTCTACGTTATCCCTGTTGAAATGCTCGGCATAGTAGTCGCCCACATTGTTAGCTACCACTGTATTCTTTACATATTTACCATCCGAAGTTTCCATCACACCGTCGCCAATGATACCGTTGTAACGGCCGGGCAGTGTTTTCTTCAGTTTACCTTCTTCGGCAAGTACCGCATGGGTAAGCGAATAAGCTTTACCGCCAAACTGTCCGTCGAACAGGAAGTTGAACATAAAGCGGCCATAAGAGAACTGGTTACCGAAACCAAACTTCCATTTCGCCTGTGAGCTTCCTACGTATACCAGGGAATCACCTCTTACAGGCAAACCATTCCTGTAAACGATCTGTCCATCAGGAGAACGCAGGTATCCCAAGCCATACATATCGCCCAAAGAACCGCCGTTGATTGCTTTTACTGCCACCCTGCTGCCTACCATATTGGCAAGGATCTGCTCGGAGCCGTTAGGCACACCTACGATCTTGTTCCTGTTCAGAGAGTAGTTACCAAACATCTTCCAGTTCAGGCCGGTTTTGGAACTCAGCATAACATTGCTGGCCTGTATTTCTATACCACGGTTTCTTACTTCACCGGCATTCATGATCAATCTTGCATAACCGCTTGCCGCATCTACAGGCGCCTGTACAATCTGGCCACGTGTGTTGTTCTGGTAAACCGAGATATCGAACTGCAGTTTGTTTTTGAAGAAACGGATATCGGTACCGAATTCAGTGCTTACAGAACGTAATGGCTTCAGGAAAGGTTCCGGAATGGTAGTAGGGTTAGTAAGGCCACCGATAGAAGTGGTAACAGGTAAATAACTATAAGAAGTGAGGTAAGGAGTAGTACCACCATTACCGATACCTGCAACGGAACCTCTGACTTTCCAGAAGGAAATAGCTTCCGGCATTTTCCAGGCATCAGATAAGATAGCACTTACGTTCACAGAAGGATAGAAATAAGGCTCCACATTTTTAATCAGCGGGTTCACCAGTGTAGAAGTCCAGTCCCTTCTGGCAGTCACGTCCAGGTATATTAAATTCTTATAGGCGAATGTTGCCATACCATATAAACTGTTCGTAGCGAAATCGGTACGGTAAGGTCTTGCTTCCAGCGCCAGCGCACTGTTTGCTAAAGTATATACATTAGGATAGATCAGTTTCTCTGCACGGTATTCCTGCCTGCGGTATTTGTTACGCATGACACTACCGCCGATAGAGACACTGTAGCTGAAATCGGATTTGTTTTTCGAGTCATTGCCAACATCATATTTCAGCAGGAAGTCGTTGTTCACCTCACTGGTAGTGATGTCCTGCTCACGATACATGCCATCGGCATACTTTTGTGTGCTCTTAGGCTTTTGCTGTGAACGGTCTTCCACCATCAGATCCACGGCCGACCTTACCATCAGGCTTAAATGTCTGTTGAAACGGTAAGTAGCAGCTACGTTACCGATCACACCGTTACGGCTCGACTTATTCAACATATCATATGCCTGTAGGAAGGGGTTATCCAACTGTAAAGAGAAAGGCCTTCTTTGGGCAATACCTTCCTGTCCGGGCAACCAGTAATCCTTAAACCAGTTCAGATCCATGTTAGGTGTGATACCCCTGATGAAGTACATGATGGTCTGGTTGTTATAACCCGTAGAAGGCAGGTTATCGCTGCTCCTGTTGCTATAGTTGATCTTGGAAGTGATAGACAATTTATCGTTCACCTTATGGGTCAACTGGAATGCAACTGTATTTCTTTTGTAGCCTGTGTTAGGCACTATCCAGCTATTGTAAACATTGGTATAAGAAAGCCGTACAGAAGTATTGGCATTACCACCGGATAAAGAAATAGAGTTGGTTGTTGTTTTTGCTGTTTTAAAGAAGTCTTTCCTGTTATTCTTATAAGGAACCCAGGGCGTTCTTGTTGCCTGTCCTGCAGGAATAGCCGTTAAGCGGTAACGGGCAGGCTCATACTGGTAGTACATCTGGCCGTTGAACTTAGGTCCCCATGCAGAGCTGGAACTGTAAGTTCTGGCACCGTCTTCACTATCGCCGTAGGAATAATACAGGTCGCCATCGGAAGCCCTGTCACCCTGACCGTATTCATATTGATAATCAGGCCACCTGTTGATACTGGCTAAGGCGGTATTGGAATTTACATTCACACCCCATCCTTTCTGGCGGGAAGCACCTTGTTTGGTAGTGATGATGATAGCACCGTTACCACCACGTGCGCCGTACAATGCAGAAGCACCGGGGCCTTTCAGAACAGAGATGCTTTCAATATCTTCAGGGTTCAAATCGGCCATGGTAGAACCAAAGTCAACCGGCGAATCGGCATCGAGATAGTTACCGCTGCCGGTGCCGGTCATTTTACCGCTACTATTGCTGATCACCACTCCATCTACTACTATTAATGCAGCATTGTCCTGGCTATTGAAAGAGTTTTCACCTCTGAGTATAATTTTAGAAGAACCTGCGGGGCCGCCACCTGATTTCAGGATATTCAAACCCGCTACTTTACCGGTAAGGGCATCCGTCCAGTTATTAGATAAAGCGTTGGTAAGTTCTGCGCCTGAAACTGTCGTTACTGAATAACCCAGCGCTCTTTCCTGCCTTTTAATACCAAGGGCCGTTACCACTACACCGTCCAGCTCATTCATAGTGCTGAAAAGCTGCACTTTCATTTCGCCGCTGGCATCGGGCTTCATTTCACGGCGCTCATAACCTGCGCTGTTGAATTGTAACATATCGTTGACAGCGATACCGTTAAGCGTAAATACACCATCGTCATTGGAGATAGCGCGCTGGCCGCCTTTTTTGGCAACAACCACAACGCCTGACAGGGGATAGCCGGCAGAATCTTTTACTTCACCCCTGATAGCAGGGATCTTGTAAACATTGTCGGCTGCTGCATTTTTTGCAGGGGCAGCCGCTTCTTTCTTACGAAGAATATATACACCGTTCTTAAAGGTGTAAGACAGCTTTTTTTCTTTCGCGATTTCTTCTAAAAGATTGTCGAGCGAAATCCGGCCGCCTTTTAAACGGATCTTTTCTTTACTGTCCAATACATCTTTGCTGTAGAACAGATCGGTTCCGGTAGCACTTTTAATGATTTTAGATAACGCTCCAATGGAGACTTCCCCGGAGGGAACATTTACCCATTTTTGCTGACCGTTTTGCTGGGCGTGAAGTGAAACAGGGTTTACCAGAAGTATTGCAGCCATCATGCAGTAAAGCATGCCCGACAATATCTTCCTGCCAAAAGAAATCATATACGGTTGTTTTAATTGAAGATTACAGCCTCTAGACAAACAATCTGTTTGAAAAGGGTGAAGCTGTAAGCGCTTATTCAATCATAAAAACCGTTTGGCAGTAAATGGTAATATAACGGTAACAATTAATTAATTTAAAATGACAAAACGCCCAGGCTATGCAGGATCCCCCTTTCAAAGCTTACGGGTTCGTAATTGAGCTGTTCCCTTGCCTTATCAATAAGCAGCCCTGATAATTTAGCTCTTTTTACAGGCTCTTTAAAAGTATCGGCAGTCACTGGTTCTATAAGCGCTTTATCAAGTTGCAAGGCATCGGCAACGGCCACCGCCATCTGGTAAGGTGATACTATTTCACCACCACCAAGATTATAGATACCATATTTTTTCAACCTGATAATAGATTCCAGTCCTTTGCAGATATCATTCACATGCGTAGGCGTTCGCAGCTGATCGCTGACCACCTTGATAGCCTTTCCCTGCTCCAGGCTGTTTTTCACCCATTGAATAAAACCCGGGCGCATTCCCTCCCAAACAGGACCGTAAATGAAAACAGGGCGCATAATGGTATAAAAGCTGGCTGTTGCAGCCACCAGCCGCTCTGCCATGAGTTTACTTTCGCCATAAAAGTTAAGTGGCGCCGGTTCCGCCATTTCATCGTGCGGTCCGCCTTCGCCATGAACGAAGTCTGTTGACACATAAATAAAATGCGCAGGAGTGCTTAATGCTTCACCTGCCTCAAGCAGGAAACGGGTAGCTTCTACATTATGAAGCAGGCAGGCCTCCCTGTTCAGGTTGCATTCATCAGGTTTACTCATGGCAGCCGTATGTACAATAACATCCGGCTGCACCTGCGCTACGAGGCTGGCTACTGCTGCCCTGTGGGTAAGATCAACCGGATAGAAACGCTGCGAAAACGCATGCGGAATACGGCTTTCTCCGCGGCCGGTAGCGGCTACTGAAAACGCTTCATCCAAATGAAGACATAAATGCTGACCCAAAAAACCATTCGCACCTGTAACCAGAATTTTCATAACAAGATGACTGTTTTATATTTAGCGGCCCGTCCGATGGCCTGCCCCTATATTACAAACCCGATTGCTGTTGACAGCCGTGTTTATAGAGGCAAACCGGCTTATATCCGAGGCGCAAAGTTCTTTATTTTTTGATGGATACCGTTTTCAACTCCAGAAGGTTAAGCGCATTGGCATGCATATTCATCACATTGTTGTTCACCAGGTGAATAACCATATCATAAAAAAGCGGCACAATAGGCGCATCATCGATAACCAGCTGGTCCATTTGCCGGTATAAGGCGTAGCGCACCGAATCATCTGTTGTCATCAGCGCCTTTTCGTAAAGCACATCAAAAGCGGGATTCTGGTAACGCGTATAATTGGGTGGAGCCGGGTTCTTACTATAGAACATAGCCATATAGTTCTCCGCATCCGGGTAATCGGCCATCCAGCTGCCCCTGAAAAAAGCAGCATTGGATTGCGAAGTAAGCTCCAGCAGCAGGCTTTTCTGCACCACCTCCACCTGCACCTTTATCCCTACCTCTTCCAGCTGCCGGGCGGCAAAACTGGCCATATCGGCATAAATGGCTACCGTCAGTAATTTAATGACCGGCATAGGCCGCTTATCAAACCCTGCCTGCTGCAACAGTTGTCTTGCTTTTGCCGGATTATACTGATAGCCTTTTACAAACCTTTCATTTTGCGAGGGCAAACCTGCCGGCACCATGCCTGCTTCTGCCGGCACACCAATAGAATTACGCAGGTACATCATCAGCTGCCTTCTGTTGATGGCATAGTTGATCGCCTGCCGCACCGCTTTCAAACGCAACGGTGAATCTTTGAGCAGCGGGTTGGCCTCATCTGCGAGTATGCCAAAGTATTCGGTATTTAAATATACATGCTTGTGTAACCGGATCTTTCCCTCCCACTGTTTGCGTAAATCACCGCTTTTGGTAAGCACTTCGTCTTTAAAAGAGGGATCGATGTCGTTCACAAAGCTGAGCTTACCCTGGCGGAACTGCAAAAACTCGGTAGCCTTGTTATCAAAAAAACTAACCTTGATGGCATCAAGATAAGGCAACGGCTTTCCGGCGCTATCCTTCTCCCAGTAATGACTGTTCTTTTCGAGCACCAGGGCCTGCCCCTCTACCCAGAACTTAAAGCGGAACGGGCCGGTACCACAGGGGTGACGGCGGAAATCTTTACCATAGCGCTCTACCACCTCATGGGGTACGATGCTGCAATACTGCATACTTAAGATGCCCAGGATGGGATGAAAAGGCCTTATCAGCTGCAGCCGGAAAGTAGTATCGTCGATTGCACTAAAACCATTGGTGGCAATCCTGTTGTTAAAGATCCAGGCGCCACTGCTGGCGGTTCCTTTATCCGTGATACGCTGTAAACTATAAGCTACGTCTGCAGCAGTCATTTTACGTCCTTTGCCACCGGGGAAGACTTCGTTATCGTGAAAGAAAACATCACTGCGCAAATGAAAAATATAGCTAAGCCTGTCGTCGCTCACCTCCCAGCTTTTTGCCAGGGACGGTACCATATTCAGGTTACTGTCTACTTCTATCAGCGTATTATACAACTGGTGCGCAGCCCATATCAGCGACTGGTTTTTCGCGAAAGCGGGGTCCAGCGATGTTATACCCGTCATTTCATTATAGAAGAAAACCTGCTTTGCTTCCTCCTGTTTTGTACTGCAGCCTGTTATACAAGTGACTATTACAAGGCAGCATCCTAAAAAACAGCTAAAACAACTTAGAAAGCAGTATTTTGAATATCGTCTTTTGCCTCTCATTATCCCGAATATCCTATTTTTAAAGCATGAAGCCAATCATTTTTTCAGGTATCCTATGCTGCTGCTTTTTTACACAGCTGCGCGCACAACATCATGAAAGCAGCAGGTTCACACACGCCGATACACTCAGGGGCAGCATTACACCGGAAAGAGCCTGGTGGAATGTGCTTCATTATGCTATCACCGTAAAGCCCGATTTCAACAGTAAAACCATCAGCGGTTCCAATACCATCCGCTATAAAGTGACCAGCGACAGCTATCCTGCTTTTATGCAAATAGACCTGCAGGAGCCTATGCTTATCGACAGTGTTTTATTTGGCAACAGCCGCCGTTCGCTGCGGTTTACACGTGAAGGCAACGCCTGGCATGTGAACGTGCCCAAACAGGCGAATCATTCGGAAGGCAGCGTTACCGTTTACTTCCACGGTAAACCCCGGGAAGCAGTAAATGCTCCCTGGGATGGCGGCTGGATCTGGCGTAAAGATTCAACAGGCAGCCCCTGGATGAGCGTAGCCTGCCAGGGTTTAGGCGCTTCGGTATGGTACCCGTGTAAAGACCATCAATCCGATGAGCCCGACCAGGGCGCTTCTCTCAGTATGATCGTTGCCGACAGCCTTACTGCCATCAGCAACGGACGACTCGCGGAAAAGACCGGCGGCAATGGATTTACAACCTGGAAATGGCAGGTGGTAAACCCCATCAACAATTACAACATCGTACCTTATATAGGCAAGTATGTTCATTTCTCCGATACCTTACACGGCGAAAAAGGTACGCTGGACCTTGATTTCTGGGTATTGCAATACAACCTGGCAAGAGCACAGCAACAGTTTGTACAGGCCAAACAAATGTTACGCGCGTTTGAATACTGGTTTGGTCCCTACCCTTTTTATGAAGACAGTTATAAACTGGTAGAATCGCCTCACCTGGGTATGGAACACCAAAGCGCGGTAGCTTATGGTAATCATTTTGCCAATGGTTACCTGGGTCGCGACTTAAGCGGCAGTGGCTGGGGAGAGAAATGGGATTTCATCCTGGTACATGAAAGCGGTCACGAGTGGTTCGCCAACAACATTACTTCCAATGACCTGGCAGATATGTGGATCCATGAAAGCTTCACCAACTACAGTGAAACCCTTTTTACAGAATATTATTATGGCAAAGAAGCAGGTACCGACTACAACTACGGCACCCGTAAGAATATCAAAAACGACAGGAATATCATTGCCCCATACGATGTAAACGATCAGGGCAGTGGCGACATGTATTACAAAGGCGGCAATCTTATACATACTATCCGTCATTCAATAGACAATGACAGCCTTTTCCGCCAGATCCTGCGCGGGCTTAATAAAACCTTCTATCATAAAACCGTTACGACACAGGAGATAGAACAATATATAAGCCGGCAATCGGGCATCGATCTTTCAAAAGTGTTTGATCAATACCTGCGGACCACGCAGATCCCGGTGCTGGAATATTCCTGGAATAAAAACAAGCTGAGATACCGTTATACCAACTGTATACCCGGTTTTAATCTGCCGATCGTATTGCGTAAAGGGACACTGGTGATCAGGTTAACGCCTGCCGATCAGTGGCAGACGATCCAGGTAGATAAAAGCCTGAAGCCGCTGATAGATAAGAAGCTGATTGACCGGCAATATTACATTACAGTACAGGGCGCCCGTAAATAGGCGCCTTTTCTTTTATCTGCCAAACCTGCCGGCGCCGCGGTAACGGGGCTTCCAGTAAGGATCGTTCAGGTCGCTGACCATAACGCCGTTGCTGGTAGCGGCATGTACGAATTTATTGTTCAGCAGGTAAATGCCTACATGCGAGATAGCCCTTCCGGAAGTATGGAAGAATACAAGATCGCCTTCCTGCAGGTCTTCCGTTTCAAGCCTGTCGCTTTTATCATATTGTTCCTGGGCTGTACGTGGTAAAGCTTTCCCGTAAACATCGCGCATAACCGCCAAAGTAAAGCCGGAGCAGTCGATACAGTTCTCGGTATTTCCTCCGAGGCAATAGCGGGTACCCCACCAATGATCAATTGAGCGGAGCAGTTCCAGGTTTTTCAGCTTTTCAACGGTAGCATCGAGCACTATGGCATATTTGAGTTGCAGCCAGTCGGCTCTTTCAATATTCACATCGCCGGGCGCCACCACCATTTCAGATGCTGCAGGCCGCGACCTGCGGGAGCCGCCGGAGCTGGCGTGTTTAGACGTAACCACCGATCCGGGTTTTACGGAAATATCATCCAGGAATTTCACGTCGCCTGAGCGACCGATATTGGTTTTCCTTGTTTTGGCGGTAGAATGGTCTTTGGCGCCTATCCCCTTGATGCTTTTGCAACTGGCAAAAGCCATCACCATTACAGTACCATACAATATTTGCTTCCAGCGAATCGATAACATTGTTGCAAAATAAATGCGAAACTTGAAACGGGAAAGTTAATGTGGAAAAATGCCGCACGCGGGGCCATTATAATTCCGAAATTTGCAGATATGTGCCAATTTTCTCACTTACACGTCCATACCCAGTATTCTCTGCTCGATGGGGCGGCCTCCATTGACGCCCTTTATAAAAAGGCCATGAAGGATAATATGCCTGCCCTGGCTATCACCGACCACGGCAACATGTTCGGCGTATTCGATTTCGTTAACCAGGCCTGGAAAAACACCAAAGTAACAGGTAAAGACGAAAACGGCAAAGACATCACCGAACCGGTGGTAAAACCCATTGTAGGCTGTGAATTTTACGTGGTGGAAGACATGACCCGTAAAACCTTCTCTAAAGATGTAAGGGATAACAGGATGCACCAGGTATTACTTGCCAAGAACAAAGTTGGCTACCAGAACCTCGTGAAGCTCACTTCCATGGGTTTTATCGATGGTTTATATGGTAAATATCCCCGTATCGATAAAAAGCTGATCGAAAAATACCATGAGGGGCTTATCGCTACCACCTGTTGTATAGGCGCCTCTGTTCCACAGGCCATCCTGAACCATGGTGAAGCGGAAGCGGAGAAAGAGTTCAAATGGTGGCTCAACCTGTTTGGAGAAGATTTCATCATAGAAATACAGCGGCACGAGATCAAGGAACAGGAGATCATCAATGCCACCCTGCTCAAATTCGCAAAGAAATTCAATGTACCTGTTATTGCTACCAATGACAGTCATTATACCGACCGGGAAGATTATAACGCGCACGATATCCTTTTATGTATCAACACCGGTGAAAAGAAAAGCACACCCGGTTTTGATGATTTCGTGAACGACGATACGCAGGTGAAGAACAGGCGTTTCAAATTCCCGAACGACCAGTTCTATTTCAAGACCACTGACGAAATGAAACAGTTGTTCAGTGATATTCCCGAGTCGATCGATAATACCAATATGATCATTGACCGGGTTGAAGTGCTGAACCTGAAAAAAGACATCCTGCTGCCGGCCTTCCCTATTCCAAAGGAATTCCAGACCGGCGACGATGCCAATATCAACCAGTGGAACTACCTGCATTATCTTACCTACGAAGGCGCCCGCCAGCGTTATGGAGAAATAGAAGAGCATGTAAGGGAGCGGCTCGACTTTGAGCTGTTCACTATTAAAACCATGGGATTTGCGGGTTACTTCCTTATTGTATCGGACTTTATCAAGGCCGGCCGCGATATGGGTGTATTCATTGGTCCTGGCCGTGGATCTGCGGCAGGCAGTGCGGTGGCTTACTGTATTGGCATCACCAATATCGACCCTATCAAGTACAACCTGCTGTTCGAACGTTTCCTTAACCCGGATCGTAAGTCGATGCCCGATATCGATACGGACTTCGATGATGAAGGCCGTCAGCGGGTGATCAACTACGTTGTTGACAAATACGGCAAAAACCAGGTGGCCCAGATCATCACCTACGGTACTATGGCCGCCAAGATGAGTATCAAGGACGTGGCGCGTGCAATGGACCTGCCACTGCCTGAATCGAATGCCCTGGCGAAGATGGTGCCCGACAAACCCGGTACCGAGCTGGGCCGTGTACTGCAGGCGCCGCTGACAGCCAAGGAAGGACCTAAATCGCTGGAGGAAAAAGAAGGTATCGGCCCGGATGACCTGGAGAATGTACGCCGCCTGCGGGAAATATACCAGGGTAACGATCTCCGCGCCGAGGTGCTGCGGGAAGCAGAACGTCTCGAAGGTTCTGTACGGAACACCGGTATCCACGCGGCGGGTATCATCATCGCCCCGCGTGACCTCACCGACCTGCTGCCGGTGTCTACTGCGAAAGACTCCGACCTCTGGGTTACCCAATTTGAAGGCAGCATCATTGAAGACGCCGGTGTAATCAAGATGGACTTCCTGGGTTTGAAAACCCTTTCCATCATCAAAACGGCGCTCGAACTCATTAAGCAGAACCACAATATCGATATAACGCCAGACGATGTACCGCTGGACGATCCTTTAACTTTCGACCTGTATCAGAAAGGAGAGACCAACGCTACATTCCAGTTTGAAAGTCCGGGTATGCAAAAGTACCTGCGTGAACTAAAGCCGGATAAGTTTGCCGATCTTATTGCGATGAACGCCTTGTACCGCCCGGGTCCTATCGCGTACATCCCCAACTTCATTGACCGTAAACATGGCCGCGAAGAGATCAGTTATGACCTCGCAGACATGGAAGAATATCTCTCCGACACCTATGGTATCACGGTATACCAGGAACAGGTGATGTTGCTGTCGCAAAAGCTGGCAGGCTTCTCCAAGGGTGATGCCGACGTACTGCGTAAGGCGATGGGTAAAAAGCAAAAGGCGGTACTGGACAAAATGAAAGCCCAGTTCGTAAAAGGCGCCGTAGCCAAAGGCCATCCTGAAGAAGTGCTTGACAAGGTATGGACCGACTGGGAAGCGTTTGCGCAATACGCCTTCAACAAATCGCATTCTACCTGTTATGCATTTGTAGCTTACCAGACAGCCTACCTGAAAGCACACTACCCCGCCGAATATATGGCCGCCGTACTTAACCATGCGGGTAGTATTGAAAAGATCACCTTCTTCATGGAAGAGTGTAAGCGCATGGGCATTAAAGTACTTGGTCCGGATATCAATGAATCCAAGAAAGGTTTTGCCCCTAACCGCAAAGGGGAGATCCGCTTTGGTTTCGGTGGTCTGAAAGGCGTGGGCGATGCCGCTATTGAAAGTGTGATAGATGAACGCAAGAACGGACCTTATGCCGATATTTTTGATTTTGTAAAACGTATCAACCAGCGGGCGGTCAACAAGAAGTCGATGGAAAGCCTTGTGTATTCCGGCAGCTTCGACTGTTTTGCTGATATGCACAGGGGGCAGTTCTTCTTTGTCCCTAAAGACGATACCCGCAGCAACCTGGAACGGATCATTCAATTTGGAAACCAGTACCAGGCCAACCTGGTGCAAACCAATAACAGCCTGTTTGGAGATGCGGTGATGCAGGAAATTCCGCCTCCAAAAATAATGCCTTGTGAAGAATGGGGTTTGATTGAAAAGCTGGATTATGAAAAAGAGGTAACCGGGATCTTTATCAGCGGTCACCCGCTCGATCACTTCCGTTTTGAACTGAAGCATTATGGCATCATGCAGCTCAGTGATTTCAACGAAGTAAAAGATTCCGTAACCCTGCAGGCATCTGCCGGCAGCCGTAACTTCCGTATTGCGGGGCTGGTAATAGATGCGCAGCATCGTGTTACGAAAACAGGGCGCAACTTTGGGATACTGGCCATAGAGGATTTCAGCGGTAAAACGGAGCTGGCGTTGTTTGGCGACGATTATGTCCGTTACCAGAACTATCTTGAAAAAGGTAAGAACGTGCTGGTGAACGGCTTCTTCAAACAAAGGTTCAATACCGGTCAGTATGAATTTAAGATTGCCAGTCTTTCGCTGCTGGAATCTATTAAACAAAGCCTGACCAAACAGCTGGAGCTGTGTATGCATCCTGCTGCCGTATCGGAGCAGTTTGTGACCTTTGTGGAGAAGAATGTAAAGACCTATCCCGGCAGTTCTTCGCTGCGATTCATGATCCACGAGCCCAAAGAGAATATCAAGATCACGCTATATACCTTTGAAAAGGGCTTTACCATGAACGATGAAATGGCGTTCTTCCTCATGGAGAACCCCGATATCGATGTTCATGTAGGTTTAACCGGTTAACATATCAACGTATGCTAAAAGTAGGATTGGTAGGTTTTGGTATGGCTGCGCAGGTGATGCATGCGCCTTTTCTAAAGGTGCTGCCTCCATATGAAGTAGTGGCTGTGCTGGAAAGGAACAGGGAAGATTCCAAAAAGCTGTTCCCCGATGCTACCATCGTGCGCAGCATAGAGGACTTGTTACAAAGCGACATTGACCTGGTTGTTATTACAACACCCAATGAAACCCATCTTCCATACGCCTTACAGGCATTGGCTGCCGGCAAACATGTGGTGCTGGAGAAGCCCTTTACGATCACTTCAGAGGATGCGGAGCAGCTGATACAAGCCGGCAAGGCTGCCGGTAAAATACTAAGCGTTTTCCAGAACCGTCGTTATACAGCCGATTTCCTTACCATACAGAAGGTGATCGAAGAAGGTATGCTGGGCAGTGTACACGAATACGAAGCCCATTACGACCGATACCGTCCTGATCCCAAGCCAGGGGCCTGGCGGGAAGCAGATAGTCCCGGCAGCGGCATATTATACGACCTGGGGCCACACCTGATAGATCAGGCGCTATGCCTGTTTGGTCTTCCGCAGCATATTACCGCCGACATCCGCAGGCAAAGGCCTCATGCTGTTACCGATGATTATTTTGATCTGCGGCTCGACTATGGCTTTACCAAAGTGATCCTGAAAGCAGGCATGCTGGTTCGTGAACCCGGACCGAGATATAGCATTCACGGCACACTTGGCTCTTTTATCAAGAGTGGGGAAGACCCGCAGGAAGCTATTCTAAAAACGGGGCAGTTACCTACGGCTCCCGACTGGGGCTGTGAGCCTGCCGAACTGTATGGCCTTTTACATACCACTGTTAACGGAAAAGAGATCCGTGAGATCTATCCTTCTTTACAGGGCGGTTTCGGCAAATACTACCAGCACCTGTATGACACTATCGTTAACGGCGCTCCTTTAAGTGAACGCCCGGAACATGGCTACAATACCATCCGGTTGATTGAACTGGCTAAAGAAAGCCAGGAAGCGAAAGCTACTATACCGTGTACACAACTCATGGCACATTAAAACAGTACCAGCCAGCCTCATTACTTTTTTTCATGGAGTCCTGGTATGTTTTACGCGAGGCCTGCAAGGTCTTCTATCGCGCCCCATTCTTCGGGGGATACGGCACAAACAGACAGGCGTCCCTGGCGTATCAGCGATAAGTTTTCCAGTCGTATATCGGCTTTCATTTCTGCGAGAGTTACGGGGCGGGGAAGTTTCTTCACCGGCTTCAGATCTACAACAACCCAATTGGGATCTTCAGTGGTAGGGTCCTGGTAAGCTTCTTTTACCACTTTGGCGATGCCAACGATGGCCAGTCCTTCATTGCTATGATAAAAGAAAACCTGGTCGCCCTTTTTCATAGCGCGGAGGTTATTACGGGCCTGGTAGTTACGCACGCCATCCCAGAAAGTCTGACCATCTTTTACAAACTGGTCCCAGCTATATTTAAAAGGTTCTGATTTTACCAACCAGTAGGAAGCCATAATAAGTATGTTTCTTTAAAGTTATCAATTACCAACCGCTTGCCAAAACATCGGCCAGGTGCATCACCTTCAGGTTGGTGCCGTTGTGTTTAATATAGCCGTCGAGGTGCATCAGGCAGCTCATATCGGTGCTGATCAGGTAGCTGGCATCTGTTGCCACGGCGTTGGCGACCTTTTGATCGGCCATTCCAATACTGATGGGTTCGAACTTCACGGAGAAAGTGCCGCCAAAGCCGCAACAGGTTTCCACATCGTTCATTTCAACCAGCTCGAGGCCTTTTACCTTATCCAGTAAGCGGCGTGGTTCTTCTTTTATGCGGCATTCCCTCAGTCCTGCGCAGCTATCGTGATAAGTGGCTTTGCCATCGAGCCGGGCTCCGAAGTCATCTATATTCAGCACTTTTACCAGGAATTCGGAGAGCTCAAATGTTCTTTCGCCGAGCGAGCGGACTTGGTTGTGCAGGGAGGAATTATCGAATAACTTCTGGTAGTAGTTACGCACAAAGCCTACGCAGCTGGCGCTGGGGGCTACCACATAGTCGGCGCCTTCGAAGTCTTTGAGGAATTTGGTGCAAACTTCTTTGGCTTCGCCCCAGAAACCGGAGTTAAAGGCCGGCTGGCCGCAGCAGGTTTGATTGCCATTGTATTGTACGGAGCACCCTGCCTTTTCCAGCACTTTTACCATATTAAAGCCTACCTCAGGATAAAGCTGATCTATAAAGCAGGGGATGAAAATCTGTACGTTCATGGAGCAAAGTAAATTCAAAAGTAGATAGGTTGTAGGAACTGTGTTCAATTATGTTGCGTGAACATCAGCAACAAAGTATAATTGACTATCGCATTCAATATTCAAAGGGAGCCAGGGGCAGCACTGTATCCTTCAATGGTGTTGCTGAAAGTTTCTCCAATAATATTCCCCGGGTAACAGACATTGACACCCTTGCTATCGATTCATAAAATCGCTGATTTATTATATATCCTTTTGCGGGTGTTTCTGCTGGTTTCGTAAACAGCGCATCAAAATTGAGCACTTCAAAAAGCGTTTCGGCCTTGATCATCGCTATCATCAATTCATTATCTTTTTCACGAATGCCTACTTCCGACAGTATCGCAACGATCCTGTTACTACCTTGTTCAGCCGGATTAGCAATTCTTACAAATTGCTTCACGTCATAGTCGAAAGCGCTATTAGCAGCAAACTGATCTTTATTGAATTTAAAATCGATTGCTCTTGCTCCTATGATCCTGTATTGCTTGTCCAATGTAGTCATTCCTGGTCATTTAAAGGCTGAAGCTTTGAGAAGCTACGGCCATACCACCGACCGAATTTATAATTTCATCTATACACTCCGGCTTAAGATGTTCATCTCCTTTTATGGTCAATTCCATCCGGTGAATGGGTTGTTCCTCCAGATCCAATAGCCGTATATTCAGCATTCCTGAGATCAAGGTTAATGTTTCCATGGTAAAATTGTGCGTACCGCTCAACCATTTGGAAATAACAGATACTTGCTTACCTGCCATTGCGGCAAACTGCGTTTGATTAAGACCGAGCTCTTTCATCCTGTTATAGATCTTCAAAGACATCAGCATTCTATCGTCACTAGCCTGCTGCTCCTGTTCTGAAATTTTACCTAGCAGATCATTCAGCAAGCCATCTTGCAGGCCGTTTATGCGTTGTTTGTCATTTTCAGTATTCATCTCAGTATTAATTTACGTTGGTATTAAAATAAGGCTTCCTTCCAATTCCAATTCATCATCAGAAATCCTTAATTATCCTGTATTTAACTTGTGCTGCAGAACCGCTGAGACAGACATTAATTCGTGTACCGCTTTTGACAATTTTTCATCTTCATTCCAGGTCCTCGTTGTTTTAGGTCCACCATTTCCTATGATAAAGATCTTCTCAGTGATTTTAATACAATACACTCTTAAATAAGCATCAGGATCATCATTAAAAGCGCAAATATTATCGCCGGGCCTGCCTTCATTTAGTCTAAAAAACGTATCCGAAAAGCCGGTTTTAGAAGACATAGACCTTAGCATCTTCAAAATATTAATCACCTGATCCTGATAGCTGCCGTTTTGTTCAATAAAATTGGTAAAGGCACTAACTCGTTTTGCGTGTTCATCAGCTTTGTAAAAAGAGTATATTGAACCTTTACGCCCTGATAGTTTCTCAATATGGTATAGCTTAGTAAACACACTGTAACGATGAGCTAAATTACGACTATTTTCACTTATAAGTAAAAATAATTAATACATTTCAGGAAAGCATTATACAGCTGCGCCCGGCACTAGTTTGCCGGGCGCAGCTGTATAAAGACATTTTAACTGATTTCAGCGTATTATTTGCGTAGTTTCCTGTTCAGCGCGATCATTTTAAGGGCGGTGATGGCGGCTTCTTCGCCTTTGTGGCCGTGGATGCCTCCTACCCTTTCGAGGGCCTGCTGTTCGTTTTCGACGGTGAGTACGCCAAAGACAACGGGCACGTCGAGTGTCATGTTGAGAGAGAGGACGCCGTCGGTTACGGCTTTACATACATAGTCGAAGTGCGGGGTATCGCCGCGGATTACGGTGCCGAAGGCAATGAAAGCGTCGGCGGATTTGCTGTTACCTTCGGCGTAAGCGCGGATGGCAAAGGGCAGTTCGAAAGCGCCGGGTACTGTTATCACTTTAAAAGCCACTTCGGCTTCATTCAGTACCTTGCGGGCGCCTGAGAGCAATTTGCTCATGATAGAAGCGTTCCATTCTGTTGTCACAATAACTACAAAGGCATCCTTTGTAGTAGGGATGCCTTTGAGCAGTGCATTATTTCCTTTAGTTGCCATTATTTTACACTAAAATCGTTTTTTTCAATGCTCAGGCGATAGATGTATTTATCGGCCTGGAAACCTTTGTCCGTTCTGGGGTATTTTTCTTTGAGCTGCTTGTACAATTCAAGCGCTTCAGAAGTTTTACCGTTGACTTCGCTTAATAAGGCGGCGCGGAAAAGATATTCGGAAGCGTTGGCTTCGTCGTCTTCAAAAGTGCCTGCTGCTTTTTTGTAAGCGGAGATAGCGTCGGACTGTTTATCCTTCAGTTCGCTGTAAGCGTCGCCGAGGCAGCCATAGGCCATCATCTGGATCTGGGGAGCGTCGGTGCTGAAGTCCTTCAGATATTTCACGGCGTTATTGAAATCGGCGAGGCGTAAATAGCTCACGCCGGCATAATACTTAGCCAGGTTAGCTGCTTTGGTGCCGCCGTAGTTTTTGATAACATATAAGAAGCCTTTGCTGGAACCGTCGCCGTCCAGGGCTTTGCGTAAAGAATCGGTTGCAAAGAATTCCTGGGCATGATAAATGGCTTCATTGGCTTTCTCTTCTTTGGGTTTTACCACAAATTGTTTGTAGCCAAAATAACCGCCTACCACTACAACAGCTGCAACGAGTACACCTGTAATAGGTTTTTGATAGCGGGTCCAGAAAGCCTGGGTGCGCAGCAAAGCATCGCTTGATTCTACCTGAGGTACATGCTTATCAGACATGATGTGTATACTATTTATAACTTAGAGCCGGAACCGGGGTTCCGGCTATTTTTTTAAACTTAGTCAACGATGAAAGGATAGTTCTGGTCGATATAAACATCTTTCAGTACTTCGCTATCATCGGGCCATGGGCTTTCTTCGGCGAATTTAACGCTGGCTTCTACTGCTTCATTGATCCTTGCGTCGATAGCTGCGATTTCTTCGTCGGTTGCGAATTTATTCTTTTTAATGGTATTGAGCACTAAATTGATGGGGTCTTTGCCTTTGTACTCTTCCACTTCGTCTTTGGTGCGGTATTTCTGGGGGTCAGAAATAGAGTGCCCTTTGTAGCGGTACGTTTTCATTTCCAGCAAAGTAGGTCCGCCGCCTTCTCTGGCTCTTTTCACCGCGCGTGCAATGGATTCGTGAACCGTTTCGGGGGTCATACCGTCCACTTTATCAGAAGGCATTTCGTAAGCGTCGGCGAGTTTATAGATATCAATTACGTTAGAGGTTCTTTCGATAGAAGTACCCATTGCGTAGTTGTTATTCTCACAGATGAACAGCACGGGGAGTTTCCACAGCATGGCGAGGTTGAAAGTTTCATGCAGCATACCCTGACGGGCAGCGCCATCACCAAAGAAACAAAGTACGACGTTGTCGGTACCTTTATATTTTTCAGCGAAAGCCAGGCCACCGCCGGTACCGATCTGGGCACCTACGATACCATGACCACCGAAGAAGTAATGTTCTTTGCTGAAGAAGTGCATACTTCCCCCTTTACCTTTCGCACAACCGGTAGCTTTACCGTACAACTCAGCCATACAGGAATTAGGGCTCATACCTTTTGCCAGGCCTAAACCGTGGTCGCGATAAGCAGTAATGAACGGATCTTCCTGGCGGGTAGCGGTCATACAACCTGCTGCAATAGCTTCCTGGCCAATGTAAGCGTGGAAAAATCCACGGATCTTACCAGCCATTTTATACATTTCTTCCGCTTTTAACTCAAACTGGCGGATAAGCTGCATGAGCTCATACCAGTATAAATAAGTTTCTTTAGAAAACTTTGTAGCCACAGTCATTAAAATTTGAGGGGCAAATATAGGAGTTAATGGTCAAAAACGACGGCAGTAATTTAAATAGCAATTCGCAAAACCAGAGACGAATAGGTTATTGTTTTAGTTTTACGGCAAGTATGAAGCGTTTGCAGTTCAAAAACAAATGGGTAATGGTTACGGGGGCCTCGTCGGGGCTGGGCCAGGAGATCTCGCGCCAGTTGGCATTCAACCACCAGGCCAACCTTATCATCGTAGCCCGCCGTGAAGAGAAATTAACAGCGTTAAAGCACGAACTGGAGCAAGGCGCCGGTATCCAGGTAAAGACCATCGCAGCTGATCTATCCAATGCTGCGGATATAGAACGGGTGTTACAGGAAAGCCTTACGAGCAATGCGCTCTACGGTGCTATTCTCAATGCAGGCGTTACTTATTTCGGCAGGCATACCGCTTTATCGTGGCAACAGTTTGAAGCGATATTACAGACGAATGTAGTAGGTGTAGTACGTATGACAAACGGGTTGGTGGCCCATTTTGAACAATCGGGCCGGGAAGGGGGATTAATGCTGGTTTCAAGCATGGCAGCCATTTATCCTGCGCCTTACCAGGCGGCTTATTCTGCATCAAAAGCGTTCATCCTGAGCTTTGGCAATGCGCTTTCGCATGAATTACAGAACAAGGATTTTTCGATCACCGTATATGCTCCGGGTGGCATTGCCACTGAAATGACGGCGGCAGAACAGTTTGGAGAACTGAAAAGCTGGCTGATGCCTGTTAAGCAGGCTGCCAGAGAAGCTATTTATGCTTTCGCCCACCGCAAGTACAATTACATACCCGGGTTCACGAACCGGCTTGGCAGCAGGTTCATGGCTTTGTTGCCCAAGAAATTCATTGCCGGTAAAATGGGGGTGATTTATTTGAAGTCGCTGATGAAAATGGATGGCAGATGACAGACGGCAGATGGTGGTGATTGTGGAGGAGTTGAAGGGGGGAGAGCAGAGAGTCGAAAGTCGATGGTCGGGAATAAAAGGGGCATCGCATGGTGAGGAGCGTGAAGCTGAGGAGGCGCACAGGTGAGCGGTGTCATTAGGATGATATTTTGTTGGGAGGAAACGGAGACAAAATCTATAGTTTTTAGCTAGCTTGCGGGTTGAGCATGTTACAGTTAACAAACATTGTCCTAACACAATTCCGCAACTATGTATATGAGTCGTTCAGTTTTCCTGAGCGCATCACCGGTATTTACGGGTTAAATGGCAGCGGCAAGACCAACCTGCTGGATGCTATTTATTACCTGTGTTTTACGCGCAGTTATTTTTCGCGTACCGATGCGCAGAGCGTACATCATGGACTGCAGGGCATGCGCCTGGAAGGCAGGATGGTAAGGCAGGAGCAGGAGGAAAAACTGGTTTGTATTGTTCGGGAGAACAACCGGAAAGAATTCCAGGTGAACGATGAAGCGTATAAAAAGTTTTCGGATCATATAGGCCGTTATCCTTGTGTGATGATCACGCCGGATGATACTGTGCTGATCACTGCGGGAAGTGAAGAGCGCAGGAAGTTTATAGATACCCTGTTATCGCAATTATCATCGGATTATCTTCAGCAGCTTATAGAATACAACAAGATCTTACAACAGCGGAACAGCCTGCTGAAGGCAGCGGCGGAGCAGCAGCGACTGGATAGCGCCCTGCTGGAAATACTGGATGAACAGCTTATTGTGCGGGGTAATTTCATTTACCAGCAGCGGGTGCAGTTCATAGACACCTTTATCCCTTATGTGCAGGAACAATATTTTTCCATAGCCGGCAAAAATGATGAGGTGATGCTGCAATACGACAGTCAGCTGCACCAGACTTCCTTTGCGGCGCTGTTGCAGCAGAACAAACAGCGGGATCTTTACCTGCAACGCACCGGAGCAGGCATTCACAAAGACGATCTTAATCTAACGATGAATGGCCAGCCATTTAAAACACTTGCTTCACAGGGGCAGCGCAAGAGCCTGCTCTTTGCTATAAAACTGGCAGAGTTCCTTATCCTGAAAGATCATAAAGGCTTCCCTCCCATCCTGCTGCTCGATGATGTATTTGAAAAACTGGATGCTTCGAGGATGCATAATCTCCTGCAAAAAGTTTGTATCAACGAGCAGGGCCAGGTATTCATTACGGATACACACAAAGAGCGGCTGGAAGCTGCTTTTGAACAACTGCAGGTAAAAGGCAATCTTATTGGCGTTAGCGCCGACGCGTGACGGCGGTAAATTAAATATGAAGCGGAGATAAGACATCTGCACAGGGGTCTATATCTTTGTTGCATGGCAGAGTTACACCTTGGTGATGCGTTAAAGGCTTTTATCAATAAAAGCAGGTTGAAGAATGGCATTCGCGCTATCCAGATCGAAGAAGTATGGGAGCAGCTGATGGGTAAAACAATTGCCAAGTATACCGACAAGATACAGATCGTGAACCAGACACTGTTCATTAAAACCAGTGTTGGCCCATTAAAGCAGGAGCTATTGTATCAAAAAAACGCGATCATAGATCGCGTTAATGAAGTTATGGGAGAAAAGGTTATCCTGGAGGTAGTGATCAGTTAGCAGTATTTCACAGACTGCCGCAGGGATACAAAACCTATCCTAATAAATTCTTGACCTGCCCATATAGGCATCTTCTCCCCATCCATTTCCGATCACGCCTTTTACCACGTGCGCCAGCTCTTCATCGTCGAAGGCTTCTTTTACCAGATCGTTAATGGTGATAACCGTTTTAAATTCAAATTCATCGAAGACAGGCAGGTAACGCGTTTTGTAAGCGTTCATCAACATCATACAATGTTCGGCCTTATCATCGCTGCTCACGATGGGAAGATCAGTACTCATCACTTCCTTTACCAAGGTTGATATGGCCGACTTGCCCTGGAGGATGACTTTACGTGAATAGTCTCTTTCGGAGAATACGCCCACGAACTTTCCCTGATGCACTACCACCAGGTAACTCTGGTTCTCACATTCTAACGCACTCAAAGCATCGAGCACGGTAGCATTGGCATCTATAAAGTAGATGCGTGGGCCACGTGTAGCCAATAAGGCGGATACTTTACACATAAGGCATTGATTTTTTGTCGGACTACCCACCAGATCCACACAGTGTGATGGCAAGCAGCGTCAACCGGTTATAAAATAAAAATTCCTAAAAGACCAGGGAATGCAGCGGGGGTGGGCAAAGAGGTGAAAAGAAGGCGCCTGTGCTAACGGAATTTTACTCTCGGATCAACAATACCATACAACAGATCGGCCAGGAGATTCACTATGATGAAACAGGTGGCTGTCATCAATACACTGCCCATTACAACGGGGAAATCGAGCTTTTCGAGTGCATCAACGGTAAGCTTGCCTATTCCATTCCAGCCGAAGATATATTCCACAAAAAATGCACCAGCAAGCAGTTCGGCGAACCACCCGGTGATGGCGGTGATAACAGGGTTGAGTGCATTGCGAAGGGCATGACCGAACACCACCTGCCTGCGGTTGAGGCCTTTGGCATAGGCGGTACGGATAAAGTCCTGGTCGAGCACATCGAGCATAGCGCTGCGGGTAAGCTGGGCGATCACGGCTAATGGTCTGATCCCCAGTGTTATTGCCGGCAGGATCACGTTTCGCAGCTGCAGATGAGTGCCTTTAAAAGGGTCTACTTCGAACAGGCTTCCGGTCATCTGGAGGCCGGTATAATCAGATAAAACAAAGCCGAAAATATAGGCGAGGACAATACCCATGAAGAAGGATGGCACAGAAATACCCAGCACACTTGCAAAAATAGCTGATCCGTCCCACCAGGTGTTCTGTTTAA
Source organism: Filimonas effusa (assembly GCF_004118675.1). Lineage (NCBI taxonomy): Bacteria > Pseudomonadati > Bacteroidota > Chitinophagia > Chitinophagales > Chitinophagaceae > Filimonas > Filimonas effusa. Next base: position 505,744 of record NZ_SDHZ01000001.1, on the reverse strand, counting down.
CGGCGGCGAGAATGCCGAGAAAAATACCCAATACGGTGGCAATAACCATAGCAACCAAGGCCAATACGATCGTTTGGGGCAAAGCTTCCCACAACATCTCGGAGACGTTGCGTTTGGTTTGATAGGAGCGCCGCAGGTAGGGTATTTTCACCCCTACCTGCGGGTTGGTTCCTATGAATATTCCTTTGAGCTGTTTAGACTTTATGTCTTCTGCGGAATGAATTCCCACGGGGGAGACATCATTCAGGTAGAAGACAAACTGTTTCCAGCGTGGCTGATCGAGGGCCAGTTCATTCCTGATATTACGGATGGTAGCGCTGTCGCCGGTTTGTCCGAGGACGAGCCTGGCAGGGTCGCCGAATCCCTGAAAAAGAAAGAATACGAGCATCACTACTCCCGCAAGCACCAATAAGCCATAGAACAGTTTGCGGAAAAGCAGCTGCATCTTATCAGGGTTTTATTTGCTTGATGAATGTACCTGCTTGGCGGTAGCTTTTCTTTTCAAGGATATTGGCTCCTTTCATGAGGAAAAGCGTAGGCACTACCCTTGCGGCTGTTTTTACCACGGTGGCATCGCAGCCTACTACAGTAAGTTTAGCGCCGGCAAGATAACGGCCGGCATCCGCAGGAGCAGGTGTAGCCACTACTACCGGCACCCCTTGTGCATTTGCAGCGTTTATGACCTGTTTAACACCGGCATCTGCTTTGGGCCACTCTTTGAAGTTTTGCGCAAGGATCATCACCCAGGTTCCGGGCTGATTCAGCAAGGCCTGGGCGGTATCTGCGCCTGATGCGGTCATTAAGGTAAAGTCTTCGATAGGAGGCACTGCATTCCCTTTTCTTACGAGTTTATCGTAGCGGTCCACGTATTCGTAGGTATCGATATCCTCCGGCAGGCTATCTACGGAAAATTCTACGTCCTTGCCCGCCTTGCGGTATTTAAAAGTGATAGCGAAGCTATCGGGCACTGCGCCTGCGGGGGCTTTCATTTTCTCCAGCAGGTTATTGCCTTTTTTATAGGGCAGGCAGTCCACTACCGGGAGATATCTTAAAACATACCATTGTGCAGCGATGGTGAAACCAACCGTTAGAACCAGGGCCAGTGCGGAGGCAGCCGGCGAACATAGTGGTTTTATTTTTTCGTGGTTTTTGAAGAGCACGAGTGTGAGCACCAGCAGTAACAGGTCTTTCAGGAACGAGTGCACCGGCAATAGCGGCAGACAGTCGCCAAAGCAGCCACAGGTCTTGATCTTAGTAGAGAACAGTGCGTAACCTGTGAGGAAGGTGAAGAAGATGATGAGCAACAACAGGAGCCATGAGAACAGGCGGGTTTTCCAACCTATAATGATGGCTACGCCTGCGAGCACTTCGAACACATTCATTACTATGGACAGGAACAAGGTATAATCGTGGAATGCATGCCATCCCCATACCTCGAAGAATTCCTGCATTTTGTAACTTAATCCGAGCGGATCGTTGGCCTTTATCAACCCGGAGAAAATAAATAATAATCCAACAAACCATCTAACTACCTGCAATAATGCTTTCATTGTATCAAATTTAATTGTGGTCCTGGCTATATGTTCCCTTTCGTCTTCTCTGGGTTGCTCACACCCGTTTATTCCGTCTCTGATAATAATATCAGGGCAAATACTGCATAATTAATGATATCGATATAGTTGGCATCTATGCCCTCACTGATCAGGGTTTTACCGTCGTTAGCCAGGATCTGCCTTATGCGTAGCAGTTTAACGAGGATAAGGTCGGCAAAGCTTTCCTGGCTCATATTTCTCCATGCTTCACCATAATCGTGGTTTTTGGCCAGCATGGTGGTTCTGGCCAATTGCAGCTGTCCGTCGTAGAGCGCGGCGGCTTTATCGGCCGGCAGGTCTTCGATACCGGCATTTCCGAGGTGCAGCTGGATGAGGCCGATGACGCCGTAATTAAGGATACCCTTGAATTCGGAGGGAATATCATCGCCGATCTTCTGCTCTTTTTTTTCCTGGATGGTGCGAATACGGAGGGCCTTGATAAAGATCTGGTCGACCACAGAAATGGTACGCAATACGCGCCAGGAGGTTCCGTAGTCGATGGTCTTCTTCACAAAAATATCTTTACTGGAGGCTACTATCTGGTCGTATTGCACATTCGTATCGGCCATTTCCGGTTATCATTTAGCGACCAAAAATAAGAGATTATCGGCAGCACTGCTACATCCTTTTCAGGGAGATGACGCTATAAAACAACAATATTGACCGGAAATACCCCTTCCTATCTTCTACTCCGGGATCAAACGTCTTACGGCTTGTCGGTTCTGAAAGGCGATGCGGGCAGGCCTGCTTCATTGAACAGGTTAACATGCGGCACATTACTCCATCCATATCTTACAGCAGCAGGCTGTGGAATGCCGGGAGCGGAAACCAGTACGGTTGTTCCCTTGATGACAGCGGTAGCAGGCACAAACCGGCCATCGCTTCCTGCGATTGTAAAACCCTGCAGTTCACCGTCTTTTGCGACCAGGCTTTTAGCATGTGAAAATGAGAGAACAGCCTGGTTGCCTTTCAGCTTCATGGACTGAAAAAGAGGTCCTGAATATTCGAGTTTTTCGTTATACGCCAATGCCCTGGCAGCTAATGCGAGCCTGGCGCCTACCGGCTGTTTCCAGGTAGGATGAATATCGGCGGAATCGCCGCAGTCGGTTGTTACTACCATGGCAGTATTAGACGCTTTTGACAATGCCATTAATTGCGCTTCTCTTATAGTAGGCGGCATCGCATGATAGGGGGCTACCTGTACGAACAGGAACGGGAAATCGCCCTGTTTCCATTCTGTTCTCCAGCCATTGATCATAGCGGGGAAGAGACTTTGGTAGAAATCAGGATTATCCCTGTTCGATTCGCCCTGGTACCAGGTGACGCCCCTGATGGCAAATGGCTTCAACGGATGGATCATACCATTATACAAACCGCCGGCGGCGCCGCTATTGGCAGCGTTTGAAGGACGGGAGGGCTTACGGGGCAAGGGGTTGCTTGCCTGACTTGCCTTTGCAGAATCGGCGCGATATTTTTCGAGCAGGCCGGCTTCTTCCGTTCTATATTTTTCGAGGGTGGCGGGATACTGTTCGATCTTGCGGTGATGTTCGGCCAGTACTTCGCTGAAAGCGGCAGTGGATTGTAGTGTAGCCTGTGGGGTCCAGTGTTCTGCGGGCGTACCACCCACTGATGAAAACAGGATGCCGATGGGTACTTTCAGTTGTTTGTATAAATCCCTGGCGAAAAAATAACCAACGGCTGAAAACTCAGCAACTGTAGCGGGTGAACAAACGACCCATTTACTGCCGGCATCTTCCACCGGAACGTCTGAGCCTTTTCTTGGGACATGGAATTCCCTTATTTCGGGATACAATGCGCTGTCTCTTTCGTTCTCCCAATTGTTGATAAGCTTCTGGCCGCCCCTGGGGCCGAGCTGGCGTTCCATATTAGACTGTCCGCTGCAGATCCAGACCTCTCCTATCAAGATGTTTTTAATAACCACTTCGTTCTCTCCTTTGATGATCATGGTGAAAGGTCCGCCTGCTTTCATAGGCGCCAGTTTCACCAACCACTTACCATTCTGCGCCACCGTTTCGAGGCGCTGCTGACCGATGGTAACTGTGATCTTTTCGCCTTCGGATGCTGTTCCCCATACCGGTACGGGCATGTTACGCTGTAAGACCACGTTATCGCTGAAAAGACTATTGGGCTTTACCGTTGCGTTAGCTGAGCGCACGTAAAGCAGGCATAACAAGCAAACAATGATTCTCATTGGATTTTATTTATAGTATTTACATTTTATGGTATTAGCAGCAGCAAAGGCAGACCTGTTACGGATGTATCAGCTTTTCAGCAGTGCCGGGTTTACGGGTAAAAGCGTAACATCTTACACAGGCAGGGTAAGATAGCAACATTCCGATATACTATAGTATAAATTAACAGCGCCGACACCCGTTTTCCCGTGCAGTTCTTCCCTTTTTTCCGGAACACAGCAGACGAAGCCTCTGAGGCAGTGCATTCCCGTTACTTTTCCCGGAAGAGAGGAGACCTTGTGCTGCTGTCTCTTTTTTCACAACTTCGCCGCGGCGGTTGTGCCTGTCATTTTTTAGCTGAAAGCAAGCGGTGGAGTTCCTGCGTTTCGTTGAGAGCAGGTATCTTTACAAATGATGCAGCCAACATTTTCTTCTTATAGTCTTAATTGCCGTGGCAGGTTATTGCATTTGCAGCGGCCCGCGGTAATGGGCATTATCAATGCTACGCCCGATTCGTTTTATGCAGGCAGCCGCAAACAGGGAGCCGATGCGGCGGTAGAACAAGCGGGCAGGATGCTTGAACAGGGAGCGTTATTCCTGGACCTTGGCGGCCAGAGCACCAAACCCGGCAATCCGCAGTTAAGCGCCTCTGAAGAAGCTGATCGTATATTGCCTGTAACAGAGGCTATTCACAGTGCCTTTCCGGACGCCTATATTTCCATCGACACTTATTTTTCCAGCGTGGCCCGCCAGGCGGTGGCAGCAGGGGCCTGTATCATCAATGACATCAGCGGCGGACTAGCCGATGACCATATGTTAGCTACTGCGGCTCAACTGCAGACACCTTTTATATGTATGCATATGAGAGGCACGCCCGAGACCATGCAGCAACAAGCCAGCTACCAGCATGTTACCCGTGAGGTACTCGATTTCTTTATAAAGCAGGTGGCTCTCTGCAAACAGGCCGGCATACGGGATGTTATTCTCGACCCGGGCTTTGGGTTTGCCAAGACAACAGCGCATAACCTGCAGATGTTAAGAGAGATGGACCTGTTCCGGGTAATGCAGCTTCCTGTGCTGCTTGGCATTTCGCGCAAGGGCACCATTTATAAAACCCTTGGGACTACTGCGGAAGAGGCGCTTAACGGCACTACCGTGTTACATACGATAGGACTACTGAACGGCGCTTCCATATTGCGGGTGCATGATGTAAAGGAAGCTATGGAAGCTATTCAATTAACGGAAGCCTGCATGCAGGCATAAAAGATATTTGATGAGGAACAGAAACAGAACTGGCCGGGCACACCAGGGAGCTCTGCCATAATGCTGGTGTATGAAACAAAGAGGGGAATCACGATGATGATCCCCCTCTTTGTTTATAGTCTTGGCCAGGTATTGTTTCTCCGGTCCATGTCGGGCGTTTTATCGTCGGGATCGATGATCACCTGTTGCACTACGCTGGTTGAAGGATAGATAAATTTCCATGAGCCGCCGGTTTGCCAGATCTCTACGGGCAGTTTTATACGCGACTTGTTGCCATTGGCTTCCCTGATCTCAATAACCACCGGCATGGGCAGCTGCTGGAGGTTTGATATCGCTATCATGCTTCCCCTGGCAGGATCGCCGTTTACATAAGCCACACCGTCGACAGACTGGTCAAATTTCCATTTGTCGATAAACCAGCCGCGCCAGAACCAGTCGAGCGTTTCGCCGCTGTAGTTTTCTATACAATGAAAGAAGTCCCATGGTGTAGGATGTTTAAATGCCCACTGGTGCACATAATATCGCAGTGCGCTGTCGAATACGGGTGCATCGAGGATCAGGTTACGCAGCAGCCCGAGGCCTGCACCGGGTTTGGCATAGGCCATATTACCGAGGTTACGTCCCTGAATTACATCGGGTATCGTGAACAGGCTTTCCGATTCGTTGCCTGTAAAAGAGCTGGCGGTGGTGCTTCCCCTTGACGGTCGTTTGGATAAGTATTCCCCGTTATTGAATGCAGAATCGGCGAGGCCATTGATGAAAGTATTGAAGCCTTCATCCATCCAGGCAAATTTTCTTTCGTTAGAGCCAACGATCATCGGGAACCAGTTGTGGCCGAATTCGTGAGAGGTTACGCCCCACAGGCCTGCTCCCCTGCTTCCGTTATGGCAAAAAACAATGCCGGGATATTCCATGCCGCCTACGATGCCTGCCACGTTGACTGCAACAGGATAAGTGTAGGGGTATAAATATTTAGAATAGAATTCCACTGCTCCTTTTACATATTCTGTAGAGCGTCCCCATGCGGAGTCGGAAGCCACTTCAGCAGGATATGCCGACATGGCCAATGCAGTTTTGCCGCCGGGGATATTCATTTTCGCGGCATCCCATACAAATGCGGGAGAGGAAGCCCAGGCAACATCGCGCGTATTATTACACCTGAATTTCCAGGTTAGCATGGTGTTGCCGGCCGGCCTGCTGGCGGCATCGGTCACTTCCGCGACAGTGCGCAGCATAATAGTTGTATCGCTTTCGGAGGCCTGCTTCCAGCGTTTCAGTTGCTCTGCCGTCAATACCTCTTTAGGATTCAGTAATTCGCCGGAGCCAACGACAATATGTTTTGCAGGCGCTGTGATGTTATAGTTGATATCGCCATATTCGAGATAGAATTCGCCCTGGCCCAGGTAAGGCAGCGTGTTCCAGCCCTGTACGTTATCGTATACACACATACGGGGGAACCACTGTGCGATCTCGTAGATCCAGCCGTTGCGGGTTTGCAAACGTCCCATCCTGTCTGTGCCGTATTCGGGGATGATGAAATTATAGGCGATAGAAAAACGAACAGATCCGCCACGTGCTTTCAGTGCTTTGGGGAGTGCAATTTTCATTCTTGTATCGGTAACAGTGTATTGCGCCGGATAGGTTTTGCCCTCCAGGATAACTGCTACGGAGGTGAGCGTATAGCCTCCATTGAACTTGTCGCGCATTCCCCAGCGTCCACCAGCGATAGCGGTAGCTGCTACGGCGCGGGCGGTGCTGTTATAGATATTCTGATCGAGTTGCAGCCATACGAAAGACAATGCCTGGGGACTATTGTTCGTATATGTGATGGTGGTGCTGGCAGTGATCTCGTGTTTTGTTTCGTCGAGGGTAGCGTTAATGGTATAATCAGCCCTGTTTTGCCAGTAGCCCGGTCCGGGAGTGCCATCGGCAGCGCGGACATCATCGCCATAGGCGGGATAGAAAACGGGGGCAAAAGCTTCATGTTGGTCATAGGCGGCTTTTTCCTGGGCTGCAATGGGCAGGCAAAAACCGATAGCGCCGCCTGCAGCCAGGAGCAATCTTTTAAAAGAGATCATTTGCACTTATTATTGGTTGGTAACAAAAATATCATAGTCGTCTTCAAAAAAGATAAACATCAGGTGAAAAAAAGTAAAAAAAGAGGAGCAGCCGATATTTTACAAGGCACATCAGATAATAATGCGAACTATTGGTCCGCAAACAGACATATAGATTAAGCAGTTATAAGATAAAGCGGTAACCGGCAAGACTAAAGACCTAATAATGTTTAGCAATAAAAAGGGACCGTATCTGGATACGGTCCCTGCTGTTATGCTGGAAGTTTTAGCTTCTTAGTGTGCGTGTTCCTGGGGCATTCCTGGCATCATTGGCATACCGGGAGGTGGCGGAGGAGCAGCTGTTACGTCTTTGATCTCTACGTCGAATACGAGGCTTGAGAACGGAGGAATACCCTGGTTGCCCTGGGGTCCGTAAGCGAGCATTGCGGGAATAAAGATTTTGCCTTTACCGCCTTTTGCGAAATAAGGTAAGGCTTCGTCCCAACCTTTGATCACGCGTCCGGCGCCTACTACCAGCACCAATGGATCGGTATGGCCTTTAGAAGAATCCATATTGGTATCGAACACTTTGGTATTGTCGTCGTGCAGGTAACCTTTGTACATTACAGACACTTGTTTGCCGGAATCGGCTTTAGCAGCCTGGTCGCCGGCATTTTCGATCACTACGAAAGCGCCGCTTTTTGTTTTCTGGGCTTTGAGGCCTTTTTTCTTAAGGTCGGCTTCGAGGTTTTTCACTTCTCTATCGGATTCCAGTTCCATTTCTTTCTGGTAGGCAGCATTTACTTCTGCTTCAGATTTGTAAACGGCGAGGATCTTTACGGTACCGTGGATCTGGCCACCTTTGGTGAAGATCTTGTTGTAATCGGGGATGGCGCCGAGTTTTTTCAGGGTATCGATGCTCATGTTAAAGGTGATGCTATCGCCTACTGAGCATTGCGGTAATAGTTCCATGAAAGAGAATTTTGCTCTTTCGCTGGTATCGACCACGATGAAACCGGGGATCTTACCATAAGTGTCGTTAAGGGTGGTGTCTTTATCAGGCATTGTGATCCTGGCATTGAATTTAATAAATTCACCTGCTTTCAGTTTTTCGCCGCCTTTGCCTTTTGTGATCTTGTACAAAAGACCTGATTTTGTTTTTTCATACTTCACCTGGCAAGAGGCGAATGCAACTGCAGCAGCTGCCACTAAGAATAAATGCTTCATGTTATTGTAGTTGTGCTTCGTATTGTTGTAAAACTTGTTTGAATTTTCGTGTTGTTGATTCGAGGTTGTCGCTGCTGCGTCCTCCGGCGGCGTTTTTATGTCCGCCTCCTTCAAAATGGTTTCTGGCGAACTGGTTGACGTCGAAGCCGCCTTTGCTTCTGAAGCTCCATTTTCTTTCTTCATCGCGGTCGATGACGATGGCGCCAAACCTGATGCCCTGGATGGAGAGCAGGTAGTTTACGAGGCCTTCGGTATCGCCGGTGCGGATATCGAAACGCAGGAGATCGGCTTTGGGGATAGACATGATAGCGGTATTGTATTCGTACAATACTTCGAGCCTGTTGAGCAGGCAATGGCCCATAAAGCGGAGCCTGTTTTCGAGGAAGCTATCATAGATATTTTCGTGAATGACGGTATGGTTAAGTCCCAGGTCCTTGAAATGCGCCACGATACGGTGTACGGAGGCGGTGGTAGCAGGGAAGCGGAACGAACCGGTATCGGTCATGATGCCTGTATATAAACAGGTAGCCATGTTAAGATCGAGTTTACTGCCATAACCTGAGCCGATGATAAAGTCGTAGACCATTTCGCAGGTAGAGCTTTTGGAGGTATCGCTTATACCGTAGGTAAAGGCTTCTTCCTGTGGCTGCTGGTGGTGATCTATCAGTATTTTGATACAGGACAGTTGCGTGAGCAAGTGTTCCATATGTTTGGTACGGTGCAGGATGTTGAAGTCGAGACAGAAGAGGAGATCTGCTTCTTTAGCAAGAGCGGTGGCTTTTTCGCGGTGGCTGTCGTAATCGATCACGTTGCCGACACCTGGCATCCAGTTAAGGAAATCGGCCCAGTTGGTGGGAGAAATTACCGTAGCCTGGTGGCCGAGCGACTGTAAAAAGTGACAGAGACCAAGTGCGGAGCCCATGGCATCGCCATCAGGTTTCTGATGCATGGTTATGATCACTTTTTGAGGCGTAGCCAATAATGGGTAAAACAGTTCAATATGTTGCATACGATGGCGGCAAAATTCAGGGTTTAAACGCATTCGTTCAAATATATTTAAGGTAAATGGCTACGGGATGGGTAATATCCAAAATTCATTAGCTTTGCGCGCCTCGTGCATTTAATATATCTTATACTATATGAGCAACAAAACATTCACAATGATTAAACCTGATGCTACCGCGAAGGGGCATACAGGCGCTATTTTAGACCAGATCATCAAGGCTGGTTTTTCTATCAAGGCAATGAAATGGACCCGTCTGACCACTGCACAGGCGGGAGAATTTTATGCTGTACACAAAGAAAGGCCTTTTTACGGTGAGCTGGTTGCATTCATGAGCAGCGGTCCTATTGTTGCGGCGATTCTTGAAAAAGACAATGCTGTAGCTGATTTCAGGACCCTGATCGGAGCTACTGACCCTGCTAAAGCGGAAGAGGGCACTATCCGTAAAAATTTTGCTTCTTCAGTAGGAGAAAACGCGGTACACGGTAGCGACAGCGACGAAAACGCTGCTATCGAGGGAAGCTTTTTCTTCTCCGGACTGGAGAGGTTCTAAGAGCAATAGATCCAATAAAAAAAGCCGCGGCATGCCGCGGCTTTTTTTATTGTTTTACTGGCCAGCTGGCAGGCTGGCAGATCAGGTGACGGTATAACAATGGCTCGCTTATCGCTCGTTCATCGTCCGTATATAAAGCGTACTTTTTCGTAGATGCGGGGGGAGGTTGCGATCTGCCGGCATGTGAGGCAGGGGGGAAAAAATATAGGGGCAATGGAAAACCATCGCCCCTTTTTCAACCCTAAACCCTTAAAAAACATGATTATTATACGAAAAACCATGCCATTATATTGCATAATAAGAGGGAAATGGGATAAGGCATTGATTTTTATCGCCCTAATTGCCTCATTTTGAATGATATGTTAAAACAGGGACATCAAACCTGTCAGAAACCTGACAAGTATGACGTTTAAACAGTCAGTTCTGTCAGGTTTATGGCTTTCCGGCTTCCGGGAGGCGTTTAAGGCAGTTGATTTCATTGCCCAAAAATTCCCACTATGAAACCACTTTCCCAATTTGGTCCACAATAACAGTTATTTGGCGTCACTTTTTTATTTGGAAAGCTTCTATATGTTGTATAAGCTTCCTCCTTTTTGGAACAGGGAATCGACTTTTTCTTCTACAGCAGCATTTTTAATCAAGGGAGGTGCATGATGTGGTTTTATGCGGGCATCGATGATCAATGGGCCTTTGCAGCCCCAATGTTTATTTTCGGTGAAGCTGTTTACACCATAGATGTCGTGAGAGGGGTTACTACGCGTATAGGTTACCCAGAGATAATTATTAAGCGTATGGGCAACGAAGCCTGCGTTGTCGCAGATGATGATGAGCGGAACAGTTGTGAGCGCTTCTCTTACGGGAGACAAGCGGGCAGACAAACCGGCCATTTCCTTTTCAGCATTTTCATATGATGTAAACGGCGGCGCCTGCAATGCTACTACGCCGGGCATCACCAGGCATGCATGGGGGAAGTCATCCAGTGCAGCTAACGGGGCTGGTACCTGCGTAGCCAGTTGACGTTTCACCGGGCCATAAGCGGCCAGGATCACTTTACTACCTGTATTGAGGCCGGTGCCTGAATAATCGAGCGTGTCGATAGTGGTATGAGTCTGGAAATGAAGATCCCTTTCGAGGTCGATCCTTTCCAAGATATACGACATAAATGGCAGTATGTCATGTGCTGAAACGGCGGTTCCGGTATCGGCGGCGGTGATAAAGAGATATTTTGCAAGGCTCAGCTGCCCGGTTCCCAGCACCCTGTTGGCGATGGTAAGCAATTCGGCAGGGCGGCCCGGGTGTTTGTAGGGTGTATAACGTTCGCTGCCTACGGCCAGTAACAATGGGTGAACGCCGGCGGCATCAACGGCATGAACTTCTTTGAGGCCGGGGATCTCGTGTTTGATAGCGCTGCCGGTAAGTTCATGGATAAGATCGCCAAAGCTGGTATCTTCCTGTGGCGGTCTTCCTACTACCGTAAACGGCCAGATCGCATTTTTACGGGCGTAGACCTGTTTTACGCGCAGTACGGGGAAAGGATGTGTAAGGCTATAATACCCCAGATGATCGCCAAACGGGCCTTCGGGTTTGGTTTCACCGGGATAGACTTCGCCGGTAATGACGAAGTCGGCATCGGTGCTGATGCAATAACCATCAATATATGTATAGCGGAAGCGTCTGTTACCCAGTATCCCTGCGAAGGTAAGTTCGCTCATTCCTTCGGGTAAGGGCATCACTGCCGACAAGGTATGTGCGGGCGGGCCTCCTACAAAGATGCTCACCTTCAGCGGGAGTCCTTTTTCAGCGGCGGCAGCCTGGTGTACGCCTATGCCCCTGTGCACCTGGTAGTGCAAGCCTATTTCTTCGTTCCGTTTATAATCATTGCCGTTTAGCTGGATACGGTACATACCGAGGTTGGCTTTCATGATACCCGGAGCATTGATGTCTTCGGAATAGACCTGCGGCAGGGTAACGAAAGCGCCGCCATCGTTTGGCCAGTGGTGGATCAGGGGGAGGTCGCTTATGCTGATCTTCTGTGCCAGTACAGGTTTTTGAGCAGGATCTTTCAGTGGCAATGCTTTCAATGCAGACAAACCGGCGCCGATATGTTTAAACGGCGCTTTTATTGCTTTTGCCGGATCGTTTTTCAGTTCTACCAGCGCGCGTACTTTGTCGAGGGATTTACGGAAAATGAATTTACTCCTGTCGAGCGTACCGAAGATATTGGAAGCTGCGCGAAAGCGGGAGCCTTTTACATTTTCAAAGAAAAGCGCGGGCCCCTGTTTCTCATATACTCTCAGGTGTATTGCCGCCATTTCGAGCCAGGGGTCCACTTCTTCTTTAATGCGTATAAGGAGTCCGTTCTTTTCGAGGTCGAGCAGACATTCTTCGAGTGAGGAGTAATTCATTGTATACAGATTTAGGAGAGGCGCGGCAGGATACTCACTGTTAAGCGGCTTATGCAAACGAGCCTCTGTTGTTCATCATGGATCTTAATATCCCATACATGGGTTTGTTTTCCCAGGTGCAGGGGCTGGCAGGTGGCGGTGACTATGCCGTCGCGAACGCCGCGGATATGGTTGGCGTTGATTTCGAGTCCTACGCAACTGAACTTCCCGAGATCAATAACCATAGCGGAGGCGACGCTGCCTGCGGTTTCGGCGAGTGCGGCGGAGGCGCCGCCATGTAACAAGCCATAGGGCTGCCGTGTACGATCGTTCACCGGCATGGTTAGTTTGAGGTAATCGGGTCCTATTTCGGAGAATCTCATACCGAGCACTTCGGCCAAAGTATTTCTGCCGAGAGCGGTAAAATCGTCCAGGGACAGCTCTTCTTTGAACCAGATTGCCATATGTTTATTTTTTAAAGATGCTTTTTTTAACAGGTTCGGGGAGGAAAGGGCTTGCATCGCCGCCATGCCTGATGACATCTCTTACGAGCGTAGAAGCTACGGATGTGTATTCGGGCAGGCAGGTCAGGAATACCGTTTCGATAGAATCGTCGAGGCTTCTGTTCATATCGGCGATCACTTTTTCGTATTCGAAATCGCTCACGTACCTGATACCCCGTACAATATACTTGGCCCCGATATTCCTGCAGCAGTCGACCGTCAATCCTTCGTACATGACGACTTCGATGCGGGCGTCGGCTGCAAAGATCTCTTTCACCCATTCGTAGCGTTGTTCATCGCTGAACATCGGTTGTTTGTTGGCGTTTTTGCCGATACCGATAAAGAGTTTGTCGAACAGGCTAACGGAGCGGTTTACGATATCTACATGTCCGAGTGTAATAGGGTCGAAAGTACCGGGGAACAAGCAAATGCGAGACATAGATTCTATTTTTCGATTTTAGATGGAGGCGGGTTCAAAAGTAAGAAAGAACTGTTTTACCCGGAAGCCTGTTTTTTGTGAACGAAGCCGTTTCTTTTGCAGGCTTCCGGGTAAGCTATTCAAGGCATTTGACCGGCGAGTTGCTGCCAATGGCCTGGTTTGCTGCCGGTTTGTATTTACCGGAGTAGTTTCTATTTACTTTGAAGCGCCCATTCTAATTTTCCCTGTTGGCGAGCAGGTATAATGCGGCCATTCTTACAGCCACGCCGTTTTCTACCTGGTTCAGAATGATGGATGATGGTCCGTCGGCCACATCGCTATCCAGTTCTACGCCTCTATTGATGGGGCCGGGGTGCATGATCACGATCTCCTTGCCGAGGCTTTCGAGCATTTTGCGGTTGATGCCATAGGCGAGGTTATATTCTCTCAGGGAAGAGAACAAAGGCTGGCTTTGTCTTTCGAGCTGAATACGGAGAACGTTTGCGACGTCGCACCATTGCAGCGCTTTTTTCACATTATATTCTACGCGCACGTTGAGAGCATCGGCCATGTATTTGGGAATAAGTGTGGGTGGTCCGGCTACGGTTACTTCGGCGCCCATTTTGGTGAGCAGGTAGATGTTGCTGAGGGCTACGCGGCTATGCATGACATCGCCGATGATGGCCACTTTCAGGCCTTCGAGTTTTCCTGTTCTTTCCTGCATGGAGAAGGCGTCGAGCAGTGCCTGGGTAGGGTGTTCGTTGATGCCGTCACCTGCATTTACTATAGCGGCGGGAATATGTTTAGCGAGGAAGTGGGGGGCACCGCTGGCGCTATGCCGCATCACCACCATATCGACCTTCATGCTAAGGATATTGTTCACTGTGTCGAGTAAAGTTTCTCCTTTCGCTACCGAGGAAGCACTGGCTGTAAAGTTGAGAGTATCGGCTGAAAGTCTTTTCTCTGCCAGTTCAAAAGACATACGTGTACGCGTAGAGTTTTCGAAGAACAAGTTAACTACGGTAATGTCGCGGAGAGAAGGGACTTTCTTCACCGGTCTTTGTAAAACGTCTTTAAATTGTTGTGCTGTAGAGAGAATGAGGCTGATATCTTCCCTTGTAAGATCTTTAATGCCTAGCAGATGTTGCGTAGATAGTTTCATTAAAGGGCGAAGATAAAGTAAAAAAGGAATAGATGACAGGTGACCGATGCCGGATGGCCGAATTTATGTGTTTTTATGTAGCAGTTCGCTGTGCGGGGAGGGGAAAAAAAGAGGCCCCGCGGTAACGGCGGGGCCTCTTTCCATTATTCTAAGATATTTCGAAGCCGTTATTAAGGACGGCTCCTTTTTTCACTACTATGATACCGTCTTTGATGGTATAGAGCGGGTGATCGGTATTTTCGAGATGCGGGCCTCCGATGACCTTTACGTCGTCGCCGATGCGGGCATTTTTATCGATCAGTGCATTTTTGATAAAGCAACGTGCGCCGATGCCCAGTTCGGGTTTGTTTTTCTGGCGGTTGCGTTCCATGATCTCGAGGGTTTCATAGAAGTCGTTGCCCATGACATAGGCATTTTCTATGGTGGTGCCCGCTCCTACCCTGGAACGCAGGCCGATCACGCTATTTTTAAGGCTGCTGCCCAATACGATAGAACCTTCGGCGACGATGGTATTGTCGACCATGGTACCGCTGATCTTTGCCGGGGGGAGCATACGTGAGCGGGTATAAATGCGATTGTTATTATCGAAAAGGTTAAATGGCGGAATGTCTTCTGTTAAAGCGATGTTGGCTTCAAAGAAGGAGTAGATGTTTCCGATATCTGTCCAATAGCCATCATACTGGTAGCTTACTACTTTGTATTTGTTGATGGATTGCGGCATAATTTCTTTTCCAAAGTCGGGGTAATCCGGGAAAGTTTCTTTCAATATTTCGAAGAGGGTATCCCTGTTAAAGATGTAGATACCCATAGAAGCGAGGTAATTTCTCCCCGTTTTTTTCATTTCGTCTCCAGTATCACTGGCCCAATCGGGCAATAATTCCTTTTTAGGTTTTTCGATAAAAGACGTAATCAACTGGTCGTCATCTACTTTAAGGATACCGAAGTCGGAGGCTTCGCGTTCTGCTACCGGGATGGTGGCGATGGTAATTTCAGCGCCTTTTTCCCTGTGGGCTTCGATCATTTCGGCGAAGTCCATCTGGTAAAGCTGGTCTCCGCTCAGGATGAGGATATATTCGAACTCGAAGTTATAGATATGTCGCATCGACTGCCTTACGGCGTCGGCGGTGCCCTGGAACCAGCCGGGGTTATCGGGGGTTTGTTCGGCGGCAAGGATATCTACGAATCCGGAGCCGAATGCGCCGAAGTTGTAGGTATTCTTGATGTGTTTGTTAAGGGATGCCGAGTTAAACTGTGTTAACACGAACATGCGTCTGATGTTAGAGTTAATACAATTGCTGATTGGGATATCGACGAGGCGATATTTACCGGCGATAGGGACGGCGGGTTTCGAGCGGCTGGCGGTTAAAGGATAGAGCCTGGTGCCTGCGCCACCACCTAATATCACTGCCAGAACCGAAGTAGAGATGTTAAACATAGAACGGTATTAGTATTTCAATCGTTGATAAATGTCTATATATTGCTGTACCGAATGCTCCCAGCTATGATCGATCTGCATCATATGCCGGCGCATGTTATTAAGCCTTTCTGTATTTCCAAACAATTCCAATGCCCTGTTAACTGAATATACCACATCGCCTACGGTGGCGTTATTAAAGCGAATACCCCATCCGCCTTCATCGCCCATATCGGTAACTGTATCTTTCAGCCCTCCGGTGCTACGCACCATGGGCACTGTTCCGTATCTCATGGAGTACATCTGGTTGAGCCCGCAGGGTTCTACCCTGCTTGGCATCAGCAGAAAGTCTGCTCCTGCATATAACTGGTGACTTAATGCTTCGTTATACCCGATCTCGACGTTATAGTTCCCTGGGAAATGGGGTTTCATCTGGCTCAGTTGCCATTCGATATGCGGTTCACCGCTACCCAGTACCAGGAAGTTCACCTTTCCTTCGAGGCCATACAAAGAACTAACAATTGCATCAGGCAAAATATCTGCCGCCTTTTCGCCTACCAGTCTTCCAATGAATGCGATCAGCGGATATTGCGGGTCGAGTCCGAATTCGCGGCAGATCCTGGTTTTATTATCGCGTTTGCCTTCTTCCACGTCGTCGATATCGTACTGGACCTCGATAAAGGGATCGTTCATGGGGTCCCATACTTCGTTATCGATACCGTTGAGCACTCCCACACATTTTCCTTTCTCGTATTCGAACAGCGCTTCCAGTCCGTTTGAGTTATACCTAAGTTCTTCGAGGTAGCTCCAGCTTACGGTGGTAACCTTCCATGCATTTTTTATGCCAGCCGCCAGCGGGTTGATAACGCCACCCCATTCCAGCAGTCCTCCTTTTGTGATGTCCCATACCGGCAGCAGATTTCCTTTATCCCATCCCATCCAGCCCTGGTATTGTGCGTTGTGGATGGTCATCACAGTGGGGATATCTGCTAAACGGTTATAGTAGTAGGAATTTTTCAGGATGAACGGAATGAGCCCGGCGTGATAATCGTGGCAGTGAATGACATCGGGTTTATGCTGCCAGTGATTGATCCAGTCCACCACCGCGATCTGGAAGGCGGTAAAGCGTTCGGTATCGTCGGCGTATCCATAGATCCTGTCGCGATCGAGCAAGCCATTAATATCCACTACATATAACGGGAATCCCAGCTTATCATGTTTTTCCCTGATGACGGTATAATCGAACCACCAGTTGCCCATTTGGGCGCGCCCTTTAAAATCGGTGACCCATTCGTTCTGGTATAAGAAACGGGTACGATACATGGGCATAACCACCTTACTAAAATGTCCCAGCTTGCACTGATATTTTGGCAAAGCCCCTACCACATCTCCCAGTCCACCTGCCTTCGCCATAGGATAACATTCGGCACTGACATGAATAATTTCCATACGCATACAAGTTAAGCATCAAATGAATATAGTTTCCCCGGGGCAGGAAAAAATTTTCACAATAGTTTTTCTGTTATTTTTATAACATCATTAACGGTCTAATTATCATACCAACAACAGACATGAGCCTATCAACCAATCAAAAGACAAACGGCGGAGCTTTAGCCACGCTGGTGCTTGTCTTCTTTTTCTGGGGATTTATTGCTGCTTCCAACAGTATTTTCATCCCGTTCTGCAAATCGTTTTTCAATCTCACACAATTTGAATCGCAACTGATAGGCACGGCGTTTTACGGTGCTTACTTTATTGGATCGTTATTGCTCTATGTATTATCAGAAGCCCGCGGCAGCGACCTGCTGAATAAACTGGGGTATAAAAAGGGCATCATTGTGGGGCTGTGCATTTCGATAGCCGGCGCCCTGATGATGATCCCGGCCGTAAGTGATGAGAACCTGCAACCTATAGAACAAAAGACAGCACTGATACAAGGCTTACATCCGAATCAGAAGATCATTACTGCCGATAAAGCTGTTACGATAAAGAAAGACAGTACCGGTTATAGTCTTATCATTCGTAAAGGAGAAGCAGGCGACACTTATCTTACGAACAGTGTTATACTTGCGAATATAAGCAGTGCTTTTCAACCAACCGCAGCTAACGGCGATAAAGTTGCGGCAACGTTTCCGGACGAAAAAGTACCAGTGATCGTAGCGGCACTGAAGGGTGAGCAGGTAGCCTTCGGGAATTTCAGTTTCATACTTATTGCCTTATTTGTTATCGCCCTTGGGTTTTCGCTGCAGCAAACCTGCGCCCAGCCTTTTGCCATTCTTCTTGGAGATCCGGCCACCGGGGCGCAGCGACTGAACCTTGGCGGCAGTGTCAATTCGTTTGGCACTACTGTAGGGCCTATTATTGTAAGTTTCTTTTTATTCGGGACCATTAATGCTGACGTTGACAATACTTCGGTAAGCTCTATCAAAACACTTTATATGATAGTAGCGGGTGTATTTGCCTTGGTTGCGGTGATCTTTGCCGTATCGAAACTGCCTTCCGGTAAAAACGAGGAGGCTTTTGAGCGGGCTCCCAAAGCGTCGCGTTCGCTGTTACTGCTCACCGGTTTTATTATACTGGTGATCATACTGGGCTATGTTACCGCCGTGCCGAAGCTGGTGTTGTTACTGGCAGTGATGGCCATAGTGGTAGGCATTTTGTTCTATAGTAATAGCCTGGCTATGAAAAACAGTGAAGGCTGGGGCGCCATGAAGTATCCGCAGCTTATTTATGGTATGCTGGGCATTTTCGTGTATGTAGGTGTAGAGGTTACTATCGACAACAATTTTGGGGCGCTGCTCAAAACTCCGGGGTATTTAACGGAGAGCGGGCTCAGCGAAAGCGCCATTTCGAAATATATTTCCCTTTACTGGGGCAGCCTGATGGTTGGCCGCTGGACCGGCGCCATCAGTGTATTCAATCTTTCGGGCATCAAGAAAACCATTGCCACCATTATCGTTCCCTTTGTGGCTTTTGCCATTATCCTTTATGTGAATCATTTAAGCGGAAGTGATGTAAATGACCTTTATGGTTATGCGATTTGTGTAGCTGTTATCATAGCAGCGTTTTTCTTTTGCCAGGACAAACCGGTTAAAACGCTGCTCACCGTATCGACACTGGCGATGGCAGCGATGCTTATTGGTATATTCTCGAAGGGCATTGTTTCGGTATACGCCTTTATCGCGGGCGGGTTATGCTGTTCTGTGATATGGGCAAGTGTATTTGCGCTGGCGGTAGCCGGGTTAGGGAAGTATACCAGCCAGGGATCGGCCTTCCTGATCATGATGATCCTGGGTGGCGCCATTATACCTCCTTTCCAGGGCGTACTTGGCGATATGCCGGCTATTGGCATGCATTACTCGTATGTTGTGGCCGCAGGTTCTTTTGCCTTCCTTGCCTTCCTGGCGCTGAAGTTCAGGGGTGTATTAAAAGCCCAGGGGCTGGATTTCGACAAGCAGATTGAAAGCGGGCATTAGTAAACGAAGACAATTATTACGGACCTGAAGGTAAAAGCATTTCACTGCAAGCCCGAGGGGCCATCAAAATTCAATATACAAAACAGATAACAACATGAATTCCGGTTCTCAACCCTTAGCGATTGGCATTGACATAGGCGGCACCAATACGGTGTTTGGCGTAGTAGATCACAGAGGAAATATTTTGTACAGAGGCGCTATTTCCAGCAGACAGCACAGCGATGTAGCTGATTATGTAACAGAGCTGCATGCGGCCTTACAGCCGGCGATCAAGGAAGCCGGCGGCATTGGCGCTATCAAAGGCATTGGCGTAGGCGCACCCAATGGCAACTATTATACGGGCAGTATTGAATATGCACCTAATCTTTTATGGAAGGGCATTGTACCCCTGGCTGATCTTATTTCTGAAAAATTTGGTATACCTGCGGCCCTCACCAATGACGCCAATGCTGCTGCCGTTGGAGAAATGACCTATGGCGCCGCCCGCGGCATGAAAGACTTCATTGTTATTACGCTGGGTACCGGCGTAGGCAGCGGTATTGTCATTAACGGGCAGGTGGTGTACGGGCATGACGGCTTTGCCGGTGAACTTGGTCATACCATCATCATCCCGGGGGGGCGCAAACACTACTCTACCGGAGCGGAAGGTTCACTGGAAACATATGCTTCGGCCACTGGTTTACGTTTTACCACGCTGGAGTTGCTTGAAAAAGATCCTGCCAGGCCCAGCCTTCTCCGCGACTATAAACCGGAGGAAATAGACAGCCGCCTGGTTTATGATTGTGCCATAAAGGGCGACGAGCTGGCCCAGGAGGTTTACCGGTTTACCGGTGGTTTACTTGGAAAGGCACTGGCCAACTTTGTGATGTTCTCTTCTCCCGAAGCGATCATCCTGTTTGGTGGTCTTTGTAAAGCAGGTGATCTTATCATGCTACCTGCCAAAGAACAAATGGAAGCACATTTACTGCCTATCTACCAGAATAAGGTGAAGGTATTGTTCAGCGAACTAAGAGAATCGGACGCCGCCATCCTTGGGGCGAGCGCATTGGTCTGGGAGCTGAAATAGCCAATATTACGTGTCGGCAGCTTTTATGTAGCAGGACCTGCATAAAAGCTGTTGGCATTTTATCAAAGCTAGTGGTTCTGCGGATCGGGGAACTGCGCCTCTTTCATTCCCGGCGGCAGCCCGAAACGTTTATCGGATAACAAGGTACTGTCGGTAAGCGCGAACAGGAAAGCAGTTAACTGCCCTATTTCAAAGTTCGAAAGCGGGATGCCATTTTTCACCAGGCTATCGACGCCGGGCATCGTTGTATGTTGTTGCCGGTAGTGACTGAATACATCTGCCAGACTAAAAAATCGCCCATCATGGCCATAGGGGGCTGTGACTTTCACATTACGTAATGAAGGAACCCTGAATTTATAAGCATCCCTTTTATCGAGCGTGATACGCATTCTCCCGGAGTCGGCAAGTGTACCATCTGGTTCCAGGCCAATATTCCGATAGGAGAAGTCGGTAAAGAACGGGGGCGGGTGGCAGGAAGCACATTTCCGGTTAAAGATCTGCTGGCCGAGGTTTTCAGCCAGGGTAAAGGCAGCCTCTCCCCTTTTCACTTTATCATATTTACTGTCAGCGCTCACCATCATCAGCATAAACTGGCTGAGCGCCTTCATCATTCTTTGTGTGTTGATCAGCGTATCGCCAAAGGCTGCCCTGAACATGCGGCGATATTGTTTATCGGCGCGTAGTTTCTGCAATACGTTGCTGATGGTTTCTCCCATTTCATTGGAAGCGGTGAGCGGAGCAAGCGGCTGCAGATCGAGGTGGTTGACACCTCCGTCGTGCATAAATTCCTTTTGCCATGCCAGGTTAAACAATGCCGGGGCGTTACGCGTGGTAAGCTGGTTATCGACACCATGGCTTAAGCTATGGTCGAACGTAGCAAATGCCGCAAACTGCTGGTGACAACCGGCGCAGGGGAAGTTACCGTCTTTGCTGAGCCTGCCATCGTAGAAAAGGCGGCGTCCCAGTTCAAATCCTTCCCTGGTGGGCTGATTTTCCCTGAAGTTATATACGGGCTGCGGCCATCCTTTTGGAATGGGCATAGCCATAGGTGTGGTTCCGTAACGCGGCTTATTGCGGGCAATGAAGCTACTGGCCATTCCTGTTGCCATTATCAATACCAATATCACTGCCGCTCCTCTCATGTCAGGGTTCGTTTATTACTGAGAACATTTCCGCATAATTGTCTGCCAATAAAACGGCAAGACTGCCGGGCGCATGGCATACCGGCTGCGCAGCAATCATAATGTCATGTTTACCATTGAACCATTTCAAGACATTGGCAGCGACATACAGCGTTTGCCTGTTGTTTACAGGCAATGTGATCCACCTGGCGGTTTGTTGTCCGGGTTTATAGCCTCCTACATGATAGGTATAATAGTTCCCCGGCGCTTTGGAGGCCGGAGATCTCCCTTCCAGTTTGGCCATGATATAACCACTGTTCCAGGTCCAGAACATACCATTCAAGGGGTCCAGCGTGCCTGTAAGCACACCAGCCGTATTATAGGTGCTATCAACTCCCAATAAAAAGCGTACACTTACCGTTCCGGCCGGCAGCGCTGCGAGAGAGATCCTGGTGCTGGCAGTATCGGACTGATCGACAAGGAATACTTTTCCTGATAATGCTTCCAGTTTTTTACCGGCAGCGTCCAGCGCCTGGATATGCGAAATGTAATATTTGAAACTATGAACCGAGAAAGGTTCTGCGAAGCTATTGGCATAAACACTGTCTTTTACCAGCGGCGCCGTTCCCACCCTGTGACGGAACTGTAATAAAAAAGACTTTGCTTGCGCCTGCAGCGTACCAGCAAACAACAGGGCGGCCATTATACAGCTACCATACTTCCCTATTAGCGGATTCCATATCATGGGAGTTTAAAGATATCAACTTAACGGCACTATCTTCGCCATAAGTTCCGGAATGTGTTATGGCAACAAAAGACTACTACCAGATATTAAATGTAAGTCCCGCAGCATCCATACAGGAGATCAGAAAAGCGTTCCGTCAGCTGGCGTTACGCTATCATCCTGACAGGAACCATGCCGATCCGCTGGCGGCGGTACATTTCCGGGAGATACAGGAAGCATATCACACCCTATCCGACAAAGGCCGGCGCTCTGCCTGGCATTACGAGCATTACTATAGTTTGCATAAGGCTGCCCGTACAGGGATGGTCACTCCTGACTGGATACTTACCCAAAGCCTGGAGTTGCAGAAAAAGCTAAGCCGTCAGAACCAGTTCTTATATGACCGCGACCTGCTGCATTTGCAGATAAAAGA
The DNA here is from genome assembly GCF_004118675.1 of Filimonas effusa. NCBI lineage: Bacteria > Pseudomonadati > Bacteroidota > Chitinophagia > Chitinophagales > Chitinophagaceae > Filimonas > Filimonas effusa. The sequence goes on along the minus strand of NZ_SDHZ01000001.1, from coordinate 483,156 downwards.
ACTGTTATCGCCGTATCATCTTTCGGTATTACAGCATGCAAACGATATAGCCACCAACAGCGCCATCATACAACAACTGTTATCGTGCCTGCCTTTGCTGTCGTATCAACAAGCGATCGAGACGGTTGAGTCGTTATCGGCGATACGGCCTGTACATGCGGCTACCGAGACCTCCATCAAAGTACGTTTTAAAGCAAGGAAAAGACAATGGATCATAGACAGGTACAGGATACCGGCAGCCATTCTTCTTGCCTTGCTATTGCTGGCTGTAATTGTAATCAGTATCCGTTAATGTGCCAGGCCCGCTTCCAGAATTACCGGGATACCGGAAAACAAAAAAGACCACATTGCTGTGATCTTTTGTTATGATCCGATGGCCGGACAAACTTCTCTTAACCATCTGTATCTCTTCGCTTGTTATGCAGGTTTAGTTTAACAGACCAGTCGCCCATGGCGCCTGATAATTCTATTTCTGCTACGAAGCGATCGTAGCGCTTGTCGTTAACATCAAGGGAGAGAATGCTGACAGCAAAGCGCAGGTTTTCGGTAGGTTCTTCCATTTCACCAATAAAGTGTACAGCACTGCGATCGATCCAGGTCATGGGACTTTTCCGAACCATCCGGAAAAGGTTTTTGTAGGCTTTTACAGCTTCGTCATAATCATCTCCCCTGTACATGACGGCCTGCCATCCGGAAGTAGAATCGTCGTCGGAATGGAACCGGTAGATCACACAATCCTGTGCGCCGGGAAGTTTCACCAGCGAGGAATAACTTTCGGACTCCCCTTGTTGCAGTAATAGTTCCCCCTGGATGTTCTTGTAGTCGAGTCTGAAATCGAGCACTATTTTCTGAAGTGCATTTGTGAACCCCGGGGAGGGCAATATAGATTTATAGAACTGTGCCTGTGCAGACACGCAGGCGCATAGCAGGAGCGCCAGTACTAACTGGTTTTTCATTGTTGATGGGATTTGCTTTCAATATTACCCAAAAGCATAGTAAAAAGAACTAATGTGTATATTATGATTTTTCCTGCCGTGGATATACACAGTGGGGACAGATGAAGACAACAGATGGTGAGATGGCGGATAGCATGTGGCGGTATTGCAGGAACTACCCATTTTACATCCGCCAACCTTAGTCAATAATCTGTGTATATCCGCTTCCATTCAGCATCTTCCGGCTTCCCTTATTCACAATGTGGTATAAATTCTATTAGTATTATAACAAAAAAATGAGTTAGTTTGTAATAGCAGAAGATTGTCAGCAGCTTATGCAGGAAACTAAAGAGATATCAGCATTATTTACCTTGATTGACGACCCCGATGAGGAAGTCTTCACCACTGTGTCGCAACGAATTGTGGACTATGGGAAGGGTATTATTCCGAACCTGGAGCATTTATGGGAGAATTCGCCCAGTGAAGATATCCAGGAGCGGATAGAAATGCTGATTCATCGCCTTAATTATACTGACCTGATCAATGATTTTACTGAATGGAAAAACAGTGCTTATCACGATCTGCTTTTCGGTTGTCTGCTGGTTTCCAAATTTCAGTATCCGGATCTGCAGACGACGCCTGTGCTGCTGGAGATTGAAAAGATCAGGCGCAATGTATGGCTTGAGCTAAACAGCTATTTAACGCCGCTGGAGCAGGCGAATGTTATTTCCAGCATTCTTTACAACTATTACAACCTGAAGGGAACGGAATTAAATCATGCCAATCCCGACGACTATTTTATACACCGGGTGTTGCAAAGCAAAAAGGGCAACAGTATTTCCAATGGCATTTTATACCTGATACTGGCTCAATTGCTGGAATTACCTGTCAGGGCTATTGCCGTTCCCCGCCAATTTGTACTGGCATTTTTTCATAATGACTACGACGCGGGGCTTCATAAGGCCAATCCTATGGAGAAGATCCATTTTTTTGTAGATGCGAGCACAGGTCATCCATTCAGTCATAGTGACCTGGATAACTATTTCAAGCGCATTTCCATACCTCCTACCCCGTATTTTTTCGAGCCGCTCAATAATGTAAGCGTGATACAGGAATTGCTGGAAGAGCTGGCCAAATGTTTTACCTCACCTAACCAGCAATATAAATACGATGAGCTTATGAATATTTCCATGCTACTTGATTAGCAGGCGATATTCCGGCGCGTTGTTTGTACCTGATTTATGAGGAATCATTTTCACGTTAAACCTATTTTTTCTTATGAAAGCGAATATTGGACTTACAGAAGATCAAAAACAGAGTTCATCCCTGATCCTGGGCCGGATTCTGGCAGACGAGTTTGTATTGTACACCAAAACCCGTAATTATCACTGGAACATTGAAAGTGTAAACTTTCTGGCCATGCACGAATTTTATGAGCGTTTATACAATGAGTTAGACGACGTATTCGATGAAGTGGCAGAACGTATACGTATGCTGGGACACTATGCCCAGGGTCGTTTAAAAGACTTCAGCCAGGTTACCAGCCTTGAAGAAGGAGAATATACCAATGATCAGAAAAAGCAGCTTCAGAACCTGCTGGACGATCATGAAACACTTATCCGCCTGCTTCGTAATGATATTGATAAACTGGAAGAGCATCATGACAAGGGTAATGCTGATTTTGTGACCGGGCTTATGGAAAAGCATGAGAAGTGGGCCTGGTTTATCCGCAGCTACCTCGTGTAAACGATACTGCACATCAGCTTTTAACAAGATTATGAGCAGCCTGTCTACGGCGGGCATTAGATCTTACAATTTAAAAGAAGGCTTTACTAAGTTGATAAAACCAGTAAAGCCTTTTTTTTGCCCGGAGCTTCCAGGCAGGGGATCATTTCAGCTTTTATTCCAGCACTGCTTCGAGCGATACTTCTGCATTCAGCAGTTTACTTACGGGGCAATTTTCTTTTGCATCTGCTGCACAGGCATCGAACTGTTCACGGGAGATACCGGGGACTTTGGCTTTCAATACCAGGTGTGAAGTGGTGATGGCGCCGTTGTCGAGCGTGATGTGCGCTGTTGTTTCAAGCGTGTCGGGGGTGAATCCGGCTTCGCCTAAAACAAAGCTCAGCTTCATGGTAAAACAACCGGCATGCGCTGCTGCGATCAGCTCTTCGGGATTGGTGCCGACGCCTTCGGCAAAGCGGGAGTTAAAAGAATATTGTGTTTTGTTGAGGGTGGTGCTTTGTGTGGTTAAGGTGCCGTGACCATCTTTACCTGAGCCATTCCAAATGGCGGTTGCATGTCGCTTCATAAGTACTATTTTTCTATTTTTAATGAAAGTAAAAACATTATATGGCTATTACATGGGACGATTTTGAGAAGGTAGAAATGAGAACGGGTACTATTATATCGGTCGACGATTTCCCGAATGCCCGGAAACCGGCCTACCAGCTGGCTATTGATTTCGGCGCTTTGGGTATTAAAAAGTCTTCCGCTCAAATCACTCACCATTACAGTAAGGAGCAATTAATGGGCCAGCAGGTGATTGCGGTGGTTAATTTTCCACCAAAACAAATTGCGAATTTTTTCAGTGAATGCCTTGTGCTGGGCGTGTATGATGAAAACAATAATGTTGTGCTGCTGCAACCGGGGCAGGCAACGGGGAACGGGCTGAGAGTAGGGTAAGCATGGAACTTTAGAAAGGTTGGGAGAATGGAATAAATAGGGTAATTTTAAATACGACACTATTCCCGGGTTTCCCGGCATATTCTGTTAGCCATGAACGAACTGCATTATACATATTATCAAAGTCCTGTTGGCCTGTTAAAAATAGGCGGGACAGAACAGTATATTTCAGAGGTGAGCTTTATTGACAATCAGGACCAGGTAACTCATGGAGAGCCTGGAATACCTGACGTTATTCACCAGTGTACGGAGGAGCTGATCGAATTTTTTCATGGAGCGCGGCGGCAATTCACGCTTCCTGTTCACCAGGAAGGGACTGAGTTTCAGCAGCGGGTATGGGGTGAGCTGCTGTCTATTAAATTTGGTAAGACCATCAGTTACCAGGAACTCGCCAAAAAGCTGGGCGATCCGCAGGTGATAAGGGCTGCGGCAAGCACGAATGGCAAAAACAAAATAGCCATTATTGTTCCCTGCCACCGTGTTGTAGGTTCCAACCGTTCGCTGGTTGGGTATGCCGGTGGTCTCTGGCGCAAAAAATGGCTATTGGACCATGAGAACAAGATCGCTCATGGTGTTCAGACCTTATTTTAGAGATCTTTACTTGTAAAACCCAGAGGGAGCAGCATATTGGCTTCTTTTACCAGGTACACTTTTCCTTCCATTCCGCTTAGAACAATACGAATAGGTTTATGCGTCCGGCCTTCATATTCCATGAGCGTCTGGCGGCAGATACCGCATGGAGAAACAGGCTGATCACTGCTCCCATTGTTGACGTTATGGTAACTGATGGCCATTGTTATGATAGGCATACCCGGGAAAAGGGCGCCAACTGTAGCAAGTAATGCGCGTTCGGCACAGATACCTGCGGGATAGCTCGCATTTTCCTGGTTGGTAGCGGTAAGCACCTTACCATTTTCGAGCAAGGCGGCGGCAGCCACTCTGAAATTGGAATAGGGTGCATATGCCGTACCCGTAGCTTCGCGGGCCTGTTGCAGCAACTGCGCGTCATCGGTGTTAAGTTCACTGATGCTATTGTATTCTTCGAATTCAAAAACAAGCTGCTTATTCATGTGTGATATTCCGGCGGTTATTGCGCTAAAAAATCCCCACAGCGGGTTGCTATGAGGATTTTTAAAGGTACATTATTTAATTATAAACAAGGGCTTAGCCCCGCTATTTCTATTTAATGCTTCTAAAGAGACGGCTCCAACGCGGTCCATTCTTCCAACTAAACCATATAAGAGATGCTTTACCTACGATATGTGTTTCCGGAACAAAACCCCAGAAACGGCTATCCTGGCTGCGGTGGCGGTTATCTCCCATCATCCAGTAATAGTTGTATTTGAAGGTATATTTATTAGTAGCAACACCATTAATGATATACTGGCCGTTGTTTTCTTCCAGTGTATTATGTTCGTAAGTATTGATCACCCTCCTGTAAATCTCGACGTTCTCAGGAGTAAGGGTCACTGTTTCTCCTTTTGCAGGGATATGCAGCGGGCCAAAGTTATCTACGTTCCAGGTATGGAACTTATCGTAGGGGAATACGCCGGTACCATAATAAGGTTCAAGGGTAACAGATCTCACGTTAGGCAGTTTCCTGATCTTACCGGCTTCTTCCGGGGTAAGATTCAGGTACTGTGTTGTATCGCTGCTACCTCTGATAACATCCCCTTCGGCAGTGTCGTCGAAGCCCAGTTCATCTCTGAGAAAATCGTCGCTTACAGGCGTGCCGTTTGTTACGATCTTATAGTCGATTTGTGAATGCGGTGGAATAAAGGCGGGCTGATTGTTTACGAACAGTACGCCGTCTTTGATAAAGATATCGTCGCCAGCCACAGCCACACATCTTTTGATGTAGTTATCTGTTTTATCCATGGGGTGAACGATCACCGGGTATTCTGCTTCGAGTGCGGCCCTGTCGCCATGGTAGCGTTCGCGCAGGACATCGTAATAAGGTTTTGCAGAACCGTAATCCGGCAGGTTGATGATGGTATCACCGGCAGGGAAGTTAAACACGACCACATCGTTCCTTTTTACAAATCCGGGGCCAGGAAGGCGCTTATACGGCAACTGCACCAGTGTAGTATAGGAAGGTGTAGTTGGAGAAGCCGGCATGGTGTTATGCACAAAAGGGAAACTGATAGGCGTTTGCGGGATACGCGGTCCGTAGCTCATTTTATTTACGAAAAGGAAATCATTGATAAGCAATGTTTTCTCCATACTACCCGTTGGGATGGTATATGCTTCGAAAATGAAGGTGCGGATGATGGTAGCGGCAACGATGGCAAACACCGCAGCGTCGATCCATTCCCTGGCACCGGACTTTTTATATTTTTTTACTACTTCCGGTCCGCCATATTTCTCATTTTCGGAGAAGCCGAGGTAAGGGAGGTATATAAAAGGCACAAAAACGGCCAGTGCGTGCTGCAGCAAAGTAAACTTACCAAAGTGCATTACCCAGATAATCGTGATCCATATGGTGATAAACTGGCCTGCTATAGGTAAGAACTGTAACCAGAACCAAACCTTTTTGATACCTGTTCTTTCAACGATGAACCAGGTGTTATAGAAGGGGATCAGTGCTTTCCAAGGTGCGATACCCGCTTTTTTGAACATGCCATAAAGACCGATATGCCAACCTAAAATGTAGACAATGAATATAATCCAACCCATGTTTTTTTTAATTAAGCCTGACAAAAATACCATTCTGCGCCGTCCTGCCAAATTGAAGGCCGAAAAGTTTTGCTAATCCTGCGTTTCAGCGTCAATGGTTATCATTTCCCCTACAAAAAGAGGGTAAAAGGCCTGTGGTATATCAAATTAATGTAGGTTTGGAGACAATTAACAGGACATGATAATAGATACATTAGCTAATGCCCCTCTGTATTATACAGCCGGGAGTCGTTTTGAGAAAGCCTTTCAGTTCTTACAAAACAATACGCTGGAAGATCTTGCAAAAGGAAAACATGAGATAGACGGGGATACTGTTTTCGCGATTGTGAACGAATATGACAGTATTGACCCTGCAGGGGAACAGATGGAAGCTCACAAGGAACACATCGACATACAATATATTGTAAAAGGGGAAGAGCGTATGGGGCATGGTTTTTTAACATCGCAAACGCCTTCGAAAGAATATGATCCGGCCAAGGATTTTATGTTATTTGGTGAAACGCCTGATTTTTTCTCCGTATTAAGAGCAGGTATGTTTGCCATTTTTTATCCCGGGGATCTTCATATGCCCAATATCCAGGTGAGCAGCCCTGCCTTTGTAAAGAAAGTCGTCATAAAAGTCAAAGTCGGGTAACACAAAAACGTAATCACACGATATGAGCCATAGTACCAAGCTGTCAGTCAATATCAACAAATTTGCGACGCTACGAAACAGCCGTAGCGGAAATAATCCCGATGTTGTAAAGGCAGCAATAGACGCCCAGCGTTTCGGCGCTGATGGAGTTACCGTACATCCCCGTCCTGATGAGCGTCATATCCGTTATAAGGATGTGCGCGATATCAAGAAGATCATAGGCACTGAGTTCAATATTGAAGGCAATTGCAGTGAGCAGAAGTTCATAGACCTGGTATTAGAGGTGAAACCTGAGCAGGTAACGCTGGTGCCTGATGCATTGGGACAGCTTACCAGCGATCATGGCTGGAATACCATAGAACACCAGGCTTATCTTACGGAGAAGATCGCTTTATTCAAGAAAGCGGGTATCAGGGTCAGCATCTTTGTAGATCCTGTAGTAGAGATGGTAGAAGGCGCTGCCAAAACCGGTACTGACCGCATAGAATTATATACCGAAGGTTATGCGCGCCGTTTCGAAAGCAATAAGGAGAAGGCGATAGCACCTTATATAGCTGCAGCACAAAAGGCGAAGGAACTGAAGCTAGGCATCAATGCGGGTCACGACCTGGACCTTTATAACCTGCAGTTTTTCAAGAAAAACATACCCTGGCTTGATGAGGTATCGATAGGCCATGCATTGGTTTGCGATGCTTTATACCTGGGTTATGAAAATGCGGTTCAGCTTTACAAGCGCCAGCTTTTGTAGAATCACACTCATCAATAATTAACCTAAAAGAATGAAAACTATGAAACAGGTTCTATGTATGCTCACCTGCCTGGTGATGCTGGCTACCGTTGCCGTAGCTCAAAATAAAAAACCCGCCAGTCCCTTAGACAGCGTGAGCGCAACTATCAGCAAAGGCACAGCTGTCAAGATCGTATACAGCCGTCCATCGGTAAAAGGCAGGACGATAGGTAAAGACCTGGAGCCATTGCCTGGCAAGATCTGGCGTGCGGGTGCGAATAAAGCCACTGTATTTGAAGTGAGCAAAGCCGTAAAAGTTGAAGGCCAGCCTCTGGCTGCCGGCAAGTATGCGTTCTTCGTTATTGAAAACAATGACGAATGGACATTGATCTTTAACAAAGTATGGGATACCTTCGGCGCTTTTCAATATGAGAAGAACAAAGGTGAAGATGCTTTACAAGTAAAAGTAAAAGGCGGCAAAGCACCGGGCTTTACCGAAACACTTACTTACACCATTAACAAAGAGGGCAAAGTAACCCTGTTATGGGGCGATCATGCTGTAAGCTTTACTGTAAAAGGATAGAACCAGAGGAGATCAATATGTATACGGTTTACGGAATACCCAATTGTAATACGGTAAAGAAAGCGCTTGACTGGTTAAAGGCCAACGATGTTCCTTATGCGTTTCATGATTACAAGAAGAAAGGAATTGATGCCTCTCACCTGAAATCATGGGCTCAACAAAAGGGCTGGGAAGCGCTTGTTAACAAGAAAGGCACTACCTGGCGTCAGCTTGATGCTGCGGAACAAGCTGCGGTGACCAATGAAAAAGCCGCGATCGCTCTTATGGAGGCAAAAACCAGTGTTATTAAACGTCCTCTGATTGAATTGGACGGGAAGGTTGTTGCGCTGGGCTTTGATGAAGGGGAGTATGGCGGAATCAAGTGGTAGCCGACCAGGGCAGGCATGGTAGCCTGTTTATATAACTGAAAAGCCGGAGCGTTTTGCTCCGGCTTTTTTTATGGCTGTTTTACTTTAATAATTCATCCAGTTTCCGGAGCAGGGCTTCTCCACGAAGGTTTTTAGCGACTATTTTGCCTGTGGGATCTACGAGGATATTTTGAGGGATCTGGGAGATGCGGTAGGTTCTGGCTACTGCGTTATTCCAGGATTGCAGGTCGCTGACCTGCGGCCAGGTAAGATTGTCTGCTTTGATGGCATTGAGCCAGGCGTCTTTGCTCTGGTCAAGAGAAACTCCGAGGACAGTAAAATTCTTGTTTTTAAAACGATTAAAGGCAGCGACTACTGTAGGGTTCTCGGCCCGGCAGGGGCCGCACCAACTGGCCCAGAAATCGACCAGCACATATTTACCTTTAAACTGGGAAAGAGAAACGGGTTTACCGTTCACATCGTTTTGGGTAAAATTGATAGCCTGCGTTCCAACGGCTCCTATTTTTCCTTCAGCAATTACCTGACGGATGCCGGTGGCAAAACGGTTGCCGAGCGCTGCACCCTGCAAGATGGCGAAACGACGTTCCAGGAGCGACAAGTCTTTGTTGGGGTCGGTATCGAAGCTATATGCCAGCAACAGGGCGGACATGGGAGATTGATTCTTTCTTTCAATAAAGCGATCTATACTGGTTTGCCAGATCATAAAGGCAGTATTGAGCTTAGGCATGGCGGAATCGCGGATCATGACGTTACGAGCTTCCTGCACTTGTTTGTTATAAAATGCGACGTAATCGGATAATGGTTTGAGGTAGTATAGGAACTCTTCATAATCGTTGTGGGCTATAGCCCCGGCAACCGTAATATTTGCCAGATCGTTGACAGAACCTGACAAGGCAATATTTTCATTACCCATGAAGAGGATGGTTCTTTTATTCAGTGCCGGGAAAGCAAGCAACCTGGTATCGATATCAGGAGCCTGTCCCTGGAGTTTGAAAGCACCATTTTTAACATAGGTGCTGGCGAGGGTATCATTTTCATTGGCGCCTGCCAGGTAAACCAGGGTTTGGTCGGGAATGTCTTTCAACTGACCCGAGATCGTAAATCCCTGCTGGGCAGCGGCCTGGGTGAAAGCAAATAGTGACAGGTAGCCTGCTGTGCATTTCAGGTATTTATTGATCATATCATTGGCTCTTGTGCAACTAAAATAGGGAAAATAGACGGAAGGGGGATATTACAAAACGCCCCGCAAAGCTGAAACCTGCGGGGCGTAAGGGTCGCATTACATTATTTTACTTTTTTTCATGACGTTCCTGCAATACGGCTATGATATCGCTAAGGCTAAAGCCTTTGGCATTTAACAGTAACAGGTAGTGGAACAGCAGGTCTGCCGATTCATTTTTAAACAAATCGTCGTTATTGTCTTTAGCCTCGATCACCACTTCCACTGCTTCCTCTCCTACTTTCTGGGCTATTTTGTTTAATCCTTTCTGGAATAACCTGGCAACGTAAGATTCCTCGGGGGAAACCTGGCGGCGTTGCTGAATAATCTGCTCCAACTGTGCTAAGAAGCTATGATCGCCGGGATGGAGGGAAGGATTGGATTCGTTCCAGCAGGTATCGGCGCCGGTGTGACAAACGGGCCCTACGGGCTGCGCTTTTATGAGTAACGTATCGTTATCGCAGTCTACTTCCATTTGCTGTAACAACAGAAAATTACCACTCTCCTCTCCTTTTGTCCATAACCTTTGTTTGCTACGGCTGAAAAAAGTAACCTTACCGGTATCCTTTGTCTGTTGAACGGCTTCGCTGTTCATAAAGCCCAACATAAGCACTTTACCGGAACTGGCATCCTGTATTACAGCTGGCACCAGGCCATCGGCATATTTATCAAAATCGATTTTCATAAACACGTACAAATTTATAATCTTACAGGAATGTTACAGCCTTTCAGATAGGTTTTCAATTCAGGGATTGCGATCTCCTTAAAGTGGAAGATACTGGCAGCAAGAGCTGCATCGGCATGAGCTTCGGAGAACACTGTTTCGAAATGCTGCATATTTCCACCGCCGCCCGACGCGATGATGGGAACGGGCAAACTATCGGCCAGCGTGCGGGTAATATCGAGCGCGAAGCCCTGTTTGGTTCCATCGTGGTTCATGGAGGTGAGCAATATTTCACCGGCGCCGAGGTCTACTGCCTGTTTTGCCCAATCGACACACCTGGTATCTGTTTTCACGCGACCGCCGTTCAGGTACACATACCATTCGCCATCGTCTTCCAGGCGCGTATCGATGGCGAGTACCACACACTGGCTGCCGAATTCCTTTTCCAGGTTTGTTATCAGTTGGGGATTGCGGAAGGCGGCAGTATTCACAGAAATCTTATCTGCTCCATTCTGCAGCAGCACCTGTACATCATCGACACTGCTGATGCCTCCGCCTACAGTGAAGGGAATATTGATCTTATGGGAGATCCTGTTCACGAGTTCGCTTAAAGTCTTCCGTTTTTCAACGGTTGCCGTAATATCCAGGAATACCAGTTCGTCGGCTCCCTGCTGTGCATATAAGGCACCCAGTTCAACGGGATCACCGGCATCACGCAGGCTTTCGAAGTTGACCCCCTTTACAGTTCTGCCGTCTTTGATATCGAGGCAGGGTATAATACGTTTTGCTAGCACACTTTACAATTTTATATTAAAAAGCAAATCAACAGCCACACTTAGTGTGTAAAGTATTTGAGTTCACCGAGCGATATACGTCCTTCATAAATGGCTTTACCAATGATAACACCACTGCATCCTATTTTATGGAGGGCGTGAAGATCATCGATACCGGCGACACCACCGCTGGCAATGAAATGCAGGCCGGGGAAGCGCTGTATAACTTTTTCGTACAGGTCGAGAGAAGGGCCCTGTAAGAGACCATCTTTACTTACATCGGTACAGAAAAGCTGGCCAATGCCATATTTTACATATTTATCTATAAAGCTAAAGATGTCGACATCCGTTGTTTCAAGCCATCCTCCTACTGCGATCTTTTCGTCTTTTACATCGGCACCAAGCAAGAACTTTTCTGCGCCAAAACGGGTGATCCATTCAGCGAACATGTCTTCATTCTTCACAGCCAGGCTTCCTATGGTAGCCATAGCAGCGCCGGCATCGAATACGATGTGCAGATCTTCTTCTTTTTTGATACCTCCACCGAAGTCGATGATGAGGTTGGTGTTGGCCGCGATATCTTCCAGGACTTTCCAGTTTTGGACGGCGCCGGCTTTAGCGCCATCGAGATCGACCAAGTGGAGTCTTTTGAGGCCTGCAGCTTCAAACTCTTTGGCGATTTCAAGCGGGTTTTCGTTGTAGACCTTTTTCTGGGCGTAGTCGCCCTGAGTAAGTCTGACACATTTTCCATCGATGATGTCTATGGCAGGAATGATGATCATTTTGTTTCCAGGTTAAGGAGTGGATAATCGGGTTTCTATCAGAGGTTAATAAAATTACTCAATATTGTTTCGCCTGCTGCTGCACTCTTCTCCGGGTGAAACTGAACGCCATAAAAGTTCCCTTTATGCAAGGCCGCGCTATAGGGCCTGATATAATCGGTGGTAGCGATGGTATGTGGCCCCGATGCCGCGCAGTAGCTGTGTACGAAGTAGCAATAGCTTTCTTCGGGCACCCCTTGAAACAGCGGTGTTTTCAGCTCTGCTATGGTGTTCCAGCCGATCTGCGGGATTTTGATGGTGGGGTCTTCGCTCCTGAAACGGCTTACTTTTTCGTCGAAGATGCCGAGGCAGGGCGTATCATTTTCTTCGGAGTAAGCGCACATGAGCTGCATACCCAGGCAAATGCCCAAAACGGGCTGTTCCAGGCTCTTAATGAGGGTATCGAGGGATCTTTCCTGCAGGTAGCGCATAGCGCTGCTGGCCTCCCCTACACCCGGGAAAATCACTTTATCTGCCTTGCGGATAAGATCATGGTCGTCGGTCACCAATGCCTGGGCGCCTATGCGTTCCAGGGCGTATAGAACCGACTGAATATTTCCTGCGTTGTATTTTACTATAACCGTATTCATGAGTTATGATCCGTATTCTGTATTATTTCAAAACTGATGCAAGGAAATCCGAGGTGGCTTTATCGATATCTGCGGCGTTGTTAAGCGCTTTAATATAAGCTGATCCGATAATAGCGCCATTGGCATATCCTGCTGCCGCTTCAAAGCTAGCTTTATCTTTTATACCGAAACCTATTAAAACCGGGTTCTTCAGTTCCATTTCCTGTAATTTTCTGAAATACCCTTCCTGCGCTTTCAGGTCTTTGTCTTTACCGGTGGTGGAAGATGAAGAAACGGCGTAGAGAAAACCTGAAGTGAGGTTATCGAGCTGCCTGATACGGGCTTCGGAAGTTTCAGGTGTTACCAGGAAAATGAAGTCGAGGCCATATTTATTGATGATGGCGCCATATTCCGTTTCAAATTCATAAGGTGGCAGGTCGGGGAGAATCAGTCCATCAACGCCCGCCGCTGCTGCATCGGCGCAGAATTTTTCGAAGCCATATTGCAACACGGGGTTCATATATCCCATGAGTACTATGGGCAGACTTATCTCTTTGCGGCAATCTTTCAACTGGCTGAACAATACCGACAGGGACATGCCATTTTCGAGGGCTTTCATGCTGCTATCCTGTATCACGGGGCCATCGGCCAGGGGATCGCTGTAGGGCATCCCCAGTTCAACGATATCGGCACCATGTTGCTGCAGGGCTTTCATTACGGCAAGCGTACTGTTTAGTTCCGGGAAACCAGCGGTACAGTAGACGTTTAAGACATTTTGTTTTTTGCTCCCGAAGAGTTTAGCTATGCGACTCATTCCTTTTGTTTTACTTTTTGACTTAGATCCGGTCCATTTTATTCATATAGGTGGCAAGGTCTTTATCGCCTCTGCCGCTCAGGCATAATACGATGGTTTCCTTACCTGAGAGCTTCATCTGGTTCAATGCGGCCAGTGCGTGTGATGATTCCAGCGCCGGGATAATACCTTCCAGTTTGCAGAGATTAAATGCTGCGGCAACCGCGTCGTCGTCTGTAGCACTGAGGAAAGTACCTCTTCCGCTTTTAAACAGGTGGGCGTGCATGGGGCCAATACCGGGATAATCGAGGCCGGCTGATATGCTGTGCGGCTCTACCACCTGTCCGTCTGCCGTTTGCATCACCAGGCTTTTGCTGCCGTGTAAAACACCGGGATTACCAAGCTGGGTGGTAGCGGCACTCCTACCACTGTTAACACCATGGCCTGCTGCTTCTACAGCCACCAACTGTACGGAAGGCTCGTCGAGGAAATGATAGAAGGCTCCTGCGGCATTACTACCACCACCTACGCAGGCGATGACGTGTGAAGGCAATTCTTTACCCGTTGTAACTTTGAGCTGCGCTTTTATTTCTTCGCTGATGACACTCTGAAAGCGGGCAACCATATCCGGGTAAGGATGTGGGCCAACTACCGAACCAATCACATAGTGTGTATCGGTAGGATTGTTGATCCAGTCGCGGATGGCTTCGTTGGTTGCATCCTTCAGTGTTTTGCTGCCACTGACTGCGGGGATGACTGTAGCGCCGAGCATACGCATACGGGCTACGTTGGGCGCCTGGCGTTCTATATCTTTTTCGCCCATGTACACGATACATTCTATGCCTTTGAGGGCACAAACGGTAGCGGTTGCCACGCCATGCTGACCAGCACCGGTTTCGGCTATGATGCGTTTTTTACCAAGGCGCTGCGCCAACAGTACCTGACCAATCGCGTTATTGATCTTGTGTGCACCGGTGTGATTCAGGTCTTCACGTTTAAGATAGATAGCGGTATTGTATTGTTTGCTTAACCTTTCGGCGAGGAACAACGGCGTAGGCCTGCCAACGTAATCGCGCAGCAGGGCATGGAATTCTTTCTGAAAGTTTTCCTCATACATGATATCGAGGTAACGCGATTTCAGTTCTTCCACGTTGGGGTGCAGCATTTCGGGGATATAGGCTCCACCGAAGCTGCCATAGTACCCGTGTTCATCGGGCCGTTGGTAAGTTGTTTGTTCCATTTTATCTAAAAAGGTTTAAGCTCGTCGAGGAAGGTCTTGATCTTAGACATATCCTTCAGTCCGGGCATTATTTCAAATTTGCTGTTCACGTCGACCGCGAACAGGTCTTTTGCCACCGGTTGCTGCTGGAAGTCGAGCAGGTGGCGTGCGTCGGCGGGTTCTATTCCTCCGCTGAGTAAAAAGGGTTTTTGAATGTTTTCGTTTTTAATGAGCTCCCAGTTAAACTTTTTGCCGGTGCCTCCGTATCCTGCGCCTTCGGTATCGAAGAGGAACATATCGGTGGCATCGTAATAGTTCTTTATTTTCCAGGCGACGTTATCGTCTTCCGCAATCCTGAATGCTTTAATGACAGTAACGTAGTCGGCGATCTTTTCGCAATAGCGCGGGTTTTCATCACCGTGCAACTGAACGAGGTAGAGCCCGCATTCGTCGACAATACGCAGCACTTCTTCCATGGGAGCGTTTACAAAAACGCCTACTTTGTTGATATGGCCTTTGATCTTTTTAATTTCAGCGGCAGTCATGCTGTTCAATACATACCGTGGTGAGCGCGGATAGAAGATAAATCCTGCGAATTCCACGCCCCATTCGTCGAGTTGCTGTACCTGGTCGGCCCTGGTCATACCACAAACCTTAACCCTGATACCGCGCACCGCTTCGAGCGGTTTTGGGGGTAAATGACTGTCATAAGCGCTGTGTTCCATAACCCTGCTTGTTTTGTTCTGGTTTACAAATGTTTCACAAAATCAGCAAAGGCAATCGAAGGATCCGGTTGTTTCATAAAGTTTTCCCCTATCAGGAAGCCTTTAAAGCCGGCTTGTTTCAGCGTTTTAATGGTTTCCGGATCGCTGATACCGCTTTCTGCCACGGCTGGTTTGTGTGCCGGCATTTTGCCGATCAGCCTGAGGGAAGTATTGATATCTACTTCAAACGTTTTAAGATTACGGTTGTTCACGCCGACCATATCCACTTCGTTACAAATATGCACCAATTCGGATTCGTCGTGAATTTCGAGCAATACTTCGAGTTTCAGGCTTTTTGCAAATGCCGCCAGCGACTGCACCCTTTCGGGTGTGAGACAAGCTGCGATCAAAAGTATTACATCTGCACCAATTGCTTTGGCTTCCACAACCTGGTATTCATCGACCATAAAGTCTTTACGCAGAATGGGCACCTGTTGTTGCCTGGCCAGCAACAAATCGGCGTTGCTGCCACCGAAAAAATCAGTATCGGTAAGCACAGAAAGCCCTGAAGCCCCCAGGCGGGCATAAGTAGCGGTTACGTCTTCTACGGAAGCCTGGCCATTGATGATACCTTTGGAAGGCGACTTTCTTTTAAACTCCGCGATAATACCTGTGCGTTCGGGGTTTACAAGAGACTGAGAAAGGGACAGGGTTGTTCTTTCAAAGAAAGGTTCTTTCTCCAGGTCCGCTACGGTGCGTAAAGCCTTACGTTCAGCGATCTCTTCTTTTTTCCTGGCGACGATAGTATCTAAAATATTCATGAGGTAGGAGCTATTATTGCAATGAAATTAGTTTCTGGAGGCTGGCGTATGCTTTACCGCTTTCGAGGCTTTCCACTGCCGCGGCATATGCATCGTTATAAGAAGCGTATTTACCGGTACAATTAAGCGCCATTGCGGCGTTTGCAAGAACTACGGCTGTTTGCGCCCAGGAGCCTTCGCCTTTGATCACTGCCTTAAATATACGGGCTGCTTCTTCTGTAGTATTACCACCATAGATGTCCTGCGGCGACACCAGGCGTTTGCCGAGGTATTCCGGCGTAAGGATGGCTTCGCCCTGGTTATTGATGACTTTGGTATCGTTGGTAAGCGATATTTCGTCGTAACCATCAAGGCTATGAATGATAGTAAAAGCTTTGCCTGTTTGCTGGAGCAGGTAGTTATAAATTCTTGCCATTTCCAGGCTGTACACTCCTATCAGCTGGTATTCGGGAGCCGCCGGGTTTACCACAGGGCCGAGCATATTGAAGAAGGTACGCAATCCCAGATTCTTACGAATGGGTGCCACCACTTTCAATGCCGGGTGGAATACAGGGGCATGCAGGAAGCAGATATTTGCTTCTTCCACTTCTTTCCGGAGCCTGGCGGCATCGTTTTTAAAAGAGTACCCTAACTGTTCCATGACATTTGATGCACCGCTTACGCTGGTGGCGCCGTAGTTGCCATGTTTGGCTACTTTATGACCGGCGCCCGCCACAATGAAGCAGGCGAGTGTGGACACGTTAAATGTATTCTTACCATCGCCGCCGGTACCTACGATGTCTACCAGCGGATAACCACCGAGGTCTACTTTCACGCAAAGGTCGAGCAACGCTTCCCTGAAGCCTTGCAATTCTTCGACTGTAATGCTGCGCATCAGGAAGACTGTGATAAAGGATGTGACCTCGTATTCACTGTACATGCCCGAGGAGATATTTGTCAGTATTTCTTTCGCCTGTTCTCTTGAAAGAGTTTTATGTTCGAAGAGGTATTGTAAGATCTTTTTCACTTGAATCTTTTTAATTTTTAAAAAGGAGTTGTTGCGTTTTTTGTTTTAGCTGTTATTACTGGCTAAGCCAATTACGCATCATTTGTTCTCCTTTTGGCGTAAGCACACTTTCCGGATGAAATTGAACACCCTGCACATCGTATGTTTTATGGCGAAGGGCCATGATGAAGCCATTTTCATCTTCCGCGGTTATTTCAAGGGTATCAGGGAAACCTTCTTTACCTATGACCCAGGAATGATACCTGCCTACTTCGAACTGCTGCGGCATCTCGCGGAACAACGCGTTGGGCGCTGCTGTTGCTGCGGGTGTATCCAGTAACTGAATGGGTGTAGCTATGCCGTGATATACATTAGAAAGATTCACCAGTGTACCACCGAATGCCTGTCCTATAGCCTGGTGACCAAGACAAACACCGAGGATGGATTTTGTTGCCGCGTATTCTTTAATCAGCGGCAGCAGTAATCCTGCTTCTTCAGGGATACCGGGGCCGGGAGAAAGAATTATTTTATCATAATCTTTCACTTTTTCGAGTGGCAACTTATCGTTGCGGTGTACTTCTACCTTTTCGTGCAGGATCTTTTCTACCAGGTGCACCAGGTTATAGGTGAAAGAGTCGTAGTTATCGAATACCAATACTTTCATAATCGTTAGAATAAGTTGTTTGCGCTTAATTCATCGGCCAGTTCGATTGCTTTTTTCAAAGCGCCGAGTTTATTGTTGACTTCCTGGAGTTCGCTTTCCGGTTTGGAGGCGGCAACCACGCCGGCTCCGGCCTGGTAATACAGTGTATTTTTGCGGCTCAGGAAGCTACGGATCATGATTGCATGATTGCAACTACCATCGAAGCCCATAAAACCGATACATCCACCATAATAACCACGCTGTGTCGGTTCGTACTGATCGATCAATTGCATGGCCTTGAATTTAGGTGCGCCGCTGAGGGTTCCTGCGGGGAAAGTAGTAGCCAACAGGTTGAAAGGATTCATACCCGGCTGTACTCTTCCATTCACTTCGCTTACCAGGTGAATAACATGAGAATAGTATTGCACCTGGCGGTAGTGTTTCACTTCTACCTGGTCGCAAAGCCTGCTGAGGTCATTCCTTGCGAGGTCGACCAGCATGGTATGTTCTGCATTTTCTTTTGCGTCTTCGAGTAAAGCCGCTGCCAGTTCTTTATCGCGTTCGGCATTGCCTGTGCGTTTGAAAGTTCCTGCAATGGGGTGCACCACTGCTTTACCGTCCCTGATGATCAATTGAGATTCGGGGCTGGAACCAATGAGTTTATAATCGCCGTAGTCGAAGAAGAAGAGGTATGGAGATGGGTTTACGTTACGGAGCGCCCTATATACGTTGAATTCGTCGCCGGTAAATGATTGCTGAAAACGGCGGCTCAATACGATCTGGAACACATCACCTCTCAGACAGCTCTGGATGCCTTTCTGTACCATATTGGTATAGTCGTCATCGGTCATATTAGAGGACTCTGCTCCCTGAGATTGGAAAGGATAAGTTGGGACGTCTTTACTTTTTATCAGCGATTCTACCAGGCCCAGATCACTTTCCAGTCCATCTACCCTGTTTTCGCAGAGGTACATTTCGTCTTTGAAATGGTTTATGATGATCACGTATTGATAGAGGCGGTAGCGCATAAGGGGTAACAAATAAGTAGAGGACTTGTCATCACCTGTTTTTGGCTGGTTGAAACTAATGGTATCGAAGAACTGCACCGCATCGAAAGTGGTATAACCAAAGAGGCCCTGCGCTGCTTTTGCCGGCGCTTCATCCGCTTCTTTTACGTCGAATCCGGACATAAAATCCCAGATCATCTGCGGCACTGCTTCTTTGTTCTTTACAGCTGTTTTCTCGGGTTTGCGGCCGGGATATTTGAACTCTACCGAATTGAAATCGGAGACTTCAATTCCGCCGATGGCGTTGATGCCAATAATAGAGAAACAGTTATCTGCCGCATGATAATCTGCGCTTTCGAGCAAGATGGTATCCCGGAAGCGGTCCCTGATCCTGAGATAGATACCTACCGGCGTATGAACGTCGGACAGCATTTTTTTTGAGCGGGTTATTAGTTCTATTTTTTTCATACCCATTGTTTCCTTAGCGCAATCTTTGTTAAATAAAAAAAAGGCCCCGACATAAAAGTCGAGGCCTTCGAATATTGTTCAGTATTGGCAATGCCGCTACAAGCCCCGACCGGAGTTTGTATGCCACCACCAATGTTTGTTTATTAACTGTACTTTCATAACACTGCGAATTTGCGACAGAAAACCGAAACGAACAAAAAAAATTATAAAGTGCCATTATAATACACCTTTGGTACTTGGAAGGTGGTTGCTCAAAGGATCGCGTTTCACCGCCATACGTATTGCCTTGGCAAACGCTTTAAAAATGGCTTCTATTTTATGATGCTCATTGTCGCCTTTGCAGGAAATATTGAGGTTACATTTAGCGGCGTCGCTGAATGATTTAAAGAAGTGGAAGAACATTTCGGTAGGCATCTCCCCTATCTTTTCCCTTTTAAACTCCGCATCCCATACGATCCAGTTACGGCCACCGAAGTCGATCAGCACTTTGGCCTCCGCTTCGTCCATAGGCAGGGCAAAGCCGTACCGTTCCATCCCTCTTTTATCGGCCAGGGCCAGGGCAAAGGCTTCGCCGAGGGCCAGACCGGTATCTTCGATGGTATGGTGTTCATCGATATGCAGATCGCCTTTGGTGATAATGTTGAGATCCATTTTACCGTGACGTGCGATCTGATCGAGCATATGATCGAAGAAACCCAGGCCGGTGTCGATGTTTGCCTTACCGCTGCCATCAAGATTGAGTTCTACCCTGATCTTCGTTTCGTTCGTATTACGTTCGTGGGTCACTTTACGCAGGCCGAGTTTCAGGAACTCATATATGTCTTTCCAGGAAGTAGATTCCAATGCAATGCAGGCACTCCATCCACCTTCGGGCGGCGCTATTTTTTCCAGTTCACCGGCACCCAGTTCCGGATCGTTGTTCAACCAAATGGCTTTACTACCCAGGTTCTTTGCCAGCACAACATCGGTGATACGGTCGCCTATTACGAAAGAATTAGCAAGGTCGTATTCCGGGTTATCAATATAAGCGGTTAACATGCCTGTATTGGGTTTACGGGTAGGCCTATTATCCTTTGCGAAGGTTTTATCGAAGAAGGCTGCTTTGAATTCGATGCCTTCATTGACCAGGCTTTTCATGATAAAGTCCTGGATGGGATGGAAGCTTGATTCGGGATACCCTTCGGTACCAAGTCCATCCTGATTGCTAACCATTACCAGTTCATAGTCCAGCTCTGCTGCAATGCGTGAGAGGTAAGTGAAAACCCCCGGATAAAATTCGAGTTTATCCCAGCTATCGATCTGGTAGGTAGGCGGCGCTTCGTTGATGATCGTTCCGTCCCTGTCTATAAACAATACTCTTTTCATAATATATCAGCTACAATAATTGAAATAAGGTTAATAAAGACTTCCGAGTGCGTCGACCAGCAACGTGTTTTCCTGTTCAGTACCGATGGTAATACGGAGGCAGTCGTCGCAAAGCTTTACGTTGCTGCGGTCGCGTACAACGATACCTTTGGTGAGCAGGTATTCATACACTTTTTTGGCTTCCCTGATCTTTACAAGGAGGAAGTTGGCATCGGACTCATATACTTTTTCCACTCCGGGAATCTGTACCAGCACTTCGGCCAGGGCGTTGCGCATGTCCACGATCAGGCGGATCATATCGTTCACCTGTCCTACTTCTTCCAGGGCCTGCAAGGCGAGTTCCTGTGTTACCTGGTTGATGTTATAGGGTGGTTTCACCCTATCCATTATTTCAATGATGGCATCGGAAGCGAAGCTCATGCCCAGGCGCAGGCCCGCAAGCCCCCAGGCTTTGCTGAAGGTTTGCAATACTACCAGGTTAGGATATTCTGCGAGTTCCCCAACCCAGGAGCGCTGGCGGGAGAAGTTGATATAGGCTTCATCTACCACTACCAGGCCGTTGAAATTATTGAGTACGGTTTCAATATCGGTGCGATTCAGGGAGTTGCCGGTTGGATTATTGGGAGAGCAGATCCAGATGAGTTTTGTATTGGCATCGGCGAGGCTTTCGAGGTGAACCAGGTCGAGCTGAAAATCGTCGAGCAGCGGCGCTTTACGGACTTCGACGTTATTGATATTGGCGCTTACCTCGTACATGCCGTAGGTAGGCGGGCAAATGATCACATTGTCTTTACCGGGTTCGCAGAAGCAGCGATACAGCAGGTCGATACATTCATCGCTACCATTGCCCAGGAAGATCTGGTTTGTTTGCGCCGATTTTACTTTGGCGATGGCCTGTTTCAGCTTTACCTGGTGTGGATCGGGGTATCTATTATACCATTTCATCAGTGGGGAGCCGAGGCTGTTTTCATTAGCATCGAGGAATACCTTTGCTTCGCCGGAGAATTCATCTCTTGCGGAGGAGTAAGGCGCCAATGTTTTTATGTTGTTGCGGGTAAGCGCATCTAAGTTGAACATATATAAACGTTACGGGTTGCTGAATCAATTTATTATAAACGGATGGTTACTGCGTTGGCGTGGGCCTGGAGGCCTTCGGCTTCGGCCATGGTGGTAACGGTACCGGCAATACGCTGTAAACCTTCGGGAGATAATTTCTGATACGTGATCTTTTTCACGAAACTATCTACACTTACGCCGCTATAAGAGCGGGCAAAGCCGTTGGTAGGCAGGGTATGGTTGGTACCGCTGGCATAGTCGCCCACGCTTTCCGGGGCATAGTTACCCAGGAATACGGAACCTGCATTGGAAATACGTTCTGCTATGGCTTCTTCGTTCTCACACGCTATGATGAGATGTTCAGCAGCGTATTCGTTAACCAGGGCAATTGCTTCTTCGATCGAAGGCATTACTATGGCTTTGCTGTTTTCCAATGCTTTGGCGGCGATGTCGCGGCGTGGCAACTGTTCCAACTGGCGGGTCAGCTCCTGTTCTACTTCCGTTACCAATTCTTTTTTATCTGTTACCAGCAACACCTGGCTATCGGCACCATGTTCGGCTTGTGACAAAAGGTCGGCTGCGATAAAGGCGGGGTTAGCTGTGTTATCGGCCAGGACACATACTTCACTGGGACCTGCGGGCATATCGATTGCCAATCCCTGCTGCTGTACCAGTTGTTTTGCGCAGGTAACGTACTGGTTGCCGGGGCCAAAGATCTTATAGACCTGTGGTACCGTTTCGGTACCGTAAGCCATAGCTGCAATAGCCTGTACTCCTCCTAATTTGTAGATGCGGGTAACACCTACAAGCTGGGCTGCATATAGAATAGCGGGATTCAATGTACCCTCTTTCGAGGGAGGAGAACACAGGACTATTTCTTTACAACCTGCTATATTGGCCGGGATGCCTAACATGAGGATGGTAGAGAATAGCGGCGCAGAACCTCCGGGGATATAGAGTCCTACCTTTTCGATGCCCACACTTTTGCGCCAGCAGCGGATACCGGGCATAGTTTCGATTACTTCGGAGCCGGCGAGCTGGTTTTCGTGAAAGGCTTTGATATTGGCAGCGGCTACTGCGATTGCCTGTTTCAAGGCAGCAGGCAAGCTTTGAACTGCATTCACGAGTTCGTCGGGCGTTACAGCCAGTTCATTTAGTTCGACACCGTCGAACAATGCGGTATATTTTTTCAGGGCCTGGTCGCCATTCAGCTTTACCTCATTCAGTACTGCGGCCACTTTCTCCTGTAATGCGGAAGCGTCGAATACCGGTCTTTGCAGGATTGCTTTCCAGGTTTCCTGTGCGGGATTTATATATAAGTCCATGGATGACAGATAACAGATAACAGATAACAGATGGCAGAGGCGATGGCAGAGAAGCTTATGGGTAGAAAATAAAAACACATCTCCACCATCGGCCTATCTACCATCTACTATCTCATTTATTAAAGAATCATTTTTTCGATGGGAACAACTAGGATGCCTTGTGCGCCTGCGGCTTTGAGGCGTTCGATGATGTCCCAGAATTCGTTTTCGCTAAGCACGCTGTGAACGCTGCTCCATCCTTGTTCTGCCAGGGGAAGCACTGTAGGGCTTTTCATACCTGGTAACAGGGAGATGATCTCGTCGAGCTTGTCGTTGGGCGCGTTGAGCAGGACGTATTTTGTATTTTTTGCTTTTTTAACGGACTGGATGCGGAACAGCAGCTTATCGAGGATAGCCTGTTGTACGGGGCCGAGGTCCTGGTTTTTGATGAGAATTGCCTGTGATTTAAGAATAGACTCCACTTCCTGCAGGCCATTCATGAAGAGCGTAGATCCACTGCTCACCAGGTCGCAGATGGCGTTGGCGAGGCCAATGCCTGGAGCGATTTCGACACTACCGGAGATCTCGTGAATCTCGGCCTGAACGTTATTCTTATCGAGGAAGTCCTGAACGAGGACGGGGTAACTGGTAGCGATGCGTTTGCCACGGAGACTGGTGGCATCGGTATAGGATTCTCCTTTGGGTACGGCGATAGAAAGGCGGCATTTACCGAAACCAAGCTGTTCGGTTACGTCTACCTTCTTCTTCTTTTCATAGACTACGTTTTCGCCAACAAAGCCAATATCGGCTACTGCGTCTTCCACATATTGGGGAATATCGTCGTCGCGGAGGAAAAACACTTCAAGCGGGAAGTTGGTTGCTTCGCTTTTAAGTTTGTTGACTCCATTACTGATATCGATGCCACATTCTTTCAGGAGACGCATAGAGTCGTCGTGTAAGCGTCCGGATTTCTGAATAGCCAGTTTAAGTTTGATGCCGGGCCTTTCCGGAGTTGTGTTTGTAGCGCTCATATTGTTTTGTTGTTATTCGATTCGTTAAGGGAATAAAAAAAGGGCCTACCCTGCGGTAAGCCCTTTCAATGTTTTTATTGTGATATGCACAAGCAACACCGGCCTACCCGTGGGGTAAGAAATGATGGTGATGATGGATGTGCATTTGTAATTTCATGGGGCAAAAATACAGGAAAATTGATTCCACCAAAGTTTTTGTATCAGAAAGTTAAAAAAAGTAGCGGTAACGTAACATCAGATGAAAGAAAAACGTATTATAAGCTACATATTCCGGAACAAAAACAAAACGGCGAGATAATTGCAACGGAAAGTGTTATTATGCAATCATTTAACACAGATTACCATAAAATCCTTTTACCTTAAATACAAATAAGATCCAACTGTTAGTGCGGCCCCCGTTGTTTATATGGTTTTTCCTGTTCTTCTTTTGCCTGTGCGGCGCGAGGGCATTATGCCAGGAGCGCGACAGCAGCACTGCTATTGGCACCAAGGACAGCACGGAGGGTAAGAAGAAAAAGAAGGATAATATATTCAAGAAGGTTGCTGATTTTACCCTGGGTGCCGTTACACGCAGTGCCGGTACGGATACCGGGCAGGCCACATTAAATGTAAAGGTTGAGGATCCGTATATTCCTTATATAGGCAAAATAATCCGTAAAATACATATCAAGCAGCTGGGATTTGAAAGCCCTATCACGGACACTTCGAACCGGATCTCTTATGTAGGTACAAAGTTATTGAACAGTACCCACCGTGATACGAGAGACTGGGTGATACGTGACAACCTGTTCATCAAGGAAGGAGACGAGGTTAGTCCCTTCCGGCTGGGTGATAACGAACGATTCCTGCGTTCCTTAAACTTTATGCAGGATGCACGTATTGTAATAAAGGAGATACCAGGCTACGAGGATTCTGTTGACGTGGAAGTTATCACCAAGGACCTGTTTACGATACAATTCGAGGTAAATGATGCCAGCCCGGGGCGCTTCCGCGGCAAGATAGGTGACGCCAACGCGTTTGGGATGGGACAGCGAATTACCGTCAGCACCCTGTTCGAAACGGAGCGTACACCGGGTAGTGGTTTTGAGTTTCAGTATATGAAGAGCAATATTGCGAATACATTCATCAACGGTTCACTCACTTATTCGGACATCAATAATAATATACGTGACGGGCGCCAGAATGAGCATGGATGGCGCATACAGTTCGACCGTCCTCTTTATTCCCAGTTCGCGCATGTTTCGGGAGCATTATCCATAGGCAACTATCAGTCGCTCAACAACTACAATCAGCCAGACAGTTTGTTCTATGGCTACCGGTACAATATTGTAGACGGCTGGATTGGTTATAACCTGCGAACAGGATCGAGAGAATATGACCGCCAGTTTGTAGGTGTCCGTTATATGAATATACCTTTTTCGGAAGTACCTAAACAAATAGGCGATAAATACGATGAGCGTTTTAACAGCAAGGAAGCCCTCCTTGCCTCTTATACTTTTTTCCGGCAGAACTTCTATAAAACCAACTACCTGTATGGCTTTGGTTTAACGGAGGACGTTCCGTACGGCTATAATATTGCTTTGACGGGTGGCTGGTATAAGCAGAAGGGGTTATCGAGGCCTTATGCCGGCATAGATGCCAACCGGTATATTGTTAGTAAAACCGGGCATATCATCCAGTATTTCCTTCGCACGGGCGGTTTTATCAAGGATGGCAAGTTCGAGGATGCCAGCATGCTGGCGGGGGCCAGTTTTTTCAGCAGGCTGATGGATGTACGCAAGGTACGGATGCGGCAGTATTTCCGGTTTAGCGCCACCAGGCAGTTCAACCGTGTAGCTATAGATCCATTACGTATCGACAATGCTTTCGGCATCCGTTATTTCAGCTCCGACTCCATATTGGGTAACAAACGTTTCAGCGTACACTCTGAAACGTTTTTCTTTCTGCCTTATAAATTCTTCGGTTTCAAGTTTGCGCCATTCTTTTTCGGCGATGCCTCGCTGTTGACGCCCGAAGCGCGTGATCTTAAAAAATCGGAGCTATACTATTTTATAGGTGGCGGTGTAAGAACCCGGAACGAGAACTTTGTATTTGGAACGATAGAATTACGCGGGGTTTATTATCCGAAGACACTGCCCTATACCAGCCAATTCAAGATCATGATCAACAGCAGCCTTAATTTCAGGTATAACAGTACCTATATTAAAGCTCCCGGGATCATACAACTGAACAATGACGACAACAATAGTATTTTCTAGCGCTTCTTTTGCTTTACTTCTGCAGGAAATCACGGAACCAGTAACCAGAGTTTTTGATGGTACGTAACTGGGTTTCAAAGTCGACATGAATTAAGCCAAAGCGTGCTTTGTATCCTTCGGACCATTCAAAGTTATCCATTAGTGTCCAAGCCATATAACCTTTGATATTGACGCCTTCGTGTTTGGCTTTGTGCATGGCTTTCAGGTATTCTTCGAAATAGGCGATACGGGCGGTATCGTTGACTACGCCATCAACCACTTCATCTTTAAAGCAGGCGCCGTTTTCGGAGATGATGATCTCTTTTACTGAACCGTAGTGCCAGAATTTCTTAATGATCCTGTAGAAACTTTCACCATTGATCTCCCATCCCATTGCCGTATGCGGCACTTTCCTGGTGGCGGCTTTTACTTCCGAAGCCTGTATAATGGGCATAATAGAATTATGACGGATCGTTACCGGGAAATAGTTCTGCAGGCCTATGAAGTCGAAATTAAAGCGCATGCGATCGGTGAACTTCCAGGCTTTGGTATAGATCTCGAGTTTTTCGAGGAATTTAAAATCGTCTTTCGGATATCCTCTTCCGAGGGCAGGTTCTATGAAGAGGCGATTCAGCAGAATATCCATTCTTTTAGCGGCCTGTACATCGAGGTCTCTATCGGTATGGGGTATTACTTCGGAGCAGGAGAAAGTGGTGCCGATATATGCTTTGGGAACCAGGTCGCGGATGACCCTCCCGCCATCGGCCTGGCAAAGGACGGCATTATGAATTGCCGGCAGGAAGTTACTCATGCCTGTTTTACCCGGCGCGTGTTTCCCGAGCATATAACCCAGGGAGGTAAAGCCCATGGGTTCGTTGAGGATGATCCAATCTTTTACCCTGTCGCCAAAAGCTTCGGCACAAACTGTTGCATAGCGGGTAAACCAGCGTGTCATGCGGTGACTGGTCCAGCCTCCCTCCTTTTCAAGGGCGTAGGGCAAATCCCAATGGTAAAGGGTTACAAAGGGTTTTAATCCCAGCTTGAGGCATTCGTCGATGACTTTGTTATAGAAGTTGATACCTTCCTTATTTACTTTACCGGTGCCATCGGGCAGGATGCGTGACCAGGCAATGGAGAAACGGAAAACATTAAAACCCAGGGCTTTGGTGAGCAGGAGGTCATCTTTATAGCGATAATAGAAGTCGCAGGCGTCATATGGTTTATGGCCGCCTTTGATCTTGCCCTGGCGGCGCGAGAAAGCATCCCAGATAGACAATCCACGGCCGTCAATGTTATAGGCACCTTCGTTCTGCTGTGCTGCGATGGCCACCCCCCACAAAAAATCTTTTCCAAACTGACTGGATTTCAGCATGCTTCGTGTTTATGAACAAAGATAGAGCGCCGGGAAGCGGAAAGTATGGGCGAGAAGGGCGGTTAATGTTATGTTTCTATTAACTGATCGTCCTTCGCGACCGAACGGAGGTTTTAATGGCATGCTGCGTAGCGTGAATAAGGCGCCGCCCCCTAAGTAATTGATAATTAATTACAATGACTGCAAAAAATCAACATATGTGACAAATGATTCAACAAAATTATCAGGCCTGCTGCCCCAATAATTTTACTTTCATTCCCGATTCTATTTCTCATTCCGCAGTTATTGTCATATGAAAATTATCAGAAATCACGCACTTCTTGCCTACCAGGAATTGGGTATCCGAGCCATCCTTCTTTATCCTGTTTTAACGGAAAAGGCGATGCGCCCCGTTCCAATCAGTTACGAAATTTCCGGAACCAATTGGAGCGGCAGAGATCCGGCATGGTGCAAGAAAGTCAACTCCTAAAAACTAATCAGATAAAACATTGATCATTGTTATGAAACAGAAACTGGCAACAATAATAGCAGCCACCTTACTATGCGGCACAGCCAATAGTCAAAATCCGATTATTCAAACAAAGTTTACTGCCGATCCGGCTCCCATGGTTTATAAAGACACCGTTTTCCTTTATACCAGCCATGATGAAGATGATGCGCCTCCCGGCCAGGGCAGATTCCTGATGCGCGACTGGCTTTGTTACACTTCGACGGATATGGTAAACTGGACGGATCACGGCCCGGTAGCTTCTCTGAGAAATTTTAAATGGGCGGACAAGGCCATTACCGGCTGGGGCGGTTTCGATAATGGTGCATGGGCCCCTCAAACTATTGAACGAGACGGGAAGTTTTATCTATACTGCCCTGTTCAGGGCAGGGGAATTGGCGTGTTAGTGGCAGACAACCCGCGCGGGCCGTTCGTTGATCCGCTGGGGCACCCGCTGATCGGCGATAAATACGATAGCATAGACCCCACCGTATTCATAGACGACGATGGACAAGCTTATTTATACTGGGGTAATCCTAATCTCTGGTATGTAAAACTAAACAAAGACATGATTTCGTTGGCGGGTCCCATTATTAAAGACTCCAGTTTTGCCAAAATAAAAGATCAGAAAGATCCTTTTCATTACCAGGAAGGTCCGTGGGCTTATAAGCGTAACGGGAAGTATTATATGGCTTATGCTTCTACCTGCTGTCCCGAAGGCATAGGCTATGCTATGAGCAACAGTCCCGCTGGTCCATGGGAATTTAAAGGATACATTATGAAGCCAAATGGGAAATCGACAGGTAACCATCCGGGTATTATTGACTACAAAGGGAAGTCATATGTCTTTGGATTTAACTTCCGGATCAACTTCATGCTGACAGAAAAGCACCATGAAAGGCGTTCTGTATGCGTGGAAGAATTTAGTTATAATCCTGATGGCACCATACCGGAACTTCCCTGGTGGCGTGAGGAAGGCATCCGGCAAATTGGTACGCTCGATCCCTACAAACTTACAGAGGCAGAAACCATCGCCTGGTCTGCCGGTCTGAAAACCAATAAAGACAGCAGTACAGGGAATGTATATGTAACAGATATCAATAATGGCGACTATCTTATTATTAAAGGTGCAGACCTTAAAAAGGGGCCTGCCTCATTTAAAGCCAGGGTGGCACCCAAAGCAGGCGGCAACATAGAGATCCGGCTGGATAGTTTACAGGGGCAATTGCTTGGCACCTGCCGGATTGATAAGGGCTTCCCTCCTCAATGGATAAATGTCAAGAGCAAACTCGCCCGTCAAAAGGGCGTACATGATATCGTGCTGGTTTTTAAAGGCGGAGAGGGCGAGCTCTTTGATTTTGACTGGTGGCAAATGATCAACTAACCAATAACCCAAACATCTTACAAAATGCGATTAAAACATATCAGTTTTGGGGTGATAGGAATTTTCCTTGGATTCACGAGCGCGATTGCGCAATCGTCTTCCCGGTTCCTGCAATATGCCCCTAAGCCAACGCTCGGATGGAACAGCTGGGATATCTTCGGCACCACAGTAACCGAACAGCAGGTAAAAGAACAGGCTGACGCCATGGCGAAACATTTACTACCTTATGGATACAACTACCTCACGGTGGATATTCAATGGTATGAGCCATCGTCAGGCGGGCATGCCTATAATCCCAAAGCAATCCTTACGATGGATGATTACGGGCGGTTAACGCCAGGATTGAAAAAATTTCCGTCTGCGGCCGATGGCAAGGGTTTTAAACCACTTGCTGATTATGTTCATTCAAAGGGTTTAAAATTCGGGATCCATATCATGCGCGGCATACCGCGCCAGGCGGTGGAGAAAAACACACCTGTTATGGGCACAAATGTGGGCGCCCAGGATATAGCTTTAAGGCGTTCTATCTGTCCATGGAATCCGGATATGTATGGCGTAGATGCCACCAAACCTGAGGGGAAAGCCTATTACAATTCCATCATTGAAATGTATGCCGGATGGGGCGTAGATTTCATTAAGGTGGATGATATATCACGCCCGTACAACGATGTGCAACAAGCGGAAATAGAAGCTATCCGTTCGGCGATAGATAAAACCGGGCGGCCCATTGTGCTTAGTTTATCTCCGGGAGCAACGCCGGTATCAGCGGGTGAGCATGTAATGAACCATGCGAACATGTGGCGCATTACAGATGATTTATGGGACACATGGTATTCACTGCGCGCCATGTTTGAACGCCTGAATGCGTGGACACCCTATCGGGGTTCAGGACATTTTCCTGATGCAGATATGCTTCCCATAGGCATTATTGATTTCAAACGGCCAACCAATTTTACGCAGGACGAGCAATATACCTTAATGAGCTTATGGTCCATTGCACGCTCTCCGTTGATCTTCGGCGGCGATATGACCCAACTGGATACGTTCACAAAGAAAATGCTTACCAACCGGGAGGTTCTTAGCGTAAACCAGGAAAGTATCAACAATCGCCAGGTATACCGCAATCAAAACCTTGTAGTCTGGACGGCGGACGTACCTAAAAGCAAAGATAAATATGTTGCACTTTTCAACGCACAAAGCGTAGG
Organism: Filimonas effusa; assembly: GCF_004118675.1. Taxonomy (NCBI): domain Bacteria; kingdom Pseudomonadati; phylum Bacteroidota; class Chitinophagia; order Chitinophagales; family Chitinophagaceae; genus Filimonas; species Filimonas effusa. Next base: position 452,421 of record NZ_SDHZ01000001.1, on the reverse strand, counting down.
CGACAATATAGACTTCTATAATGCCGACTACGCCAGTCCTGTGATAGCGGGAAAAGGAAATTCACACAAAGTAGAGATCTCTGTTAAAAATGCAAAGAAGCTCGTGCTTTTTGTGCAAAATGGCGTCGGTTTGACATTTACCGATGCAGCATGGATAAACCCGGTACTTCATGGTCCTAAAGGAGACCTTAAACTAACGGAATTGAAATGGCTCTTTGGTTCCGCAAGCTGGGGGCAAGCACGTGTAAACTGCACCTGCGACAACAAGCCACTAATGATAGACGGCAAAGAAGTTGAAGGCATTGGCACCAAGGCAGTATCCGATATTATCTATGAGCTACCCGAGGGATATGATTCTTTTTCAGCTACCGGCGTTGTTATGCAGGAACAAGGATCAGTTGTATTTGGGGCGCTGGCGGATAAAGGCCCTGCCAATATACCAGACAAAGCCCTCGTGAGCGTAACGTTAGATTCCATTGGCATTAAAGGCAAAGTAAAGGTCCAGGATCTGTGGACGGGCAAAGATATCGGGATATTCCAAGGAACCTTCAGCCGCGAGTTACCCCAACACGGCGCAGGACTATATAAACTAACACCACTTAACAAATAGAAATTATGATGAGAAAGAAATGTTTAGTGTTATTGCTACTGGTTTTTCAGTTACAGCTAAGCCAGGCACAGTCATTTACAAAAGACGATGGCGGTATTAAAGCCACTGTGAACGGGACAGAGATCAGCATCCGTTTATATACCCCTTCGCTGGTGCGGATAATAAAGTCGCCAGCAGGCAAAACAGTTATAAAAGAAAGTTTGTCAGTTATAAAACAACCTGAGAAAACAGCTTTTACGAGCAAACAAAAAGGCGATAATGTTTCACTGGCAACCGGGAAAATAAAAGTTGATTTGAATCTCAAAACAGCAACAATCACTTTTACTACAGCATCGAACCTGGCGCTGCTTCCTGAAAAAGCAGCCGGCACTTTTACCAGCTTTAATGATGCCGGAAATGCAACTTATACAGTTGAGCAAACATTCTCACTTGAAAAAGAAGAAGCCATTTATGGCCTCGGCCAGCAGCAAAGCGGGAAGCTGTCGCAACGTAATGTAAAGCTGAATATGATACAGGGTAATACAGACGACTATGTACCCTTTTTCGTTTCAACAAAAGGTTATGGCCTGTTCTGGGACAACTACTCTCCTACTGCCTTTGAAGATAAACCCGAAGGAACATCCTTTAAATCGGATGTAGGAGATTGTATTGATTATTACTTTATGTACGGCGGTAATATTGACGGAACGATAGCCTGTATGCGCGACCTTACAGGCCAGGTACCCATGTTTCCATTATGGACATATGGTTTCTGGCAGAGTAAGGAGCGCTATAAAACACAGGATGAACTGGTGGGAGTGGTAAAAAAGTACCGCGAGCTGGGAGTGCCGCTGGATGGGATTATTCAAGACTGGCAATACTGGGGTAATAACTATTTATGGAATGCGATGGATTTCCTGAATCCAGAGTTTCCTAATCCGCGGAAGATGATTGGGGATATACATGATCAGCATGCACACCTCGCTATTTCCATCTGGAATTCCTTTGGGCCGCATACCTTGCAATACCGGGAGATGGAACCTAAGAAAATGCTACTGAACTTCGAAACATGGCCACAATCGGGCCTTGAAAAATGGCCACCGGATATGAATTATCCATCGGGAGTAAAACCTTATGATCCTTATAATCCTGAAGCACGGGCCATTTACTGGAAGTACCTGAAAAAAGGACTGTTCTCATTGGGTATTGATGCCTGGTGGATGGATTCATCGGAGCCGGATCATTTATCATTCAAGCCTTCAGATTTAGACGAGAAGACCTATCTCGGTTCTTTCCGGAAAGTACGTAATGCCTTCCCGTTGATGACAGTGGGTGGTGTAGCACAAAATCAAAGGCAAACCAGTTCGGACAAAAGAGTATATATCCTGACAAGATCTGCGTTTGCAGGCCAGCAACGTTATGGTTCCAATACCTGGTCTGGTGATGTCAATTCTTCCTGGCAATCGCTGCGTAACCAAATCCCTGCCGGTTTGAACTTTACCCTTACCGGTATCCCTTACTGGAACAGCGATATCGGAGGTTTCTTTGCGGGTGCCTATAACAGAAGCTGGAATGATGGCTCCGGCGCGCGGAACCCTCTTTTCCAGGAGTTGTATACCCGTTGGGCGCAATTTGGGGCATTCACACCTATGATGCGTTCGCATGGGACTGATGTGCCCAGGGAGATCTATCAATTTGGTAAGAAAGGAGAGCCGGTTTATGACGCTATAGAAAAAGCAATCCATCTCCGCTACCTTCTGCTGCCTTATATCTACTCTACTGCCTGGACAGTTACCAATCAGCAATCCAGCTTTATGCGCGCACTGGCAATGGATTTCAATGATAAGAATGTACAGGATATCAACAACGAATACATGTTCGGCAAGTCTATTCTTGTAGCACCTATTGTAAAGGCGCAGTATACGCCGGAAACGATAGTAAAGACAGATGCAGAATCGGGATGGAATAAAAAGGATTCAAAAGATCCTTCCAAAAACAATATTGTGGATTTCACCCAAACGAGAACAACAGAAGTATATTTACCCGGCGGCACGTCGTGGTATGATTTCTGGACCAATCAGCAAATTCAGGGAGGAGAAACCGGTCTTCAGAATACGACCCTGGATATGATTCCACTGTATGTAAAAGCAGGCAGCATCCTTCCCATTGGTCCGGACGTACAATACGCTACTGAAAAGAAATGGGACGAGCTCACTTTTCGGATTTACAAAGGCGCCGATGGTACATTTACACTTTACGAGGATGAAAACGACAATTATAATTACGAAAAGGGGGCTTTTACTACTATCAGCTTCAATTGGGACAACACCCGTAAAACACTTACCATCGGAGACCGGAATGGTAGTTTTAACGGTATGCTGAATGAAAGGAAATTCCGCTTCGTGATTGCCAAACCTGGCGTTGGTATGGGCATGAGCAATGGTCAGGCGGAAAAGGAAATTACTTATAGCGGCAAAAAAGTAGTTATCAAATTTTAAGAAGACATACCTGCGTGCAGGAGATAAAAAAGAAGGTGTATCTTTTACGGATACACCTTCTTTTTTTATGTTACCAAGCCTTTTTATTATTACAAGTAGGCATTATGATGCTGTTCTTTATACTTTCCGGGAGTGAGGCTGGTTACTTTTTTAAAGACCTTAATGAAATGCGGGAGTGTATCGAACCCTGTGGCCTCACTGATCTGGGAAAGTGATAAATCTGTAGTTACCATCAGGTATTGCGCCCGTTCAATTCTTTTGGTATGGATATAAGTCAAAGGTCTTTCCCCTGTTAACTTCAGGAAAAGCCTTGATAAATGATCCGGATGAAGATTGACCATTTTTGCCAGCATACTCACCGTTAGCTGCTTACCGAGATTCAGCTGTATATAGCCCAGCAAATCAACGACACGCGACGGAATATTGCCGTTATCGTCATGTTGCAGTTGTTCAGGAACCACAAACCTGGATACCAGCTGAAGCAGTATTCCCTGCGTTTCCATAAACAATCCATATTCCTGCTTATTATTCAGGTCTTCATATTCCTGATAATAGATATTCTTTTCATAGACCTTAGGATTATCGGATCGGTTAATCTTTCGAAACGGATTAATTTCAAGCAGCCGCTTATAATTAGCCGCATCATGCGGAGAGGCCTGTACTTTGATAATGGTACGCCTGTTATGAAAAAGGGAAATACCATTTAAAGCATCCTCAAAAAAATGAATAAAATATTGCCTCATGTATTCCGGGCACTGGAGATTACAAAGCGTAAAACCTGGGATCAGGTACATAAAACCGGGCTCCAGTTGAAGGGCATGATGCTGATCGGATAAAGAGCCGGCACCTTCATCTATATAATACATCCGGTAATACGGACTCAATACATTCTTATAATTCCAGGCCTCTCCCAGCCTCACGTAATCTACGTTCAATAAGATAAAAGAATGGTTGACAATTCTTCTGCCCATAATCTATAAAGTCGGATTTGTATAATACAAAGTCGAATCTATGCAATTTTCTGCAACAACCGTTTTTCTAGTTTTGTAGAAACGATTGAAATCATGCCTACTTATCAAACAGAGTTCCCAGAGGGCTTTGTCATCCGACATTTGCCACCAACATCAAACAAAATCAATCATTTACCCAAAGTCATTGAATTGACCAGGGACTAAATCAGTAAAACCGTACCCTATTACGGACCAGTTTAGGTGTGTCCGTAATAATTTAAAGAAAGACTAGTTACAATTTTCCGGACAAGAAATGTATAACAGATTTTCAGCATTCCCGGAAACTGTTTCAACTTTTGCCATTTGATAACTCTCCAATTAAAATCTTATGCTTGCCAAAATTGCAAATGCTGCTTTTATAAGAGTTTTCCTGCTTACTGCCATTCTTTTCAGCGGCAGTATAAAAGCATTCAACCAATCTCCTGCGAGGAGAACTTTAAAAGGAACGGTATTTAGTGCAGATAACAAGCCATTGAGCGGTGCTTCTGTTGTTCCCAAAGGAAGCACTACTGCAGGTACTATTACCAGTGACGACGGCAGTTTTTCCATTAATATAACGGAAAAGGAAACCGTACTGGTCATTACAGCCGTAGGGTATGCTGTCAAAGAAGTTCCTGTTACCAGCGAAACAAACTATAGAGTTTCAATGGAAGCCACCGTTAGCAATCTGAATGAAGTAATAGTGGTAGGATACGGCACACAGAAAAAAGTGAACCTTACGGGTTCTGTAGCCACCGTATCTTCCAAGGATATAGAGAACAGACCCGTTACGCAAGCGTCGCAGGCAATTGCCGGGCTGGCTCCCGGGATTGTGGTATCGCAAGGTTCCGGACAACCCGGCAACAATGGTGCAGATATTACCATACGAGGCATTGGTTCCTTTGGTGCAGGCGGCGGCCCTCTTGTACTTGTTGATGGCCTTGCTACTTCCATTAACGATGTAGATCCGAATAACATCGCCAGCGTTACCGTTCTGAAAGATGCAGCATCGGCCTCCATTTATGGCAGCAGAGCTGCAAACGGCGTTGTTTTAATTGAAACGAAGAGAGGCAAAACCGGGAAACTACAGACAACCTATTCCGGTTATGCGGGCTGGCAAAAAGCCACCAACCTACCCGAATTCCTGCCTTCCTGGGAGTATGCCACCCTAAGAAATGAAGCCAATAAAAACGCGGGAAGTTCCGCTGCTTACAGTGCGGCAGATATAGAAAAATTCAGGAATCAATCTGACCCCGATAACTTTCCAGATGTACCGCACTACAAGAATCTTGTTACATCCGGATCAGGATTTCAGACCAGCCATAACCTTAGTTTTATGGGTGGTAACGAAAAAAACAAATACCTGTTCTCTGTAAGTTATCTGAAACAGGAAGGTATCGTTACCAAAAACAGTTACGATCGCTATAATTTTATGCTGAATGATGATGGAAAGATCACAGACAATCTTACACTCAAAGTAAGTTTGAACGGCTATACCGCCTCCCAGACCTCTCCCAGGCAATATGACGGCGGCATGAACAGCATGATCAACTTTGCATTGCGTGAGGGTCCTGTTTATGCCGGCAGAAAGTCGGACGGCACCTATGGCTACCAGGACAACTACAGCCCTGAAGCCTGGCTGGCCAGTAATTCTTTTTATAGTGGCAGCAGTAAATACTTTCTGGGAGGTGGCGAGCTTGCCTGGCAGCCTTTCAAGGGTTTTACGTTAAGCGGTAAGGCAGGCTACAATTTCTGGAGCGGCTATAGCAGGGACTATGCTGCTGACTTCCAGTTCGACGCCAATAAATATGTAGGTCCTAACAATCTTTCCGTTTCCTCGAACCAGGGAACACAGGTAACGCTGCAATCGCTGGCAACCTATACCAATACAATAAGAGATCATCATTTTACCGTACTGGCAGGTGTATCTGAAGAAAAATACAATGACTGGTATATGAACGGCTTCCGGAAAGATTTTCCTACAGCGTTATTATATGAATTGAATGCCGGCTCTGCAACAGGCATGACCAATGGTGGTTCCGCTTCAGCCTGGTCGATGCGTTCATATTTCGGCAGATTGAACTATTCTTTTAAAGAAAGATATTTATTCGAAGCAAACCTGCGGGCAGACGGGACATCCCGTTTCCCTGCGGCAGGCAGATGGGGGTATTTCCCATCCTTTTCTGCAGGATGGCGTATTTCAGAAGAGTCATTTATCAAACACAACGTGCTTTGGATCGACAACCTGAAACTAAGAGCGTCATGGGGTAAACTGGGCAACCAGAACGTGGGCACCTATCCCTACCAGAATCTCGTAAGCCTGGGTCAAAATTATCCGTTCGGCGGCGTATTAAGTTCCGGTGCAGCCACAACAAGGCTCAGCAACTCGGAAATCACCTGGGAAACCACCACTACTACCAACGTGGGTATGGATATGACCATCCTGAAAGGCAAGCTTGGGCTTACGCTGGACTATTTCAACAAGAATACAACGGGTGTGCTTTATACCGTAGCTACATCATCCGTATTAGGTTTATCTACCTCACCTGTTAACATAGGTTCTGTAAACAACAAAGGATTTGAAGCTGCGCTTAACTATAACGAATCTATAGGCAAATTCAATTTTGGTGTAGCACCCAACTTCTCCTATACCAGGAACAGGATCACTTCACTGGCGAACGGACTTACAGAAAATATAAGCAGTGGGCTGTTTGTTGGCCAACCTATAGGCGTTATCTATGGCTTTGTTGCCGATGGCCTGTTTGTTGATCAGACAGATATTTCGAAATACCCCACGCAGCCTTATAATGCTGAACCCGGATTCGTACGTTATAAAGATATCAGTGGTCCTAATGGCGTTCCCGATGGTATAGTAGATGCCACTTATGACCGCAAGGTCATTGGGAACACTGTACCCAAGTACACCTATGGTATCACGCTCACGGCTTCTTACAAAGCATTTGATTTTTATATGCTGGCACAAGGGCTGGGTGGTTATCAGAAACAGATTGGATCCTATGCAGCTTTTGCCTTTTATAATGGCGGCCAGATTCAAAGGTGGCAGGCCGACAACCGCTGGACAACGGAAAATCCGAATGCCAATGCGGAGTATCCCAAGTTAACAAGCCTCAACCAGGGAAGCGGTACCATTATGACTTCTACTTACTGGAATCGAGATGCCAGTTTCCTGCGTGTGAAAAGCCTTCAGGTTGGCTATACATTACCTGCATCTATCACAAACAAAGCTAAAATATCGAGACTCAGGTTTTATTTCAGCGGACAAAACCTGTTCTCCGTGAATTCCTTCTACAAAGGATGGGATCCTGAGATGACGATGTCTACAGGTGACGGATCACAGTTCTACCCGTTAACGGCAGTTTATACATTCGGGCTTAATGCCTCTTTTTAGAAGTTTTCGATTGTGAACCACAAAAATGAAATCAAGTGAAAAAGTCAATTATAAACAAGCAGCTATTCGCCTCTTTTGCCATTGCTGCTACGATATTAACAGGCTGTAGCAAAGACTATTTCGACAAGCAGCCACTGGATGCCATATCGGACGCCACTTTCTGGAAAACAGAAAAAGACGCAGACCTGGCTCTCACGGGATGTTACAATATAGGAGCCGGATGGGCCGGAGAAAGTTTCTGGATGCCGAGAGGCGTACTTTATCTTGACCTGATGGCCGGTTTGGGTTCTGAAAAGGAACTGATCCCGGATCATATGACCGACGGCACCTTAACACCATCCTATTGGGTAGCAGGCGCCTACTGGGGTAATGCCTATAACAAGATCGCCACCTGCAATAATTTCCTGGGCAACATTGCAAACATTACGATGAATGATAACAAAAAGGCGATGCTGACTGCAGAAGTTCGTACGATAAGGGCTTACGAATTATTCAATCTTGCTCTTTACTATGGTGCTGTGCCAATGCCAACACGCGTGCTGAGCATCGCTGAAGCAAATTCTATAAGCCGTACCCCCCAGGCTGAAGTATGGGCTTTTGTGGAGAAGGAACTTACCGAGAGTTATCCCAATCTTCCTGTAACGCGGGTAAGTGCAGAACGCGGAAGGATTTGTGCAGGTGCCGCCCTGGCAATATTAGGCAGAGTGCAGATGGCCGGGAAAAAATGGGCAGCGGCAGCGGCCACGTATAAAAAAGTTATCGATGGTGGCGCCTATAGTATTGACCAGGCAGGCTTCAGGCAATTATTCATGCAAACAGGTGAAAACAGCAATGAAATTATACTGGCGGCGCAGTTCCTGGAAGATACCTATGGTCATGTACTACTACAATACCTATATCCAGAAACCTGGGGTGGCTGGCACCAGTTCTCCGTTTACAATGAATTAGTTCAGACTTTTGAATGTAAAGACGGGCAAACAATTCAGGCATCACCGCTTTACAATTCCAATACTCCATATGACAACAGAGATCCGAGAATGGATTATACCGTGATGATCAATAACCGGACAACCTTTAAAGGAACACTGTTCGTATCCACTCCGGGATCCAGTTCTCCCGACAGAATGAATAAATACAACTGGAGCGGCTATTGTATCAACAAATTCATGGATAGTAGTTTCTCCGGCAACCTGATGAATTATGGTGGCAACTTTACACTTATCAGGTATGCAGAAGTACTGCTCAGTTATCTTGAATGTAAGATGGAAGCGGGTGATGCGATTGACCAGGCACTTCTCGATCAAACCATCAACAAAGTAAGAGGCAGGGCTACGGTAAACATGCCCGCCGTAACGGCAACCAGTGCTGCCACACTCCGCCCGATTGTAAGGCGGGAAAGAGTAGCGGAACTTGCTTTTGAAGGCATTCACTATTTCGACATACTCCGCTGGGGCACTGCCGCAACAGAGCTGAACCGGCAGTTTACCGGCATGAAGTTAACCAATAGTCCTTCGACTTATACGGATTATCCTGTTGATGCAAACGGGTTCTTTATCTATCAGAAAAGGAATTTCGTTACAGGCAAAAATGAACTCTGGCCGGTGCCGCAATCAGAAAGAGATATCAATAAAAACCTGACACAGAATCCAAATTATTAATTAATAGCACTTCGTCTGAAGGCGCCGGTCAACCTGCAAACAACAGATGGAGCAATGCCGGCGCCTTCGGACACATCAGGAATATAGAATTAAAGGGTATTATATGCAAAGATTTTGTTACGCTGCCGATTTGAAAGATGACGATAATTTGATAGAAGAATATGAGCGCTGGCATCGCAGCGAAAATTCATGGCCTGAGATAAACGAAAGCATCACCGGATCGGGCATTACCCGAATGGAAATTTACAGAGTCGGGAATCGCTTATTCATGATTGTGGAGGCAGACGATGATTTTGATCCACGAAAAAAAGAGGATATGGATGCCACTAATCCCATTGTACAACGTTGGGAAAATTTAATGTGGCAATACCAGCAGCCACTTCCCTGGGCGGCTATCGGTGAAAAATGGGTTAAAATGGAAAAAATATTTGATCTGCAGGCAACATCATCAATAACGAACTGATATAAAACTCAATGAACAAATTGTTGAAATACCTGCTGTGCCTGTTCATCATTCCTTTCAGCTACCTGATAAGCCAGGCTCAGCGCATTACCAACAGGTCTTATAATGCCTATTTATTCGTCTATTTTACAGGCAATGAAAAAGCTGAAGAAGCAGTACACTTTGCACTCAGTACAGACGGATATAAATATATAGCACTCAACAACAATAAGCCTGTTATTGCATCCGATTCCATTAGTTCTACCGGCGGTATCCGTGATCCTCATATCCTAAGAGGAGAAGATGGCAAAACCTTTTACATGGTAGCTACAGATATGGTATCGGCGAAAGGGTGGAATTCCAACCGCGCAATGGTACTTCTTAAATCGACAGACCTTATTCATTGGAGTCATGCTGTGGTGAACATCGAAAAGCAATATCCCCGGAAAGAACAACTGGAAAGAGTTTGGGCGCCACAAACAATTTATGACAGAAAAGCAAACAAATACATGATTTATTGGTCTATGAAATACGACAACGGACCGGACCAAATCATGTATGCCTACGCCAACAAAGATTTCACAGCGCTTGAGACCCCACCCAGGCTACTGTTCCGAAATGGCGACACATTTTGTATCGACGCTGATATTATTGAAAAAAATGGTCAATTTCACTTATTCGTTAAAACCGAAGGAAAAGGAAGCGGCATAAAGCAAGCTATCTCATCAACGCTAACAAGCGGATATGTACTCCAGGATGATTACCTGCAACAAACCGATCAAGCCGTGGAAGGGTCTTCTGTTTTTCCACTAAATGATGGATCAGGATATATTCTTATGTACGACATGTACAGCTCCGGGAAATACCAATTTACTTTCAGTAAAGACCTAAAGAAATTTGAGCTGGCCGACCAGCAGGTGTTTATGGATTTTCATCCACGTCACGGCACAGTTATTCCCATAACGGCCGGTGAGGCAGAAAAACTAACTTCCCGCTGGTTAAGCAGCAAAAGCATTCTATCGAATCCCCTGTCCAAAACAATTAAAACGGCCAATATATTCTTCGATACCTCCAACGCGGTACTAATGCTACCACTGAAGCCGGATACAAAAGCCAGCCACTTCAACCCCGAGTTTCTCCAACTTCCCGGAGCGACTATCAACCCCGCAGGTTTCCAGGATTTTTCAAAAGGCCCGGTATCGTATAAAATCAGTATCAAAGGGCAGCAACCAGTTAGATTTACGGTTAAGGCAACACACTATAACAACCCTGTTTTAAATGGTTTTTATGCCGATCCTGAAGTATTGTATGCGCAGAAAACAGGACGATACTACATTTATCCTACCAGCGATGGCTTCACGGGCTGGTCGGGAAATTATTTTAAAGCATTCTCTTCTCCGGATCTCGTGCATTGGAAAGATGAAGGAACCATACTAAAACTGGGCAAAGATGTTTCATGGGCAGACAGGAATGCCTGGGCTCCCTGCATCGAGGAAAAAAAGATCAACGGCGTATACAGGTATTTTTATTATTTCTGTGCTGCTCAGAAAATAGGTGTAGCAGTTGCCAGCGATCCAGCCGGTCCCTTCCAGGATATAGGCAGGCCGCTGGTAAAAGACCTGCCTGCAGGTGTCAAGGGTGGTCAGCAGATTGACCCAGACGTATTTACAGACCCGGTTTCAGGCAAATCTTATCTGTACTGGGGAAATGGATATATGGCAGGCGCTGAACTCAACAGCGATATGACCAGCCTGAAAGACAGTACCGTAGTTATGACACCTGACAACAGCTTCCGGGAAGGCGTTTATGTCTTTTATAGAAACGGACGTTACTATTTTCTTTGGTCGGAGAATGATACCCGCGATGCGGACTATGGGGTACGTTATGGTTATTCGACATCGCCGCTGGGAAAAATTACGATACCAAAACATAACAGCGTCATCACAAAGAATAGCAGCAAAGGCATTTATGGTACAGGCCATAACTCCGTATTAAACATTCCCGGTACAGATGAATGGTACATCGTTTATCACCGTTTTAATTATCCCAAAGGCATTCACTGGGGAGAAGCGGCAGGATATAACAGGGAGGTATGTATTGACCGGATGACCTTTACAGAAGACGGGTTTATCGAGGAAGTAACACCTACCCATGAGGGGATAGGAGAAAGACATTAAATCAACATTCATATACAGCGGCAAGTTTCTTTCATACGCAGTAAGCAAGGGCCCGGTTATTCCTGACAGGGCATTTTTTGAAACGACGCTTTGCCGCGGACAGAACACAAACAAAGAAGGAATATTACGACGGGAAAGAATAGATTAAGCAAGGGGGCACTCATCATTAATTAAACACGATTTGCAAAAATGAATTACCATGTTAACCCTGCATTGGAACATGAGTTATTCGCTAATTAACTGTCATTATGAAACCAATTAAGCTATGTTTAAGCGTAGCGGCTATCAAACATTCCCTTAAATGCACGCTACTGGCACTACTACTGTTTCCATGTGCCATTAAATTATTCTCACAAACCAAAGCTCCCGGGGCAAACAAGCAGCTCGTTACGGGAATGGTGACAGACTCGATGGGGAAACCTCTTTTAGGTGCCACCATCAGTACACTTGGTAAGGTTATTACAAGCACTTCTACTGATCAAAACGGCCGGTTTGTTTTATCTGTAAACGCCGGCGACAGTATCAGAGTATCTTTTATTGGCTACGAGGAACAGACTATCCTCACCGGGAATAAGACGAGTAACATCACCGTGAGACTTATTCCGACTATATCGGGTGGCGAAGATATTGTTGTTACCGCCTTTGGGCGACGGCAACGAAAAGAAGCCGTTGTAGGTTCAGTTACGACGATAGAGCCTGGCAATCTGAAAGTACCTTCCAGCAATCTTACCAATGCGCTTGCGGGACAAGTAGCGGGCGTTATTGCTTACCAGCGGAGCGGGCAACCCGGCGTGGACAATGCTTCTTTTTTCGTGAGAGGCGTTACTACATTCGGTTACAGTGCGAGCCCGCTGATACTCATTGACAATATAGAATTATCGGCTTCGGATCTTGCCCGTTTACAGGTTGATGATATCGCAAGCTTTTCCATTTTGAAGGACGCCAGTGCAGCAGCTTTATATGGTGCCAGAGGTGCTAACGGTGTCATCCTTGTAACTACCAAGTCGGGACAGGCTGGGCGTGCCAAGGTGAATATACGTGTAGAACAGGCTATTTCTAAACCTACCCGCAATGTAGAGCTAGCCGACCCAGTAACCTATATGAAGCTTTTTAACGAAGGTATCACTACACGCAACCCACTCAGTACTCCGATGTTCACCCCTAACCAGATACTGAACACGCAAAACACCATGAATAAAACCGCAGGATATAATCCTTACGTTTATCCTGCTGTTGACTGGATGTCTGTTCTGTTTAAAAAGCAAACAACCACACAGCGGGCGGACTTCAGCGTTAGTGGAGGTAACGACCTTGCGCGTTACTACATAGCAGGATCTTACAGCCGCGACAATGGCATTTTGCAGGTAAACCCGGTGAACAATTTCAATTCCGGGATGAAGTTTGAAAACTACCAGCTCAGGTCTAATGTCAATGTAAAGCTTACCAAGACAACCGAAGCGGTGGTAAGGTTATGGGGTAATTTCAATGACTATACGGGACCGATCACCAATGCCTCTAACGGGCTGGCAACTGATCTTTATTCCAAAGCTTTGCATACAAGCCCGGTCATGTTTCCTGCGTTTTACCAACCCGACAGCGCCAACATGCTTACCAAACATATACTGTTCGGGAATACGCTGAACACAAGCAACGCACTTACATCAAATCCCTATGCTGATTTGATGTATGGCTATAAGAACTTTGCGGAGTCCAGGATTTCCGCGCAGTTTGAGGTAAACCAGAATTTTGGTTTCCTGCTGAAAGGACTTTCTTTCCGAGGGTTATTCAGCACCAACAGGTATTCCTATTTTGATCTCACCCGTTCTTACAAGCCGTTCTACTACAACATAGGCAGTTATGAGCCCAAGACAGATGTTTATACACTACAATGGCTGAACAGCGCGCAAGGAGCTGCCCAGGAATACCTCAGCTATTATCCAGGTGTGAAAACCATCACTACTTACCTTTATATGCTGGGAGCGCTTGACTACAACGTGAACATCGGCAAACACAGGATCAATGCATCGCTGCAAAGTACGAGGGAACAACGCCTCAATGCTAATGAGGTTACACTACAGAACTCTTTGCCCTATCGTAATATCGGCGTAGCGGGACGAACGACCTATTCTTTCGACAACCGTTATTTTGCTGAATTCAATTTTGGCTATAATGCATCGGAGCGCTTTTCGACACAACACCGATGGGGCTTATTTCCTACTGTAGGTGCAGGCTGGGTTATCTCGAACGAACGTTTCTGGAACGGCAGGATATCAGAGATCATTACCCGCATGAAATTAAGAGGCAGCTACGGTTTGGTTGGGAACGACCAGATAGGGAGTCAGCGATTCTTCTACATGTCTAATGTCAACATTGGCGGCGGGCCCGGCGCCACCTTTGGAACCACCAACGGCAATACACTTAACGGCGCAGCCATCGCCAATTATCCCAACCCCGGCGTGACATGGGAAACTGCACGTAAAGCCAACCTTGCGCTTGAAATGACCTTCATGAAGAACCTGAATATCGTTGCCGAGATTTATCATGAATACAGGTATAACATATTGATGAACCGGGCATCGATACCTAGCACGAGCGGACTGGAAGCACCCGTAAGTGCCAACCTGGGAACAGCTTATGCCAAAGGTTTTGACCTGAGCATGGACTATAAACACAACATCTCCAAATCTCTGTGGTTATCTGCCAGGGCCAACCTCACCATTTCCGCGAGCAGGTATGGCAGGTATGAAGAACCCGAGTATGGTGACTCCTGGCGTTACCTCGCCGGACAGCCCATCAATGTTCGCTGGGGCTATATTGCAGAAAGGCTATTTGTTGATGATAAGGAAGCAGCGAATTCACCGAAACAGTTGTTTGGCGGCGCACTGCCTTCAGGCGGAGATATCAAATACCGCGATGTAAACAAAGACGGGCTCATTGATGAGCACGACCAGGTTCCCATGGGATTACCCACCAGTCCCCAGATCATCTATGGCTTCGGATTCTCATCGGGCTGGAAGAACTTTGACCTGTCGGCTTTCTTCCAGGGCCTGGCGCGGGAATCATTTTATATCGACCCTTACTCTACTGCTCCCTTTGCGGATAACGCTCAGCTCCTAAAAGCGTATGCAAATGATCATTGGTCTGAAGAAAATCAAAACCTATATGCACTCTGGCCGCGGTTATCATCGTTCCATAATTCCAATAATGAACAGATCAGTTCCTGGTGGCTACGCAACGGTTCTTTCCTGAGATTAAAGTCGCTTGAGATTGGTTATACACTGCCTAAAAAGCTACTGGACCGCATTTATTTCACCAACATGCGCATTTATTTCTCCGGCCTCAACCTGGCTACCTTCAGCAGCTTCAAGCTGTGGGATCCGGAGCTGGGGGGCAATGCCTTCAACTACCCGGTACAAAAGGTTTATAACATAGGAATTAACCTTAATTTCTAAAAACTGCCATTATGAAGAAAATAATATCAATAATAGCGGCCGTAGTTATATTATCCGATATAACTTCCTGTCGCAAATACCTGGATGTAGTACCCGACGACATCGCCACTCTGGAAAGTGCTTTTGCCAATGCCAATGAGACAACCGCTTACCTGTTTGGTTGTTACTCAACACTGCAGTCCCTTGCGGATATCCGCGGTAATGCAGGATTTACGGGATCAGCGGAAATCATGTATCCTTTTCCCCTGTCTGATGAAAACATGCTGGGAGGCGCTGGCGGAAATGCAGGGTTCAGGATCATGCGTGGGTTACAGAACCGCCTCTCTCCTATTCAAAACTTCTGGGATGGTGAAAACCAGGGAAAGAATATGTGGCAAGCAATAAGACGCTGCAATATCTTTCTAGAGAATGTCAATAAACCTTTAGACCTGCCGGGATTCAAGAAAGTAAGGATGATTGCCGAAGCAAAGTTTCTTAAGGCCTATTATCACTACTGGCTGCTTCGCATGTATGGTCCTATTCCTATCATGGACGTAACGATGCCTATCGATGCTTCTACGGAACAAGTAAGGGTTTCGCGCCAGCCAGTTGATTCCGTGTTCAGCTATGTGACCAAACTCATTGATGAGGCAAGCGTCGATCTGCCGTCTGTTATCCAGGAATCGGCCTCGGAAGCGGGTCGTATAACATCTGTCATTGCTTTATGCGTAAAAGCAGAAGTTCTGGCAACGCAAGCCAGCCCCCTGTTTAACGGCAATCCCGATGTAACATCGTTAAAAAACAAAAATGGCACTGCGCTATTTTCCAGCGCCTACGATGCCAGCAAATGGGAGAAGGCACTCACTGCCTGTGAAGTAGCTGTAGATGCCGCCGACAAAGCAGGTATTTCTCTTTACCAATTCAGAACGCCCGGTAATATTGTACACTTAAGCGACAGTACGCGGGAATTACTGGCCCTGCAAGGCACTGTTACTGATAGCTGGAATACAGAGCAGATATGGACGCTCAACCCATACTTTGGCTTTCAGAACATGTGTACACCGGTTGTATCTGCCGATGCGGCCACTCAGCTATTTGGCATCAGCTCACATTTTGCCGTTCCTTTAGCGATGTCTGAACTATTCTACACCAGCAATGGCGTACCCATCAATGAAGACAAAACCTGGGACTACCAGGGTAGGTATAAGATTCAATATGGCGATTCAGCACATATGAGCTACCTGAAGCTCGGATTTCCTACAGCCAAAGGCAACTTCAGCAGGGAACGCAGGTACTATGCCGACGTTGCATTCAACGGCAGTCTCTGGTTTGGCTCCGGTGTTACAGATGACAGGATATCCAATTATGTTAATGCCATCAACGGGTATGCCTACCCTCCTGACAAACTCAGGTTCAATGCAACAGGCTACTGGCCGCGCAAACTTGTTCCTTATCAGACCACCTATAGTTCCAATTCCGTAATTCAGAATTACTCGTGGCCGTTTATGCGGTTAACAGGCCTCTGGCTGCTGTATGCAGAATGCATGAATGAAGTGCATGGTCCTTCTTCCGATGCGTACCTCTGGGTGAATAAAGTGCGCGCAAGAGCAGGACTCAAAACCATCCAGGACGCATGGACATCCTATTCCAACAATCCCGGTAAATACACAACCAAGGAAGGTTTCCGGCAGATCATACACCAGGAACGCAGGATAGAACTTGCTTTTGAAGGGCAAAGCGGATGGGATTTAAGGAGGTGGAAAGAATTACAGACCGTATTAAGTACACCTGTACAGGGATGGAATATTTACCAGAAGACTGCGGAAAACTATTACCAGCTAAACCTCGTATTCCAGCCTGTGTTTAGTTTGAAAGATTATTTTTTCCCTATCAAGGAGAATGATCTCATCGTGAATCCGAACCTCGTCCAAAACCTTTACTGGTAATCACCTGCCCGATAAAATGAAATAAACGCATTTATGAATAAATTACTTCAGACAACACACAGACCGTTATTTACACTTGCGGCCCTGGTGATCCTTTTTCTTGCGGCCTGCAAGAAAAAAGACGGATACAATGATATTGTATCTGACGATCTTAGCAAACCCGGCATAGTTACCGACGTTAAAGTCAGCAATTTCAGCGGTGGCGCTTATATTACCTACAAGCTGCCCGTTTCTTCCAACATCCTTTATGTGCAGGCTGAGTATAATATCAATGACAATACAAAGCGGCAAACCAAGTCATCTTATTACTCAGATACTATTAAAGTCAGCGGTTTTGCACTCAGCAAAGATTACAAGGTAACCCTGCATACCGTTTCCAGGGCCAGCGTACAATCGGACTCCGTTGTGGTAACGGTACACCCCGAGACGCCACCCTATTTAAAGCTGGTTCCTACCGTAAAAATCAACAGAGATTTTGGCGGTGTAAATATCGTTTGTAAGAACCCGGACAAAGCGAGTATAGGTGTCATTGTCATCACCACAGATAGCTATGACAAGCAGCAAATCGTTCAACAAACCTATACCGACCTTGATTCCATCAATTTCAGTGTAAGAGGCTATGATACGCTGGCCCGGCGATTTGGGGTTTACTTTACAGACCAATGGGGTAACATATCGGATACTACTTTTGCTACCATTACTCCTATTTACGAAACACTGGTACCCAAATCGAAATTCAATGCTTACGTATTGCCATCGGATGCACCTACAGGCTTTGGATGGACCATCAACAACTTATGGAACAACAATATCAAAACACCAGGCTACCACACTACCCAACCCATAACACCGCTCGTTTGGCCTGCAGTTATCACTTTTGATATGGGGCAGTCAGCCAAACTCAGCCGGTATACCATCTGGAACAGGGGTCTCGACTATGATGGCGTTTATTATCAATGGACAGCGGGTGCTCCCAAAACCTGGGTAATATGGGGAAGGAATGATACGCCGGTAAACGAAGTAATGCCTACAGGGGTGAGCATGCCTGCAGTGGGAGAAAAGACACCGAACGGATGGATCAATCTTGGCTCATTTGTATGTCCTGATAAACCATCGGGATTAGGTGCAGGGCAGTACACTGCCTCCGATCTTGCGCTATGGGATGCCGGCTTCAGTTTCAATTTCAATCTTTCGCTCCCGAAAGTGCGCTACCTGCGCTTTCAATGCCTGAGCAACTGGTCTGAAACAAATAATTATTTCAACATAACAGAATTAAGTTTCTGGGGTGATGTCAGATAATCACGATTCATCACATCAAAACCTAAAAAATGAAATCTATCATATTCCAGTTAACCTGTTTTATTACAGTTGCGGGATTGCTTCTGTCGTGCAACAGGAAAGCAGATGACTTCAGAAGTTTTCTTGAAAACAAAGAACTCATATATCCCGGTATGGTATCGAATGTGAAGGTACTACCCGGCAAAAACAGGCTGCTCCTGCAATGGAATCCCAGCCCCGACCCAACGATAACCAAGTATGTGGTATACTGGAATAACTTCCAGGATTCTGTTGTAAAGCAGGCCGCTAAAGAGGCTCCGACAGATACCGTTAAATGTATGATTACGGGGTTGAGTGAATATGCGTATTCTTTCTTTATTTATTCCTATGACAACCTGGGAAACAAATCAGTGGCCATAGAGGTAAACAACGCCTCGGTATACGGCAGTATTTAT
This sequence comes from Filimonas effusa, assembly GCF_004118675.1. Taxonomy (NCBI): domain Bacteria; kingdom Pseudomonadati; phylum Bacteroidota; class Chitinophagia; order Chitinophagales; family Chitinophagaceae; genus Filimonas; species Filimonas effusa. Next base: position 433,549 of record NZ_SDHZ01000001.1, on the reverse strand, counting down.
GAGGCAAGTCTTAGGAACCGTTATGTAAATATAGCAGCGCCTTCTGTTGTTAACTCTGAGAATTCGGTTACGCTTAATTTCCTGGTTCCGGATACGATCAATATTACTACCGAAATAAAATATACGGCTACAGGCGGAGTAGAAAAAAAAGCCTACCTGCACCCGGATAGCCCGCGAATCACTTTAAACGATTATCTTCCTGGCACTACCATTCAGTACCGTTCATCGTACATACCTAAACGCGGAGCGATCGATACCTTCTACGCTACCAAGTATGATGCGTTTCCTGCGATCCAACAGGATGTTACGAATACGTATATCAAGAATGCAGGTTCGCCCATGACAGCATCTACCATGAATGGCGGCAGGTGGGGAAACCTTGCCGACTGGATTGTTAACAGCGCGGTTAAAAACCATGATGGTTTCGGCGGTTACGATAATGTTCCGGGCTATGGCACTATTTCCATGGAATACTGGGGAACACCACAGATCGTTAACGGGAAGGTGTACCAAACCTTCGTGTTACCTCCGGGCAATTATAATTTTATCACTACCGTACAAAACATAGATTATACATTACAGTCGGCCTACATTGTGGCTGCTGCGGGCAATACTGTACCCGATGTAGCGAATTATGCCACCAGCCTGGCTTATAAAAAGATGACCGATAATTCGATGAACAATACCGACCAGTCGATTTCTTTCACATTGCAGCAAAGTACCGAGGTTGCTATAGGTTTTATAGCCACGATGACCAACAGCACCCAGGGAGTTAGAATTAAAGCGGTGCGGTTAAAACGAACTGCGCTGTAAGAAAGTATAAACAAGGGAGGTATTTTCTTCCGAAAAACACGGCGTTAAAGGATAAAAACCAATATTGTAACAGTAAAAAAAGCAGATATGCAAAGAAGGACACTTTTGAAAAATCTGGGCATGGCTGTTCCTGCCGCCCTACTAGCGAAGCAGGCAGGTGCTGCCAGCTTCCTGGAAACATTAGCGGGTGAGAAGATGGCAAAAGGGCCTTTCCAGCCTACCTGGGACTCACTACGCCAATACCAGGTACCGGATTGGTTCCGGGATGCCAAATTCGGGATATGGGCGCACTGGGGGCCGCAATGCCAGCCTGAACATGGCGACTGGTATGCACGCGAGATGTACATGGAAGGTAATCATCATTATAATTTCCATGTAAAGAAATATGGGCATCCTTCCGTATTTGGGTTTAAGGATGTTATCAATGAATGGAAAGCAGATAAATGGAATCCCGGCGAATTGCTGGAGCGCTATAAAAAAGCCGGCGCGAAATATTTTGTAGCGTTGGCGAACCATCATGATAATTTTGATCTTTATAACAGCCGATACCAGCCTGCCTGGAATTCGGTAAAAATGGGCCCGCGCAAAGACCTGATAGATGGCTGGGCGAAGGCGGCGCGCGAACAGGGGCTTCATTTTGGCGTAAGTGTTCATGCTGCGCACACATGGAGCTGGATGGAGACTGCCCAACGAGCCGATAAAAGCGGGCCTTATGCAGGTATACCTTATGATGGCCGTATCACAAAAGCAGGTGGTAAAGGCAAATGGTGGAATGGATTAGACCCGCAGGACTTGTATGCACAAAATCATCCGCTGAGCGAAAACAGTTATGACAACGGTATGATTCACCGGCAATGGAACTGGGGAAATGGCGTAGCAGTGCCAACGAAGGAATACTGTGAAAAATTTTATAACCGTACGGTAGAGCTTATCAACAAATATGATCCTGACCTGGTTTATTTTGATGATACGGCGTTGCCTCTCTGGCCTGTCAGCGATGCCGGCTTACGCATTGCAGCGCATATGTACAACAGGAGTATTAAAAACAAGGGTTCTTTGCAGGCTGTTATCAATGGTAAGATACTGGATGAAGTGCAGCGTCAATGTATGGTTTGGGATATAGAGCGCGGGCAGAGCAATGAAATAGAAACGCTGCCGTGGCAAACAGACACCTGCCTTGGGGACTGGCATTACAACCGGTCGGTGTATAATGACAAAAGATATAAATCGGCCAAGACTGTTATTCATACGCTGGCAGATGTGGTAAGTAAGAATGGCAATCTCCTGTTAAGCGTTCCTGTAAGGGGTAATGGCACCATCGATGATGAAGAGATAAAAATAGTGGATGGAATAACACGCTGGATGGAGATCAATAGCGAAGCTATTTATGGCACCAGGCCATGGAAGGTATTTGGTGAAGGGCCGGCTATGGAAGAAGCCGCTCCACTTAGTGCACAAGGCTTTAACGAAGGTAAAGGGAAGCCGTTTGGCGCTACAGATATCCGTTTCACGCAAAAGCAAGATGCTTTATATGCCACATTACTGGGCTGGCCCGAGAATGGGAAAGCTGTTATTAAAAGCCTGGCAGCGGGAAGTAGTCTTTATCCCAAAGAAATTCAAAGGGCAGAACTTTTAGGCAACAAACAAGCACTGTCATTTGAACGTACTTCTGAGGGTTTGATCATTACCCTTCCACAACAACCGCCTGCGGAAAGCTACGCTGTTGTCATAAAACTTGTATAAAGCAATGCCGGCTTAAGATACAGCGGACCGATAGCATCAATAATAAAAGTGGCTGCCCACATAAGGAGCAGCCACTTTTATTATGTTGTTATCTTACTGTTTCAATTTCAGAAACCATAAGCAAGCGCGCCACCATCTACAGCGAATTCCTGGCCGGTTATATAGGATGCGGCGCGGGAAGAAAGGAAACAGATAATGGGCGATAATTCATCCGGGCTTCCAAACCTGTGTAAAGGCATGCGATTGAGAATACGTTTTTTACGGTCTTCGTCCATCACCTGCCTGCTCATCTCTGATGGGAACCAGCCTGGCGAAACTGCGTTCACCAGAATATTATCGGCGCTCCATTCGACCGCGAGCCCGCGTGTAATACCTAATACAGCTGCTTTGCTGGAGCTATAGGGTACTACCTGCGAAAATCCCAGAGAGGAGGCCATGGAGGCGATATTAATGATCCGTCCTATGTGGCCTGAGGCTTTCAGATAAGGATAGGCGTAACGGCAGCAATTGAATACAGCAGTTACATTCACCTGGTGAACCGTTTCCCATTCTTCGGTGGTCAACTCTTCGGCTCTTTTTTTTATAGTGATTCCGGCGTTATTAACCAGTACGTCGATACCACCTTCATCGCCTATTTTCTTTATACAGGCTGCGATATCCTGCTCATCACGAACATCCAGTACTCCAAAGTGCAAGGAATCCGGCAACACTGCGGGTAAGTCTTCTTTTGCATGCCCGGTGCGGCTCAATGCAAAAACAGTGGCCCCGCATTGGGCCAACATCAGCGCCTGGTTGAGTCCTAATCCCCCTGAGGCGCCGGTAACGATGATTCTTAAACCTTTCAGAGAATATAATTCTTCCAGTTTCTGAACAGATTTCTCCATGCGCAATATTTTAGATTTCAGAAAGCGTTTCATCTTTAAAAGAGAAGCCCCATCCCGGACGATCATGCGGAGTAGCCATGCCATTTACAATTTGCAGCGGGTGATCTATCAGCGGGTCGATCCAGTCGAACGACTCGGCTCCGGCTCCATTAGAAATAGTGCAGAGCAGTGGAATATCATAATCTTTATAGTAATGCGGTAATACGGGGATATTGTAAGCGGCTGCCAGGGCGGCACTTTCTCTCCATGCTTCTACCCCACCCAACCTTAATATATCGGGTTGCCAGATATCAAGGGCATTACGTGATAACAGTTCGCGCAGGGGCAGTGTAGAGTATTCTCTTTCACCCATAGCCAGGGAAATACCTGCCTGAGTACGCAGCAACTGGTAGCCCTGGAAGTCGGTATGATTTACGGGTTCTTCGAACCAGTGAATATTCAGTTCTCTTGCTGCTCTTGCCAGTGCCAGTGCAGAAGGAACATCCATACCCTGGTTGGCATCCATCATTATTCCAATGTCGTTACCTACGGCCTCTCTTACCAAACGCAGTCTTTCGAGGTCTTCTTTCCAGTCGGGTTTACCCACTTTTATTTTTACAGCGCGGAAACCACGCGATTTATAGTTGCTTACTTCAGCAATCAACTCTTCGGGCGTATAAGAGATCCAGCCACCGCTTCCGTAAATAGGGATTTGCCTGCGGGAAGAACCTAATACTTTCCAGACAGGCTGGCCCAATGTTTTGGCCCAGGCATCCCACATAGCGATATTATAGGCAGCCTGCGCCCACCTGTTAATTCCTTCCTGTCCGAAATATTCGTTGGCATGATTCAGCTTATTAAACACTGCTACCGTGTCGTGTACCTGCTCGCCCATAACCATCGGAGCCATATCCTTGATGGCCCCGGCAATGGCCTGGGGACTGTATTGAAAACTGAGGAGGTAAGACTCGCCAATAACATCTTTTGCTGTTTGGATGCGCAAAATGATGAATGAGATCTCTGTAAGCGTATGGGTTGCGTCAGAAATAGGCTGAGCAAGCCGGGCTTTAGCAGTATATACCGAAACGTTGCGGATAGAATGTGCCATAATATTGCAATAAGAAAATGAATTACAATGTTTAAGGCCAAAAGTAGTCATTAATGTATTTCGGTAAGATGATTAACGTCAGAAAGACAATTAATGAGTTATGATGGCATCCATTTCGTGCCGATCCAGCATAAGAGCATTCTTCAAAAGCACGGATGAAATTTTTCGGCAGTACGCTAATGCCACCTACCATTTTTTTTAGCAAACTGCCTATTTCGACACCTCGCCAGGCAGTTTTAAGGAAGCTCTTAAGAAGCTCTTAGGAAGCTTTAAAGAAGCTTTATCTAAATATCTTAGCATTTCGGGCAAAGGCGGGGAATTGCTAAAAAAAGCGGGGGCCTACTTTTTTAAAAAAAAGGGACTGACCCTCTTATTGGCCAGTCCCAAAGACAAAAATTTAATGAGCAGGCGCAGCTGCGTATCAGGAGGCTTTTTTCGCCATTTCAATTAACGCCGACAATTCTTCTACTGCAGCGTCGTCACCGCCTTCGAAGCCGAGTATCCTGTACCTGATTTTACCATTGCCGTCGATTATAAATTTGACGGGGATACCGGTTACCTTATAACGTTCTGCTACCCTGGTTTTGCTGTTATCGAATAATACGGTGAAGGGGTAGTTGTTGGTGTTAATGAACTTACGCACCATTTCAGACGGATCTGCTACACGCTCCATACAGTCGATGAACAGGAATTTCACTTTGGGGTCGGACTTATATTTTTCCACCGCCATTTTCATAGCGGGGAAAGACTTTTTGCAGGGACCGCACCAGGTGGCCCAAAAATCGAGAATCACAATTTTACCTTTCAGGTCTTGCAGGGCAACGGTACGATTATCAAGATCTTTGAGCGTAAAAGGCGGGGCGGGCTCATTCACCGGCTGCTGTTTCAATCCTTCTCTCACGCGCTTCGCCATATCGGCTCTTAAGCCGGCTACAAATGCATCGTATCCTTCAAGGGAACCTTTATCCTGGAGCCAGGCGTCTTTCAGGATAGCCAACAATGCACTGTTGCCATGTCCCTCCTTCACCAACTTAGAGAGTAATGGTAAAATTTCGCTACCCCGTTTGTTAGCGGCCATGATTAAAGCGTAGTTTTTTTCTAATTCAATGCTTTTTTCAGGGCTATGCTGGTACACCTCTTCCATTACTTGTAATGCAGCCGGGTATTTTTTTGCCTGGTATAACAGCATTGCATACTTACCCAGGAATGGCATGAGCGCTATCCTGCTTTGTTTACCGCTTGCCGCAATATTCCTGGCTATGGTGGCAGCAGTATCCATCAGCGGGATTGCGATGGCCGTATCGCCGTTTTCGAGGGCAACCTGAGCACGCTCGAGTTCGAGATCGGCCTTTTCGGATTCATCGATAAGTTGGGCTGTCCAAGCATTGCTTGATTTGTAGTTTTTTTCCTTCGCGTAGGCAAGCGCCACTTTAGCGGTACCGGCGTCGTAAAAAGGGTCAGCCGCCGCTTCCGGAAATGCAGCTTTCCACTTATGATAAGCTGCTTCTATTGCCTGCGCATTTCCTGTAGTAGTCATAAACGTACCATATGCCACAGTTTTTGCAGCCTCACTTTTAGGGAATTTTTCAGCGGCTATCTTCATCAAAGAATCGGACAAGATTGGATTACCCAGGAAAAAGGCAATCTGAGCAGCATCCATATACCCTTTAGCATCGTTCTTCCTGGCCGCATAAGCTTTTAATTCGTTTGCTGCCGCCGTTTGTCCTTCGGACGTACCCAACATGGCCAGCTTCATACATTTATCAACAAAAAGGCTATCCTCCTGAGATTGCTGTGCGTACGAGACACTCGTGATAAAGCAGGCCGCTATTAAACCTATAAATCTTACAACAATTATTTTCATTCCGTATTCATTTGTTAACAGTAAAGAGAAGATCAGCTCCCTGCCTTTCAGCGGACAGGGAAGCTGATCAGAGGCATTCATCAGGGATTATCTTCGAGTCCTGGACTCAGGCTAAGCGTTTTGGGCGCAAAACGCAATACCAAACGTTCAGGCTTTAAAGTATAAACCGTTGGAGTGCCTGTTGAAGAATATACCGTGTGCGTAAAGCTTAGTCCGGGGAAGAGCGGATCTACAGAAAGGCGGCGCATATCGAACCAGCGGTAACCCATTACTGCGAATTCGCGGATACGTTCTTCCAAAATGAATTGCAATAGCGGCAACTGCTGTGCAGCCAAGTTATCGGGCACCGCGACATCTGCTGCCGGCATTCTACTAGCACGAAGCGTTTCTACATCCTGCTTTGCTCCCGCCAGGTTGTTTGTTCTGCAATTACATTCTGCACGCAGCAGATATAATTCCGGAACAAGCACACCGAATTGAAGGGCACTAAACCTGTTTTTGCGTAATACACCTGCTATAGGATAAGCTGCTCCTGAGGTGGCAGTGGTAGTATAAAAGTTACGTCTGAGATCGGAGTCTTTATATAATGCTGCTGCCTGTGGACTCAGCACCAGTGAATTATCAGTACGGGAGAAACTGCTTGTGGCCTGTTTACCGAGGAGATTTTCTTTATTTACGGCAACATTGGGAGCAGAGGTGCCAGCATAAACCCCGCCTGTGGCCATCTCCGTTTTCAAGTCGTACAGTCCTATTGACATACCAGTACTATTCATATCGGTAAGAGCTGCATTCAGCAGAGGCAGCGCTTCTGTGAATTTGCCCATAAATACATACACTTTACCGAGTACCCCTTCTGCAGCAGCTTTCGACATGCGGAAGCGGGAAACTACGGAAACAGGGAGGTCAGGAATGGCGCGTGTAAGGTCGCTTACAATAGAATCGTATACGACTTTAACCGAAGCACGTTTAAAATCAGTTTGTGTGACGTCGGCTTTTGTTATAATGGGAAACCCGGGATCAGTAGCAGCAGTTTGTTCGTTATAAGGTTTGCCATAATAGTTGATCAGTAAGAAATTAGTCCAGGCTCTTCCGGCGAGGGCTTCTGCGCGGATAGCACGTTTCTGCGCATCCGTACCTTCAGTGGCATCCATGACCTCTTCGATTATTTTATTGAACTGGTAGATGTTGTGCATGGGATACTGCAATTCGGGAGAGTTGTCTTCTGATTGATATATATTACTTTCCCATTGGAAAAGGCGCTGGGTACGGTAACCTGACTGTGTAAAGTAAGGTTCGACAGCCACCAGTTCATCGCCCATCGGCACCTGGGCATTGCTATTGATATATACCAGGTACAGGTTATTCAAGAGCTGGTCATAGTCGTCTACTTTGGCAGCGATCAGTTTTCCCCTGGGCTCTACATCGAGAAAGTTTCCTGAGCAGGCGCTGAAAGAAACAGCAAGAGTTGCAGCCGCCAGCCATGATTTTATATAGCTTAATTTCATTGTTTTTTGTTTAGAATTTCAAATTAACACCAAGGGTGATGGCCTTTTGTCCGAACGGCATCATCTGGCTTCCGTTAGTAGCATCCTGGAATTCGGGATCAAGACCATATTTGTTAGCCTTCCAAAGCATTATATTGGAAATTTGTGCGCGGAACAATACCTGATCGGCACTGATTCTCCTGATGAGCCACTGTGGCAACTGATAGCTAAGGGTAATATCCCTCATCTTAATAAATGATGCACTTACCACGTTAATGTCGGCATACTGATAATAACTTACATCACGGCGTGAATAGCTTGTATAGGAATCTGCCACATAGGACGGTATATTAGTAACCTGTTCATCGCCGGGCTTTTTCCAGCGGTTAGCAAATTCCTGTGAAAAATTACCCGTGAATCCCGGATGCGAAGGCCTGCCTGTAAAGAAAAGATTGGTTTCTCTTCTCATTACATGTCCTAAGTTAAATACGGCGTTAAAGCTCAGGGAAAGTCCTTTATAACTGAAGTTATTGCTAAAGCCACCATTCCATACCGGCTGTTGCGTACCCATATAAGCAATATCATCCGGCACAGACACATATGGCGTTTTAGTTACCGAGCCGTCTTTCAGTTTAATCTGGGGGTCGCCAAGTGCATCGAGTCCTCCATAGCGGTAAGCGAAAACAGCATAAGAAGGATATCCTGTAACATACTGTTGGTAGATCCTGGTGCTGCCTGAGGTAACAGCGAAGCCAGCGACAATGTTGCTCAACATATTTTTATTGTAAGCAAGATTGAGGGTACTGCTCCACCTGAAATTTCTACCATTCACGTTGATAGTGCTAAGTGTTACTTCCAGTCCTTTATTCTCCAGGTCGCCAACATTCGCGGTTACATAAGTGGAACCTGTAAGCGGGCTTAGCGGCATAGGGCCTATCAATCCTGAAGTTTTTCTTTGATAAAGATCTACTGAACCGAACACCCTGCTGTTCAGCATCGAAAAATCCACTCCGATATTAAGTGTTGCAGTACTTTCCCAACTTAACTTTCTGTTTGCGGGAGTTGCCACATAAAGGCCGCCACCATTGGGGAGCAGCGTACTCTGGTATCTGGCCAGAATGTCTTTAGAGGCAGCCACACCGGGGCCGGGCGCATTACCTGCAATACCGTATGTAGCACGCAATGCGAGGCTATTTACGGCACCAACCTTCGCCATAAACGGCTCAGAAGACAGGAACCATTTCAGACCTGTACTCCAAGCCGGTTTGTTCTGGGCTGATTTATCTACTCCAAAGAGACTGCTTTTATCGAGACGCAGACTTCCATTAAAGGAATACTTTCTTTTAAAGCTGTACGCTCCATTTGCATAATACGAGGTAAACCTTGTCACAACTTCAGATCGTCCAAAATAATCATCGCTCAAGATACTGGTGAACCATGCGTTTGGGATAACCGTACCGGACACTCCGGTAGTACTAAGCGCGACATAATCGAGTTGCCTGTAACTCTGCATTTGCTCGTTGTAGCCCCTTACTTTAGAGGATACTGATACAGACTGTTGTTCCTGCGCTTCCTGCCCCAGCAATACTGTCAACTGGTGCCTGGCGTTATTCCAGTTTTTATCGTAGTTCAATTGATTTCTGACTGTCCAGTTACGTTGGCTTGAATTTTCGGTCGCCAAAGTACCACCCGTATTAGGCAGATAGTAAACAGGAGTGGCTCCTGCTACAGGCGCTACGGTAAACTGCACCAATTCGTAACGGGAGTTGTAGCTTTTGATATCATCATAAGCCTCTGTTTTGCCGGAGCTTTTTATATAGCCGTAAGTACCGGAGAAGGTTAGTCCGTTCAATATTTTAACCTGTACATTTAAAATGTTACGAGTAAAGAGCTGATCGGACTTAGTGTAACCATAATTCAGTTCATCGAGGGGAACAAAATCAAGGTTTACCTGGCTACGGTTCTGGTAGTCGAGCCTTACGGAATCGCTAAGCGTTTTCATATATGCCATTGACAGATTATTACCACTGGCATCGCGGAATAACTGGTAGGGATAAAAGCGGGAATCGGCAGTAACAGGTCTTTTTGCTTTGGAGATAGTATTGCTAAGATCGGTTATGAGGTCGAAATTAATGCGCGAGCCGAGGGAGAAGTTCTGTCTCAGGTTGAGTTTATAAGTATTCGTTCCGGCTCCGGGATTATATCCTTTATCTCTTGTAAAAGCAGCGGATCCATAAAAAGCATACTGCTTTTGTCCACCAGATACAGACAAAGTATGATTAGTGAGCATCGCATTATCGTAGAGCAGATCTTTTATCTGTTTTCTATTATCTATAGCCATAAGGCTATCCAGTCCGTTTTGGGCCTGTTGTACATTAATACCCCGGGCTTTATTATAGAGGAACACTTCATGAGGTGGCATTCCAAAGTAGGAATCGGGAAAGGAAGTAGAAGTTTCCCAGGGAAAAGTTTGCGGGTCGAATATTTCTTCTGCAGTTTCGATAAACTGCCTGCTATTCATGCCCCGGTAATAGTTTGTATTGGGTTTACCCTGGAAATTCGCGAAGGCATCGTACTGCAGTTTTATTTTACCGGTATTCTGGCCTTTTTTAGTAGTGATAACGACTACGCCATTGGCGGCTCTGGCTCCCCAGATGGAAGCAGCGGTGGCATCTTTTAAGACCGTAATGTCGGCAACATCCTGCGGATTCACAACACCTACATCTGTGACGGGAATGCCATCGACAACATATAAAGGATTCCTGTTTGTACCTTCAAAGATACCCCATCCGGGTACTGTTTCCCTGCCTACTGTAGAAAGGCCACGTATTAAAACAGGGTTTTGTGTTGCATTCGGGCTATTGTTGATAACGATACCTGGCACAAGGCCGTCGAGCCGTTGAATAATATTCATGCTAAAGGAACGGTTGGCAACTACTTCCATATCGGGCTTTCCGAAAGAGCCAGTACTTCTTTCTCTTGGTAGGGTTTGATAACCGTTAGAGACTACTGCAATTTCAGAAAGCTTGTTGACATCGGCTTTCAAAACAATACGCATTGCCGCACTGCCCGCTGGCACAGCAAGCTCCTGTGCAACGAACCCAATATAGGAGATTATTATAACGGACCCGGGTTCTGCTGCCGGAAGTACGAATTCGCCGTCGTTATTGGTATAAACAGTTTTCAGCCCTGATTTCAATTGTATCGCAGCACCCGCCAATGGAGAACCGGTAGAGTCGGTTACGCGGCCGCGGATTTCCTGCGGCATTTGCACGAAATCGCTGTAGTTCACAGTCTGCGGTTTTTCCTTCAGCATTACCACTTTGTTTTCTATGCGATAGGCGATGGCGGACTGGGCCAGACAACGGTCGAGGACATCCTGAATGGTTGCGTTTTTTACGTTCAGCGTAACGGGTCTTGCGTTTCTGAGCAAATCCTTATCAAAAAAGAAATCGAAGCCGGACTGCGTTCTTATTTCCCTGATAATAACAGCCAGTGACTCATTCTTCACATTGAGCGTAATGGACTGGCTCATAGAACGGGCACTCACCTGGAGGGAGACCACCGTTAATAAAATAGCGCTCATTTTCATAATAAGCAGAAGTTTTCTGGCATGCGCTGCCCGCATACCAGCTTTCCTGGTAATTTTTAGATACATTTGTTAGTCTGGTTTTAAGTTGATAGTAGTTAGTCGCTTTTTATCAATGTAATCCGGATTTTGCTGGCTGTAGTTCCAATACAGCCGGCTTTTTTATGCCTGCTTTTATTTGTTAACAATAATTGTATTTTCCTGTACTTTGAAGTGTACTTTTCCTGTGTACTCCATAATATGGAGGATCTCATTTAAATTTCTCCATCTTGATATTTCGCCTTCGAACTTTTGAGACGGATCTGGTTTATTCTCATAAATAATACGGACGTTATACCAACGCGCTATCTTATTCATAATTTCTTCGATACCACTATTAAATTTGAAGTAGCCATTTTTCCATGCGATCACTTCTTCGAGGTCTGCTCCTTTGACCAGCTCTATTCCATTCAGTTTATTCAACACCTGTTCTCCCGGCGCCAGCTGCTGTTTTTTACCGGCTGCCTTCACATTCACAGCACCGTTGAAGAGCGTAGTAGTGATTTGTTGTTCATTACTATAGGCCATGATATTAAAGGAGGTTCCCAATACTTCCACCAGTTGGTTGCCGCTTTCTACAACAAACGGTAAAGTTTTATTACTGCTTACTTCAAAATAAGCCTCACCACTGAGCTTTACCAGTCGTTCTTTGCCCACGAAGGAAACGGGATATGATATAGAAGAAGAAGCGTTCAGCCATACATGTGTACGATCGGGCAAGACCACCTGCCACTGGCCGCCGGCCGGCGTTTGGATGGTATTATAGGTTGTTTTACCTGTAGCGGTATTATCAGCCGCCGTTTCATAGATAATCTGACCATCAGCCGTCTTTTTTACAGTAATGCCGTTTTCCGAAGCCAATTGCCCGTTAATGGCATCATTCAAGGCTATTGTTCTGCCATCTGCCATTGTCAGTACCGCCTGGTTCCGGCCGGGGAGAATACTGGCAGCCCTATTGGCCGTTTCATTGTTTTTAGCCGGTTGTGCCGTAAACAGATATACCGAAACGAGCGCCAGTATGATAATCGCTGCTGCAGCAAGCCGGAAATAAAGTTTTTTCACGAATGGCTTCGATACCGGCTTTATATGAGTACTTACCTGGGCATAAACAGCATGTAAATGATTGTCCAGATCGACCGGTAAATCTCCATCCCATTCTCCCTGCTCCAATTCTTCAAGAATATATTTTTTGAGCAGGTCTTCGTTTTCATCCAACTTAAAATAGTCAAGCAACAGCTTCACTTCCGCTTCGTCGCAGCCGTCATTTATATATCTGATAAAAATTCTATGCAAAGCGGGATCCATGTTTTTTATTAGTAATACACGTAAGACGGAAAAAACAATGAGTCCGAATAAAAAAAAAACTAAGTTTGTTTTTTAGTACCCGGTTTGGAGATTTTAGACAGTATATATCAAAAAGAGTTGCTTTTGCAACTGCAACGGGGTCACGAGCCTGCTTTCAATGCGCTTTACAAGGCCTATAGCAAGCCGTTATATATGAGAACGCTTCGCCTGGTAAAAAACAAAAATGTTGCAGACGAGCTTTTACAGGAGGTATTCATAAGATTATGGAACAGCCGAGAACAGGTTAACCCCGAAAAATCATTTCAATCTTATCTTTTTACCATTGCCCAGCATATTATTTACAACTACTTCAGAAAGGCAGCATCCGACAATAGGCTAATGGAGACGTTACTTCTGCGACATCCCGGGCACTATTTGAACATAGACCAGTTACTGGAGAACAAAGAGACCCATCAACTCCTGTACCGTGCTATTGAAAGGCTTACTCCGCAACGAAAACTTGTTTTCTGTCTTTGCAAGCTGGAAGGCAAGAGTTATGAAGAAGTAAGCCGGATTATGAATATATCGGTAGCCACGGTAAACAGTCATATGACACAAGCACTGGCCTTTTTAAAGGCCGACCTTCTGAAGAACCGGGAGTTCTTACTACTGCTTTTTTGTATTGCGGGCATAGGAAAGCCATAGATTAGCCCGGGGCGCTCCAAAAGCTACAGAAGGCGTCTTTTTAAACATTTGTACCAGTAAATAATACATCTGTCCCATATCCCATTCCATTGCCGAGGTAATTTCAGCCTATCGATTGCCACTAATTTATTTACATCGGAAAAACACATGCCATAACGCACAAATCTTCAACACCACAATAAAATCCAATGAAACACATGTACTTCCAAAGCTTAGCGGCGTTAGCCGTTCTATGCCTGCTTTTCTGTAAAACCACCGCACAGGTTACCATACCCGTAGGATCCACCACCCGGAGCATGATCGTGTATGTACCAACGAATCTGCCGGCGAACCAACCTTTGATTATTTCGATGCATGGTTCGGGGCAGGGCGCCGATTACCAGCAAAATGCGTCTAAATGGGAGCCTATCGCCGATACGGCGAAGTTTGCAGTGGTATTTCCCAGTGGTATTAATAAACAATGGGATATCAGCGGCACTTCTGATATCAATTTTATTACTGCCATAATAGACACTATGTACCGGCGCTATGCTATTAACCGTAACCGGGTATATCTCTCCGGCTTTTCTATGGGGGGCATGATGACTTATCATGCAGCAACGCAAATAGCGAATAAGATTGCTGCTTTCGCACCAGTATCCGGTTATCCTTTGTGGGGCTCTAATTATAATAGTTCCCGTCCAGTACCCATCATTCATGTACATGGGGATGCCGATGATGTGGTCACATATAATAACCTGGGAACTTACCTCAATGGCTGGATCAACAGGAACCAATGTCCCACCACTCCACAGATCACCCAACCCTACCCATCCAGCAAGCCCAATTCTGTAGCCACCAAAAGATACTGGGGACCTGGTTTAGCGCAATCGGAAGTAGTACTCATTACACTGGCTGGTAAAGGGCACTGGTATTCCATGGATTCAGTAAACGGCGTAAACACCAGCCAGGAGATATGGAATTTTGTTAAAAGGTTTTCTCTCGGCGCTGTTATAGAGGAGAACAGCGTTGGGTTCTGCAATGTAGACGGCACTATCGATACTAATTACCCGGGTTATACAGGCAGCGGTTTTGCGAACACCAATAATGCAGCTGGTAATGGTATAAGATGGAGTGTAAACTTTCCCAATGCCGGCACGCAGACCTTTGCTTTCCGATATGCTGCTATCGACAACCGGCCGGCGAAGCTGTTGATCAACGGTGTAACCGTGGCAGCGAATATCAATTTTCCTGCTACCAGCTCCTGGAGTAACTGGACTACCATATCGGTTCCTGCTTCTGTAAGTGCGGGAGTTTCGAGTGTAAGGCTGGAAGCTACCGGTGGCAGTGGTTTACCCAATATTGACCGGCTGGAAGTAACTGAAGGTACGGGTGCTACATGTACATCCAATATTCTTGCTGTAGCGGCAGACAGTACGGGAAGCAAGAACCTGCATGTATCGGACGTTACGCCAGCAGAACAGCAGATTTCAGTATACCCTAACCCTGCTTCCAGTTATATTATTGTGAAGGTTGGTAAGTACTGGAAGCCAGGGGATCAGCTTCTACTCTTTAATGCACAAGGAAAAACACTTCAACGCCGTGTGTTAAAGGGAAACCAGGAGGAGTTGAATGTAGCCTCTTTATCGACAGGCGTTTATTATGTACAAGTATCCAATAAACGGCAGCAGCGAGCCAGCCAGTCCTTTCTTAAAAAGTAAACACTTTACGAATATCCAATAATTACTAACGCTAAAGCTTAACAATGAAATCTACACTCTTGCTAAAGAGCAGGCATCGTTTTGCCTGGCTCATAGCCCTACTATTGTTTGCACCATTTGCATTACATGCGCAGTCGGCCCCACTACGCCGGCCTATATCACCTTCACAACCGATGTGGCTGATACACATTGATTCCTGGAACCAGGCAGATCCGCAGAAGATCATCAATATGGTTCCTGCTGATATTCGCCCTTACGTCGTTTTCAATATTTCTATTTCTATTAATCACGACCGGCTTACCAGCAAATGGTTACAGGCAGAGTATGGTTATGAAATAGCGAAATCGTGGTTAAGAGTATGTGCAGAGAACCGCGTATGGGCAATGATACAGCAGTCCAGCGGTGGTTTTCAACACTTTTCGCAATCGGACCTCACCGTTTATGAGGAGTTTTACCGCGACTACCCGAACTTCATTGGCTTCAGCTATGCCGAGCAGTTCTGGGGATTTGACGGCAGTTTGCAACCTCCCAGTTCCAGCAGCTACGATCCGCTCTCGCCGCCCTGGGCCGACCGTATTAACTTGTTTGCCAACCTGCTGCAGCTGAGTAACCGTTATGGCGGCTACCTGGTAGTAAGCTGGTGTCCGAACCAGTGGAATCCCAACATCAATCCTATTGGTATGCTCAAAAGAAATGCAGCATTTGCGGCGGCCTGCCGTAACTATACAGAGAATTATATTCTTTGTGAGAAGTACACGCAACAGACCTACCAGCACGATATGGAAAGCACGTGTATGGGTGCGTATATGTCGGGTTATGCAGGACAATATGGTATCCGTTATGATGAAACCGGCTGGACAGATTCTACCGGCACCCATGCGAATTTTACACCAGCGACCGGCGTAGCCCCTCACCTGGAGCATATTATGCTTACAGGGCAGACAGTGATTGACGGCACGGAATTAATTATGACACAACAGTCGCGCGAACTAAATACCGCGGCAACGCCTGACGGGTTTACCACGCGGCGCTGGGAATTTTACCCGCAGCTTTATAATGTGAACCTGGACCTGTTCCGGAAAATACTGGATGGTCATGTACGCATTCCCACCCGCAGGGAAGTGATCGACCGTACCAAGGTGATCATCGTAAATGATGTAAGCAGCGGCAGCAACCAGGATCAATACAGTACACCGCAGACGCTGTTTGAAGGATTGTACCGCATGGATACTGACGGCAACTATGAACTCAACAAAAGCTTTTTCAAGAAAACAGGCCGGTACCCGTCTATTCCCATCGCCTACCAGCTTGACGATACGGATGCTAATTCTTTCCAGGTGAAGATCAACAAATCGGCCTATGCCAGCCGCTGGCCGAATATTACCGCCAAGGTAAACGAGATGAACACCTTGTTTCCTTCTGAATATACCGGCACCTTGTATGCCGGACGGCATGAGAATGGCTGGGTTACGTACAACCCGTTTAAAACAAATCAAACGGCCACAGCCTCCATCCCCTTTAAATACAACACTTGTAGCTCCATGGAGCTGAGTTATGCCCAGTATTCCGCAGGTGTTATTAAAGAGTACTCCAACAGGCTGAATATTTATCTCAACAATTACGATAATGTCATCAATACCGGCTTAAAAACGGATATCATCCGTATCAATGGTGCCAGTACACAACCTACGTGGTCGTATACGGACAGAGGCAGCCACCAGGCAAGCGCTGTATCAGGCAGTTGGTCGGGTGGCGTGTTTACCTTAACGGTACAACACAACGGGCCATTGGATATTACCATTAACTGTGCGGGTACCGCCACGGGCAGGCTAACCTCCTATACAACTGCCACATTAGTTACTCCTACACAGCCGCCCATTTATGCAGGACCGCTACAACATGAAGCGGAACATTTTGACTATAGAAGCATCAACGGCAATACAGCCAATGGCGCCAGCGGCACCGTACGCAGCTATACAGGGCAGGGTTATCTGCGTTTTGGCACCAATGCGGCAGCCAGTATACGTGATACCGTTAGCCTTCAATATGCCGGCAGTTACCAATTGCGCACCCGTTATTCTTTAACCGGAGGCAATGTAAACACCATAGGTATTTATGTCAACGGCAGCCTGGTAGCTACTCCTGTTTTCAATCAAACAGACAGCAACAGCGCCTGGGCTGTGCAAACACAAAATATTACACTAAATGCAGGCAACAACGTTATTGAGTTTCGTGCGAGCGGAGCAGCTTCCAACGGGGTGTATTTTGATAACATAGAGATAGTGCCGATAAGCAGCGGCGGCAATATCATACAGGAAAACACAACAGGTTTCTGCAGCGTTAACGGCACTGTAGACAGTAATAACGGAGGTTATACCGGCGCGGGTTTTGCGAATACCGATAACGCTGCCGGTAACGGTATCAACTGGAAAGTAAATTTCGCCTCAACCGGCACTAAATCATTTACCTTCCGGTATGCCTCTATCGATACCCGGGCAGCCAACCTACTGATAAACGGCACTGTTGTAGCCGCCAATGTCAGCTTTCCTTCTACCGGCTCATGGACCAACTGGAGTACGGTTACTGTATATACCAGCTTTACATCTGGTATCAGGGATATAAGACTGGAAGCTACCGGCACCAGCGGCTTACCCAATGTAGATTATATGGAAGTAGTGGGCGGTACGGCAGCAGCGTGTACCAGCGGGCTCAGTACCGTTATGGCAACATCGGTTACCAGCAATGACGACAAGGCACAGAAGCTGACGGCTAAAACGGCAGGTATTGAAATATTTCCCAACCCTGCCGTACACCATGTAACCGTACGCTTAGACAGCCGCTGGAAAGCAGGAGATCAACTAACATTATGTGACGCCACGGGCAAACGCGTGGAAATAAGACGCATTAAAGGCAATGCAGAACAGGTAAATGTATCAAAACTACCTCCGGGTATGTATTTCATCAATGTTTTCAATAACAGCGGCATACATGTTTCGCTGCCAGTTATTAAACAATAGCAGTTCTTTAAAAAATGGCACAGGTGTTTATTTAAACATTTGTGCCATTTTTTACTAATTATTACTGCCGGCCTTACAGCTTATCATACACGACGTTAAAGTAGTTATTAAGGCTAAAAGCAGTTGCGGTAGCATTAGTAGCCCAGGAGGGCGCCACCATATTCATATCATTTCCATCCCCATTCCAACACCAGCCTAAAACCGCCAGCCCTTTTGTTTTAGCGTAGTCAACAATTGCAGACCAGTTGGCGCCGCTACCGCCTGCGTTGCCAAATTCTCCGATCATGCAGGGTACGCCTGCGCTAATCAAGTCGTCTATATCGGAAGTATTTACATACCTGTTTTTAGCCTGATTCCAGGCTCCAGGATAGATATGAGCAGAAAGAATGTAGTTGGTATCCTTTATTTTGATCCCTCCATTATATCCCTTAGCCGCCGCTGCCGCTACGGCGGTTTCCTGTCCCCACCCCGGAATATCTATAATGATCTTTCCGGAATACACTTTTCTTACAGTTTCTATAGCTGTGTTATAAGCACTGGCATAAGCATTGGCTGAGAGATTATGACTTCCCCATTCATTTATCAGGTTTATAGTAAAGGCACCTGCTTTTGACAACTGCGCATAATTAGCCAGCCACCAGTTGGCAGCGGCATTCAAATCACTAACGTTATCCGATCCCAATACTGTGTACTTGTGATAAGTAGCAATTACGGCAAAGCCATTACTAACTGCACCGGAAATCCAGTTCTTTGCCTGGGTTTCGAACCCCGGTTCGATTTCAATACGAACGGTTTTAATTTTGGTCTGTTGTTTCATAAGGGCCCAGTCGATAACAGGATTCCCGTTATTGTAATAAGAGGGCTGCAGATTTACGCCATTCAGTATGCCTGCCGCTTTTACTGTAACAACACTGCCATTAGTGGATTCTCCCTCTGTAGAAGCGGTACTATCCTTTTTACAGGAATAAAAGAGACCAGACAGGTTAAGAACCAACAACGCAGTTATCCCCAAATGCCTTGATAACATAGCAGGAGTATTAAATGAATGATTACAATAAGATTGATTGTGTAAAGCTAGCAGGCAAAGCCTTTAAGAATTAATACTTTATTATCTTTTCCCGATGATGTTTCAACCAAATATTACAATCGATTATTCCTGCCGGCAGTTCCTCGTCAAGTTGAAAAACTTGTGAGGCGGTATGAAGGGGCTGTGTTCGCTTAAAGTAGCTCTTGTGCATACTCATTGTATACTCATCGTCCGTATTTAAAGCGTACTTTTTCGTAGATGGACAGAAACGGCTTTTCGCAGCTCCATTTTAATATGAACAAATTTTATGCGTATTGCCTACGCAGAATAAGCATTTGTGGTCAACGGTAAGAAAAGAAGTAAAATCTGTTATTTCCCGCTAACAACAAATTCACAAGCAGTTAATTGTCAATATTTTTAAAATAAAACAATAAACCAAACTCTCTTTCCTTACCCAAATAATCATTATGCAATCGATTTCAAAAAATACCCTATCTTTAGTTTCACATGCGGCCTGATGAATACTCTTACCTATATTAAGGAACTACAAGAACGAATTGCTTATCATAATGACATGAAGGCTTACGAGTCTTTATATAAACTATTATTTCCCTCTCTTTTCCGTTTTAGTTATTCATTTACAAAGAATTACCAGGCTGCGGAGGAAGTTGTGTCCGACACATTTATCAAGGTTTGGGAAATGGCATCCCAGCTTCATAAAATAGAAAACCTGAAGGCTTACCTGTTTACATTAACCAAAAACTACTCTATCAACCAGGTCACCCGGAGCGATAAGCAGGTTGAATACACCATCGATAGTTTTGCGTTCGATGCCAGTATTACCTGGCGGCATCCTGAAGATATTTTCATATCGGGAGAATCGGTACGGCGTATCAACCAGGCTATCAACAGCCTTCCTCCGCAGTGCCGTATTATTTTTCAACTGGTAAAAATAGAAGGACTCTCCTACCAGGAAACAGCGGATGTACTGGAATTATCGCTTCCCACCGTGCGAAACCAGATATCCATCGGTATTAAAAAACTACTTAACTCCCTGCCCGCCTTACAATTAACGTCGCCTATTTTCAGGGACAAAAATTAAATTATCTTTTTTTTATTTCTCTTTGGTATTCCTGTCCTGCTTTTTGTGTCTTGTATGTATGAACTTGCTTCAAGAAAGATTGCAGCTACTTGCCATGCTGGTCCTGGACAACCAGGCTACAGAAGCAGAACAACAGGAGCTAAATGAAATATTGATACAATACCCGGAAATGGAAGCGGAATTGGTTCGCATCCGTCAAACTTATCATTTCCAATCACCTGTTTCATCGATTCCGGATGCAGATACGGCATTCAGCAGACATCTTGAACGGTTAGCA
This sequence comes from Filimonas effusa, assembly GCF_004118675.1. Classification (NCBI taxonomy): domain Bacteria; kingdom Pseudomonadati; phylum Bacteroidota; class Chitinophagia; order Chitinophagales; family Chitinophagaceae; genus Filimonas; species Filimonas effusa. Next base: position 412,934 of record NZ_SDHZ01000001.1, on the reverse strand, counting down.
GGCCGTGTACCAGCGCCTACATCTTCCAGAAAAAAGAACCGGACCCTACCGATGCGTTTGGCTGGATGGATGATAGCAGGAAGCGCTGCTGCTGCATGTGCCTTCTTTATTTATAACAGGAATAACCACCTGAAGACTATACAAGAACCGCAGCAATATGAAACAGTTCTCGCCTCACATGGTTCCAAAAGACAGATACAGTTGCCAGATGGCACCAATGTATGGCTAAACGCAGACAGTAAACTTACCTACAATGCAGATTTCCGTAAAGGGGAACGTGTAGCCTGGCTTACAGGGGAGGCATTTTTTGACGTAAAGAAAGATGCAGCAAGACCCATGATCATACATACCAGCAACATGAAGATAAAGGTACTGGGCACTTCCTTTAACGTAAGAAGTTATGGTAATGAGAAAACCGCAGAGACAGTGCTGGTGAGTGGTGCAGTAGAGGTATCCTTAAAAGTAAATCCAGAAAGCAAAATCAGGCTGATTCCCGGCAACAAACTAGTAGTAGCCAACAGGAGTTCTACTGGTCCGGGTAAGCACGGCAGCACGCCGTCTTTATACTGGATCGACAGGATAGAGGCTGATCCATCCGATACAGGGTCTATAGCGCAGCAATGGACACGTCCTGGTCTATCCTTCCGCGGCGAGAGCCTTGAAGGCGCCATATCGCGACTGGAACACTGGTTTAATATACATATTATAATAGATGATGCACAGTTAAAGCAAGGCACTTATACGGGGGATTTTAAGGACGAGACCCTGGAGCAGGTATTGGAAGCACTTCAGCTTACCGGAAATTTCACTTATAAAATCCAAAAAGATTCAGTTATACTCTACAAACGATAGTTCCATTTTTTAAACGCCATATTACTTCTATTATTTTTTATCAAAAACGATTGCTATGAAAAAATCAACCCATTTTCTGAAACTGGGGTTATTGATGATTGGGCTACTGGCTGTTATATTGCCCTCCTTCGCCAGGTACAGTCAGCAAAACGTAACGTTGAAATTCACCAATGCTGAACTTGTACAAGTCATTAATGCTATCCGGGAGCAATCCAGCTACCGGTTTGTTTACAAAGACGAAATGTTTTCCAAGAACGAAAAGGTATCTATCAATGTTACCAACACACCTGTAAAGGAAGTGCTGGACAAGTTATTCCGCAACACGGGACTTACCTATCGTTTTCTTTCTGATGAACTGGTTGTTATTTTTAGTAGCACGCAAGCTGCCGAAGCGTTCCTGCTAGCCATGCAACCTGTGCCGCTGCGGGGCAAGGTAAGCAACAGTAAGGGGGAGCCACTGGAAGGTGCTACGGTACAATTAAAAAATTCAAGCAAACAGGTTGCTACTGATAAAGACGGAAGATTTCAGATCGACGTGGAAGCGCTCAACGGCACACTTGTCATTTCTTATGTGGGCATGAAACCCGTAGAAATAGCGATCAATGGCAAACAGCAGATAGACGTAGTAATGACTGCTGTATCGGGGGATCTGGCAGACATTATCGTAATAGGTTACGGAACGCAGAAAAAAGTAGATCTTTCGTCCTCCATTGCGACAGTAGCTCCTAAAGAACTAGTAAAAACGCCGGGGGGATTTCAGGCCATATTGCAGAGTGCAGTACCAGGTGTTCAGATCACAGGTGATAAGATCAGAATCCGAGGAGTTGGTTCTATCAACAATACCGATCCTTTGTATGTTGTAGACGGCATGATCGGTGGAGCCATACCTGATGAAAACAACATTGCCAGCCTGCAAATCTTAAAAGATGCGGCGTCGTGCGCTATTTATGGTGCAAGGGGAGCTAATGGTGTTATTCTTATCACTACCAAGAGAGGTACTTCAGGCGCCGTTAAATTCGACTACAACGGGTTAACTGCGATCAAGAAGATAACACGTAGTGTTCCTTTACTTAACGGGCAGCAACTGGCAGAGCTGATCAACGAGGAAATGTATAATCAGAACCCTGCCAGAACAGACTATCTGCCTGCCCTTTCCAAACCAGCAGAGATAGGCCAGGGTTACAACATGGTGGATGCGCTGCTACGCACAGGCAGTTATCAGAAGCACAACCTAAGTCTAAGTGGCGGTTCGGAATCTGCAAGATTTCGTGTAAACGCCACGTATGCTGAAGATAAACCTGTTATCATAAAGGACCATTACAAGAACTACGGCATCCAGTTCATTTCGGACCTGACGAAAGGCAAATTAAAAATAGGAGAAACAGTATTGATCAACTACAACACGCGTGACTGGAGCAATAAAAACCTCATAGATGCACAGCGCTGGTCTTCTACCCTACCTATTTATGATCCCAACAGTACTACCGGATTCGCGGGTGCGGGTAATGGCACCGATGTAGCCAGTGCATTAGCCAATGCTTACCTGAATGACAACAACACCGACAATTTTTCTGCCAACGGCAATTTCTGGGCTATTTATGAATTTATACCGGGCCTTCGCTACAAATTCAATATGGGGCTGGATTTCTCCCGCGGCAGAACGCAGAACTATATTTCTGCCTATTCCGTTGGTCAATACCAGAATCATACCCCAGATGAATTAACCATTTCAAATAGTCAGAACAACAGGTACCTGTATGAAAATACAATTACGTATGACAAAATAATCGGCAAACATAATTTCAGTGCATTAGCGGGTATCACTTCAGAGCATTCGAGATACAAAGCATTAAATGCGGGCGCCCGTGCGCTGCCAAGTCCTGATCTATTGATATTGGGATTAACACAAGATGCCGGCTCTAAAATAGTGGGGTCAGGCATCGGTCAAACAGCTATCTATTCCTTACTGGGCCGCATCAACTATAGCTATGACAGCAAGTATATGCTCACAGCTAATTTTCGTCGTGACGGTTCTGCCAATTTCAGCAGCAATCATCGTTATGGCAACTTTCCTTCTTTTTCTGCTGCATGGCGGATAGGACAGGAAAAGTTTATGCGCAGCGTTCCGTTTATCAGTGATTTAAAACTGCGCGGCAGCTATGGCTTATTAGGCAATTCAGATATCAGTCCTTATCAATACCAGAGTACGGTGAGTTTCGACCACGTGTGGTATTACCTGAATAATGTAAAAGTAACAGGTGCATTACCCACTACCCCCGCTAACCCTAATGTTAAATGGGAAAGCCAATATTCTACTGATCTGGGCATGGACCTGTCGTTGTTCAGTAATCAACTCACTATTACAGTAGATTATTTTAATAAGAAGACACAGGATATGCTGGTGAACGTGCCGATCTCGTATGCAGCGGGTTATATCGATAATTTCCCGACTTTAAATGCAGGCAGCATCAGTAACAAAGGCGTTGAAATTGCGACAACCTTCCGTCAATCGCGCAATAAGCTGACATATGCTATATCCGGCAATATTTCTATTGTAAAAAACAGAGTTTTAAGCCTGGGTAACGGTAATGAAATCCTGGCAGGTGGTGTTAGTCCAGGAGGAGAAAATGTAACCCGTACTGCCGTAGGGTATTCAATAGGCCAGTTCTGGGGTTATCAAACAGACGGGCTTTATACGACTAAAGCACAATTGGATGCAGATAAAGCATTTGCCCCTAAGGCGGAGTTAGGCGATGTACGTTTCAAGGATGTTACAGGAGACGGCGCACTGAATGCCGCGGACAAAGGTTTTATCGGTAACCCTATCCCCAAATTCAGTTATGGATTCAGTACAGACGCCAGTTACCAGACAGGATTCGGCACATTTGACTTTTCGATGATCTGGCAGGGCAGTTATGGTAATGACATTTATAACAACAGCAAATACTGGGGTGAAGGCATGTATCATTACTATAACAATTTCACCACCACTCTTGATCGTTACCGTGCAGAAGAACTGGTATTCAAGAACCCGATATCCGGTGTAACAACCGTGTATCCCCGTAATGTAAACACAGATATGCCAAGGGCTGTATTAGGAGATCCCAACCAGAACCTGCGGGCTTCCAGGCGATTTGTTGAAAGCGGTTCTTACCTGCGTCTGAAAGTACTGAATATTGGCTATACTTTACCCAAATCAACACTCAGCAGGCTGAAGATAGATAACCTGCGCTTTTACGTGGGGGCTAAAAACCTGCTGACGTTTACGAAGTACACGGGTTATGATCCGGAAGTAGCTTCAGACAATAGTCTCAACAACGGACGTTATAACCTTAACAGGGGTATCGATGCTCAACTTCCCTGGGGCATTACTTTCCCCAATGCCAAAGAATACTTTATCGGGGCCATGTTTACCTTTTAGAGAACCATCAATTAAAGCGAATCCATATGAAAAGATATACGACAATAATCGCTGTTATTTTCACTGTCCTATCCTTCCTGAGTGGTTGTAAGCCTAATATGGATCTTACGAATCCACAGGAGGTATCGATAGGCACCTATTATAAAAACGTAGCAGAACTGGAAGCGGCTGTGATCCCGGCTTATCAAGCCATCATAGGTAAGGTGCAGGGAGGTTATGCCAGATCGCTGTATTACGAGTTACTGGCGCCGGGTGATGATTTTACCCATACATTCAAATGGGAACCTATGTACCAGGATACCTACAATACCCCTTCGAGCGACGGCATGGCGCTGAATACCTGGAAGGATTTCTGGAACGGCGTATTTGCGGCCAATATGGCTTTACAGGGTATAGAGAATTACAAAGGCACTATTGACGCGGCTGTAAAAGACAGATTACTGGGTGAAGCTCATTTTCTCAGAGGGCTGCATTATATGCATCTTTGCCTGTTATTTGGAGAAACAGTACCGCTGATAGAAAAGCCGGCGGCAAGCGATGCCGACTATTACCCTACCAATTCAACACCAGGCCAGATATATGCACGGATCATCAACGATTTCCAGGAAGCCGCCAAGCTGCTGCCATTAAGAAGTGCGATGTATGCCAACAGTACTTTTAAAGGCCGTGCCACTAAAGGCGCTGCACAGTCGTACCTCGCGAAAGCATACCTGTACCGTCCCCTTCTTGAAGCAGGAAAACCTGCAGAATTCGATAAGGCAAAAGAACAATTAAAGAATGTTATCGATAGTAAGGAATACCAACTGGTCGCTAATTTCCGAGACAACTCCCTTGAAGCGACGGAGAACAATGCCGAGTCGGTATTTGAAGTACAAATGTTCAATGGTCCCGGATGGTTGGGCGATGATATGTCGTGTTCCTGGAGATGGCAGGAAATAGGCATGTTTGACGGCACCGGCGGTGCCTGGTGGAACCTGGCACCCAATAAAAAGACCTATACTGAATTTGAACCGGGCGATCCGCGTAAATATATGACACTCTGGTGCGACAAAGGCGCTTACTACACGCAAATAGACGGTAAGGTAACAGATTACGACTACTGGATGGCCCATCTTGCTACCAATAAAGATTTTTATGGCACGCGGAAATATTGTCCTGACGTGCAGGTAGCTGATATCGATGATGGTATCAATGACAGATTACTTCGTTATGCCGATGTACTACTTATGTATGCAGAATGCCTGAACGAAGGAGGTGATATAGAAGGAGCCAAGACCTACATCAATATGGTTCGGGCAAGAGCGAACAATGTTGTACCTACAGAGCAGCCACACCTGTGGTATCAGCATTCTCCCGGCACCATACCCGATGTTAACGGTTTGCTGGCAAAAGATACCACAATCAACGGCGTACGACTGAATAATATAAAGAACATCATACAGCATGAGCGGTTTGTAGAGTTCTGCGGAGAGTATCTCCGCTATTTCGATTTGCTGAGATGGGGCATGGCCGATGCCAAATGGCTAGAACCCTTAAAAGCACTGGGCTGGCAGCCTAAAGCCACTTATTATCCTTTTCCGCAAGCAGAACTGGATAATAATAAGAAACTGAAAGGAAATGATATGAACCGGTAATTAGTAATTACAGACAAACAGAAAGGCATGAAAGAACGCAGCATGAAATGGATGCAATATGGCTGGGCAGGATTTTTATTATTGTCTATTGCAGCAACAGGGCAGCAATATCGTTATCAGAACCCGGCATTAAAGCCCAACGAGAGAGCAGCAGATCTCATTCCCAGGCTTACACTTGAGGAAAAAGCAATACTGATGATGGATGAATCGGATGCCATTCCCCGGTTGGGGATCAAACGATTCAGTTGGTGGAGTGAAGCGTTGCACGGGCTGGCAAATAACGACAGCGTTACGGTGTTTCCCGAACCTATAGGCATGGCCGCTTCGTTCGACGATTCGCTGGTGTATCAAATTTTCGATGCTGCTTCGGATGAAACAAGGGCTAAATATCATCATGCGCTTCGCAATGGCAAGACGAGCAAGCGTTTCCTGGGTCTTTCGGTATGGACACCTAACATCAATATCTTCCGCGACCCCCGATGGGGTCGCGGCCAGGAAACTTATGGAGAAGATCCTTACCTGACTTCCCGTATGGGCGTAGCAGTAGTAAAGGGTTTGCAAGGGCCTGCCGATGCCAAATACAGGAAGCTGCTTGCGTGCGCGAAGCATTTTGCCGTGCATTCCGGTCCTGAATGGAGCCGCCATGAACTGAACCTGAACAATGTATCGCCGCGGGATCTGTGGGACACGTACCTGCCGGCTTTTAAATCGCTGGTACAGGAAGCAGAAGTGCGACAGGTGATGTGCGCCTATCAGCGCCTGGATGATGAGCCCTGTTGCGGCAACAGCCGTTTACTACAAACCATTCTGCGGGAGCAATGGAAATTTCCCTACCTGGTAGTATCGGATTGCGGCGCTATTACGGATTTTTATTCCAGCCATAAAGTATCTTCCAATGCCGTACAAGCCGCCTCCAAAGGCGTACTGGCCGGTACAGATGTAGAATGCGTATGGGAAGGATATGCTTTTGCCAATATTCCCGATGCAGTAGCCAGGGGACTTATTACCGTAGCGGAAGTGGATAAACACCTGATGCGTATACTTGCGGCACGCTTTGAACTGGGAGATATGGACGATGATGCCCTGGTTCCGTGGGCGGCTATTCCTATTTCTGTCGTCAACAATGAAGCACACAGGCAGTTAGCGCTGCAAATGGCGCAAAAATCGATGACCTTACTGCAAAACAAACAGGAGGTATTGCCACTATCGAAGTCTGCATCCACGATCGCTGTTATAGGTCCTAACGCCGACAATGCTCCCATGCTCTGGGGCAACTATAACGGTACGCCGATAAGAACCATAACAATACTACAAGGCATTCGCTCCAAAATGGGGGCTGGCAAAGTGATATACGATAAAGCCTGCGACCTGGTAGAAAACAAAGTAACGCAGAGTTATTTCTCCGAGTCAGTCGCCGCAGGCAAAACCGGTTTTAAAGCCAGCTATTGGAATAACCGTGATTTTGCAGGCAAACCATTAATCACCCAACAATTGTCGCATTCCTTCAAACTTACGACTGCGGGTCAGCATGAATTTGCATCCGGAGTGCCTCTGGAAGCATTTTCGGCTACCTATGAGGCCGTATATACCGCGTTGCGCACAGAAGATATTGTTTTTAAATGCGGCGCTACGGGTTATTTCGAACTATTTATCAATGATTCTTCCATAGCGAAGTATCACAACTGGCGTACATTACCGTCCCGTATCCCCTATTCCGTGGAAAAAGGAAAACAATATCGTATTGAAATCCGCTATGCCCAGTTAAATAACTGGCAGGCTAACCTCGAATTTGATTTTGGAAAGGAAGTGGACATCGATTTCAGTGCATTGATCAACCGTTTAAAAGGTGTAAAAACGGTGGTATTTGCAGGCGGGTTGTCTACGCTGCTGGAAGGAGAAGAGATGCCGGTATCTTATCCTGGCTTCAAAGGCGGCGACCGAACCGATATTGAATTACCGGAGGTACAGCGTAACTGTTTGAGAGCATTAAAAGCGGCAGGCAAAACAGTGATCTTTGTCAATTGTTCCGGTTCAGCTATTGCACTGGGCCCTGAAACGGAGAGTTGCGATGCTATTTTACAAGCGTGGTATGGCGGCGAATCCGGTGGACAAGCCGTGGCAGATGTACTTTTCGGCGATTATAACCCGTCTGGTAAACTTCCTATCACCTTTTACAGAAGTCTTTCTCAACTGCCGGATTTTGAAGATTACTCTATGAAAGGCCGGACCTATCGCTTTATGTCGGATGCGCTGTTTCCATTTGGGTTTGGGATGAGTTATACCCACTTTTCCATAGGCGAGGCCCGTGTTGGTTCCTGGGCCAGCAATAACCATCGATCGTTAGCCTTAACCATTCCGGTAGTCAACAAGGGCAAGCGCAGCGGCTCAGAACTAATCCAGGTATATATACGCAAGGAAAGCGATACGAGCGGGTTGTTAAAAACACTGCGGGGATTTAAAAAGGTAACATTGGGTGCGGGTGCTTCCATGGAAGCAAATATTCAACTACCGCGTGAGGCATTTGCTTTTTACGATACAGCCTTGCGGGAAGTGGCTGTGATTCCCGGCACATACGAATTATGGTATGGAAACAGCTCAGCGGAGAAAGATTTACGAATGATAAAGGTTATGGTAACAGATACAGCTATAATTGGATCTACAGCCGGGCGGTAATGGTTCGATCAGGGCTATTTTCGACATCTGTTGCATTGATTTTGACAAATGTTCCATTAGCCAACGGGGCTTCCTGGATATTTTTGTAATGGTTATCAGCAGAGAATGTTTGCCATCATGCTTTGCCGCTGATTCCCCCGAACAGAACAATCAAAGCAATGAAAATATCTCTTTCCAGCCTTATTGTGCTATTCATATGCCTGGCCAAAATAACCGGCAGCCATGCACAAAATCCTATTATCCAAACTATTTATACGGCGGATCCTGCTCCAATGGTGTACAAGGACACATTGTTTTTGTACACCAGCCATGACGAGGACAAATCGACCTGGTTTGTCATGAAAGACTGGCATGTGTATTCCACCACCGACATGGTCAACTGGACGCACCATGGTTCGCCGTTATCACTTAAAACATTTAAATGGGCTGATAAGGATGCCTGGGCGGGCCAGTGTATTCATCGTAACGGCAAATTCTACTGGTATGTACCTGTGAATGCCAGAGGTAAGGGCATGTCTATCGGCGTAGCGGTATCAGACAAGGCGACCGGTCCGTTTACAGACGCCCTGGGAGCGCCACTTATCACCGGAGGCTGGGGATATATTGACCCGAGTGTGTTTATAGATGATGACGGCCAGGCTTACCTATATTGGGGTAACCCGCACCTGTATTATGTGAAACTTAATGGAGACATGACGTCTTACGATCAAACAACAGGTATTGTACAGGTTCCATTAACAGACGAGGCATTCAAACTACGTATCCTTCATGCACACCATACATTTGCCTGGGCAGCATCGATAGATGGGCTGGCTTCTCATAGCGTAAAAAGCGAGACTGATAATAAATACTACTGGTATGTAAGCGCTATCGATAAAAGTACGCACAAAAAAGTAATTGGCGTAGCGGTTGGAGACAAGGCTATCGGGCCATTTACCGACGTACTGGGCAAACCACTAATCACGGAAAATTGCAGCGATGGCAATATCAATCCAACTGTTATTGTAGACGAGACAAAACAACCATGGTTAACCTGGGGTAATTCAGCGCTTTGGCATGTGAAGCTTAACCCCGATATGTTATCTTATGACAATACTATTGGCGTACAACCTATTGCCGCCGATAAAAAGGAAGTTTTCGCCAACAAGATACGCGGCGCGGTTAATAGTACAGAAAAGCGGTTTACCACTTATGAAGAAGGCCCGTGGCTGTATAAACGCAACAAATTATACTATCTTTTTTACCCAGCGGGTGGTGTGCCCGAACATTTAGCTTATAGCACCAGCCCAACAGCTGCCGGTCCCTGGACTTACCGGGATACGGTAATGGATATAATCAAAAAGGGAGGCGCCTTCACCAATCATCCTGGCGTAGTGGACTACAAGGGCAAAACGTACTTGTTTTATCACAATGGGGCGCTGGCCGGCGGCGGCGGTTTTAACCGGTCGGTTTGCGTAGACGAACTTCAAATCAAGGCAGATGGCACCATAGCGAGGGTAATACCTACACCTGGTATTTCAAAAGGCGTTGGCAATATAAATCCGTTTATATGCCAGGAAGCGGAAACCATTGCGTGGGCAGAAGGAGTAGAAACAGCCTTCAATGATAATAATGTAGGATATGTAACCGACATTCGCGATGGAGGCTATGTTAAAGTACGCAATGTCGACTTCAAAAAAGGGGCACAACAATTTCAAGCGAACGTGGCTTCGGAATCACAAGGCGGTGTTATTGAGATTCGTTTAGATAGTGTCGGCGGCCCCATTGCGGGCATATGCAAGGTAGTTAATACGGGGGGAGCGCAAAACTGGCAAAACGTATCTACCTCCATTAAAAAAATAAGTGGCCGTCATGATATCTATTTCGTTTTTAAAGGCAACGGCGGCACCTTATTCAATTTCGACTGGTGGAAGTTCGAAGCCCGGTAAGATAAAACAGAAGCTATATATTCCAGGTTATAAAACGTAGATAAATTGTTTGCAATGAAAAAATCAGTTCTTCGAAGACTCAACGTACTTGCAGGATTAGTTATCATTTCTGCCATGATTTGCGCGCAGCAACCTGCCGCCCAAACGGTATGGCTGGATCAACTGGATCTCAGCGCTGCCACACAGGGTTATGGTGTACCTGGTAAAAATCAAACTATAGATCGCAAACCTATTACCATTGCAGGCAAGACCTTCCAGCGTGGATTTGGCACGCATGCAGTGAGTTCGTTATCCGTGCTACTGGATGGGAAAGCCAGTTCATTTTCAGCATTTGTGGGTGTAGATGATGAGGTAACCGGCCATGATCCTGCTGTAGCGTTTGAATTATATGGCGACGGAAAAAAGTTGTGGTCGAGCGGTATTATGCGTTTGGGTGATGCAGCCAAGGCCTGTAACGTAGTACTTACGGGCGTCAAAAAGCTGGAACTGGTTGTAACCGACGGAGGCAATGGCAATTATTATGATCATGCCGATTGGGCTGATGCGAAATTTGAGACTACCGGCGCCACTAGCTTTACCACTTACAATCCTATAGCAAGTACGCCATATATACTTACCCCTAAAGCACCGTCAAGTCCGAGAATTAATGGCGCCGCTGTATTTGGCGTACGGCCTGGTTCTCCTTTTCAATTCCGCATCGCGGCAACTGGTGACCGCCCAATGAGCTTTTCTGTAAGCGGGCTACCTAACGGGCTAAAACTAGATAGTAAAACCGGTATTATCACCGGGTCACTATCCAAAAAAGGGACCTATTTTGTTACACTTGGCGCGAAGAATGCAAAAGGCAAAGCCGATAAAAAACTCAAAATCGTTTGCGGTGACAAGATTGCACTAACGCCTCCTATGGGCTGGAACAGCTGGAACTGTTTTGCCGGTGAAGTATCGGCAGATAAGGTAAAACGGGCAACTGAAGCCATGGTAAAAAGCGGGCTTGTGAATCATGGATGGACTTATATCAACATTGACGATTTCTGGCAGAATCACCGCGATTCGAAAGATTCCTCGCTTCGTGGCAAATTGCGTGACGAGGCAGGGCATATCGTCCCCAATACACGGTTTGGCGATATGAAAGGGTTGGCGGATTATGTACACAATGCCGGCCTTAAAATAGGTATTTATTCCAGTCCCGGCCCGTGGACATGTGGCGGTTGTGCAGGCAGTTACGGCTATGAAAAACAAGACGCTGAAAAATATGCGGAATGGGGTTTCGATTATCTAAAATATGACTGGTGCAGTTATGGCGGGGTGATTAACGGCATGACAGACAACGATCCTTATAAAGTATCTTCTTTGTCTTATAAAGGGGGAAACGAACTGAATACAGCGGTTAAGCCCTTTAAGCTTATGGGAGAATACCTGAAACAACAACCACGTGATATAGTGTTCAGCCTTTGCCAATATGGAATGTCTGATGTATGGAAATGGGGCGATTCAGTAGATGGCAGCTGCTGGCGTACTACGAACGATATTACCGACACCTGGACAAGTGTAAAAAATATAGCACTTGAACAAGACAAGGCAGCGGCATGGGCCAAACCCGGCAACTGGAACGACCCCGATATGCTTGTAGTAGGTACAGTAGGCTGGGGCAATCCTCATCCCAGCAAGCTGAAGCCCGATGAACAGTACCTGCACATCAGCCTTTGGAGTCTGTTCTCTGCACCATTGCTTATTGGTTGCGACATGGAGCAACTGGATGAGTTTACATTGAACCTGTTGACAAACGATGAAGTAATTGCGGTAGACCAAGACCCGTTGGGCAAACAAGCTACCTGTAAGCAGACAATAGGTGATTTACGCATATATGTAAAGGAAATGGAAGACGGCAGTCGTGCTGTAGGGTTCTGCAACTTTGGCCTAGAGCCTGTTAAATTTGATTATAAAGATTTTCCTAAGCTGGGCATCAATGGCAATCAGCAAGTAAGGGATCTCTGGCGTCAAAAGAACATTGCACAAATTAACACAGCGAGTAAAGCACTTCCTATTTCTGTTCCGGCACATGGCGTTTTACTTTATAAGTTCTCGGCTGTTAATAAGTAACCAGCAACACAAGTAAACCGAATCTATTTAATTAAGCGGCAGCATGAAAGCAAGTACTATCATCCGGAGTATAGCCATAGTTGTAATAACATTGTTGATGTTTGGGGCAAAAGCTCAGCAACTAACTGTATCATCGCCGAATCAAAAGATCAGCGTATCACTGGTTAATTTACAAAATGCGGGTACAGGCGAATGGTATCTGAAGATCGCTTATGCAGGTAGTAATAATAAAACCACTGAAGCCATTTCCAGAATTGACCTGGGCTTGGTACTAAACAACCAGGATTATGCAAAAGAGCTGCATTTCGTTTCTTCCACAAAACCGGTATTGATACGCGAGCAATACACAGCCTTACATGGTAAAAAATCACAACGTAGCAACCTTGGAAACGAAGCAGCGTTTGCTTTTGAAAACAAAAGCAAGAGCAGACTCAACTTGCTGCTGCGGGTATATAACGACGGGGTTGCATTCAGGTACGCGCTGCCAGGCAAACAGGGTTCCTATACGGTAAATGACGAGCTAACGTCGTTTACCATTTCACCTGAAACAACCCGCTGGATGGAAAAGTGGAATCCTGCCAATGAAGGACTTTACACCGCCATGAGCAACGATAAAGTACAGCAACAGGAATGGTGTTATCCTGCACTTTTCAATACAGGAGATAGTAGCTGCTGGTTTTTATTACACGAATCGGATGTTAACCGTAATTACTGCGGTTCCAAGCTGAGCAATACAGCCGATAAATCGAAGTATAAGGTCACCTTTCCCGATCCTAAAGACGGAAGAGGCAAGGGAGAAGCATTACCCACCATCAGTTTGCCCTGGCAATCGCCCTGGCGCGTCATCATTATGGGGAGCCTGGCTGATGTGGTAGCATCTACACTGGTAGAGGATGTAGCACCGGCATCAAGCCTGCAGAAGACTGATTGGATTAAACCAGGGCTGGTATCGTGGAATTATTGGTCGGATAACCATGGCACCAAAGATTTCAAGACCGTATGCCATTTTACAGATCTTGCTGCCGCCATGAAATGGCCTTATACGTTATTTGACTGGGAGTGGGATGCGATGGGCAATGGTGGCAACCTGGAAGACGCCATAAAGTATTCACTTTCCAAGGGAATAAAGCCTCTTATATGGTATAATTCCGGCGGAGACCATACGTGGGTGTCTGCCACACCTAAAGACAGGATGCTAACGCATGAGAACCGTGTAGCAGAATTTACAAAACTCAGGCAGTTGGGTGTGGCTGGCGTAAAGATAGATTTCTTTGAAAGTGAAAAGCAGGATATGATCAGGTATTACCTGGACATACTGGAAGATGCCGCCCAGTTTGAGATAATGGTTTATTTCCATGGATGTATCGTTCCCCGTGGCTGGTCAAGGACTTATCCTCACCTGATGACTTACGAAGCGGTAAGAGGTGCTGAATGGTATAACAACGGACCTGAGTTTACGTTCACTGCACCTGAACACAATACCATTCTGCCCTTTACGCGCAATGTAGTAGGCCCTATGGATTATACCCCTGTAACTTTTACCAACTCACAATTCCCGCATCTTACCTCGTATGGTCATGAGCTGGCATTAAGCGTACTATTTGAATCGTCGCTACAGCACCTGGCAGACCGTCCTGAAGGTTACTATGACTTACCGGATGCGCCTAAATCTTTTTTAAAAGAGATACCAACCTGCTGGGACGAAACCAAGCTTATAGATGGCTATCCTGGTAAGGATGTCACTATTGCCAGGAGAAAAGAGAACAACTGGTATATAGGCGGCATTAATGCAGAGATACGAGAGAAGAGAAAGACGATACCGCTCAGCTTTTTAACCAGCGGAAAAAAATACAAGTTAACCTTACTTGCAGATGGCAACCACGACAAAGACTTCAAGACCAGTTATAGTGTTGTTGACAGCAACAGTACGTTTCCGGTAAAGTTACTACGGAGAGGCGGATTTGCCGCCTTACTTACCCTTGTTCAATAACTTATTAAATATGTATGACTATATGAAACAGAAAATTTTATTCCTGGCATGTGTAGTTCCTGTTTTACTATATGGTCAACAATACCAGAAACATACAGTAACAAAAGATAAAGTATCGATACAATTACCGGAAGGAATCTTAAGCTTAATACCAGTTTCAAATAAAGCGATAAGAGTACAATGGGAGAAGGATTTGCGTAGCGAGGCGCATGAGTTTGTATTTGAAAAAACACCGCCTTCCGTTGCATTTACCTGTTCCGAGACAGCCGGCACCATTCAATTAAAGACAAATGCCGTGTTTGTCACCTTTCATAAAAAAAATGGCGTTATCAGTTTCAGTGATAAAAACGGGAAAGTTCTGCTAAGTGAAACCGCAGGCAGCAGAACACTTATTGCAGATACTATTTCAGGCAATGGCTGTTATATAGCAACACAAGGCTTTGCCACGCAACCTGACGAATACCTCTTTGGCCTGGGACAGTTCCAGGACGGGCACTATAACCTGAAAAACATTACGCGTAAACTCACCCAGGTAAATACCCAAATAGCCATACCATTTTTGTACTCCAGCAAAGGATATGGTATTTTATGGCATCAATACGGGCTCACCTACTTCAATCCTGCAGATAATGATATTATATTGCAAAAACGCGAAACAGCTTCTTCAGATAAGAGCGAGGTGGAAGTAACCACTACTGCGGGTACCCAACGCGTATCGCAACAGCAAGCTGCGTACACAGGCAAATTTTCAATCAGCCAAACCGGGGACTATTCTCTTATGCTGGACCTGGGCGACATGGATAACCGCCACCTGGTAATCGTTGACGGCATTACCTGTATAGACCAATCCAATCTATGGCTGCCTCCTGCTGCCAGCAAGCTGGTAAGGCTTAGCGCAGGAGAGCATACGGTACAGGTGGTTTGTAAGGCTACCAACACTCCCCATTTATCATTGCGACCGGCGAGCGACACTACTGTATTCCGCTCCCCTCATGCAAAGTCGTTAGATTATATTGTATTCGTGGGTAAAGACGCTGATGAGGTTATTGCAGATTACAGAAACCTTTCGGGAAACGTGCCAATGCTGCCTTTATGGGCCTATGGTTTCTGGCAATGCCGGGAACGTTATACCTCCGGGCAACACCTTGTTGAGACAGTAAAAGAATTTCGTAAAAAACGTTTACCCATGGATGTGATTGTACAAGACTGGCAATATTGGGGTAAATACGGCTGGGGGGTACCTAAATTTGACGAAGCGAACTATCCCGAGCCGGAGAAATTTATACAGCAGCTCCACGAGCATCATGCAAGACTTTCCGTTTCCGTATGGGAAAACCTTGACAAAAAATCGGAAGTGGCTAAACCCTATATCACACAAAACCTGTATATACCCAATTCACCCTGGATAGACATTTACAACCCTTTAGCAGGAAAAACACATTGGAATGCCCTTAACAGTAACCTATTCAGCAAGGGAGTGGACAGTTGGTGGATGGACGCCACGGAGCCTGAAAACGATGCACTGGCCGGCAAGCAAACCTATTTCGGTCCCGGTTATTTTTACCGGCTCACCTATCCCCTGTTTGTAAGTAAAGCAGTGTATGAAGGACAGCGCACTACAGATGCAGGTAAAAGAGTGGCAATATTGACACGCTCGGCATTTGCCGGCCAGCAGCGTTATGGCACTATCAACTGGAGTGGTGATATAGGCTGGAGCTGGGACACTTATAAACGGCAGATTGTTGCCGGGTTAAATTATAGCCTGACGGGTATGCCTTACTGGACGACAGATATTGGTGGTTTTTTCCGTCCCGGACGCAGTCAGTATAGTGATCCTGCCTATCATGAAATACTTACCCGCTGGTTTCAGTGGGGAACATTTAATTCCATCTTCCGTATGCACGGTTATCAAAGTGAAACAGAGCCATGGAAATATGGAGATACAGTGGAAGCGAATATGCGAACCATGCTCGATTTGCGTTATCGCCTGTTGCCTTACATTTATTCGGAAGCCTGGCAGGTACATGAAAAAGGCTCTACGATTATGCGGCCTCTGGTAATGGACTTCGCCTACGATAAAAATGCGGTGGCGCAGGCATATGAATATATGTTTGGCAAATCATTACTGGTAGCTCCTGTTACCGCTCCGGGAGTAAAACAATGGCGTGTGTATTTACCTGAAGGACAGCCTTGGTATGACTTCTGGACAGGCAAGCGTATCAATGGAGGACAAACCATTTCCGCAACTGCTCCTGCTGATAAAATTCCCCTTTTTGCAAAAGCAGGCGCTATTATTCCTATGGGAAAATTCATGCAATACACTTCAGAAAAGACAATGGATACGGTTGAAATAAGAATTTATACGGGCGCTGACGGCCATTTCAGCTTGTATAGTGATGAAGGAGATAATTATAACTATGAAAAAGGGAAGCATGCACTTATCTCGATGAAATGGAATGACAAACAGCAAACTTTGCATATTGACAAACGCCAGGGTAGTTATAACGGGATGCTGAAGAAGCAGGTATTCCACATCGTTTGTGTGAACGAATTACAGGGGCATGGATTAAACCTCATCGATAAAAACATAAAAACAACAGTTGAATATACAGGCGAAGCTATCAGCATGCGACTACCCTTTTCCAGAAAAGATCATTTATAGCAGATACCCAAATCCGTTGTATGAAAAAAGATAAAGAAATCACCATCTATGATATTGCCAGGGAATTAAACATTTCTGCAGCAACTGTGAGCAGGGGGCTTCAGGATCATCCCAACATCAGTCAAAAAACAAAACAGCGCATTGCTGACCTTGCCAAAGCAATAGGATACCGCAGTAATCATTTTGCCAGCAGCCTGCGCAGTAAAAGATCGAAGAACATTGGAGTGCTGGTTCATGAACTGAATAGTAGCTTTATTACATCTGTGCTGTCAGGCATCGAGAAAATAACAGCTCAACAAGGTTATGATCTGCTCATAGCCCATTCCTCAGAAAGTTTTAAAAAAGAAATCGCCAATACGACCAATCTCTTCAACAAAAGGGTGGATGGCCTCATCGCTTCTTTATCTTTTGACACCAGTGACCTGGATCATTTCGATATGTTCTATCATAAAGGCGTACCTGTGGTATTTTTTGACCGAGTGGAACAGGACGGTAAAAAAACTGTAGTGATCATAGATAATTTTGAATGCGGCTATACAGCCACACAACACCTGATAAACCAGGGTTGCCGGCGCATTGTACATGTAACATCGAGCTTAAGCAGAAATGTGTATGCGCAACGCCTGAGTGGTTATAAACAGGCCCTGCGACTCAATGATCTGCCATTCGACAACACCTTACTTATCGTAGAAGATGAACTTAGCAAAAAAGCCGGTGAGGAAGCAGCCATGAAGATCCTGAATATGCATCCGCGTCCCGATGGAGCTTTTATAACCAATGACCTCGTTGCGGCAGCATGTATGCAAATGCTTAAGCAATATGGCATATCTATCCCCCTGGATATTGCGATAGTAGGTTTTAACAATGATACTATCGGGGAGTTGATAGAACCTGCACTCACTACCATTAATTACCCGGGCAAGGATATTGGTGAGCTGGCAGCCCTAAACCTGCTTAATCAAATTGAAGGCAGAAACGACCTTAACCAGACCAATACAATCATTGTACCTTCGGGCCTTATCGTAAGAGATTCCTCACTTAGATTATCCAACAACCATATTACCTAAACAGTTTGCATTATGATAAAAAAAATTCTTAACCTACCGGCCTTGCTTGCGCTTTCGTTATCAACGGCATTGAGTGCATTTGGGCAAACAGCACAAAACCCGGTAATTCATGCAGATGTACCGGACTTATCGATGATGCGCGTAGGCGACACTTATTACATGAGCAGTACTACCATGCACATGAGCCCGGGATTACCGATTATGAAATCAAAAGACCTTATCAACTGGCAACTGACGGGCTATGCCTATAATACACTTGACAGCATAGATGAATTAAACCTGCAGAACGGGAAAAGCACCTATGGTCATGGCTCCTGGGCCAGCAGTATCCGGTTTCATAAAGGAACTTATTATGTGAGTACTTTCGCCAACCCGCCTGGGAAAACATATATTTATACGACGAAAGACATAGAGAAAGGTCCCTGGAAGGCAACATCCTTCAGCCCTGCCCTGCATGACCATTCTCTTTTCTTTGACGACGACGGCCGTGTATATATGGTTTATGGCGGAGGAAAGATCACCCTGGTAGAATTAAACGAAGACTTATCCGGTTTAAAGCCTGGAAGTGAGCGCCAGGTGATCATAGAAAATGCAAGTGCGCCTGCCGGTTCCAACATAGGTCTGCCAGCCGAAGGTTCTCAATTATTCAAGATCAATGGAAAATATTTTCTTTTTAACATCACCTGGCCCAGAGGTGGCATGCGTACTGTAGTGATTCACCGCGCAGATAAAATCACAGGTCCTTATGAGGGCAGAGTGGCCTTGCAGGATAAAGGAGTGGCGCAGGGTGGCCTTATCAGTACTCCCAAAGGAGACTGGTATGCTTATCTCTTCCGTGATTTTGGTGCGGTAGGCCGTATACCTTACCTGGTTCCTGTAAGCTGGCAGGACGGATGGCCTGTATTTGGCATTAAAGACACAGTACCAATGACCTTGCCTGCACTTCCACCAAGCCGGGGATATATTCCGGGCATCGTTGCTTCCGATGAATTCAATCGCAAACCTAAAGAAGCGCCATTGCCCCTGGTATGGCAATGGAATCACAACCCGGATAATCAGCATTGGTCGTTAACCGATCGCCCGGGATTTCTCAGGATCACGACAGGGCGTATAGACACGTCGATCCTGCTTGTCCGCAATACACTGACGCAGCGCACCTTCGGGCCACAGTGTCATGGCATAACGGCTATAGATGTATCGCATATGCAGGACGGAGACTATGCCGGTCTTCTGCTGTTGCAAAAGCAATTTGGATGGATAGGTGTAAAAGCAGGCGCTAACGGGGTACGAAGTATTGTAATGGTTAATGCAGAATCGGGTACTGCAAAGGAAGTACAGCATGTAGCCCTCGACCAATCAACCGTATATCTTAAAGCGGATTGCGATTTTAAAGACCGTGCCGACAAAGCCTATTTTTATTACAGCCTTGATGGTAAAAGCTGGACAATGCTGGGGTCGACACTGAAGATGTCTTATACCATACCTCATTTCATGGGCTACCGCTTTGGCCTGTTCAATTATGCTACGAAAAATACAGGTGGCTATGCGGACTTTGACTTTTTCCGCATAGGCAGTGGCATTACGGAAAAGAAATAGATAAAGTATAAAAAATAAGAAGAGGGTGTATCGATATGATATACCCTCTTCTTTTTATTCGAAACGAAGCCAGTCTAATTCACATTGGCTACCGTCATTCATTGTTACTACGAGGTTGTGAACGCCTGGTATGAAATTAACCACCGTTGCCTTGCTTAGCTGCCAATTGCCAGATTCAGCAATCCTGCATTCTGCCATGACAGGGCCATCCGGCCTGTCGAGTCTCACCTGCAGCTTTGCACCGGCAGCGGATTGCGCTCTTACCACAAGGTTTTTCAACACTTTTTTTCCGAAATCAACGCTATTGTATTGAATCCATGCCTTCCTGCTATTAAAGACGGTTTTCCAACCAGCAAATGTATTGGCTGTATCCAGGAATTGAATGGATACTCCTTTTGTGCTGCGATGGCTGTAACGGTCTATTTGTATGGGATGCGTTGCATTGGTCAGTCCTACGCCGCGAAGCGTAGGTATTACTTTCCTGATCGCACCTCCAGGTTCAAAAAACAGACTATCGATCCTGATAGATCTATTCTTATCGAATTGAGGCGACAGGTCATTATGGTGATAGAAAAGGTACCATTGCCCGTTAAAGCTTATTACCGACTGGTGATTGGTCCAGCAACCAGTTTCAGATTCATCCATTATAACGCCCGTAACTTTAAAGGGGCCCATTGGATGATCGCCCATTGCATATTCCAAACGTTCGATCTTGTTTTGTACATGAGGGTAAGTCAGATAATATTTGCCGTTGCGTTCGAACAAATACGGGCCTTCTTTCAATCCTTCTGTGGGAAGATTTGCGATAATGGAAGGTTCTCCATCCAGTTCCAGCATATTGGCTTTCAGTTTTGCCACGTAAATGTGACCTTGTGACCAATACAAATAAGCCTGTCCATCTTTGTCTATAAAAACGTTGGGATCAATACCGTGTACCTTCTTTATGGGTTCGGGCTGCGGCGTGAAAGGTCCTTCTGGTTTTGAGGCCACAGCCACGCCTATGGAAAAGCCTTTTCCCTTTGTGGTATCTTTACCTCGTGCAGGAAAATAAAAGTAATATTTCCCATTCCTGAAAATACAATCAGGCGCCCACATGCTGTAACCGCTTGCATCGACCCATTCTACATTATCCTGGCTTACAATGACACCATGATCTGTCCAGTCGGTAAGATTGGCAGAGGAAAACACGTGGTAATCTGCCATACAAAACCAACCTGGGCGTCCTTTACCTTCTGTACATAAGATATCATGTGAAGGATAAACATACACTCTGTTTCCAAAGACCCTGGCAGAAGGATCGGCGGAGAACTGATCTGTGATAAAAGGGTTTTGGGCATTGACCGCTGTGGTAGCCAATGCCAGTAATATATATATAAAGCGTTTCTTCATCGCATCGTTGAATTATTGAAATAACAATTGGGCAAACTCGTAAAGGTTGTTACGCCATACCGGCCAGGTGTGGCCTCCGGGATATTCGCTGTATTTATATTTGATCTGAAATTCGTCGAATTTCGCCAGCATATTCCGGCAGTTATTATAGGCTATATCTTCTTTACCGCCCATAGCGATCCAGAATTGCCTGAGATTGCTATTGATCATATTGGCGGACTGTTTCATAAAAGCATATTGCTGCTCTACCATTGGTTGTTGTGCACCAAACCAACCGGAGCTAAAAACGCCCAGGTAGGCAAACTGACCGGTATTGGCAACACCTGCGTAAAGCGTTTGGAGGCCGCCCATGGAAAGCCCCGCCAGCGCCCTGTGTTCAGCGTCTGCCGCCGTACGGTAATTTTTCTCAATAAAGGGAACAACAACCCGTTTCAACTCATTTTCAAAGCTTCGCAATGACTGTTCATTAAACGCGCCAGGCGACACGTTACCGTCCATCATCACCACTAGCATTGGTTTTGCTTTTCCGGCAGCAATAAGATTATCCAGGATAAGATCCGCCTTACCCTGCGTGCTCCATCCGCGTTCGTCCTCGCCTCCCCCATGCAGCAGGTATAGTACAGGATATTTTTCATTTACAGCACTGTCGTACCCTGCTGGTGTATACACAAAACAACGGCGCCAGGAATTGGTGACCTGTGAAAAATAGCGTTTCATACGCACGTCGCCGTGGGGCACATCTTTGGCTGCATAATAAGCGCCACCGGCAAAAGGGATTTCGATACCAGACGCCATGCGGCCCATTCCGTAAAAAGTTTCGCTGGCGGGGTCAGCAACGGCAACGCCGTTTACCAGCAAAGAATAATAGTGAAATCCTTCGCTGATAGAATCTGTTGTACCTATCCAGTAACCTCCTGTATCTTTCGACAGATCGTATTTCCTGCCGAGATCAATTTGTACACGCTGTGCCTCTGGTGCTTTCACACGGAATACAACACGACTACCGGGCAGTACCTGGGGGAAGGTGGCATTGCGCACATTGGTTGCTGCAGGCGTACCAAGCACCGTATATTGAGAAAATACCGACGGATCAACCGGTTTAAAGAGAAACTGGGAAAACATATAAAGGCTGTTTTTCCAGACTTTGAAATCATGTACTCCAGGTTCGATATAGTAAACATGCGGGACCTTTTTTTCAAAAAGGTAATCATGTGTGCGTTTACTAAAGCCGATCAGGTTATCATTATCACCGCAGGAAATCCAAAGCAGCTTCAACTGTTTTTTTGCCAGCTCCGGGTCGGGGACGAGTAACTCAGGGCTTTTGGTGTTAGGTGCGGAAGAAAAGCCGCCTACCCAGGCGAACCGGTCGAGGTTTCCGAGGCCAAAGTTGAGCGACTGGCCTCCTCCCATCGACAATCCCGCGATAGCCCGATTCTCCCTGTTGGTGTACACCGGAAATTTCTTTTCCACAAAAGGGATTAAGTCCTGTAATAAGTCCTGTTCAAAAGTAGCGAATGCCTGTACCTTGTCGGGCGCCATAATATTTCCTATGGCACGGTCATCTTTCATAGCCCTTCCATTGGGCAGGACCACTATCATTGGAGCCAACTTACCTTCAGCATACAGGTTATCCAGGATCGTGTGCGGCGAACCTCCGTTGAGCCATTCTTTTTCGTCGCCCCCGATACCATGCAACAAGTACAATACCGGATACTTTTCTTTTTTGGAATAGCCAGGTGGCGTGTATACCAATGCCCTTCGTGTAACGCCTACCGTTTTAGAGGCATAGCTGATGGTATCAATTTTTCCGTGGTTAATATTACTGCGCACAGCATCGAAGCCTTCGGGCGCATGTGTAACAATTGTTTGCGTATGTCCAATTACATGGACCATACAAAAAGCAGCAATCGCAAGCCTAAGCCGTTTCATGGTTATTATAGATTTATTGATTTCACCTTACAATAATAGGTCATTTCCCGATTTTTGAAATCGATTTCAATATTTAATCAAAAATCTCCTATTTTTAGCCAAAAACGCCTGGATATGTGATATGAGGCAGGGCAACAACGATACAATCTAAATAACCAATTAATACAAACTGAAAAGGCTATATGACAACGAAATTTCTTTTCCTACCTGTTGCATTTGCAGGGCTGCTACTTACTGGCTGTGCCAGTGGGCGGAAATCGAACATTACAGATCCGACCCCATCCTTAAAAGAAGTTTTTAAAAAAGATTTTGCAATCGGTACTGCCCTAAACACGCAGCAGATAGAAGAAAAGGACCCTGGTGCGGGCTTACTGATACCTGCTCAATTTGAAGCCGTAACACCTGAGAATATTATGAAGGCTGCGTTATTGCAGCCTGAATGGAACCGTTACAATTTTGAGCTGGCAGACAAACTTGTAGCTTATGCAGAGCGGCACCACCTCAAGGTAAATGCACATACGTTGATCTGGCACAGTCAGTTACCACGATACATGTACCGGATGAGCAGTACAGATTCGGTTCGCCAGTTCCTGCATGATCATATTACGACTGTGGCGGGAAGATATGACGGCAAGGTTTATTCATGGGATGTAGTGAATGAAGCGTTGAATGAAGACGGCACGATGCGCAAATCAGTTTTTCAGCAAAAACTTGGTGATGATTTTGTAGTAGAAGCTTTTCGTATAGCACAGCAGGCGGCGCCGCACACTAAATTGTATTATAATGATTACAATATAGAGCAACCAGCCAAAAGAGCGGGCGCTATTGCCCTGATCAAAAAAATTCAGGCGGCAGGTGTCAGAATTGACGGTGTAGGCATACAGGGCCACTGGAGCGTGGATCATATCCCATTTGAACAGATTGAAAAAAGCATACAAGAGTTTAGTTCTCTGGGCATTGAAGTTATGTTTACAGAACTGGACATTAGTGTTTTGCCTGCCCCCAAAAATGTAGTAGGTGCCGATATAAGCCAAAATGCAGCTTATAACGAAAAGATCAATCCCTACGCTGGTGGCTTGCCTGATTCGATGCAAAACAAACTTGCAAGCGGTTATGAAGCGTTGTTCCGGTTATTTCTAAAATATGACAAACAAATCAGCCGGATCACCTTTTGGGGCGTGGACGACGGTCAATCGTGGCTCAACGACTGGCCTGTAAGGGGAAGGACCAATTATCCTTTGCTATTCGACCGACAGTTTAAACCCAAGCCTGCATTCTATAAAGTGATCGAGGCCGGAAGGCAACAGAAATAGTGTAAGAAGTGAGAAATTGTCATCCTTCTTTGAAAAGTGTACATTGCATTACAGAACGCCGCAAGGCCGGGTGTGCCATTTATATGTTTTGTTAAGAAATCTGGACATAAGATGAACGGAAAAAGAATAACGATTTATGATATTGCTGAAGAATTAGGCATGTCAGCTTCGTATGTTTCGAGGGCATTAAATGACCATCCGCTGGTTAGTGAAAAAATCAAGGAAAAGGTCAAGAAAAAGGCCGCGGAACTCCACTACCGGCACAATTCGCAGGCCGCCAATCTCCGGCGAGGCTCTTCGAAGACCATGGGTGTAATTATACCACATATTGCACAGAGCTTTTTCTCCGAGGTAATTGCAGGCATAGAAGAAGCGTGTACAGAGAATCAATACAGTCTTATCATGTGCCAGTCGCATGATTCTTACCAGCAGGAACGTAAGGCTATTGACGTGCTGGTACGTCAGAATGTAGATTGTATCTTAATCTGCCTGGCAGAAGAGACACAATCTACACAGCATTTAGAGGCTGTCAAGAACAGTGATATAGAAATCATTCAATTCGACCGATGCATAGACAAGGTAGATACTTATAAAGTGATGAATGACAATTCTGAAGCGGCTCTAGCCATGGTAAGACACCTTGTAGCAGAAAAATATAAAAGAATTGCATTTATCGGTGGCCCAGAACACCTGCTTACCTTTAAGAACAGGAAAGCGGGGTATATCAAGGGCATTACGGAAGCGGCGCTCAACATTCCCTTTAATTACATAGTGGAGAATGCCTTAACGAAAGAAGCTGCCAGACAGGCTGCCATCAAGTTATTATCGCTAAAACATCCACCAGATGCTATTGTAACTGTGTCTGATGTGCAAGCACTGGCAGTTTTACAATTAGCCGAATCGATGGGAATTGCCGTACCACAACAGTTGGGTATTGTAGGATTCGCAAATGAAAGTTTTACAGAACTGGTAAGACCCACATTATCTACCATAGATCAGCAAAGCAGAGAGCTGGGAAGACAAGCAGCCAATGTTTATTTCAAAAACATTCTCAAGGAAGATGTCAAATTCCGCAAGGATAAAACCATTGTTGTAAAAAGCAAGATTGTGATGCGGCAAAGCTCTCAAAAAAAGATGGTAGAGAGTAGTAAAACGAAGGCCGGACAATTTTCCCAGAAAGCCTGATTTGTCGCAATACAGATAAAGAAGTCGCCCACGTGAGACTTCAGCCCCCCTACCTGCCGGCATAGCAAAACTTACCCCGTTACGGATCGTTTATCATTTTATTGCCATTAAACACAGTAGCTACTTGTTACTACTAATACTTCGATGATGAAACCATTATTATTTTTTCTTTGCTTAACAACAGCAATGCCGGGTTACACCCAGCAACCGTCTGCCTTAAAACTATGGTATGACAAGCCATCCGGGACAACCTGGGAAAATGCTTTACCGATTGGCAATGGCAGGCTTGGCGCCATGGTATATGGCAATGTAGCAGACGAAACTATTCAACTCAATGAACACACAGTATGGTCGGGCAGTCCTAACCGCAATGACAGCAGGGAGGCCCTGGCGGCCTTACCAGCCATCAGGCAGCTGATCTTCGACGGGAAACAGAAAGAAGCTGAAAGATTAACAGATAAAACATTTTTCACCGCGCATTCGAACGGCCAACGTTTTCAGCCTGTAGGCAGTCTACGTTTGTCGTTCCCGGGGCACACCGGTTACACCAATTACAGGCGTGAGCTTGATATTGAAAAAGCGATCACCCAAACATCTTATACAGTAAACGGCGTTACCTATACCCGGGAAGCTTTTGCCTCGTTCACCGACCGTGTAATCGTGATAAGATTGTCGGCCAACCGGAAAGGCAGTCTTTCTTTTACTGCTTTTTATACGACGCCCCAGCGACAGGCTACTATTGGCACTACGGCGGCAAATGAACTCACCATTGCAGGCACCACCGGCGATCATGAAGGCGTAACAGGGAAGGTAAGATTCAAAGGCATCTCCAGGTTTAAGCTGGACGGCGGCAGTGCCACCACCACCGACAGTTCCCTTGTTATATCCAATGCCAATACTGTAACAATCTATATATCTATAGCTACGAACTTCAATAACTATAAGGATATCAGCGGAGACGAAGAAAAGCGGGCAATCAGCTACCTGAACAAAGCCTATCCCAAGTCTTTTTCAACTCTGCTGCCTGCCCATATAGCCGCCTACCAGCGTTACTTTAACCGTGTACGCCTAGACCTGGGAACAACGGCTGCCGCTGCTGACCCCACAGACATACGGCTTCAGCATTTCCGGTCGGCAGACGACCCTCAACTGGTGTCGTTATACTACCAGTATGGCCGCTACCTGCTGATCTGCTCTTCTCAACCAGGCGGACAACCAGCCAATCTTCAAGGTATCTGGAACGATAAGATAGCACCACCGTGGGATAGTAAGTATACTCTTAACATTAATGCTGAAATGAACTATTGGCCTGCTGAGAAGACCAATCTGGCAGAGCTTCATGAGCCATTTCTGCAAATGGTAAAGGAGATGAGTGAAAGTGGTCGTGAAACCGCGCGGGTGATGTATGGGGCACGAGGCTGGATGGCACATCACAATACAGATATCTGGCGCATTACCGGTCCCGTGGATGGAGCGTTCTGGGGCATCTGGAATGCGGGTGGAGGCTGGACCTCGCAACATTTATGGGAACATTACTTGTATAGCGGCGACAAAAAATTCCTGGCAGAAGCTTATCCGATACTAAAAGGCGCGGCTATGTTTTATGCTGATTTTCTCATAGAGCATCCCAAGAATCACTGGCTGGTGGTTAACCCGGGCACGTCACCGGAGAATGCGCCCCGGGCGCATGGCGGCTCCAGCCTCGACGCCGGAACGACTATGGACAACCAGATTGTATTTGATCTATTCACCAGTACTATACGAGCATCGGAGATTTTAAAGCAGGATGCTGTATTTGCCGACACGCTCCGGCGCATGCGCAGCCTCCTCCCTCCCATGCACATTGGCAATCATAGCCAACTGCAGGAGTGGCTGGATGATGTGGATGACCCCAACGATCATCATCGCCATATTTCACATTTGTATGGTCTTTTCCCGTCCAATCAAATATCGGCCTTCCGAACGCCGCAACTTTATAGTGCTGCTTTCAATACACTCAAGCAACGCGGGGATGTATCTACAGGCTGGAGTATGGGCTGGAAAATAAACTGGTGGGCCCGGATGCTCGACGGCAACCATGCTTACAAGCTCATTCAGAACCAGTTAACGCCGTTGGGCGTAAATCCTGATGGCGGAGGGACCTACAACAATCTCTTTGATGCGCATCCACCTTTCCAGATCGATGGTAATTTCGGCTGTACCTCGGGTATTACAGAAATGCTGATGCAAAGTGCCGACGGTAGCCTGCACCTGCTGCCAGCACTACCTGATGCCTGGAAAAAAAGCGGATCGGTGAGCGGGTTGCGCGCGCAGGGTGGATTTGAAGTGGTAAATATGCAGTGGGAAAACGGGAAACTTCTAAAAGTAACGGTTCGTTCCACAATTGGGGGTAACCTTCGCCTGCGGGTTCCGAATTCAATGAAGGCAACGGGCAATAGTAGCTTAAGACCTGCCAAAGGCAACAATTCCAATCCATTTTATGAAACGCCACCGACACCAGCCCCGGTCATATCATCAGAAGCTATCATTACACCGCCTGCTTTAGCGGCAACGCAGTTATATGACCTGCCCACCCAGGCGGGAAAGCAATATACGCTTGTAGCACAATAAGCCGATTTAATACGCATACAGACAGGACAAAGCACAAATGTTTACTTTTTAAACATTTGTGCTATTGTTTACTACAAATATTCTCTTCTCCGTCTTCTGCCAAAACTACTTTTACGCCGGATTGCTCTTTCTCTACAAGATATTCACCGAAACACTTGTCAAATGAAAAAAGAAGAAGCCGGGGTTTTGCCAACAAGCCAGGAAATCACCATTTATGATATTGCCGATCATCTGGGGGTATCTATTTCTACAGTAAGCCGTGGTTTGCATAACAATCCCGCTATCAGCGAAGACACCCGGCTTAAGATTGCAGAGGCGGCGGCAGCCCTGGGATACCGGCGTAATTTGTTTACCGGAAGTTTACGAAACCGTGCAGCACATACCATAGGGGTAATAGTGCATGATCTTAACAACCAATTCATGTCTTCCGTATTAACCGGCATCAGCTCGGTTGCTTCGGCGGCAGGTTACGAAATTATAATTGCCTATTCAGCACAAAGCACTACCAAGGAGGCCCTTAATGCACAAAACTTTTTAAAGAGACGCGTAAGCGGGGTGATAGCTTCGTTGGTTTGCGACAACAACGACCTGTCACATTTCCGTCCCTTTTATGATAAAAAGGTACCTGTCATATTTTTTGACAGCGCAGAAAAGCATCCCGGCAGTTCTTTGGTAGTGATCGACAATGCCGGCTCTGCTTACCAGGCGACGCAGCATTTACTTGGCCAAGGCTGCAGGCGTATTGTACTGGTTACCGGTAATAAGAACAGGGAAATTTATGCCCAGCGTTATAAAGGCTATGCTGAAGCGCTGCGTGATTATGGCATTGGCATAGATGACAACCTGGTATTGACAAATGAACTGAATAAAGCTGCAGGTATAGACGCTGCCGACGCCATTATGCGTATTTATCCACGTCCTGATGCCGCTTTCATTACAGATGATTATACAGCAGCGGTATGTATGAATAAACTGAGCGACGCCGGCTGGTGTATTCCTGAAGACCTCGCGCTGGTAGGCTTTAATGATGATTTTATCAGCAGGGCTGTTAGTCCGCAGCTTACGACCATACAATACCCGGGAATTGAGATAGGTGAAATTACCGCTCATAACCTGATAAACAATATAAAAGGTTATTACAACAACGGAGCTACGCGGATCGTTGTACGTTCCCGGCTCATACAAAGAGCTTCGTCGCAACGATTATTTGCCTAGTTATGTTCTTCAGAAAGCAGCATTGAATTAATTTGATAAATCATAAACGATGCAACTAATACGCATACTCATTATTAGCTGTTTACTACCAATAATAAGCCTGGCGCAGCAAAACCGCAACCTGTTCAGAGAAGCCGGATATAGTAATGCGGCGATAGAAGATAAACTCGCCAAAACTTATCATGCCCTTTTCGAAAGCGACCAGCGTATCTACTTTGAAGTAGGAGATTCTATGGCCTATGTGTCGGACATAAAAAACCACGACGCCCGGACAGAAGGCCTCTCCTATGGCATGATGGTAGCTGTACAAATGGATAAAAAAGACGTATTCGACCGTATCTGGCGTTGGTCGAAAAAATACCTGCAGCACCAGGATGGTCCCCGTAAGGGTTATTTTGCCTGGAGCATTAACCCGGCTACTATGAAAAAGAATTCAGAAGGCTCTGCTTCTGACGGTGAACTTTATTATATCACGAGCTTATTATTTGCCGCCAACAAATGGGGAAACAATACTGGCATACATTACTATAACGAAGCCCGTTTCATATTGGATGAGATGTGGAAGAAAGACGGCACGGGCAATATATATAACCTTATCAATACCGAACACAAGCAAATTACTTTTGTGCCCGAGGGCAACAATTATAACTGGACTGATCCTTCGTACCATCTTCCTGCCTTCATGGAGGTATGGGCCATTTACGCCAAAGACGGGCATGAACAGTTTTACAGAGATTGTGCGGACACATCCCGTGCTTTCCTGAAAAGAACCTGCGACCCGGTAACGGGACTGAACCCCGATTATGCAGACTTCAGTGGGGCAGCACATTCTACTCCCTGGATGCCAGCAGCATTCCGCTATGATTCCTGGCGTGTACCCATGAATATAGCAATGGATTATTGCTGGTTTGGCAAAGACAAACAGTGGCAGGAAAGCTATGCCAAACGCCTGCAAGCCTTCCTGCGTTTGAAGGGAATAGACAGTTTTGAAGACCAGTTTAACCTTGACGGGTCCCGTCCCAATTTTATATTGCCGGCCGGTACCGTTACTAAATTAAGGCACTCAATAGGGCTAGTGGCAACAGTTGCCACCACTTCTCTTCTTAACAACGACAAAGGAAGTCTTGATTTTGTACACCAGTTATGGAATGCGAAACTGGAGCCTTATGATGATGGCTATTTTGATCCTTATTACGATGGCTTGCTATACCTGTTCAGTTTGTTGCACCTGAGCGGCAGGTATCAAATGATTCCTGCAAGCCTATAGAAAATCTCTTTATAAGCAACACTAAATCAATAAACTTAATGACTTCTACAAAAATGTTGAGTGAATCTGAGCTGGAAGAGATAGCGAAGCAGGTTCGCCGCGATATTATTCGCATGGTACATGGATGCCAGTCGGGGCACCCGGGCGGCTCCCTGGGGTGTACAGACTTTATGGTGGCACTCTATTTCAAGATCATGAAGCATGATCCTGCCTTTCATATGGATGGTACGGGCGAAGATCTTTTCTTTCTTTCCAATGGCCATATTTCGCCGGTATTTTATGCAGTACTGGCACGCAGCGGTTATTTCGATGTAAGTGAGTTAGCCACTTTCCGGCAATTAAATTCCCGTGTACAGGGACATCCTACCACACATGAAGGACTGCCTGGCGTACGTATGTCATCCGGCTCCCTGGGCCAGGGACTTTCGGTAGCGATAGGTGCTGCCTTAACCAAAAAGCGCAAGGGAGACCAGTCGCTGGTATTTAGTCTGCATGGCGATGGCGAGCTACAGGAAGGTCAGATATGGGAAGCGGCCTTGTTTGCTCCTGCCAAAAAGGTAGATAACCTGATTGTCACTATCGATGTCAATGGTCAGCAGATAGATGGTTCAACGGAACAGGTATTATCGCTTGGTGATTTACATGCCAAATGGGTAGCCTTTGGATGGGATGTATTAAAAATGGACGGGAACAAAATGAGCGAAGTTATGGCCACGCTTGAGCTTGCCAAATCCCGTGCGCACAATGGCAAACCTATAGTTATACTCATGAAAACCAATATGGGACACGGCGTGAGCTTTATGACAGGATCGCACAAATGGCATGGCGCCGCTCCTAATGACGAGCAGCAAAAGCAGGCGCTATCGGAACTCACCAGCACCCTGGCTGATTACTAGTAAGAAATTCAAGTTATTTAAATGAAGAAATATACCTACACGGAATCGAAAGATACGCGTTCCGGCTTTGGCGCCGGCCTACTGGAAGCAGGCCGCAAAAATGAAAATGTTGTGGCGCTTTGTGCCGACCTGATCGGCTCTCTCAAAATGGAAGCATTTATTAAAGAATTCCCGGACCGGTTTACGCAAGTAGGGATAGCCGAGGCCAATATGATGGGAATAGCTGCGGGTATGACCATTGGGGGCAGTATCCCATTTACCGGCACCTTTGCCAACTTTTCTACGGGGCGTGTGTACGATCAGATCCGGCAAAGTATTGCTTACAGCGGAAAGAATGTAAAGATATGCGCTTCGCATGCCGGGCTTACATTGGGAGAAGACGGCGCCACACACCAGATACTGGAAGACATTGGCCTAATGAAAATGCTGCCTGGCATGACTGTTATCAATCCCTGCGATTACAATCAAACAAAAGCAGCAACAGAAGCGATTGCCGAGTTCAACGGACCGGTTTACCTTCGTTTCGGACGCCCGGTGGTGCCTATATTCACAGCTCCCGACCAGCATTTTGAAATAGGAAAAGCATGGATGGTTAACGAGGGGGCCGATGTAAGCATTTTTGCGACCGGTCACCTAGTATGGGAAGCTATTCTTGCAGGAGAACAGTTAGCTGAAATGGGGATCGATGCAGAGATCATCAACATACATACGATTAAACCGCTTGACGAAGAGGCTATACTTAAATCGGTAGCGAAAACCAGGTGTGTAGTAAGCGCAGAAGAGCATAACCGGCTTGGTGGATTAGGTGACAGCATTGCGCAATTACTGATCACCAAAGACCCAGTGCCTATGCGTTATGTAGCGGTAAATGATTCATTTGGCGAAAGCGGCAAACCAGCTGAACTCATGAAAAAATACGGTCTTGATGCAGCACATATTGTAGAAGCAGCCCGTTCCGTACTCCAGGCAAAACAAAAGCAACTGGCGAATTCACCACAGCTTGCTTCGCTCTAACCCTTCTCATACAGTACAGTTTAAAATGAAAAAGGCACCCCATATTTATGAGGTGCCTTCTTTATATCTATTTATCAGTTAAATCAATTGTATAAGTAAAGGTTGTATCGTCGGACCATACCAGATACTTATCCAATGGTCTAGGTCCGCAACTGGCGGACCCTACTCCCAAGGTTTTTGTTGAGAGACAAAATACGGTTGCCTTGCTTGCCGGCAAATCTATTTTATATTCTACCGGGGACATTTGTTCATCGGTATGCGGCAATGCGGAGAACTGCATCAGGTTTTCGTCGGCCTGTATACGCACAGCAGGTTGTGTAACGCCGCTTAGTTTTACCCATCGGACCTCTTCATGATTACCTCTTTCCATTGGTTTTTCGTATTCGTATTGCTGGTTTACACTCAACTCAAACAGGCCCACATCTGCGGCAGTTTTACGGTCGGCGTAGTTTTCAAAAGGCCCCCTTCCGAAATACTGTACCTGATCGAGTTTTTTATCGAATAAGAATCTAACACCAATGCGCGCCAGGTTTACGCGCCAGCCAGAGAACTGCAGTTTATTTTCAACTTTAACCGTGCCATCGCCCTGTATAAAATATACGGCAGTATGACGCGTATTAAAGCCCTCTTTACCGGTAGCCATTATGATGGATGTCAACTTTACCACATCGCCAGCAAGCCGTTCCATATTAAAACTCAGTAGAGAATCTTTTAATGATTGTATACCAAACCTGTCCCATGTTCTGTTCACCCAGCCATCGTCGGTTTGATGGGCAGCGCGTGACAGGCAGATCCCGGGGCCGCCGTTCGCAGCCAGCAGGTTTGTTCCTCTTTTTACGAGCTGCGTCATTAAGCCGGTCGTTTTATTAAATACCACAGAGAAACCATTGCCTGCTATTGTAACCAAAGCACCGGTTTCATTTAGTTTCACCGGCGGCATAGAAACTCGTGCCACTATTGGCGGCAGTATTTTAATAGGCAACTTAAATTGCTCCGAAGCTACTTCAAAACCTTTTCCTGCCCACAACACGTTGTTCTTTTGCTTAAAGGAAATCCGCAAAAAGTATTCCGCGCCGGGACGAACTGCTTCTATCTTCAACGGAAGATGGACGATTCTTTCCCGACGGGCCTCAATACGCGGCAATACCAAACTTCCACTTTTAATTTCAATACCATTTTCCGTTATACTCCAGGATGCTTCAAAATCATCGAGTGTAATGAACTGGTATTTATTCCTAATGCGGAGGGTACCGTTTAAGGGATCAACAAGTTCAGTTGCTATCCATTGAAATGCTTTTTTCATCTCGGGATAATGCGGCTTTACTTTATTTCCTTCTATGGCACGATCGTAAGATATCACGCCTTTATGAATAAAGTAATGGTCGTTAGGCACTTCACCAAAGCCACCTCCGAAGGCCAGAATGCGATGATCCGGATTGCGGTCATTTATTAAAGCCTGGTCCTGAAATTCCCAGATAGCGCCACCCAGGATCTCAGGATTATTATCGAACGCTTCAGAGTAATCGGCCAGCGACCCCATGGAATTAAACATGGCATGTAAAAACTCGCAGATGTAAAAAGGCTTTGTCGATTCTTTATTCTGAATGACCCTTACATAGTCTTCTGCCGTGCCGTACATTCTTCCGTCCAAATCGGCGGGATTATTCTTTCCTGTTCCGAACCGTTCGTAATGGATGGGCCGGCTGGGATCAAGCGCTTTAACCGCATTCATGGCTGCCACAAAATTAGGCGTTGCGCCCCAGCCGCATTCATTACCCAGTGACCAGATAATGACGGAGGCATGATTTTTAAAATTTTGGATATTAGCGATGTTCCGGTCAATAATGGCTGCTTTTATAGTAGGTTCGTTATCGAACCGTCCATCGTAGCCATGACATTCCACATTTGCTTCTGCTACGAGCCAGATACCCCATTCATCGCATAGTTCGTACCAACGCGGATCGTCGCAATAATGGCTGGTACGTATATGATTGCAATTACCTTGTTTAATCACTTCCAGGTCGCGGATCATTTGTTGTTCCGTAACGGCATGGCCTACATCGGACCAATGTTCGTGGCGATTGACTCCTTTTAGTTTAATGGGCACACCGTTGACTGTAAATACCCGTCCTTTGATCTCAATTTTTCTGAATCCTACCCTGGTTGAAATAATTTCTCCTTCAGAACTGGTTAATACCAGCGTATATAAGTTGGGAGTTTCTGCGGTCCATTTTGCAGGATCTTTTACCGGAAACTTTATAGAAAGCTGTTCTTCTTCGCCGGCATGCAATGCCTTTCCCGTGACGTTAGCAGCGGCCACCCTGTTACCTTCTTTATCATATAATACGGCTTCTATGGATTGTTGCTTACCTGCCGTTTCGCCATAGTTTTTTACGCTGGTAAGGACTTCCACTACTGCATCTTTATAATTGCTATCAAGATCCTGTTTTACAAAAAAATCACGCATATGCACCTGCGGGCTGCTCCAGATGGTAACGTTGCGAAATATACCATGCAAGCGCCACATATCCTGATCTTCGAGCCATGTGCCTGAGCTATACTGGTAAACTTCTACAGCTATGGTATTGGCGCCTGCGTTTACATATTTTGTAATATCAAATTCCGCTGCATTCCTGCTATTGACACTAAAGCCAACCTGTTGCCCATTTATCCAAACAAAAAAAGCGCAATCGACCCCATCGAATGTCAGGAACATGCGGCGGTCTTTCCAGGCGGCAGGCAGTTCAAAACTACGACGGTAACAACCTACGGGATTCCGTTCTTTATAGGCCGTATAATTTTTATCGGGTTCGCTCATGACGTTCGGATAATCTTTTTTAATTGTATATCCCAGGTTCCGGTAAAAAGGCGTCCCATACCCATGTACTTCCCAGTTAGAGGGCACGGGTATGTCGTTCCAACCGGAAACGTCATAATTCAGCTTATAAAAATCCACAGGTCTTTTTTCGGGACTAGGCACCCAGTTGAACTTCCATTTTCCATTCAGGCTACGGCTATAAGAGGAGGCCTGTCTTTTTCCCGCCAGCGCCTCCTGCAGGCTACCGTAAGGCATTAACGTTGCATGGTATGGTTCTTTATTAATTCCGAGCAATTCCGGGTTTTCAATTTCTGCCGGATAATCAATTCCTGGTTTCAATTGTTTTCCAGGCTGGCAGTTTGCTATATTTAAAAATATGCCAGTAAACACTATAAACAGGAAGAAGCTTCTGAGTGCTAACATCTGCATGCATTGAAGTGAATCGTTAGAAGAGGATATCGTCTTCAATTTTAAATCATATTAATGATAATAAAAAAGAAACGATGCCTTTAATTTTCAAACATCCAGTAATCGAAATTGAACAGTTTGCGTCCTACGGTAAGATTTTGATCTTTGAAGGAAAAATAAAGGTCATGGACGCCCGTAACGGCGTTTTTCACCGGTTCGGTGAAGCGTTTCCAGCTTTGCCATCCTCCTGTGCGGGGAACATGTATGGTGGCTATTTTAACGCCCCCGATACTATCTGCAAAGACTTCGAGGATGCCGCCGCCTAACCCGGTTGCCAATGAAGCTGAGAAAGTTTTGGGCGCTACTTTTCCGAAGTCAACCGCACGCACTTTGATCCAGGCATCTTTACGAATATCGGATACGAATACCCCTATTTTGTCCTGTTGATCTGTTTTACAGTTTTCTGCCCAGGCAATGGTTTCGGCCTCTACGCGACGATAAGGATTCAATACGCCAACGGGGTTTACGCCTTTGGCAGACATCGTAATCGCTGGTATTGTTCCATCGGGATTATAAGTAAACGATTCAACAGAGGTAGAACGGCCATAACTTCCGCCACCTTTGAGCAGCCCTGTATGATAAAACAAATAAGAGTTGCCTTTAAAGTCGATAATACCTCCATGGTTGGTAAAGCTGTTGGTAGCCTGCCCGGACATGATCTTTCCTTTATACTCCCAGGGGCCGACAGGTGTTTTACTCATGGAATAAGAAAGACATTCCGTACGGTTTTCCATGCCGGCATACATTTGATAATAGTGGCCGTTGCGTTTAAAAAACCAAGGGCCTTCTATGTATACGTCTTTATTATCCTTTGCTCCTCTCACCCCACCAAATGAGGCCACCGATTGCGGCACTTCTACGATATCTCCCGAATAGGAGATCATATCCTTATTGAGTTTAACATAGAACAACTGGCCATTTCCCCAGTAGAGCCAGGCCTGACCATCGTCATCGATGGCTACGGTGGGATCTATATTAGACCAACTGCCGGTTGTGATCAGCGGTTTACCTATGGCGTCTTTAAACGGGCCGGTGGCGTTGTCACTTACAGCCACACCTATAGCCATATTATTTTGATCTGTTTGTGCGCAGATATACCAGTAAAACTTGCCATTCCGTTGAATACATTGCGCCGCCCATGCGCGGTCTACCGCCCAGGAGAATGACTCCAGCGCAATAGGAACACCATGATCGGTCCAGTTTACCATATCTGCCGAAGAATACACACGCCATTTGGTCATATAGTAAAAAGGGAACCCTGGCAAGTCGTCACCGGTATATACGTAGACACTATCCTTCCAAACCATGGGGGCCGGATCGGGCGTGTAATTGGTTTGAACCACAGGATTCTGAGCGTGGAGCATTACAGGCAAACAGCATGCTGCTGCTGTTTTCAGAATTAGTTTTATCATAGTTGCTTTAATGTAATTGTAGATTCAGCTAATAAAACATAACGCCTTTCATTAGTAAAGGCGTTATGTTTTCATTTATCCGTGCTTTTTATTTTACCACCGGCGTGTAGTATTCCGGGACAACATTCCGGTTACGCATCACAAGGGTGTCTTTAGATGTAATCTGCATCAGAGGATGGTCTATGCTGTAGTCCAGGTAGAGTGCATCCCTATCGAGTCCTCCCCAACTGTTCTTTTCTCCTTTCTTGACAAACTTACCTGTTCCAGTAGCTGTGTAACCGCTACCTGACGCTGTAATAGTACAGTTATCATTTTTGCTATCGAAAGTCAACAGCAGGTTCATGGGAATATTCACCCCGCTGGCGTTTTGGAAAGTCAGCGGCAGTTCTACCGATTGCAAAGATTTTGTAGTGGTAGCTTTTACTTCATCCTGCTCTACATATGTCTTTCTCCTTGTAATGGTGCGATCCAGACTCGAATTGCCAGGCTTACCTTTTACCACATCTACTCCCCTGCGCAGGTAACTGCCATGCCATGCATTTACGAACTTCACCACATAAACGACAAAGTCACGAGGTTTGATAACCCAGTCAGCATCTAAGAGCCGGTTAGGATTGGTTACCAGTGTTGAGCCCCTGAGGATAGAATCAGCTCCCTGGACACTTTTCATCATCAAGGGAATGGCATAATTATTCGACAATGATAACGGATCGGCAAAAAACGCATCGGTCAACTGCACTTCCACGCCACCCAAAACATTACCTGGAGCGATGGTTATTTTATTGGATGCCAGTGTATAATAAGAGGAGGGCATGGGTGTTACTTTGGCGCCGGCCGCTGAAAAGTAAAGATTATTGCAGAGCGATGGAGCTACTTCAAAGTCAATCACTACATTGTTCTTATTTTCCCTTGTACCTCCCATGGTAGCTTTAATGCTCACCTTATGTTCGTTATCAAGTGTATTATCGACCTGCAAGTCTTCGCCCAGCACAACAGTTCTTGCAGGGAACTGAGATGCAAAATAAACAGTCTGGTAGTCGAAATCCGGATGTGTTATATCCTGATTTTTATTACAGGCCACCAGCGCCACCGCAGCAGAAAATATTCCTGTAAAAATTTTATATCGTTTCATATCATTAAGATTTGCGATTCAATCAATGGTTATAACCATCCTTTATTCTGAACCAGGTTGCTGTATTTCAGCACTTCTGAAAAAGGAATTGGCCCGTAATACATATAATTTTCAAAAGAGCGGTTTTCCACATTAAACTGGCGATAAGTAGTGCCATTAACGTCCATGCCCCTTGCGACTTCGTTCAAGTTAGCCTTCCAGCGGCGGAGGTCCCAGAAACGGAAGCTTTCGAAACAAAGTTCCAGGCGACGTTCATTCTGGATCAGTTCAGCCATTTTGTTTTTATCGGACTTACATTCTTCCAGGTAGGCATCTCCATTAGTAAGGCCTACACCCGCCCTGTTACGAATTTTCTTGATGATATCGTAGGCTGAATATGTATGCGTACCCGTTCCTGTGGGGCCCCATGCCTGGTTGGCTGCTTCTGCATAAGCAAGATACATTTCTGTATAACGGATACGTGGAATATACTTGTTTTTTCCAGTGATAGAAGCAGGATTACGGTTAACGTCCATACGAAGGCGTTTCTTCATATAATAACCAGTGCGGGTGGAGGTTTCCCGGATGTTAATACCATTATCGGTACCGGATGCACTGCCTGTATAGATTACAGCATTACTTACACCTGCTGTACTGCCATTATAAATAATATACCTGGCAAAACGAGGGTCTCTTGCTGCGTAAGGATTTGACGCATTATATTGACTACTGTTATGCGTTATGGGATACCCGTTTGCCATTGGAAATGCGTCCACCAGATTTTGCGTAGGATTCATGTAGCCATTCCCAAAAAGTGTTGGAGGAAAGTTTTGGGATTCCTGGTCACTATTGTTGGTTTGGAGGTTTTCTCTCCAGATAATTTCGCTGGGATTATTTCCGCCGCTCAGGCCATCGATGTCGCCAGTGTTGGCATAGAACGTTCCACCGTTGGCAGGCAGTGCATTCACACCTCCTTTGTAGTCGATAATGGCAGCTGCAAAATCGGCGGCATTCGCCCATGTAGTCGTATTACTTGCATGCTGAAAAGCCGGGCTGGCGGCAAGCAAGCCAACTCTTGCACGGAACGATTTAGCGATCAGGCTATTGAAGAGTTGCCGAGAATACTGTCCCATTACGCGATTGTAGACTTCCGGCTTCAGTGTGGAGTTTTTAAATTTATCGGGGATCTGGGCAGACGAGGAAATATCGGCATATTCCATCGGCAAATTAGCCTCTGCACTATCGAGATCTTTATAAATCTGTTTTACACAAGCCTCAAAGGTGGCACGTGGCATGTTGTAATCTTTGGTATCAGTGGTTTGAATTTCCGTAATAATAGGCACACCCATTAGCTGCCCATCTTCCGCTATGCCTCCATGCGCACGCAGCAGGAAATACATATACAAGCCGCGTAAACCATAGGCCTCTCCTTTCATTCTTCTTTTAAACATCACTGCGGCTTCGGGATCTTCTGCCCATTTTACCTTATCGGCATTAGCAAGGAACAGATTCAAGTATTGCATAGCGCCGTAGGAAGCATTCCATACCGAAAGTGGATTATTAGCTGCCGTCCACGAGCCAGTAGCCATCAGCAGGAAATTATTGGTTCTTTGATTGGTTACAGCATCATCTGTAGCATAATCGCTGTTATCATAATATCCTGGAATAGTTCGATAGGCGTTCATTACAAATCCCTGTGCATAAGCAGGATCGGTATACATCTGCTCAACCGTTTTCCGGTTTTCTTCATCGGGAGTCAGTAATTTCTTGCAGCCAGTGCATGCAAGGGTTACTGCTCCTATTAGTGCCAAATATATTTTCATATAACTATGCTCTTTTTTAGTTCATTAAAAAGAAGCTCTGATACCCAGGTTGTAGAACCGGTATTGCGGAGCTGTTCCAATGTTGGTTTCCATTAGTTTACGTTCCTTAGACACCACAAGCAGGTTGTCGCCGAGGAAGTAGACACTCAGGCCATGCACAAAGGAATTCTTAAAAATAGTTTCCTTAAAGTCATAAGTAACCTGTACCCGGCTCAGGTTGAACCTATTGGTTTTGTACATCCAATAAGTGCTGTTCTGATAATTATTATTTCCGGCAGTAGTGGTTAGTCGTGGGTAAGTAGCCGTATTCTTTGTTTCTTCGGTCCAGCGGCCATTTACTACATCAGAGAACTTACTGGTTCCCCTTACCCAGAAGTAAGAGGTATTTTTAAATCCAATAGCTCCTGTTTGTCCATTGGCTAAAGCAAAAAGCGTTAGATTTTTCCATTTCATTGTCAGGTTTATGCCATAGGTAAACGGAGATGCCGCCCATCCATTGCGTCCCAGATCGACCTGGTCCCTGTTATCAACAATACCATCGTTGTTTACATCTTTATATTTGATATCACCTGGTTTAACTATGCCACCAAAAGTTTGCCTGGCATGATTGTCAATTTCAGTTTGGTTCTGGAATAAACCTTCCGCAACATATCCCCAATAGGCATCCAGGCTTTTACCCGCGCGGTTTTGGTAGGAATTAAGATATATTTCATCCCTGCGGGTAGCTTTGGAAGAGAAGAACATACCCGAAACACCTACTGAATATTGGAATTCTCCAGCTTTTTTATTCAAATTCACAGAAAAATCGGCACCTGAACGTCTGTCGTTATTAAAGTTAAGCCAAGGCCTAAAATCACCTGAGCCATTAAAGAAAGCAGGATAGATAGTAGTACCCCTGGCTAGAAGGCCTTTGGTATCCTGAACAAAGTAATTAAGTTCTAAAGAAATCAGCCCTTTAAATAAGGAGGCGTCGAAACCTGTCCTGAATTCTTTACGGGTAACAAAGGTTAAATTGGGATTGGCACCTTGCGCCGACATGGCCGTAAAACCACCGGAAACGCCATCACGCCAGGGATACCAGCCACCGAGGAAACCATTAATTCCATAGTAACTATCGTACAAATAGTAATCGGTTGGGGTAGTACCGTCGAGCCTGAATCCTGTAATATCCAGATCCTGTTTAACAGACGCATAAGAAGCGTTCAGTTTCAGGTTATCTATGAACGATACATTGTTTTTGAAGAATGCCTCATCGCTGATACGCCATCCTGCAGTAACGGTAGGAGACAATGCGTTACGCTTGCCGGGAGGCAGTTTTGCGGAATGTATAAACGCACTGGAAAAATCGAGATAATACCGCTTTTTATAATTATAACCAGCCTGAAATCCAAGATTTGAATTCCTGATCGGGTGATAGGTACTTCCCCCGTTATTATCTGCATCGCTTGAAAATTGCGTCATATACCACCATCCCAGTAATGCGGCAGTTACCTGGTGATTTCCGGAAAAGGTACGATCATAATTGAATTGT
Organism: Filimonas effusa; assembly: GCF_004118675.1. Taxonomy (NCBI): domain Bacteria; kingdom Pseudomonadati; phylum Bacteroidota; class Chitinophagia; order Chitinophagales; family Chitinophagaceae; genus Filimonas; species Filimonas effusa. The sequence goes on along the minus strand of NZ_SDHZ01000001.1, from coordinate 371,030 downwards.
GACCTGAAAGACATGGTTTGCGTATAAGCAGTTTGTCCAACCACCTCATTCGTTGTACTAAGATCATTATTATATTTTCTCAGCGCAGTGATCACATCATTGCCGTCCACCGTGGACCATGTAGGTTCATAAGTAGCATAACTTACCTGGTAGGCCTCGGAGTAAAGCGAAGTATAGTCCATACTATAGCCGGTTTTAAAAGACAAACCTTTCACTAGATTCCCCAGGTCGGCTTTTGCTCCGATGTTATACATCAACGTCCGGTTCCTTGTTTTTATATAACCAGCTGCCAGCATATCGCCAAATGCATTGGTTGCGTCTGTAGATAAACCACCAAGCAGATACTTACCGTCGATCACATGGTTACTATTATCGGCAATAGTTTTTAAGCCGGCATTACCGGCACTAAACCTATCGATGGGTATCAATGGAGAAAACCAGTTTGGACGCATAGTGGCAGAAGCGCCCCAGAAATCGCCCCTTCCGGTATAGTTATTAGCAATGATGGCAACTGCATCGGTGGAAGCAGTAAGCCATTTATTAAGATTCATATCAACATTGGCCCTGAGATTAAAGCCGAAATCCCTGTTTTTCTTTTGTTCCCCGAAATTCATGATACTATTGTTATAGTTCATTCCGAGGTTTGTATAATAGCGGGCAAAATCGTTGCCACCATGGATTTCAGTGGTGACATCTGATCTTGAGTAAGCCTTTTTGAGATATCCGGAATGAAAGAAATCTACATCAGGATACCGATAGGGATTGGTTCCGGCGGCGGTTTTGGAGATCTGCTCCTGCGTATATCTTTCAGCAATGCCATCGTTACGGCTCGCTTCGTTATACAGGGTCATATAGTCGGCTGCCTTGAGATATGAAGGATACCCCTTGGGTACAAACATCCCAGTGTTTGCCCGTACATCGATCGTTAAAGGATGAACATCGCCGCGTTTGGTTGTGATGAGGACAACACCTTTAGCAGCATTGCCGCCGTATAGCACCACAGCGCTGGCCCCCTTTAAGACGGAGATGGATTCTATTTCCACCATGCGAATATCGGCAGCCCGGCGTGGCACGCCATCCACCAGTATCAAAGGCGCCTGCCCCCAGACATTACCGGTATAGCCACCTACAAAGCTTTGCAGGTTATCGAGGCTAGAAGTGCCATAATTTTTCTTTAGTAATTCAGCAACATTTACAGAAGAAACACCACCCAGCAGGTCATTTTGAGCAATGGTTCCAAAAGCGACGTTCACAAGGCTATCTCTTTTTTCCTGGGCGTATGCTGTAACCATACTCAGTAAAGAAACTGTAAACAGAATACAGCAGCCCCGTATATTAATTCTCTTCATTGTAGTAATAATTTAATGTTTACCAACCTGGATTCTGCGGAAATTCTTTATACAGATTCACATCACTTAACAGGAACGGAAACCAATAATGCCGCTGGCTCAACTGCCTTTCGAACAGAATCGTTTCCCTGAAATTCCTGACACGTGCATTCCTGGGATCGGCATATACCTGGGCATCGGGTATTGCCCGGTCGAATTCGATCCCTTTCTTTAAAGTATAAGGACGTTCCGTTAACAGCAGCCAACGGCGAAGGTCGACAAAACGATGTCCTTCAAAAGCAAGCTCTACTGCGCGCTCTCTTCTGTATTCGGATCTGAAGGCAACTTGTGTATTCAGGAATTTCTCAGCCACATGCCCTACACCTAACCCTGGCCTGTCTCTTACGAAATTGACTGCGTCTACTGCGGTCTTATTATAATTAGACGATTTACCGGAGGGAGAATTGTAACCTTCGGAAGCTGCTTCTGCATACATCAGGTATACATCTGACAAGCGCATGAGGCTAAGAACGAGCGTATTGTTTTCTCTGTAACCATCCCAGTCGTTCATCAGTTTTGCAGAAATTTTAGCTATCATATAACCAGTAAATACAGCCTTTGTAGGATAATCCGTTCTATAAAATCCGCCGGTAAAAAGACTTGCATATTGGCGGTATGGGTTATTTCCTACCCTGCTTGGGTCGTTCACACATTTTTCGCCGTCGATCATAATATCGTTATAAAAGCGGGGGTCCCTGTTCCTCCAAGGGTATTCAGGATTGTAACCCGATTCAGGATCTACTTTTTCAGGATCGGCGATAGGATAACCGTTAGCCATTCCATACATGTCGGCATAATTGGCAGTGGGATAAGCTTTGATACCTGAAGGGTTAATGGTCATTGGACGATAGTCATTGGCCTGGTTGTAGCGGAAACGGCCTGCTGCTTCAGCGAGATTTTCCATAAAAATCGATTCCTTGAGACCTGGAATTTTGCCGTTCTGGTTGAAGGTGTAAAAGATCTGCTGATAATTTGCAAAATTAGCCAGTTCATAACGCTTTGTTGTTTCAATCAGTTGCAACGCCTGTCCAAAAACCTCAGCAGCTTTTTTACAGTATTCGGTGTTGTAGGAGCTGCTGCCTGTAGATTCGCGATTCATTAACGGGCTACCAGCCAGCAACAGGTTTTTACCAAGGAAACACAACGCCATAATTTTATTGGCTCTAAAATTATTATTGCCCAGCGTTTGGCTACCCACGGTAGTTTGATCCCAATCGATAGGGAGCAAGTCGGCGGCCTTTTGAAAATCGGCAGCTGCCTTATCGGCAGTAGGCTGATACTTTAACCGTGCCAATTTAGGAGCCTTATCTGAGGGCAGTACCGTATCAACATAAGGAAGCCCGCCCCAATATTGCATCAGCATAAAATGATAGAAGCCCCTGAAGAAGTATAATTGTCCTGCTATCAGGTTTTTTTCTTCGTCTGTAGCTTCTGTGAGTTTATCCAGATTTGCGATGCCGATATTCGCTTTACGGATGGCATACCAAGACAGTCCCCAAAGGTTACCTTTATCGCCACGCACTTGTGTAGCAGGCTTGCCACCGGTTTTAAACCAGGAGCCAAAACCAGCAGAATTCCAGGCCCAATAGTCGCCTTGATCGATGCTATAAGCCATGAGCCTGGTATCTGTAGGCTCCCACATTTCGTCGTCACCAAAGTTCCAGTTGTTGTGATAAGCCGAGCCTGTCAAGAGTGGTATAGAACTATATAATTCTTCCGTAAAACCCTGAAAGTTCCTGAAGTTTTTAAATGCCTGTTCGTCACTGATATCTGTAAGCGGAGACTTATCCAGGAATTTTTTGCAGGAGCTTAATGCGCATGCAGCTACAAGCAGAATGCCGAGGGATAGCCATAATTTATTGTAATATTTTTTCATTGTGCTTAACGTTTATAAGTTGATGTCGATACCAACGTTGTAGCGTTTCATGGTGGGATAGGCCCCCATAGCCGCATCACCGGAGAAATTGGACTCACGGTCGTCAGGCATTTTAGTCCACAACAGCAGGTTATTGCCATTAATATATAACCTGCAGGTTTTCATACCTATTTTATTGATGAATTTTCCGGCAAAAGTATATCCCACCTCAGCATTTTTGAGGCGCAGATAAGAGCCATCGTAGAGGTAACGTGTACCATCGCCACCGGCGGCATTCAATAATGACCAGCGTGGCATCGGTACATCGCCACCGTTTTGTTTAGTCCAATAGGTTCCTTCCACGAAAGCTACATTAGAACCCGAGTAGGTAGCAAACGTAGGGAAGTTCACAAACCTGGTTACATTATTCACGCCATAGAACTGCACAAACACACTAAACCCTTTCCAATCGAGACCTATCGTAGCGTTATAAGTATTTTGCGGAGCGCTACTGTATTGATAAGGAGCCTGGTCATAATTATCGATGATACCGTCGCCGTTGAAATCAATAATATTATAGTCGCCTGCGAGCTTAGACTGGTTATTGGTGGTACGCTGGGTGCTACCATAAATATCATCCCAGGTTTGCAGGTATCCTGAGTTTAAGAATGAGGTAGCCTGATTTAACTGCCAGCCGGCCTTTCTCTGGTAGGCTGGTAACAACTCCGGATCATCCATGTAAAGCACTTTGTTTTTAGCATGTGTGAGGTTGGCATTAGCCCATAAGTGAACTCCGTTGCGTAAAGTATGGCTTAAACGAAGTTCGACCTCATACCCCTTACCCGACATGCTGCCGAGATTGGCCATAGGCGCCGGCACACCAAAATAAGTTGCAACAGCACGCCTGTCGCCACTTAGGAAAACGTCGCTTCTTTTATCGTGAAACACATCTACACTACCAGCCACCTTGCCGCCAAACAAGCTATATTCAACCCCCACATTGCTTTTCTCCACGGTTTCCCAGGCGATATTAGGATTACCCAACTGGCTGATACGATAAAAGGTATAGGGCGTATTCGCAATGGGGCTCCCCATTTGTGCATTGCCATCGAACAACCATTGATCTTTATACAACCAGCGATCGTTGATATTATCATTACCCACTCTACCCCAGGAGCCTCTCAACTTAAGCTGATCGACAAAGTGCAGATTTTGCTGTAAGAATTTTTCGTTGCTGAGCATCCAACCTGCAGAAAGTGAAGGGAAGAATGCAAAACGCTTATCTGGTCCAAATTTCTCAGAACCGTTATAAGCACCGTTTGCTTCAAAAAAGTATCTTGTATCGTAGTTATAAGTGAAACGGAAGACCCAATCTTCACGGTAGCGGTAAAATTCGCTGCCTGTAGCATAAGTTTCACGTTGTAAAAGTCCCAGTGCAGTGAGATCATGCCTACCGAACTTGCGAGCATAATTGGTTTGAAGCATATAGTTGAGCCTACGATAAGTTGCCCCCTTATCCACTGATCCTGCCGCAATAGACCAACGGATACCATCTATGTAGTCGAGCTGAGTTCCATTGTTGATTGGTTGCTCGAAAACAACCTGGCCGGATTCGGGGTTAATCCATTTACGCTGAGGTCCATTATATAAGTCATTGATACCACGTCCTGTTTCTTTGAAGGTATTATCGAGTGAAATACTTCCTCTAAAACTAAGTCCCTTCGTAACCATGCTTAAGTCTTGCTGCAACACAAAGTCAGTAGTAAGCTGCGTGGTAGTTCTTTTCTCCACTCCTGAAACAGCCAGATTAAAAACAGAGTTAGGCACATCTGCGCTACGCAAAGAATAAAAGCCCCAGGAGCCGTCTGAATAAATAGGGCGCATTGCCTCGGGTGAAGAACGGTATGCCGAAGACCAGAAGGACGCGTCATTGTCGGCAATATTATAGGGCAGTTTGCGAACGCCGTTAGAACCGAAGATACGCGTAGTGAATTTTGTTGTTTTGGACAAATTGAAATCAAGATTGCTTCGCACGTTGGTACGGGTATACCCGAAACCCGCCTGGTACCCTCTTCCATTCTGGAAGGTGCGGAACAAGTCGCCCTCATAGGTAAAGTCAACTGCTGCGAAGTAAGTGACGAACTTAGAACCACCGGATAAATTGGCGCTGGTATTAAAAGATTTTGCGTTGCTTTTGAATAGTTCTTTCTGCCAATCCACATTTGGATAGCGGTCCCATTCTTCGGCGTTAGCGGGATTGCGGTATTTGTTGAGAATATCCAGCGGTTTATAGCCTGCCCAACCGGCGGGCGCATTGGATAATTCCCGTTCTATTACCCTATTCTTTAATAATAGTGCGTCGTAGGCGTCGTATTTTTCCGGCAGCCTGGAAGCCACCTTCATGGTCATATTACTTCTTAAGCGAATAGCGGCCCTTCCCTCAACGCCTTTTTTAGTAGTGATCAGGATGACGCCGTTGGCACCTTTCACGCCATATACTGCTGTAGCGGATGCATCTTTTAAGATAGAGATGCTTTCTACAGAGGAAATATCAATGGTTCCTAAAGCGCCGGGGCGTTCCACGCCATCGACGAGGATGAGGGGAGAGCTGTTGTTCCAGGTGGTTTGTGCACGTATTAAAATCTGCGGGTCTTCTGCACCGGGCATACCGCTGGAGGTCATGGTAGTTAAGCCTGGCAGGTTACCGGTTAGTGCGGCACCGAGATTGGTAACGCCGCCTGCGCGCTCGAGCGTTTTGCCTGTAGTTTGGCTGATAGCCCCTACCACGCTTGCTTTTTTCTGCCTGCCGTACCCTACCACAATAACATCATCGAGGTTGGCAGCGGCGTCTTTTAATAAAATAGTGACCTCTTTACGATCCTGGCCTTCCACAGTTATTTCCTGTGTGGATTTACCGGTAAAGCTTATTTCGAGGATAGCGGTACCATTGGGTACAGGTATCGCAAATTTACCATCCTTGCCTGTTTTGACGGTGGAGCCGCCCTGCTTCAGCTTAACAGTAGCGTCGGGCAAAGGCATGTTCTGTGCATCGAAAACAGTACCCCTGATTACCCTGGTATTTTGTGTGAACCCGGGTAAACAGGATAATAAAGCTGAAAGGACCAGTAAACACACAGGTAGTCCTTTCAGCATCGGTGATCTGAAAATCATGATGAGCTTTTTAAGTTTCAAAAAGTTGTTGTCTGATAAGCAGTAATAAAGTTCATGAAGCGGTGTGGTTTCCTGTAATCAGGCGGGCATTCCACATGCGGGAAAGTTGTCGCGGCAAAATAAATGTGTTTCCAACACTAAAAAATATAGGATCCAAATGATCCTGTAGCAAGCATCGTTGTAGTTTCATAACGCAATCGTTTAGGAATATCAAAAAAGGGTTAATTAAAAAATTTCTATGACAACCGGCTACCGTAAGGCAACGCAAACAAAGCTAGCCTTACCTGTAAAACAGGCTTGTCCCTAATCGCTAAATAAATAGTACGAATGTCAATCCGACTGCAAAATAAAAACATAAAATATTGAAATTCAAATTATTAAAAAAACACAACCGATTACAATTTTCAGCATCATTTTGCGGCAGGCGGCTACTATTTGCGCAAAAAAAAACTGCCTTCCAGATGGAAGACAGTCGTATATGAAAGACAAGACCAACCTAAATACAGGTATTATTTCTAAGGAATAAGTATATCGTTCGCTGCTGTTGCATAGAGGCCGATAAGCGCTCCTGTGAAGCCGCCTGCGATATCTGTGGACAAAATATCCCCAGAGACAGTTCCTCCCAGATTGATAAAGTTTTGTCCATCGAGCGCATAACTAAAGGAGTAGGCGTCCCCCTCGGCTGCAACTTTCAACCGGAGCGCGCCGGCTCCCAATTTTTCGCTTCCGAGTACAGTGGATTTACCATTTTGTGTTCTTTCCAAAACGATATACAAATCGTTTCCTTTCCTGGTGATGCCAAACACGTAGTTGAAACTTTCTTTTTGATAGCACACAATGCCTGCCAGTTCTTTTTCTGACTGCGGCAGGTATTTAAGACTAACAGCCGCTTCGAAGCTGGCATGTTGCTGGCGGCAGAACAGCGTAGAAGTGGGGGTGGTAGCTTTGATGGTAACCGGGAAAGGTGTAATTCTGACACCTTCTTTTGTGCCTGTGATGAAATTTTCGCGGGCGCCCCTTACACCAATCCATCTAAAGTCGAGCTTTGCTGCGGTTAAATCGTCTGTAAAACTGAAATTGCCATTAGGCAAGAAGCCGTTTTGACCATTAAAATTGGTGGTGCCTGCGGGCATTTTAGCTGCTGGTTTTAATGGCACGAGTCCATTTTCGAACACAGGGAATTCGCCGCTCCAATCGACAGGCAACATAAATGTTTCGCGGCCTGTATTTACGCGGTTTTTATCATTGGGTCTGACACCCAGGAACACGCCATAATATTTTCCGCCGGGGCCTTCGACCAGGTCGGCATGCCCTGCCCAGTCTACTTTATTCGCCCTGTCTTTCGGGAAATACCGTTGTGTGAGGATAGGATTGTTGTTTGCGGGGATGAAAGGCCCTTTGGGGCTATCGCTAACAAAAATAACTTCGCTATGCCAGCCGCCAGTGCCACCTTCGGCACACATCAGGTAATAACGTCCATTCTTTTTATAAAGATGTGGGCCTTCGATCCAGATTGGTTTCTGGGTTATGTCGACCCCACCGTTGACAATGATTTTATCGCTGCCTGGAATTACTTCGTCTTTTGCGAGGTCGTATTCCCAGAGTTTAATAACACGATGACCGTTGTACAATTCCTGTCCTTTAGGCGGAGCATCGTTATGTACGAGGTAAGCCTTTCCATTATCATCGAAGAATAATGCGGGATCAATACCATCGAATTTGAGTTTAATGGGATCGCTCCATCCTTTTGCGGGGTCCTGTGTTTTTACTACCATATTGCCAATGCCACCGGCTATCTGGGTAGTAATCATATAAAAAGTATTGTTATATGGGTTGTATTTGATATCCGGGGCATAGATACCTGCGGAGATACCTGCGTTTTCCACTTTAAGTTGTGAAGGCCTGTCCAGCACATGACCTATTTGTTTCCAATTCACGAGGTCATTAGAATGGAAGATGGGCACACCCGGCACCATTGAAAAGGAGGAGTTCACCAGGTAGTAGTCATTACCTTTACGAGTGATACTGGGATCGGGGTAACAGCCTTGTAATATGGGAGTATAAAATTCTCCCGGTTTCAATGGATGTTCCTGGTAAATGCGATCCTTTCCCTGGTAAGAAAACTGTGTAAATACGGGCTGATTTTTAACAGGTGACACCTTCTGCGCATCGGTGCGCGAGCATAGCAAGGTGGCAAACAGTATCGAACACCTGAAAATGCCTGTCATTTTTAGCGCTTTAGCTGAAATTTTCATCTTAGTCTATTCTGATTTATTTATTGTTTGAATTGCCTACTATTTTACTGTGCATGTGTGTATCCCAGCAACGACAACATCCGGGCAGCATAACGGGCGCCGAGCATGCGATATCCCTGGGCGTTGAAATGCAGGTTATCGGGAGCGTCGGTGCAACCGGCAGAGGAAATGATATAGGCCGATGGTATTACTTGTGGGAGGGTTGCTATAATTTTATTCATAGAGGCGCAGGTACCACCCTGATCGGCATTCACCAGTTCTCCGGCGAGTAAAGGCAGGCTGCCGGGGGGAAGCTGCAGATCCTGTAAAAGGTTATCGTAAACTTTCTTTACTTTCAAGGGCCAGGTGGTGTCGCCCGTATTAGATTCACCCTGATGCAGCAAAATACCTTTGATGGCGCCGGCACGCTGTGCGCGCTTCGCCATATCCACCAAACGTGCGTAAGGATTACCGTCGTATTCGTTTACCATATTTTTCAACCATTCGGGTGCGGTGGCTACATAGGAAGCATAGCCGTCTTTATCGAACAGTTCTATTTTACAGCCGCCTACGGACACATTTATAATACCTACCCTTATAGATGCGGGAAGCTGTTCCACCATTTTTCTTCCGAAATAATCTGCGGGGCCTAATCCTGTGCGGCAACGGCATAACGGAGACTGTGCCGTGTACCAATGCCCCATCTGCCTGTTCAAGCCCGGGCAGTCGACGGTGGCGAGCATCTGGAATCTCGGGTCAACGATTGTATCAGTTTCTATTTTGGCATTGCCTTCCATATTTGACTGTCCGAAGCACAGATAAATATGGAAGCTGGAGTCCTGGGTATAAGCGAGCGAACTTAGCAGGAGCATACCGGAGAGTAAAAAACATGACAGCAACTTTTGCAGCAGATGGCTATGTAATCTAAACCGGGCTGCAGACTGGCGCCCAACAGCAGGGAGAATGGATGTTATAGAATTCATATGCAAGTCTTAGATTTGGCCGTAAAACTACACCTGCAACTTGCCACCAGGGAGTAACAAATACTGAAAAGGTAGCACAAATGTCTAAAACAAACCTAAGACATGCATTATAACATTATCACAACAGTTAAGGGCCGGCGGGTTTTCTTTTCAAGGCGGCGAATTCGGATGGGGACATATTAAATTTGGCCTTGAATGCGCGGGCGAAATAATTGGGTGTAACGAAACCTACGGTATAGCCGATTTCGGCAATACGCATGTCTGTTTTTTCCAGCAGTTCAGCGGCTTTGTTCAGGCGAACCGAGCGAATGTATTCGACGGGTGTTTCTCCGGTCATATCCACCACTTTATTATATAGGGTTGCCCGGCTCATAAAAAGATGTTTTGCCAATTGTTCTACGGAGACCTTTTCATCTTCTATATTTTCCTCGATGTAATTCGTTATTTTCAGCAACAGCTTTTCATTTTCGTTTTCCACTGCTGTGGGGAGGCTTCCTATTTCCAGCCGTTTGACGTAAGCTTCTTTCAAGCTTTGATTGAGAGAAGCAAGGTTCTGAATTTTCACTCTTAATATTTCGGGGCTGAACGGTTTGGTCAGGTAATCGCTTGCGCCTGTTTGCAAACCTTTCAACTGGTAGGTATCACCGGTAAGCGCCGTTAAGAGGATGATGGGAATATGGGCTGTACGTTTGTCGGCTCTTATTTTTTTACTCAATGTAATGCCATCCATGTAGGGCATGCTAATATCGCTTACAATCACGTGTGGGTGAGCCGAGAGGGCTTTTTGCCATCCTTCCCTACCATCCATGGCTTCAATTACCTTATAAAAGGATTTCAGTTGGTTCTTCAAATAAGCGCGAAAATCTTCATTGTCTTCTATAATCAATACAGTCAGGCGTTCTGCGCTATTACCTGCTGTTGTATTTTCAGTCACTGGTTCATCGATATATTCCGTGGGTTCATTTATTTCGGGTTTGGTTTCGGGCGGTTTTTCTTCCCGTAGCGGAAGGCTGACTATGAATTCGCTGCCTTTACCATAAGCGCTGTTCACCACTATCGATCCTCCATGGAGCCGTACAAACTCTTTTGTGATAGACAATCCAATCCCGCTTCCCTGGTTCATGACACCGGGGTGCATTTCGCCCTGGAAGAAGCGATCAAAGATGCGGCTTTGTTCTTCCTGTGACATACCGATACCGTTATCTGCAATGGAGATAACCACACCATCGCCGTTATTCTCTTTAGCCAAACGCATGGTAACTATTCCTTCGCGGCCTGTAAATTTAAAAGCATTGCTCAACAGGTTAAAAAGCACGCGTTCGATCTTATCTCTATCGAATGATGTATCATATACATTCAATTCACTTTCGAAACGAAAACAGATATGCCGACGGTCGGCGAGGTCTTTAAAAGATTCTACCACATCCTGCACAAAGCTTACCAGGTCGCCGGGCAAAGCGTTCAATCTTAGTTCCTGTTCTTCGAGCTTACGGAAATCGAGTAACTGGTTTACGAGGTTCAGCAGCCTGCGGGCATTGCGTTTTACCATGGACAATTGTCCCTTTTTATCCTGATCTGTTTCCGAATCGAATAAAGTTTGTACAGGTCCGGCAATTAAGGAGATAGGCGTTCTGAATTCGTGGCTCAGGTTAGTGAGGAATTTGATTTTCACTTCATCGAAAGCGCGCTGGCGTTCGGCTTCTTTTCTTTCGTCTTCGATCAGTTGCCGGATTTGCTGGCGTTCCTGTTCCATTTCAAATTTCCGCTGTAGCTTTTTTATGCCACGGCGGCGTATCCCCCATAAAATAAAAGTGACCAGGAGCAGGTAAATAATATAGGCATATGTGGTTCGCCAAAACGGAGGTTTTATATACAGTACAATCGAAGCAGCTTCGGTAGTCCATTCACCATTAGGGCTATATGCTTTCACGAGGAGGGTATATTCGCCGGGATCGAGGTTTGTGAATACAGCGGTTTTGCTGGCGCCGATATTGTTCCATTTTTTATCAAAGCCTTCCAGCTTATAGAGGTAGCGGCATTCATTGGGGTTGGTAAAATCCAGTGCAGTAAAATCAATGGAAAAGTTCTGTTTATATTGCAACCTGATTTCATTGGCCACTGCGATATCGCTAGAGATTGCGGCTTTTTCACCGGGTACGACTTCGTTGTTGTTTACTTTCAGTCCTGTAAAAACAACAGTGGGAATTTTACGGTTATAGTGGAGCGCTCCTGGCGTGAAAAAATTGAATCCATCCAATCCACCCAAAAAAATGTCGCCACCTTTGGTTATAAGACCGGCCCCCAAGGTAAATGCACTTTGCTGCAAGCCGTTTTCATAGGTAAAATTTTTAAATTCATTTTTAAGTGGATTGAATCTGCTGATGCCTTTATTGGTACTCAACCAGAGTAATCCGGAGCTATCTTCCAATATTTTCCAGATCACTTCATTTGCCAATCCCTGCGCTGCGCCGTAGACATTAAACTTATTTTTTTTCAAATCGATTTTACAAAGTCCTCTTCCCCCTGTACCCACCCAAAGTATTCCTTCTTTACCGGGAATGAGCGTTTGTACATCTTCAACAGGCAGGTTACCCAATTGGTTGTGGCTATACAAACGATAGGTATTTGTTGCCGGATCGAACATATCGATACCGCGGCCAGGGGCTGCAATCCAGATGGTACCGCTGGCGTCTTCTTCGATGGCGCGGATGAAACCTTTCTGCGGCGCTTTATCACCAGTTGCTCCTGCTATATAATCCTGTAATTTTAAAAACCGCTTATTTGCACGTGTATATACTTGTACATCATCGCCGTTGGTACCTACCCAAACATTACCGTTCCTGTCTTTATGCAGACAAAAAATTTCGTTACTTACCAGGCCTGAAAAGCCATCGTTCCTTGTAAAGTGCCGTACGGCGCCACTGTTTACATTCAGTATATAAATACCTTGCATGTAGGTGGCCAACCATAATTCATCATCAACCATTTCCATAGCCAGAATGGTTAATGCCTGTCCTGCTACAGGTATCCGCGTCACCAAACCGGTACTACGATGATAAAGGTTCAACCCACCGCCATCGGTACCTATGTAAATATCGCCATTACGGGCTTCGGCAAAGGAGGTTACTTTAGGGGCACTCAATCCTGACGGATCAAAAGGGTTACTTCGCACCAGGTTAAATGCTGTCAGGTTTTTATCATATTTATTAATGCCACTCTGAAAAGTGCCTAACCAATAAATACCATTCTTATCGATATAAATACTCCTGATAGAGGAGCCTTGCAAGCTATATTTATTTCTTGCGTTGCGTGCCACATGTTCGACGTTACCGGTACGGGGGTCGAGGATATCTACGCCTTTTTCGGTACCGACCCATATGGTACCATCCTGATCATGTGCTATGCTATAGATACGATTACTGGTAAGGCTACGTCCCGGCCCTGCTGCCGCTCCAAAATTCAGGAAGCCGGAGCCTCCTTTGGGCAGTTTATGAAGGCCTCCATCGAGTGTACCTACCCACAGATTGCCATGTGCATCTTCATTAATAGCTTTAATATCCAGGTCTTTTAATGTAGAGTCGGGTGTGCGGCCGGCATACAATTGAAAATTATCGTGTTCGGGTTGATAAAGGTACAAGCCTTTGGTGCTGCCAATCCACAAGCGTTGCTGGCTATCTTCGTAAATACTAATGAACATACCCGATTTCAAATGCGTTCTGACGCTGTCTTCGGGAGAGTAATACTGGGTAGCATCTGTAGCGGGGTTATATTTAAACAAACCAGAATACCCTCCGAGCCACAGGTTGCCCTGATGATCGCCGCAAAGCGCTTTCACGGAAGCCCCCCGTGTAACATTAATATTACGGAAGGCATTTCGCGACCTATCGTACAGAGAAAGGCCTTTAGTGGTACCTACCCACAATTGGCCATTTGCGTCTTCATAGAGCGCCAGAATAGCATTGGAACGAATAGTAGAGGAATCTGCAGCGTTGTAGCTGTATACTGTAAATTTAGAGCCATCGAAACGGCTTAGCCCGTCGTCGGAGCCAAACCACATGTAACCAAAGCGGTCTTTCAAGATAGCGGTAATAGTATTAGAGGGCAAGCCATCCTTGCTACTAAAATTAATAAAATGCAAATTATTCTGCTGGGCATGTGCAACGTAAAAGCCCAACGTCAAGATCAGAAGAACAATGTGACGACAAACAATCATTACTTAAATCTTTACACTCTCACTATAACACCGACTTAATAGTTAGTAAGGCAATATGCGCTAATCTACAACTTATATAACAAAAAGCGGCTTTAAATCGTGACTTAAAAGAGAAGTAAAGTCTCTTTCATTAAAACGCCTGTAATTTTCTGCTGCAGGGGCAGCGGGAATGATATATATGGGCTGCCCCTGCCCAAAAGTGCGATGCAAGTCCGATGCAAGTGCGATGCAAGTGCGATATTAGTCCGTTTTAAGTGCGCTCATGGTATATCTAAAGCTATATGCTTCCGGCTTGTAAACGGCTTTAATAACCTTTGTGACTGCAAACGGGGCTGGCCATTAGTTTTTGGTCAGCCCCGGCCTGGTTTTCATCACCTTAGCGCAGAATATCAGTGAAATAACAAGGGTGCCAGCTCGCGCAGGCTACGCCGCCAAGTCAGAAATTCATGGGCTGTATTTTCGGAAACGAAAGAAACTGCATTATATCCTGTTTTTTTCAATTCGGCTACCGCATTCATTACGCCCTCCGGCCGTTCTTTACTTCCGCAGCTTAAGAATACCAATTTCGGTTTAGGTTTATCTTTTAATTCTTCCGAGTTAAATATACCACCACTAAGCAATGCATAATAGCCAAAAAGGGCCGATTTATTAAGTGTGATGGTATGCGTTTCCATTCCCCCCATTGAAAGGCCGGCCATAGCACGATTATCCCTGTTTGCAATTGTTTGAAAATGCTGGTCGACGTAAGGAATCAATTCATCTGTAAGCACTGTCTGGAATTCTTCGATCTTAAAACTCCTGATATTACCCCATTTTATTTCATTGGTCATACCGTAAGTCATCACAATAATAAACGGTTTGCATTTACCTTCTGCGATCAGGTTGTCCATTATGAGATTCGCGTGTCCCTGGTTACTCCAGGCGGTTTCGTCCTCGCCCCAGCCATGCTGGAGGTATAACACCGGATATTTAGTTGCGTTTTTTCCATACCCGGGAGGCGTATAAACAAAAGCCCTTCGTGAAGTGTTCGTGCTTTTTGAAGGAAAAAGAATCTGCTGAACATTACCATGGGGCACCTCTTTAAGTGCGTAGAAATCCTGGTCTTTCGCCGGGATTTCTATCCCGCTTTCCCAGCGTGTGGAACCATAGAAATTCAAAGCGCCAGGATCATTAAAGACGCCTCCGTCGATCGTCAGATGATAATAGTGGAATCCTTCGTCCATAGGTCCCGAAGTAGTGCCGGTAAAATATCCGTCGGCGCCTTTCGTTAGCAAGGTGCCACCCTGGCCACCGAGCCCCAGGCTGACCCTTATACTATCTGCCTGCGGTGCAAAAACCTTAAAGCGGGCATACCCCTGAGAATTGACTTGTGGATATTCTTTTCCTGGCTGATTGAGCGGAGAAGGTTTGAAATCATCTTTAATATCCCTGGCGCTTGTTTGCGCATAACAGCATCCGCCTATCCATAGGGATGCCAGGGTAATGGCAATACATTTTAGGTTCATTATTCGCTTTTTTGTCCGTTTAAATGAGCAACCGTTTAATTAAACGCATTAAAGATAATAATGACCTCAGGCGTAAGACTGATGAGTTTGTTGGATTTTATAGCAAAAATGTCTAAAAACAGAGGTATAACGATACAAATTTACTTATTGCATCCCCTGCTTACCCCTTAAACCGGGTAAGGAAAAGCTTTATTATTCAAGCGCTGCCATTAATTCAAATTCCGGAACTGCTGCGGCGTATTTCCCGTTTTTTGTTTGAATAACTTACTAAAATACTGCGGATATTCAAAGCCCAGGGAGTAGGCAATTTCACTGATGCTTTTGTCTGTATTCCGCAGATGTCCTTTGGCGGCTTCAATCAAAAAATAGTGAATATGGTCCTGGGTATTCATACCTGTTTCCTTTTTTAGCAAGTCGCCCAGGTAATTGGCCGATAGATTAACCTTATCAGCGAGATAAGTTACCGTAGGAAGTCCGTTTAGCGTATCCGACTCAAAATATTCCCGTATAGCGCTTTCTACCTGCGCCACGATATCGCGATTGGAGCTTTTTCTTGTAATGAACTGCCGGCCATAGTACCGGGAGCAATAGTTTAACAAGACCTCGATATTGGAAACAATGAGGTTTTGGCTATGGTTGTCGATGTTTTCCTCCAGTTCGTTCTGAATTTTGAGTACACAGTCGTGCAAGGTTTGTTTTTCCTTCTCCGACAGGTGCAATGCTTCTGAAGTTTCATAAGAAAAGAAGGTATACTCTTTCATCTTTGCGTTCAAAGAGGTACCCCTGATCAGATCGGGGTGAAAAAACAGCCCCCACCCTATCCTATTCTCTTTCTTTTCTATTTCACTATCCATCGACATTACCTGCCGCGGGGCTATACAAATCAGGCTACCTTCCTGGAAATCGTAGGTTTGTCTGCCGTAGCGCACTTTGTTTGCGCAGTAGTTTTTAAACATAACAGAATAAAAATCGCAGCTTACCCTAATATCCTCCTGGATATACTCCTCTACCTTACTAAAATCAACGACAGCTACAAGCGGGTGTCTTGTAACACCTTTCATAAAATTGTTGATCTCAGATATGCTATGTAAGTGGACAATAGGTTTCATAATACCTATTATTTAGAGGTGATTATTTTCTCGTTTACCAGCTCTGCAAAGTTGTCATAAGCTAAGGGCGCCAGCTTATGACAACGCCTTAAGAATAGCGGCATAATACAGATCCGCTCTTTCCTGTGAAAAGTAGTCTACCACGAGTCCTGCCAGCGCAAAGTAAGTAAGGCCAATACCTATACCCTGCAAGGTGGGGTTTTTAGTGAACCAGAATATCAACAGCGTTGCAGGAAGAAAGATAGATGCTACAATTTTGGATATCGTATACCCATATTGAAAATCATCTACCCTTTTCTTTTCCGCCTGGATAAAAGCAACCCTATTCTCGCGGTATTTTTGCAGGAATTCCACCATTCGTTTTGGATTAGTAATACGCATACCCATTCCGATTGTAGTATAAATCAGCCCGCTTACCAGCAAAGGAAGGAACAGGGCTTTCGCATTGGGTGTGGTACCTATCTTCCAGAATAAAAATGCGGCTATAATAGTAATAACACCAAAAGCAATGATGAGCGATGCTTCTAACAGTTCACCTTTGATCCAGTTGATCGTGTTTTGTATAAATTCCATAAGAGTTGTATTTATATTATAATATTACCGGACAGCATACTACCACAAGTTAGCATTATTAGTGATAACGATGGAATGATAGCGTTGTGATAACACAAAACTACTTTACTCCCGCAGGCTTCGTTAACACTTATCACAGGTTGTTGTATACATTTCCCCGATCTGGAACAGCAAGTAAATGCAGCAGCCATTATTTAAAACAAATGCACGATCTTCTTTTTTTGTAATCGATTTCAAATTTTGAATAAAAATCACCTATTTTAGATGAAGAAACAATATGAAACCGATTGTGTGTGTGTGTCCCTGGCCATAACAGTATGGAATCCCCTGCATTTATCTACCGGCTTAAGAATTGCCGCTTTTATCGATAATTAATATACGACAGGTAACAGGATTAACCCAGGAAGACAGTACCGGCACACGTTAGCTGCGGTTTCATAATCGTACAGCAATAAATATCACACCATTATATTTAAAGAGATGATGCCATTTAACAGAATTACAGAAAGGTTATTAAAGCGATGGACGATCTGGATTACAACAGGAATCGTTTCTTTACCTGTTCAGGCACAGCAAACAGGCGCCATTACCGAAAAGCTCATTGTCCAGGATGGAACAATCACAGGTTCCTTTCCACTGGTAACCGACAAGCAACAGGGCGCTACTATTTGTTATGATAGTAATGACTACAAAGGGGTTATCAGGGCCATCAACGATCTTCAATCCGATATAGACAGTGTTACCGGTTATCATCCCCAGGTTACGACTGCATCATCGGCCTCTCCATTACAGGTGATCATTGGTACTATTGGCAAAAGCAGGATGGTAGACCGTTTGATAGCTACGGGCAAGCTTAGCAGCACAGACCTGAAAGGCAAATGGGAGAGTTTTGTCATTACCACTATAGCGGATCCGTTTCCAGGTGTAAAGCAAGCGTTAGTGATTGCCGGCAGCGATAAAAGAGGGTCGATATATGGCATTTACGAGCTTTCGAGGCAACTGGGTGTTTCACCCTGGTACTGGTGGGCCGATGTGCCTGTAGCAAAACGCACTGCAGCCTATGTAAGGCCGGGACGTTATGCATCGGGAGAACCCAAAGTACGTTACAGGGGTATTTTCATCAATGATGAAGCCCCTTGTTTTACAGGCTGGGCAAAAGAAAAATTCGGCGGTTTAAACAGTAAAATGTATGCACATATGTTTGAATTGCTGCTTCGTTTACGCGCCAACTATCTCTGGCCGGCGATGTGGGGCAATGCTTTTAATGAAGATGATACAGACAATCCGCGTATCGCTGACGAATATGGTATTGTTATGGGCACCTCCCATCATGAACCCATGATGCGTTCGCAACGCGAATGGGGCAAACACCGTAAAGAATATGGTAATGGCGAATGGAACTATGTATCGAATGAACCGGGCCTGAAGCAATTCTGGGAAGATGGCTTCCGTCGTAACAAAGCTTACGAGAATGTAGTTACCATGGGTATGCGTGGTGATGGCGACATGCCTATGAAGGATGCCGGGACCGCCGATGAAAATTTCAGATTGCTGGAGCGGATCATGAAAGACCAGCGCCAGATCATAGAAAAAGTCACTAAAAAGCCGGCTGCTCAAACACCGCAGATCTGGGCTTTATACAGTGAGGTGCTGGAATATTATGACAAAGGTATTAAAGTGCCTGATGACATGACAATCCTGCTTTGCGATGACAACTGGGGAAATATCAGGCGACTGCCGGAACTACAGCAAAAAAAACATCCCGGCGGCTATGGCATTTACTACCATGTTGATTTACATGGTGCGCCACGCGCGTATCAATGGCTTAACATGACGCAGATTCCGCACATGTGGGAGCAGTTACAACTCACTTATAGCTATGGCGTTGACAAAGTATGGATCCTGAACGTGGGCGATCTGAAGCCCAACGAGTATCCTATGGATTTTTTCCTGAACATGGCCTGGAACCCGACCTCTTTTACCGCACAGAACCTGGAAGAATATGCCAGGTTATTCTGTGAAAATAAATTTGGCACAGCGGAAGCTACGGAGGCCTCGGAGATACTTAGCATGTATTGTAAATACAACAGCCGTATCACGGCAGAAATGATGGATCACCGGACCTATAACCTGGAAAGCGGCGAGTTTCTGCAGGTGAAAGATGCTTACCTGGCATTAGAAACGAGGGCATTAAGGCAATATTACAATTTACCGGCAAAGTACAGAGATACTTACATGCAACTAGTACTTCACCCGGTGAGGGCCATGGCCAACCTGTATGATATGTACTATGCAGTAGCCATGAATGGTAAACTGGCCGCAGAAAAAGATTTGAAAGCCAACTACTGGGCCAATTATGCGACTTCCTGTTTTAAACGCGATGCGGCATTTTCCAGGGATTACAACCTGAATGTTTCCGGTGGCAAATGGAACCATATTATGGATCAAACGCATATCGGTTACCGTTCCTGGGATGAGCCGAAAGGTGGTAATGTCATGCCACGGACGAAACTCGTTACTCCTGAAGAAGTAAAGCCGGGCGGTTATGTTTTCAATGAAAAAAACAATGTGGTGGTAATAGAAGCGGAACATTATTTTGAATCGCGGAACAACGACAAGGCGAAATGGACAGTTATACCAGACCTTGGCAGAACCCTTTCAGGTATTGCCCTGATGCCTTATACTGAAAATACCGACAATGCAGCTATCACCTACAAAATGAAGCTCAACAACACACCAGACAGCATCACCTTACGGCTATTTTTCGACTGCACCCTCCCCTTTAAAAAAGGCGGACATCGTGTAGCGGCTTCCTTTAACGATGGTAAAGTAAGCACCTGGAACATCAATGACCAGCTTACGTGGGCAAACAACTATTCAAAGATGTATCCTGCGGGAGCAGCCAGAATGATAGAAACGGTTACCAAAATCGCAGTACCCCAAACAGCCGATGGTATACTTAGGTTAACGATCCGTCCTTTAGATCCGGGTATCGTACTATATAAGCTCATTGCTGATAAGGGCGGGTATGAACCTACGCATCTTAAAATGCAGGAAAGCCCTTATAAAAAACAATAATTCATCAACAGTAAAGGTTGCTTTATGAAATATTCATGGTGTTTATTAACGGCATTGCTGGCCATAGCGGGGGTCGGCAAAACACAGCAAGAGAATAAAACATCCGCACCTGTTTTCAGGTACACTAACCCTATCACACGTGACACAGCTATTTCCATGCGGGATCATTTTATCATTAAAGTGGATAACAAGTGGTATTGTGTAGGCACATCCAACCCGGTATGGGAAGGTCTTAATCCCGGCGTACGTTTACTTGTATCCGATGACCTGGTTCACTGGCAACAACATTCATTCCTGATAGATGCTACCAAACTTCCAGCCGATTGCCCGTACAACGGACGTTTCTGGGCCCCTGAAATCCATTTTATACAGCATAAATACTGGATGACTGTAAATAGTGGCAAAGTAACGGCAGCGGATCCGAAAGGAATGCAAACACATAATGTATGGCTGTTTACTTCGGATAAGGTAACGGGGCCTTATACGCTGGTTAACGGGCCTCTTACCCCCCAGTATAACAATGATGCCACGTTGTTTGAAGACGAAGACGGACAAACCTATTTCTACTGCAGTGGCAATGGTTTGTTTCAGGCTAAAATTGATTTACCCTCAGGTAAGCTAACCACGCCTATTCAAAAATTCCTGGATAAGAAACAACCCGGCTGGCCGGAGTGGATGCAGGGTGGTATAGAAGGCCCCTTCGTTATTAAAAAGGAAGGAAATTACTTTATGTTCTTTTCTACCTGGACGCGCGGTTATGAGGTGGGGTTACTCACATCCACTTCTCCGCTTGGCCCGTGGAAGCTGGTATCGCAGGAGCCCATTTTCGGCACCCGCAAAAAGGGATATCGCCCGGAGCTTGCCATTGGTGGTGGTTATGATTACCTGCAGTTCCAGGATACAGAAGATCCTTATGCCGAGACTGGTCACAACGCTTTATTTACCGGTCCTGACGGGCAGTTATGGAGTTCGTGTCATTACCTGATGTATGAAAAACGCCCCTACCCTTATAGTCAGACACTGGAAGCATGGGAGAAGACTCCGCAAATGGGAATTGAACCTGTACATTACAAGAACGGCAGGTTCTACATTACAGGCCCTACGTGGACGGAACAAACCATCGCTCTTCCATAACAGCCGGGGGAGCGATTCACCAGACAGAAAAAGTTTTTGGTTTTACATCTTCTGTTTATGCGTTGACAGCCGGAGAACAGTGAGTGAACAGGCTGGCAAAGTGCGAGAGATGACAGTACCTGTAATTGTTGAGTCTTCTGTTTTGGGTGCAACTTTTACAGGTTCTTCCAATGTATTTTCATCCAGTGGACTTGCTGAAGTAAGAATAATGGCTTTGCATTTGCCCGTTAATCCTGTGGCGTTGTCAAGTTTAATGGTAGTTTTTACGGCGCTCGCAGCTGTATTCACCAGCTTTACAATGATATCCCCCGACCTGTCGTCGGAGGAAGCACTGGCGCAAACGGCTTTTGTATTGAGGTTATTGCTGGACACTTCCTGCACCAGTTTTCCATCAAGATAACCTTTCACTGTATTAGCGGTGATTTCAAGTTTAACATCGTACCACCGGCCCGGTTCAACTGACCCTTTCATACTGCCTGCATTCAGGCCAATCTGCATTTCATTGGTTGAATTGTTATAACCACCAATATCCCAGCGTATGCGACCGCTGCGGGCTTTGTTATGAAAGTAGATCTGGAAACCGTTTTCACCAGCGATCTTGCGGGCTTTTAATGAAATGGTGTAGTCTTTCCAACTGGTATCACCTACGTAAGCGGTAACCCCCGGATTCAGTGCCGATTGCCTGAGTACCCCATTTTGAACAGACCATTCGCCGGTACCGCTTTTTGTCCAGTCGTCGAGGTTTCCGGAAAAGTCTGCCTGATATAACAACTTGCCATCAGGAGCAATTACTTTCAAATCTTTGAATTCTGCAGTGTTATTCCAGGTTCCCAGGCCAATTCTTCCTGAAGCTTCCGGCAGCTCCACTGCCGGGCCTCCCTCTATTACCACAGGCAGGTTTACTGTTCCCTGATTGGCAGCAAACATTTGCTGTACGTAATAACCCGGTAAGCCATACCAACGATGATTATCAAAATTAATAAGGTTTACGGGCCATTTTTTGTGATTTACATTACAATACAGAGGTGCATATGCCGCCATTGCCACTACGTCGGAGTTGCGCTCCATACCAGTCATCCAGGCTGCTTCTGCTATTCCTCCACGGAGATTTCCTTTACCTGTGTTGCTTGTAACCGCATACTCGCCTACAAAAACTTTAGGACCTTTACGGTCGTAAGTGTCGTACTTCGTTGCATTCAAAACAAACCAATCCGGATTATCGTAATAGTGTTCATCAATAATTTCAGGACGAGGTTCTGAAGGATGGCCGCCAGACCAATCATTTGCAATGAGCTTCATACCAGGGTACTTTGCCAATATTGCTTTTGCTATCAGCTCGTAATTCTCAAAATATTGTTTTCCAAAATTTTCGTTACCTATTTCCAGATACTTCATATGGAAAGGTGCCGGATGTCCATTCTTTGCGCGTATACTTCCCCAAACGGAGTTAACGGGTCCATTGGCGTATTCTATGGCATCCAATGCATCCTGTATCCATGGCCCTAACTGATCGGCTGTTACAGACTCCCTGTGCGATACGCCGGCATTGATACAAAAAAGCGGTTCAGCTCCAAGATCTTCCGCCATCTGCAGATATTCATGATACCCGATACCGTTGGTAGCATTATACCCCCATATATTCCATAAAGGCACGCGGGCATCTGCTTTACCTATGGTATTTTTCCATTTATACATATGCTCAAAATCTTCGCCTTCGACCCAGCATCCGCCCGGGAAACGTAAAAATTTAGGATTCAGGGCATTCATAGCTGCTGCAAGGTCGGTACGCATACCATGCCCTTTCCATGTAGTATCGGGGAGCAAAGAAACCATGTCTAGAAACAATTTACCTTTCCCGTCTCCTGTAATTTCAATACGCGCATTTGCATCTGATGCCAGCGCTGTTAAATGAAGCGAATGATATTTCCATTCTGTAGTAAAATCCTGAATAACACCGGAAGCCAGCAGCTTTCCTGATGAACTGGTTAACTTAATTTGCAGGGGTTCTTTATAGGGCTCTCCGGCAGCAGTTCGCACCGCCAATTTAAAAGTGTAAGCTTCGTTTTGTTTAACATTAATACCCCAGTAACCCTCATTTTCCAAAGCAAAAGCGCCATTTACGTTTAAAACAAGTGACTTTCTATTAAATGGGTTTACTGGTATGGAAGGAACTTTGCCGTGAACATTTGCGACACTTATTGCAGCCGTGGTGCTATTGCCGGCACTACTGAATTTCCAGTTCTGCAAGGTATCTGCGTCTTCGAAAGAACGATTCCTGATCATTTCCGGATATAAGCCACCATCGGCAGAGAGATTGATATCTTCAAAGAAAACACCAAATAATGTAGGGGAAATTGCATGCCCTCTTTTACGCACGTCCACGGTTATGTTAGCCTCAGTTTGCCTAACCCCTTCGGTGGTTTCGGGAATTTTCTGAATAGTGCCATCTGCGTTATAATTCAGATACTCGATACATACACTTCTCCTAAAACTTCCGCCAGAGGGTAATGTGCCGTTATGATAGAAGAAGTAAGACTTCCCCTTATAATCTATGATACCCGGATGTGTAGTTGTGCTATTGGTAACCCGATCCTGTATCACTCCGCGATACTCCCAGGGACCTGTGATGCTTTTTGCCGTACAATATTCTATTGTTTCAGGAAAATTCGCTGCATATACCAGGTAATATAAACCGTTGCGTTTATATACCCAGGGGGCTTCTGTAAAATGTTGTGGTTTCATGGTAGTAATGGGTCCGTCGATCTCAATCATGTTTTCTTTGAGCTTAGCCCATTTACAACTGCCATTGCCCCAGAAGAGATAAGCCTGCCCATCATCGTCGATAAAAACGGCCGGATCGAGGTCATCCCAGGAATGTTTCATGTCAGTTGTCATTTCGTTGGTCACCAAAGCTTTGCCAAGCGCATCTGTAAAAGGGCCGGTTGGACTGTCAGACACAGCCACACCTATCGCTACGCCGCCGTTACTATTGTTATCCCTTTTGTGCATGACAGAAACATACCAGTAGAATTTGCCATTCCGGTAAGTACAATGTGCCGCATTTGCATCTTTAGCGGCCCAGGAGAAGCTGGTGGGAGCCAATGGTGCTCCCCTGTCGGTCCAGTTCACCATATCTGTTGAAGAAAATACATGCCAGTCGGGCATCCGGTATCCGTTAGTGCCGGGAGCGGCTGTATCTTGTCCAGCATACAGGAATACAGTATCGTTGTACACCATTGGCGCGGGATCGGCGGTGAAGATGTTCCTGATCACAGGATTTTGCGCGTGTAATCCCGAAATGCCCATACATGCGGCAATAAGAAATAGATATCTTGTAATCATCTTAGTTTTTTATTTATTAAAAAACGGAGTATAGGACCTATACAGGAAGCGCTTACTGCTTGTGACTGTAATTGAAAAAATCGACATCTACATAACCGCCGTTTGCTTTGGTAGCGTAGTTAAACAGCGCGAATTTGGTACCCATGAAATGCCTGGTATAGTCGAATTTCATTTTAAAGTCCGGGCCTATCCTGTTCCAGTTCTTGTTATCGAAGCTGTAATAAAAAGCGGCGATATCCCTGTCGAGGTTAAAATCACCATCCACCCTCAGGTAGACGATATCTTTGTTCAATTCAACGCGTTGCTTTTCTTCCGAATCGACAGTAGTGATTGCTTTTTCATTGTCGAGGTTTACGAGCTGGGACGACATGGCCAGGTATTTTTTGGTTCCTTCCATCACAACCGACAAGACACCGGAGTGTCCGTTAAATGCAGCCATGCCGGCCACATCGCCATCTTTCATGGCTGAGACATCAAAAGAAGCAACACCGGTGCATAGCGGCCCTTCCATCCGTTGTGTAAGGGTATTAGGAGCGGCATAGAGGTTTTCGACCAACCGGCTTGTTTTAAGGCGCAGATAACCGGGGCGTTCGGTTACAGTCCAGGCAGCAGTAACAGGATTATGATTCCACTGCCAGTTAAGTTTCAATTTTTTGCCGGAGAAATCATCGCTTTCAACGATGTGCGTTCCATTATCGTGCGTTTTCAGCGGCACCTGGGCTTGCAATGGCACTTTGCCATTTTCGTCACCAAGCATGGGCCAGCCGTCGACCCAGCGAACGGGCATTAAAAGTGGGACGCGACCTACACCGCCACGATCCTGGAAAATAAGACCATACCAGTTGCCTTTTTCGTCGTCAATAATAGCTCCCTGCCCTGCATAGGGGAAGCCTGCAAAGTTATCTTCGAGGATCACTTTTTTTTGATAAGGCCCGGTTATCTTATCGGCACGGTAACAAACCTGGCGGCGGGGTTTGCCCCTTGGCCAGGAAATCATCAACAGGTAATATTTTCCATTATGCTTTATCACCTGGCTACCTTCCAGCAAACCGGTTTCCGTTTGATCTCTTTCAAACACATGGCTACTTACACCACCTGGCTTAACATCGGAAAGATCCGGCTTCAACTCTTTCAAGGAACCAGTACCGGAAAAGACATATACCCTATCATCGTCGTCGAAAAAAAGAGAGGCGTCATGAAAATGCTGGGTTCTTGTTACCAGGTTCCATTTACCGGAGGGGTTTGTTGTGGAATATATATAAGCTTTATAGGGCTGATCATTGGGGGAAAATAACACGTAAAACTTTCCTTTATGAAAACGAATAGAAGAAGCCCATTGGCCACGTCCGTACACGGTACCACCCAGTAAGTTATATTTCGAGTTATCGGTAAGACTGTCAAAAACATAACTCACTATTTCCCAATGGACCAGATCTTTCGACTTCATAACAGGCGCGCCGGGCATCAGGTGCATGGTGGTGCTGATAAGATAAAAATCACTGCCCAACCTCGTTACAGACATATCCGGCACATCGGCCCAGATCACCGGATTGGAATACCCGGTGATATTTTTTCCAGTGCCTGTACTTCTGGCTTCTGCTGTATTTTCTCCGTGTGGAGAGGGGGGATTTTTGACCGCGGAACATGCCGCGGCAAAAATTCCTGCCCCCAATAAAAAAACTATTGCTTTCATGTAAATGGAAGATTAACTGAAAATCAATCATCGGCTGTTTTGCCAAACACTTCTACTTCTGCCAGTTTCACCTGGTTATTGGGATCATTTCTGAAGCTCACTCTCAAGAACCTCGCTGGTGTTGCATTGCTTACGGGAACAACCAGCTTTCCGTCTGCCGGAAAAGGATTCCGAGGCTTTGCTATTGCATGCCAGTTCTGGTTGTCGGCAGATATGTCAACAGTACAGTCGAATTTTTCCTGCAAAGGAAACTGCAGTCGCACTTCAGTGATCACATAGACGTTTTCCAGATCTACCTGCCACCAACTGGCGGTATCCGAAATGTTGGGCTGCCAACAAGAGCGTATATCTTTATCATTGGCGAGGTTGGCCGTTTTCCCCGTGGCTTCGCTGCTGGCGCGGGTAGGTTTGGGATAAGCGATATTCACGGACCTATCGTCAACTGTTTTCTTCTCTATGGTATAACGTACATAAGGGCGTTCCGTTGTATTTGGCGTACTACCACTCACAAACCGGGGAGTTCCCAGAGTTTCTATGACAACAGAATCAGCTACCAGACCTTCGCTCACTGCCTTCACCACCGTTTTACCACCATAATAAGACCGAAACGTTATAGCCGCCTTTCCATCACGGATATAGATATCTGAATTGGAAGCAAACCTGATGGTTGTGCCTGTAGGGAATTCGCCCGGTCCCGAAACAATTTCCAGCGTAACATCCGGCGAGTTACTGATTGGCCTGCCTGTTTTATCTGTTACGGTAACTGTAAGCAATACGTCATCCGTGCCATTTGTTCCGTTAATTGTATTCTTATCAACAGCCAGTTGCAATTTTGCGGGCACCCCGTTTTTAACAGCTTCCGGTGGTGCAATATGTTTATACTCGTTCCTGTACCAGTACCATTGATTTTTAGGCACCCTGAAGTAATCAATCATTCCCATCAGGCCAAAATCACCTGAAGCCCTGGTACCATAGTCGAATGCGCACCAAAGTGCCTGCCCGCTTCTCCAGGGGAAAATTGAATCCTGCTGGCTAGTCATGTCGCCCCAGCCTGCTGTATATTTTCCCGGACGTATTGCAATGGTGGAGCCGTATTCGGTAACCACACTGGGTATACCAGGATTGAGAAACAACCTGGCGCCATCGCCATTATACCCGGCGATATCGCCTGTTTTATCAATTTCACCACGCTGGCAGCCACCAATGGCCACCATCCTCGATGGATCTAACTGATGGGTAAGCGTTGTAAGTTCCTTTAAAAACTCCCTGATTCTGCCGATGGTTCCCCACCCAGTGAAAAAGGGCTCATTACACATACTCCAAACTATAATGGAAGGATGATTACGATGAATGCGGATCATTTCCCGCAGGTTTGTTTTTACACTCTCTTCGAAATATGGCTGGTCCTCTTTATTGGACGGGAAAGCGCCTGCCCCGCTATACCAATTATCGGTTTCTTTTTGGTCACCACCGGAGCCCCAGAAGTCATTTTCCTGCCACAGCAACATACCCAGGCTGTCGCATGCCGCCGAAAAAGCAGGATCGTGGGGATAATGCGATCCCCTGATAAAATCCATTCCACAGTCCTTTATCATTTTCACATCGCGTACAATGGCACCATTCGTTACCGCGCTTGCCCATCCGGCCTGATCCTGGTGTGCATTGGCTCCCTTGAAATAATAATGTTCTCCATTCAGGAAAAAACCGCTGTCAGCCGTCCAGCGTACCCATCTGAATCCGAATGAGGTTTCGTAGCTATCCAGCAGTTTTTGATTATCCCAGATGGTAGTAATGGCCTTATACAGGTAAGGATTTGAGGGGTGCCAGAGCCGGGGCTTTTTCACCTCCGGTGTTAGCTGCTTAAAAACAACCGAAGTTGTTGCGGCTATGGATTGCCTGGCTGAAACAGATGTCACCAGTTTACCGTTGGCATCTACAATATCTGTTTTCAACGTATAGACGCCGCTATGTTTGTTTTGATTACTTACTTCTGTTTCTATTGCTACCCTTCCACCGTCTTTTGACAAACCCGGTGTCGTAATATAAGTTCCATACCAATCTACATGAACATTGTTAGTTACGACGAGGTATACATCCCTGTAAATTCCGCCTGTAAAATTATGATCGCCATTGCGAGGCGCCAGTCTTGCATTCCACCTGTTGTTCAAGCGCACGGCAATGACATTATCGCCGGCGGTAAGCAAATGGGTAATATCAATGGAGAACCCGGTGTAGCCGCCATTATGGGAACCCGCAGGCTGGCCATTCACGAAAATTTCAGCTTCTCTAAAAGCCCCCTCGAACTCCAGCGATACCCGTTTATTTTTCCATTGTTCTGTAATATGTACATGCCGGCGATACCAGCCATACCCTGTATACCACCGGGTAGATTGGAAATAGGGAATGCTAAAGTTATGTGGCAGATGAACCAGGTTCCATTTTTCATCGTCATAAGACAATTGCCTGGCTTCGGGATAATCGCCATGGAGGAACTTCCAGTCGCGGTTAATATTGATGCGCTGACGTGTTTCCAAGCCAGCTTTCCCCGGAGATTGGCTGTAAGTAAAAGCCCCCGGCAACAAAAACAGTATTACAATAATAGCAAGCCTCATTCAGTGATCTTATTGAGAATTGTAGTGAGATAAAGGAGAATGACTATATCCGGCACAGAGGGGCTAGTAAGCGCCATGGCATCTGCAACAGTTTTTTGCCTGCTATGGCCGCGACAACCGCTTACGTCAAAAGTAGTATAGCGTATGGCAGCCGAAGTTCACATTTCACTAAAATGGTGATACAAATGTCAAACAGAATATACTACTGCATCTATGGCAAGTGCCTTATTCAGTTGATGCGTCTACTATTTTCCAGGAAAATACAGTTCCATCTTTTCTATCAGGTCTTGTGCCTGCAAAATTGGCGGCGTATGGCGTTCTTGTTTCCGGAACCAGGCCAACAAAGCGATTGGTTTTCAGAGACAGCAGCATACATTGATGATGTAACATATCCTGCCACTGAAACAAACTACCTTCCGACTCCTGCTTTAACAATCGCACATCAGCAGTTAATCCCACCCCCACCACTGTTACAAATCCGGCACCGCTTACAGCTTCGAGCGCAACGCGACCATTGCCCCTGTCGTGTACCCTGAATTGACAACCCGGTCCATTTAATTCCTTTGATCCCGGCCACGCGGTATGCAACATGCCATGCGGGCTGGCCCAGGCGAGGTTATTGGTAGCCAGGTTGGTAAGCGTTATTACTTTACCGGCAGGAATATTATGCGAACGATCGGCAAAAGGTTCTGTTACTTTAAAATCATCAAAGGCGGCATAACCACCTTCCCTTCCTTCGGTATTGTAAGCAAACAATGCATACCTGCTACCCTGAAAAGTTTTCAACTGGTAAGGCAGCCGAACAGAGTCGCCAACAGGTGTAAATGCAACGCCGTTGGTGCTATAACTAAATTGTGCTATATCCTTTTCATAATCGCCACTCATACGGAGACTTATTTGAGGCGATGCCAATTTTAGTTCCGTGGTTTTATCGGTCAACTGGTTGTAAAATCTCAGAAAGTACCCCTCTGTTCTACGCAAAACGCCCAAGGACGCATAGGGCATATTCAATACAGCCAAGCCAGCATAATCGCCCTGTTCCAGGTTAGCCGCATCCAACACTGCTGTTGCATAAGATTGAGGGCCCACGACCCTTTGCGTCAATGAATTTTTTGCCCATAGAAAATCCGGAGCGGGCATGGTATACAAACGCAAAGCGCCTTTTTTGGAATCTAACCGCCATTTATCATTTACAGGCTCATGATTCCACTGCCAAACTTTTTGTAAACCGGGGCCTGAAAAATCGTCGTTGCGCTGATACGTGGGTGTGGGTGTAGTTTTTACACCGACAGCCGGTTTTAGCCAGGTACGCGGAGAGCGCCCCAGGTTACCTGGAATTCCAAAATAAGGCCACCCCTCCTGCCAGGTAACAGGTGAAAGGAAGGTAGTACGGCCGACGGATAATACATCCATCATAGAAAAACCCCACCAGTCGCCGTTCGGCAAATCCACTACGCCTCCCTGGTGCAAGGGTACAGCCCCCAGTTCATTGGGACCCGGTTTTGATATTCTGAACGGAAACCCGGGAGCCGGCACCTTATTGCCCAAGCCCACATTCTGCACCACCGCCCCACGTTCTGTACCCATGGTTTCATCGGCACTTATTACAACCGTTTCGTAAGGCCCATATGGATTATCGGCACGGGCACATTGCATGCGACCCGAGGGAGAATAATTAGCACTGATAATGTAATACTTACCTTTTATTTTATAGATATGATGCCCCTCTCCCATGGCATTACCTTTTGGAATAATTACCTTTTCGGAGCCTTCCACTACGCCGCTAAAATCCGGCTTCAACTCCACCATTTTTACTTCATCGTATTTGTGTACTGCATATACTTTTCCATCGTCGTCGAACAAAACAGACAAATCATATATTTCAGCCTGTATTTTTTTATGTTGCCAGGGTCCACGGGGATCTTTGGACCAGAAAACCTGTAACCCGTAGTTATTAATATTGGAAAAGATATAAAAGGTACCGTTATTATACCGTATACAAGGAGCCCATATACCCTGTCCGTAAGCTTCTTTGCCATTATTCAAGGTAAAGTCGTCCCCCATATTCAGCTTATCGAAGCAATATCCCAGCAATGACCAGTTCACGAGGTCTTTTGAATGCAACACGGGCAATCCTGGAAAACTGTGCATGGTGGTGCCTGCCATGTAAAAATCGTCGCCCACGCGGATAATATCGGGATCCGAAAACTCATCATAAAACAAGGGGTTGGTATAAGTACCATTACCGTTATCGGGCATCCAGGTTTGTGCGTGTAAGCCGGAGACGGCAAACAACATAAAAAAAGCGGCGAAGCGTATTATTTTCATATGTATAGGCAAGCCTTGCGATCCGGCTCAATTTGTCATTTATTTTTCAATCTGTCAATTGCAGTTTTCACCGGATAGCAGTTTTTTAGCTGCTGACAGCTACGAGGTTTGTGACAAAGCTATCCGAGCCGCTCCTGCCCAGATGTCACAAATGCTTAAAAGGATGGAACAAATGTTTTAAAAAGCAGGATTTAAACAAAATTTCTCTATTTTTCAATCGATTTCAAACTCAGCAAAACGATTCAAGCGTGCCTATAAGTATTTCCACCAGCCACCAGTTATTTTCACTGCGAGGCAATACCAATACCTTACACAAAGCGTTAAACAGCGTAAACAGCCTTTGTTGCCATAGTCGCCTGCAAAAGCGTAAGCTTTACACTATTGTCATTTTTTCTGCGTTGCTATTTCTTTCATCGCCAGGCGCAGAAGCCAACACCCCTCCCGTGCTGGTAAGCGATATTGACGGTGCGGGCGCTTTTCCTTTGGCAGCGAACCACCATGCGGCCTCTATATATTATAGTCCGGGCGAATTTAGCGGCGTTATCCGCGCCATCGGTGATCTGCAGAATGATATCGAGCGGGTTACGCATTATAAGCCCGGGGTGTATGGCAGCGATAGCTTTCCGGCTATGCCCGTCATCATAGGAACGATTGGCAAGAATAAATGGATTGACCGCCTGATTGGTTTGGGCAGCATAAAAGCGGAAGACCTGAAAGGGAAATGGGAGAGCTTTGTTATAACGACCGTTGCTAATCCCTTCCCGGGTGTACAGCGCGCTTTGGTTATTGCAGGAAGTGATAAGCGGGGCAGCATTTTTGGCATTTACGAACTATCGAAACAGTTAGGGGTTTCGCCCTGGTATTGGTGGGCAGACGTGCCAGTACAAAAACGTTCTGCCGCCTATATTCTACCGGCCTATTTTGCTTCGGGCGAACCCAAGGTAAAATACCGCGGCATTTTTATCAATGATGAAAACCCTGCCATGCAGGAATGGGCGAGGCTCAAATTCGGCGGCATGAACAGCAAGATGTACGGCCATGTATTCGAGTTAATGCTCAGATTGCGCGCCAACCTTTTGTGGCCGGGTATGTGGGGGGCTTTTAAAGAATACGCACCCGGCCCTACTATTGTAAGGAATGAAAAAGGCGAATATGAAGGCAATTCTTTCAATGAAGACGACCCAGACAACCCACGGCTGGCAAATGAATACGGCATTATCATGGGCACCTCGCACCACGAACCGATGCAACGCTCGCAGCAGGAATGGATCCGCAACAAACAAAACTATGGTAATGGAGAGTGGAATTATGTTACCAATAAAGAAGGCATCCGGAAATTTTTCAGGGAAGGTATAGAAAACACAAAGAACTACGAAAGCCTTATCACGATGGGCATGCGTGGCGACGATGATAAGCCGATGGCTGATGCGGGTAGTGCCGAAGCTAATTTCAGGGTACTGGAAGGCATCATGAAAGACCAGCGTGCTATTATTGAACAGGTAACCCAAAAGCCCGCTGCCAAAACACCGCAGGTATGGACTTTATACAGTGAGGTATTGGAGTACTTTGACCAGGGCATGAAAGTGCCTGATGATATGATCATTGTGTTGTGCGATGACAACTGGGGTAATGTAAGGCGTCTTCCTGATTTAAAAGGGAAAAAGCACCCCGCAGGTTACGGCATGTACTACCATGCTGCCTATTATGGCGCGCCGAGAGCCTATAAGTGGCTGAATGTAACGCAGATACAACATGTATGGGAGCAAATGCAGCTTACCTACAGTTACGGCGTAGATAAGCTATGGATCCTGAATGTGGGTGATTTGAAGCCCATGGAGTTTCCTATGTCGTTTTTCCTGGATATGGCCTGGAACCCTGAACAATTCGACCAGAACAACCTGTTTCGATATACTGTTGACTTTTGCGCACAGCAGTTTGGAAACGGGCAGGCCAGGGAGGCAGCAAGAATACTGAACGACTATAGCAAATACGCACACAGGATCACACCTGAAATGCTAGACGAAAAAACCTATAACCTGGAGAACGGAGAGTTTAAAATGGTAACCGATGAACTGCTGGCATTGGAGGCACGTGCACTACGTCAATTCCACACATTGGATACAGCTTACCGGGATGCCTATATTCAATTACTACTGTACCCGGTTCAGGCGCTTGCCAATTTATACGATATGTATTATGCATTAGCCATGAACCGAAAGCTGGCAGCAGATAAAGATACTACCGCCAATTTTTGGGCAGATGAGGTAGCAGCCTGCTTCATGCGCGATTCCCTGCTTACGAGCGATTTTCATACCCGTGTAGCAAATGGTAAATGGAACAGGATGATGCAGCAGACGCACATTGGTTATACAAAATGGCACGGCCCGCAATATAATGTTATGCCCAGGGTTACGCGCATACAACCGGAAGAAATGATAAACGGCAGTTATCTTTTTTCAGAAAAGAGCAACGTAGTTGTCATGGAAGCAGCACATTACTATAAAAGCCAAAGTTCAGCCGGCACCGCCTGGTCGGTCATTCCCGGCTTAGGCAGGACGCTGTCGGGGCTGGAACTGCTTCCACCTAACCTGCCAGTGGAAGGGGCTTCTTTAACCTATAAGATGCAGTTGAAATCAAAAGCGGACTCTGTTAAG
Source organism: Filimonas effusa (assembly GCF_004118675.1). Classification (NCBI taxonomy): domain Bacteria; kingdom Pseudomonadati; phylum Bacteroidota; class Chitinophagia; order Chitinophagales; family Chitinophagaceae; genus Filimonas; species Filimonas effusa. Next base: position 337,158 of record NZ_SDHZ01000001.1, on the reverse strand, counting down.
GTGCTACTGGTTTTCAGTACTGTAATGCCTTTTATTAAAGGAGGCAGCCGGGTTACGGCGGGGTTTAAAGGCGGCGCTGAAAAATCAAAGGTGATCAATGACCAGTTAACCTGGAAAAACAACTACAGTATCATGTACCCTACAGCAGCAGCCCGTGTAATTGAAACAAGCATGTACCTGCCGCTTCCCCCGGATAAGAACGGCTGGTATGAACTGGATATTTACCCGCATACTCCCGGAATGGTGTTGCAAAAAGTAATTGTGGATTGTGGTGGTTACGAAAAGACCTTTCTACATATGAACGAAAGTCCTCATTACCGGGAACCGGCAACCATAGCCTCCCCGGATTCAACGCGGCCTTAAAATCTATCCTATTAATGCCTCAAGAACGATTGCCATACCTGATCAACGAAATAGCTGAGAGTTCAGATGAAAATGCTTTCAATGAGCTTTTCAGAATGTACTATCCAGCGCTGCTTTCTTACGCGCAAGCCTACCTGGAAGACAAGCAGCAGGCAGAAGATGTGTGCATAGAGGTAATGGCAAAGCTTTGGGAAAACAGAAAGATATTACCTACCATTAACAACCTTTCCGCTTATTTATATATAGCAACCAAGCATAGTGCAGTGAGTTACATGCGCACCAAGAACTATGACTGGTATAAACGCAAAGTACCACTGGAGGATATTGGAGAGTCATTGAAATACGAACTGCATAACCAGGATCTAAAACTGATCGATAAGGAAACCCTGAACGCTGTAAGTAATGCCATTAACACGCTTCCTCCCCGTTGCAGGTTGATTTTCAAATTAATCAAGGAAGATGGTTTAAAATACGCGGAAGTAGCCAGGCTACTGGACGTATCGGCTAAAACCATTGAAAACCAGATGTCCATTGCAATAAAAAAGCTTACCGACCTATTAAAAAATACAGCAAAGGAGTATTTTATAAAAAGCTCCTGAAAGCTATTTAAGCACCGAAAAAATATTTCCATTTTTTTTGGGGGTAAAATGTAAAGAATTGCGTCATTGGATGTAAATAGATTTTTACGTGGCGCATAATGACAGATTCGAATACCTTCTCATGCAAAAGCAGTCGGGAGCCATCACCCTCCCCGAGCAGCTGGAGCTTTCTGAATTAATAAAACAAGACGAAACATTCGCCTACATGGCAGATGCCATGGATGAAGTTTTTAGCAGCCATTTAAAATATGATATAGAAAGCCAGGCAGTAAATGAGGCGTTATTTTCTTTGAACAGGAAAATACATGGAGAAAAAAATCTTTTCATCAGGAAAAGCAGTCGTATCAAGCGGTTGTTACCTGCCATAGCCGCCTCCTTGATTTTTTTAGTGGCAGCCACCTTCCTGATAAACAAAACGCTTAATAAAGACAGCCCGGCTCCGGTAGCTGATAATGTATTCATTACCAGGAAAGGATCAAAGACCAGCCTTATACTGCCCGATGGTACAAAAGCGTGGTTAAATGCAGACTCCAGATTAAATTACAACGAAGACTATGGTATCAAAAACCGTGAAGTTAGTTTAGTAGGAGAAGCTTATTTCGATGTTGTTAAAAACAAAGCAATTCCTTTTATAGTACATACTTCCACTATAGAGGTAAAAGTACTGGGTACGGCGTTCAACGTAAGAGCTTATGCCAACGAAAAAAGCACAGAAGCCACATTAGTGAAGGGAGCGATAGAGGTAGTATTAAAAAGAAAGAGCAGCAAGAATACAATCATTCTAAAGCCCAGCGAAAAGATAGTAGTACAAAACACGTTACCGGACTTAAATACCGGAGTATCCGCCAAAATGCCCATAGCAGAGCTTTTCAGTAGTAAGATCAACGAGAAAGATACTACCACCAGAGAAACAGAATGGACAAAGAACCGCCTGGTATTTGAGCAGGAAACTTTAGAGAATGTTATAACTACGCTGGAACGCTGGTACAATGTAACTATAGAAGTACAGAAAACCACACGATTCAGGCTATACAACGGCACGTTTGAGAATGACAGACTGGAGGATGTGCTGGAGTCGTTAAAAAATGTGGGCAACTTCAACTACAAAATAGAGAAAGAAAAAAATACAGTATTTATATTTTAATAATTCCTAACGATTAAACCTTGCACATCATGAAGCCAGCTACCAAAACATAACGCAGCCAAACAAAAAAAGCGGGTTATGTTGCGAGCATATCCCGCCTTAAGACAATTTCCTATTGCTTGAAAAAGCAATAATTCTATTATCTGTAAACAATTGCAATATATGAAAAAATATGATTGCTCTGCCGGTATTTGCCCCGGGCGATTGCTAATTAAATGCTTGTCGGTAATGAAACTCAGTATCTTAATCATACTTATCACATCGTTCCAGGTATCTGCTTTTGAGGGGGCCTCACAGCAGAAAATAAACCTGGATATCAGGGGCGCTACTATTCCTGATATTTTGAAAAAAATAGAATCACAACACTCTTACAGATTTGTATATAACGAGGAGGTAAAGCAAAGTACCATCAAGGTGGATGTAGTAGCCCGGAATGCCACCATCGACCATGTCATGCAGCTGCTGCTACAAAACACCCTGTTTTCCTATAAAAAAATAAACGACGATCTTGTAGCGATAACCGGCAAAACGGAAGATGCTGCCAGCATTAGAATATCCGGCAAAATAGTGGACGACAAAGGCTTACCGCTGGCTGCAATAAGCGTGGTGGAAAAAGGAACTACCAATGGTGTGTCAACCAAAGAAGACGGCTCCTATACCATCAATGTAAAAGACGGCAACGCCGTATTAGTGATTACCGGCGTAGGTTACCAGGCTGCGGAAGTGGCAGTAAAAGATAATAACTATGCCAGGATAACATTGGTATCGGTAGAAAACAGGCTGGATGAAGTGGTAGTAATAGGCTACGGCACACAAAAGAAAAGGGATTTAACCGGAGCTGTAATCAGCGCCAACATCAAAGATTTTGAAAAATCGCCCAACACCAACATAGTACAGTCTTTACAGGGCACTGTTCCCGGCCTGAATATCGGGCAGGTTACAAGTGCGGGCGGCACGCCAAGCATTTCTATACGCGGCAGAAATACCATTTCAGGCAATACAAATGTTTTGATTGTATTGGATGGCATCGTGTATGAGAATTCACTTTCTTCTATCAATCCTGCTGATATAGAATCAATAGACGTGCTTAAAGACGCGAGCGCTACGGCTGTTTACGGGGCACAGGCAGCGAATGGCGTATTGCTTATCACTTCGAAAAAGGGCAAGGCAGGTAAAGCCAGGATAAATCTTTCATCGTCTTATAGTTTTCAAAGCCCTACAAAGAACTATTCGACTATGAACCGGGGGCAATATCTTATGTTCCTTAAAAACCTCATGTGGAACAAAGCATATACGGCAGCATCGGATTATACCAAAGAAGACCCGACCTTTAAGATGACCGACTATCTTACTGTAAAAAGCACCATGAACCCGGATGGCAGTATCGTAGATACGGATTTCGACTGGTGGGGAGCTGCTACCAGACAAGGATCTATCCTGGATAACAGAGTTAGTATTTCCGGTGGTACAGATGCTATTTCCTATTTATTATCTTATGGCAATACCAATCAAAAAAACTTCCTGCGAAACGATAATTTTAAACGTAATAGTGTTCGGGCCAACCTGGAAGCCAAGATTCGTCCATGGTGGAAAGTGGGCATACAGGCATCGGGCTCTTTTGCCAACCAGGATGGTGTTGAGCCCATTTTATGGACATTGTATACGATGAACCCGCTGGTAACGCCATACAAAGCGGATGGCACATTAAATCCATTCCCGATGGAAAATGCGGCAGGCAATCCTCTTATGGGAACCGGTGTCACCGACCAGGAAAGACATAATTATCTCATAGGCAATGTGTACTCAGAGATACAGCTACCTGTAAAAGGATTAAGCTACCGGATCAATTATGGCAACAACTATACGATCAACAACTCTTACCAGTCGGACCCTTATGGAAATTCACAAACAGGGTTAGCCTTTAAGGACATATCGATCTACTATAATTACACATTAGATAACATTGTCAATTACAACAAAGAAGTTGGCCGGCATGGTATTGGAGCCACACTTGTTTATGGCGCGAGAGCAAGCAACTATTCACAAACACGGGCGGAATCGAGGAATTTTTCCCGGTTAACGCTGGGATACAACAGCCTTGAACTTGGCACCAACCAGTTTGCCTATTCGGATGCCAATGACAATTCTGCTTTGTACCAGATGGCACGTATCAACTACCGGTACGATAACAAATACCTGTTAACAGCAACTGTAAGACGGGATGGTTTTTCAGGTTTTGCCGCTAACCAGAAAAATGCCATATTTCCGTCTGTAGCCCTGGCCTGGGTTATATCTGACGAGCGTTTCTTTAAAATACCTGCCGTTAATTACCTGAAATTACGCGGAGGATATGGCATCAGCGGTAACCTGACCAGCAGCTATTCGTCTTTGGCAAAAGTATCGACCGGCGCCGGATATATTTTCGGTGATGCAGGCAGTACTGTAATAAGGCAGGAGCTCAGTTCTATGGAAAACCCCGACCTGAAATGGGAAAAAACAGGTGGTTATAATATAGGGTTAGATTTTCGTTTATTCAATGACCGCGTAAAGGGTACTATCGACGCATATAGAACCAAAACAAGCGATTTACTTTACGATGTATCCATTCCGACCATTACGGGTTTTTCTTCTATCAAATCGAATGTTGGCAATGTTCAAAACCGGGGCATTGAATTCACTGTTACCACAGACAATATTGTAAACCATGATTTCGAATGGAGTACTACATTCAATATATCTGCCAACAGGAACAAAGTGCTTGAGCTGACCGGTTCCGGGGACCTGATAACAAGCGGTCTCTTTATCGGCAAATCGTTAGGCGCCATTTACGGTTATAAAATTGACGGCATATACCAGGTAAAAGATCAAATCCCTACAGGATACGCAATTGGTAATTATAAAATTCATGACATCACAGGGGAAGGAGAGATAAGTGAGGCCGACCGTACCATTTTGGGCAAAACTGATCCGGCGTACCGTTTCGGCATTATGAATAAATTTTCTTACAAAGGAGTATCCCTGTTCTTTTTTATCAATTCTGTGCAAGGTGGGAAAGACGGGTACCTGGGCGAGAACTATGCCTGGCTGATCCAGGATAATACTGCGCGGATGAACAACCATTTAAATGAATTCACCAAAAACATATGGTCGCCCAGCAATCCTGACGGCATATACTCGGCATCACCTACGGCTGGAAAGATACAACCTATAAGGTATGAAGACAGGAGTTTCGTTCGTTTGCAGGATGTGTCGCTGGCTTATGATCTGCCCAAAAAAATAGTTACACTTATAGGCGTGCAGAATGTAAACCTATATGTTACCGGCAAAAACCTGCTTACGTTTACGAAATGGCATGGATGGGATCCGGAAGCGAATTATGGCACTGTTACCCCTATTGGCAGAACCTCTACTATCGACAAATCCGGCAATGATTACGAAGGCAGGCCGGTTATGAGGAGTTTCACCCTTGGGATCAATATCTCACTCTAATAGAAAATACAATGAAAAAAATCATATACATAGCGATAAGCGCCCTACTATTGGGATCCTGCAACGAGAAATCGTTCCTGGAGGAAACCCCGCGTGATTTCATGAGTTCCAAAAACTCTTACAGCACGTCAGCAGATTTTGATCTTGCCGTTAATGAGTTATATTACCTGACACGATACGAGTTCTATTGTAATGGCGAGCGAAGTGTAATGGACTATTTATTCGGAACCGACTTTGTATGGAATGGCAGCAGCGGCAGCAGTGTACCGAACCTGGCCGCCAACTATGGTCCTTCTGCGGCCATACCCCAGGCGCACTGGGACAAGCTGTACCTGCTGATTGCGCAGTCCAATACCATCATCAGTCGTTTACCCAAATCAAGTGTGCCGGAGAGCGAGCAGGTGCTATTTAATGCGAAGGCTAAATTTTTCAGGGGGTTAGCTTACCGCACCTTAGCTTATTTGTATGGAGGCGTACCACTTCAGTTAGAAGAAGTTTTGGGGCCCAAGACAAACTATGTAAGGGCTACCAGGGAACAAACAATAGCCCAGGCTGTAGAGGATGTTAAGTTCGCTGCCGAAAACCTCAAGGACATTACGGCGGTAAAAGACGGCGAGGTTAGCGCTCCTGCGGCGTATCATTTGTTATCAGAATTATATCTTGCCCAGGACAAGGCGCAGGAAGCTGTTGATGCTGCTACGAAAGTAATTTCCAACCCGGCATTGGGACTCATGACACAGCGCTTTGGTTCAAGGGCTACGGAACAGCCTGGTGATGTTTACTGGGATTTATATCGTACCGGCAACCAGAACCGTTCGACCTACGGCAATAGAGAAGGCATTTTTGTTATTCAAATGCAGGTAGATGTTTTGGGAGGTGGCACGGATATCACCTCTATCTGGAGTTCGCCAGGCAGTTACCTGCTCGAAAGGCATTGCGCTCCGCAAACCAGTCTTTTTAAAATGTATAAAAACGGCGTTTCGCTTACCCAATCGCCATTCAACTGGCCTACAGGAGACTATACCGGTGGCCGTGGCATTGGTTCCATCATACCCACCACTCACTTTGACAAAGAAGTGTGGGCCAGTGATTTTAAAACAGATATCAGAAATGCGAATCACAATTTTGTAAGGAAGTTTGCTTACAACAATCCTGCTTTCAAGACTTTGTATAAAGAACTGGGAGATACACTCGATATCGACAATCCTCCGGCAGGCTACACCTTTCTTACGGGAGAAAATAGCCAGACCACCTTCCCCGGCAGGTATCTTACGTGCTATCAAACAAAAGTAACCAACCCTTACGATCATCCGAAGGCATTGTATTCGAACGCTGCTACCTATGCGCTGTCGGGCTCTTCCGGCGGTACTTATACAGATCAATATATGTTCCGACTGGCAGAAACCTATTTACTAAGAGCAGAAGCCTATCTCAAACAAAGCAAAACAGACCTGGCGGCTGCGGATATCAATGTAGTGAGAGCGCGGGCAAACGCGTCGAAAGTAAGTGCATCGGCGGTTACCCTGGACTACATTCTTGATGAGCGTATCCGGGAATTGGGCGTAGAAGAAAAACGCAGGCTAACCCTTGGACGCCTGGGTGCGGACGTATTTTACAACAGGGTCATAAAGTATAATCCTTATTATAGTTTAGGTACACCTTTCACTAAAAACTTCACCTTGTATGCGATACCACAGTCAGCTATCGATGCCAACAAAGATGCTGTACTGGATCAAAACCCCGGCTACCTGTAACAGACAATAGTTACCTGCAGTCAGTAGCAATCCATAGGCAAGGGCTGGTATGAGCGTAACCTGGTTACAATCTGCCAGCCCTAATCAGATCGTAGCCCCTTAACATTTGTGCTACTATTAAAGACAATCAACGCACCTGAAAACTCCATCCCACGCTAATTTGTTATCGTATAGGGAGCAGCACCTTTATACAAAGCACCAAAAACGATTGTCTATGCCACCTCATTTGTGCGTTCCTTGCGCAACCATGCCGGACGATTTCCGGTTGATAAACAATAATCATAAACATCTATTAATCACATTTAAAGCTTAGCTATGAAATTTCATTTACCCAAAGCGTACCGGGAATATATCTTCCGGCTGGCAGCACTATTTTTTATCTTATTGCATGGCACTACCTATGGCCAAACCGGCGCACCGCTTCGCCGTCCTATTTCACCGCAGCAGCCTACGTGGTTCATTCACATCGATTCCTGGAACCAGGCAGATCCACAAAAGATCATCGACATGGTTCCCGCGGATATTCGACCTTATATCGTGTTCAACATTTCCATTTCGATTAATCATGACCGGCTTACAAGCCGTTGGCTGCAGGCTGAAAACGGATACGAAATTGCCAAGTCATGGCTAAGGGTATGCGCAGAAAATCGCGTATGGGCTATGATACAGCAGTCCAGTGGCGGGTTCCAGCATTTTTCAGAAACAGATATCGCTATGTACGAAGAGTTTTACCGTGATTATCCCAACTTCATCGGGTTTAATTATGCCGAACAGTTCTGGGGATTTGACGGCAGCCTGCAGCCTCCCACTTCAAACAGCTACGATCCTCTCTCTCCTGCGTGGACCGACCGCATCGCGCTCTTTGCCAAGCTACTTCAGTTGAGCAACCGCTATGGCGGTTACCTTGTGGTAAGCTGGTGTCCCAACCAGTGGAATCCGAATATCAACCCTATTGGCATGCTAAAAAGAAACCCGGACTTTGCGGCAGCCTGCAGAAACTATACAGAAAATTATATTCTTTGTGAAAAATACACGCAGCAAACGTACCAGTATGATATGGAAAGCACCTGCCTAGGAGCATATCTGTCGGGTTATGCGGGCCAATACGGAATCCGCTATGATGAAACCGGATGGTCTGATTCAACGGGGACCAATGCCAACTTTACGCTGGCAACAGGCCTTGCACCTCACCTGGAACATATTATGCTAACAGGGGAAACTGTAATCGATGGCCCTGAAACTATTCCCATCAATGCTTCAAGAGAAATTGGTACAGCAACTACAGCGGATGGATTTACCACGCGGCGCTGGGAGTTTTACCCCCAGTTTCACAATATCAGTATAGATCTTTTTCGTAAGGTACTAGACGGCACCGTTCGCATTCCTACCCGGAGAGAGGTTATTGACCGTACAAAAGTGGTTATAGTGAATGATGTAAACAGTGGCAGCAACCAAGACCGGTATAGCACTCCCCAAACGCTGTTTGAAGGGTTGTACCGGATGGATACCGATGGCAACTACGAGTTGAATAAAAGCTTCTTCAAGAAAACGGGCCGGTATCCATCGATACCTCTTGCTTATCAACTTGATGATACAGATGCCAATTCTTTCCAGGTAAAGATCAATAAATCGGCCTATGCCACAAGATGGCCCAGCATCTCGTCTAAAGTGACTGAATTCAACAGCCTGTTTCCTTCAGAATATATGGGCACCCTGTATGCGGGGCGCCATGAAAACGGCTGGGTAACCTACAATCCATTTAAAACAAATGAAACGGCAACCGCTTCCATACCTTTTAAATACAACACCTGTAGTTCCATGGAGTTAAGCTATTCGCAGTACTCCGCCGGCATCATAAAAGAGTATGCGAACCGACTGAACATCTACCTGAATAACTATGACAATAAAGTTAACACAGCATTAAAGACCGACATCATCAAAATTTATGGTGCGAGTTCACAGCCAACCTGGTCTTTTACAGAAAGAGGCTCACACCAGGCCAGCACTGTATCCGGCAACTGGTCGGGGGGAGTATTCACGCTAACGGTACAACACAACGGGGCGCTGGACATTACCATCAATTGTTCCGGCACGGCAACCGGGAGACTTACCAGTTATACGCCTTCCGTGTTAGTTACTCCCAGCGCCCCTGCTGTGTATAATGGTCCCTTACAACACGAAGCGGAGCTGTTCGACTACAAAAGTATAAGCGGGAATACCATCAATGGCGTGAGCGGTACAGTAAGAAATTATACCGGCCAGGGCTACCTGCGTTTTGGCACCAATGCCGCTGCCAGCATCCGCGACAGCATTTACCTGCAACATAGCGGCACCTACCAGTTAAGAACCAGGTATTCATTAACCGGCGGCAATGTTAATACCATCGGGTTATATGTGAATGGAACTTCCGTTGGCACACCACTCTTTACCCAAACAGACAGCAATAGCAACTGGGCGTTACATACCCAAACGATTACACTAAATGCCGGCACCAACACTATTGAATTCCGGGCAAATGCGGCAGCGGCTTATTCCGTTTATTTCGACAATATAGTAGTACAGCCGGTTAGCAGTGGCGGTAATATCATCCAGGAAAATACAACCGGATTTTGCAATGTAAATGGCACCATAGACACCAACAACGCAGGCTATACAGGAGCTGGCTTTGCCAATACCAACAACGCGGCAGGAACCGGAATCGATTGGAAAATCAACTTTGCTTCCGTTGGAACCAAATCGTTTACCTTCCGTTATGCAGGTATTGACACCAGGACAGCCAATCTCCTGGTAAACGGTTCGATCGTTGCTGCCAATATCAGTTTACCATCGACAGGTTCCTGGACCACCTGGAGTACTGTTACCGTGTATGCCAATACTATTCCAGGGATCAGCGACGTTAGGTTAGAGGCAACAGGAGCCAGCGGCCTCCCCAATGTAGATTATGTAGAGGTAGTGGGTGGCACAGCCGCGAATTGCGCAACAGCCGTAACCAATTATGCCATACAGGAAAATGAAACCGGCTTCTGCAGCCTGGACGGCGTTGTTGAGAATAACTATCCCGGCTTCGTAGGTAGCGGCTTTGCCAATACAAACAACGCCACAGGCGCAGGTATCAACTGGAAAGTGAACTTTAGCTCAGCCGGCTCCCAAACATTTACTTTCCGCTATGCGAGTGCCGACGCCCGCCCCGGAAGACTACTTATCAACGGCGCCGTGGCGATCGCTACCATTAACTTCCCCGCTACGGGATCATGGTCTAACTGGTCTACCGTTACCGTTACGGCAACTACGGGCGCAGGCGTAGCAGATGTAAGACTGGAAGCCACAGGCAGTACGGGCCTGGGAAATATCGATTACATAGCATTTACGAACGGCACTCCAGCAGCCTGTACCACCACCGCCAGTTCAATCGGTATGCTGCTGAGCATAACAGCACCAGCCAGCGATAACACGGATCTAAAACTGACAGAGAGTGCCAATAGCATAGAAATTTATCCAAATCCTACGCAACGTAATGTAACCGTCAGGTTAAGCAGTTACTGGAAAGCCGGGGATCAACTCGTACTAAGTGACGCTTCAGGCAAGCCTATTACCGCACAGCGTGTAAAAAGCAATATAGAAGCGTTACATACCGCAACATTGGCACCGGGAATTTACTTCATCAACATTTATAATAGCAAGGGCGGGCATGCATCGCTGAAACTGGTAAAACAGTAACCGCTATTTACGAATAAAAATGCCCCCGCAGCTTGTACCTGCCGGGGGCATTTTATTTCACAGTTCATCCGGTGTACTACGTAAGTCTGCGAAAATTGCATCTGTCTTACGGGAACTCGTAATCATTTACCACCCGTTACCTATTCCGGAACATGCACCTATGATAACACAATGACATTGGGCACACCGTTACTGGTTATCGTATCCTTTTTCCAAGATGCGCCAATATCCATTCCCAACCGGGACAACCGTATTGCAATACCAGGACGGACCGACAGGTAATCAGCAGGCGTTTCTTAACCCATGATGATGAGCGTTTTGCCTTCCAATCTTATTTGAATATCTCCTTTTCTTAAAAGATTAAGGATACCGGAAAGCGGGAGGCTTCGTTGAATCTTTCCTTTAAAGACCCTGTCAGGTACCTGGCCTTCATATTTGATGTCGAGATCGTACCATCGGCCAACCTGGCGCATGATAACGGGCAGGGGCGCCTGATCGAACTGAAAATAGCCATTTACCCATGCTACAGCCAATGCTACATTGCCAGTTCGTACAGCTGTTTCCCCGGACGGCAGCACATTTGCTTCCTGCCCGGGAGCCAGGAGATTCGATTTATTACCGGCCGTTATTTTTACCGCGCCTTCCAACAGAGAAGTTCTGATAGCTGCTTCGTCGGCATAGGCATTTACATTAAAATGAGTACCCAGCACTTCTATATCAACACCATTTGTTTTCACGTGAAAGGGTTGGGATGGCATGGCAGCCACTTCAAAATAGGCTTCCCCGGTGATTTCGACAGTACGGATTGCACCCGTGAATTCCGTTGGAAAGCGTATAGAGGAGGAGGCGTTAAGCCAAACCCTGGTGCCGTCTCTCAACACGAGTTGATATTGATTCGCTTTTGCTGTTGTTACTGTATTATAAACTGTTTCAATGGCAGTGCTGCCGGTTTCGGCTTTGTAGGCGAGTTGTCCGTTCAGGTTGATGACTGTAATGTTTCCTTGTTTGCTAATGGTACCAGTAGCTGTGCTGTCTAAAATGATCTGCCGGCCGTTAGAAAGCGTTAAAACCGCCTGGTTTACACCTGGCTTTATCTTGTTTTCCGGAGCAGTGTCAGCCATCGTGTGCGAAGCGGGATGGCTGTTGTAGTTATAATAGAGCAGCGCTGCTGTCACCAGCAGGCTCGCTATGAGAGCCGCCGCAATGCGCCACCATTTTATCCGGCGAACGGGTGTGTTGCTGTCTTCCTTGCCGGATTTTATAATAGATTGATAGAGTTGTTCCTGGTTAAAAGGCGGCACCTGTGAGTGGCGTTCGTTTTTGCCTGTTTTTAGCCAGACCTGGTATAATGGCTCAGTCAGCATTTCGCCATCATTTTCGTCTAACGTACCCACAAGCGCCAACAATTCATCCCATTCCCCGGGAGTACATGTACCGGCAAGGTACTTTTCAAATAGCTGATGTGCGCGTTCCTGTGGAGTCATTTCAAGATGGTTTAATGGTGGCCGCTATAACAATTCTGTTATTGCCTTGTAATAAGAGGTTATTATGGGCTTCCAGGTACTAATGGCGCCGGTTTTTATTTTATCGTTACGGGCCAGGCCGAAATAGTACGAAAAAATACTGAGGATTGTTGAAAGTAACTGAGCGGCTATCGTATATGATTTATTTTTGTATGAATGGAATAGCTTTCATAAATGGTTGAAGCGTAATATTTTGGTATTATTGCCTGATCAACAAAGTGAGGATGGTAATTGACCTTTCATCGGAACAGGCGGGAGATGAAAGCAGCTTTCGTAAGCTGTTTGAGACGTATGCAAAAAGGGTGCATGAGTATATTTATTTTATCACGAAATCCGAGTACCTGACAGAAGAAGTAACGCAGGAGTTGTTCCTGATACTCTGGCGGAAAAGGAAAGACCTGCGGGTTGTTGAGAATATAGACGGCTATATTTTTCGTATTGCCAGAAATCTTGCGATTGGGTTATTAAAACGAGCGGCGCTGGATAGCAAGCTGGCTGCCGAGCTCTACAAACATAGTGCTAAGGAAAGTGATCAGATTGAGGAGTTAATGGGTGAAAGAACCGTGCAACAACTTATTGAAAAGGCGGTATTAGAACTGCCGGCGCAGCCCCGTAAAATTTACCTGTTGAGCCGCAGGGAGAATATGAATGTTGATGAAATAGCCGCAGCAACAGGTTTATCGAGAAATACAATAAAAAACCACCTGCAAAAAGCACTGAATGATATAAGGGATTACCTGGTCAGGAATGGCTATCGATTGGCGCTTGCTTCGCTGCTGGCGAGAAAATTCTTCTGGTAACGAATACGCAAACAAACAATACAGCATCAGGCCCAACAAGTAGTGGGCCTGATGCTGTTTGTTTTTTAATTATACCCGTCATTCTGCGTTAGATTGGGGTTGTTGCTTCTTGGAATTTGTGGTATCGGGAATAAGGTAGCCGTTGTTTTCCAGCCTGCTTTGAGCTTACCTAAAATATCATCCGCCCTGGTTTTGTTTCCGGCCGTTAAACCGGGCCAGCGTTTTAAGTCGAACCAGCGGTGTCCCCACTCACAAAACAACTCATGTCTGCGCTCATTTTCAATAGCCAGCATAGAGGAGGCCCTGTCTGTCATTGTTGTACTATTTTTAAGCCCTGCACGGTTTCTGATCACATTAATATCATCTGCCCCACCCGTGAAATTATCTTGTTGCACCTTTGCTTCTGCACGGATTAGATACAATTCCGCGACGCGCAGTAACAGGTAGTTTTCGCCCAGGGCGGCAGTGGCAGGTGCAGCATTTAGTTTATACTTGGAGGGAGTACTTACACTGGCACCCTGAAGAATCCAGTTTGTTTTCCTGAGATCGCCGCTTTCAAAGCTGCTGACCAGTTCGGTATTCATCGGATATCGCAGTATAGCGGCAGTGCCTATTGTTGTTACAAATGCGCTTCCTTCGTTGGTATAATTAGAAAAAGGGGTGCGATCAAGTTCTAAAATAGATTCGCTGTTACCATTCTGAAATGCTTTATTGATATCGGCAGTGGCTTGTATTTTATACAAACCGGTGTTGGCTAAAACCTGTGTAGCCATCGCCTCGGCATTAGCCCAGTCTTTCGTATAGAGGTATACCCTTGCGAGCAAAGCTGCTGCGGCCCATTTATTGGCCCGGGTGCGTTTGCCCCCGGAGATCGTATAATCAGCAGGCAGGTTATTCATAGCCATTACCAGGTCGGCTTTTATCTGGGTATAAACATCGGCCTCGCTGGCCCTGGGTGCGTAGAGTGTTACATTTTTTTCTATAGTGGTTATCAATGGTACAGGTCCAAACAGATTCACCAGGTAAAAGTGGCTGAATGCCCTTAAGAAATAGGCTTCTCCTATAATCTGCTTTTGAAAGGCAGCCGAAAGGCCGGAAGAAGCACCCGCATTTTCAATGATGGAATTAGACTGGTAAATCACACTGTAGAAGTGAACCCAGAACGTATTCAGGTTGTCGTTGTTCACCAGTAAATTGTTACTTGCAAACTGATCGTAGACGATGCTGGCTGTATAGTAAGACAGTTCATCTGCGGCCATACCCGTTGAACGGGTTATTTCGCCATTAGTGGTTTGATTATTGGCCATAGTGGCGTATACGCCATTAATGGCAGCCTGGGCGTTTCCATCACTGCTGAAAATAACGTCGGTAGTGACATTGGTTTTATAATCGGGCTCCAGGAATTTACTGCATCCGGTTCCGGCCATCAGTATGCCTAAAGTTAAGCAGCTATAGATAAGGCTTTTTATATGTTGTGCTTGCATAATAGTTTTTTTTAGAGTGAGAATTGAAGACCGCCAACCAGCCTCTGCAAGGGGGGAACGGAATTGATGCCTGTTTCCGGGTCAAATCCTTTGTAGTTGGTAATTACGAAAAGGTTTTGCGCCTGCAGGTAAACCCTGGCTCCAGTGATGTGTAATTGCTTTAGCGTAGCAGGCTTAAAGTTATAGGATATTGATACGTTGGTAAGCCGGAGGAAGGATGCATCCATATAAACAGCATCGCTTAACAGGGTGTAATTATACCAGTCTGTTGAAAACGAAGGCCTGATAAATGCTTTTGCCAATCCGAGGGAGCGATAGGCCTCCACTGTTTTTTTAGGAACATTATACATCTGTCCTGTTTGAAATGAATTAGACAGGTAGGTAGGCTTTTTTGCACCCAGCGTATATTGGAACAGGAAATCGAGTTGTATATTTTTATAGCTGATGCTATTGTTCAATCCACCGAAACAGGTGGCGTAACCGGCTCCTACCAACACTTTATCGCCTTTGTTGTAAGCTGCCAGGCCGCCGGAATAATCTATTACACCATTTTTGTTGACATCTTCATACTGCGGTATACCATTCGCATTATTGCCTGTATAATGGAGGGCATAATAGGCTAAAAGCGGGTTACCCACCACCATACTGTTTGCATAGCTGGTTTTTTCGATGCCATCGAACTTCAGCAATTTATTCCTGGGAAGGCTCAGGTTCAAAGATGTACTCCATTTCAGTTTTGTGTTTTGAATATTGGTAGTAGTAAGCTCAATTTCAAAACCACTGTTCTGCACGAGTGCGCTGGTAAGGTTATTGGTGAAAGAAGTAAATCCTGTTTGTGTACTCACGGGATAATCGACCAGTTGATTACCGGTGCGATTGCGATACACCGAAGCGGAAAGCAGGATACGATCTTTAAAGAAACCTAATTCTATGGCGCCTTCCAGTTTTTGGGTAGCCTCCCATCCGAAATCAGGATTATCCAATTGTGCAGGCGCCATTCCGGCGGCCGTGCCGTAGGGGTAGGTAGTGGCAGTGTAGGTGCTGATAAATTTATAATTCGGAACGTTGTCAGATCCTACCCATCCTATGCTACCTCTTAATTTACCAAAACTCAGGAAAGGAATATTCTTCATGAATGTTTCATTTGAAAAGATCCATGCAGCACCTATGGCTCCAAAGTTTCCAAAGCGCCTGTCAGGGCCAAACCTCGAAGATCCATCTCTCCGGAAAGAGCCGTTGATGATATACCTGGAATTCCAGATATAGTTGGCGCGTCCAAAGAATGAGGCATACTGGTAAGCGTTGTAGCCTGTGCCGGTAGTATAGGTGCTTGCCAGCGCCAGATTATTGATATAGGCGTCTGATGAGAAGCCTGTGGCAGTGATATAAACAGGCATTTCCCCAACTGTTTTCATGATAGTGCTACCTGCCAGTATGTTAAACCTGCCTTTGAGCAAATTACCGGAGTACTGGATTTGAGGCTCTACGTTTACTGTACGGTTGCGTGAAGAGTTATACCTGTTGTACGATTGCGCAAATGTGTTGGACGGGTCCAGTGCCGCCTTCGGGAAAATGAGCTGCTGCTCAGAGGTAACATTCGTTAATCCGAATGAAGTTCTGGCCTCGAGGCCCGGTAGTATGGTATAACGAAGTAACAAGTTGGAGGTAAGGCTTAACGTTTTGGCACTATAGGAAGTTCTCATCGATCCATAAGGGTTGCCGCCACTGTAACTCCAGTTTAAATTGCCCGCAGCATCGTATGGATTAAAGTTGGGAGGAAGTGTATATGCTAAACTGCCATAAGCCCCGTTCGGTAATTTTGTTTGGGTGGTGTTCACCATTCCCGATAAGGCGATATTAAACTTTCCTGAATTTGATGTGTGATTCAACGAATAGTGTGCGCCCGCCTTATTAGATCCGCGCCTGTCTGCATAGATGGTATTTTCATAGTGGTAATTTCCTGCAATCAAAAAGGAAGTACCTCCTGCTCCGCCCGACATGGATAAATTGGCATCAACAATATTAGCGGTATGTCCTACCAGTTCCTTTTGCCAGTCGGTAGTTTTTGTACTATCCCATGTAAATAAATCGGGGGCATTAGCTGCCGTAGGTACTATACCTGCGTTTTGATAGGCCTCTTTGCGCAAAGCCCGGTATTCCGGCGTGGATAAAAGCTCCACACGCCGGTTATTCATAGCAACACCTCCATTCACATTGGCGTCGACCTTGGTTTTACCCTGCTTTCCTTTTTTGGTGGTGATGAGCATCACGCCGTTGGCTGCCCGTGAACCATAAATAGCCGTAGCGTCAGCATCTTTCAAGATATCAATGCTTTCTATATCGGCCGGGTTCAGGTTATACAAAGAACTACCAAAGCCGTTAGGGCCTGGGATATTATTGGTAACGCCCATCATATCGGGATGGTTGATGGGTGCGTTGGGATACGGTACGCCATCAACGACTACAAGAGGGGCACTGGTGTATGAATTTGCTGTAATAGAATTTTGTCCGCGCACCTGAAAAGTAACATCTCCACCAGGCAGTCCGTTCGCCTGACTAATACTCATGCCGGCTGTACGTCCGGCCAGCGCCTGCAGCACATTACCAACAGGGTTCTTAGCAATATCGTCTGCAGTGACTTTTGTAACGGAGCCTGTATTAAGCCTTCGGGTGGTAGATCCCCCATAGCCCAATACCTGAACCTCATCCAGCTTACCTGAAGCAATTTTTAATGTTACAGAGACAAAGTTTGTTCCAGCTACCGCAACCTTTTCCTGCTGGTACCCGATATAGGTGATGATCAGGGTATCGTTTTCATTTACGCCTGATATGGTAAACTGTCCCTTTGTATTGGTGGTTGCTACAAGACCCGTGCGCTTTATAACGACTGATGCACCGTTTAAAACCCCGTTGTCGCCGCTAACGATACCGGATACATCTTTGGGAGGTAGCGGCACATTTTCAACAATTGCCGTTATCCTATTATGTTTTTCGCTATTGCGTGTAACAATAATTGTTTTGTCTTCGATCAAATATCCAAATGGCTGTGATTTGAAGCACAAATTTAAAAAGGATAAGAGGGGCTCGTCTTTCACGTCAAGGGAAATGAGTTTAGCCCCGGCAATTTGCCTGTAGTCATAGAACAGAACATAACCGGTTTGCTTTTCAATAGCAGAGAATGCGGCTTCCAGAGAAACGTTTTTGCCTGAAAAAGACACTTTCTGAGACCAGGATGCAGCGCTGGCATGTAGCGCGCCAACCAGGAGCAGGATAGACATTAACTTCATGACACGAAGAAGTTTAGCAGTTAAATGCATAATTTTGCGTACGTTTTGGTTTACAATTTTGTTGTTGTCCTGGTGTACCGGAGGCAGCAGTTAAAGTAATTAAGCCAAGTATGAAAGAGTAACCGTTCTGCCCGCAATGCTGTTCGGTTACTTCTTTTAAAAAGTCAAAGTCTCAATTACCAGGCTAAGAGTGATAAAAAGGAGATAAGTACTAACCAGCAGGAAAAATTATTTTCTTTTTTTCGATCCATTTTTGTTGAAACGTTCGTTAATGAAAACAAAATCCTCGCGGAGTTAACAACGTTCGCCTTTCATTCATCTGCACTCGCCTTAATTAAGGGATACCAAAAAACAGGTAGACAACCAGCGGAGGCCACAGGCAACACCATACACGGTTTTACCATAATAATCAACCAGTTATCGGATTTATCATCACAAACAAACTCAGCAAAACATATTTTAGTTTATAATTTTTCCAAAAGAATCGAGACACAAAATGCTGATAAGTTGATGGGGAGCGAAAAGCAGGCAATGATAACTATTTATGTTTTGGTGACTTTTATCATAGAATATCCCTGAATACCGTCCCATTTTTGAGGTAGAAATTTAAACAAGCATTATGGCGGTAGAACATTCATACGATGTATCTGTATGCTGGGACAGAGATAGAAAAGGGACATTGAGTTCCTCTGTTCTGGATACAACGATAGAGGTTGCTACCCCTCCGGAATTTCCTAAAGGAATGGAAGGAATATGGTCACCTGAACATTTGTTTGCTGCTGCCGTCAATAGTTGCCTGATGACAACCTTTCTTGCGATAGCAGAACATAAGAAGCTGGACTTTGTGTCTTTCAATTCTTACTCTTCCGCCAAGCTTGAAATGACAGACGGCAAGTATATGATCAGTGAGATTATACTTTCGCCTGTGGTGATCATCAAAGATGAAGCTCAGAAAGAACTGGCAGAGCAGATCCTGCATAAGTCAGAAGCGGCTTGTCTTATATCAGCATCCATAAAATCGACAATAGTATTCCGACCTGTTGTTACACTTCCGAGCGTAAGCGCAGCAGGTATTAAAAATCTGTAGATATACATGAGTTCTCGCCGGGAGCGGGCTTAAGCGCTCCATTAGTTCATTGTTTTATCGAGGCCCTGCCATCACTGATTATCCTTTCTGTTTTACTTGCACTTAAAAAAGTCACAATTATTTTCTTCTGAACCAACAAACCACTCCGCGTCACATGGCAGGCCCTCTTTTTTTCTTTTTACGACTCAGCCAGGAGCGCTGAGATCATCTTTTCAAATTCAGCTTTATACTCATTGTAATAAGAACCGGTACCAGGACCAACAAAACCTGTATCCACTTTCCTCACTTTTCCTTTTTTATCGATGATGATAGATGTTGGGAAGGTTTTAATGGGTGTGAACTGGGGCAATGTTTTTTCGGTACGCTGCGGATCAGTAACCGCTACGCCTGTATTCAGAACAGGATAGGTGATATTGAAGCGTTGCTGAAACGAATTCAGTGAACGTGCAGAACGTTCGGCATCGGTAGTGTATTCGTATGCGAGGGCAATCATTTCCACGCCACGCTGTTTGTTGTTTTTGTAATAGTCGCTCAGGAATGCCGTTTCATCCATGCAGTTGGGGCACCAGGAGCCCATGATCTGTATAACGACGACTTTGTTTTTAAAACGTTCGTCGTTAATGCCTACCTCTTTGCCATTGAGATCTTTGAAGCGGAAGTTTAGTTTTCCTTCTTCGCCGCTTTTCAGGTACATGGCAGCGGTATTGGGTAAGGTGGCGGTATCGTTAGCCACCGCCTGCCATTGCTGTTGTCCTGTGGCGCCGCTGTATAACATACCGTTAGCTATTTTCTGGTTAGAGACTTTAGCAGTGAACAGCAGTGCGTGGCTGCCATCGAAAGCCGACATCACCAGGGAGTCGCCGGTAACGATGCCTTCCAGGAACCTGAAGTCGCCTGTAGGAGTGAGAAGGCTACCTGTCACCTTATTGTTTTTCTGCGTAAACACGCCAATTGCGGGAGAAGGCTCGTTTCCGGGCTTATAGAGTTGCACAGCCCATTTGCCGCTGATATTGGTGGCTGCAGGACCTTTTACGGCCGTAAAACGGGTTGTATAACGGGAAGAAGCGGTAAAAGGTAACACCACCGATTTGGTAGCGGTTGCTTTGATCCAGTTGCCGCTGATGCTGTCTTTGCTATAGACGCGTGCACGGAATGAAGATTCAAAGAAAGGCATCTGAACGAAAACAGAATCACCTGCCAGGATGATATCGGTAACTTTCATCCGTTCTTCTGCATTGAGGATATAGATAACGGGTTTGTTTTTATTCCAGGAGAATTCGTAGTTGAAGACAATGTCCCTGCCGTCTTCTCTATGTAAGAGGGCGCGCCATATGCCGGTTTTCACAGGTACCTGCGCTATTACTCCCTGCCCTACTGCCAGCAGTATCACTGCCATCATCATTAGTTTCCTCATGGTAATATCTTTGCGTTTCCGTAAAGATACAGTAGTTGGCATTAAGCGGCTGCCCTACATTCCGGGGAGGGATCACTAGCGAATGAGCAGCACCCAGCCGGAAAGTTTGCCTCCCAATTCTGTTTTAAGATCGATGACGTAGTAGTAGGTACCTGCGGGCAGTTGTACACCGTTAGCGGTTCCATCCCATTCCTTATCGTATCCCCGGCAGGAAAACACACGCTGACCGTAACGGTTGAAGACGGACAATGTGGCCTCGGGATAAACATTCAACTGATCGATGGCCCAGGTATCATGGTTACCATCGGCATTGGGAGAGAATGCGTTAGGAACGGTGACACGTTTATAGACTTTGATGAACACCGCATCGGTTACCGTTCCGCAGCCATAGGGAGAGGTAACGTGCAGCACATAAGTGGTATCGACAACCGGCCAGACTGTGGGGGAAAGTGCGGCGGTATTGCTGATATTATAAGGTGGCGACCAGTAATAAGTAACATCGGTACCCGATGCGGTGCCGGATAGCTGGAAAACAGTACCCTCATAGTCGCGCTGATCGGCGCCGGCATTTACAGCAGGCTTTTTCCAAACAAAAACATTCACGTCATCTTTATCGGTACAAAGGCCATTGCTGACGGTAAGGGTGTAGGTGGTAGAATCGGTAGGATTTGCCGTTGTTGTGGCTGTATTTGTAGCAGAGAGACCTGTTGCGGGCGTCCATTCGTAGCTGGTGCCGCCGGAGCCCTGCAGCAAGGTGGAACTGCCTTCACAGATGCCTATATCGGCGCCGGCACTTGCTACCGGCTTTTTATTGACGGCTATGGTAACGGTGCCGGTATTGGCGCATCCTTCCGTGGTGGTTATTGCAATGGTGTAGGTGCCGTTGACGGCGGTTGTAATGTCGCTGATCGTGGGATTCTGGCTGGCGCTGGTGAAGCCGTTGGGGCCTGTCCAACTATAGGATGCGGCTCCGCTGGCGGAAGTTAAGTTCAGGGTTTCGCCTTCACATGCCGGGTTATTGGAAGCGGCTTCGGTATCGGGATTATCCAATACGGTGATAGAGATGGGAGTTGAAGCGACGCGACAGGAGGCGGAACCAATATTCGTGGATTGCGCGGTTACCAGGCGGTAGAGGAATGTGCCTGCGCCGGTTGGGGAGCGGGTGTAGGACGTTGTGGTTGCGCCGGAGATATCTGTCCAGCTTGTACCACCATCGATACTTAGCTGCCACTGATAAGCGGGATCGGTATAGGGCGGAGAAACAGTGCCGGAGAACTGAAAGGTGCTGTTGTCTGTTTTGCAGATCCTTTTTGTGGTGGTTCCGTCTGCAATGGCGATGTTAACAGATGGGCCACATGGGCGGAAGGTAATGTCGTCGAGCGCCAGGTCATTAGCGGGCGCGCCACCGGGGCTGCTATTACTTATTTTGATGACCACATCGGAGACGCCTGCGGGCGTGGTAAAGAAAAAGCCGAACTGTTTCCATACGGGGCCGCTGCTGGTACGGGGAATGGAGCCTGTACTATAAGACTGGATCACCGTGGATTCATCGGGAGTGAGGATGGAGAAGGTAACATTGGGCGGGTTATTGTCGGAAGAGCGCAGCAGGTTTACGACCCATGCGGCGAATTCGTAGGTAGTGCCGCCGCAGAGGCCGGTCACTGCTTTCTTGTAGAAGTAGTCCGTTACAGAAGTGGAGGCGTTGACCACCATCATATAACCGCCTGTGTTGCCGGTATGGTCGGTCGTGGACCACCAGACAGATCCTGCGCCGGCGGTAGTATTTTCGACCGTATAGTAGCCGTCGTTGGGGAAGCTTTGCGCCACATAGGTATAGTTGGTAGTTCCCGAAGGAAGGGCGCCGGCAAAGGTGGCCGTACCGGCGCCGAAATCAATACTCACTACAGGATCGCCGAGGCTACCGGTGCAAAGCTGGGCTGTGGCGCGCTGTGTTACGGCCAGTAAAAGGAGGATCAGCCAGCAGGCGGCAGAACGGGAAACACTATATAAGCTCTTCGTTGTCATTTTTTTAAGCAGCATGTAGGAAAAACAGGGGAAACCAACAGTTGATCAGAAGAATACTTCCTAAAGTAACGGGAATAGTGTGTAGGATGATGTAAGAAATAGACCAGTGAAGGGGGGATACCGATAGTTCATCAAAGAAGGCCGATGGGCTATAGGGGAAAAGATTATATTTGAGCAACTACTTAACCTTTTTAAGACTATGAAACTAATCTACACCCTTGGCCTCAGCCTTATATTGATCAGTTCCTATGCACAGCGCAGTGTACAGGAAAAAGTAAGTAAACTTTCAGACAGTCTGACAATTGCCCTCAATAGCCATATTGGCGAAAGTGAGCCTGATTATTTCAATGAGAGGCGTTATATCTCGCGCATACTGGCATTAGATAAATCAAATGAGTGCGCTTTATATACACAAGCGCGCATACTGGCGAGGGCCAGACAGTATGATAGCTCCATTATTGCTTTAAGTAAAATGATCAGCAAAAAAAAGACTGCATGGCTTTTACTGTTCCGCGGAGCGCTTTTTGAAATACAAGGATTGACGGAAAAATCGCGCGCAGATTATAAAGCAGCTCTCGATGCATCCACTGCAGCGCTTTTGGACACCAGAGATACCACAACGCGGATACAGATACTTTCTACGACTGCAACGGCCAAGCTCTTACTTGGCGGAGAGCGAACCGAAGTAGCAGATTCTTTGCAGCAGGCCTTTGCAGGTTTACGCAATGCCGAGAACGATGCTATTTGCCAGCGTTTTTTGAATAGAGCCCGCTTTTTCAACCGTAAAAGCTTTGTCGACCAGTACAGAGACGGTTATTACCTGGGAGGCGTCCGGATGGGTTCTATGGAGCCTAAGCATGATGGCCCGATCCAGCGCATCCCAAAGCCGTGAGCCGGTGGTAAAATGTTAATTCCGGGGAGAAACAGGGATATGGCGTTAGCTTTGCGGGAGAAGGATAGCTATGCAAAAAAAATTACCATTCTTACCCGTTCTCTTCTTGTTGGCTATAATGGCGAGCGGATCAAAGGCCAGGAGCCAGGAGGCGCCTGCTGTAGTTGACAGCATTTATTTTCATCTTTACACAGACAGTCTTAAAAAGCAGGTGTATAACTATATCAACGTTGACGCCAAGCTCAGTAACGGGCGCTGGCGGCCGCTGAGCAGCAAGGATGTTGATTTTAAAGCCAATGCGGGGAAATGGGATGGTAACAGTATTATCATAGATACCAGCTTTAAAGGGGAGTATGTGGATATTACGGCTACTTTAAAGGCTAATCCTGCGTTAGTGCGTTCGGTTCGTATTTATATCAAGAAGAAGGAAGACAGCGGGGTGTTAAAGACCGAGGAAGAGGTATTGCGGGAGTACCGGAAGAAGAAGCAATAGCATTGGTATGAACCAGAGCATAGGAATGCACCCGGCGTTATTTTTATTTCAAAAAATAAGGGTACTCCCGGAAGGAAGTACCCTTGGATTGCTATTGGTACAATTGTAAACTACATTTTTTTAGCATCCTCGAGGAACTTGGCGAGGCCAATATCGGTCAAAGGATGTTTCAGGAGGCCGAGGATAGAGTCGAGCGGGCAAGTGCAAACGTGGGCACCTGCTTCTGCGCAACGGATGATGTGGTTTGCGTTACGGATAGAAGCTGCGAGGATCTCGGTTTTAAAGCCCTGAATAGCGAAGATGTTTGCGATTTGTTCGATGAGTTGAACGCCATCCCAACCGCTGTCATCGATACGACCGAGGAAAGGAGAAACGTAAGTAGCGCCGGCTTTAGCGGCGAGGATTGCCTGACCTGCAGAGAAGATCAAAGTACAGTTTGTTCTGATGCCGTTGTCGGTAAACCATTTGATGGCTTTCACACCGTCTTTGATCATCGGAACTTTAACTACGATATTTGGGTGAATAGCGGCAAGTTTCTTGCCTTCTTCGATAATGCTTTCGAAATCTGTAGATAATACTTCGGCGCTGATATCACCGTCTACCAACTCACAGATGGTTTTATAATGGTTAAGGATAGCATCGTTTCCTTTAATGCCTTCTTTAGCCATTAAGGAAGGATTGGTTGTAACACCATCCAATATACCAAGATCGTTTGCTTCTTTGATTTGTGCGAGGTTCGCTGTGTCGATAAAGAATTTCATAAAGCCTAGCCCGAATGGGATTTTTTCAAGTTTATAAACCCTGAATTTTTTGAGCGCCCCCTTCAGGGGGTTAGGGGGAGAAAAAAAGGCAGGCTTATTACATCGCACCGCTCAACCACCTACCCTTGCTACCTTCCGGTCCTGGGGGATTCAGCAGGAGCTGGTCGTGTAAGACCTGCCGGGTGCAAAAGTATGGGAATGTTTTTTAAAAAACAAAAGTTGCTGTGGAATAGAATTTAAGTGTAAAAATTACTCTTTTATCCTGGAGGCGCGGCTATTTATGGTGGCAAGACCTACGAGGCGATCGTAGCGATCGCTGAAGGCGCGGTAGTATACGAGAATGGTGTAATCGTCTTCGGTTTCCCAATAATTACCGTCGGTGAAAGTTGTTTCGCCCGGGAGCTGCGGTGTATTCCCTGTTGCCTGTGTATTTGGTATTGCCATTTGGGGCGATGCGGATACAGGCGTAAAATAGGCGTAGGTATAGTAGCCTTGTTTCAACAGTAATCTTTTTTCATAGGCGCCTATCTGGTCATTGAAGATCATGCGGTATTGGTCGGTGTATTTATATTGGGAGAATTGTCCACCTATATAGAGCTCTTTATTGGGGATGGGTTTACGCGCAGCAGGAACATAGATAAAATTAATGTAAGCATAGTCGCCTTGCCACCAGGGGTTGATATTATCGGTAGTTCTTGTTTCGGAGAAGCCGTTAAGGTCGGCGTAATAGAGGTAACGTGATTGCGTCCATTCGCCGTCGGGCTTCAGCCATATTTCGAAGGGGAGTTGTTTGAGATCGTATCTATCCATGCGTTCGCTCAGGAAGCGGAAGCTACCCAGATCGGCCCAGCGGTATTCTTTTCCTGCGGGGAAGAGGAAGTCACGTTCTCCATTGTATTCGAAGAGATTTCCGCGCATGAACATGGGTTGTTTTCCTGTGACGGCGTTATCCCAGCGGAAGTTTTGTAATGCTACCACCTGCAGTTGTTGTGCGGGGTTCAGTACATTGAGCTGTGTTTTATCGACGGTAAACTGGAGTTTATGATGCGTGCGTGCTTTTGTGGCATCAAAAGGCTGCTGAATAGCAGCCGCTATGGTGACCCCGCTTTCGGCGATGAGGATGCGGCGCGTAAAGGCCAACTGGCTGGTATCGCCATTCAGGTAGACCTTAAGCAGGTAGTTACCACTTTTTGAGGGCATACAATTGCGTTCGGGCAGGTTCACCTGGTAGTGAATATATCTTGTAGTGGCTATAGAAGAATTACGGAACTGAGTGAGCCTGTTTTGAGTGAAGCCCTGGATATAGTCGAATGTGCTGAGGTTAACGGGCGTCCAATCGGCATTACAGAGCTGGTAGGTATAGTTATAGTTTTTAACGTAGTTGTCGAGGTCATCGAAATGCAGTTCGAGGCCACCAACGGAGCCTAATGTGATGATGGGGTAATTGTACTGGTTGCCGGTGGGGAACAGCTGTACGCTTCCGATATTAGCGTGATAGATTTTATCGGGTTCACGTTGTGCATATGAAGAAGCGCAGATGGTCCATAATCCCAGCGTCAGAAAAAGAAACCTCATGTGTACAATTTTGAGATAAACCTACGACAATACTGTGACTTTCTTTTTGCGGGGTGCGTAACGGAGTGTAGTTTTAGCACTTCAAAAATGAATATACCGGTTTTCATAGCACGACGCATTGCTTTCAACAGGCAACGTTCTTTTTCCAGGTTCATCATACGCCTGGCCACTGCCGCTACGGCTTTAAGTGTTGCGGCCATGATCATTACGCTGGCCTTTGTGAATGGTTTTCAGCGTACGGTTAGCCAGAAGGTTTTCAGTTTCTGGGGACATGTGCGAGTGCAGCAGTTTGAATCGTACAAAGCGCTGGTAGCGGAGGAAACGCCGCTACGGCAGAACGATACGGTATTACAGTTATTGCGACAAACGCCCGGCGTAAAGCAGGTGCAGGCTTTTGCCACCAAATCGGCTGTAATTGACAAGGAGCAGGAGATTGAAGGGGTTTTATTCAAGGGGGTAGACAGTTCTTATGCATTTGACAATCTTGCGCCTTTTTTAACCGCCGGCAGGTGGCCTGATTTCAAGGATAGTGTTTACAGCAAGCAGATCGTTATTTCCCTCACTACTGCCAACCAGCTTAATATCAAGGTTAACGATTCAGTTAAAGTTTATTTTATTTCGCCTGAAACGGGGCGAACCAGCTGGCGGCGGTTACAGGTAAGCGGTATTTACAAAACAGGGATCGAAGAATATGACAACCTGTTTGCTTTAGGCGATATCAGGCTGTTACGACGTATCAACCGCTGGGACAATAATGAGATAGGCGCTTATGAGCTTTTTCTTGACGATTATAAAAACATGGATCCTGTGAGCAACGCGCTTTATGACAAGTTGCCGGATGCCTGGATCAGCAGAACGATACAGGAGGTGTATCCGAATATCTTTGACTGGTTAAAGATCCAGGATGTAAACAGGGATGTCATTTTCATTGTGATGTCGGTAGTAGCGATCATCAACCTTATTACGTGTTTATTGATACTGGTACTGGAACGGACACGGATGGTGGGCGTTTTAAAGGCGCTGGGTATGGAGGACTGGAGCATACAATCGATCTTCCTTTATAATACTATCATTATTTCGGGGGCCGGCATATTGATAGGGCTATTCACGGGTGTAGGTCTTTGCCTGCTGCAGCAGTATACGGGGCTTATAAAACTTGATGAAAGCGCTTATTCGGTAAGTGTTGCCCCGGTGATGATCATCTGGTGGCAGGTACTGGCTGTATGTGCAGGCACTTTGTTTGTGTGTATTTTATCGCTTATTCTGCCAACCGTGTTTATCAAGACGATACGGCCGGTGAAGGCGATCATGTTCAGGTGATGGTATGACAGAGATCTTATGATAAAAAGCCGGAGATATTTTTCCGGTTTTTTTTATGTTTTGTTATCCGCCGTTTATACCTGCCCGCAGGTGTGAAAGCAGGATGCCGGTGGCTACGGCGGCGTTAAGCGATTCGGCGTGGCCAATGCGTGGGATGGTGAGGGCATTGGAGATGAAAGGCAGCAGCGGTTCACGGATGCCTTTTGATTCGTTTCCTATTACCAGGAGGCCTTCGTTCAGGGGCTGCTGGCTGTGAATGCTTTTACCGTTGAGCAGGGCTCCAAATACCGGTACCGGGGACTGAGACAGCAATTCTTGCAGGGGTTGGTACCAAAGGTTTACACGCAGGAAGCTGCCCATAGTTGACTGGATGACCTTTGGATTGTAAAATTCGGCAGTATCGGGAGAAGCGATGATCTGGGAAATGCCAAACCAATCGGCTATACGGATGATGGTACCGAGGTTACCGGGGTCCTGGATGCCGTCGAGGACAAGGCTGAAATGCCCTTTAAGGACAGGGTCACCGGAAGGCGGGCGCTGCTCCCCTATTGCCAGGACCTGGTTGGGAGTTTGCAGCAGGCTGATCTTTTCAAGTTCGGCATCGGAGACAGGCGTTGCGGGTATATTGGAGTTGTTATCGCACCATTGGCTGGTGGCATAGATGTTACGGATAACATAACCGGATTGCAGCATTTCGCCGACCAGTTTCGGGCCTTCGGCAATAAAAAGCCGTTCTTCAAGCCTGTTTTTTTTCTGGTATAAACTTTGGATATATTTGACCTCGTTTTTAGTAACCATATAATATGACATTTAAACACAAACCCGTACCAATACTTCTATTGTTGTCGCTTAGTTTCTGGGTTTGTTTTCTCACTTCCTGTAGTGAACAAAGGCGTCTTGCCGTCAGGAATTTTCCGACAGACACCCCTTTTGTAGCCCATAACCGGATAGAGCTCAAGGGAAACCTGCCCAAAGATGAGAAAAATAGGTTATTAAATTCATTAGAGAATTATTGGGACGACAGTTTGATGGCCCGTAAGGTGCAGCGGTTCGGCATTTTCTACAGCCTGCGCAACCCTCCTATTTTCGATACGATGAATATCCGCAGGACAATTCTGTTCATGAATGGTTACCTGAATTCACAAGGATATTACTATGCTACTTATAAGGATACTTTTTTTGTTACGGAACACAAGGCCCACCGTTTTTTCCTGGCCAATCTTTTCAACCGGAAAGCGTTCCCTATACAAAAGCGGACTACGGTGGTTATGCAGATCGATCCGGGCAAGAACATCATCATCGATTCATTGCGTTATTTGCTTAATGACAGCAATCTGCAACGGCTGGCGCTGGCGAATGCGGAAGCCACTGTATTGAAAAAGGGCAAGCCGTACTCGAAGGAACTTGTGGCCAGCGAGCTTGGGCGTCTTGTCACCATTTACCGGCAGAATGGTTATTACCAGCTTTCGCGCGACAACCTGCTGGCGGAAGCGGATACAACGGATAAGGCCTTATTGAAGTTAACTGTTGACCCGTTTGAGCTGGCAGAGCGGCTGGCGGAGGCATCGGAGCGTCAGAAGCGGAACCCGATAATAGACCTGAGCATTTATGAGCGGGGGGATTATTACCGGAAGAATTTTAAAGACAGCAGTTTTACGGATACTGCGGCGCTGAAGCAGTATTATATCGGCAATATTTATTACTACCCGGAGACGAAGGCTACCGAGATACCGGATAGTCTTATCAACAAACCTGATTTCAGGAAACTGGATCGCCGCTGGTTCACTATTTATGATCGTGAGGGGAAGTTCAAGGACCGTCCTTTCCGTGATCATTCGTATATGCGTCGTGGCGCGATGTATAACGAAGACCTGTATTATAAGACGATGACCAACTTCTCCAATATCGGGGCATGGGGGCAGGTTGACAGCAGGACTGTAGTGCGTGGAGATTCACTGGATTTTCATATTTTCCTATCCCCTAATGTCAAATACAATATCACTTATGACCTGGAAGCCAGCCGGAATACGGGTGATGTGATAGGTGCATCGAACCTGTTTGGTATAGCCAGCAGTGTTACATTGCGGAACAGGAATGTGGCCAAGCGGGCCATACAGGCGGTAACGAGTTTGAGGACCGGTATAGAGATGAACCTGGATCCCAGCGCCGACCTTTTTCAGACCACCCAGGGGTCGATCAACCAGCGATTTGCGTTTCCGCGTTTCATCTCTCCTATACGGATCAGAGGCGGTTATAAGCTCGATGCCAAGCAAACGGTATTCAACATCAACGGCGCCTATATCAACCGGAAGGACTTTTATCAACTGCGTTCACTGGTTACCAGCTGGGGGTATGAATGGAAAAAGAAGAATAAGTTATGGTCGTACAAGCCATTGAATGTAGAGCTGTATTCGCTTGATACGCTGGCGGGGTTACGGAATGCGTTTAAGACGAATCCTTTGCTGCGTACGGCTTTCAATACCGGATCGGTGATAAGCCAGGTATTGAGCTATACCGTTACCTATCCCGGGCGTCATAATCCTTCGGTAAGCAATATCTTCCGTTTTTCTGTAGAAGAGGCAGGCGGGTTATTCGGCAGGATCACCAGTTTGCAGGACAGGATATACCAGTATATCAAGTTCGATGCGGAGTATAAAAAGGCCATTTTATACCGGAAGACGACACTTGCGTTAAGAGCTTATGGCGGTGCAGGTATCAACTACAGTGGTGAAGGGAAATTTGGTAAGACGTTACCCTTCTTCAAACAGTTCTTTGCGGGCGGGCCTAACAGTATGCGCGCCTGGAGCCTGCGGCAACTGGGGCTTGGGTCATCGTTGTTAAGCGATACTTCGGGATCGTTCCGTGACCGGTATGGGGATCTGCAGCTGGAGCTTAATGCGGAATACCGTTATAAGGTGGCGACCATTGGCGCTATACAGGTAGCGGGTGCGTTGTTTACGGATATCGGCAATGTATGGAATATCAAAAACGATCCTGACAATCCCAAAAGCGTATTTAGCCTTAATCGTTTTGCCGATGATATTGCTATTGGCATAGGAACGGGTATACGTTTCGACTTCAACTATTTCCTGATAAGAATTGATGGCGGATTAAAGCTGAAAGATCCTGCGCGATTGAGGAATAACGGGTGGCTGGACTTTTCGAACTTTACCTGGACCAATGACGAGTTCAAGGTCATAGATGCTACAGATGCTTCGGGGCAGCGTGTGATAAAGCGCAACAACTTTGCGATACAGCTGGGGATAGGGTTACCGTTCTAACCTTCACCAGTGATTCAACCGAAAGGTCCGGAATATACCGGAGAGACTATCGATACATAACACAGCGCCGTCCAGTTCACTGGGGACACCTATGATGATCTTAAATGCTTCTGCCGCCTGTATGCTGCCTGCAATACCACAGGTGGTATTAACGATACCTGCGACATTGCAATTAAGGCTGGCGTTATCCAAGAGGCTTTCCCCTGCAAACAGATCATCCAGCGTTATTTTTTTCTGATGATGCAGCACTGTCACATAGGCTTCCCATCCTTTAACGGCAGCATATACCAATGGTTTGGCTTGCGTCCTGCAGGTTTGATCGATCAGTATTCTTGTTGCTGCATCGTCGGTACAATCGCATACAAGGTCATGTTTACTGACTAAGCTTTCAATATTATCAGCATTTATGCGTTCGTTCAACGGGGTAACTATGGACTGCAGGTTTTGTTCGCCAATGCGGGAAGCCAGGACACCGGCCTTTTGCTTTCCTATCGTGTCGTGTGTATATAGCCATTGGCGGGAAAGATTGGAAAGGCTTATGGTGTCATGATCGGCGATAGAGATATTACCTGTGCCTGCTGCGGCCAACTGAACAGCCACAGGCGTTCCCAAGCCGCCGGCGCCGACAATAAGGACAGAAGCAGCGGCGAGCTTCCGCTGACCTTCCTGGCCCCATTCGGGAACGATCATCTGCTGAATATACCTGTTACCGATCACTTTAGTTTTATTTGAGAAGTGATGGTGGGGTCTGTAATAACATCGTCTTCGGCCAATAAAAATGCCTTAGAAAGAATAACAGATAATCCATTATCCCCTTCGAACGGCAGAAATATTTTTTCAGCAGGATTCTGCTGGCTTCTATCGGGAACTATACAGAGATACTGATCGTTAGGCTCCATCAAAATATTTGTGCTGCCAATATGAATTTTATAGGTGCGCAGTTTCCCCTTTACTACAAGGAACTTATCACGAATTGTGGCAACAGGACCGATCTTTAAACGAGGGACAAGGTTTGCCAGGATATCCTTCCTGTTCTTAGCTACTTCGGACAGTTCACCGAAAGAGTAAGCGGTCCAGTAATCGCGATAAGCGGGAAGGCCGCCTGAATCCTGCCAGGTGGGATCATTACCGACACTTGCGACACCCACAAACAAGTCGACATCACGCATCACCTCTGAAAACACCTGGGCGGGGATTTCGACAAGATCGACGAGGTTGCCGGACAGTGTATCGAGGAATCTCACCTGATCGGTGCTTATATAATTCCAGATGCCCGTATCATTGGTAGCATCTACCGCATTTACTTCGTTAATCCAGTATTCTGCACGTAAATTATAAGCAGGCAGAGACAGGCTGGCGATACCATTATCCATGCCGTTATCGAAAGCTCCCATGAGCGTATAGCGCCAGTTCCTGCTTTTAGCCAGTGAATTGAACTGATGCTGCCGTAACAGGTGAGCAGCCATTCTATTGCTGTAAGTCTTGGTTGTAAATTCGGCTTCCGTTAACAGATATATTTCCCGGAAGGCCTGCTTTAACGGTTGCTGCAGCTGATGGGCAACCAGGAACTCCCTCCAGCTTTTTATAGTTTCTACAGAAGCCTGTACAGGGTGCCACAGCGACACTTCTGTTGCGGTTGTAATATCAAGCGGTTCCTTATGCTGGTTCATCCATTGATCGTTCAGGCAAATGGCCTGCCGGATGGTATTATCAGCGGCGTGAAAGTTCCAGATCAGGCGTTCTGCAATGAAGGACATAATACCATGCTGCAGATAATAAGTATGAAAGTGCTCCTTACTCATTCGCCTGTCTTCGCGCAACATCCTGTCTATTCTGTCGCGCTGCGTGACAAGCGTTTGCTCTGCCAGTTTAATATTATCCTTTAACTTTTTCAGTCTGGCAGCATGTTTATCCTTTATATGCGCAGGAACCGATTTTTGCGGAGCGCCATCAGGCTTTATCCAATTAAGTTCTGTTTTGCCTATACCTGTAATATTCACTACTGCGGTATAATCGTCGAAGGAGATGGTTTTATTTCCGTGTTGCATACCGGCATCATCGACTGCCATATCTTCGATCTCACTAACGGACACCCCTTTTTCGCCTGCTGCGGACGCGAGGTATTTGTCGATCAAAGCCTGCGTACTTCCCTGTTTGATACGCAGCCTGAGACGGGAAAGCTGGCCTATACCATCCAATCCCTTTGATGCAAACAAGGTAAACAGGCAAGCATTACCTATAGCGGCAGCTGTTGGTCCTTTTCCGGGTATTTTTTTGAAAGCCCTTTCTGCCAATGCGGAAATAGTTTGGATAGAAGCGCCGTCATGAAAATGAGCACATGCCCAAACCAATCCTTTTATGAGGTCGGCATTTACAGAAGTGATGTAATCATAGGAGCTGTAATTGTATTCATAGCCGCTGCTGTACGTATAAGAATGAGTTTCTTCACGTTCTTTCAGCTCTATGAGAAAGTGAAACCAGTCGTGCGTTGTTTTCTTAAACTTATCGGCGCCCAACGCCTTGATAAGCGTCTTTATTTCATTCAGGTATTTTTGAGAGGGTTTAGCGCCAGATACTTTTTGAGCAAGCGCGAGGATCTGGTACCAGACAAGTTTTTCATTACCGGGCATACGTTCCAAAGACAAGTTTGCAAATTCTGCAAGCGGGTCATTTCCCATGAATTTAACGGGCTTAACAGCAGATGAGGCATTCGTATTTTTAAAAAGCATACCGTCTATTTTCCCGACCATCTTAATGTGCTCTTTCTGATCATAGGGAGACATGTATTTGTCGAGTAATTCCTTCAATTGCCGAAGCGCATCCTCAAGTACGGGGCTGAACGGCTTGTCTTTCCATTGTTTTACGACCTGGTTAAGCAAGGAAGCAACAGGCCAGGTAGTAAGATATGACCAGTCGTTGGCTTTATACTGGCTAAAGGCATTGAACAGGCGGACAACATCGTCTTCTTCAAGCAGTAGTTTATTACGCATCAGGGCCTGCAGGTAGGCCTGTTGCACAGCATTTTTTTGCGATGCCTCATCGGCGTTTGAGCCGGTTCTTCTGCCCGACATAAAATGGCTGATAGCAGTAACAAGCCATAAAGCAAAGGCCACCTTTTTGTTATCGGGCCATGTTTTTACGATCTGCGGCCATGTAGTTGTATCGTTAAGATTGCATCCCCAGAAATACTCTCTTTTGGTTCTATACTCCTTCCAGGTATCATGAACAGCCTGTTTAAATTCTTTTTCATCCGTAGTTGTATCGGAGAAGACATTTTTTATTTTTTTCAGGAAGTTCATACATTATCCTCCCACCAGTGGTGTTAGTTTGATAAAGCTAATGCGCGTATCGGCATGCAGCCTGACCTTATCGTTCAGCGAGCTGCATTGCAATGTATCGACCAGCACAAAGAAGCCATTCTTCTGGAAGGCATCCAATGCTACGTAGACCTGTTTCTCCGGATCAATTACGACCTTATTGCGCAATTGATAGCCGTTGACAGTTTTTTCTGCGTCGGCAGGCTGCACCAAACCATTAAAGTATTGCGGCTGCTTTTGATTGTAGGCTTCCACTTCCTGTAACACCCTGGCTTCTATTATATCCCTGATCGTTACGGTTTCTGAATGGAACCCAATCAATACTTCCTGCAACACCTTGCCAGCGAAGTTTTCGTCTTTGACAGACAATGTAATTGTGGGCATGGGTTGTAGTATTTAGGTAGCGGAAAGATAACGAATTACTGCACAGCTTCCGAGGAGCCATTGGCAGCGGGATGCCTGCCTTATTTTTTCAGTTCCTGCAATTCGCTGATAAAGGATTCCATTTCCTTTGCTTCGGTTAGGGGGAAGCTTCCGATGCGGGTACGGCAGAGGCTGCTCATATAAGCGCCTACGCCCAGGGCTTTGCCGTAGTCGTGTGCGAGGCTGCGGATATAGGTTCCGGTGCTACATACCACCCGGAAATGCACTACAGGGAGGGTTATGGCTGTTATTTCGAAAGCATAGATGGTGACGGGACGTGGTTCCAGTGCTACGTCTTCGCCTTTACGGGCGGCGAGGTAGACGGGCTTACCGTCTTTTTTAATGGCGGAGTGCGCCGGGGGGACCTGCATAATGGGCCCGGTGAACTGCGCTGTTGCGGTGTGGATTTGTTCGCCTGTGAGGTGGCTGATATCCTTCGGGTTTTCGGGTTCACTTTCGAGATCGTAGGTTGGCGTGGTTGCACCAAGTGTAAAGGTGCCGGTGTATTCCTTCTCCATGCCCATGTATTCGTTGATCTTTTTGGTGAATTTACCTGTGCAAATGATGAGAAGCCCTGTAGCCAATGGGTCGAGGGTACCGGCATGACCTACTTTCATTACACCTGTGAGGTTACGGATCTTGCGAACTGCGTCGAAAGAAGTCCAGTAAAGCGGTTTGTTGATGAGTAATACCTGTCCTTCGAGGTAAGGTATCATAGCTTCGTGTACAGGTTTCTGTTTCATTGCTTTTCGTACTTCTCTTGTTCTTGTGCGTTTCTTTTTGTTTTGTGCGTTTTTATTTCAACGCTCTGCTTGTCTCCTTTTCTGAAAATACTATTGTGCGCTTTTTCACCGGCCGGGCCGCGACATTTACCGGATCCGGGAAAGGCCTTCCGTTAATGGAAGCGGTATTTATTACCGGGGTGATTCCGGCATTGCGTTAGAGCGGCTTCGAGACGGCTTTAAGGTGGCTTTAGAGCGGCTCTGTAAAGCGTACAAAATCCGCAGGAGCGCCCTGTTTTAGATGAGGCAGACCTGCGGATTTAAGTCATTCAGGCACCATTAGAACATAAAATATTAATAATCAATACTTTACTAATAAGCCCTTGCGAATAATACGCGTTGAGCGGATGGTTTACCTGTAAGGATACAAACGCCTTCTTCGGCTTTGTTATCCAGCGGGATACAGCGAATAGTAGCTTTGGAGAGTTCCTTGATCTTATCTTCTGTTTCGCCGGTGCCATCCCAATGTGCTGCCACGAAGCCGGTTTTATTTTCGAGTATGTCCATGAATTCCTCCCAGGTATCTGCGGGGGTAATATGTTCGTTCCTGAATTGTAATGCCCTGTTATAGATGTTCGACTGGATATCGTTCAGCAGGTTGGAGATCTGTTGAGCGAGGCCGTCGAGGCTATAGGCTTTCTTTTCTTTGGTATCGCGGCGGGCCACTTCGGCGACATTGTTTTCGAGGTCGCGGGCGCCGAGGGCGATACGAACGGGAACGCCTTTCATTTCATATTCAGCGAATTTCCATCCGGGGCGGGCGTTTTCGCTGTCGTCGTATTTAACGGAGATACCCAATGCTTTAAGGGCGGGGACGATCTCGCCTTTTACTTTGGCATCGATCTGTGCTTTTTGTTCTTCTCCTTTGTAGATAGGCACGATCACGACCTGTATTGGAGCGATGCGTGGCGGTAAAACCAGGCCTTCGTCGTCGCTGTGGGCCATGATGAGGGCGCCGATAAGGCGTGTGCTTACGCCCCAGCTGGTAGCCCAAACGTAGTCGAGTTTATTTTCCCTGTCGCTGAACTTCACGTCGAATGCTTTAGCGAAGTTTTGGCCGAGGAAGTGGGAAGTACCTGCCTGGAGGGCTTTACCATCTTGCATGAGGGCTTCGATGCAATAGGTGTCTTCGGCACCTGCGAAACGTTCGTTGGGTGTTTTTACGCCTTTGACCACGGGGAGTGCCATCCAGTTTTCAACGAAGTTGGCGTATACGTCGAGCATCTGCGTTGTTTCTGTGATCGCTTCTTCTTTTGTAGCGTGTGCGGTATGGCCTTCCTGCCAGAGGAATTCGGCAGTGCGGAGGAAGAGGCGTGTACGCATTTCCCAGCGTACCACGTTCGCCCACTGGTTTACGAGGATGGGGAGATCGCGGTAGCTTTGGATCCAGCCTTTATAGGTGTTCCAGATGATGGCTTCACTTGTGGGGCGCACTACCAGTTCTTCCTCGAGTTTTGCTTCGGGGTCGACGATAAGTTTGCCGGGGTTATTGGGATCGGTTTTAAGGCGATAGTGGGTTACTACTGCGCATTCTTTGGCGAAGCCTTCGGCGTTTTTTTCTTCGGCTTCGAAGAGGCTTTTGGGTACGAAAAGCGGGAAATAGGCGTTTACGTGTCCTGTTTCCTTGAACATTTTGTCGAGCACGTCGCGCATATTTTCCCAAAGGGTATAGCCATAGGGTTTAATGACCATACAACCGCGAACGGCGCTATGATCGGCCAGGCCGCTTTTAACGACGAGGTCGTTATACCATTTAGAGTAGTCTTCTGCTCTTGAAGTAATTTCTTTACTCATAGTGTGATCAAATCTTATCAAAAGTAAAAGCGGGGACCTATAGGAAAGGGATCATCCGGTTTTTCTTTTTTGAGTGTTGATTTTTTGTTTTTGCGTTATTTTGTCTGCGAGTTACCGAGTTCTATCTGCCGCTCCGCGCATTTAGTCTACTTTTAACAAAAAAGGCCGGAAATTTGCTACAAAACTTAGGTAAATTACAGAATGGGGCAAATGTAGGAACTTAGATTGTAAACCGTTCTAAACGCAGGAACTATGAAAAAGAAATTTTTATACTTGTGGGCAGTTGCAGTGGTAGTGCTTGGGGGGTGTACGGGGGCTTATAAGTCGTCGCAAACGCCTGATGATGTGTACTATTCTCCTACCAAAGGCGGGATAGGCGCTGCCGGAGAGTATGATGATTATGCGGCGAGTTCGGATGACCGTTACCTGCGTATGAAGGTAAGAGATCATTACCGCTGGTCGGGGCTGGATGATTATGCTTACTGGAATGACAGCCGTTATTTTTTCAATGATTACGGTTATGGTGCGGGCAGTTTCTACAATCCTGGTTTCTACAATGGCGGGTTTTACAACAACCACTGGGTAAATAATTACTATGGTGCGTTTGGGTATGGTAATCCTTATTATTACAATCCTTATGCGGGCTGGTATGGTTTCTACGGTTCGAACTGGAACAGCTGGTATAATCCTTACTATACTGTTATTTACTACAAGAATCCTGAAACACACAGAACGCTGAGCCAGGGTAGTAACCTATCGGCTTATGGCAACCGGAACTACAATAACAGCAACCAGTTATATCGTCCGGCAGCGAAGGGCTCTTCTTCGAACTATAACAACTCCAATAATTTCGGCGGATTGGTGCGCAAAGCATTTTCCGGCAGCAACAATAGCAACAACAGCGGTAATTCTTCCGGCAACTGGCAGCAGAGCAATCCTTCGCGTACATTTAGTCCCGGCAGTCCTGCTCCGAGCAGCAGTGCGGGCGGACGGAGCGGTGGTTATAACAGTTCCAACGGCAGCAGCGGAGCGCGGCCTTCCAGGAATTAGTACCTAAAAAACACAAGATGAAGAGAAAATCTACCAGGTCCTGTCTTTTACTAATAGGAGCGATTGCCGCCATGCCATGTTTAAAGGCACAAACACCTGATGATGCACTTCGTGCGGGATGGTTTGTTCCGGGAGGCAGTGCACGTAATATGGCTGTTGGCGGGGCTATGGGATCACTGGGCGGCGATATTACCGCTACGCATGTAAACCCGGCTGGTCTGGGTTTCTATAAAACGCGGGAGATAGTTTTAAGCCCGGGTTTTATATTCAACAGCAACAAAGGAGATTTCAGGGACAGCAGTATGAAGGGGCCTTCCAAATCGGCTTTTGCCTATGGGCCTATCGGCATTGTTTTGGGTTCCGGTAAAACGCGCAGGAGCAACTGGAGCAGTTCGGCATTTGCTTTATCGGTTAGCCAGTTAGCGAGTTATAACAACCGGGTTTCCTACAGTGGATATAACAACATGACCTCTTTCAGCGAGCAGTACCTTGAAGAATTAAAATACGATAATGCCGATACTATAGCAGCCTATAACAACTATGTCAACGGCGCTTCATTGGCCTATGCTACCTACCTGATCAATCATAAGTTTGATGGGAACGGTAATTTTGATGGATATCAATCTGCGGTATATGTAAACCCGATAACCAATGTGGGTGTTTTCCAGGATTATACGGCTAACACCTGGGGTGGTATGCATGAGGTATCGCTGGGTTTAGGCGGTGGTATAGAGGACCGGTTATATTTTGGCGGCAGTTTGAATGTTCCTATTCAAAAGTATCATCGCGAGATCACTTACCGTGAGACAGATGCAACAGGAAATAACAATAACGACTTTGGTTATTTTGAATACCAGGAGCGTTTTAATTCCAGTGGAGTAGGTTTAAATGCCAAGCTGGGTTTCATTTACAAACCTAAAGAGTTTATCAGGATCGGTATGGCTTTTCATACCCCTTCGGTGATGTCGATAAAAGATGAGTTGAGCGCATCTATTACTACCAATACCGAGAATTTATTTCCCGGCAATCCTGTTGCAACAGCTACCACTGAAGGGCTGAACAACGGCCGTAAGGTTACCCGTAATTATGGCCAGGTAACTCCTTACCGTGTTATTGCAAGTGGTAGTTATGTATTCCGTGAAGTAGAAAATACGCAGCGTCAGCGGGCTTTTGTTACTGCTGATATCGAGTTCATCAATCACCGTGGTTCCCGTTTCTTTGCTTCGGAAGATGACGCTGAATATAGCGGTGCAAAGGAATATTACCGCATGGCGAATGATGCTATCAAAGACTACCTGAAAGGAGCATTCAATTTCCGTTTAGGTGGTGAATTAAAGTTTGATCCCTGGATGTTCCGTTTGGGAGGCGCTTATTATGGCAGCCCCTACAAAGACAAGGAATTAAAAGCACACCGTATTATGGCTAGTGGTGGTATTGGCTACAGAAATCATGGAATTTTCATAGATTTGACGTACGCACATACTTTCAATAAAGATGTTAACTTCCCTTACAGGCTTAACGATAAGCCCAATACGTTTGCTAAGGTGAATAATAACAGAGGAAACCTGATACTAACGGTAGGATTTAAAATCTGATGAGCGGAATTAACCAGACAATCTAAACATACCTGCTTGGCGCCTGTAGCAATACAGGCGTTTTTTATTGAGTAGCGTGGAGACATGCCTTCCACGAGTTAAAACTGGTGCGATGATTGCAGTTTACAGGTCCTACAATTCAATACTATGTCAGACAATATGTATTACACCAAATCAGATGACCAGGGCATCATCGATGCTTCAGAAAAAGCGCGTGAGACATTCAAATATATGTGGCGTGAATTAAGCTGGGAGGCGCGCAGGATCGTTCCTGCATTAGACCTGGCCTGTGTGAAAGTTGCTTTTGCGCAGCAAATGGAAGATAGCGATGAACCCGTTGTTGAACATATGTGGATCAACGATGTGTATTTCGATGGAGAGCAGATTGGCGGCATTCTTATCAACGATCCTGAAACACTTACCAATATTGATAACGGCGATGCAGTACAGGTGCCTTTGTCGCAGGTAAGCGACTGGCTTCTTTCGAGCCGTGGTAAAACCTATGGCGGCTTCACCATTCACCAGATGCGCTCCGAGATGCGTTCTGAAGAAAGGGAAGCACATGACGAAGCATGGGGCTTGACTTTGGCGAC
The DNA here is from genome assembly GCF_004118675.1 of Filimonas effusa. NCBI lineage: Bacteria > Pseudomonadati > Bacteroidota > Chitinophagia > Chitinophagales > Chitinophagaceae > Filimonas > Filimonas effusa. Next base: position 296,596 of record NZ_SDHZ01000001.1, on the reverse strand, counting down.
TATAACAATATAGAAGTTGTTTACCAGCAAACGGAACATCCTGAAAACCTGACAGAACATCCTATGAGCATCAATATGCGGGAGCGCTTTCGTGAGTTTCTGCAGCAATATCCTGCCGAGATATCACAGGCTGATAATGAAGGATTTACTTTACTGCACCGGGAAACGATAGCAGGCAACAGGACTTCTATCGAAATATTACTGGAAAAAGGAGCAGATAAGGGCCTGAAAACACATAATGGGAAAACGGCGTTGGATTATGCGCGCCAATTGAATTGGACGCATATCATTCCGTTATTGGAGGCTTAGTAACTAAACTTTAGTCAAGAAAAATGTTTGAACAGTTCCGAAACAGATATCCCATTGACGACGATAAATGGGCAGACTTCGTAAGCTGCTTTCAACTTATTAAAGTTCCAGCTAAAACAATACTGCTAACAGAAGGAGAAATATCCAAGCGCATGTTTTTAATTGAATCAGGCTGTATTCGTGTCTGGTTCAATCATAACGGCAAGGACATTACTACGCAATTCTTCTTTGAAAACAATATGGTTGGCTCTATCGAGAGCTTCAGGAAAAACATTCCCAGTCCTGTAAGTATTGAAACGATTGAACCCAGTGTTATCTGGCGGGCATCGAAAAAGGATTTGAACAGGTTAGTTGAAGAGATAAAAGAGATACCGGCATTACGGGACAGGTTTATCGATGCAATATTCGACAGGACCTATGACTATATGAAGTTATTTATTTCCACCATCAAAGACACGCCGCAGCAGCGCTATCTAGCCCTGATACAAGAGCGTCCCGAGATCGTCCGGCGCATACCTCAACATTATATCGCTTCTTACCTTGGTATTACGACTGTTCATTTAAGCCGCATTAAAAGCAAACTGGCAAAAGGCATTTAATAACAAATGTTATTGCCGGCAGGCATGGGCCATCGATACCTTTGCATGGTATCAATCATTATCATTCAAAGCATGTACACATGAAAGCAGCTGTCGTTTTTCAGAGAGGGGAAAGACCTAAATATATAACAGATTATCCCACTCCGGTTGCCACCGGGCAGGATGAAATTACCCTATCGGTAAAAGCAGCCGCCATTAAAAACCTGGACAAATCGCGGGCAAGCGGCCAACATTACTCTACCCAGGGCCGGCCTGCGCAGGCAACAATACCGGGTGGCGATGGCGTAGGTTTGCTACCAGACGGGAGCCGGGTTTATGCTTTAGGCATAACGGGTATGTTAGCCGAAAAAGCAGTAGTTAATAAAAGCAGGACCATCCCCTTACCTGCTGACATTGACAATATCACAGCCGCGGCCTTACCCAACGCTGTTGCAGGATCGGCTATGGCGCTTAGGTTTAGTGCCCAAATGGAGGCGGGCGCAATCATTCTTATCAATGGAGCAACGGGATTTACCGGCAGCATAGCGGTTCAAATCGCTAAATATTATGGAGCAGGCCGGGTGATCGTTACAGGCAGAAATAAACAGTCATTGGAAATGTTAACCGCCATAGGCGCGGATGAATACATTGTCATAGGCGATGACGAAGCTTTTTCTGCCCGGTTAAAAGAGATTCACCAGCATTCTCCTATAGATATCGTATTGGATTATTTATGGGGAAACACAGCAGTGCTCATCCTAGAAGCACTGAAAGGCACAGGCCACTTTACCCATAAAACCCGGTTTGTTTCCATTGGCTCAATGACCGGCGAAACCATTGAACTATCGTCGCAAATACTCAGGAGTGTTAACCTGCAACTATCCGGATCAGGCCTGGGAAGCTGGACAAAAGAAGAAGTGAATCAACTACTAACACATATCATTCCCGAAATGTTTGAGCTGGCGGCAGCGAAAAGGTTACAGGTAAATACTACCTGTATAACGCTTGAAAATATAGAGCAGGCATGGGATACAGAAATAGCGAGCGGACAAAGACTGGTGGTAACGATATAACTATCATCCAGTGATTATTAGCGCCAGCCGCCTGTTTGAGCGGAGATGTACTGCATGATTTCATTTACCTGGGCGGGCTGAAACCATTGTATGGCGGGATCGCGTTTAAACCAGGTGAGCTGGCGTTTGGCATAGTGGCGGGTGTTTTGTTTCAACATATCAATGGCTTGCTCAAGGGTGTATTCTCCATTAAAAAAGTTAAAGAATTCACGGTAGCCAACGGTTTGCAGTGCATTAAGGTGCTGCAAAGGCTGAAGAGCACGCGCTTCTTCGAGCAAACCTTCCTGCATCATGATATCTACACGGGCGTTGATACGATCGTATAATAACGGACGATCGAGCTCGAGGCCTATTTTGATGATCTTAAACGGGCGTTGGGTTTTATGGGCTATGCGAAACGCTTCGATAGACTGCCCAGTAGCATACCATACTTCCAGGGCGCGCATAAGACGCTGCGGGTTTTGTTGTTCGGCAACAGCCCAGAAGGCCGGATCTTTTTCCTGTATTTCCTGTTGCAACCATTGCAGTCCTTTTTCTTCAAAGGCTGTCGTTACCTTTTGGCGAATATCTTCGGGAACGTCGGGGATGTTATCAAGACCTTCGCAAAAGGCTTTAATGTAGAGGCCTGTTCCCCCCACCATTACTGCGCAGTTATTGTGCTTGCTGAAGATATCGTTTGTTGCCTTCAGGGCGTACTGTTCAAAGACCACGGCATTAACGTTATCGTGAACGCTATGCGAGTCGATGAAATAATGCTGCACCTGCTGCAATTCCGTGGCGGAAGGCTTGGCTACGCCAATGCCCAGTTCCCCAAAACACTGACGGGAGTCGGCAGAGATAATAGCCGTATCAAGGCGTTTAGCGATTTCTATTGCCAGCGCCGTTTTTCCTACCGCTGTAGGTCCTGCTATTATGATGATGTAAGGAGTCAATAAATTGCGATATTATGCTGTGTTAACAGCAGCGCTATCACGGGTTTGTACCCCTATAACAGCGCCGCCGTTCATATGTTGCTCTTAGCGCTCCGGTCTATAGAAGCGTAAGTTTATTATGTATGACCATGCAGTGATAACCGGGCTAACTACGTATTGCCGCAGCTACTATCTTGGTAGTACGTAGTTGCTTACATCTTCCAGGGTGATGGTTTTGCCTGATAAGATGATGAGTCGTTCTACCACGTTGCGCAGTTCGCGGATGTTGCCGGACCAGTTATGTTTCTGGAGGGCATCCATGGCTTTTTTATCGATAGCCTTTTTTGCCTGACCGTATTCTGCGGCGATATCGCCCAGGAATTTATTCACCAGTAAGGGAATGTCTTCGCGCCTGTCGTTTAAGGAAGGGACGTGGATGAGGATTACACCGAGACGGTGGTATAAGTCGAGGCGGAAGTTTTTAGCTTCTACTTCTTTGAGCAGATCTTTGTTGGTAGCGGCCACCACGCGGACGTCGACGCTAATTTCCTTGTCGCCACCTACGCGGGTGATCTTGCCTTCCTGGAGGGCTCGTAACACTTTGGCTTGTGCGCTGAGGCTCATGTCGCCTACTTCATCGAGGAAGAGCGTGCCGCCGCTGGCCTGTTCGAACTTGCCGATCCTTTGTTTGATAGCGGAAGTGAAGGAGCCTTTTTCGTGGCCGAACAGTTCGCTTTCAATAAGCTCTGAGGGGATCGCTGCGCAGTTGACTTCTACCAGTTGGCCGGAGGCGCGGTTGCTTTTTTCGTGGATCCAGCGGGCCACCAGTTCTTTACCTACGCCATTTTCGCCGGTAACCAGTACGCGGGCATCGGTAGCAGCCACTTTTTCGATGGTATCTTTGATGCGGGCGATGCCGTCGCTGTCGCCGATCATTTCCTGCACTTTACCCACTTTACGTTTGAGCACGCGGGTTTCCTTACTCAGCGAATTCTTATCTGTAGCATTACGGATAGTGATCAGCATTCTATTCAGATCCGGCGGTTTGGAAATATAGTCGTAAGCGCCTTTTTTAACGGCATCTACGGCCGTTTCGATGGTACCGTGACCACTGATCATGATAACAGGTACATCGGGGTTGGCTTCGGTGGCTTTCGCCAGGAATTCGAGGCCATCCATTTTAGGCATTTTGATATCGCACAATACCACGTCGAAGGTCTGGGCGCTGAATAGTTTCAACCCTTCTTCCCCATCGGAGGCTTCGGTAACCTTAAAGCCTTCAAAGGAAAGGATTTCGTTAAGGGTTTTCCGGATGGCCTTTTCATCATCTATAATCAGGATACTTGACATGTTCTGTTTGTTCATTTGAGGTGCTAAAATAGACGAAAATTTGATTAGAATACATTAGTGACTGAGTGCCAGAGCCTTGGCCCTATTTTAAGGGGGTTAGAGGTCGAGCATGATACCGCCGGAGGCATTCCGGAGCGGTGCCGGGTTAAAGAATCTGTTTCCCATTGCATTCAGGTCATTTCCGAGGCTATATTTTTCGTTGAGGAGGTTATCGGCGGCGGCAAAAACTTCAGCGCGCAGTTTACCCAGACGGCAGGACCATGCTACCCGGGCCTGGAGTAAATGATAGGCTTTTGCTTTTACTGTGGCAGCATCGTTGAGCGTAATGGAAGAAGTATTATTCAATAATACCGACAGTTTCCATCCTTGTGGCAATACACAGTCGAGGCCGGAGACATTTACGGAGCGGGGCACACCTGTGACAGCATTACCGGAAAAGTCGGTATCATCGACCTTGTAACCTGAGAAGCGGTAAGGCTGGTAGCTAAAGCTGTGAAATGCGGACAGAAAGGGCGTCAACTGTGCCTGGATATAACATTCCAGTCCTTTTTGAACGGTGCCGCCGGCGTTAACGAAGAATTCGGCTCCTGCGGTATTGGTACGACGGACGATGGCGTCTTTAAGGCGGAAATCGTAAATGCCAATATCGAAGCGCAGCCTGTTTTGCCAGAGATGCCCTTTAATGCCTGCTTCATAGTTCCAGCCCTGCTCCGCCTGCAGGTTGCCGTAGTAATTGCCGTCGGAGGGTCTGATCTCGGCCAGTGAGGGTGGCGAGAAGCCTTTGGCGGCAACAAGATAAGCCGCCACGGTGGGAGCCAGCTGGTATAAGATGCTTATCCTGGGCGCCAATACGGCGTCAAGTTCCTTTTGCTGTTGCGGATCGCCGTCGGAAATGCGCTGGTAGCGGTATTTCATAAGGTTGTGGCTCAGCCCCGCCTGGAATAACCAGCGGCTGATACGGAGATCGGTTTGCAGAAAAGCAAAAGCCTGTGTAGCCCGGAGACGATCTTTAAACTGCATGGTATCTTTCACTCCTGCCCTGTTGCCATAGTTGTCAACAGAAGAGCGGTTATGCATCCATTCTACTCCTGCAACGGCATTCCACTGGACAAGGCGTTGCTGTTGGTGGAAGCGAAAAGAAGTGCGTCCGCCGTAGTTCCATTCATCCCGTTGTTCATAATTGGTGATGAATGGGTTTTGAAAACCAGTATGATTCACAGTTACAACGGTGCTGTTCTGCCAGTTATCACTGAGATCGGAGACCAGGTTAAGTCCGCCGAAAGCAGTTTTATTAAAAATAGCGGTGTGCTGATCCACTGCCCCCGGCAAGGAAGCAGTAGGCTGCCGTGCCAGTTTAGGGTCCTGGTTCATTTGAGCCGCGGTGATGCCACCGGGAGTTTGATAGTAGAGATCGGTATAAAATGCGAGCGCTGAGAGTTGTTGTCTTTTATTGAGGCGTATTTTCCCCGAAAGCTGGGCGGCATCTTTACGCATTGCGGACTGTTGGCGGAAGCCATCGCTCTGCTGGTGTAACTGGCGCAGCTGGAAGCTGGCGGATGAATCGTCATAGCTATAGGCGGCCTGCTGGCGGAACATCCCATATGCGCCTCCTGACAGCGCCAGCTGTGCTTTATGGCCGGGTACCGGTGCGGCAGCGGCGGGACTGTGCAACAAGAGAGAGCCACCCGTATTAGCTCCATAAATGCTGGCGGCGGGGCCTTTTATGATCTCGGCAGATTGCAGGAGATTATAGTCGAGCAGGTTAAAATAACTATTACCACCGGCATCCGTCAAAGGAATACCATCGAAATAGATCTTGACATTCCTGATACCGAAGGGGGAGCGCAGCAGACTACCTCTTACAGAAAGGCGGTAACTGCCTGGAGAGCGTTCTTCCATACGAACGCCTGAAACAGTATTCAATACGGGTACCAGCGACTGGTATCCAAAGTTGCGGAGGTTTTGCTGTGATATAATGGCGATGGCGGCTGGTGTAGAGAGCCAGCGGGTTTGCAGGTTAAAAGCAGTAACAGTGACAGAATCGGGATCACCGGCTGCATCAAGCGTATCTCTGGCGTTGCCAAGCGACGGAGATTGTGCATGTAGCGTAAATGCACAAATGATGAGGGTAAAAAGGGCAGCTGATTGCTTGATCATAAGTGAATAGATGGTAGAAAAAATCAAGCCGGAGAACAGTTCTCCGGCTTGATTTTTATTTTATTTGAAAGGCCGGTTCGTCAATAGCTTTTTGTGCTCTTCCCACGACCTGTCAGCTACTTTCTATTTCTTAGTGTACATCACTTCTTTCACCAGTTTCACTGTACGTGGAACGTCGGGCAGGTAAGCTGCCACGAGGTTTGGCGCATAGTGCATGGGAGCGTCGGCGCAAGTGATACGACGGATAGGCGCATCAAGATAGTCGAAGGCTTCTTTCTGGATACGGTAAGTGATCTCAGAGCTTACAGAAGCAAACGGCCATTGTTCTTCAACGATTACAAGGCGGTTTGTTTTCTTCACGCTTTCGAGGATGGTGTACCAGTCGAGTGGGCGGATGGTACGCAGGTCGATCACTTCGGCGCTGATACCTTCTTTTTCAAGTTCAGCAGCAGCAGCGAGGGCCACTTTCATCATTTTATTGTAGGAAACGATGGTAACGTCTTTACCTGCTCTTTTGATATCGGCTTTACCTAATTCGATATAATATTCTTCTTCAGGCACTTCGCTTTTGTCGCCGTACATCACTTCACTTTCCATGAAGATAACGGGATCTTCTTCGTAGCGGATCGCCTGTTTCATCAAGCCTTTTGCGTCGTAACCGTTAGAAGGAGATACCACTTTGAGGCCTGGGATATTGGCATAGTAGCTTTCGAAGGCGGTAGAGTGCTGTGCACCCAACTGGCCGGCGCTACCGTTAGGTCCGCGGAAAACGATGGGGCAGCTTAACTGACCACCACTCATTGCCAGCATTTTAGAAGCTGTATTGAGGATCTGGTCGAGGGCCAGTACTGCGAAGTTAAAGGTCATGAATTCTACTATCGGACGCAAGCCATTTTGAGCGGCACCCACGCCAATGGCGGCGAAGCCCAGTTCGGCAATCGGGGTATCGATGATACGTTTGGGTCCAAATTCGGCCAGCATGCCCTGGCTTACTTTATAAGCACCATTGTATTCAGCCACTTCTTCACCCATCAGGAATACGCGTTCGTCCCTTCTCATTTCCTCATTCATGGCTTCACGCAAAGCCTCACGAAAAGCAATTTGTCGCATAGTAAATTAGATCGATTGTTTAAAAGCCTTAAAAAAGCACCGCAAAAATATAAGTTTCTCCCTTACAAAAGCCAATAGTCTGTGCCAAATACAAAAGAAAACCCCGGTGTATGGCACCGGGGTTTAAACTTACCAACATCGTTATGTTAGAAAACGTTATATCCAAGGCTTACGTAATATAAGCCGCCGACATACGGATTTCCGAATGCGCTGCGATAATAACTATTGGTAATATTGGTTCCACCGATCTTGATCATGGATTTTACAGATGGTATTTTATAGCTCACCTGCGCATCGAGCGTGGTATAGGAGGGAATTTCTCCTGTGCCGAACGTTCCTTGCCAATTGATCTTACCCTGCCATTTGAGGATGACATTAAAGCCAAAGTTCTTATACGCGTTTTCGTTACCCAGGCCAAGGTTGTATCTTATTTCCGGTGTATTATAGAAAGCGATCACACCTGCCGGCACATTGGAGAGTTTATCGCTGTAAACGTTACCGGTAACGATGTAATCTTTATATGCTTTGTATACCAATCCCAGTCCCCATCCGTAAGATTTCACCGGTTGATTTACGTTGTAGACAAATGAATAATTGGTAGTAGTAAGCGGGTTAGCCAGTTCGCGGAGGTATACCTGTGGCGTGGTACTTTCGCTCATCCCCCTTCCTACTGCCACACGTGCGATAAAGTCTTTATAGCGGCTATAGTAACCGTAAGCGTCTATCATGAGTTTTTTACCGATCACGCTGCGGTAGCCCAATTCAAAAGACTGCATGCTTTCGGGGCGAACAGGTTCAAACTGTCCTACTTTCAGCAGAGCGGGGTTTGTGGCACCTGCTGCGATAGATGCCCTGTAGGCAATGATACTTTCGATGGTATATGCCGGACTCGTATTGAAGCGGAAGAAAGTGTTGAACTGTGGTAATCCGCCAATTAAACGGGCTGCGGGTGTATTGAGGTTGATGTATTGATCCTGTGTGGAAGGGAAACGGTAAGCCGTTTGGTAAGAAAGCCTGATATTATTATCGCGTGCCACTTTCACCAGGGCAGTAAAGCGTGGGGTAAACCTGGCTTTAAAATTTTCGTTCTTATCGTAACGCACGGAGCCGGACAGTTTCAGGACATCGTTCAGTAATTGTTTCTGCAATTGCAAATAAGCGCCATATTCTTTGATATGAATGATACCTGCGGTATCGGCAAAGATGGTGCCTTTGGAATTGAGTGCATATTGTTTGAAGCTGGCGCCTACCAGTACTTCCATAAACCTGACCTGTTCGGAAAGATTGTATTGCGCTTCGGCCTGGTACAATGCAGAACGATCGGAGAAACGGGCTCCGTTTTTACTGATAGGAATATTGATCACACTATCGAATGCTTTTCTGAATTCAGGCGTTCCGGGCAGGTAGCGACCTTGCTCTGCGGTGCCTCTTGCAGCGGCATGCGCCTGGGCATCGGGCAAAGCAGTACCGAAAGCAGTAGGCAGGATACCCAAACGTCCTGCGCCATATACGCCGGTGTACTGCTGGAACCAGGTGGCGTTGTTTTTCCATGCGTTGTTTACTGCCACTGCTGCGGTATTGGCGGTATAGGAATCGCCGGAGTTTTCCTGGGTGGTATAAGCTCTGAAGAACCAGTTGTTGGCTTTCAGTTCCAGTTTATACTGTCCCATCTGAAGATTTTTCAAGGAAAACCTGTCGGCGCCAGTGTAAACAGTTGTTCCCATTCCCCAATAGCCGGAGAGAGCGGCTTCAATACCTGGCGTCAATTTATAATGCAGTGCGGCAGAGAGTTTGAGGTTATAGGCGTTATAGTCGACCAGGTCTTTTTCATCGTATCCTGTACGGCTTACGCTCTGAGAGCCGAAGGTGCCTGCATAGGGATTATTGGGTGCGGAACTTAAAGGGATGAGAAACGGGACGTACTGGCTCATTTCGGCATTATTGGCAAAGGTTGCCGCTATTTGCTGGGGTGTAGCGCCAGCAGCCACCATGGCGTCGATGGTGGCAATGGTGGCGGGGCCAGTGGGCCTGGTTTGCGCCTGAGCTTTTGCCGCCTGGGCAAAAGCCTGCATGGTAGTGCTGGCTTCATCGCCGAAGACGTTTACGCCATCGTAGTTATTATCGGTTTGCCTGTCGCCTGGTTTGGGATTGCTCAGGATATTATTACGCTGCAGGTTACTTCTGTCATTGGCCTGCCAATCGTCGGCCCTGATATACTGTCCCCCTATTTTAAATGCCAGTTTATCGGACACTTTCTGCGCCCAGCGGAAGCTGATATCGTGATAGGCTGTAGGTTTTTTAGCGGGGTTGCCCAGGTGCATCATACCTGTTTTCACCTGCGCGCTGACGCCCTGGTATTTGAAAGGGTTCTTGCTATTGATGAGCAGCGTGCCGCTCATACCGCCGGGGCCGTAGAGGGCTGAAGAGGCGCCGGGCAGGAGTTCCATATTATCTACGTCGAGTTCGGTAAGGCCGATAACGCTGCCTACCGGGAAGTTAAGGCCTGGGGCCTGGTTATCCATACCATCGACCAGTTGGTTAAGGCGGAGGTTACCGCTGCCGTTAAAGCCGCGTGTACTGATGCTTTTAAACATGAGGCTGGAGGTGATAACGTCGACACCTTTCAGGTTGGCGAGGCCATCGTAATAAGATGGCGCCGGTGCGTTAAGGATGTTGGCTGTGCTGATCCTTTCGACAGATACGGGAGATTCAAGAAGCCTTTCGGAAGTTCGTGTAGCCGCCACTACAATTTCTTCACCGAGTACATAGCCCGGTTCAAGGCTTACGGAAAGCGGCTGTGTTATGGATGACACCATTACTTCCTTTGAGGCAAATCCAACGGAGCTGAACACCAATGTCATTGGCAATACATGGGATACCTGGAAGCGGAAGAATCCCCTGGCATCGGTGTAAGAAACTTCTTCGGCGCCGATCACGGCAATGGATACGGCTGGGATGGGTTCACCTGACTTACTGTTATTCACAGTGCCTGAAACGGTGGTACGTTGCTGGGCGAAAAGCGGGCCAGCGGTATAAGCAAGCATGAATAGGGATACGAAGAAAGTACGTATATGTATTCTCATATAGCAGTAACTTGGGCGTTTAATTTAGTAAATTACCTATTTATCGGGAATAAGCGGCGAAAATAGATATTGTTCACATGTGTGCGAATTAAATCTCGAAAGTTGCGGGCATGGTAATGGTAATTTAACCAGGAGGATTAATTTTGCGCATGGCAAATTTTCAATTCCCACAGCAAACCGCATTTTACAAGGGCAAGGTCAGAGATGTTTATACGATCCAGAATGACTGGCTGGTAATGGTAGCCAGCGATCGCATCTCGGCTTTTGACGTTATACTTCCCCGGCCCATTCCTTATAAAGGTCAAGTATTAAACCAGGTAGCGGCTTATATGCTGCAGGCAACAAAGGATATCTGTCCGAACTGGCTAGTGAGCACCCCGGCCCCCAATACAGCTATTGGGAAGAAGTGTGAACCATTCAAGATTGAGATGGTAGTACGTGGCAACCTTACGGGTCATGCCTGGAGGACCTACAGCAGCGGAAAGCGGGTGTTGTGTGGTGTTGAGATGCCTGAGGGATTAAAGGAAAATGACTTCTTCCCTACCCCGATCATCACACCTTCAACGAAAGCAGCTGAGGGGCACGATGAAGATATATCGAAAGAGGAGATCGTAGCGCAAGGGCTTGCCACTGCCGAAGAGTGGGAAGTGCTTTCACGTTATACGCTGGCGTTGTTTGAGCGTGGCAAGGAGATAGCTGCCAAGCGTGGGCTGATACTGGTTGATACCAAGTATGAGTTTGGCAAGTTAAACGGCGAGATCGTACTGATGGACGAGATACATACGCCTGATTCTTCCCGTTATTTTTATGCTGAAGGTTTTGAGGAACGCCAGGCAACAGGCGAAAGGCAAAAACAGCTGAGCAAGGAGTTTGTAAGGGAGTGGCTGATCGCGAATAATTTCATGGGAAAAGAAGGGCAAACCGTTCCCGAGATGAGCGATGAATGGATACAAACCATCAGCCAGCGTTATATAGAGTTATACGAGCAGGTAACAGGTACTGCTTTTCAGCCACAGGATGTGAGTGACGAGCAGGTATTTGAAGCTACAGTAAAAGCATTAGAGGAGATTGCAGGCAGTTGGGTGTAGTTTATACACCCAGCACCTCGCTGCTCCAGGCATTGACCTGTTGTGCCAATTGTTTATCTGAAGCAAGTGATTGTCCGTAAGAGGGGATCATTTGTTTCAGTTTATGCTGCCATTCAGGTGTATTGATCTTATCTTTAAAACAACGCTGCAGCAGGTCGAGCATGATAGATACTGCGGTAGAAGCCCCGGGTGATGCGCCCAGTAATGCGGCAATGCTGCCATCGGCAGCCGATACCACTTCGGTACCAAATTCCAATACCCCTCCACCGTTCTTTGTATCTTTTTTGATCACCTGAACGCGCTGGCCTGCGATTTCTAGTTTCCAATCGGCCATTGTTGCTTCGGGATAGTATTCTTTCAGCGCTTTGAGCCTGTCTTCCGAGGACTGCATTACCTGTTCTATGAGGTATTTGGTGAGCGGGATATTACGCAGGCCTGCGGAGATCATCACGGCCACGTTACCGGTTTTAATAGAAAGCGGCAGATCCCAGAAGGAGCCATTTTTCAGGAATTTGGTAGAGAAGCCTGCGTAGGGTCCGAAAAGCAAAGCTTTTTTACCATCGATCATGCGTGTATCGAGGTGTGGTACCGACATAGGCGGTGCGCCTACAGAAGCTTTTCCGTAAACCTTAGCCTGATGCTGTTCTATGATGGCAGGGTTGGTGCATTTCAGCCATTGACCGCTAACGGGGAATCCGCCGAAACCTCTTCCTTCAGGGATATCTGCTTTTTCGAGCAGTGGTAACGATCCGCCTCCGGCACCTATGAAAACAAACTTTGCTTTAACCGTTTTGGTGTCTCCCCCTATTTTATCTTTTATTTTCAGTTCCCATCCGCCGGACTTAGCGCGTTTCAGGTTACGCACATCGTGATTAAAGTGCATGTGCACATCGGGCAGGGAAGTAAGCTGGTTAAAGAGGCTGCGGGTGAGGGCTCCGAAGTTGACATCGGTACCTGCTTTCATGCGGGTAGCAGCTACGGGCTGGCCGGGATCGCGGCCTTCCATCACCAAAGGCATCCAAGCAGCCAGTTGGGCGGGATTTTCGGAGTATTCCATACCATCGAACAAATGGCAGGATTGCAGCGCTTCGTAGCGCTTTTTCAGGTATTCCACATTTTTTTGTCCCCAAACGAAGCTGATATGCGGAATGCTGGATACAAAGGGTTCAGAGAGACTAATGTGTTTTTGCTGTACCAGGTAAGCCCAGAATTGCTTGGTCACCTCAAATGATTCAGCGATTTTGACGGCTTTAGAAGTTTCTATAACACCATCCTTTTCAGGCGTGTAGTTGAGTTCACAATAGGCTGTATGGCCTGTGCCGGCATTGTTCCAGGCATCGGAACTTTCTGCGGCAGCAACCTCGAGCCTTTCATAAACTTCTATAGACAAATTGGGTTGCAGTTCTTTCAAGAGTACACCCAAGGTGGCGCTCATGATACCCGCGCCAATCAATACTACGTCCGGCTCCGTTCCAGGAGTAATTTTGCTTTTGCCCATGCTTGATTCCATTCCTGGGCGCAAAATTACACCTAAAACGAAGACGGATAGTATAAATTCTATTTTTTTGCCTCTGTAATAAGGGCTTTAGCCATTCTCACGTAGTCGTCGTTCTTTGCGGCTTCGGAAAGCGCCACAGTTTTCTGAGCGCTTTGCAGTGCTGCTTTCTTGTCGCCCATTTTGAGTTCGATACGTGCTTTCAGCAGCATCATATAGAAAGCCTGGGGATTTTGCTCTAATGCTTTGTTCACCCACAGAAGCGCTTTGGAAAGGTCTTTACCATTCTCGTAGTAGTAAGTAGCTGCGGGGAAATAGGCGGGTTTTTCGGAAGCTACAGACTTTTCGATGCTGGCCATGATACGGCTATCGATGTCGCAGGTAATTTTTACCGGTACAGCTATCGTGCCCCAGGAAAGGAGCATGGTAGCAGATGTTGGCAGTACATTGTCGAAGGCGATGGTAAAAGACTCCGTAAACTGGCCCTTCACGGTTTTTACTTTAAGACGCAGCACTTCGTCTTCTGTTTTGTAATCAGCTACGTTTCCAGCCAGTTTCAGGTCTTTGTAAAGCATGATATCCCAGCTACCGGCATTGGGCACGCTGTACAGTCCGTATGTACCTGCAGCAACCGTTTTTCCTTCCAGTTTCACATCTTCCGTAAAAGTGATTTTAGTGGTAGCATTGGCACCGGTGCGCCATACTTTACCTGCAGGCGCCAGGTCGGTCAGCAATTTCCTTCCTTTCAGCGCAGGGCGGGAATATTCTACGGTAATATCGCCCAGGCCAAAAGCCTGTTTTACTGTTTGAGCGGGACTTGGAGCAGGGATCTTTACCTGTGCTACGGCAACGTTAGCGGCGCATGCCATCATAACGCCAATAGCCAGAGCGTACATTCTTTTCATGGTTGTGTTGATTTTTGCAGCAAAAATAGGTGGGAACTATGTTACACCATCCTTATTTATTCTTTACCGATGACAGCACACCAGCCACCGCCATTGCTCATGTTTGCTTTCAGCCTGGAATTCCGTGATACCTGTAGTGTTGTTATCCTGTAGTCTGCAGCATGCTCTGCTGCATTGATACCATCGGCAAGCACCTGTGCTTTCCAGGAGCCCTCCGGCAGGAAATCCAGCGGGATATCCAGTTCTCTCGCCTCCCAGTTGGTCATAGCCGATACATACCATTTGTCACCATTTTTACGGGCGACAGCTACGTACTCCCCTACTTTGCCGTGTAAGGCAATAGTGGTATCCCAAACAGTAGGAATCTGCGCTATAAAACGGGTGCACTCAGGATCTTTCCTATAATTGGAAGGATTGTCGGCCAGCATTTGCAGCGGGCTTTCATACATGACATACATGGCTACCTGATGGGCACGTGTACCCTGGCTCATGGGTTCCGTAAACGTTATATGAAAATTCTTTTTAGTGGCATTGATCATAGCGCCGGGTGTAAAATCCATGGGGCCTGCCACCATACGCGTAAAGGGGAGTGTAACATCGTGCCCCGGAGTAATATCCTCGCTCCATTTACAGTTTTCCAATCCTCTTACGCCTTCATAGGAAAGGACGTTAGGATATTTACGGTTCAGTCCTACCGGCTTATAAGCACCATGCAAGTCGACCAGTAGTTGCCGTTTAGCTGCGGCTGCGGCCACACGTTCATAGTAGTTCACCATATACTGATCGGCACGGGCCATAAAGTCTACTTTAATACCTTTTACCCCCCATTGCACATAACGGTCGAGGATGGCGTCGAGGTCTTTATCAAGCGGTTCCCAAAGCGCCCACAGAATAACACCTACGTTTTTAGAAGCAGCATAGGCAACCAGTTCCTTTATATCGATCTCTTTGGCAGGCGTCATAATGTCTGTTGTGGTACGAGACCAGCCTTCGTCCAATACAATATATTCCAGGCCATACGTAGAAGCGAAGTCGATATAATACTTATACGTTTCCGTATTCAATCCTGCTTTAAAATCCACGCCATAGATGTTGTTTGCATTCCACCAGTCCCACGCCACCTTACCCGGTTTGATCCATGCGGTATTTGCTAAAACATTGGGGGAAGCCAACTGGAAGGTGAGATTAGATTCGAATATCGTTTTATCATTATTTCCTATTACCAGATAACGCCAGGGCAGGCTACGGGAGCCACTTGTTTTAGCGATATAATCCGCCAGGCGGGTAATTCGTGCCGTACGGTCGCCTGTATGTTTTCTATCCAGGATTACTTTAGGAAAACCTGCGGTGAATGCGTTGCCTCCGGTTCCAAAAACGAAAAGATTGGGATAATCATAAACATCCGATTCGCTTAGCAGTAAACTGGAACCTGCCGGCGTTGCCATGTAAAGCGGCAAGGCAGCATGCTCGGTAGTATTAAACGCATTTATAACAGAGTCTTTGAATAAAGATTCAAAATGAGATTGAAATTCCTTATTCGTTTCGCCAGACCACATTACCCTATTATTCTGCGGAAAGTTAAATTCAGAAATTTCATTTACTACAGCCACCGAATCGCCCAGCGCCATTTCAAAACGATAAGCCACTCCATTATCATACGCCCTGAAAACAACAGCATAATTGCCTTTCATGAAAAGCTTCAATTCGTTGTAGCGATCTGCAATATATTTAGATTTCACAGGAACATCGGCGATAATAGTATGATTCACCGATTGCCTGTCTTCTTTGTTCACCAGAGCATTCTGTCCCAATTTATTATTATGCAACTGAAGCGCAATTACAGAAGGCAACAGAATCGTTTCATTACCGTAACGAACCGACCATTCGAGACTTTTACCTACAGCAACATTAACGGTGATTTTTTTATCCGGGGACTTTAATTCATAGTCTTTTGCAAGTGCCGGCGCTGCCAGCGTGAAAGCGGCAAACAAGGCGCCATATTTTTTCAAGGATATGCATTTCATATCAATCGTTGATTGGTTTATTTATTAAAAGGAAATAGCATAAGTAGTAAAGATAAACGCAATAAGCAGGCTGAGGATCATCTATTTTAGCTGTTTGTCGGCATAAATTAACATTGGCAGAAATGCATTCATTTCCCAAAAAAGTAAAATAGTATAGTAATAAGTCTGCAATTTTGCGCGCACAACGCTCAAAATTGACTATTGACATATGAAGCTAAAACATATTGCTTTCATAGCCGGCAGTTATCTGCCGGTTGCATTACAAGCCCAGGAAGTCACTACGGAAAAAGACCTGGATCCAGTTACCATTACTGCGACGCTGAACCCGGTAGCCAGCTCCAAAACAGGAAGGAATTTATTTGTTATCAAGGGAGAAGAAATCAGCAAATACCCGGTGCATTCACTGGATGAGATGTTACGTTATTTACCCGGCATGGAGGTACAGGCGCGCGGCCCTATGGGTGCGCAAAGTGATTTTGTGGTAAGGGGTGGCACTTTTCAGCAGGTATTAGTAATCATAGACGGACTGAGGGTGAATGATCCAAATACAGGCCATTTCAACAGTTATATGCCTATTATTCCTTCTGAAATAGAAAGAATAGAAGTATTGAAGGGTGCGTCATCCGCCATTTACGGATCGGATGCGGTAGGTGGTGTTATACATATCATTACCAAGGCCTTTGCCAGGCAACAGACCAAGGGGCAGCAGATACAGGCCGGCGTTACCAGCGGCGCTTATGGGTTGCTGAACGCCAATGCCGGCGGTTATTACAGCGGCGACAAATGGACCTTCAGCGCCGGCGCCATGAGCAACAATGCCGATGGGCAGGAACAACGTGGCATCAATGGCTTTTTTCACCTGCATAGCTTTTCTGCTTCTGCAGGATACAAAATCAATGATAACTGGCGGGTAGCTTATCGCAGCAGTTACGATAGCCGCCGGTTTGCCGCACAGAATTTCTATACCAGTTTTGCATCGGATACCGCAACAGAGAAGGTAAACACCCTTTGGAACCAGTTAAGCGTGAACTATCATAAAAACAACAATAATTTTTCATTGCAGGCCGGTCAGAAAATGGTAGACGATCATTATGCTTACAATAAAATATCCACCGCCAACAACAACCGTTCTACTTTATGGCAGGCATTAGCCACCTATGAACATCGTTTTAACGATGCAGTCATTTTTACAGGTGGCGCGCAGTACCAGCGGAAAGGCATCCGCTCCAACGACCGGGGTAACCATACCGTACAACAGGCTGCTGCCTTTGCAGCTCTGAACCTGGAAGCCAGCGAAGCATTTACGATAAGTCCCGCCTTACGATTGGACTGGAATGAACGCAGTGGTTACGAACTGGTTCCGCAAATCAATACATCGTACCGTTATGGCAAGCTACTGGTAAGGGCCAGTGCCGGCAAAACCATCAGAAATGCCGATTTCACAGAACGCTACAACAACTATAACAAATCGCTGGTAACCAGCGGCCGTATCGGCAACCCTAATCTGAGCGCTGAAAGATCATTCAGCTATGAAGCCGGACTTGATTTCTTTGCCAGCAAGCAACTAAAGATAGCAACCACCTTCTTTCAGCGCAGACATACCGACCTGGTGGACTGGACGACAACCTCTTATGCCGACATGCCCCGGAAAGACAATCTCTCTCGTACCGGCACCTATGCATTAGCCAGGAATATCTCCAAAGTAAACACTACGGGAGTTGAAGCCGATATCATATGGCAGCATTCTTTCAACAGCAAACGCCATTTATCCGTTACAGCAGGTTTCGTGTGGCTGAATTCCGTTACCAGTGATGGATTCACTTCATTCTATACTTCATCGCACGCCAAGTATCTTACGAATGGTATGATACGTTATAATGTGGGCCGGTTCAACATCAGCCTCAACGGCATTTACAAAGTAAGAGATGCGCAGGCGGCAGCCGGGTTAAAAGGCGTTGTCAGCAAAGAATATTTTGTATTAAATGCCAAGGCAGGTTATTTCATCATAGCCAACAAACTGAATGTATTTGCACAGGCAGATAATGTATTCGATAAATCGTACGCTGATCTGCTGGGTGCGCAAATGCCCGGGCGCTGGCTGATGGGCGGTTTGAGTTTCAGATTATAACAAAGGGCTTTTACATTATACAGCTAAAACAATATCGCCTGGCAACGGTGCCATTCCGTTTGCCAGGCGATATTGTTTTTAAGACTTTAACCTGGGGCTCGGCCGGAGTCTTGCTTTCGACTTATTAAATATATTCTGTCCGTTCTCTACGCCCTTACGCAGCTCTTTCTGGCGCGCTACAGGCATATGAATCGTTTCCTTACACTCCTCACTGCAACAACCGGCATACTTCTCAGCGCATTCTTCGCATTGAATAAACAGCAGATGGCAGCCATCATTCTTACAGTTTGTATGTGCATCGCAAGGCTTTCCGCATTGGTGACAACTGGCTATTACATCATTGGTGATACGCTCACCCAAACGGTCATCGAACACAAAATTCTTTCCTATGAACTTGCTATCCATTCCATTGTCTTTCACCTGTTTGGCATAATTTATAATACCTCCCTCCAGGTGAAATACATTTTTGAATCCATGGTGTAACATATAGGCGCTGGCCTTTTCGCACCGGATACCACCTGTACAGTACATGACGATATTCTTATCTTCCTGTCCGCGCAGCATATCCACGGCCATGGGCAACTGGTCTCTGAAGGTATCGGAGGGAACTTCTATTGCGTTAACGAAATGGCCTACCTCGTATTCGTAATGATTTCGCATATCTACGAATACGGTATTTTTATCGTCTATCAACTCATTCACTCCACTGGCATCGAGATATTTGCCACGCTGCTCCATGCTGAACGAAGGGTCGTTGATACCATCGGCAACAATCTTATCCCGGACCTTAATTTTCAGTACCCAGAAAGATTTGCCGTCATCGTCAACGGCGATGTTAAGGCGCAGACCATTCAGCGCAGGGATAGCATAGAGACAGGCCCGTAGTTCTTCAAAACCGGACTGTGGAACGCTGATCTGTGCATTGATTCCCTCCTTCGCTATATAAATACGCCCAAACACCTTTAAAGCAAAAAGCTGTTTGTAAAGCGAATCCCTGAATTCCTGCGGATTGGCGATAGTGAAATACTGGTAAAAGCTGATAGTAGTTCGCGCCTCTGTTTCAGCATACAGGCGCTGTTTCAATTCCTCCTGGGAAATGCGGTTGTGTAGTACGGCCATTATTATTTTCAATTTCAGACATCAGGCTAAAAACGCCCAATATTCCATGATTAAGTATGGACTCACTTGCGTTGTGAGCAAAATTTCAGCGCAAAAGTACAAAATATCCTGCTTTGGCCATAGAGGATGGCATATTTGCCTAATCCATAAAATGTTGCAGGCAGATGTTTAAGATTAGATTAAAATAAACATAAAATCGGCATAAAATAGGTACCCCTTTCCTGATAGCGGCGCTGCTACCTGTAAATTCGTTGCTGTTTTTACAACAAACCTCGCCCGTTTGAACCAACATTTTACACCATACCAGATAAGTGGCATTGCGAAGCTGTTGACATACAAGAACAGCCTCACGCCTGAAGCAGACGAAAACCGGCTGCCCTTTAAAGCTGCATTAAGAAAAATACCAGGTGCATTTAAAAAGAAACAAGCGCAATCTTTTATCAATATTTTTTGTGAACACCTGCTGGCAGATACCGATTACGACGCCCTTCAACAAAACCCGATACAATACCATTCATTACAGCAGGACATCGAAAAAATGCCGCTGGATAGCATTTTAAAAACCATCACTTTCATCATTTGGACCGACAGGAGTGTAGAGGGGTATTTCTATGCAAAAATGCATGATAAAACCTTGTTTTACTTATTATCCAGACTGGAGTCGGTTTTCTTGCAGTTACGCTTTTAAGGGTCTACCTTACCCGATACCAGTGGAATATTCAGTTTAATGCCGGAACGATTAAAGCTTTTACTTCTGAACGATTGAACGAAGTCTATCCTGGCTACTTTAAAGATATTTTCTATAGAGAAGAACACATCGACATAGTGGTTTCCTCCTTCCAGCACAAGACTATTACTTCCCACTATAAAAAACCAATTATACTTTCTGAAAACCGGGATCTTATTACTCAGGAAACCATTCAAATGGTATTCCACATACGCTCCTCCATATATGGATGCCGTGGTGCTGTACTTATAGAAAGAACTCATGAGCAGCGTTCCGAGATAGTTGGAATTAAACAATCCATCGTTACCGGCAAAATGCTGATAGTCGGGTATAAACACTTTGTTTTTATTCAGGAAACCACCTGTGTGCAGTTTATACTGCAGTTTGCCTTTCATCTTCAGGTCTACCTGGTGCATCATCGAGAGTGACCATTTGCTATAATCTACGTCACTTCCTGCAATACCGTGTAAGCCCTGGGTATAAGAAAGATCAAAGACAGGATACTCGCTGCCTATATTGGCTTTCCTGTCGGGCAATTGAATATAACGTGATCCGGGCTGCCAGCGAAGGGTAAGAGAAGCAGACAAAGCCGAATGTTTCACAATGTTGGCATCTGTTATTTCAACGGGATAGTTAGGTGTAAACTCCTTGCCTTTGGGATGCCCCCAAGAGCCAAAAGCGGTGTTTTCCAATGGCGACCGGTTCTGATAAGAAATGGATGAACGCAACACAAAATCTGCCGCAGGATCGTAGTCGTATCCCAGTTCCAGGAATTTTGCTTCATACAACTTCATAAAATTACTACGATACAAGACGGTATTGATGGTATTCACCCTTGGCGTGATAGGCTGGTCGTTGTTAAACTGGAATACCCGTTGTCCAACAGACAACCTAAGGCTATTCAGGCTCCTGTAAAAGCGGTATACACCTGTAACATGCGCATTAAAATGCTGGTTACTAAAACCGTAACGCAGGTTGGCCAGCACACTGATATAACGTCCCGAATTCCAGTATTTGCGCATTTCCGGAGCAAAATTGGCTACGAGTCCCTCTACTGTATTATAGTTTAGCAAATCAATAGCGGGCGGGACAGAGATATATCGTTTATGGGCGGCCCTACTGAAAGTTTGTCCCATAAAAGTTAATTTAAACCAATTGGGTTTATTACGGGCCCTGTCTATAGAATCGAGATAACCCGACCTTGCGCGCTTTTCTTCAAGCGTATCGGCGGTATGGTATTGTACCAGGGCATTATTACGTAACAGCAGCGAACGGGTAGTATCCCAATAAGGAAGAGACTGCCTATTGATAGTGGTATCAAAGATCATCACTACGTTATTAAAATAACCTTCTCTTATTTTAGGATTAAAGTTGTAGTTAGTATGTAACTGAATAAAGCTGCCATAGGCGTTAAAGCCCAATAATTCCGTTGACGGTAGCAGCCGGGTTTGACTAATGGCCCATTTGCCATTAAAAGGCTGGTAAGACTGCTCTACGATCAAGGTATCAAGGATCTGCATCTGCTGCTGCTTCAGCAGTTGAAATTTCACATGATGAATACGGCCATCTTCCATCAGAAAGAGCTGCCCGCTGAATGCCGGATCGTATTTTCTGCGGGGTGTTACTGTAATGCCGTAGATGAGATGGCCGTTTTCGGTATAGGTACTATCGAGCGTGTAATGATAATAGTCTTTTGCATTACCTGCAATGGGAGAAACAAAACCTCTCGCATTAAGATTATCGCCAATGCGTACTACTTCCTGGTAAAACGAAAAAGTCTGCGGGTAACTAAATCCCCATGCGCTGCTGCTGCCGTCGACATCGGATGAGAGGATCTGGGTTTTAAAACGATCATTGTCTCTGGCATAAGTTGCTTTTGTCATGGCAGCGTAGAAGCGTAGCTGGCCTGCACTTGTGCTAAGTTCCAGAGAGCGTCCGAGCAATTTTTCAGGATAGCTTCTGAGCATCAGCTGCCCGTTAACAGCGATATCGCAGGTATAGTGGTTGAGTTCGTTTTCGTAGACCGCTCTTTTCTGTATGGCGTTATGAATGATGCTGTCCACCTCCTGGGCGAACAATAAGGGCAATGGAAGAATAAGCAGGCAAAACAGGAAAATACCTTTCATATTAGCTTAATGACAACCAAATTACCTGCCAATATGGGGAACAATATAGCCTAAAAGCCTATTTCCTTGCAAAACTTCCTGTCAGGGCTCCCATTCCGGAAACAAGTCCTGCCACCAGGCCGGTAACAATGACCAGGAGCAGCGAGGAAGAACCCAGTTTCAGGATAGGGCCTATTTTCTGGGACAGAATATGCCCATTTTGCCTGTCGATAAACCAGGCGTAAACACCCCATACCAGGAAAAGGCCTGTAAATCCGGAGACAAAAGCCCATAATGGCTTCTGGTGAATAGTGTAGGCAATCACGAGTGAAGTAACAGCAAAACACCACCAAGGTAAAAACAAGGGAGCTGTAAAGCCTAATAATGCTGTTAGAACAGTTGCCACTGCAAATTTCATGGAGTGCTGTTTAAGATTTACTGAATGTCATTATGCCTGACAGTCCTTTATATTTTTTAATGGTTTCCTTGTCCAGGATCTGGAGTTTATAATATCTACCTGTGTTCCAGGTATCGACAAAGCTATCATAATATTTGCTACCAGGGTTCCCCTGCTGTCCTCCGGGATAGACACCATAGGCGTTCGTTCTATCTGTAAGTTCTACTATCATGCGCCAGCTGGGGCCATGGTGTTGTTTCATGGCATTGATAATACCTTCTCCTCCCCCGCTGTTCAGGTGCAAACGGCTTAACGCGGGTAGTTTCAACAGGTGGCGCACACCCGCATCGAGATAGGTACCCCATTCCAGCTTTTGCCTGCTTTCTGTTTCTTTTAATACCGGCACCACCTGCTTGTAAGCTTTCATTACCATTTCGGCAACAGATTCTTTTACATCGGGGGTTGTGATATCATCGGCAAACTGGTAAGCCGGTCCCTGGAGCATTCCTTCGAGCAATGTTACTTTTTCGGGCCATGGCATAGGTTTACGGGACTGCGCCAATTCATCGCCATAGATGCAAACGGCAAGGCTATCCCACCATATTTTAAACACGGTAGGGCCTTTTTCCCTGGCATCGTTACGCAGGTTCCATGCGCGAACAATATCGACATATTTCTTTTCGTCGGCATTCAGCATCGACTCGTTGAGATAGTTTAGTAATACTGGGCGCGCCAGCTCTGCAAACACATTATAATTATCTGTTTGCATACGTTCCATATCGGCAACAGTAGCCTGTTCCATGCTTTGCAGGTAGCGGTTGATGATCATGCCCCTGAACACCTCGTAGGATCCGCCGAGATAGTATGGATAAATGGTATCGTAAGCGTATTGGTTGGCACTGCTAAGGAAGCCGCGCGAAGGGTTAAAGAAGGTAAGGTTCTCTTCTGCATCAATATCTCTTCTCCAGGCAAAAGTGCTGTCGTCGCCCGGCATTACAAAATCGCCCTGGCGTCTCCATTTTGCGGGGAATTCGCCTTGCTGGCGAATGGCGATATCGCCTGATTTGGCAGCAAAGAGCATGTTTTGACCGGGAGTTTTATAAGTAGACAAGGCATCCAGATAATCGATATATCCTTTTGCGCCGTCAAGTAATGTAAAAGTACGCAGTTCGTTGCTGGGTTCATGCGCTTTCCATTTACAGGCGTAGGCTTTACCTGTTCCCAGGGGATCGGGATAGCTGGCGTCGTACATAACAGGGCCCCATACCGTCATCGCAATATGTTCAACACGATCGCTACCACCTTTCACCTTAATCACTTCGTCTCTGAAAGTGGTACGTTGCCAGCCGCCGTTATACCAGTATTCTTTCATCGATTTATCTTTAAAGCGGATCTCGTAGTAGTCTCTTACATCACGTGATGAATTGGTAAATCCAAAAGCACATTGGTCGTTAAAACCGATAATGATAGCAGGAGCGCCGGGAAAAGAAACGCCATAGGCGTTATATCTTGGCGTAGAGATCTGCATTTCGTACCATAAAGAAGGTAATCCCAATCCCAAATGCGGGTCGTTACAAAGGATAGGTCTTCCGCTAAGTGTTTTACTGCCGCTCAAAGCCCAGTTGTTACTACCATTGGCTTTATCGGGCTTCACAGTAGTATCGGGCACAGCTGCCGGCTTTGTGGTATCGGGCACAGCAGCTACTGCTGCGGGTTTGTATAAAAAATACAAGGAATCGGCCAGCGCCGGTATTGGCATACGATCTTCAGGATCATAGTATACTGCCCCTTTAGGGATAATAGGATCGGTAAGCGCTCCACCATAAGGATACAACGCTTCAAACTCCTGCTTTGTAAAAACAGAACGAGCATTGGTATGTTCGAAGTCTTCTTCAAAGCCGGCAAGGTCGTACGACATGAATTTCAGGAAGAGCGCGGTTTTGAGGTTGGTCCATAGTTCGGGCTTATAGTCGAGCAGTTTGTATTCAACCGGGTAGTCTTCTTCCGACAAAGAGCTGATATAGGTATTTACACCTGCGGTATAAGCATCGCACTGACTTTTTGTGGTGCTGTCTGCTTCCATTTGTTCCAGGCTTCTTTCTGCTGCATATACCATTCCGAGCCTGCGGAACATCTTATCTATTTTAACGAAATTGGTGCCACCGGATTCTTCTCCCATGATCTCACTTAATCTTCCGGCAGCAGCATAGGTCTGGAATTCCATTTGCCATAACCTGAACTTAGCATGCAGGTATCCCTGAACAAAATAGGCATCGTTTTCCTGACTGGCATAAACGTGAGGGACAAGGCGATCGTCGAAGTACACTTCCACTTTCCCTTGTAACTTATCGGAAGCCAATTGCAGCTGGTATTTTATGGAAGTATCTTCTGCATTTTGCCAGAATCCTTTTTGCGGCGACAAAAACGCCCCCAACCGTGGCGTTTTAGTTCCACCAACAGGTAACTGTACATTCAGTACCAGTACCAGCCCTGTCGTTATTGCAGCGCAAAGGATAGAGGGTATTACTCTCATGGGAGCCCGTTAAACATTTACAATCAAGGATAAATACAAGCGGCAATATAATTATGTTTTCCCGGTTATACAAACCAAAACGAAGGACAGGTTTAAAAAGATAAAACCCTGGCGCGGGCCATCCATGTAGCAATAAACGGATTAGCCCTGCCAGGGGGAGGAATTTAATGGTCAGTAAACGCTTAATACATACTATTCTGCGGCAATCCTGCTGTTTTCACATCCTGATCCGGAATAGGCAATAGTTCATTTTTGCCTTTTTTAAAGCCCAGACTTCCCAACTCCTGTTCAGCCAGTCCCCAGCGAACAAGATCAATAAAGCGGAAGCCTTCAAAAGCCAGTTCCATCTGCCGTTCTGTGACAATAGCATTGAACAGGGCTGTTCCTGCGGGCTGAATGGAAACCAGGTTAGACCTGTTTCTTACAAGATTCAGATAGGTACGGCTCTGTCCTTCGCCACCCGCTCTGTACTGTGCCTCTGCCGCCATCAGCAAAACGTCGGCATACCTGATAAGGCGCCAGTTGGTGCCGTAGTTCAATTCGGCAATAGCACTTCCCGATGAATTGGTTTGTGTACTAAAGGAGCCATACTTGCGCTGAAAGTAACCTTCATACTCGTAGTCATTGGGTGCGCTCCAGTTGCCGCCTGCCGCTTTCAGTTCTGTCTCCGACATAATGGTGCTTTTTCTCCTGTCGACATCATTTGCTGCTATATAAACATCAAAGAGTTTCTTTTTAGGACGGTTAAATCCCCAACCTGCCACTAAAGAGTCGCCCGGTGCTTTGGTATAATAATCTGATCTGGGGCCCATCAGCTGGATATGAATATTACTTTCGGGTCTTTTATCCCATGGGAAGTTTCCCCAGTCGTAACTCTGGCCGCTATCGTAAGAGAGCTCGAAGATAGACTCCAATCCAAACTCACCGCTCCTGGAGAATACTTTGGCAACAGAAGACTCGAGGCCGTATTCATGAGAGTTGATCACCAGTTCGAACTGGGTAACGGCATCGGCCCATTTTTGCTGGTAGAGATAAGCTTTCCCCAGCGTCGCCTGGGCCATACCTTTCGAAGCCCGGAAACGGTCGCCGGCTGAATAAGCGCTTTTCACAGGCAATAATGGAATGGCCTCCTGCAAGTCTTTTACTATCTGGGCATATACATCGGCCTTTGCTGCACGAGGCGTTTTTGTATAATCGGCGGGAGCGATATCACCCAGCACCATGGGAACGTCGCCCCATAATGTTACCAGGTCGAGATAATTGTAAGCGCGTAAAGCTTTAGCTTCTGCTATCAATCTTTTGCGAAGGTCGTTATCGGGCGTTACTTTGGCAATCACCTTATTGGCCCTGTAGATAGTGTAGTAACACATACGCCAGGTCCAATACACTTTATCGTTCTGGCTATCGTGACGGAACAGGTCAAGATCCTGGTAACCCGGCTGATCGCCCGGGCCACTGCCACCGGCATTACTTTCATCGGACAACATGAGCTTTACCATATACAAGCTACCCCAAACGGTGTTATAATCGGTTTGCATCATGTCATATACGGCGGTAGTAGCCTGTACGGCATCGTTATCGGTTTTATAAAACTCATCTTCCGGCAGAATGCCATTCACCGGCTGATCCAGGAATTTACTGCAGCCTGCTGCACCTATAAGGAATGTTATTCCCGCCGCAGCCATTATATTTCTTAGTAGTTGATTCATTGCGTCGTGTTTTAATGTGATTAAAAACTTAAGGAAAGGCCTACCATGGCTTTTCTGGGAATAGGATACACCCCTCTGTCAATACCAAGGCTATTATTATCATTACTGCCTGCTTCAGGATCAAGCCCGGGATAATGGGTGAAAGTGAAGAAGTCGTCGAGAGAAATATAGATCCTTACGTTATGCAGGTGCGCTTTGTCAGCAACGGTTTTGGGTAAAGTATATCCTAACTGCAGCTGACGCAGGCGGGCATAAGAGCCTTTAAAGATCATCCTGTCACTGTTGTACACGTAAATGCTGTTGGTATTGGGTGCAAACCAGGAGTTGGTACTTCCGTCGCCGGTCCAGCGCCTGTCGTAAAAGAAGGCGGGTTTATTGGCTGTTGGGCGGTCGGTACGGTTAAAGCCCATCAGGATATCATTACCATATTGTCCCTGTAAGAAGGCAATGATATCAAATCCTTTATAGGACATGTTCACGCGGAAGCCATACACGAACTTGGGATGAGGACTTCCCATATAAGTTTGATCGGCGGGGCTGATCTGTTTGTCGCCATTCCAGTCCAACACAATAGGATCACCGGGCTTGGGTGTATACCCTGTGATCCCTGATTTGGAGATATATTCATTGATTTGTTGCTGATTCTGGAAAATACCGTCTGTTTTATAGCCGATAAAATACCAGACAGGGTAACCAGGCTGGAAGATGGAGGCGGTCCAACCGGTACCAACGCCGGCTCCATTGATCTGATTCACGAACCTGTTGATAGAAAGTACTTCGTTGTGAATGGTAGACAGGTTACCTCCTATTTCGTAACGGAAGCCATTGTTACGTCCGCCTTTGAAAGAAACATCAAACTCCCATCCCCTGTTCAATACATCACCACTGTTCACGAGGCTAAGGGTATTTCCGGCAAAAAGCGGTGTGATACCCGCCCCGGGTGTAATAAGGTTCTTTGTTTTCTTGTTATAATAATCGACAGTTACATTCAGTTTGCTATTCAGGAAGGCCAGGTCGATGCCGAAATCGGCCTGCTGACTGATCTCCCAGGTAAGATCAGGATTTGGCAGGTTAGTAGGGGCAGCGCCGATGAGGTAGGTACCTCCGGCATTGGGATAGCCGGGAGGGGCAGGAGAAACGGAGTTCTGCCATTTACCAGGTCCAACGTTAAGACTGCTACCGTTTTTACCCCAGCTGGCGCGTAGTTTTGCGTAGTTCACTACTCCCATCAGGCCGCCGAAGAATTTTTCATTAGACATTACCCAACCAGCGGAGAAGAAAGGGAAAGTGGCCCATTTATGTCCGGCGGCAAAGTCGGAAGAGCCATCTCTTCTTACGAGCGCCTGCAGCAGGTAGGTACCATTATAGTCATAGGTCACCCTTCCGTAAAAAGAAGCCTGGGTTGTAATGGTGGCGCTGCTGCCAATCCTATCCTGTACATCCGGCACATTATCGCCATAGGAGAAAGGGTCGTTTTCGCGGAACAAGCCTGAATAAGAACCACCGACATAGTTCCAGCCTACTTTACGCATAGAAGTACCTGCGAGGAAACTCATATTATGACCGGAGAACCTGCGGGTATAGGTGGCAAAGTTTTCCCATTGCCAGTTAAACCAGTTGTCCTGTTTATCATTACCCCCGGCAAGCGTGTTGAGTTTTTCGGAAGAATACCAGAAGGTAGGCGACCAGCCGTGTTGTTTCTGGAAGGCGGCATCAATACCGTAGCGAGAAGTAAGTACCAGATCTTTTACCGGTTCCAGGTTCAGATACAAGCTACCCACCACTTTATTCTGAATAGTGCTGCTATGGGTAGAACGCAGCATGGCCAAAGGGTTGCCGTATTCACCGAACACATAATCGGATATACCATAGTAGCTTCCATTCTCATCCTTTACCAAAGTGTAACCTGCGTTAAGTGCATCCTGCGCCTTGGCAGACAAAGCGCCGGGGAACACCACCGGTGTCAGCGGATCCATTACTATAGCGCTGCTTAATACCGAACCAAACTCATCATCTTCCGAAATGCCCTGTCTTTTGAAATTGGCATAAGAGAACCTTTCGCCGATAGTGAGCCAGGGCTTCACTTTGTTTTCCGTATTTATTCTTACGGTGTACCTGTCGAACCTTGCCTTATCACCACCTATGATACCATTCTGTGTAAAATAAGTACCATCGATCAGGTACGAACTTTTATCAGTTCCACCGCTAAACACCAGTGTATGGCGCATCAGCGGCGCTTCTTTAAACACTTCATCCATCCAGCGGGTACCTTCACCCACGGCAGCTGCGGCCTGGGGCGTAGGGCCTCCCGGGGTGCCTGCAGCGGTAAGGTATTCCTGGTATTGTTGCGCATTCATCATCTTCATTTTCTTACCTACCGACTGGCGGGCATATTGCATATTGTAGCTGATCTCCGATGAGTTCTTTTTACCGGTTTTTGTGGTAATGATAATTACACCATTGGCGCCATCCATACCATAGATAGCCGCAGAGGCATCTTTCAGCACGTCTACGGTTGCTATTTCGGAGGGATCGAGGTATTCGATACCACCCGCCCTTACGCCATCAATAATATACAGGGGATCGCCTGATCCGTTTGTGCCAACGCCCCTGATATTTATTTTAATGGGGCTTCCGGGCGAGCCTGAAACCGGCAGTACAGAAACGCCGGGCGTCCTGCCCTGCAAGGCCTGGTCGATACGGCCGGCAGAAGTGGTTGCAATAACGTCGGCCTTAACAGAGGATACAGCTGCCGTTACGCTACTTCTTTTCTGAGAGCCATAACCGATCACGACAATCTCATCCAACCCGGCGACGGCATCTTTAAGCACGATTGAAAATTCCGATTTACCAGAGAGCGTATATTCCGTCAACTCGTAATTAAGGGCTTTGAATTCCAGTACCGCGGTAGCGGGATCATTAACATTCAAGGTGACCCATCCTTCGGCATCGGTAAGTGCGCCATTGGCAGTGCCTTTTTCAACAACCGACACCCCCTGAACAGGCTGTCCTTTTGCGTCAACCACTCTTCCCCGGACCTTATCTTTCCTGGCGGCGGCCATCATAATTACGATCACATGTTCATCAATGATCTTGTAAGTGAGCGGAGTATTGGCCAATACCTGGTCCATTACTTTCGAGATCTGCTCATCCTTTACATCCAGGTCCACCATTTTATCGGAGGGCATCGACTCGTTGTTAAAAAGGAAACGGTAGTCGGTCTTTTGTTCTATTTCCAGCAATACTTTGGTGAGCGGTTTCTTTTTCACCTTAATGCTAATGGTTTGCTGAGAGAGAACGCTGGCAGAGGCATGAAGGCAAAAAACAAGTGTTAAAATCAAGGTTAATTTCATAAGCACAATTGTTTTCCACAATATGCTTTTCCGTGGAAAAGCATATTCCAGTTCCATTTTTTTCATAATTTAGTTTTGAATTCGGTTTAGACAATAGAGGTCACATCCCTCCTTCCAAAAAGAGCGTGGCCTTTTATAAACTGTTTTTGCACGGGAGATGTTAGCGCATTTCCCGTTTTTGTTTGCGTGATTTTGTATTTATGTGCAAGTACTCATAGGCAATCGTTTATTGGTTTTTTTACAATCATATGGCGTATTGGGCAAGTATTATTGAATCACAACTGAATTCTGATTCTTATCAATAGTATAATGGAAAGGATAGGAAAGCTTTAATATATCCAAGGCTTCCGCCACAGACTCATGATAAAAAGAACCTGTAAAGTGTTGCAGCAACAGCTCAGGATTTTTACATTCAATGCATACGTTGTACCAGCGCTCCATATCCTTTATTAATTCTTCAAACGATTTATTCCTGAAAACAAACCTGTTCTTTATCCAGGCGGTCTCCAATATTGTGCTATCGCGTGGCGACTGATAAGTTACACGGGAAAAAGAAATAACAGGCTCGTCAGCACTTTTACCCGGAGAAGAAGCAATAGCAGCCCCTGGTAAATCGTCCCGTACCTGGCTTCGTATCTCTCCGTTCATTACAGAGATCTTCTCATTAGGCTTAAGATATAACCTGTCAGCAGGCCGGTCCTTAAACGAGACCTCGATTAACCCGCGTATAAGCGTCGCTTCCGTTCTTTTATCATCGGGGTAAGCACGTACATTAAAAGCCGTACCCAGCACCTTTATATCTATTTCATTCGCATGTATAATAAACGGGTGCGCCGCATCTTTGGCAACGTCAAAGAATGCCTCTCCCGACAAATGCACTTCACGCAGGTCCTCCCCAAAAGCATCACTGTAAATAAGCTTACTGCCCGTATTAAGCCATACCGCCGACCCGTCAGGTAATTCAATTTTAGTTCTCGAACCGTTTTTGGTAGACACAATATTCTGTTTCGGCTTCATCCCCGAACGTCCGGCATTAAATAGAATAACGGCGCCGGTTAAAACAGCAGCCGCAACAGAAGCGGCAATAGAATAACGCAGCAACCTCCTACTGGAAACAGGTTGCATCTTTATCTCTTTTGTACTATTCTCCTGCAAACGACGACTCAGCTTATCCCACCGCTCGTCAACATAGTCAACCTCAGTTCCACCCGGCTCCAGCAACGCATTCCATATCAGATCGGCTTTGTGCAGCATCAACTGCGCCTCTTCGTCATCCTTTAGCAAAGCATTCAACTCCACAGATTCAGGGGGAGAGATTTCCCCGGCCTTTTTCCTGGCAATTAATTCTACTAATCTGCTTTGTATCATGTTATAAATACCTATATAGGTATAAAGGCAACTTTTTTAGCACCATACCCCCAAAGACAGGAAAAAAATTAAAATATTCTTTTCTCCAAATACGGAAGGGTGAATCCTGCTGAATTCACCCTCGCCGAAAACTAAACACGACATCTAAACTAAAACAAAGTTATCCCAACACCTACCGTAGCATTAATGCCACTAAGCGTCTGATGGTAATCCGATAGCCTTCTGCCAGAATTAACGATGTAATGTTCATAGGAGATCTTGAATGCCGGGCTGGATAAAAACTGATCCGCATTGGCCCTTATCGAGACCCTGTTACTAAGCTGATAGGCCAACCCCAAACCAGCCTGCCCACCGAAAGCACCGGCAGAGGCTTTCTTCTGGGTCATGGCGTTATCTGTGTAATCTTCATAAAAAACCTGGAACCCGGACAAAGAAGTACGAACATATCCGCCTAATACCCTCGCACTTAACGTCAGCTTTTTGCTGACCGGAAGAAAATAAGCAGGCCCGATCAACACACTGAATGAATGATTGGTTCCCCTGCTGTACACCGTCGTACTGTCAGTACCGGAATCCTCTTTATAACCTTCCGCCAGGCTCCGCAATCCTTTGTGACCAAACTGTGAATATCCCAGCAACATATTAATACCTAAAGACTTGTTTAACTTATAAGTCGCCGACAAATTAAAATGATACCCTGCTTTCGCAAACCCGGACTTTTCGTTATAGTAATCCGACCTGGAAAAAGCCCCCATAGGACCGGCGATCCCGCCGTTTAATGCAACTGTCATTTTTTGTGCGTTCATGGAATTTGCTGCCGCAACGAATAAAACAAAAGCTATTATTTTTTTCATCTTTCTTTTTTTACTCCTGGAGAATTATTGAATCGTTACAGAAAAATTCACATCAGCATCGGAAGACCCTGGATCACAGTCACCATTTTTAGCATTAGGCTGATGCCTTAATCGAACATTCATCTTACCGGAACCAGCGCTGCCAGTAGAAAAACGGTCCTGCAAACCAACCGGCAAAGCAGGCGTATTGGTATCCAGGTCTGTCCGTGTAACTGTTAATGCAAGACTGGCATCCGTTGTAAAGCAGATGAGGTGATAATTACGCCGGGCGTAAATATCGTCCGTTACATTCCCGGCAGGTGTTTGCGTTTCATCCAGGAACCGTACCGAAACGTTGTAAGTTGAATTGGCCTTCAGATGCAACGAAGCGTTGGTATAATCGATAGGCTGATCAGGAAGTTGCTTAACAGCTACAGTATCTCTATCTGTAGGGTCGGCTGCATTTACCACAACCAACTGCACTGTTGTCAGAAATTCATTCCCCGGCACGGGAGGTGCAACAGCCGTTTCATCTTTCTTACACCCATTAAATAGCATCACCGTTATTAGGAATGCTGATAAAAACAACGATAGCTTTTTCATAATCTGTTTTAAATTTTATAAAAATTAAAAGACATACTTTGCCCTTAGCATAACATTCATTCCCAGATCGTTTGCGTAATACCGGAAACGGTTGAGATAGTCGCGATAGGCAACATTGGCAACATTATCCACCCCCAGGTTAATGTTCAATGAATTGCCGGATATATGTATAGTAAAGCCCGTACTGATATTAAATAACGAATAACCCGGAGGAGGAGCCACGTAGTCGCTGTTCGGCGGCACCCGGTCCTGCCTTCTTACACTTATATTCTGTAAACTCAGGTAACAATCCCGCACCCGCCCCAAACTGCCTATATTGTATTGTATCTTATTATCAAAACGATCCGCAGGCATGAACACGAGATAATCATGAATCGTCCGGTTCCAGGCCCTTACGATAGAAGTTTTGGAAACAAGCTCAACCTGCCTGACCGGCTTATAGGAAAGATCGACATCAACACCTTTAAGCGTCACATCATCCTGTGTATAACTGAAGAGCGGATAGGTTCCGCTGATAAGTGTGACCGGTTTCAATGCCGGCTTCGCATAAATAAAATCATTGATAACATTATAATATGCTACAGCTTCTGCCCTGAACCTCGAACGCTCATATTTTATTCCAAATGTAAAATTATAAGAGCGCTCACTTTTCAACAGCGAATCACCCTTTTCATAGGAAGCTGCACTTAAATGAATCCCATCGATATACAATTCATTCACGCTCGGGGCACGCCATGCACTCCCAACATTGGCATTGATGGAAAAATGATCCGTAAACTTATAACCGGCTCCCGCTGTTCCGGTAACATTCCTGTAGTCATGTGTGGTATAATATGTCTGAAGCGTATTATTATTTAAACGGTAGACCCTAAGCCACCTGTAATCATACCGGGCACCCGCTTCCAGCGTCAACTTATTATAAGTGTATTTCTCTATGGCATACACGCCACCCGAATAATTCCTGAAATTGGGAACCAGGTAGCGGATACCGTTAAACACATTACCCTGTGTACCCCCGCTTACGCCTATACTGCCGGAGAAATACTTTCCGCTGGCCCAATCATAATTAACATCGAGCGTATGCGTCTTGATCTTAAAACTGATCTGCGGCATCTTTAATATATCAGGATCCGTACTATAAGGCAGGTCTATATCATACTCATCCCTGCGGTTCCCTTGCCTTGCAAAAACAACTTCCAGTCGGGAACCATTGTTAAACCGGTACCAGCCGCCCGCCTTCAGTAACCGGTGAGAAACATCCTGGTAAGACCGGTCTATCTTGTAGGAAAAATAGGAAGCGGTAATAGGCCTGGGTCTTTCAAAAGCAGCATATAAATCAGAAACATTACCTACATGAGATCCATCGAAAACACCCAGCTTGTTATGGAATTCACTGTAGTAGAGATCTATACCATAATTGCTTTTCTTATAACTTACCGCCGCCGAAAAATCGGCTTCTGAGATGCCCGTGTTTTTCAGGTAATAACCGGGAGTTCTGAAATTACCTGCACGCTTTAGTGTTCCCTGAACCCGCCAGTTTAACCCGTCGAGGCGTTTATCCAACTTTCCTTCCAGCATGCCGCTCATCACCCCCATCCGGCCATTGGTAGCAGCCACTGCATTTACCTGTCCCTGCAATTGCCTGGCAGGATTCAATGCTTCCGGCTCAAGCAAAACAACACCGGCTATAGCATCAGATCCATAACGAACACTGGAAGCACCTTTTACAATGCTTACTTCTGAAGCAATAAAAGGATCTATCTCCGGCGCATGCTCCGATCCCCACTGTTGCCCCTCCTGCCGCACACCGTTGTTTAAGATCAATACCCTGTTGCTATGCAAACCGTGAATAACAGGCTTCGAAACGGAAGGCCCCGTTTGCAGGGTATTCAACCCGGTAATGCCTTTTAAACTCTCACCAAGTGTAGCCCCCCTTGTGTTAAAAAGATCCTGTCCCTTCATAACGGTGCTAGCTAGCGTAGTAAGCGCCGGCTTCCTGGTATTAAAACCGGTAACACTCACAGCGCCAAGCACGTTGCTTTTTTCAGATAACAATAACACAATCGTGGTATCTGTTGAAACATACAATTCACAAAGGGTATTGCTGTGCGAGACCTCACTTATCACTATGATATGTTTGCCCGCACATATACCACCAATACTGAACGCCCCCCGGCTATCAGTAACAGTTAAAGGCATATTATCCACTCTAATAGTAGCCTTTTCCACTGGCTTATTTACGCTTGTATCGCGTACAAAACCCCGGATGGAGATATTACAGCGCTGGGAATTAGCACAAAAAGACACCGTGAGCAGCAGAATTCCTAAGATCCATGACGCACATCCGGGAATGTAATGATATCGGTTCTTCACAAAACTTCTTTATAGCATGCGCCCTTACTTGCACACAGCTCCTCCCCGGTAACTGATCATCGCAGACCGCCTCACAAAGAAGCCCTTATACGCGCAGCCTCATTTCTACCTGCACAAAAGCAGCAGACATTGCATAATAAGTTTAAATCAGCGAAATTGATAGCTTTAGGACATAGCGGTAACAGTACCTACTGCCAACAAAGAACAGTAGATGGGATACTTCTCTCACAAAGCCCCCGGCATGCACATTAATCTAAAATTTATCTTAAAGAAAGGAAGGAAGAGACACGGGAGGACCTCTGAGCGTATAAAAAAACGGCAATATAAGAGGGGGGAAATTTACCTGAACCCGCTTTAGTACAATAAAAGCAGAAGGAACAAAAAACAATAACGAAGCAGGCCCCATTTCCATCGGAACAAAAAAATCATCTATACAACTGCAAGCCTCGCTTTCCGATGACTTGCCAGCCTCCTTTGAAGATGAACTATCCTTAATCGTCTTTACATGCATCAGCTCATGCACCCATAAACCCGCACCGGCCTTTTGTAAAAAGACCAGCAACAGCATAAGCGCTATGAAGCGAACATTTTTCTTAAGCATGTAAAAGATATGAAATGGACCTACAGATACAAAGATAAGCAATGCAACAACGTTACAAAATATAACTAACGAAACTATTTCCTTTAACGTAAATTTTAATATTCGCTGCACACCGGGCATAAAGCCTTTTCAAACCATCCAACCAACCCGTAACAAGATTAAAATATTAATAAATATCATGCAGGCGACAAGCAGTATTATGGCAGCATCAACGCGCATTGCGCAAGCTGATAAGATGTACTGTCCGGGCTGTAAGCTTCCGGATCGCTATTGTCATCTGATTTTCAACTGTCTTCTCAGAAATATTCAACAACTCGGCTACCTCCCGGTAACGGAGCCCCTCCTCCTTAACTAGCCGGAATATTAAACGACACCGTCCGGGAAGGCTGTTGACAATAGCCTCTATCTCTTTTAATGTCTGCTCCGAGATCATAACATCTTCAGGAGTCCTGTTGAAACGCAGCGTTTCCTCTTCCAGGTCGTCAATAGGGGCAATAACATCCTGCGACTTATCTTTCTTCAACGCATTTAAAGCTGCGTGCTTTGTGGCAACATATAGGTAGTAATTCAGATTCCGTATAGCCGGTAGCATCTTCCTGTTTTCCCATAGCTTCACGAAAACATCTTCCACAACTTCTTCCGCCATCATCCTATTCTTCATATAAGATGCGGCAAAAGAAAGCATACCCGGAAAGAAATGACGGAACAACTCCTGAAATGCAGTCTGGTCGTCATTTTCGGCTACAGCAATAGATGCTTTTGTTAGTTTTTCAGATAACATGTATATGGCTGGGAAGCGGCAACAATCGTTTCATTCCCTCTACCAAATTAGAAAAGAAAAAAAATATTAAGAAATATTTTTCAAATTATTCCTGAAAAGAATGAAACTAAAATATAATTCTCGAGTCGTCACAATCTTATTCCTGTCCTGATTATCATCAACAGATAAATCATCGTAATCTCCATCCCGGCGTAAATTCCCAAATCCAAGATGATAGCTACCAAGCTCCTCAAGGTATTGAAACTGTATCAATTTCAGTATTTTACCTTTGGGTCCGGGAGCTCACAAATTCAAATTCCGGAAAATCCGGCGAAGACATTACGGCGCTGTATTTTTCATATTTCATAGCAGGCAGTTTAAACTCCAGGCATTAGCAGTTCTAAATCCAGCGCAACGAAAAACGCCTTATTGACCGGGAAAGCAAAAAGGGGCCAATAGTTAGAGCCGCGACGGGCGGCGCTTCACAATAGTTTCTTTACTTTTGAAATATATGGAAGCGCTCAAAAACATCCTGGGATTACAACTACCCACCGACCCAAGATGGGTAAACCTGGCGGAAATGGAATTGCAGGAAATATTAACAGATCATGCCTATTGTGAGCAAAAGGCTGCAACAAGCTGCATCACGTTAATCCAGCGTTACCCTACCAGAGAAGTGCTGGTAAAAGAGCTCTCTCCTATCGTTACCGAAGAATGGGGGCATTTCCGCCTGGTATTGCAGGAAATCTATAAAAGAGGATTAACGCTGGGCAACCAGCGCAAAGATGTATACGTAAACAAGCTAAAAGACTTTGAGCAAAAAGGAGGTGGAGAAGAAGGCAGGCTTACCGAT
Organism: Filimonas effusa; assembly: GCF_004118675.1. Classification (NCBI taxonomy): domain Bacteria; kingdom Pseudomonadati; phylum Bacteroidota; class Chitinophagia; order Chitinophagales; family Chitinophagaceae; genus Filimonas; species Filimonas effusa. The sequence goes on along the minus strand of NZ_SDHZ01000001.1, from coordinate 259,051 downwards.
CAGCTGTTAAGCTTTGCACTGATTGAAGCCAGAAGCTGCGAGCGGTTCAAAAGGCTCAGTGAAGGCTTGTCCGATGAATATATGCGCCAGTTTTACCGGCGTTTCATGGAAAGCGAAGCCGGACACTATGCCTTGTTCATTGAGCTGGCAGAAACATATGCACCTAAAGAAGCCGTGAGAGCACGCTGGCAACAATGGCTCGACTATGAAGCGGGCATCATGGAAAGCCTCGAAATAAGAGGAGACAGGATACATTAGCACAATATTCTATTACGAAACGGACAAGCCATATGGTACGCACAGGCATTTTATTTGTGATCATGCTGGGCCTTTTTCAGCAAGCTGCAGCTCAATCGGCACATAAAAAGATCTATTATGTTGATTCTATTTTCATACAACATTTATCGGCAGAAGACAATGTGCTTTACAAAGAGGATATTGCGGAGCAACGCCTGATAACCCACCCCGATTCTGTTAGCACCATGGGAATGGATGCCGGCGATACCATCATTTATATTATCACCAAGGCATATCTCGAACTATCCGATTCAGTACGGGCCATTCCAACGGTTTATACAATGGCAGACAAAAACGGGCTGCTTTATTACAGCGACACCTCAGCGGTCCCTTATTCCGGCCCATTCAGAGAATATTACCTGAACGGCGCGTTAAAAACGCGGGGAGAAATACAGGAAGGTTATATATCGGGTTATGTCACCGATTATTACCGAAACGGCACGTTAAAGTCGTCACGTTATTTCAGCCGTAATACGGAAGACGGAATCCGTGAAGAGTATTATCTCAATGGCTCTATACAACGCCGCGGCAATGTAGCAAACGGTTATATGCAGGGATTCTGGCAGGAATGGCATTCAACAGGGCGTCTTAAAAAAGAAATCCGTTACCTGAACTCGCAGCCTTTTTATGAAGAAGAAGGGGAAAGCGTGTTTTACCGGCTGGTAGAATCCATCCGTACGCTCCTGCATGCGGGCAACTATAAAGAAGCTTTAACCCATATCAGGGAATGCAAGACAGCCAAGCCGGATATGGAAGAGCTGTATTATTACTCCGGGATAGCGTATCAGGGCCTTCAGCAATTCCCGGAAGCGATAAAGTCTTTTACTGAAGCGCTCAAAATTGAGCCGCTTTATACCAATGCATTAAAAGAACGCGCTATAGTTAGTTCAATACTACTTGACACATTGCCAGCTGGGGCTACAGAAAGAAACGATCTGCGTTTATTATTATGTAACGACATCAAGGAAGCGGTACAGCTTGGCGTTAGCCGTGCTGCTTTTCAAACACTACGGCAACGCTACTGTTTGGAAGAAAACCCAGAACCTGTTGAATCACTCCATTCCGATTCAAAATAAGCCATCTCTTCAGTAAAATCAATCCAAGGATATAGTTCCATCAATTCGCGTGCTTTGTTCATGGTACTGTGCAGAAACTGCCTGTGCTGCTGTGAAGCCGGATTAAAAGGGCGATGCCTTCTTGCCAGCGCAATCCGTTTCACTTCTTCTATTATCAGCCTTGCAGTTTCATCGGTGCAGGAGGCTTTAAAGTGCTCCAATACAAACTGCGTGGCCTGGTAGTTGGGGTGCACCATGTCAATATCATAAAAACGGTAATCGCGCAGTACATCTATTACCAGCTCATAGGCGGGGAAATAATATAACCTGTCGAGTTTATTCACCAGATGATGAACTGCCTCTATCAGCCTTGCCTTACTGCGGTTATTCTCTGTTACGCCATCACGGATATGGCGCACCGGACTGATAGTAAAAATAATTTTCAACTTAGGATTAAACTGGAACAACCGGTAGATAGTACCATCAAGCATGGTAACGATCTCTTCTATTGTTGACAAGTGTTTTGTAAACTCCTGGGCCGGCGCCTTATGACAGTTCACCACGGGCTGCCCATTTTCTTTTAGCTTATAAACAAAAGAAGACCCCAGTGTAATAAGCAACCAGTCGGCCTGCTTCAGGAAATCGTGCGCCTGCTGCTGCGATTCATTGATAGCTGCCAACGCCTGTCCTGCAGAAGGATGTGAAAAGCGGCTATGGTGCATCCAGCTATGCCAGGCCTCATTCAATTCAAATAAGTCACCGGCAGCGTATTGCTTATTTTCCATATAAGCCACAAGGCTATTGCACACACCTATAGGATCGAACAGAATACCGCTGGGATTCTGCAGCACATTAAACTTTGCCTCTTCCAGGTTACGACCAATATGCTCGGTAAAACAAGAACCAATCAACAGGAGTTTATCCTGGTGTGTGATCAGCGGATCTAATGGTTTAATACGAATAGGCACCTGGAAATCCATATAAAACTTGCGATATAATTATTGATTTACAAAAACACCTGCCGCCATTTGGAGGCTATCGGACAATGCCTGTGTATTCAAAGGCAATTGTATTCCTTTAAAATGAAAGTAATCGATCATTTGCTCGGTGGCCATATTACCCACCAATTCATCCTGGGCCATAGGACAACCGCCAATACCTTTAAGCGCTCCGTCAAACCTATGGCAGCCGGCTGTTACAGCGGCTTCCAGTTTCTCCTGCCAATTGGCCGGCGTACTATGCAAATGCGCCCCAAAACTTACTGCCGGGTAACGCGGAATAACTGTTCGCAAAGCAGTGTTTATCTGCTCCGGAGTAGCCAGCCCCACTGTATCGGCAAGAGAGATCACAGTTATCTGTCTGGCAGCCATCTGATCGGCCCAATACAGCAGGATCTCCTCGTTATATACATCGCCATAAGGATTACCAAATCCCATACTCAGGTATACTACCAATGTTTTATTATGGCGAACACATAAGTCCTGGATGGCGTCTACCCTGGCAACACTTTCTTCTATGGAACTGTTTGTATTCCGTTGCTGAAACGTGGGCGAGATAGAAAAAGGAAAACCCAGCAGCGAAACCTTATCATAAGTTACTGCTTCTTCCGCCCCTCTCAGGTTGGCAACGATTGTGAGCAGCTTTGATGTGGTACCGCTCATATCCAGCGCATCCAGCACCTGCCTGGTATCGGACATCTGGGGTATGGCCTTGGGAGAAACAAAACTGCCGCAGTCGATGATATCAAAACCTACTTTCAGTAACTGAGCGAGATAAGCCAGTTTCTTTTCCGTAGGAATGAAATGTGGCCATCCCTGCATGGCGTCGCGGGGGCATTCTGTTATGATCACAGGTTCTGAGTGGTTCATGGTGTTGTTTTGATACGTTGCCTCACGGCCTCATACAGAATGATACCGGCAGCAACAGAAACATTAAATGAATCGAAGTCTCCTTTCATAGGTATGGTAAAATGAGCATCGGCGGCTTTGGACATAAAAGGCTGTACGCCCTTTTCTTCATTGCCCATGATAATACAACCGGGAATGGTAAGATCCAGTTCGAACAATTGCTTTTCAGCTTTCATTTCACTGGTAAACACCTGTATACCATTCAGATGAAGCGTATCAACCGCTTTCAGCAGGCTGTTTACACGGCAAACCTGCACCAGTTCCAATGCACCGGCACTGCTTTTCATTGCCTCTTCGTTGAGTGCGCCAACCCCTTTATCGGGAATGATCAAAGCCTGGGCGCCACAACAAACGGCACTGCGCGCAATGGCGCCAATGTTACGCACATCGGTAACGCCATCGAGCATTACAAAAAGCGGCGTCTCCCCTTTTTCCACTACCCAGTCGATCACCTGCTGCAGATCGTGATAAAATACAGCAGCCTTAAAGGCAATAACACCCTGGTGCTGGATATTGGTAAGACTATTCAGCTTTTCATTGGGAACATATTGAACCGGAACATTGTTATCCTTGGCAAGCTGCCTGATCTCGTTAATCACATCTCCTGAAGCATTTTTGAACATCAGGACCTTGTCTATCGTCTGACCGGAACGCAGCGCTTCAACAACGGGGTTACGGCCTGTAATAATATTTTTCTTAGAATGGAACATAATAGGCTGCGAAGGTAATCAATCCCCCGCATCTTCTGCCAAAGCTGCAATTAGCCCTGTTGCGGGCAGGTCTACCAAAGATAGGTAGCCGCCGCACCCGCAGGCAGCGACAAGGCATATTTGAAATCGCCCATTTTGGCATAGAAAGACTGTGGCCTGCTACTACTGTTAAACGCGATCAGCACCCTTTTGCCGGCAGGAGTCACGAAAGCCACGTTAGGCAAATCCGGCAGCAGGTTAGAACCAATGCGTCTGGAACCCGGTCGTACCCATTTGGCACCATGCGCCATAATATAGTAGGCGGGATTACGCACAACATTATCACCATCGATCGTTACCGCTCCCAGGCAACGGTCGCATCCTCCCCTATCGGTATGCGGTTTGTATTGCGGGTCGGAGGCCAGATTCCATTCGAGCACATTTTTACACCAGTTACGCGAAGCGCCGATGGTAAGCTGCCGGATATGAAAAGCAAGATCTTCCTGCATATTGCCGGGCGCGCCCAGCCATTGTTCCGTGAAATAAAGGTTCTTATCCGGATGCGCTTCATGTACTTTAGACAACGCATCGATGGTACCGCCATACAAATGAAAAGCCGAGCCATCGATATATTTTTTTGCTTCGGGGTCATTAAGAATGGAAATAGGATAGTCGGGTCTGTCGGCATTATGATCGTAGATAATGATCCTGGTACGCAGTCCTGCTTTGCTGAATGCGGGCCCCAGGTGATTTTTTACAAAATCAGCCTGATCGGGGGCCAGCATCAGCATACTCGGGTTATTACCCGGGTGCAGGGGTTCGTTCTGAACGGTAAGTGCGTCCAGCGTTACCCCTTCCTGCTGCATCTCATGAATATACCTCGTTAAATATTTTGCATAAACACCGGCATATTGCGGCAACAGGCTGCCGCCCCTGGTATCGCCTGTCGTTTTCATCCAGGCGGGGGGCGACCAGGGGGAGCCCATTATTTTGATATGCGGATTCACCGCCAGTATTTCTTTCAACATAGGCAGCAGATAGCGCCTGTCGGGGTCGAGACTAAAACGGGCCAATGCCGTATCGGTTTGTCCTGCGGGCAGATCGTTATAGCTAAAAGGCTTTTCATCGAGGTCCGATGCGCCCACACTAATACGCAGATAACTGATGCCTATATTGGCACCTGAGGTATCGAACAACTCCTTCAGCAACGCTGCCCTGGCAGCGGGCTGCATGCGGCTTAACGCCAAAGCGCTGCCACCCGTAAGCGTACACCCGAAACCATCCATTTCCTGGAACTGTTCTGCCTCATTCAGCTCAATTACGGGCAGCCCGTCTGTAGCAACCGGCGCCACTGCCACCTGTTCTTTAAAAAGAATATTTCCTGCAGGATGCGTAAGCCAGGTCACCGTTTTCCCATCACCATTTTCTTTGCTGCCACCGGAATGCGATTTGCATCCGTAGAATACACCCATCAACAACAACAAAAGGCCACTAGTTACCAACGTATTTTTCATATTACAAGCTATTAATACTCAGGATTTTGATCCAATGCAGGGTTTAAATCGATCTGTTGCTGCGGAACAGGCATAATGGTACGATATGGCTGCACATTATAATTCAGCGGTGTTCCGTTCAATCCCTTTTGTGCATTCATTACTTCTACTGCTTTACCGGTACGAACAAGATCGAACCAGCGATGCCCTTCAAACGCAAGCTCCAGCCTTCTTTCGTTGGCAATCACCGTTTCGGCCGCAGCAGCATTGGCAGCCGTTTTAGGTCCCAGGCTCACACGGGCACGGATAGCAGCAACAATAAGCATAGCACCCGTAACATCATTAGCTTTCACCAATGCTTCTGCTTTCAGCAGCATAATGTCAGGCAGGCGTATCATATAAAAATCGTTCGTACCATCGCGCGGATCATTGAACTTGACAATAAAAGGATAATTATTGGAAGGCCAGTTGACATCGGAAAACTGTCCTGTGATATCCAGAAATTTAATAGACGCGTTGCGACGGATGTTATCGCTTTCTGTATTAAACAGCGCTACCAGGTCGTTAGAAGGCGTACTGAATTTTTTCCATCCCCCACCTTCATAGTTGCCAATGCTGCCACCTACAAAAATGGAGGGAATCCAGTTACCAACGCCATCACCTGAATTATATCCTGAGAAGTTGATCTCCCATATGGCTTCACTACTGTTCTTATGATTGTTGTCCCACAGGAAATTGTAATCAGACACCAGGCTGTATGATGGAATGGTCTGATCACAGTAATACCTTACAGAATCCCAGTTGGGTGAAGGCATTGCTGCATGAACTTTGGCCAGGGTTGCATTCACCGCACCTTTTGATACCAGGTATTTGTTGGGTGCTGCAGCAACCTCACGGGCATTGGCTTTTGCAAACCAAAGATCGGCACGGATAGCATTATATACCGAGTCAACTGAAGAACGCGGAACGATAGTAGACTTCAGCAGGGTTTCGGAAGTAGACTCATCGGGCCTTTGCAGGATAAGCGGCACTCTTCCAAAAAGCCTTACCAGGTCGAAATAAGTGAAAGCCCTGAAGAAACGCAGCTCAGCCAGCATCTGGCTCTTACGTGCGGCCGTCAATGCCGGATCGTTACAGGCTACGATCTGGGCCAGGGCAATATTCGTTCTGCCTATCAGCTCATAAGCCCTTTGCCAGTCGCGGTTGAGGTTGCCATTCAGCGAATTGAACCGGAAGTTATCAAGGGTGATATTGGCAGTGTTATCGCCGCCCGCATAATTATTATCGGACAATACATCGCCATTAGTGATCCGGTCGAAAACAGAGAACTCAAGCGCTTCCCTTTTATAGTACAGGTAAATACCTGCCACCAGGTTTTCAGCTGCTGCTGCCGTGATGGTAGAATCTTCGTTTTCACGCACCAGCCATGTAACCGGCTCTTTATCGAGCACTTTAGAACAGGCGGAGCCGGCAGCCAAAACAACCGCCAGCATGATCGTATATAAAATATAATTTGTTTTCATTGCAATTCATTTAGCGTTTCAGCATGTTTTTCTTACAGACCTATATTTAAACCCACCAGGAATATTTTAGCCTGAGGATAAGCACCATAATCGATACCTAAGGAAACATTCCTGTTATCCTGTGTATTATTGGAAGAGCCATATGAATTCACTTCCGGATCAAAGCCGGTGTATTTGGTAATGGTGAACAGGTTTTGCGCCGATACATATATCGATGCACTTCTGAAGCCAATCCTTTCAATCAAGCTTTCCCCTAACCTGTACGACAATGTAATGGTTCTGAAACGGAGATAAGAACCGTTTTCCAGGAAGCGTGTAGAGATGAGTGCATTGTTATCACTTCCGGCAAGCACACCGGGCATATTGGTAACATCACCCGGCTTCCTCCACCTGCTTAAGATAGCTGTACTCTGGTTCCGGGAATCTTTCATCCCTTCTGTTTCCACCCGCACGCCATTGTATATTTTATTTCCCTGTGAACCTTGTATGAATACGGACAGATCAAAGTTCTTATAAGAAACGGCGTTGGTCATACCGTATACAAACTTAGGCTGTGCGCTTCCTATCAATCGCCTGTCTGAAGGCTTCGGCTCCGTTACCTTGGAACCATCGCCGGCCTGATACAACTGTAAACCCGTAGCAGGATCAACACCTGCAGCCACATAACCAATAAACTGTCCGAGGCCATACCCTTCTTTCAGTACAATCGCATTTCCTTTTTCATAGATCTCACCAAAGGCAGTGAGTTCACCAATACCATCGGCAATCTTCAATACTTTATTCTGATTAAACGCGATATTGAAATCTGTTGTCCACGTAAGATCCTTCTTAACAATGTTGCGGCTTGAAAGCATAAACTCCTGGCCTATGTTCCGCATAGAGCCACTGTTCAGTAACAGGCTGGATACGATCTGGCCGCTTACCGGTACTTTAACCAGTACATCCTTCGTATTTTTTACATAGAAATCGGCGGTAAAGGTGAGGCGCCTGTTGAGGAAGGTTGCGTCGATACCGATATTGGTTTGCGTTGTTTTTTCCCAGGTAAGCGTTTGCGGTGCAATAGTATTAATATCAACGGCGCCTGTGGTAGGATCAATCTTGTTCAATGACAGATAGTCGTAGCTGTCGATACCTTCCTGGTTACCGTTCTTGCCCCAGCTGGCACGCAGTTTCAGATCGTTCACAGCACGTACATTCTTCATGAAGGCTTCGTCCGAAATGCGCCATCCGGCAGAGAAAGAAGGGAAAGCAGCCGTTCTGTTACCGGGTGCGAACTTAGAAGACTGGTCAACACGCATATTCGCCTGGAACAGGTATTTGCCGGCATAATCGTAAGAGAACCTTGCGAAATACGACATCAGCCCCCATTCCTTAATGGTTCTGGCAGGCGCAGTGGTTTTATTTTGCGCCAGGGCATAACGGCGGCTCCAGTCGCTGAAGCGATATTGTGAATCGATGACAGAAGCGGTAAGATAGGTTTCTTCGTAGTGTGAGTCCTGAACAGACCAGCCACCCAGCGCGCTGAAATTATGTTTATTCCAGTTTTGGGTAAAGGTGATGGTTTGTTCGCTCAGCCATACCAGTTCTTTGGAAAGACGTTCGCTTAGCGAGCCCCTGGCATTACGGCCAGCCTGTGTGTAAATAGGATCGGTAGAACCTTTGTTGTCATTATTCTTATAGTCGAGCCCAAAGCGCGATTGTACGACCAGCCCTTTTAACAGGTTGAAATCGAATCCTACATTAGAGACGATCCTGTCGTTAAGAAATTTGTTATCCCTGCCAATGATAGCGCCCAAAGGGTTTTCCCATCCTGTTTGCGGGTTCTGTCCAATTCGGCCCTGTGCATCGTACATGGGTACAGTTGGCGGTGTGGTAAGGGCAGATAAAACAACACCTCCCCTGGCCACACCGGCGTTATCGGTAACATCGTTGATATGCTCGCGCGACATTAATGTGGAAGTAGAAACAGTGAGCCAGTCTTTAATTTTTGAACTCAGGTTCACCCTGGCATTGAAGCGCTCGTAGGTAGCAGGCTTCACCATACCCTTCTGGTTGGTATATCCCAGTGAAATATAATGCTGTGTTTTATCGTTGCCGCCGGACAATGCCAGTTGATAGTTCTGCTGTGTACCTGTTCTAAAGACTTCGTCCTGCCAGTTGATATCGTTTGCCTGCACCATGGCATCGGTAACAGTACCGGCCCCCAGCGTTTCATTGGCATATTCCTGGTATTGTTTGGCATTAAGCATGTGCAGTTTACGGGTAGGAGTGCTGGTGCCGAAGTAGGAAGTAAAATCAATCCTGGACTGCCCTTTTTTACCTTTTTTGGTAGTGATCACCACAACCCCGTTTGCGGCCCTTGTACCATAGATAGCGGTGGAAGCCGCATCTTTCAGCACAGAAACCGATTCTATATCATTAGGAGAGAAAGCGGCAATATCTGTCATAGGAATACCATCCACCACATAAAGCGGTTCATTACCGGCGCTGATGGAGGAAGAGCCGCGTACACGGATGGAAAGCACGGCGCCCGGTTTACCTGAAACGGACGTCACCTGCACACCGGCAGCCTTACCCTGCAATGCCTCACCGGCATTTACAATAGGCCTGTTGGCAATATCTGCCGCCGATATTACCGATACGGAACCGGTAAGATCTTTTTTGCGTTGAGCGCCATAACCTATGACCACTACAGCCTCACCCAGAGAACTAGTGGACTGGAGCATTACGAGGTCTATTTGTGTACGCCCATTCATTGGGATCAGTTGCGTTTCATAACCTACAAAAGAGAATTCCAGGGTGGCTTGCGCCGAAGCGGGTCGCAGCTGGTACTCTCCCTGGGTATTGGTCACTATACCCTGACCGGTTCCTACTACGCGAACGGTAACGCCGGAAATTGGATTTCCGGTTGAATCTTTTACGACACCTTTTACTGAAGCAGGCGTTTGCGCAAATGCCATGAAGCAAACTGCCAGCAAGAAGGATGTCAACAGCGAAATTTTCTGTTTCATAATTGGAAAGCTTTGTCGTGTACTTGAGTCACAGTTCTAAATCAAGGAAAGAAGCAGGGAAAATCAGCGAAGGGGGCAAGCAATCTTTACGCTCGGTTTTAACTGTGAGATTTGTTAAAGTTTCGGATACGAAGTTAACATGGTTTTCAGGGTGAAAACAAATAAAATTTCACATAAAATACTGAAAACTAATAACTTACGCATTTATTGATACGCTTTAATACCGGGAGAACGACAAGGCTAAACGCCTGATATACAGTGAACAGAAAGATAACAGCCGTTAGGTATTTTTTGTTTTTGATACGGTTGGTTATCGGGAAAAAAATTTAGCACACCAGTTTGCTCCACCCGTGCTCGTCGGCCTGGCGGAGTTCTTTTTTACGCTCTTCCATCAGCGCACGTACCTTATTCAGGTAGGTCCAGCAGGTGCTTTGGCGGATTCCGAGGATCCCTGATAATTTGTGAGAGGAGATCTTACCTTTTGCGGAGTAAATAAGGAACACCATGTAAAAAGCCTTATTAATAGGGATCCTGCTATTCTGGAAGATGGTATTGGCAAGTACAGATTCTTCGTAGCCGCATTTGGAGCAACGCCGGCTAAAAGGCTGATGACCTGGAAAATGCTGCGTATTCCCGCACTTACGGCAGGCATAGCCCTCTTTCCATTTTAAGCCAGCGAGGAAACGGAAACAGCTTTCGGCATCCGGGTAAATACTGCTGAATTCTTCAAAGTTCACCGGGGCAGATAACGCACGTGCCTGGGTAACTTTTTCAACATTGGAGCGTAACTGTGTATTGTCCTGTTCCAACAGCGCATTCATACGGGAAATTTCTTCCGCCTGTTCCAGCAGCAGGTCATTTACCTCGGCGAGCTCCTTATTCTGCTGTTCAATAAGCGCTGTTTTCTCCAGCAGCTCTTTGGTTCTTTCTCTTACCTGTTGTTCGAGCTTGCGGTTCAGGTTATCCTTCAAGCGTGCGTTCACCGTCATCTGCCGGATCATTTCCTGCCGGGCGCGCTCTCTTTTCTTTTTCAGCAGCCGCACCTTATCGCCGATAGCAAATGACAGGAAGAACATTTCCGTGATAAAACAAAACCCCAGACTATAATAGCTGACAGCACCAAAGTTGAGCCAGCTATATCCCAGCATGATAAAGAACTTTAAAAGAAAACCTATCAGCAGGAAACTATATCCCAATACAAAGAAGCGGGCGGGGCGATACCCTTTTGCCAGCATGTATACACCTGTAAAATAGGCCAGCGCCAGGGGAATAAATTCGATAAACTTATAATTCAGCCACTGCGGATGAAAGAACCAGCAAATGACGAAAAACGAAATGCGCGCAACGATCACTATCTCGATACAAGTGCTGAGCAGCGGAAACTTTGTGCGTACATGCAGCAGCTTTCGTGTGAAGAGCAAGGTAAAAACACTGATGCATAACAACGGCACTGCAAAAGCATATTCATTCCAGTGAATGGCATGCGGCCACAGGTATTGGAAGGCAATACCATCGGTAGACATTTCATAAAGGCCTACGCTCAATATATACAATACATAATAGAGATACTGTCTTTGCCTTACAGCGATAAACATGATCAGGTTATAAAAACTGAAAATGAGGATCATGCCATAGAAAATGCCAAAGCTAAAATATTCATCCAGCGCATATCCTACAAAACGGTTCACCGAGCGTAATACCACAATAATATCGGCCAGCTGGCTCGACCTGATACGGAAATAATAAACAGCTTCGCCGTTATGGCTGTTGGTTACAGGTAATTCGAAGTTCTTATGTCTGAAAAGCCTTTTACCGAAGGGCTGATGATCGCCCAGCGCAATGCTATCGTAACCGCCTGCAGCTGTTGGCATATAGGCGGTGATTTCATCGATCGTCTGGTCAAAGAATTCAAGCAGAAATGATTTATTGACTGCACTATCGCGCTTTATGCGAATGCGATACCAATAGTATTCATTGAGTTTAGTATTCTGGGGAGTGCTGGCCCGATTAGGCTTAAAGCGTGCAGATGTTGCCGGCGCCGTTATCTGCTGCCATTGCAGCATCCCCGTTTCATCGTGCAGGACCTCAATTTCCTTAAATGTAAAAATATGTTCCTCCAGTTGGGGCGTAATGGCAACTGCCTGTTGTGCCTGAAGCCGTGCGGCTAAAAGCAAAGTTGCAGCAAATACTGCCAGCTTAAGAACAGCTGTTCCCATATGCGCACCCAATCGTTTCATGGACGCAATAATAAGCTATTATCAGCGCAGAGAGTACAACCTGGAGTCAACTGCTTTTTTAACGCTGCCATATTGCAGCAGCAGCGACCTGGCGCTCTCATAATCGAGGTACTGTAATTGAGATTGTACCATCCTGGCGCCTCTTTCAATCAGTTTTTCATTGCTAAGCTGCATGTTCACCATGCTGTTATCTTCTACCCTGCCCAACTGGATCATAACAGATGTAGAGATCATATTCAGCACCAGTTTCTGGGCCGTGCCGCTTTTCATACGGGTGCTGCCAGTAACGAACTCGGGGCCTACGATCACTTCCACGGGAAAGTCGGACAGATCGGCGATAGGACTACCTGGGTTGCAAACAATACAACCGGTAGTAATACCTCTTTTACGGCATTCTTCAAGCGCGCCAATCACATAGGGAGTAGTTCCGCTTGCGGCGAGCCCTATTACCACATCATTGGCACTTACATTATACTGGAGCAGGTCTGTCCAGCCCTGTTCTTTACTGTCTTCCGCAAATTCAACCGCCTGGGTAATGGCAATATCGCCACCGGCAATAATACCAATCACCAGTCCGTACGGCACACCATAAGTAGGCGGGCATTCACTGGCATCAACAATGGCCAGCCGCCCGCTGGTGCCTGCGCCGATATAAAACATTCTGCCGCCTGCGAGCATTTTATCGCTGACAGCGGTAACGAGTTGTTCAATCTGGGGGATGGCTTTTCTGACAGCATGCGGAACAGTCTGGTCTTCCTGGTTGATGTTTGCCAGTAATTCCCCGATACTCATTTTCTCGAGGTGCCTGTAGGGTGAAGGTTCTTCGGTAACTCTTTTCAGTTTGTTCATATTCGATGCCTCTTATCGCAACCCGGGGTCACGAATGATATGTTACTAATCCATCTATTGGATTTTTGAGGACACGACCTAACTCCAGTTCATAAGTAGCACAGAGCTCTTTCAATACATCTTTAAAACCGAAGGCTATACTTCCCGCAAAATGGATGGGAGAAGTCCAGCTTTCCCGGTATTTATACAGATGGGTAAAGAAGAAATCATTCAAGCCGTCCTCAATAATATTTTCGATCATATAATGGCCGCGATTCTCAGCCAGGAAGATGGCAAATGAAGCCAGGTACCTGTTAGGGAGCGGTTTTTTATATACATTTTCCAGGATCTCGATCTGCGTTGTTTCGAAGCGGGCAACAAAACGCGCCATCAGGTCTTCGTCGAACGTATTATATAAGAAATACTGGATCACTTTTTTGCCCAGGTAAGCGCCACTTCCCTCGTCTCCCAATACATATCCAAGTCCCGGGCTGTTCTTTACAATCTTGCTGCCGTTGTAGTAGCAGGAGTTGGAACCGGTTCCCAGGATGCAGGCGATGCCTTTTTCCTTCTGACAAAGCGCACGTGCGGCGCCCAGCAGATCGTGGTTCACTTCAATGCGGGCCGAAGGGAACAGCTTTTTCAGGGCCGATTTCACCAGTTTCGCATTAGCGGGGTTAGCCAATCCTGTACCGTAATAAAACAGTTCGTCCACTTCAACTCCCTTGCATTTGGGTAAAAGCTCCTTTTGCATTACTGCCACCATTTGTTCCTGTGTCAGGAAATAAGGACTCATACCCTGTGTAAAGATCTTCTTCGCTCTTCCTCCCTCCGGCAACAAACGCCACTCGCATTTTGTGGATCCGCTGTCGGCGATAATTTTTACTGCCATGTTTCTTTGTTTAACGTTGGCATTTAAAGCTGCAAGATAAGCAGGTTTTTGCGTTTATTAGCGGGTTTTGCCGACTTAATTTCGCAAAAACAGCAGCAAAAACCTGCATTCAGGTTCGGCTGAAGTCCCTGCACGCAAACCTTTTCCCCAACTTTAAATGATTTATAAGATATTCGTGCTTTGATGTAACAAGATACAAAGAAGCGATTTTATGGGAAGTAAAAAGTTGCAGGTTTGGCTGCCGTTACTATTTGCGGTGGTAATGACGATAGGAATGTTCTTAGGGTTCAAATTAAAAGAGAAAACCTCAGGGAGTGCAATCGGCTTTTTCCAGAATACGAAGAAAAGTTCTTTGCAGGAGATCACAGACCTTATCAATAACAAATATGTGGACGAATTAAACAAGGATAGCCTCAACAATGCGGTTATCGACGATCTGCTGGCGCACCTCGATCCGCACTCCATCTACATACCTGCCAAGAACCTGGATGCCGCCAATGAAGAGCTTCAGGGTAATTTCCAGGGTATTGGCGTTGAATTCCAGATGTTTAACGATACGGTGAATGTATTAAACGTAATAGAGAATGGCCCATCCTTTAAAGCAGGCTTACAGGTAGGCGACAAGATCATCAAGGTAAACGACAGCATACCACTTACAGGCAAGGCTGTTAAAGCCGAAGATGTACGCAAGCAGTTGCGCGGACCGGGCGGCTCGGTGGTACAGGTAACCCTTATCAGGGATGGCGCTGCCAAAAAAGTAGCCATCACCCGTGGCACCATTCCTTTGTTATCCGTAGATGTGGCATATATGATCACACCTGAAACAGGGTTTCTCCGTATCAATAAGTTTTCCGAAACCACCTACGAAGAATTCATGTCAAACCTCGAGCAATTAAAGGCCAAAGGCATGAAATCACTGATCCTGGATCTTCGTGGCAATGGCGGCGGATTATTATCGGAAGCCGTAGACATTGCCGATGAGTTCCTGAGCGACGATAAACTGATCGTATACACCCAGGGAGCAAAAGCCCCGCGTATGGAATACCGTTGTAAACGCCCCGGTTTATTTGAAACGGGAAAACTTACGGTGTTAATCGATGAAACATCGGCATCTGCAAGCGAGATCCTTTCCGGCGCCCTGCAAGACTGGGACCGTGCCACCATCATTGGTCGCCGCAGCTTTGGTAAAGGCCTGGTACAACAGCCCTTCCAACTGAGCGATGGTTCCGGCCTGCGTTTAACCATCGCCCGTTATTACACGCCACTGGGCCGTAATATTCAAAAGCCGTATAACAAAGGCAAAGAGAAATATGAAGAGGACCTGATCGACCGTTTACATAACGGCGAACTGGTAAAAGCCGACACCTCAAAACCTACAGGCACCCCTTTCAAAACACCTGCCGGCAGGGTGGTATATGGTGGTGGCGGCATTACACCCGACGTATTTGTACCTTATGATACGGCCACCTTGCAAAAAGAAATTTACCAGCTGTACCTGAAAGGCACGCTCAACCGGTTTGTTTACAATTATTATGTAGAAAACCGCGCCTCCTTTAAAGCATTCAAGAATGCGTCAGATTTTGCGAAACAATACAGCGCAGGCGCCAGGGAATGGTCGGCCATTACCGCTGCCGCAGCCAAAGACAGCATTAACCTCAACAGCGTGAACGGTACCGGCAAAACCGATCTACTTCTTACCCTCAAAGCACTCCTGGCCCGCCAGATCTGGCGCACCGAAGGTTACTATGAAGTAATGAATGCCCGCGACCCGATGCTGGAAAAGGCGCTGAAAAAGTAGGTAAAAAACATCGGGCTATTTATCCCGGTAAGCAGGGCCGTATCAAAAACAGGTACGGCCCCCTGCCGCAGCCATTAAAAACACGAACATCTGTTCCTATTCTCCCCCTGGCATTCGGTCATCTACCGTCTATTCTATTATCTTTGTGCCATGTGGTTAAATAATATACTTGAGACGATTGGCAATACGCCATTGATTAAGCTAAACAAGCTAACCCAGGATGTACCTGGCACCATACTCGCCAAAGTGGACTATTTTAATCCGGGGAACTCCATTAAAGACCGGATGGCCCTGAAGATGCTGGAAGTAGCAGAACAGGAAGGCAAAATAAAACCCGGAGGCACGATCATTGAATGCACCAGCGGCAATACCGGAATGGGACTTGCACTGGCGGCGGTGGTAAAAGGCTACAAATGTATTTTCACTACTACGGATAAACAATCCAAGGAAAAATTTGATATTCTGAAAGCGGTAGGCGCCGAGGTGATCGTATGTCCTACCAACGTAGAGCCTGATGATCCACAAAGCTATTATTCTGTGGCCAGGAGGCTGGCGCGTGAAATCCCGAACAGCTATCATTTCAACCAATACGATAATCTGGCCAACAGGCTGGCGCATTACGAAACCACCGGCCCTGAAATATGGGAGCAAACCGAAGGTAAAGTCACGCATGTGGTATGCACGGCAGGTACCGGAGGCACCGTTACCGGTATTGCGCAGTTCCTGAAAGAGAAGAATCCGCATATACAGATCTGGGCAGTGGATGTTTATGGCTCCCTGCTCACCAAGTATTTCCGTACGGGAGAGATCGATATGAAGGAAGTACATCCTTATATCTCGGAAGGTTTTGGTGAAGACTTTGTGCCGCTTAACTACGACATGAGTGTTATCGATCATTTTGAACAGGTAACGGATAAAGACGGCGCTGTAATGGCCCGTCGTATTGCAAAAGAAGAAGGTTTGTTCTGCGGTTACAGTGCCGGCAGTTGCCTGCAAGGACTAATGCAGTTGAAACACAAGCTGAAAAAGGATGACGTGGTAGTATGTATCTTCCATGACCACGGCAGCAGGTATGTTGCGAAGATCTACAACGATCAGTGGATGATGGAAAGGGGCTTCCTGGATGTAAAATCATTTAAGGATATCGTGAATGCAAGGCAATCGAAGCGCCTGGTAACCGTAGCTCCTGAAAATACCGTATTGGAAGCAGTTGAACTGATGAAAAGATACGATATAGAGCATATACCGGTTGTTAAAGACGGGGCTTTACTGGGCGCTATCAGCGAAGGAGGATTGTTCCAGAAATTATTCAGCAACCCTGAAATAAAACAGGCCCAGGTACAGGCGGTAATGGAAGCAGCTTTCCCGGTAGTGGCATTTGACACACCTGTAGAACGCCTCAGCCATTTAATTCATAAAGAGAACGGAGCGGTACTTGCCAAAGATGAAAAAGGCGATTACCATATTGTCACCAAATACGACGTGATCCAAAGCCTGGCGAAATAACCGGGCATCACTCATAAACAGAAAAGGAAAGGATGAAAGTTTTTAAGTTCGGCGGAGCCAGCGTTAACAGTGTAGACAGGATTAAGCAGGTAGCACATATAGTTGATCAGCATAAAGACAGCCCCCTGGTGATCATTATTTCGGCGATGGGCAAAACCACCAACGCGCTGGAGAAAGTAGCGGAGGCTTTTTATGCGGGAGCACAACAACAGGCGCTGGACCTGTTCAACGTTATCAAGAACCAACATCTTACCACTGCCAAGTACTTGCTAGTTACGCATTTCAATGAATGCCTGTCGCAGCTGACCGACCTTTTCACCGAGGTAGAATGGCTGCTGCACGACAAACCTGTGCGTAATTTCGACTATTATTACGACCAGGTGGTTTGTATAGGCGAATTACTCAGCACAAGCATTATCAGTCATTATTTACAGGAAGCAGGTATCGCCAATGAATGGCTGGATGTACGGGACCTTATCCGTACCGACAATCATTTCCGCAATGCCAATATCGACTGGGCTATCACCACGGAAAAGATACTGCAGGCTACAGAAGATGCGGGAGCGCCTGTTATCACACAAGGCTTTATTGGCAGCACAGACGAAAATGAGAGTACCACACTGGGCCGTGAAGGCAGCGATTATACCGCTGCTGTTTTCGCCAATATACTGGATGCAGAAAGCCTTACCATCTGGAAAGATGTTGAAGGTGTGATGAATGCAGATCCCAAACAGTTTCCCGATGCACAATTGTTACAATCCATATCATTCACCGAGGTGATAGAAATGGCTTATTACGGCGCACAGGTGATTCACCCCAAAACCATCAAACCTTTACAGAACAAAGGCATTCCATTATATGTAAAATGCTTTCTCGATCCTTCACTGGCGGGAACCGTTATCAGCAATAAACACGCGAAAAATCTGCCGCCGATAATAGTGCTCAAGGAAAACCAGGCGCTGATGCACCTGCACAGCCAGGATTTCTCTTTTGTAGGCGAACAGCCCATGAGTAATCTCTATAAGATCTTTGCGCAACTCAATATTACGCCCAACCTGCTACAAACCGGCGCGGTAAGCCTGCAGCTATGCCTCGATGATCATAGCGACAAGATAGAGCAGCTGGCAGCCGCTGCGGGAGCCACTTTTGATGTTTCCGTGGAAAAAGGACTTACCCTGCTTACGATCAGGCATTATAAGGCAGGCCAGGCGGCAGAAATGACTGCCGGGAAAACGCCGTTACTGATACAGCAAACACAGGAAACGGTACAGGTGCTGTTCAGGTAAATACAGCCTATCCCCGGAATTGCGCCTTACCGGAAACTCCCGTGCCGGCAAAGCGCCGTTCCGGGTAGTCAAAAACACTGCATCAGCAGGCTTTATAAAGCAGCCGCAGGCAGTGGTACTATACAGGCACCTCACACTCCATATTACTATACCACAGATTACGGTAGGCAATCCCGCCATAAGTATACTATAACCGCACTTACATCGCTCATGCATCGCACTTGTATCGCACTTGCATCGCACTTGTATCGCACTTGCTCGCCACTTCCCCCGCCCATCCGGCAGCATTTTTCTCCGTAAAAGATTTTTTTTGCCCTTGGTTCACCCATCCGGGCAAGCCTCCTCCGGGCCGGTTATACCCACCGGAAGATAAATAGCAATAAAAATCGCTGTATAATACCAACCAAGCCGGGTGATACTATGCAGCGACCTCTTTTATGCTAAAGACCAGCCGTAAAAGCTAGTCCATCATTATATATTCTCCTTCGGGATTAACGGAGATAAGCGGCAATTTCTTTGCTTTCTCGAAATAGTCGAAAACTTCTTTCAGTTTTACCGCAAAACGTTGCAGGTCCTGATCGTCTTTGGTAACCCTCGACAGGTATTCCATGCTTTTGGGGTTGGTAAAGCGAACCGGGAAAATATGAACCGGGATAAAATCCTGCCCATTGCTTTTTGCATTGGCGGCGAGGATATACAATTCTTCGATCTGCGGATCCAGGATAGGGATACAACCTGTTGTTACACAACTGCCATGGATATAAATATCGCCGCCGGGTCTCAGCGAATCGCTGAGGATGCGGTCCGATGCGTTGGGATAGTTGATACCCAGGGAAAGATGGTAGTTACTCCTGGGATTAAATTCATTGATATAATAAAACCCTTCCGGCACCTGGTAGTCGCCAGCGATACGTTTAGGGCCGAGGCTGCCGGCCATAGCGCATACTTTGTAGGTTTTAAAAAGCTTATAGGGTTCAGCGGAGGAGTTGCGTACCCATACTTCGAGCTGGCTGTCGTATTTAAACGAGCGAACATAGATCTGTTTTGCCGGCCATTGCAAACCTGCGGCTGCAAACTGTTTTTTCAACGTATCCTCTTTTAGGCGGATGGCATACGCCACACGCGGCTGGGCACGCTGAACATCAAAAAAGGAGGTTTGGCCATAGGAATAGAAACCGATAACGAGGGCCAACATCAGGACACAAACACGCTTCATGCCCCCGAAATTATTCAATAAACATAATCCGGGGGCATGGCAAGCGTTAAAAATTTATTAGAATGGCCTGTTTAGAGATTACCGCGAAGTGCCTGCTCGCGCTCGATAGCTTCAAAAAGGGCTTTGAAGTTGCCTTTTCCAAAGCTTTTTGCGCCTTTGCGCTGGATGATCTCGAAAAACAGGGTTGGCCTGTCCTGTACCGGTTTGCTGAATAATTGCAGCAGGTAACCTTCGTCATCGCGGTCGACCAGAATCCCCAGCTCTTTCAGCGGCTCCAGGTCTTCATCGATAGGTCCTACCCTGTCGAGCAGATCGTCGTAATAGGTGGCAGGCACCTTCAGGAATTCAACACCACGCTCCATGAGGGCGGTTACGGTTTCCACGATATTGAGTGTGGCAATGGCCACGTGCTGCACGCCTTCGCCGTTATAGAACTCGAGGTATTCTTCTACCTGTGACTTCTTCTTTCCCTCGGCAGGTTCGTTGATCGGGAATTTAACAAAGCCGTTACCGCTGCTCATAACCTTACTCATAAGTGCAGAGTATTCGGTAGAGATATCCTTGTCATCGAAAGAAAGGATGTTACGGAAGCCCATGACATTCTCGTAAAAAGACACCCATTTGTTCATCTGGTTCCAGCCTACATTACCAACGCAATGGTCTACATACAGCAGGCCTGTTGAAGCAGGTTTGAAATTATTGTTCTCCCATTTTACAAAACCCGGCATAAATACCCCGTTATAATCTTTTCTTTCGATGAACAGGTGAACCGTATCGCCATAAAGATGGATGCCGCTCATGATTACTTTACCATGGTCGTCCTGCATCAGTTCCGGCGTTTTATAACTTTCGGCGCCTCTCCTGGTGGTTTGTTCCCAGGCGTCTGCAGCATCCTGTACCCTTAATGCAAGGAATTTCACGCCATCGCCATGTTTGTACACATGATCGGCGATTTCGTTATTGGCTCTTAATGCTGTGGTTAAAACAAAAGTGAGTTTGTTCTGGCGGACTACATAGCTGACCTTATCTTTTACACCGGTTTCGGGGCCGGCATATGCCAGGGCCTGGAATCCAAAAGCGCTCATGTAATAATGTGCTGATTGTTTAGCGTTTCCTACATAGAATTCCACAAAATCGGTTCCTTCAAGCGGCAGGAAATCGACATCCTGGACTGCGCTGTTCCTGGCAGCAATCGTTGTTTCCATTGTTTACAGATTTGATATTAAATATGGCAATTGTTGAAGGTAAAGGTACCGACAACGGGGTAAAAATAAAGGAATTGAATCGATTTTGACAATCGCCCTGATTTTGTTAATTTTATTAAAAGGCTTTACTTGACTACAGATGTCCACCCCATCCTGTGCTTGATTGTTGATGATGATGCAGATGACCAGGAGTTGTTTTCCGCCGCGATGGAGAAAACGATGCTGGATAACTATACCTGTATTTTTGCCGGCGACGGCGCCGAAGCCATTGCGCTGCTCAATACCGCTCCTGTACCCGATTACATTTTCCTGGACCTGAATATGCCGCGGCTTAACGGCTTACAATGCCTGAGCGAAATACGCAAACAGGAAAGGCTGCAGGAGGTTCCTGTTGCCATTTACTCCACCTCCTCTGACGAGTTGAGCAAAAACAAAGCCCTAGGACTGGGCGCCACTGCTTTCATATCGAAACCAACCCGGTTTCATGAGCTGATCAGCAAGCTGAATGACTTTTTTTCAGCACATGCGCCTGCCAAAAAACATTAATTCTTTCCATTGGCAATTGCCTGCAATAGCAGGCATCACCATACCAGCAACCAGGATTACTCACACCTGCATTACCATACCTGCGAGATAACAAGGGCTACAATACCCATATCTCCACACCTGCAAGGCGCGAGGATTACAATGTTGGTATTAATTACCCTACCTGCCAGGTAACAGGTGTTACAATGCCCATATCGCGATAAGGCAATGAAGCAGCAACAGGGCCGACCATTGCTGATCAGCCCTGTAAGCATACTTTATACCCGGTATTACCGGACACAACTTTTATTACTTCACTAAATTCAACTCGTTGATGATATTGGTAGCGCCACCGAGTTTATCGATACACCATAACACATAACGAACGTCGACGCAAATAGTGCGGTTGAGGTCTTTGTCGAAAGCCATTTTGTGGCTGAGGGCTTCGTAGTTGCCATCGAAAGCCAGGCCAATGAGTTCTCCTTTTCCGTTGATCACAGGAGAACCGGAGTTACCGCCGGTGATATCGTTGGTAGTGATGAAACATACTACCAGGTCGTTCCTTTTCTTGTCGATATACTGGCCATAGTCTTTTTTACGCGCCAGTTCCAGCAGGTTGGCAGGCAGGTTGAATTCGTAATCGCCGGGAACATATTTCTCCAGCACGCCGTTCATGGTACAAACGTAATCACAGAACAGGGCGTCGCGCGGCGTGTACGATTTTACATTACCGTAGCTTACACGCATGCTGAAGTTTGCATCGGGATAACGGACTTTAGCTTTTTCCATTTCCATTACACCTTTCAGGTAAAGGCGGCCCAGTTCATTGTTCTGGTTCATGAAGCTGGCGTATAAGGGCTGATATTTTGCAGAGTAGTTTCTAACGAAAGTAGCAGCGTACTGGTAAGCCGGATCGGCCTGTAAAGCGGCAGCTGTAGGGTTGGCTATAAATGCTTTCCATTTCGCGTCATCGAGCAGGAAGGTATTATCGAACACATAAGCCGCGTATTTTTTGTAGGTCTGTTCTTCATCAAGACTTCCATAACGGGTTTGCAGGTCTTCGAAGAAGCCGGCGGGATGTTGTGCCTTATCGATATCATGATAATACATCATGAGCGTTGCCGCCAGGATCTTACGGTCGCTGTTTTGGTTCTCAGCATCCAGGAAAGCAGTTCTTGCTTTTTGAGCAGCATCTGTCACCTTTTGTTTGTCGACGTTGGGATTGTTCAAAGCCATTTCGAACTGCGCAAAAGCAGAAGCCGTATTTGCCAGCGGAGAGCCCAGAATACCTTCGGTCAGGTATTGCCTTTGTTTGGCGTAAGGACGCCATTTATCATAGATCCTGGCATAGTCTGCGAATACATTCTGAAACTCAGGTTTACCCTGTGCCCAGGCTGTAAAAGCAGCTTCGGCTTTTTGTTTCTGACCAAACACGTCGTGCTTCAGCAGTTGTTTGGTTTCGCCGTCGAAGAACTTCCAGTAGTTGGCGATACTTGCATAGCTGGATGCCAGCTTCAGTTTAATGGCAGGATCTTTTTTCATATCCTCGAACATGGCTTTCAGGCGTACGTCGCGCAGCGCAACCAGTGAGGGGTTATTGATATCGGTAGACAGTTTAACACCATAAGAGGTTTCGTACCTGTTGGTGCCGCCGGGATAACCATAGATCATGGAGTAGTCGCCATCATTCAGTCCCTTGATAGAAACAGGGAGGGAATATTTAGGCGTCATGGGCACGTTGTTCACGCTATAGTCGGCAGGAGCGCCCCCGGGAGCAGTGTAAACGCGGAAGATAGAGAAGTCGCCGGTATGACGGGGCCATTCCCAGTTATCGGTATCGCCACCATATTTGCCAATGCTTTCAGGCGGATTACCTACCAGGCGAACGTCTTTAAAACGCTGATAGATGTAGGCAATGAACTGGTTGCCTTTGAACATGCTATAGGTACGTGCCTCTATGCTTTTTGAAGGATCGGCAAGGCGGGCATTCACTGCATTGAGCACTTCCGTTTGCTTTTGAAGACGTGCATCGCCGGAGAGGCCTTTCAGTTGGTCTTCCACTTCTTTGGTAACGTCTTCGATCTTTAACAGGAACTGAACCGATAAGCCTGCGGCAGGGATCTCTTCGTTTTTGGAACGGGCGTAGAAGCCGTTCTGCAGGTAGTTATGTTCAACGGTACTGGCAGCAGCAATAGCGCCATAACCGCAGTGGTGGTTGGTAAAGATGAGCCCTTCTTTACTCACAATTTCACCGGTACAGCCGCCGCCGAAGATGATGATAGCATCTTTGATGGATGATTTATTGATGCTATACAGTTGTTCTTTAGAGAGTTTGAGGCCTCTCTTCACCATGTCGTTATACACCTGCTGGCCCAGGAGGTGCGGCAGCCACATACCTTCATCGGCATAGGAACGGCCTATAGCCAGGATCAAGGCAACCGTTACCAGGAATTTCTTCATATCGTTAATCATTTTGTGGCGCAAACGTACAGCATTTTCTGCACGGGAAGCACCAAAACGCTATTGCCGGCCGTCGGGTTCCCCTCCTATCAGCGGGTCACTGGTGGAAGGGCGGCCTGTTTCGACCCTTCCGGCAAAGCGTTTTTCGAAGAATGGGAAACCATCGGCCACAATGGCAAAGTCGTACCAGCCGGCGGTTTTATGCGAAGCAATGCGTACCGTATGTGATTCACCGGGCTGCAACTGCCTGGAAAACCGCTTCCCGGCATAGGCGTACTGTTTAAGGTGTATGGTATAGGGTATATCGGCGGTATTATGCAGTAAAACCATTATATCACCTGCATTATTGCCATGAAGGTCGTAGGAGCCGGAGCATTCCAGGGAAGGATCGCCGGCATCGCCCCTGTATGCGCGGTAGAAGCCATTGGGGCCATAAACGCTTAAATGATAACGTCCCAGTTCAAAGGCAGCCAGGGGCCATTGCGGGGTAATGGCTTCACCGGCTTTTACGGCAAAAGACCAGTTGCGGGCAGTTTCGAACGAACTGCCGTCGTCTGTTTTATAGTTTCCCGGCGCATATACCAGGAAGGGAGCGCCTGCGCTCTTCGATCCAAAGACAGTATTGGCAGCCTCCAGGCGAATGGCAACAGTGCCGGAAGCGGCAGTATACTGCGCATCGGCATACAATTCGTAAGGCAAGGCACAGGATGGCCTGGCACCTTTTTCCTGCCGTGGCAGGAGGCCGGAACGAATGCCGGATTGCTGCACCGCATTTATTTCTTCCGGCGTAAAGGCATGAAAGCCGCCGGGAATATCGCGAAACTGCGCCTGGTGGATCGTTTGCAGCAGTTCTTCTTTGGGCAGAAACTCCGGCAGGTGGATCTTTTCGCCTTTATAGGGCCGGAAGACCGAACTAAGATCGCCACAAACCGCCCTGCGCCAGCTGCTGATATTATCTTCCGTTACCGCAAACCCCTTATGTGCCAGAAAATGCTCCAGGAACTGCAGGCAGGAGGTATGGTCAAAAACCTGGGAGTTTACCCATCCGCCGCGGCTCCAGGGTGAAGCTATGATCATAGGCACCCTGAACCCCAGCCCTACCGGACTTTGACGGGCATGTCTTGAGGTATTATATTTCAACTCACTATCAAGCGACACGTACTCGATAGCGGCATCAATGCCTTTAGAAACAAAACCTGTAGCAGGATTGCCCGGCTGCGGCGCGGTAAATGGCGGCACATGATCGAAGATGCCATCGTTTTCATCATAGTTTACGATGAAGATGGTTTTCTTCCATACCTCGGGGTTTTGTGTTAAAATATCGAGCACTTCGGATACATACCAGGCGCCATACCATGGTGCACCTGGATGGTCTGAAAACTTTTCAGGCGCCACAAGCCAGGATACGGTGGGAAGCTTGTTATCTGTCACATCCTGCCTGAACTGGTGCAGGATATCGCCTTTGGGTACCTGGAGGGAATGAACAGTATCGCCGTCGTTATACTGCATACTGGTTAATTCTCTATAGTTGGGATCATTCTTGTTTGTGGTAAAGGCTTTTTCGTGCAGGTTCTTTTCAATGCCTGAAAGGTCCTGGTTTTTTTTCTCTACCTTGTACTGCTGGAACCACTCTAACGGGTTATCGGTAAAGTTGCTGAGCCAGGAATCCTGCTCGCCTTTAAAACCGGAAGGCAGGCTTAGTTCGTTCTGATAGATCCTCCAGGAGATACCTGCCTGTTCCAGGCGTTCGGGAAACGTTGTCCATTTCAGTTTCTTATTATAGTCTACTTCCCCATTCCTTACGCGGGCCTGATCATTTTCGTTTTCTCTTAGTTTCCCCGTCCAGAAAAAGAGCCTGTTGGGCGTGGTACCGGTAAGTGCTGAACAGAAATACTGGTCGCATACCGTAAACGCGTCGGCCATGGCATAGTAAAAGGGAATATCCTGCCTGTTGTAATAACCTAATGTAAGTGGCATGGCGGCATAAGCTTTATTGCCGGACCGCTTGACATTGAGCCACTGATCGTGCTTGCCATTATTCAGCGCATCTACCTGGTCTTCCCAGGAATGTGGCAAGCCGCTCATCCAGGTGGCTTTGGATTCTTTCATGTTCAGGCGCCAGGGCGCAAAGGTCTGCCCTTCTTTATTTGTTTGCAGCCAGACAGGATATTGGCTGGGCAAACTGATAGCCCTTGGATCATCGAAGCCACGCACGCCGCGGAGGCTGCCAAAACAATGATCGAAGGAGCGGTTTTCCTGCATCAGGAAAACGATATGTTCCGCATCGAGATAAGTACTGTTTTTTGGGGGCGTTATAGCAAGCGCTTTTTGAATAGATTCGGGCAAAATACCTGAAAGCCCGGCTGCGCCTGATAACAACGCCGCCTTCCTGAGAAAGTCTCTTCTGGATGTATCCATTGCTCGTCTGTTGATTGTACTTAAACATACAACAGATTGCCGGCATTACTGCCGCGTCATTGAATAAGCTTTCGTTAAGCACTTAAGGGCATAACCAGCAAACTGCTTATCTTTAGGAGATAGAACTGACTGTTTACCTGATGCCTGAACATGTTCCTGAAGAAAAAGAATTGTTGCAATTACTCTCCCGCGACAGCGAGTATGCCTTTGCGGTACTATTCGACAAATACCGTAAAAGAGTGTACGGCACAGCCTTATTATTTCTAAAAAACCCCGAAGCAGCAGAAGAAATTGTACAGGAAGTATTTTTACGCCTTTGGCAGAAACGAAAAGCGTTACAGCCCATCCAATACCTGAACAGTTATATCAATGCCATGACCCGCAACCTGGTGATTGACCAGGTACGGAAAATGGATTTTGAAGAAGCCTATAAAAAAGTATCCGCTGCGGCTGCGCCGGTTAACGATGCAGATTTCAAAGTAAGGGACAATGAATCTACCCAACTGCTGGCAAGGGCCATTGAATCGTTACCTGAACGGCAACGGGCAGTATATGAGCTTGCCCGGATCAAAGGGCTTTCACAGGAAGAAATTGCAGCCGAACTGTCTATTTCCAAACATACGGTAAAGGTACACATGTCCGCAGCCCTGCAATCTATCCGTACTTATTTAAGCAGTTATTACCCGGATGCTTTGGTAACAGTACCCGTAATACAGTTATTGCTGCAGGTGCTGGAAAAATAATTTTTACCGGCACTAATACCTGCAATTTCTTCATACGTCTAAGTATATATGACCGAAACCAGATTTCATATTTTGCTGCGGCAATTCCTCGCCAACGAGGGCAAAGTGCAGGATTGGAGGGAGCTGGAAGCCCTTATAAAAACAGGGCATCATGACAATGATCTCCGGTTGATGTTCGATGAGCTCTATGAAGGTCCGGAGCCAAAGGCCGATATACCCGATACACGGATCCGTGCAATACTGCAACAGGTTTGCATCAGCCGCGGGGAAGACCCAAAAGATGCCGGCAAGGTTGCTCCACGCATTCCTATGTTGCGCTGGTGGGCAGCGGCGGTCTTACTTCTGATAGCGGGCGCCGGCGTATTTATTTTGCGGCAGCACAAGCCAGTACCGTTACAACCGGGAGCTATGGCTAAAATAAAACCGGCTTCAGACAAGGCAACCCTTACGCTCTCCGACGGACGCACCATTCTATTGGATACTGCCGGCAACGGCAAGCTCACCAATGATGGCGGCATACAGATCATTAATCTTTCCGGCGGAAGGCTGCAATACCAGGCAGGTAACAGCAACACATCTGCGGTAGCCTATAACACACTTAAAGTACCACGCGGCGGCAAGTTCAGCGTATTACTGCCAGACGGCACCAATGTTTGGTTAAACAGCGCTTCTTCGCTCAAATACCCGGCATCCTTTTCAGGCAAAGAACGCAGCGTAGAGCTGGATGGGGAAGCCTATTTTGAAGTGGCCCCCAAAAGCGCTGCATTTATTGTAAAAACGGGTAACCTCGATGTACAGGTATTAGGTACCGCCTTTAATATCATGGCTTATAAAGATGAAGGTAAAATTGCAGCTACCCTTGTCGAAGGAAAGGTGCTTGTAAAAGCTGCCGGAGCACAAAAATTACTGAAGCCCAAAGAACAAGCATCTTTAACAAACGGAACCGCAAACCTGCAGGTATCTACACCAGATCTGGAGGAAGTACTGGCCTGGAAAAACGGCGAGTTCAGGTTTAATCATGGCAGCCTGTCATCGATACTGCGCCAGGTTGCCCGCTGGTATGATGTAGCTATCGTTTACCAGTCGGCTGTGCCTGAAGTCTATTTTGATGGTGTTGTTTCACGCAAGAGTGATGTTGGCGACCTGTTGGAAGTACTTGAAGCAACACACGCAGTTCATTTTAAAGTGGAAGAAAAAAGAATAGTTGTAATACCCGGAACGAGATAATTCACCAATACCAATACAATTGCATATGATGAAAAGCTAGACAAATTTCGGCCGGCATCCTGTATAAAAAAGGGCACTGACTCGTACTCAGCGCCCGGAAGATCTGGATTACCGATGGATCAACTTCGTTCGAAAATCAATTATCGTAAAAATCCAAAACTGTACAAAAGTATGAATTTACTTGTACCTGGCCATGCCTTACCCGGGCGGAAGCCAATGCTACTGCTTATTGACGGGCCTGAGAAAGCCCGATGTGTAAAACAAATAATACGCATCATGAAACTAACTGCTTTTTTCATGTTTGTTTTTTCACTTCATCTCTCTGCCAGGACCCTTGCGCAACGGGTGACGGTTTCGGGAAAAGATCTCAGCCTGAAGCAGGTGTGTGAGATCATCAAAAAACAAACAGGTTATGAATTTATGATAGACAATGCGCTGGTTGAAAAGGCCGGGCGTATGAATCTGAATGTAAAGGAAACATCCATTACCGAAGTACTGGACCAATGTCTTACCCCCAAAGGCCTGGCCTATACTATCAAAAAGAATGTTATCATTATTTATAAAAAAACGGCGGCGCCTGCTTTAAGCCTGCTGCCACCGGAGGCAGCTACACCTCCCGGAGATATCCGGGGCAGGCTAACAGATGCATCTGGCAGACCTGTATCAGGCGCATTAGTAAGGGTAAGATCGAAAACAGGCTCTATTATATCCAGGGCTACCGTAACAAATGATAATGGCGAATTTGTTTTACCGGGTGCAGATCCCAATGCAATTCTATTGATCAGTGCAGTGAATATAGAACCAGTGGAAATGGAAATCAGCGGACAAAATTTCATCACTGTCGTAGCCAGGAACAAAGTAGCCGTTTTGAATGAAATAGCAATACAGGTAAATACAGGCTACCAGGTATTGAACAAAGAAAGAGCTTCCGGAGCATTTGAAAAGCCGGACATGCAAATAGTGAGAGCCCGTGTATCAACCATGGATATTGTAGCACGCCTGGAAGGACAGGTAGCCGGATTACAGGTTGCCCCTGGCAACAGCGGCATGTCGGCGTATAGTATCAATTATAACAATGCCGTATCTACCAGGAAAAGCCTGGTCAGGGGTGTTTCCACTGTTAGCCTTTCCTCTGAACCATTGTATGTAGTAAATGGCATCCCGGTATCGGATTTCAGCTCTGTTAACCCTGACGATATTGAAGATATCACCGTACTGAAAGATGCAGCGGCAGCAGCCATCTGGGGCTCCAGGGCCGCCAACGGCGTGATCGTGATCACCACCCGGTCGGGATCAAAGAACCAGCGGCTGACGGTAAGTTATAATGGCTTTATCAATTACAGCGGCAAGCCAGACTTCAATTACCAGAGAACTATGAATAGCCGTGAATACATTCAGGCTGCCAGGGAAGTTTTTGATCCTGAAACCAATCCATGGCCTGCCATGACGTATTCGGTAGTAGCACCGCACGACCAGGTATTATATGATGAATATCGTGGCATCATCAGCAAGGAGGAGGCCAACAGGCGCCTGGACAGCCTGGCTTCTATTGACAATCTTGGCCAGATAAAAGATCTCTGGTTCCGGCCCGCTTTCACTACCAACCATACCATCTCTGCTTCAGGCGGAAACGATGTTTATTCATTTTATGGCTCACTGGCTTATACAGGTGAACAGTCGAATATACCCGGCGAGAAAAACCAGTCCTACAAACTCAATTTCCGCCAGGATATAAACGCAGGCAACAAGGTCAAGGTATCTGTCAGCACCTCGCTCATCAACAGGGTGAACAGCGGTAAAAACGCTATCACAATCAGCAACGACTTTATTCCATACCAGTTGTTTAAGGATGCCTCCGGGAAAAGCCTGCCTGTCAATTACCTGGTAGACAGGTATAACGACTCCTTGCGGCTGGATTATCAAAACAGGAGCCTTATCAATCTGGATTATTACCCGCTCGACGAATTAAACCTGGCACATTCAAGCAGGAATAACCTGCATATGAATGTTACTGCCAATGTTACGGTTAAACTCTTAAAAGGTCTAAGCTTCATGGGCACCTACGGCTATGTGAAAGCACCGGGCACTACCAAAAACTATACAGACAATAAAGCACTGGCACTACGCAAAACCATAGTTGACCTTACAGTACCTTCTGCTACCGGCGGCTTACCTACTTATTATTACCCAACTACTGGGGGCGCCTATATGACCGGCACCAATGACCAGCGCAATTATACCATCCGTAACCAACTGGTGTTCGAAACCAACCTGCGCCACGGACGTGATCATTTGTCGGTACAGGCAGGTCAGGCAGCAGACGAAACCTATGGCATGCGTACCAGCAATATGGTGGAAGGATATAATGAAGCACTGGGTACCTATGCCACACTCGACATCATAAATATGAGAAACGGGATACCAGGTACCGTTCCCGGCTATGGCTATTATTGGGGCAACCCTTACAGCCTGATGGAGACTTACAGCCGGTTCAATTCCTATTCCGTGATAGCCAATTATACCATTGATCACAAATACAGCATTGACGGCAGTTGGAGGAGAGATCACAGCAATATGTTCGGCAGTGATGTAAGTACACAAAACAAACCGGTATGGAGCGTGGGTACCAAATGGCAGATAAGCAGGGAAAACTTTATGAAAGCTGTTAAATGGGTGGATGACCTTGGTATAAGAGCCACCTATGGTATTACAGGAAATTCACCCTATGCCGCCGGATCGTATCAGTACGATGTACTAAGAGCTATTGTACCTTCGGACCGAACGCCATTGGCCGCAGGTGACGCTTACACCGTAAGCCAGGTTGCCAACAACAAGCTGGTATGGGAGAATTCAGCAACTATAAACCTGGGACTGGACTTTTCTATTCTTAACAGGCGGCTTTCCGGTGGTATCAATTATTATCATAAAGTGACTACCGATCTTATAGGAACCAGCCCGTCAAACCCATTAACAGGCGTTTCCACCGTAACAGGCAACATTGGCAAAATGGTGAATAAAGGCATCGAAGTTTCGCTGACCAGTCAGAATATAAGAACCAAAGACTTCAATTGGAGTACTTCATTAACGTTGGCATATAATAAAAACAAACTGGTATCGTATACGAAAGCAGCGGCATTCATGAACACCGCCAGTTTCAGGATATCGGGCAGTTATGCTGCCGGCTACAGTATGTCGCCGGTATTTGCCTACCGTTACGCCGGGCTGGACGACATGGGAGATCCGCAGATAGAGCTGGCAGACAAAACAGTAAGCAAAAATCCATCTGTAGCAACGATCGATGATGTTTATTATATGGGCACAAGCCGGGCTCCTTATAGCGGAGGGTTAACCAATACGCTTTCCTACAAAGGTATATCCATGACCATTAATACGGTTTACAGCCTGGGTGGTGTAATGCGCAATGTCTTGAACAGTTTTTATACAGGACGACTGGCATCCAATCCCAGTTTCACCAACTCGAACTATTCTGTTTATTTCACAAAAAGATGGAAACATCCGGGAGATGAGGCAACTACCGACATCCCTTCTTTTGTAGCCAATGAGGGCGTAAGTTACTCACGGAGAAACATCGACTATTATACAAAAGGAGATGTAACTGTGATCAGCGCTTCTTTCCTGAAAATAAGAGATATCACATTAGGCTACGACCTGCCTTCGGTGCTGCTCAGGCGGCTGCAGATACAAAGTCTGCGCATATACGGGCAAGCCACCAATTTCCTGCTGTGGGCAAAGAATAACAAGGGTATAGATCCTGACAGGTCAACAGGCTTACCTGCTCACAATTATAGCCTGGGTATAAATCTTACATTTTAGTTATCTAAAATTTACAACAATGAAGAATTTCATTCTTTCTTCCTTATTCATACTGTTCCTGTTTTCTTCATGTAAAAAAAGCTGGCTGGAGGTAGTGCCGCTGGGCAACCTGGTTGCTAAAACAACCGACGATTACAGTAAACTGATGAATGATCCGGCCTTTTACCTGAACAACTATGATGGCGGCTGGCAGGAGCCTATGCTGATGGGTGACGACGTTGCAGCAGAAACGCAGTATTTTATCAACAGGGATATATTCCGGGTCCCTTTATTCCAATGGAAGGATACTATTTACGCCACTCCCGACCAGGTAGCGGGAGCGCTGCAGGATCACTCGACACGAGTGTACACCCTTAATAAGATCATTAATGAAGTGATGAATTCCACGGAAGGAACAGAAGCGCAAAAGAAAGCAATACGTGCCGAAGCACTGGCTACCCGTGCCTGGACACATTTCAACATGGCCAACTACTATTGCAAGCCGTATAATGCTTCAACCGCCTCATCTGATCCCGGCTTCTGGTACACTACGCAGCCCGATGTAAACCAAAGTTCATTCCCAAGAGGCACATTACAGCAAACCTATGATATGATCATAAAAGATCTTACAGAAGCGCTTGCTGCTATCCCCAGGATACAACCCTTTGTAACACGCATGTCCAGGCCTGCGGTAGAAGGAATACTTGGCAAAGTATACCTGTTCATGGGCAGGTATAACGACGCGCTCCCTTTGCTGAATGCAGCCCTGGAAGATGTAACAGCCAACGGGCAAACCATACTATACAACTACAATGAAACGCTTGCGCCCAATGGCTCCTTTATGCCCATCAACAACATGTCGGGCCCCAACTCACCGGGGCAGGACATGAACAATCTTAAAGAAGCCGTATTATCAAAAGTTTTCAACAGCGGATTTTATAACAAGATCAGCAGCTACGGGCTGGTACTCAGCGCCAGGGCTGCGGCATTATACAGCCCCGGCGACTTCCGGTTATTATTTTATACAAACAGGAACCCTGATTTTACAGTCAACGTCAACGGCAGGCTGCGTAAGTATGGTGTAAGCTATTCCCGGTACGGCTTACAGCTACCGGAATTATACTTATTACAGGCAGAATGCAAGGCAAGGCTGAATGATTTGAGTGGAGCAGTTACGGCTGTGGAAACACTTCGTAAAAACAGGATGCCTGTTGCGGACGCAACAGTGCCTGCGCCCGTAGCCGGCAACCAGGCTGCCCTCATCAAATTCATCGTAGATGAGCGTACCCGCGAATTTGCAATGGAAGGTTACCGCTGGTTCGATATGCGCCGGCTTGCAGCCGATCCGCTGTTTGCAGGAGAAAGCTATACTCATACCATGTACAATGCAGATGGCACCACCGCTACCTACCAGCTAAAACTTCCTGAACGTCTTGTTTTAAAAATCCCAAGGAATGTCACAGATGCGAACCCCGACATTGTAAATAACCCCTAGGCAAACTATTTACCGGTAACAGGCAGGTTAAAGCCACCTAAGCAAGCTGCTTACAGCAGGTGTTATACACCTGCCTGTTATTGCCATGTCTATATTAACCGACAGTTATTAAACAGATATATCCATAAAATGAAGAGTATTGTAAAACTTGAACATTTGTCGCACAAATACAGCAGCGCCTGGGCCATCCGTGATATCAACATGGAGATTGGCAATACGGGAATTGTGGGCTTGCTGGGTTCCAATGGCGCAGGCAAATCAACGACCATGAATATTCTCTGCGGCGCACTCAATCAAACCGAAGGCAATGTTTTTATCAACGGCATCAACCTTCGTGAGCAGCCCGAACTGGCTAAGCAGCAGATAGGTTTTCTTCCACAAACGCCACCCCTGTATATGGACCTCACGGTAGACGAGTACCTGCGTTATTGCGCCGGCTTGCGCCAGGTGCCGAAAGAAAAGCTGAAACCCGCAGTTAAAGAAGCCAAAGAACGCTGTGGTATCGATCATTTCAGTAACCGTTTGATCAGTAATCTATCAGGGGGCTATCGCCAGCGTGTGGGAATTGCACAGGCTATTGTTCACCGCCCCGCACTGGTAGTACTTGACGAGCCTACCAATGGTCTCGATCCCAACCAGATCATTGAAGTGAGATCGCTTATCAAAGAAATTGCCACCGACAGGGCCGTCATCTTTTCGTCGCATATATTACCGGAAGTACAGATCCTTTGCAAGGAAATTAAAATGATAGAAAACGGGCGGATCGTGTTCTCCGATACCATGGACGCTTTCAACAACTATGTAGAACCCCATAGTATGCTGATACACCTGGAAAACCCGCCATCTGCCGCCGAACTGGCAGCAATACCAGGCGTTACCAAGGTAGCATTCCTAACAGAAAGACAGGTTCGCGTTCATTTCAACGGGGACCAGGATATCACGGAGAAAGTAGTGGCCATTAGTATTCAAAAAGGCTGGCGATTAAGGGAGATAAGTCTCGACAAAAGTGCGCTCGACGAAATATTCAAACAATTATCCAGTCAAAATCCTCAATCTCATCATTAATGAAAACAACATTAAGCGTTGCGCGGACAGAATTGCGCATCTTATTCTATTCGCCTATTGCCTGGTTTGTACTGGTTGTATTTTTAGTGCAGAGCGGTACAGTTTATTTCGGTTTAATTCAAAACATAGCTTCACAGCAGGAAATGGGCGGCTTCAGGCTCCATTTCATTAAAGAGCTTATGTCTCGTGTATTCACCGGCAAAGGAGGCTTATTCAAAAGCATCATGAATAACCTGTACCTGTATATTCCACTTCTTACCATGGGGCTGATAAGCCGTGAAACTTCCAGCGGCACCATCCGGCTGTTATACTCCTCCCCCATCAAAGTACGGGAAATTATACTGGGCAAATATCTCGCAATGATGCTGTATAGTTTGTTCCTGCTGGCTATCGTTGGTATTTTCATTACCACGGGTATTTTTCAGATACAAGCACCAGACAAAGGCATGCTGATGGCCGGCCTGCTGGGGTTTTACCTGCTGTTATGCGCCTATTCGGCTATTGGACTATTCATGTCGTGTCTCACCACTTACCAACTGGTAGCGGCAGTATGCACTTTTGTAATGATCGCTTTCCTGAATTATGTAGGCACTATTGGACAGGGCATGGATTTCGTGAGAGATATCACCTATTTACTTTCACTGTCGGGGCGGACAGAAAACATGCTGAATGGCCTTATCACAACCAAAGACACCGTTTATTTCCTTGCCATCATTTATATGTTCCTGGGACTAAGTATCTATAAAATAAAGTCCGGCATGGAATCCAAACCAGCTATTGTTAAAATAGGCAGGTATAGCGCTGTTATCGTCACAGGTATTGTGGCAGGTTATATAGGTGCCTTACCCGGAATGATTGGGTACTATGATGCTACAATCAACCAGAAAAACACGGTAGCTCCCAATGTTCAAAAAATCGTTAAAGAGCTGGGCAAAGAACCGTTGGAAGTATATACTTATAACAATGTAATTGGCGGTGCTTCCATGATGGGCTTTGATAACGCTTACAATATAGTGGCTTCAACATGGGAACGATATACGCGATTTAAAGAACATCACAATATTATCATACATAAAGCAGTCAATTATTACGACAGTACGATCGACGACCAGGGTACCTTAAGGAGTTACCCGGGGAAAACACTCAAAGAAATAGCCATCCAGGTAACGAAGCCCAATGGCGTATCTATGAAAAAGGTATTATCACCGGAAGAGATCCGTAAGATAATTGACCTGAGACCTGAATTAAACCGTTTTGTAATGCAGCTGAAATACAAAGACAAAAGTACTTTCCTGCGTATTTACGACGACCAGTTCGTATGGCCAGGCGATACGGAAGTTGCAGCGGCATTCAAACGATTGCTCCAGGCCAAACTACCGAGGATTGCCTTTCTTACCGGCAACCTGGAAAGAGATATTTTCAAAAAATCGGAACGCGAGTACAATAAGATCGCCGCTGCCAAAGGCTTCCGGTATGCTTTGATCAACCAGGGCTTTGATGTAGACACCGTTTCCCTGGAAGGTCGTGACGTACCGGATGGTGTTAACACACTGGTCATTGGCGATCCCAGGCTAGCCTTCACGCCGGCTGTACTGGAGCGGATAATACGGTATATCAACAAAGGGGGCAACCTTCTTATCACCTGTGAACCCGAGAGCCGTGAAGTGTTGCAACCTTTACTTGATGAACTTGGCGTAGCACAGATGGAAGGGAAACTAATAGAGTCTGATAAAGACTTTGCTCCCGACATGATAAAACCTTTATTCACTGCCAAAGCGGGCTCCTTTTCCGGCTATATTGAAAAGATGCGGACAGATAGCCTGGCCGATCTGATGCAGATGCCCGGCGTATCGGGTTTAACCTATAAGCAGGGAGGCGATTTTATCATTGAACCATTGCTATTGAGTAATCCTAAACAAACCTGGAACCGGAAGAAGCCGTTTAATGCAGAATCAGCCAATACTATAAGGCCTGCCGACGGCATAGCAACAGCCGGCGGGTCTATTCCTACAGACCCAAGACAAAGATTCAGCCCCGTATCCTTCTCAGCAGAAGACGGTGATATAAAAGGGCCTATTGCTGCCGCGCTCGCGCTAACAAGGAAGAAAGATGGAAAGGAACAGCGCATTATAATAACCGGGGATGCAGACTTTATGAGAAATGGTTCTTTCAGCAATTCCAACTTTTTCTTTTCAACAGGCATATTCAGCTGGCTTTCCTATGGAGAGTTTCCGATTGACAGCTATCGCGCCGAAACAAACGACAAGGCTGTAAAAGTTACCACCGACGAGGTGAGTTATCTGAAGATCATTTACCTGTGGGTACTGCCTGGTATACTGGTAGCTTTCGCAGCCATCCTGCTCATTCGCCGTAAGAGAAAGTAACTGTTCATTAAGGCATAATACTATCATCTATCAATATGCTATTCAGTACTGATAAACAAACACTGAACGATCTGAATATCTTTGGCAGACACGGGGCGGAATCGATATTTTATTTGTTCAACCGCTGCGTCACAAGCGGTGGCGCGGCGCTGCTCGAAGAGCTGTTCCGCCATCCGTTATCCGATGACAAAGCCATTAACCGGCGTGCAGGTATTATCCGGCATTTTAAAGATGCCGCCGCCGGCTTCCCGTTTTCACCGGGCGACTTCGGGATTATTGACGCTTACCTGGCAAACCGGGATGAGCGTTCCAGGTTATCAATGACCCATCATTCACTGGCCGGCAAGCTAGGCCATATGCTTGCACCGGAAGCCGCCGTGCAACAGGTTATCAAAGGCGTTCATGCGCTGGCCGATGTATTAAAAACATGCCGTCGTTTTCTACAATCCCTGCCTCCGGTACCTGATTACGATACAGAAAAGGAGTCGATGCAGCTATTACTCAGCGAACCTGCGTTGGCTCCCATTCTCAATTGCAAGCAAAAATTAAGCTTTGAAGCGGTTGCCGGGTTTGATGTACTCCTACGTTTTCGTTATCACGATACGATAAAAAAAATATTAAAATATATCTATCAACTGGATGTATATATTGCTGTGGCCCGGGTTGCACGTGAACGGGAATTCGTATTACCTAAGGCACTTCCCCGGCAACCGCTTACCGTAAGCATTGAAGGGATTTACCACCCGCAGGTGAACAAGGCTGTCCGCAATAACATAAGCATCGGTTCCGGCAGCAATCTTATTTTCCTCACCGGCGCAAATATGGCAGGGAAGTCCACTTTTATGAAGTCGTTTAGTATAGCCATGTACCTGGCACATATGGGATTCCCGGTAGCCGCCGAAAGAATGACATTCTCAGTATCTGACGGCATATACACTACTATTAACCTGCCCGACAACCTGGGCATAGGCGCCAGTCATTTTTATGCAGAGGTTTTAAGGGTAAAAAAGATGGCGCAGGAGCTGGCAGCGGGCAAAAACCTTTTTATTGTATTCGACGAATTATTCCGTGGCACCAATGTAAAAGATGCATGCGAGGCAACTATCGCTATCGTTGAAGGATTTGCACGGCATCGCAACAGTGTGTTTGTAGTATCTACGCATATCATAGAAGCAGGAGCTATTTTAAAACGAACCTGCGACAACGTTAAATTTATTTACCTGCCTACAAAAATGAACGGAGCAATACCAGTGTACACCTATACCATTGAAGAAGGCATTACCAACGACCGGCATGGCATGGTCATCGTCAATAATGAAGGTATACTGAACATATTGGAAGAAGGCATACAACAAATGAAATTGTCATGAGCTTTATAACCGACAAACAAACGCTGGAAGACCTTGGATTGATGGGCAAATATCGCCAGCACTCCATTTATACGCTTTTCAACCAGGTTAAAACAGCAGGCGGCGAAAGACTGCTTCGTGAAATGTTTCACCACCCGCTGAGCAACGCAGCAGCTATTAATGAGCGTAGCTCTGTTTTCCGTTATTTCCAGGAAAATGCCGTTCCGTTTCCTTTGGAACAGGAAGCATTCAACCTGGTGGAAAGTTACCTGAGCAACAGCACCGGCAGTAACATACTCAGTTGCACAACAAACCTGCTCCGGAAAAAGCTCATGGCCTTGCTGGTGCATGATGAGCAATACAGCCAGTTTCTAAAGGCCCTTCAGGCCACTATACGGGCAGTGCATTCCCTGTATGCCTTTACCGACAAGCTGGATATTCCTCAATTGAGTGCAGTAAAAAACATACTTTCCGACCCTCGGCTATCCAGTATAGCAACAGGAGACGAGGCAAATAATCTCACACTGCTGAAAGCCGCCGGCTATGATCACCTGCTACGTAATACCATGCAGCAAGACATGGAGTTATTATTGGAAAAGATTTACGAACTGGATGTATATATTGCGGTAGGCGCCATTGCAAGGAAGCATCAGTTCAGTTATGCGATAGCCCTGCCTGCGTCACAGCAGGTATTCAGCGCCCCGGCCTTACGCCATCCCGGCTTACCTGCAGCAGTGCCCAATGTATTACATATGGACGCAAAACAAAACCTGTTGTTCCTTACAGGCGCCAATATGGCCGGCAAATCCACGTTCATGAAATCTGTTGGTATTACACTATACCTGGCACATATGGGCTTCCCGGTAGCGGCTGGCGATATGCGTTTTTCTGTGCGGGATGGCATCTACACCTCTATTAATGTTCCCGACAGCCTGGACATGGGCTATAGTCATTTTTACGCGGAGGTGTTACGTGTAAAAAAAGTAGCAAAGGAAGTTGCCGCAGGCAGGAATATGGTTGTCATTTTTGATGAGCTATTCAAAGGCACCAATGTAAAAGACGCGTATGATGCCACCCTGGCCGTTACGGCAGCATTCTCCAGGTACAGGAACTGCCTTTTCATCATCTCCACTCATATTATAGAAGCGGGTGAGGCATTACAACAGTCTTGTTTCAATATACGGTTTGCCAAACTTCCCACTATAATGAACGGCAATGTACCCAGCTATACTTATACCCTTACCGAGGGTATTACCAGCGACCGTCACGGGATGACTATTATAGAAAATGAAAAAATTATAGACTTACTCCATATGCAACCGTCGCAGACCGCTTTGTAGCGCCTTATTTCACTATTTATAAAAAATAACAAATGATCCGGAAACTACTGGTACTGGCCTTGCTTTGCCATGGTCAGGCTTATGGTCGTGACTTAAACGACACAATACCTCTCGATAAAAATATAAGGACAGGCAAACTATCCAATGGGTTCACCTATTATATCCGGAAGAATGCCACACCCGAAAAAAGGGTCCTATTCTACCTGGTCAACAAAGTAGGCTCTATACTGGAAACAGATGAGCAACAAGGGTTGGCACATTTCCTGGAACACATGGCATTCAACGGTACGCTTCATTTCCCCAAAAACAGCCTGGTCAATTATCTTGAAAAAGCAGGCGTACGATTTGGCGCCGACCTTAATGCCTATACCAGTTTTGACGAAACCGTATTCCAGCTACCTGTAGCCTCCGATGATACGGCGGTGTTGCATAATGCCATGCAGATCATGCGCGACTGGGCAGGCAGTATTACGCTCGACGACAGCGAAATAGACAAAGAAAGAGGCGTCATACTTTCGGAAAAGCGGCAAGGCATCAGCGCTTCACAACGTTTACAAACCATCCTGCTGCCTATAAGTTTCAACCAGTCGCGTTATGCATCCCGTATGCCTATAGGGACAGAAAACGTGCTTACCAGCTTCAGGCATTCCGAAATAAAGCAATTTTATCACAACTGGTACCGTCCCGATCTGCAGGCACTGATAGTTGTAGGTGACATCAACGAAAACGAGATAGAGAAAAAAATAAAGGCTTTATTCTCCGATCTTAAAACGCCGGTTAATGCTCCTGTGCGTGTACAATATACCATACCGCTTACAGGGAAAAACCAGTTCCGTATTGTTACAGATCCGGAGTTAACGGGTACTGCGGTACAGATGACCATTAAACATACAGGTTACTCCCTGTTAACAAAAGCAGATTACCGAGAAAACGTTGTGCGGGCGATTGTGTCGATCATGATGAATCATCGCTTCAATGAAATAGCAACACAGGCTGACGCACCGTTTTTACAGGCAGGTTATTCCATCGGGAAAATGCTCTCCAATTTAGATGCATTGGGCGCTACGGTACACACAAAACCCGGGGAATTTGAAAAAGGAGTTAAAGCATGGTGGGCAATATTACAGCAAGCCGCCCAATCAGGCTTTTCAGACACAGAGCTAAAAAGAGCATCAGTGCTTTATAAAGCAGGTATTGCACAGCTTTACAACGAGCAAGACAAACTACCTTCAGACAACTATGTAAAGGAATACGTGGAGCTTTTCCTTCACCATACTGCCAGCCCCGGCATCGCCTATGAATATGCACTTACCGATACGATATTAGGCACACTAAAAACCGGAGAGGCCAACCAATTATACCGGAAATACTTTTCGGCAGTGAACAGGGATATCATTATACAGGCAGAGGAGAAGGAGAAAGCAAACCTGCCAACTGAACAAAAGATGATGGAATGGCTGAACACAAGCGGAACTTCAGGTTATACTGAAAAAAACACAACAGGCCTTCGTCTTATGGATACACAGCCTTTTCCGGGAGTTATACGTTCTACGGCAAAAGATGAAGAAAACAACATCACTACCCTTATCCTGGAAAATGGCATAAAGGTGATCTTAAAACCAACCCGTTTCAATAACGACCAGATACTATTCAACGCGTCGAGCCCGGGTGGCCTGTCGCTGGTGAAGGATGAGGACTATTTCACAGGACGAATCGCGGGATCGTTGGTAGCCAATAGTGGTGCAGGCCAGCTCAACAGGCAATCGCTGCAACAGCTACTGAATGGCAGAATGGTTTCGGTATCACCTTATATCACCGATCAAAGTGAAGGACTATCGGGAAGTGCGTCGAAGGAAGAACTGGAAACGGCATTGCAGCTTGTTTATCTTTACTTCACCAGCCCCCGTGCCGACACTACTGTTTTCAAACAATTTACAGAGCAGCAACGATTTGCCTATGCCAATGCCGGAAAGGTTGCGCAGGAAGTATTCCAGGATACGGTGATGGCTGTGATGGCCAATCATTATTTCAGGAAAATGAAAATGCCCGAGAGAGAACTGGACAAGTTAAACCCATTAAAAGCACTCGATA
Source organism: Filimonas effusa (assembly GCF_004118675.1). NCBI lineage: Bacteria > Pseudomonadati > Bacteroidota > Chitinophagia > Chitinophagales > Chitinophagaceae > Filimonas > Filimonas effusa. The sequence continues at coordinate 217,198 of NZ_SDHZ01000001.1, read as the reverse complement.
TTTATAAGGAACGTTTCGGCAATGCAGGCGACTTTACATTTGTTTTTGCAGGAAATTTCGACGCAGAGGGCATCAAGCCATTGTTGCTGCGTTACCTGGCCTCCCTGCCTTCAAGTAACAAAAGAGAACAAGTGCAGCACCCCGGCGTAAAGCCTCCTTCAGGTATCATTTCCCGCAAAGTAGTGCGTGGCAAAGAAGCCAAAGCCAGCGTATTCTTATCTTTTCCTGGTGAATTCGAATATAGCCCCTCCGCAAATATCCAGTTAAAAGCACTGGCTGGTGTATTAAATATGAAATTAATGGAACGCCTGAGAGAGGAAGAAGGTGGCGTGTACACCGTTCAGGCCAATGCAGCAACGCAGGAACTACCGTCAGGTGAATACAATCTTTCCATCCGGTTCATATGCCATCCTGACAATGCAGAAGCACTCATTGCAAGCACCAACAAGGAAATTGAAAAGCTTAAAACGCAAGGCATAGATAAGGAAACCGTAGAAAAGTATTTAGCGGGAGAGAACAAAAGCCTGGAAAGAGCGGAAAAAGAAAACGGGTTCTGGTTATCCTATCTTACCGTTGCTTCTCAACGGAATGAAAAAGTGGGCGTCAAGTATTTATACGAACGCCTGAAAGAAGTAACACCTGAAAACATCAAACGCACAGCCAACCAGTTCCTGAATAACAGCAACCATGTTCGCATTGTACTTTTACCAGAGACGAACTAGACCGGAACAAAAGAAATAAAGGGTATCCAAAAAAGAAAATGCCCCCGAAAGCAAAAGACTTTGCCGGGGGCATTTTCATGCCTCAAAACGGGCCAACAAATTTCAGCGCTATTGCAGCAATTCCAGCACCAGCGTTGTGTTGGCAGGTAGCGAAAAAGTTTTCAGTTCCTTTATCCTTGAGCCTGTCACAACATTTACGGCCGAACTAAATCCGCGAATACGTTCTGAGAATCGTTCGCCATCCAGTTTTATTTCTTTGCTGCTGTTATTGAGCGCTATCATCACCGTTTTTGCATTATCATACCTAAAATAAACATAGGCACCATCCCCAGGTATGTATTGCATTAGACGGCCATCCTGCAGCACCTTATTATTCTTCCGATAATTAGCAAGTACACGGATATAATCGAACACTTCGTTCTCGTGGGCTGTACGTCCTGCGGCAGTAAACTTATTCACCTGATCACCGGGCCAGCCACCTTTAAAATCCTCTCTTACCAGGCCATCCGGATTGGATAGGTTTTTCATTAACACCTCGGCTCCATAATAAAGCTGCGGAATGCCGCGGGTAGTGAGCAATACGGCCAACGCGGCCTTATATCTTTCCACATTTTCATTGATCACTGAGAAATAACGGCTCATGTCGTGGTTGTCGAGAAACAGCACATTGGCATAAGGGTTTTTGTAAAGAAAATCTGAAGCCAGTACGTTGTACAACCTGTTTATGTCTCCTGCACTGTCCGTGCTACCACTCATGATGTCTTTTATCGCATATTGGAACTGGAAGTCGGTGACACCCTCCAGGTGCGTATCAACGGGCTGCCCCAGTTTGCTCCCTCCTGTAAAGTAAGCCTGATTGGCTACACTTTGCACCCATGCTTCACCAAAACAACTAAAAGCAGGATATTCGTCAAGGATAGCTTTACGCCATTTGCTCATGAATGATAAATCGTTATAAGGATAGGTATCTATCCTGAAAGCATCTATACCGGCATATTCTATCCACCAGATATGGCTTTGAATGATATAGCGCTGCACATAGGGATTACTTTGGTTCATATCGGGCATATGGCTATCGAACCAGCCATCGGTCATTCGTTTACGATCGGCTGCAGCGGCATAAGGGTCCGGCACTACCTGGTCGCGGAAACTTGACCTCGTAAACACAGGCCATTGATGCACCCAGTCTTTCATCGGCAAATCAACTACTGTCCAGTGTTTTTCGCCGAAATGATTGGGCACCACATCCATTACCATTTTCATATTCCTGGCATGAAGTGAATCGGTTAACGCTTTAAATAATTCATTGCTGCCGTAACGCCTGTCGATATGATAACTTTCGGTGTTGGCGTATCCATGATAAGAAGTTGCTTCTTCATTGTTCTCCAGCGCCGGAGTCATCCAAAGTGCCGTTATGCCAAGATCCTGCAGGTAATCCAACCGGTTCATTACACCTTGCAGGTCGCCGCCGTGGCGGGCAGAAAGCATATTCCTGTCGACGACATTATCGAACATACCTGCTATTGTATCGTTGCTGGTGTCACCATTGCAAAAGCGGTCGGGCATCAGCAGGTAAATAAAATCCTTACTGGTTACCCCCTGCGCCTTTACTCCTTTATTCCTTTGCTTCAACTCATAACTATATTTCCTGTCGGGCTTTCCTTTCCGGGAAAATACGATAGGGAATACACCTGCCGGTGCAGCAGGAGTTATATCCAGATCTATAAACAGATAATCGGGGTTCTCTACTTTATGAACAGCTTTTACAGTTACCCCTTTCCAGTCTATAGCGGGGGTATAAGCTGATAATCCTTTGCCATGTGCTATAAGCTGGATAGCATGCATTTTCATACCTGTAAACCAGCATACCGGTTCTATACGATCGATCGTGTCATGGGACTGTGCAATACCTATGGTTACTGAAAACAGCAGCAGGCCTGTGAGCACCTGCCGCTGTATTGTTATTGAAATGCCATTCATAAAACAAGACTTCATCTATACATTACTTTTTTTGAATAGAATAAGTATATCCTGCCGGAGCCAGGTTAAGCGTTATGGTATAAGTTCCGGCGGTAACGGATACATTGTCGCCATCGTACTTCAAGGCAGTATTGGCATCAACGCCGAGATTTACATCCCAGGCATTGTTCTCCCTGAACTTAAATGAACCGGCAGTAAGCGTTGCTGTGATCGTCCATTGATAATTTCCTTTTCCGGGTGCAAACGTCATAGCAGTGCTGTTATCCCAGCCGCCCGCAGTGGCGTCGCCAATGATGCCCCAGTTTGACGGCACCAGTACATAACCCGGTTTCGTAAGATCCGTCATATCCAGCCTGAGACGATAAAACCCATCGGCACTCACCGGGATGTTAGCAGCATCTGCTGCATTGGTAAGCACCCCGGGCGTTCCGGGTTTCATACCAAATCCACCATCCCAATTCACGTTGCCGGGTAATATTTTAAGCCCATCGCCAGCGTTGGTAAGATAACCATAGTAGTCGTAAAAAGGCTTTGCATCTTTTGTAAAGACTGCAAATTTTATCCCGGCAACCGGATCCCATCCTGCTGAGGACGATCCACCTACCAGGTAATAATTGGCAACACCCTTTTTAAAATAAACAGTGTCGGTTTCAGCTTTACCGTTCACAGACGAAGCTGTTAATTTCAGAATGTACTTTCCAGCCCAGGAGCCGTCTGCAGGTACGGTTATTTCTTTAGATAACAAGTAGCTATCCGTGGTATCGGTCAGCGTGTCTTTGAACACCTCCTTGCTATTATCAACTGAAACGAGGGACACATTCAAAGATCTGATGTCCGGTGTTTTAATGATGCTCAGTTTAAACTTAGCTCCCCAGAACACGGTATCACTGACAGCTTCCAGCGTAAACGCGGCATTTACGGGCTTTTCAAAACTTTCTTTTTTGCAACCGGCAAGCCATAAGGCAGCCAGCAAGCCCAGGAAAAAGATCTTACCTATATGCTTATACATAAAAAAGAATTAAATGATTAGTAACTGGGGTTCTGATGCAACTTGGGGTTAGACGCAATAGCGGTGGACGGAATGGGAAATATTCGCCTATAGGCTTCACCGGGGTTAGCGGTTTTGAACAACTGCGCCTCTTCCCATTTACCAAACCGGATCATATCTGTTCTCCTGCTCATTTCCCATGATAGCTCTCTCCCCCTTTCATCGTACAAAGCAGCCAATGTTAAGGTAGTAGCGGTAAAACGTTTTGAAGCGTCGTTATTGAAGGCCCTGTCCCTTACCTGGTTAACAGCATCTAACGCCTCTGTTTTTGTAGCATTGGCTGCGCCTCTTAATACCGCTTCGGCTTTCATGAGCAATACATCGGCATACCTGTATACGACGAAGTCGTTGTTTGCATTATTGCTTACGGCATTGGCATCGGCGTAATATTTATTATTCCTGGCGCCGGCAAGGCGTCCTTTATCATCTGCGCCACCTACATCGAATGCGGGAAAATAATCGGGATCCAATACCACGTTCACGCCGTTATAAACAACAGGCGCTCCGTTGGCATCGTATTGCTGTCCCGACAACCATGTACCGATACGTTTATCCGCCGCCTCATATTTATGATAAAAAGCAGGCTGACCACACCAGCCGTTCCAGGGCACAGTGGTTAGCTTAAATGTTTTCTGATGACCGTAATGCAAGGTTTTATTAAACAAGAGGTTGCCCTTTGCTTTAACAGCATCAAACGGAATAGAGAAGATGGGTTCTTTATTCTGCGGGCCGTTATCGGGTTTAAACTGCGCCGTAAAATCGGATTCCAACGTGTATTTACCGCCGGCGATCACACTATCACAGGCTGCTACGGCTTTATCCCATTGGGGTGTACCTACGTACACTTCGGCATTCAGGTATAATTTGGCCAGCAGGGTAAAAGCCATCCATTTTGTTGGCATACCATAAGTAACAGCTGTAACGTCGGCTGGCAGTGAACCTTTTATCTCTTCCAGTTCCGTTACTATGAAATTATAGACTGCAGTCCGGGTAGCTTGTTCAGGAGCCGCTGCATTTTGATCGAAGGTTGTTACGAGCGGAATATTGCCATAGGCATCCATCATGTTATAGTAATACCAGGCTCTCATGGCGCGGATCTGCGCCAGGGTGAGTTTTTTATTGGCGCTTTCGGGTGCGCTCTGCAGCTGGGTTAAAATTTTATTACAGGTACCGATAGCATTGAAGCCCCAGTCCCATGCATTCTTCACCAGATCGTGCGTAGGCGTCCAGGTATGATAATGCATATCGCGCCATTTACCGCCATCGAACCAGTCGCCTCCTCTTGTTGGCACAATCAATTCATCGGTACCGGCTTCCTGCAGGTCGTAAAAATTATTATCGAAAAACTTCTGGGCCGCCACATATACGGGGCCTGTCAGCGCTGCATATTGCGCAGCGGTGGTTGGGAAGTTTGCGTCCGTATAATTCGAGTAAACGTTTTCATCCAGTTTGGTACAGGCCTGCAATGCCATTGCTGCCATAAGTGCAGGGATGATCGTTTTCTTTATTGTTAGTTTCATTGTAGCAAAGTTTTAATATTCATTACAATCTCACATCCACGCCGAAAATGAATGACCGTGTTTTAGGATAGTAGTTCCTGCTGTCCACGCCGGGCGCCAGTCCGCCCATATTTACTTCGGGATCAACGCCGGTGTATTCCGTGATGGTAAATACATTGGTGCCGGTGAAATAAAAGCGCAGGCTTTTAAATACATTACCTTTTTTTACAGGAACATTATATCCCAGCGTTGCATTATCCATACGCAGGAATGAGCCGCTTTCGAGCCACCTGCTCGAGTTCACCGGCGCTTCGAACACGCCGTCTTTTACTGCCAGGGGAGAAACATTGGTAACGCCTGCCTGCGTTAAACGTGATAAGTCGGCACGGGAAGCATTATAGATCTTATTGCCATATACACCGCGAACAAAAAAGGCAAGATCAAATCCTTTATAAGTAAAGCTGTTGCCCCATCCGTAGGTAAATTTCGGCAAGGCATATCCTACAATCTGGTAATCGCCGGGCGATTCCAGCTGGTCGGAAGTTTTCAGCTTTCCTGAAGGCGTTTGATAGATTGTTTTTTTAGCTGCGGCATCGTAGCCTACATATTTCGCGGTAAAGAAAGTGCCTATGGGCTGGCCGGGCAATAATACGCTGGTCGTTTGTGCCGTCCAGCCATCAAAGCCGGCAAAATAATCGCCGCCTGTCAATACCCTTTCGAGGTTAAGGTTGGCGATGTTGCCTGAGATACTTCCTACCTTATTCTTGTTGCGTGCAAAGTTTCCGAATGATTTCCAGGTAAAATGCGCGGTTGTTATAACGGTAGCATTCAGAGATACTTCAATACCCTTATTACTCATGGTACCACCATTGGCGAGCAGCGTATTAAACAGATAGGGAGGTGTAGGCACGTTATAGCTATAAAGCAGATCGGAAGTCTTTTTGTCGTAGTATTCTACGGTACCGGATAACCGTCCTTTGAGGACAGTAAAATCAAGACCAAAGTTGTACATTTTTGTGGTTTCCCATTTGAGGTTGGGGTTCGGGTTTTGTGTTACCGCAAGGCTGTTTATAAACGAGCCATTATACAGGAACTGATCGGAGCCTGTTCCGTACTGTGTAAGAGAGGCATAAGGCGATATGTTCTGGTTACCGGATACGCCATAGCCCATTCGCAGCTTGAGATCGTTAAACAGGCGCTGGTCTTTCATGAAGTTTTCCTGTGTTATTTTCCAGGCAACAGAAACGGAGGGGAACAATGCCCAGCGGTTGTTCTTACCGAATTTGGAGGAGCCATCCCTTCTTACTGTAGCAGTAAGCAAGTACCTATCGGCCCAGGCATAATTGACACGGCCAAAATAGGCCAGCAGGGTTGATTCCTGTTTGGCAGGCGTTCCATCGAAGGGGTTGATCAGCCCGGCAGATGCGCCACCTCCTGCGCCCAGGTTGTTGGGGCCAAGGCCATCGGAGGAGAAGGTATTATTCTGACCATATAATCCATCATTAGTTATGGTGTTCTGGTAAGAATAGCCAACCATGAGCTTTAACTTTTGTTCATCGGTAAACGGTGCCGTGTAGGTTAGATTGGATTCAAACACTTTATCGGAGTTGGTATAAACAGTTCTATTTGCATATCCTTTTCCTATGGCGGTGGGGTTAATGTTATAAATAGACATGTAGGTCTTATTATCATACATTTCGCGCTGCACAGAGCCTGTTACTACAAACATGAGGTCGCGGGTAAGGTCTGCTTCTATTTTACCAAAAGTCTGGAATATGTTACGGGTACGGGGCTCTTCTCTTTGATTGAGCCAAGCTACCGGGTTATAATAATTGGTTCTGCCTGGCACCTGGAAATAGCCGCCATACTGTTCGTATTCTGCGGCATCACTTTTAATGGGAGATACCGGCAAAAACCTTGCAGCGTAGTTAAAGATGCCATAGTCGACATGATGAGAGCGAATATTACTTGTTACCACGTTCAAACTGGCTCTCACCTTATTATCGAATAAAGACTGCTCAACCCCCAGGCGTGTAACCAAACGTTTTATATCGTTTTTCTTTACAATACCTTCCTGCTCAAAATAGTTAACAGAGGCAGAAAAGCGGGTATCGCTGTTTCCGCCGGCAATACTGATATTGTGATTATGGGATATACCGTTCCTGAAAATTTCGTTCTGCCAGTTGGTGTTATGCCCGCTTTCACTGGCTGAAACAGTCATATTATTATCTGCCAGGAACTTTGTGTATTCATCTGCCCCCAACACTTCCACTCGTTTTGAAATAGCGTCCAATGCTGCATAGCCGCTATAGGCCACTACGGGCTTACCGCTTTTTCCTTTTTTTGTTGTGACCATGATCACACCGTTGGCGGCGCGCGATCCATAGATCGCAGCGGAGGATGCGTCTTTCAGGATATCCATGGAGACAATATCGGCCGGGGCAATCAAATCGATATTGGCTCCCGGTACGCCATCGATCACGTAAAAGGGGTTGATACCTGCGGTTAGAGAAGAGGGGCCACGCAACTGAATAGTAGCGCCACCTGTGGGGTCGCCGCTGTTTCTTACGATCGTTAAACCTGCGACTTTACCTGTCAGAAGCTGGTCCGGGCTAGCAGTAACGCCCTGGTTAAAATCTTTGGGGGAGACGCTGCTGATAGAACCGGTAACATCGGTACGACGTTGCCGGCCATAACCAACTACAATTACATCTTCCAGAGCGGCGCTGACCGGAACCAGCGCTACATTAATTTCTGCTGCGGCTTTTACTTTCAGGGTATCGTAGCCTATATAGGTAATAAACAACAGGACGCCGGAGCGGGCGTTGAGCGTAAAGCGTCCTTCGGCATTGGTAGTTGTGCCGGTTTGCGAGCCGGCTATTGTTACAGAAGCGGCTTCAATGGGCGCTCCTTTTTCATTGGTAACTTTCCCGGCTACGCGTATACTGCTCTCCTGGCTTTTTATACCGGAGAACAATAAACAGCAGCCCAGCAATAAGGCTATCCGTTTATGGATCTTAAATGAGTATTTCATATTATGGCAATTAGTGATAAAGAATAAGCAGTCCCTGGTGTATTGAAATATTTATTTAATACTGTATGGTTATTTTTTGAGTGCTATTAGAAGTTATTACAGAAGGCGCTGTATATCCTTCCCTTTGATTCGTGTTGCCCTGCGGATCGAAAGCTGAAACGGGATCCAGCATGGAAACAAAGAAGTTGTCTGTTGTTTGCTGCTTTTGATCCAGGGTTATTTTATTTAAAGCATCGAACCCTGTAAAGACAATCCTCAGCCATTTAAATTTAGAGGCGTTATTACCGGAGGGCGCTGAAAACGTGATAGTGTTTGCGGAAGGATCGAAAGAGATAAGGCGTTTATAATAATTTCCTTTTTCGTATTCGTATGATTCGCCATCGTCTTCGTAGTATTCAAACTCATTTTTATCTGTGCCTTTGTATACATAGACTGTAAGCGTATCGGACGGTTTTTCGGCAGTAGACTGGATCAATGACTGCATGGTAACGATACCACTTCCGCGTGCGTATACAGGGAGTTTATTCTTTTGCAATGCAAGCAGTTTACTGGTGTTACCTTGCTGCAAGGAGCCTGTGTATATGTCGTACCAGTTTCCCTTTGGAAAATAAGCAGCAGCGAAGTTGACGTTACCGGCCACGGGCAAGATCAGCAGCGATCTGCCGAACAGGTATTCGTTCTGAAATTCACCTTTATAGATCTGCGGATCGTGTGTGTAATCGATGGCCAGGCTACGATTCAGCGGCATACCATTTTGTGTAGACTCATAGATACCAGCGTATAAATAAGGCATCAGGCGATAACGCAGGTTCACGTAGTTCCTGGATATTTCCAGCGCTTCTTCTCCAAAGGTCCATGGTTCTGCGGCTGGGGTATTTACGGCAGTATGATTCCGATAGTAAGGCATAAAGGCGCCCAGCTGCATCCACCTGATAAACAGGTTTACCGATGCGCCTCCTGTAAAGCCGCCAATATCCATACCTGTAAAAGAAACACCGCTCAGGCCAAGGCTATTGACCAGGCGTACGCCTGCCAGCATATGATCGTCTTCGGACCTGTTATCGCCGGTCCAGAGGGCTGTATAGCGCTGTAATCCTGCGTAACCTGCCCGTGTAAGCATAAAGGGGCGTTTGGCGGGCAGCGCCTTGCGGAAGCCTTCGTAGCTGGCGCGCGCCATGAGCATACCATATACGTTATGCGCTTCTTTGTGCGTAGTGGTACGGCCGTCGAATGCAAACAATACATTGTCGGGCATTTTTTGTCCCCATGTAGCAATTTCATTCATATCGTTCCAGATGCCCACGACACCGTCGTTTGCATAGGCTTTCATTTCATTGCCCCACCAGGTGCGGCCTTGCGGTGAAGTAAAATCGGGGAAATGGCACCATCCGGGCCAAACTTCGCCGGTATAGGGTTTACCATCGGCATACTTAATGAAAATATCGTTGTTCAGTCCCCTTTCATAGGAGCCATATCCCTTTTCGACCTTTATACCGGGATCGGCGATGACCGTTGTTTTCAATCCCATAGCATTCAATTTTCCAGTTAGTGCTTTGGGATCGGGAAAGCGGTTCTTATCCCATGTAAAGATCTTGTAGGCATCCATATAATGAATGTCGAGCGTAATGCCATCGGCGGGGATCTTTTTTTCGCGGAGCGTTTGTGCGATACGCAAGACTTCCGTTTCGGGGTAATAACTATACCTGTTCTGCTGATAGCCGAGGCTCCAGAGCGGGGGCAACTGCATACGGCCGGTCAACTGCGTATAACTGTTTATAATGCCTGCTACCTGAGTATTATAGATGAAATAATAATTCATTTCTCCATCTGCTGCGCCAAACGAGGAAAAACGATTGTTACTGGCGCCAAAATTAAACTGGCTCTGGTTGGTATTATCGAGGAAGATCCCGTATTGTAAACCATGATGTACTCCTATGTAAAACGGGATCGAGCTATAAATAGGGTCCTGGCTGACGCTGTATCCAAAGGCATCGGTATTCCAGTTAGTGTAGCCACTCCCCCTGCGGTCGAGCGCTCCTGTTTTCTCTCCCAGTCCTATAAAGCGTTCTCCTTCCTGTAAAGTTTTATAGGTAGTTACCTGGTCGCCTATCCAGCTGGTAGTCAGCCCTTCTTCGTCTTTGCTGATCAATTGCCCGCCGGGCGTATAGAAGCTGAGGGAAAAAGGTTCCTTTGTTACAATTCCTTTTAAGGAGTCGGTGCTGAAATTTACCGTGGAGGCGTTTTGCTGTATGTGTAAACCGTTTGTGGCGGGGGCAGCGGTCACTGCATAAGAATGCAGATCGGTCAGGGGCCGCTTGTTTATCCTAACCTTTATAATGGAAGGGCTATACATTTCAATTCTAACGAAAGCATTCTCTGTTTCCAGGTTGATTTGCGAGGCAGCGGTGGTTACTTTCTTTACTTTCCCTACTTCTGTGACCCGCTGCTGCGCTTCCACGCAAAAGGGAAGAAATGACAAAAGCAGCCAGAGGCAACTGTGATAATTCCTTTTCATATAGCTAAACATATTTTGAGCTGTAATCGATAGAACAAAACAACAGTCCTATGGAAGGAGCGACAAATTAGTGACTTAAAATATAGAAATTAGCTATATGGCTGTTCAAAAAGGGCTATACAACAAACTGAATATCAAAAAGATAAAAACACATATATTTTTTTTACATGGAATTATCAGAGACTAAAAAAGTAGTGCTTTTTACCAGCTGCGGCGCCATTAAACCAGCAGTTTATTCGCTGTGAAAGCCTTTTATTTTCATAATACGCTCTTCAAATTCTTTAGGGGCGATGGATTTATTCCTTATCCTGGTTTTGTATGCGTAGATGGTTTTTACGGAGTATTCCAGGATCTCGGCAATTTTTTCGTGGTCGGAGATGCCCATTCTAAGCAGGGCAAAAATTCTCATATCGGTATTCAGCGATTCTTTGTCTTTGAGCTGAACCCGGTCTTCGGGCAGGAGTAACGCGTTGAATTCTTTTACAAAACCGGGGAAGAGTTTCAGGAAAACTTTGTCAAAGCTATTCAGCAGTTCTTCTTTTTCTCTTTTGGTATGCAGGTTATGGAGGAGGAATTTAATTTCGTCATATTTTTTATCTGCCAGTTTTTGTTCGGCCAGGGTTTTGAATTTATTGAGGCGGGCAAAAAATTCCGAGTCCATATTGAAGAAGTAGCCGATATACTCTTCTTTAATAGTATTTGCCTCTTCGAGTTTTTCATTTACCACAGCGAGGGTTTTATTAGCCCCTTCGAGCTGTTTATTGATGGCCTGTTGCTGCAAATGGCTCTCGGTAAGCAACTGCTGGCTCCTGCGCAGTTGTTTTACCTGTTTCAATATAATAAAAGTAAGGATCACCAGTAAGATGACGAGGGCGGCGAGGATAAGCGTAAACCTGAGCAATTCGTTCTTCCGGGCTTCAACGGCATTTAATTTCTGCGCTTCCACGAGCGGGAGGATGGTGCTGATCTGCAGTTTACGTTGCCTGGCGCCATAAAACTGAGCGTTAGCAGCTGCACTGGCGATACAAAGGGCTGCATTGGGGAGATCGCCTTTATTATACAGAAGTTCGGCCAGTTGAAAGATTGCAAAGGTTTCTTTCGTGGATGATCTGAGATCGGCCAGGGAAGCTTTTATCAGCAGTTGAATTGCGTCTTCCGTTTTTCCCTGCATCAGGCATACCTTACTTAAAGAGGAAGCAGCTATTGCATAGCGGTGTAAACCAAGCGCTGTATCCTGTATGATCTTATTAAAAAATGCGAAAGAGGCATCAGTATTACCTTGTTCAAGGTATTTCAATCCGCTGTAATAGGCATATTCAAAACCATTTTTGTCGTAATAGTTCAATGCCGAATCGATGAATGCGGAACCTTTTATGATATAACCAGTTGTAAAAAAGCTATCGTTGGCATATTCTGCGAGATCGTAATAATAGCGTCCCATCAAGGTATAACATTCGGCTTTCAGGGTTCTGTTTGTTCCGGGGTTAATGCGAATGGAGCTTAAAGAGTCGTAGGCTTCTTTGTAGAGGCCTGATGAATGCAGGATAAAGCACAGTTTCAGTTTAGCCTTTACGATGTAAGCAGGTTCATTCAGGCGGTAGGCAATGGCAAGCAGGCTGGTAGCATAGCGGAAGGCTTCTTTATAACTATAGACCTTATATTCTTCAAATAGTTTTTCATTGAGATCAAAGATCTCCTGCGGTGCGTGTGTTGCCGTATCTTTCAACAAAACCTCCAAGCGCCGTATTGATTGATTCTTTTGACTGTCGTACAGTGCTGTTCTTTTCAGTTCCCCGGCCAATTCATTCATCAGGCTGTCGTGAGGGGCGGCAAGCGCTGAAAGGAACGAAAAGAGCGCAGGAAGCAACCATATTTTTTTCATAAGCAATAGTCCGGTTTGTGGATATAGAGGAAAGTTAATGAAGAAATGAGATTATAAACAAAAGAGGTTGCACTGTAAAGTACAACCTCTCTCCTTTTTTATATTCTGAAGCGCTATTTACGCCACTACCTGTTTTTCAGGTGCGTGTTCATGTTCGTGCCTGGAGATCACCTCTTTACGTTTGTGAGGGCCGGCTTTTTTCTTCGACTTCTTTTTCTTACCCCACCAGATAATGAAACCTGTAATTGGCAGGCTGGCGCAGATAAAACTTACAAAGAACATCATGATCTTGCCGGGAATACCCAGGATGGCGCCTACGTGGATATCGTAGTTCATGCGGATGATCTTTTCGGCTCCTGTTGTTTGTTCGTAAGGTTTATTATAAATGCTTTTGCCTTTGATCTCATTGACTGTATACTGGTCGAAATAGCGTGTATAAGACTTGTAATACGTTTTTTGAGAAGGGTTATAGGTTACGCTTATAGCATCGGATTGTTTGTCGGCGAAGCTCATGAACAAGCTTCCCTGGTTTTTATACTGCTGTGTCATTTGCATCCACACTTTATCTTCCGGAGAAGTTGCCGCTTTGATGGCAGCAGCAGTTAACAGAACGGTAGTATCGGAAAAGACCTTTTCCCTTCGTTCCGGCATTGTTTTACCGCCGGAGGCTACCCAGTAGATTGTTTTAGGCACCCATTTGAAACCGAAGTAGATTCCTGTTACGGCAAGGATAAAGGCCAGTACCCATACGTAGAAGCCAAGCACATTATGCAGATCGTAGTTCACTCTTTTAAAAGAAGCGCCCCATTTGATCTTAAAGCTTTTATCCCTGTTGGCTTTTTTCAGGTTTTTGGGCCACCACATGATAATGCCTGAGATAAGCAGGATGATGAAGATACCCACAGACCAGCAGATGACCTGCTGGCCTATGGCGCGGGGCAGCCATAGCTGATAGTGTCCTTCGAGGATGATGCGGAAGAAGTCTTTTTCCAGGGCTTTTACCTTGAGCACTTCACCGGAATAAGGATTCATGTAGATCATCATGTATCCTGTTTTTTTGTCTCTGTAAGTAGCCACCGCTGCTTTTCCAATGCCAGGGTATTGGATGCCTGCAATTTTATTAAGGCCTTTACCTGCTTTAGCGCCGAAATGATATTTTTCGGCCATTGCTTTCAGCTGTGATGGCGGGAGGTAGGGTTTTTCTTCCGTTTTTACAAACTGGTAAGGTTGGGTAACACTTTTAATTTCTTTTTCAAACGCATAGATACAACCGGTAACACTTACAATAACGATAATAATACCGCTTATCAATCCCAGCCACAGGTGGAGGAAGTCGTTGACCCTGCGGAAGAGCGATTTGCCTGACTTCTTCTTTTTAGGGGCGGCTTTTACGTTACCAGCTTTTTTGTTATCCATGGATACTTTTTTAAAAACACCTGCTCTCCGGCGTGATACCGGAGAGCAGGTTAAGAGAAAGAGGTGTTTATAAGTTTAGAAGTTATACGCAATGGTCATACGGAAATTGCGTCTTGCTTCTACGATATAAGAGTAATAAGTAACGGCTCCGAAGTTGGCGGTTTGTGCTGCAGTTGGGTTGGCGATAGAGCCAGCAGTGAGCAGTTTCAGGTTGTTGAATACGTTGTTTACGAGCAGGGAGATATTGTATTTACCTCTGCGCATAGACAAACCGGCGTCGCCACGGAAATAGTTAGGAAAGTTAGGATCTTTGGTAGTTCCGATATAACGATCGGCCTGCCATTGAATACCTGCTGAAGCGCCGAAGCCTTCGAGCGCACCGCTTTGCAAGCGATATTGCAACCAGGCGTTGGTAACGTGTGCTGCCGTGTTAGCAGTAACGTTTCCGATCTGGTTTTTATCGGTTGCCTTTGTAATTTTAGAGTTGGTATAAGCGTAGTTGATATTGGTGCTTAAACCTGGCAGGATATCGCCGGCCATATCGAATTCAATACCTTTTGTTTTGGTTTCGCCCAGCTGTGCCTGGAAGGTTACACCGTTCACCACGTGGTTAGGATCGGGGTCGGCCACCAGAGCGTTCTGCCTTTTGATGATGTAGGCAGAAACAGTTGACCTCCAACGGCCTCCCATCCATTCTTTCTTGATACCTGCTTCGAGATCGTTACCCTTTATAGGTTTGAAGGCATTGCCTTCCCAATCGGTACCGGAAACGGGAACGAAAGACTGGTCGTATAAACCGTAAACAGAAGTTTGTTTATCGATAGAGTAGCTGAGGCCGATACGGGGAGAGAAGACGTTGTCTTTGATATCGGATGCTTTGGTTTTACCAACGGTTTCAGCATACGTAAAACGGGCGCCTAAAGACAGGCGGAGTTTATCGTTGAAGAAGCCTAATTCGTCCTGAACATATGCTGAACCATAAGAGACAACGGTTACATAGTTAGATCCACCGGCGCGCGTTCTTACGTCCTGAGAGCGATCGATCTTAGGGAAAGAATCCATAGGGATACCGTAAGCGGGGTTGTACACGTTGAACGCTTTTCCGCCTGCGAGGGCTATATTGGATTTAAGCGTGCGGAAGTCGCCCCAGAATTTCTTGTTACCCATATCAACTCCACCCATGATGCGGTGACGGATAGAACCGGTTCTTTCTTCGCCGCTGAATGAGAGCTGAGCGAACCTGTTTTCACCTGCTTCGTCGCCAATGCTCCAGTAACGGGGCATATCGCCGGCAGCGGTCATATAGTTCAACCAGGTACTGTTGGCTACCATTGCAAAGTTAAAGTAGGCAACCTGTGCGTGCATGTTCCATTTGCTGTTGATCTTGTGATCGAGGTACACGTAAGCGCTGTGATCTCTGAGTTTGCCTGGTTCCATAGAGGGGTCGGCATAGAAGAAGTCGTTGGCGATACCTTGATCGGCAAAACCTTTGGGAGAGAAAGAGTAGTTACCGTTAGCCAGGTATTTAGAGCCCTGGAAAGTATATTCAAACGTTACAGAAGTTTTATCGTCGATCAGGTATTTCACTGAAGGAGAAAACACGTAACGGTTGCTGTAGTTGTATTTGGTAAAGAAGTCTTTTTGCTGTGCCGCCATATTCAGGCGGTAGAGCACGCGGCCGTCTTTGCTGAGTTTACCGTCGAGGTCAACAGCCGTGCGGTACGTGCTGAAGCTACCCATGCTTACGGAAACACTTCCTTTGGTGATACCTGTAGGTTTTTTGGTTACCACGTTGTAGAAACCGCCTGGTTCACCGTTTGCCAGCATGAAACCGGCGGGGCCTTTTACGAATTCGATACGTTCGATCATAGAAGCGTCTTCAGCTGTAGGGCCCCATGAAGCTTCGATGTTCATGCCGTTACGGAAAGCAGGTAGTTTAGAACCGCGCATCCTGATATTGGCATATTGGTTATCCCAGTGGCCCTGGCGGGTAACGCCACTTACGTTACGGGTGATACCGTCTACCACGTCAAATACCTGCTGATCGGCGAGGATCTGAGATCCTACGATCTGGATATTCTGGGGCGTTTCCAGTACAGAGCTTTGCAAGCGCAGGCTGGGAGACACTGTATTTATTTTATACCTGTTGGCACCTGTAGTAACGACAACTTCTTCCAGTTCAACCTGGGAAACGCCCAGCTGGAAGTTTATATTGTTCTTTTTGGCATCGGTAGCCAGTGTTACTGTTTTAGATACAGGAGCATGCCCTACGAGGGTTACTTCGATCTCATACGTACCAGCTTCGAGGTTTTTGAAGCTAAAGAAGCCGGCTTCGGTGGTAAGAGACACTTTGTTGGTGCCTTTTAAGCGAACCGTCACACCTTCAGCGGGTCTGTTATCAGCAGTAGTTACCTGGCCAGTGATCATTCCTTTTTCGAGATTTTCCTCTTCACCAGCGAACAGAGACAGTGAGGAAAGGGAAAAAATGCAGAGTAAAAGAGTGAAAATTTTAATGAAAGGGATGCGAGAGATGCGACACATATTCATCGTTGCGAGTTAAATTTCCTGCAAAGGTGGCCTGTTGCGGGGTGCCGCGGTTAACGAAATGCGGAATAACGGGTTACGAAAAGAGGAAAAGGTTGGGGTTTCCGGATTTTCGTTTTACTTCACGCGCAATATGGTAATTGCGTATTTGGGGAAACGGTAAGAGAATTTTTTGCCGCTGATACCTGTTATGGTTTGCTTTACCGGTTTGTATTGTTCCGGATGAGCAAAGGAGTTCTCGGCTTCGAGGGTTGGGGTTTCCAGCGTCCAGGCGGTGGCGGTGCCGGTTAAGCTGGTGTTTTGAAGTTCGAGCGTTGTGTTATAATCTTCGCCGGAGGCGTTTACCATTTTGATGATGAGGTCGCCGGATTGTTTGTCGCGGCCGGCGAGGGCTACCAGTTTTGGTGGTTCGGTGTAACTCATGAGGAGCTGGCCGTTGAGGTAGCAGTCTACTTTTTCGGGGCCTACTTCGAGGGAGATCTCGTACCAGCGGCCGGTTTCTATGGGTTGGGGCAGGCGTTTCTGGCGGGTGACGTCGGCAACGGATTCGCCGGAAACCAGTTCAAAAACGCAGTTCTGGTTGATCCAGGAGCCGATATGCGCTCTCAGGTAGCTTTCTCCTTCGCCGATCGCGAAGGGGATCATGAAGGCATTGAAGCCGGATAGTTTGCGCGCTTTTAGTTTGAGGGTATAGGATTCAAATTTTTTATCTTTCAGAATGTTCAGGAGTTGGGCGCCTTCGGCGGTTTGTGCCAGGGCGCTGTCTTTCCATTCCCATTGGCCGCGAACGGGTTGCCATTCGCCGGGGCGCTGTGCGAAATCGCTTTTGTAGACCAGTTGACCGTTTTGCGTTATTTCTATGTCTTTGTATTCGGTTTGCGTATCCCAGGTGGCCAATCCTATGCCGCCGGCGAATTTGTTCTTTTTAGTGGCTGCGGGAATTACCTGGAGTGATACGGGCAGGTTTTCATCGGCGCGGTGTTCGTTCATCATTTTGATGGTATAATACGAGATACGTGCGAAGCTGTTGCCGGCGTTGAAGTTGATGAGGTTTACGGGCCAGTGGCGGGTGTTGGTATTTTCGAACAACGGTGCGTAGCTGGACATTTTCACGAGATCGCCGTTGTTTTCCATACCCATGATATATACTGCATCATTCAGCGCTGCCAGCATATTGCCTTTTCCTACGCCGGCGTTGGTGGCGTATTCTCCTACATACACATCGTAGTCACCTCTTTTGTAGCGATCGAAATGATCGTAATTGGAGAAGGCCCACCAGGCTGATTTATAGGCATGTTCATCGGCATAGTCCGTTACGCGGATGCTGTCGAGCGTGTGGCGGTTGAGATCGCCGATGCCCATAGAGGCTATTATTTTTATTTGCGGGTAATTCTTTTTGATGGCATCGTAGAAGCGGTTGAAGCGGCGGGCGTAAAAGGGGCCATGCTGTTCATTGCCTACTTCGACATATTCCAGCGGGAACGGTTTGGGATGGCCATTTGCTGCACGGACCTTTCCCCATTTGGAGGTAGCGGGGCCTACGGCATATTCAATGGCATCGAGCACGTCGTTGATGACGGGCTGTAATTCTTCGTCAGGGATGAAGGTGCCGCTCCGGAATTCGCAGGATACACCGGCATTGAAGACGTATAATGCTTTGGCGCCGATGTCTTCACAGAATTGCAGGTATTCGTGGTAACCGAAGCCGTCGCTGGACCAGTAGGACCATACGCTGAAAGTGCCGGGGCGTTTTTCGATGGGGCCTATCGCGGTTTTCCAGTTGGGAGCGCTTTCGATGTTTATCCCTTCTACAAAGCAGCCGCCGGGCCAGCGTACAAAGGCAGGCTTCAGGCTTTCGAGGTATTCTGCCAGGTCTTTGCGCAGGCCATTGGGGCGATTGCGGAATGTTTCTTTAGGAAAAAGGGAAACAAAGTCGAACCAAACGGTTCCTGTGCTGCCGAAATGAAATGCGAATTCGGCCGCGGTGTCGGTTTCAGAGGGAACGAGGGTGCAGGTATATTTTTTCCAGGCGGCGCCTTTTACATCATTGAAAGTATATGCTGCTATTGCTTTTCCTGCTTTTGTTTGCAGTTGTACGGTAAGCGGTCCTTTCCATGCGGCATCGGTACGGGCATAGAAAGAGAGGTTGTAAACAGCGTCTTTTTGCGCATTGATACCCCAGAAGCCTTCATTGACAAGGCTGTTTTTTCCGGAGGAGCTGCGTTTGGAGATATTTACTTTCAGGGAACGCGGGGTAGCGCTGTTGAGCGGTTGTTGCTGCGTTAACTGAATATTGATTTTAGCATCGGGTGCCGTTTCGAGGCGCCAGTAGGGATAGTCGGATGTATATGGCCAGGGCATTGTCCAGTCGGTGGCTTGGCCATTCATATTGTAGTGTGGTGTTCTTTTGGGAATGATCTGGCCGTTTTCGACTACTGTTCCGGGGGGAATCCGGCTTTCTTCGAATCCACGATTCTGGATGAGTTCGGCATAGAGGCCACCTTCACCGCCATGGCTGATCTCTTCGAAGAAGATGCCGTGCAGGCTTGGGGCGACTGTGTTTTTAACAACGCCGTCGTTTATTTTCAAGACAGCCTGTTGCTGGGCTGAAACGATATTGCCAGCGAGCACAGCAGTACTCAACAGCGCGAAGCAGCATTTAAGATTCATCAGTTAGTATTTAATTAATCAGTATTTACATTCATCGATTGTTTCTGACCATAGCGGCAACACAAGGTCTGAACCCAACACCTGTTCGAAGCCGTTCCCCGGAGGGGATTTTGCTTTTCGTTATTTTACTATCCATTCGTGCAGGCCGGCGGAATGCGTTTCGGGTTGTTTTAATTCGATACGCAGGGCGGTGGTTGTTACCGGTTGAAACTGCAATTTGTTGTATTTTTCGCGGCATTTTTCGAGGACATAGGGGATGGTGACATTGGCGTTCACTTCTATTTTGGGTTCCCAGAAATGGTCGTGCAGGTGTACTTTGGTAAAAGCAACGGGCTGAATGGGATAATCGCGCAACGGCTGCTGTGTTTGGGCTGCAGCGGCGCTACACCATAAACCTGCTGTTATTGCTGCGGACCATTTTGTCCAGCGCTGTTGCTTCATGATGACTTGTTTTCGTTGTGAAGGATGTGTCTATTATCTATTCATAGCACCAGGAATATAAATGTAGCATATCTGCCTGCGGAGGGATAAGCGCATTTTCACTTAAAATGACCATATTTTCAGTAAAGCTGCGGACGGCCAGGGCTGTCGTTATTGCTGCAGCTACCAGAGATCGCTATCGGCTACCGGTTTTCATTGTTGCGCTCCGGCGATCCGTTTTTAAGTTACCGAGGGTTCCCCATGTCATAAATTATGGACAGATTGCATGCGGCTTCTTATCTTCGCCTCTTAAATTTCATTAAACTATCTACGGATGAAAATCGGCATTTTAGGGGGAGGGCAGTTAGGCAGGATGCTGCTACAGGCAGGCGCCAATTATGTGGCAGAGACATATGTTCTCGAGAATGATGAGCACTGTCCATCAGCACATTTGTGCCATCATTTCGTCAAAGGCGACATTAAGGATTTCGATACAGTGTATGCGTTTGGTAAGGATCTGGATGCCATTACTATCGAGATAGAGGCGGTGAATGTGGAAGCCCTTGAAAAGCTGGAGTTGGAAGGCGTAAAGGTTTATCCGCGTCCTTCGGCGATCCGTACCATCAAGAACAAGATCACCCAGAAGGAATTTTATAAGGCCAGTGAAGTGCCTACTCCTGCTTTTGTGATCACTGAGAATAAGGCTGCTTTACGGCAACATCTTTCGTTCCTGCCGGCGGTACATAAGATTGGCGAAGGTGGTTATGACGGCAAGGGTGTACAGATCATAAAGGCTGAAGGCGATGTGGCAAGCGGGTTTGACGCTCCTTCGGTGCTGGAGAAGATGGTTTCTGTAAAAAAGGAGCTGGCTATCATTATCGCCATGAACGATAAGGGAGAAACGGCTATCTATCCTCCTGCCGAGATGCTCTTTGACCCGGTGCTGAACCTGCTGGATTACCATTTAAGTCCTGCCGAGCTGCCGCGTGAAATATTATGGCGTGCCGAAGCCATTGCGTTGCGCGTGGTGAAGTCGTTGAACAGTCCGGGTATTTTTGCGATAGAGTTGTTTGTTGATATCAATGATGATGTGCAGGTGAATGAGACGGCTCCGCGTGTTCATAACAGCGGGCATCATACGATAGAGGGGAATTATTCAAGCCAGTATGATATGTTATGGCGTATTATGCTGGGTTATCCGTTGGGTAATACGCAGCCTATTTTACCTGCGTCTATTGTAAACCTGGTGGGGGCTGAGGGTTTTAGTGGACCTGCGCGTTACGAGGGTCTGGAAGAAGTATTAAAGATGGAGAATGTGTTTGTTCATTTATATGGCAAAGCGGAAACCAAGCCTGGCCGTAAGATGGGGCATGTCACCATTTTAAGCCGTGAGCGTATTGATTTGACGCACAAGGCGAATAAAATTAAAAACACAATTAAAATAGTTAGCTGATATGTCATTGTTGAACCGGAAGCCCGTTGTGGGCATTATCATGGGTAGCGATAGTGATCTGAAGGTCATGCAGGATGCTGCGGTGGTACTGGAGGAGTTTGATATCGCATTTGAATTAACAGTAGTATCGGCGCACAGGACGCCTTTACGGATGGTTGAATATGCGCAGCAGGCTGCTGGCCGGGGGCTGAAAGTTATTATTGCCGGAGCTGGTGGCGCGGCTCATTTGCCAGGTATGGTTGCGGCTGTAACCACTTTACCTGTTATTGGCGTGCCTGTTAAGTCGTCGAATTCTATTGACGGGTGGGATTCGATCCTGTCGATATTACAGATGCCGAACGGGGTACCGGTAGCTACGGTGGCGCTGAATGCCGCCAAGAATGCGGGTTTACTGGCAGCGCAGATCGTTGGCAGCTTTGATGAGCATGTATCGAAGAAGATGCAGGATTATAAGACTGCTATGAATGATGCTGTACTGGAGAAGGCGGGTAAGCTGGCCAATGACTGGCCTAATGCGTTTGACGGTTCCAAATAGTTTGATTGGCGGCCTGCTTAAAAAAAGACGGCCGGTTTGATGCAACTGCACCGATATAACCGGCCTGATATATTATGAATAGCCTGGCTTTAAAGCCGGGCTATTATTTTTTCTTGTGCTTATAGAACTTTTTCTTTCCGTTGCCACCTCCGTACCTGTTGCCATAGCCTCGTCCTCCACCCCTGTTGCGGCTGTGCCGGCGTGGGGCATATACGGGAGTTTCGCCAAATTCTTCGGGTACGACACCTTTTTCCACCTCTTTTTCCAGAAGCGTTTCAATACCTGCAAAGCGGTTTATTTCTTTTTCGCTTACGAGCGTGAAGGCGACGCCATCGGCTTCGGCGCGTGCGGTACGGCCTATACGGTGAACATAGTCTTCGCCGTCGTTTGGCACATCGTAGTTAATGACCAGGTCGATGGTATCGATGTCGATGCCGCGGCTAAGGATATCTGTTGCTACGAGAATAGGTACTTGTCCCTGTACAAACTGGGCGAGGATTTCTTCGCGCTGCAATTGTTCGAGGTTGCTGTGCATTTCGCCGGCGTTGAACTGGGCTTTTTTCAATTCCCTTGTGAGATCTCTTACATTCTGTTTGCGGCTGCAGAAGATGACCACCCTTTTAAAAGGCGTGTTACGGAGCAGGTATTTGATAAGTTCCGGCTTCTGCGTTTCGTATACGATAAAAGCGCGCTGAACGATCTTTTCGGGAGGTTTGGAAATGGCGATATTGATTTCAACAGGATCTTTCAGGATATTCCTGGCCAGTTGTCTTATTTTATGCGGCATGGTGGCCGAGAATAAAAGGGACTGTCTTGTTGCGGGCAGGAAGGAGATGATCTTATTGATATCGTCGACAAATCCCATATCGAGCATGCGGTCGGCTTCGTCGAGGACGAGGAACTGGAGGCCTTGCAAAGGAACGTATCCCATGTTGAGGTGAGCGATCATACGGCCGGGTGTACATACGATGATGTCGACGCCGTTGCGCATGGCTTTTTTCTCATTTACGAAGTTGTCGCCATCGTTACCGCCATAAACGGCGATGGAGCTGATATCGGTAAAGTAGGAAAGCCCTTCGAGGGTTTTGCCTATCTGGATAGCCAGTTCGCGTGTTGGCACGAGCACCATGGCGCTAACGGAGTTATCGTTGCGGCTTTCCATGAGCCTGTTCATGAGCGGCAACAGGAAGGCGGCGGTTTTGCCGGTACCTGTTTGAGCGGAGGCTATGATATCTTTACCATCGAGGATAGGTGGGATCACCTGCTCCTGAACGGGGGTAGCAGTTTCGTAATTAGAAGCTTCAATACCTTCCAGGAGGGAGGGATGAAAGTTGAATTCGGTAAATCGCAAAACTTAATAGTTTTAATAAACAAACGTCAAAGGTAGTTAAACGGTTGCATAGAATGCAACGGGCCTTATCCGGCAGTAATAATGCCAAAAGCGGGTTCCCAGCCTTTTGAGTGGTGTAATAATATTGTTACAAGGTCTTTTCCCAGCAAACCATACCAGGAGGCCATATTTTCGACCCTTTCCTGAAGGCTGTTTGCCGGAAACAGTTTTTCGTGCACCTGTTGCAGGCGGTGTTTTTCTTCTCCGAACTTTCTTTTTTCGGCTTTGACCAGTTTTTTCTGCAGCACTTCCAGCTTTTTCGTGGCATGTGTTTGCAGCGACTGTACGTGCTGCTGCAAGGTAGGGTCGACTGTAGCCGCGGTTTGCGCTATGGACTGGTAAAGCAGGTTCAATTGTTCCAGTTCGGTTTCCAGGGAAACCTGGTTATTGCTATGCAGGCGAACAATTTCATTCATTTGTTCGTGCATAGACTTAAAGATCATGACGAGCGGCAAACCTGTTTCAGCGAAATGCGCTCTGCCGGCGGCGTCTATGAGTCCGAATGAATTGCGGGGCAACAATACGGGGTAAGGGACACCTGCTGCGGCGAAGACCTGTTTGAGTTCGAGCCAGTAGGCCAGCTCTCCCCCACCGCCGATGAATACGACGTTGGGTAAAATGGTTTCCTGGAATACGCCACGCAGGATCACGTTGGGGCTGAACCTTTCGGGGAATGTGTTCAGTTCTTCGAGGATCTCGTTTTGGCTCCAGGTTTTCCCGCTTTGCACGAAGTAAACGCCGGGTTTAGCGGCATCAGTTTCGATGCGTTCGCGGGTATTTTCGAGCAGGTAAAAGAGGTTGATGTCTCTTCCACCGGCCTGAACTTTATAATGTTCCGCCAGTTTTTCGAGCGTTGGGGTAACGGCTTTATGAGAGAAGCCGGATTCCAGTTCGTTTTTTATAACGGGAATGAAAAGCTGTTTGAGGTCGCGTGCATCGGGGATGAGCACTACCAGTCCGTGTTCGCCGAAGAGCGCATTTACCACACCCAGCGTTGCCTGCTGGATGGAGGTTCCGGAGGTGTAATAAGTTGAGAACAGGCTGATGATCTCATCGCCGTGGGGTAATACGCCGAGCTGGCCTTTCATTTCGGTGATGAGTGCAAGGAAGGCCTTATCGACCTTCATCCGGCCTACGGCACCTGTTTGGCTTGTTTTCCACTCGTATTTTTTACCCTGGATGGTGATGGAGCCGAGTTCATCGAGATCGGCATCTTCGCTACCCATGTAATAGACGGGAACAAAATTGAAACCGGGCAATTGCTGTTTCAGTTCTGCCGCCAGCTTAATGGTGTGGGCGATCTTATAGATGAAATAAAGCGGACCTGTAAAGATGTTCGGCTGGTGTGCAGTGGTTACCGTGAAGGTATTTTCGTTTAGTAATAACTGCAGGTTTGTTTCCAGCGCCGGCGCTACGGGCAGGCCCTGGTACTGACTGGTAAGCGTATTTACCAGCACCTTCCTGTTCAACGGGAAAGTGCTGCGTTGTTTTATTACTTCGCGAACGCCTTCCTTACCGGGAAGGTGTTCGTAAAAAGGCCGCAGTTGCGGCGACTGGCTTACGTAGTCAAGCATGATAGCCGAAAAGTACCCTGTATGGCTATAAGGTACGAACTCACACTCTGTTTTAATACGCTGCTGTGTTGTTGCATCTCCCATCTTACATCAATTCTTAATCTGTAGCATTAAAAACAAATCCAACTCTCATTCAACAATCTATCATCTATCGTCTACTCTACTACTTCGCCTTCGAGATCGTAGTCGTAGGCTTTTGTAATTTTCACCTGAACAAAGTCGCCCACGGGCAGTTTTTTGTCGGCTGTAATTACCACTTCATTATCCACTTCTACGCTATCAAATTCGGTACGGCCGAGGTAGCGGCCTGCTTCTTTTTTATCGATCAGGACTTTAAAGGTCTGGCCTATTTTTTCCTGGTTCTTTTCGTAGCTTATTTCCTGTTGCACTTCCATGATTTCCTGTGCGCGGCGTTGTTTTTCGTCGGCCGGGATATTGTCTTCGAGGTCGTAAGCGGAAGTATTTTCTTCGTGGCTATAGGTAAAGATACCAACTCTGTCGAAACGTTGCTTTTCGAGGAAATCCTTCAGGTCTTCGACGTCGTCTCTTGTTTCTCCGGGGAAGCCGGTGATGAGGGTGGTACGGAGGCAGATGCCCGGATTTTTATCGCGGATAGCTGCGATCAGGTCTTCCATTTCGGCGCGTGTGCTTTGCCTGCGCATTGCTTTGAGCATGTTATCGCTGGCATGCTGCAGGGGCATATCGAGGTAATTGCAGATGTTATCTCTCTGGCGCATTACATCGAGCACTTCCATCGGGAATTTATTGGGATAGGCATAATGCAGGCGGATCCATTCGAGTCCTTTTACATCGGCCAACCTGTTGAGCAGTTCGTCGAGTTTTCTTTTCTTATAGAGATCGAGGCCGTAGTAGGTAAGTTCCTGTGCGATAAGCATAACTTCTTTCACGCCTTTCTGCACCAATGATTCTGCCTCGGCTACGAGGGAATCGATGGAGCGGCTGACGTGCTGTCCGCGCATGAGCGGGATAGCGCAGAAGGAACAGGTACGGTTACATCCTTCGCTGATTTTCATATAAGCATAGTGCTTGGGGGTAGCCAGCATACGCTCGCCGAGGAGTTCGGATTTATAGTCGGCATTGAACTGTTTGAGCATCAGGGGCAGTTCAAAAGTTCCAAACCAGGCATCGACTTCTGGTATTTCGGCTTCGAGGTCGCCGCGATAGCGTTCGCTGAGGCAACCGGTAACATATACCTTATCGAGTTTCCCTTTTTTCTTAAGGGCAACCTGGTCGAGGATGGTATTGATGCTTTCCTCTTTGGCTTTATCGATAAAGCCGCAGGTGTTTACGACAACTATATTGTGATCGAGTTTTGCGTTTTCATGCACTACATCAATTTCATTCGCTTTGAGCTGCCCGCTCAGTACTTCACTATCAACCAGGTTCTTACTGCAGCCCAGCGTAATGATGTTTACCTTGTCACGTTGTAACGTCCTTGCTTTCATAATATCGGGCAAAGGTAGTATATCGCCGGGTAAACGGGGAAATCTGTCCTATTTTAGCGCTTAAACAACAATTAATTTACAACCTGGTACGTTTAGTGCAGGTACCCCGTTGTTTTTAAAAAATAACCCACATGAAGAAAATCAGGGCAATCATCGCCTTTTGCGGCATTTTTATGGCTGCTACAGTAACACATGCCCAGGACGCTGCTTACCAACAGGCGGCTGGCATTAAGGTTCCGTTTGGATTTGGTCTTACTTACAAAACCTTTCTCAACAGTACGAATGCGATAGAGTTGCAGGCGGGATTCTGGCAGAAAGGCTTCCGGTTATCGGGGCTTTATGAATTTCATTTTTATAGTTTTGAGGATGTGCCGGGTCTGGCCTGGTTTGCCGGCGGCGGTGCGCACATAGGCACCTGGAAACACCGCTATAAAGAAGAGTACGATTCTGAGGTAGACTTTGGTATTGACGGGATTATAGGGCTTGATTACAAATTACCCGACTTACCGCTGAACATTTCCGTAGACTGGCAGCCTTCGATAGCGTTGATAGGCAGCAGCTTCTCGCCTGCTTATGGGGGGATTGGGATCAGGTATACGTTTTAGAGTGGCGGATGGCAGGTAAGACATAGCGAATGACGGGCGGCATTTTTAGTACAACGAATCACAGGAGCATTGTATTTGGCCGCAAATAACCGCTTTAGGCATGAGAATTCCTACCCGTATTTTCACCGGAATATTTTTAACAGAACCGTGTTATTTCACTTGACTATTAGTAGTAGACGTAATACAGGGAGCTATCTGTTTCTTCCGGCCTTGGTTTGAGCGCCATGAACTTCTGCAACTGCGTGCGTACGAGTACGTCTTTCAGTTTTACGCGTAATGTTTTGAAGTAGCTGGCCTGTTTATCGTCGTAAGCCGTTTTGTTTTCCGCGATGAGGGGAATGATCTTGGCTTTTTCGTCGAGGTAGTTGCCGATGATCTCGGTGACTTTTGTTTTTTGATCGGAGCTGAGATTCATCTCGGATTGGAAGCGTGTTACTACGACAGCGGTAAGGTTTTTGGAGCTGCTTTCGGTGCCGGTGCCTGCCGGCGGAACCGGTTTAGGACTGACGGTGGTTTGGTTGAATGCGTGTAATGTTACCATTACAGACATGGTGGTGAGTAGTATTTTGATCATAGTTTGGGCGTTGGGTGTACGGATTTAGGTACAATGTACTTACATAAACGGCGTTTAGGGTAAAAAGGTTTGCTGCCGGGGCAATTATAATTTGAACAGGCTATCTACGAATTCGTGTTTATCGAAGATGAGGAGGTCGTCGATTTTTTCGCCTACGCCGATATATTTCACGGGGATCTGGAGCTGGTTAGCGATAGCCAATACTACGCCGCCTTTGGCAGTACCATCCAATTTAGTGATTGCCAGGGCGCTTACTTCGGTAGTAGCGGTGAATTGTTTCGCCTGTTCCAGTGCGTTTTGTCCTGTAGAGCCGTCGAGCACGAGCAGCACTTCGTGGGGGGCGTCGGGGATAACTTTTTTGATGACCCTTTTTATTTTGCCCAGTTCTTCCATGAGGTGGGCTTTGTTGTGGAGACGGCCGGCGGTATCGATGATAACGACGTCGCTGCCTTTGGCTACGGCGCTTTGGACGGTATCGAAAGCAACTGCGCCGGGATCGGAGCCCATGGCTTGTTTAACGATGGGCACGCCTACGCGTTCGCTCCAGATGGTGAGCTGGTCAACGGCTGCGGCTCTGAAGGTATCGGCTGCGCCGAGGATGACTTCTTTGCCTGCTTTTTTATAGTTATGGGCGAGTTTACCGATGGTGGTAGTTTTGCCAACGCCGTTTACGCCAACGATAAGGATCACATAGGGTTTCTTACCTGCGGGGACATCGAAGTTGCGGTAAGACTGGTCTGGGGCATCGACGAGGACTTCAGCAATTTCTTCCTGGAGGAGTTTGCCAAGTTCGCTGGTGCCAACATATTTATCTTTTGCAACGCGTTTTTCGATGCGTTTGATGATCTGGATAGTGGTATCGATGCCTACATCGGCGCCAACGAGCGCTTCTTCGAGGTTATCGAGGACTTCTTCGTCGACGGTGCTTTTGCCGGCGATTACCTTGGTTATTTTAGAGAGGAAGCTTTCTTTGGTTTTTTGTAAACCCTGGTCGAGACTTTCTTTTTCCTTTTTACCGAACAATTTACCCAGAAAACTCATGTTAGCACAGATTTTATGTCAATACAAAAAGCCTTCACACAAGCAGCGTGAAAGCTTTTCCAATATGATACTTATTCACCAATTATTTTTCAGATAAGTAATCTTTCACTTTGTCTTTGTGAATGATCGCTTCTTTAAAGGTATAAGCACCGGACTTGGGGCTACGTACAGCCTTGATCACTTTAGTCCAGTTTTTAGCTTCAGCCGAAGCCTTAGCATCTTTAATTTTCGCGTTTTT
Organism: Filimonas effusa; assembly: GCF_004118675.1. NCBI lineage: Bacteria > Pseudomonadati > Bacteroidota > Chitinophagia > Chitinophagales > Chitinophagaceae > Filimonas > Filimonas effusa. The sequence continues at coordinate 188,592 of NZ_SDHZ01000001.1, read as the reverse complement.
TGAAGCTGCTTTTGCCATCGTATAAAAGTTTGTGCTTTAGTCTATAACAGGAAAGAGGCGGAACCCACCCAACTACCGGTACGGACTATCAACTATTTAATTTCTTTGTGTACAGTCACCTTTTTCAGAATCGGATTGAACTTCTTCAACTCCAGGCGCTCGGGAGTATTTTTCTTGTTCTTAACAGTGATGTAACGGCTGGTACCTGGCTGACCGCTGGTCTTATGCTCAGTACACTCCAGGATCACCTGAACTCTGCTACCTTTCTTTGCCATTATATAAGCAATTTATATTTTAATAACTAACGTCTAAACGGTGGAAAGATTAGATCTTTTCGCCTTTAGCTCTCAATTCTTTAATTACAGTTGCAAGACCATTTTTATTGATGGTTCTCAGTGCATCTGTAGACACTTTCAAAGATACCCAACGGTCTTCTTCAGCAAAGAAAAAACGTTTGGTCTGTAAATTGGGTAAGAAACGACGTTTGGTTTTAATGTTTGAGTGAGAAACACTATTACCTGTGAGGGGCTTCTTCCCTGTAACCTGACAAACTCTAGCCATGACAGTATTTTTTTCGGGACGGCAAAGGTCGGTATAATTCGGAGAATAACAAAACAAAAACGCTTTTTTTTGGCGATTTTATTCACACCCGGTGCATTTTTTCTTTGGGATTGCAATTTATGAACATTTTACCGGGTATTTCGTAGTTTTACCGCGATGATATTACATTTTCTACATATGAACCTCGATTTCCTGGATCATCCCTTTGGGGTTTCATCACTTTAAATAACCCATTGGCAATCAGCCTTATTCCAGTAAACGGTGGTATTCAACTGCCGGCGATTGCTATTTAGAGCGGTTTTCACATTACCCGATTTTCATTTTATTCACAAGGCATGCTATTAATAGCCGTGCTTCAATTGACTACTTATGTCTGAACAGACAATGCATTACCTGCACCTGGAGGAGAAATATGGTGCGCATAATTATCATCCGCTTCCCGTGGTGCTGGAAAAAGGCGCCGGCGTATTTGTATGGGATGTGGAAGGCAAGCGTTATTATGATTTTCTGAGCGGCTATTCTGCTGTAAATCAAGGGCATTGCCACCCACGGATCATTGCGGCCTTAACTGCCCAGGCGCAGCAACTGACACTTACCTCCCGTGCTTTTCACAGCAACCTGCTGGGTGAATATGCGCAGTTCATTACCAGCTATTTCGGTTATGAGAAGGTTTTACCTATGAATACCGGTGTTGAAGGTGGTGAAACGGCTATCAAGCTGGCGCGGCGCTGGGCGTATGACCGGAAAGGCGTTCCGGAGAACAAGGCTAAGATCGTTTTTGCGGAGGGGAATTTCTGGGGGCGTACTGTTGCCGCGATTTCTTCTTCTACCGATCCGAGCAGTTATAAAGGATTTGGGCCTTATGTGCCTGGTTTTGAGCTGGTTCCATATAATGATCTGGCGGCGCTGGAAAATGCGCTGCAGGATGCGCATGTGGCTGCTTTTATGGTAGAACCGATACAGGGAGAGGCTGGTGTGATAGTTCCGGAAGCAGGTTACCTGAAGGGCGTAAGGGCGTTGTGCAGCCGTTATAATGTATTATTTATTGCCGACGAAATACAAACCGGCCTGGCGCGTACGGGCAGGATGCTGGCATGTGATCATGAAGATGTGCGACCTGATATCTTAATATTGGGGAAGGCATTAAGTGGCGGAACCATGCCGGTATCGGCGGTACTGGCTGATGATGAGGTGATGCTAACCATTCAGCCCGGGGAGCATGGTTCTACCTATGGGGGTAATCCGCTGGCGTGTGCGGTGGCGATGGAATCGCTGCGGGTGTTAAAAGACGAAAAGATGGCGGAGAATGCTTCCATTATGGGAGAATTATTCCGCAAAGAGCTGGCGGCGCTGGAATCGCCATTGATAGGGAGTATCAGAGGCAAGGGGTTATTGAATGCGATTGTGATACAGCATGCTGATCCTGAAGCGGCGTGGAATATCTGTCTTCATTTAAAGGAGCTGGGTTTGCTGGCCAAGCCTACACATGGGGATAAGATCCGGTTTGCTCCTCCCCTGCTGATCACTGCGGAACAGGTGAAAGAGGCGGTAGGGTTGATAAAGATTGCGCTGGAGCGGGTATAATGTGTGGTTGCGGTACCCAGGCAGCTTTAAAACGGCTTCAAGACGGCTATATAAAGCGTTCTTTTTCGTAGATGGCGTGGAAAGCCGAGTTTTTTTCAGGGCAAGGATGACCCGTAATTTAGGGAATAACCGGCAAAAATCCGCAGACTGGCAAGCTTTTTGGTTAAAGCCTTTAACAATTCACAAAAAGACGTCTTCTATGAAAAAAATCGTCGCAATTATCATTTTTGCGTGTGCTGTTGCAGTATGCAACGAGTCGAAAGCCCAAAACCTGGGAAGCAACTACAAAACCGCTATCGGCGCCAAAGGTTATTTTGGTGACGGGTCTATTGGCGGTATCAACATCAAACACTTCATGCAGAACAACACTGCTCTTGAAGGCGGTGTTTATTTCAGGAGCAATTTTGTGTTGCTGGAAGGTATGTATGAGTGGCATGGCAACATTGAGGGAGCCCGAGGCCTGCATTGGTACACTGGTCCGGGTGCCTGGCTGGGTTTTGTAACCAAGGGAGAAAGTGATGTACTTTTTGCTCTGAAAGGCACTATCGGCCTTGATTACAAATTCACTGGCGCTCCTATTGACATTGCGTTTGATGTAAACCCAACATTTTCGCTTACACCAGACACTAATTTCGATTTCTATGCAGGTATAGCGTTCCGCTTTGCATTGTAATTGAAGAACAAACTTTTTAAAACGGGCGCACCACCAGGTACGCCCGTTTTTATTTATATACCTTTATGTTCTCAACAGCATTTGTTTCAGCATATGCAAGAACAATTCAACCATCTCCTTTCAACAGTACACGGATTCAAGGCTATTGAATCGGAAGCACTGAAGATCACTTCCTCCCATTCTATTGCGGCTTCTGAACAGCTTGCGGAAGCATGCCTGCAAAGTGAACATTACCAGATACGGTCGTTAGGAGTATTTATACTTGGATTTATCGCGGGCGCCCAAACACCTGTTCTTTCTACTTTAAAGAAAGTAAGCCTGGATGAAAGCTGGCAGGTACAGGAAATACTCGCCAAAGCTTTTGACCAGTATTGTAAGGACACCGGTTATGAACAATCGCTTCCTGCAATCAAAAGCTGGCTTGGTGATAAAAACGCCAATGTATGCAGGGCTGTAGTGGAAGGGCTTCGGATATGGACGGGGCGCCCTTATTTCAAAGCACATCCTTTAGTGGCGATACAACTGATTAGTAAGCATAAAGCACATGAAAGTGAATATTTAAGAAAATCGGTGGGGAATGCGCTTCGTGATATCGGCAAGAAGCATAAAGCGCTGGTGGAAGCCGAGGTTGCGACGTGGGATCGTTCCGATAAAAGAATAAACTTTACTTACAAGCTGGTGGTTAAGAATTGGGAATAAAAAAGCAGGCTTATTGCTTTTTGCAATAGCCTGCTTTTTGAGTCAGTGCCAAGTATTAAAATAAACCAGGATAATCTGTAATGATACCATCTACTTTCAACGCGATAAGTGCGTCGATCTCGGCTTTGGTATTTACTGTCCAGGGAATGATTTGCATACCCTGTTCGTGGCAAAGCTTCACGATGTTCTCTGTTACTGTTTTATAGTAAGGACTATAATAATTGGGAGTGAATCCAAGATCGTTCAGGTTTTCTTCAAGCGATTTTGCATTGGCTGTAAGGTAAGCCAGTTTTATACCGGGTTGCTGTTTGTGCAGCAACTGCAAAGGGCGGACGTCGAAAGACTGAATATTCATCCTGTCGAGGATTTTACGGCTCTTGCAAACTTCCATTACGAGGTCAACGAACTCCTGGGGTTCAGGTTGTTCTATCTTATCGGTTTTGGGTTGTGATTTAATCTCGATGTTATAGCGTGGCATGGGCAGTTTCTTTTCCCGTGCGTAGCTATCTAGAGAATCGATCATTTCGGACAACAATGGTTTATAGGTTCTGAAGTTCTGTTGTTCGGGGAAGAGTACATTGTGTTTGGAGCCGGCATCGTACTTTTTAATTTCATTGTAGTCCATACCGTATAACACCAACGTTTTGGCTTCGTCAGCAGAGATGCTATCGCCATTGGGTTTCAGCATAAAGCCGGAAGACATATAAGGATCATGAGAAACCACTACCTTTTTATCGTGGGATATTACTACGTCGAGTTCAAGCACGCCGGAGCCCATATCGAGGGCTTTTCTCATTGCCGGGATGGTGTTTTCGGGCAGGTATCCCCTGCATCCGCGGTGCCCTTGTTTGATCACCTTCTGTTGCGCCGAAGCCCCTATGGAGAGAGAAATTGCTGCTGCCATTACCATAATCGTTTTCATCCTTATCTTATTTTATCATTAAAAACTATACCGAACACCTAATTGTACCTGGAAAGGATCGCCGGAGAAACCTGCAATACCGGAGTTATTCACCCTGTAATTGAATTTTTTGGCATTCTGATCAAATGCAGCCACCTCAGGGGAAGTATCTGTTTTAGGTATCCCTACAGCATATAAAGCCTGATTACCCAGGTTCCTGCTCACACCCCATTTCTTTTTGAACATATTGGCTACATTAAACACATCGCCGGAGACTTCCAAAGCATGCGTTTTATAAAGTTTAAATTTCTTGGCAACTCTAAGATCAAAAGTACCATAAAAGCCATTAATACCTCCATTTCTCTCCGCCATGCCGCCCGCATATTTATTGATATAGTTTTTGATACTCTTACTGGCATCCGGGTTACTCAATATAGAATTCAAGCCATCACGAACGTTCTGAGGAACAGTATGGTTATTAGGATCAAAAATAAAAGCCAGATCATTAGAACCTACTACGAAGTCAGCATTGGTGTTAGCACCGGACAAAAGCGTATAACGTGTACCTGCGATACCTGAGAAGCGGATACCTACGCTAATACCGTAGAAGGTAGGCAGTGAACCGAATACCACAACTTTATGACGGAACTGGTTATCGGAGTAGGTCATTCTGCTCAGGTTACGGGGATCGTCTTTCACCGGTAACGAAAGTGTGGCGGTATTGGCTACGTTACCATTAAACGATGTGTTGTCTTTAGTATCGTTATAGGTATAACTTACAGAGAGATCACCATCGCGCAGGTACTGCCAGGAAGCGTCGAAGACAAACGCATACTGGTTTACCTTTCCATCACTAACGAGTTCAAGCACACGGCCGAACTTATTAGAGACACGGCCATCCAACCAATTGCCTGCGCCATTTTTAACGGGTATTTTATCGGCAGGAACATATACTCCGCGATTGGCTTCATCGGCCAATGTGAAAAACGGCTGCGTTACCATGTTTCTGTCTACATACATATAGTTATTACGTCCAAGCGTAGCAAAACCGGTAATGGTGGCTTTCAATTTTGGTGTAAAGTAGTGCGTATAGGACAAGTTGGCTTTATACAGAACAGGTACCCGTGCATTATTGCCGTTGGTATTAATAGTAGGCAACTGGAATGCAGGCAAAGTAGGTATCGATGCAGTGCCATTACGGTAGCCTACAAAATCAGCCGTGGGTAAATTGGGAGAACGTACATCTACTGTTGCAGAATGTTTACCATCGAATACGAGGTTATTAATAAGCACATAGTTGTTGATATCGGAAGCGAAGATACCAGCGCCAAGGCGGATGATATCGGTATGTTTTTCATTCATATCATAAGACAACTGGATACGTGGCTGTAACACTGCCGACTTCAATTTACGGTCGGTACGGATATTCAATTCGTCGACCAGCGTTTGGTTCAGTGAAGATTTAGGATAGTGCGCATAGTCGAAACGTAAGCCTGCTGTAAGATCTATACCAGTCGCCAGCGTCGTTTGCATTTGTGCATAAGCGCCTGCATTGAGAATATTGCCTGTAACACTGGGATCATCCATCAACGGCACTTCGCGCATATAGCGATAAGGTGTATTATTCACAAAAGCATCCATTCCACTATAGTAAAACCTGCCATTCACTTCGCTTCCATATTTCGAATGTGCATTGGTGTACATCAGATCGATACCGAAAGTATATTTCACCTTATTGGTGTTATAATAAAGGTTGTCGACCAACTGGAACACATGATTACGGAAGCTTTCCTGGGCAAAGCGATGTCCACCAATTTGAACAGTAGTAGTTCTTGGCTTTCCATTAATAGTGGATGCAAGGTCTTCTACAGTAGCCCTTGGGATGTTGCCTTTAGGAAGATCATCACCGGGCTCACTACTTTGATAGGTGTACAGGTGCTGTACTTTCAATTCGTTGGTAAGACTTGAATTAAGTGAAGAACGCAAGGTTGCCAGCAAACTGTTATCCCTGTTGAAATCGTTACCTGTGCTTTCGTAAAGGTTAATGGCGCTGTTATCAACCAGGCCAAGTTTGTTTCGATCGTTGGTATAGTTATCGCGAATAGTCAGCAGGTTTTTGCTGTTGATTTGCCAGTCGAGGCGAAGGAAAGCTGCATCGGAGCCACGGTTCTTGTCGAAAGAGCCGTATTGAGGCTTATTGGAGACGCCATACTTTTCTCTGGCTACAGCAACGAAATTGTCGAGCGTGGTTTTGGTAATACCAAAAGTATTCTCATCGGTAGGTGATTGAACATCGGCAATAACAAGTGATCTCTGATCCAACTGGTGATCCCAGGCTATAAAGTAATGCAGTTTGTCTTTGATGATGGGGCCGCCAAGGGTAAATCCGTATTGGTAAGTAGAATAGTTGTTATTCCTACGGTTACCACGGATATCGTAGTTGCTGGCAAGGCCGTTAGCTCTCATATAAGTAAATGCAGAACCAGACACCGTATTGGTTCCCGACTTGGTAACAGCACTAACCGTACCGCCTCCTGCACGTCCGTAGGTTACATCGTACTGGTTGGTAACTACTTTGAATTCACGAACCGCTTCGATAGAAATGGAGTAAGGAGCGCCACTACGGCTGGTAGTGGAGCCGGCAGAAGTAGGGTTCTTGGCATTCATACCATCGATGGTATAGTTTACGGAAGAACCTAACTGACCCGCGATACTACCTCCCCTGCTCAGAGGAGAAAGATCCATGAGAGAAGTGAAGTTACGGCCGTTTACAGGCAGCTTGTTCATTGTTCTGGCAGATATAGCTGTTGCTGCGCCAATGTTCTCTGTTTTATTTTTCAATCCTGATGCTACTACTTCCACCACCTGCAGATCGGAGGCTTCTGTTTGCATATCCAGGTTTACCCTGATGGCGTCGCCCTGGCTGAGCATGTAGCCGGTTCTTTTTTGCTCTCCAAAGCCAACGTAGGTTACTTTTATCGTGTAAGGACCTCCCAGCGGCAGCTCTTTAAAAGTAAAAACGCCCTGGGCATTCGTGTGGGTGCTGGTATGAAAACCTGTTGCCTCATTACGCACTGAGACGACAGCTTCTGCCAGCGGCTTTTTTTCGTTACTTAATATAGTTCCTGAAATAGAAGCCTGCGTAGTTTGTGCGGCTATTGGATGTTTAAACAGAAAGCACAAGACCAACGCGACCAGCGTGGTGAGTAGATTTTTTGACATATGAGCGTTTGGTAAATTTCACCAAAGCTATCCAGGCAAGGTTAAGCCAATGTTTTGTTAATGTAAAGGAATTGAGAAGTGGGACTTATGGTCGTGTTCATTTCGTAACGACCATCTGTTTTCAGCGTCACAGCACAGTTTCGAAGCATGTGCAAAAGGGAATCTTTAACGATAAAGGTATCCAATGTAACAGGAGGCAATCCATCAAATTCAGAACTGAAATCACGAACATCAATTCAACAAAGTTATTCCGCTTACATAATCACGAAACAAGCTCAATTTATCCGGCTTGATATTATACAACAGAATGGAAACTCCGGTCTTTTTCATAATCAACTGTTTTCTATCTTTTATAAGCCGGACTTTTGTTATATCATATTTATTTTCACCCAGCACTAACTTCGACTGCACCAACCTTTCCACCTCATCGAGTTTCGAGGTGTAGATAAATGATTCATTATTAACAAAAGCCTTGTTCTCCAAATCTATCTTGATATACACAACCTGTTTCTTTTCGTAAAAAAAACAAAAATCGGTAGATCCGATAATCTCATAGGAGATCATCCCCTTAGGTAACTTTACTTTAAATGCTTTAGGAAGAATCTTTTCTTCATCCCTGGACAAAGCAATATTTGATTCGTATTTAAAAATATTACTATCGGGATAAAATTGGAAATACCGATTATTCATCTGGATTGAAGTATTTCCATCAGCGGTGTCCGCATAACCACGGCATGAGGTCATGATAGAAAAAAAAACTACCATAAACATTCCAATAACTATTTTGGGGTTACACATAAATTACTTTTTGTTGATAGTTTTAATTGCTTCTTGAAACTCCGAAAACTTTTTCGTGATAATGGAGCCATTAGAGTTATAAAAACCAATAACTCTGAATGTATCAACCTTTTTCTCTCCATTAGGTTTATCGGGATCAGCGGGTAAGATCTGCTGCTGATAGCCCAATACAATACTAGGCGTAGCAGTTGCTCCTTTTTTATCGGTTTCCGAAGGAGAAGGAGTTCCAACTGTAGTAATATTGCCGTCGCCATCTTTTTCTAAGGGATGCGTATGAGCATCCAGAGAATAGGTTTCTCCTTTTGATATTAAATCTCGTCTTGCTTCCGCCCTATCGGTATAGCTAACCAGTCCCTTCTTACTCTCCACTATTTTCGAAAGTCCTCCCTGTTTCCCGACTTCAAAATAAGATTCATTACCTTTTTCTTCTGTCTTAGTATATGATTCTTCAAGCTTTGACGATAATTCGTTTGTAGGATTATTTAATAAATATCCACTTTCAATGGCAGCATTTACATCTCCTTCCTTTTTGCTGTTAGTCAACACAAGAACTTTATCGGTTTTACCATCATCACTGCTTTTTACCTTTTTGCCATTTAGATTGTAATAATCTGTAAAGGGAGCCATTCCATCGGGATCAATAAATAAAATCGGATTATCAAACGCATAATTATAAGGAGAGTGCCTTCTCATTTTCTCCGCTGCCAAGTCAATGGCATGCCACCTCCCAATTTGTTGATCATACATTCTAGCGCCATAATCATACCAATCGACTCCACTGCCATCACTAAACTCCTCGTTCTGCAATTCCTTACCATTATACTTCAGCCTGTTCTGTAATTTTCCAGCCGCCCTGGAAGATATCCCCGCCATCGTTAAGCCAGACGGATAATAATGTGTATCCTCACTCAAAGCGCCTCTTATATGAGTTACCTGCAGGTTATCGAATACCACATTAGTCCCCTGCGTTTCATTGGAAACAAAAATATACAAATATCCATTGCGGGTGATGGGGCGCCCAGCAATAATGTGCGGATACGATTCACCGGCAACGCCTACAGCACTTACTCCAGAATTCTTGCCATCCCCTGTAATTACGGCATTAAGCTGTTCATCAAATAAGACATAGTTAAGGTAGGCTTTGGGTTTACCTGCGCCATTATTTGCATAATCAGAATTTACCATTTCTGACAGGAAACTAGTCAACCCGTTTTCCAGGTTTCCTCCCTGCTGCAATTGCAAAGCACTATGACTGCCGGCTCCTGCACCTGATATGCCACCCGCCAACGAAGCCACAAGATTGGCGATGGACAGACCAGACGGCGTATTGGCAGAAGGGCTTTGGCCATACCAACTGTTAGCAGAAATATTTACTTTATCGCCAGCCATTACTTTCAATATAATAGAAGTACCGGTTTTAAACCCAATTCCATTTAAACGTTCTACATAGCTATTTGCATCCGCATAAGGGTAATTAACGCTACCGGCTGTTACCCGGCTATCGGAAGGAATATCGTAGTAAAGCTTTTCGTTATCAAGTGTTGCCGATTCAAGACTTGCTACAGGGTAGGAATCGGTCTGATGTTCATCGGTCAACACCATACGAATATTACCCAGGTGATCCTTTAAGAAATAGTCATAATAATAAACACCAGTCGTTTCACCATTATCGCCGTTACGTTTGGGGCGAATACGTCCTTCTTCCTGGGAAAAGAATTGTAATACATTATTCTCATATACATGACCTGCTAAATAAGTTGTATAGGTATGTTTTTCGGCATGTCCATTTCCCTCAGAAGGTTGTTCAGATACCCGTTTTTCTAATTTGTTGCCAGTGGCATCATAGATATAGGTAATTGTACCTTTCAATACATTACTGCCTTCTTGTTTTACGGAGATTTGCCAGGGAAGATTCAGATGATTGTATATAATAGCGTCAGTACCCGCAGAAAGCGCATTGCCTGTACGACCATCAAGTCCCTTATTTTTATCAGTAACCATATTACCATTAGCATCATAGCCATAGTCATCACTCCCTGTATTCTTATCGGCAAAATCACCTAGTCCAAACTTCGTTATTACTAAATCGGCAACAGCTCTCAACTTATTACTACGATAGGTATCTTCAAAATAGTGGTATTGCAGGTCGTCTATCTGTGCATTTGTACCGCCAGTAATAAGCCCCCATTGCTGCATCTGCTTTATGTTACCGTTGGCATCATAAGCAGTATTATAATTATTTCCATCTCCCATTTTTACAGAGAAATCAATACCTGTACCGGCGGCAGTTTTAATACCCCATGTATCATCTTTACGCTGCAGAAAGTCAGCTTTTAACAATCGGCTGGCATTGTCATAGGTATACCCATAACTACGTTCAGCCTCATCCCCTTTACTTTGCCAGCGAATGCCTGCGATATTGCCATTATATTGATCCTGATCGTATCCCCAGTCGTAGTTCAGATCCAACCCAAACCAACGGTCTGCTTTAACAGCCGAGCGGGCACCTTGCTGATTATATCCCTCCCAGTTAAGTCCCTTTAGCCAGCCTCGTATGTTATAAGTATAATCCTGAGTTTCCAGGAAACCAGTTGCAATGCTCCGGTTGTCTTCCATTGCTTGCTGGCCTAGCTCCTTCCTTTTCAATTGCCCAAGTTCATCATATTTCTGATGTGCCAGCACTCTGCGGGTTTCGTTATTGTCGTTCAGCATTTTTCTAACCTCCACCAGGCGGCCACCATGATCATAGTCCATTTCAGTATAAATGCGGTTGCTGGTGTTACCACTGGGATTATTGTGTACGATATAATTGCTGATCTGCTTGCCAGCAAAGTCATAACGACTGGTTGTAACATCTACCCCACCTTTGTAGTTAGCAGACTGCACCTGGACCAGCCGGTCTTTGCTGTCATAGAAGTTAGCAGTTTCCAGCCAGGCGCCCTTGTCTAAGTCATTGGGGTCTTCCAACACACGCACACGCCCTCCCGTTAAAAGCCCCGTTACCTGCTCCATAGTAGTAGCAGGCAATGGTTCGCCATAGCTATTACTACCTATACCCAGCTTGTTATTATTAGTAGGATCATATCGTTTATTGGTCCAGTCATAGTTATCGTAATAATTAAATGTCAGGGGAATATATTTGGAGGCCCAGGCCGGCAATGAATTTATTAGATCCATACTCATCTGCTGTCTTGAGGCAAAGGCCTGTCCATCAGCATTAATAATAGCCGCTTCAAATTCACCAGAGGCGTCCATCCCATTTTCAAAAACAATTACTTCAGTTGCCTGGTACAAAGAGCGTCCATCATGTGCATTTATATACAACACTTTTGGAGATCCTGCTGTTTGTCCATTAGTTGTACCGGAAGTAGTGGTATTATAGCCCGATGCATATGCCTCCAGATCAGCACGGCTACCGCCATATAACATGCCAGTCTGAACCGGACGATTCAGTTGGTCATAAATAGTAGTCAGCCATTGTTGTTTTGAACGCATATTGCCATCCTGTGTAAATACCAGCCGGTCGCGCTGGTCATAAATCAAAAATTGCCAATCTGATCCAGGCACTTTTTTGGCATTCATTCTACGGCGACCATCATAGCTGTATTGAAAGCATAGTTCCCTTATGTTTCCCGATTGATTTGAAATATTCCAGTCAACTTTTTCAAATTCCTCCACCGCCAGCGGGGGCATTACAAAACGCAGTTGGTTTAAATCGTCGTATACATAATACGTACATAGCCATCCCTGGTGGGTGGTTATGCCTGGATTATTCGTGCCAATCTCAACTTTCTTCAATACTATCAGCCCTTCTTTATCGGTATATGAAACCATACGCTTTCCGCTTTCGTCGGAGGAAACCGTACGATGAAGTGAAGCTTCCGGATAGTAGCCATGAAAGCCAGGCACACTGCCTTCTGCAAGGCCAATACGCCAGACACAAACCTCCTGCGCTCCTGCTACTTCGTAACTGGTAGCCACTCCCCTGTTGTTGCCCGCCCAGCTATTGCCGGGAGCACTGGTTTTAAGCACCCGGTTTAAAGGAGATGCCTCATAATCAGTTTTGCTATAATACACCTGTTCGCCGGGATACATTCCCTGCATAAAATCCTTTTGCTGCTCAAAGGGATCCTGTTTGAAATTACCCTGGCTCTCGCCGGCATAAGGGAGGTATTTATACATCTCACGCCCCAGATTATCATATAATACAGGAGCTACCAAATCCTGATGTGCAGGGGTAATGCTGCGGGATACTGTTTGTATCGGCCGCCCAAGACCATCGGTATACTGTGTCGTTTGCAGCACCATTTCAGCGCTACCGCCCCATACAGCCTGTTCGGTAGTCATGGGAGTTAGTGGTTGCCAGGTCCGGACATAATTAATAACAGGTGCATCAGGATAGGCTGCCGGCTTAGGATTTACAGAACTTGCTACCGGAACAGCATTGGCTGCCGGTTTATTCTGAGCTACCAACTGTTTCGCCGGTATCAGGAACAGCAGGCAGATCAATAATACAAATTGCTGAACCCTAACTTTTATAATAAACATAAGTCTGTTTTAAAAGGTTATAGCTGGTATTAACATTACATAGCGCCTAATGCACAGCGACTGGTTGACAATTGCATATAGTCTTCGCTAATGGTGCCGTCACTCCATTGATAGTGATACACGCATACCCATCGGGAGCCCAGTTCATAGCTATCAGTATTAATACGCTTTCCTGTTTCACAAACCCCTTTAATACATTTTTGATTTACGCCATTACAGGTTTCAGCATTACAAACCACAGTACAGATTCCCTTCTGATTCGCATTATTCTGTCCATTTGCTGCTATATCCGCCAAGGCTTTCTGGTTGGCATCCAAGATACTTATGGTTGATGTATACGTTCCTTCGGCTACGGAGTAAAGAACAGAACTGCCTATATAGCCAACATCACATTGCTTCACAAAATTCTTAGACTGTGGCTCATTCTTATAGACAAAGAGACATGTAGCATTCGTGTTGGCATAGCTCTGCCCCATCAACGTAATCTCATTTATTGCTTTTAGATCGGCGTCATCCTGACTTACATCTGAAGTATATTTCCCAGCAGGCACACTATATACCACCGATGTACCTATATATCCTGAAGCGCAGTTTTTTCTTGTAACTGTTTCTGAACGGGGGGTGTTTTTAAACAGAGGCATACAATTGGAAGCATAACCATAATAGCTATAGCAAACCTTTCTAACAATATTACCATCTTCATTTTTCTCCAGGCTGAACCTGCCAAATGGCTCATATTCATAGTACGCAATTCTGCCGTTATCGGAGCCTATACTAGAGACGCCAAAGGGCAACCTGTAAGTATAGGTACTCATCAATGCCCCTTCAGGATATAATCTCACCTCATCAATAAGCCCAGTTCCTGTAATGCTCACACTCGAAACGTTTTTCACCCGGTGTTCGTAATACCGCCAGTCCCCAATGCTCTTACCCGTTTTATATTGAAAACTGCCGGTTATATTATAAGGACTACTACTATTACTCCAATAGGAAACAACATAAACAGTACTTTCAGAAAGATTAGGTTTCGACAATCCGCCAACCAGGTCGTAGCAATAAATTCCGGTTACAGCAGCATTAGTGCTCAAACTATACCCAAAACTCCAGTTCCCATTACTATTGCTTTCAAAAGAAGTATATGCGACCTGATCACTAGCTGCATTCAACACCTTGGCGATAGGCAAGGTTTGTCCGTACCCATAGATATAGGTATTCAACACATTCTCGTTTTCTGAAGCACTTAGCACATTAGCTTTAGAATCATATTTAAGATAGTTGACACGGGTATGCCATTTATTATCGACAGGACTAAACTCTTTTACTAATCGGGGTAGACACAACCCGGCAACCGGCCTGGAATATTCGGCAAACACGATATTTGTAATAATATCATTCCGCTTGCTTGTTTTTTTAATAACAGGACTTACCATGTTCCTGTTAACCATCTCCTGGTAAGTTCCGTCAGCATCTTCTCCATTGGCAACCATTTCATGCGGATATGCATACGCAGCGTTTAAAGCGCTGCCATCACTGGCTGTAGTATTTTCATAGGAGACCTGAGTATGCTGTTTGTTAGTGAAACCATAATTCTTAGTAGTTTCCAGCGTAGCAACTCCATCTGAACTATAATCTGTTTCTATCGTTTTACTTTTATAAGTCCAACGGCTATAAAAGGCATATTCCTGCACTTCATATCCACTAAACTCAACAAGATCTACGGGTGTACTGGACTTGGGAAAATCATAACGCTTATTTACATAATAAGCAGGTACAGATAAATCCACTGCACTGTCAACTTTATAGGTATTCACTATTTTTTTACATGGAACAACCTGCTCATCAACCATTTTAAAGACCAACTGCTCTAATTCCATTCCGTTCAAATGTCCCGTATTGGAGTTTTTAACCGCCGGCGCAAAACTTTGCCAAAGTTTAGGCCGCGAAGGTGCATCCCTTTGTACTTCATATTTATGAGCAATGCCACCACCTTCATAATTATCACCGATACTTTCTACTACATCAGAATAGTAAACATGATTCTGACCATAGAGGTATAAATTATTTAAAGCATTTGAATATCCCACCTCACTTTTACAATACAATACATCCATTTGAGTAAGCTCAATGCCACATTGCGCCAGTTGTGCATTTGTCATGGTTTGCCTGACTATAGGAACACTACCCACTCCTGAAGAAACATTAGGCGTCGCTAATGCGGCATAGGAAATATGCCGTATTTCGTTATGTCCTAGTCCATCTTTTTTTACAATCTTTTGTACCCGGACTCCTCCTGTCGGCTCGTTTACTTCAATTGTTTGCGCATGTCCGGAAATATATTTAACGTTGGCAGAATATCTTCGTATGTTGGCATTCGCATGCAAAACAGTTATCCTGATAAAATAACTTACCCCTGCCTGTAGCATGTCTGTTTTCATGTCCAGGTTATCACCTAACTTAAAGATGTTGCCATAAATAGTCCTGTTAGTAGAATACTCTACTATCTCCATCATCATAAGACCCGTTATTTCATCTACAGGTGCACTGCCGTCATCACCAACACCAACTAAAACACCTCCCGAAAGATAGTCCTGCCCCCAAACACTGCGTTCGTCCCGCCCCGGAATAGTGAACACCGCAGAATTCTTGGTTTGTCCCACCGATGCCGGTTGTGCAATGCTGACCGATACGAGCTGTGTTGGTGGTGGCAAAAGTTTTGAAGTCCGGAAGGTATTGCCTTCGTAGCCGATTTCCAGGGAACCTCCTGTCGGGTAAATAATTTTCTGCAAGGCCCCCTTTCCCGCATAATCAGAATAGACATTTCTATCTGCCCTTGCAAGTGGTAATTTTTTCTCATCCTCCGGATCCTCTGGTTTCGCGACATAGCCTGAATTGCTTGTTTTACCATTATAATAGCCGTAATGATCCTGTGCAGTCGACAAACGATGAGGCAATGCATTTATATCATTATATTCGAACGTATGCCGTCTTACTTCAGCCCGATCATTTCCTTTTTCTACCACATATTGCAGATATGGCCGGTACTTTAAATGATTTTGCGCGTACAAGTCTGTGCCAGCAGCAGGAGGATCGGACATGCCATACATATAGAGTAGTTCGGTCTCTTTTACGACCTGGTCATCCTGCCACAAAACTATTTTGCTGAATAGCTTATCTCCAGGTACATCTAAGCGGTCGATATATTCGAAGGTAATTTTGGAAGAACGGAAGGTTGCCGCTGTAAGCAGCTTGGCAAAGGAAGTAACATCAGTTCTGCAGGTTTGGCGCGAGCTTACAACAGCACATTTTTGCGTACAAACTGAACCATTTTCTGCATCCAAAGTCCTGGTTACCACTTCCTGTATCCCTGTCATTGTAGTGAAAAAGCAATCAGAATACTGGAATGTCACCTTTTCATTATTGGGCAACGTAATATCCGACAAATACCAGGCAGTAGGCACACGTTGTCCGGGACTCACCAGTGGTTCACCATAACAAGCTGTTTCGATTACAGAATTCTCCACATCAGCAAACCGGTATATACTGCCATCAGGCGCTGTGATCACTATCGACGATAAATCGGTAGCACATTGGATTTTAAGATTGTTGTGAGGAATAAGCATAGGTTTCTTATCTCCATCAAGTATAAACTTGCCGCTAAAACCAGCGAAATTGAATACAAACATATCTGGCTCCGAATCTGAATACGACGATGACCTCGACAACTCCCTTAACACATTCAACAAGGCATTATCTACTACGGTTATATTAGGATAAAGCCTTGTGCTTAATTCATCGGGTTTACCATTTACATTTCTGACAATGGCACCGCCTGCCGAGAGCAGCCACCCTAAACCAGATCTTGATGCTACCTGGTCAACTCTCACACCTCCTGTTGAATAATTCAGCGCTACCGGCACATTGCCGCCTTCCAATGAAAACAATGGAATCTGAACATTTGCAGAACCTGTCTGGAATCCTACGTCCATGGCACCATACCGTCCAATTTCAGCAGCATTGGGAGATGCAGGCACTATTTGAGGCAACGAGATTTTGGCATCCTGAGCATACGCCAAATGACCAACGACAAAACATAGCAGCAACAAGAGACCTGATAGAAGTGTTTTCATATCCTTTCAATAAATTATTAAAATAGCCATTCACCTGCGTTGTAAACAGGTGGAAATAATAACGTGCTTTATCCCGCCATTCGGCCAAATAAAAGTTCTATCATAGTGGTAACAGATAAATAAGCTACAGGGTATAACCTACCCTGAACTTCAGCGCCGGCGCCTTCGGCACCTGGCTATAGCTGAGGAAATCCCAGAGCAACTGCAGATTGCCCTGCTTCTTGCCTATTTTATATTTTTTGGTAAGGCCCAGTAACCCGCTTTTTTGCCATGCGTCGGGCTTTCGCAGATCTTCTACTTTCGCAAACGCCTGCAGGTAGTTCATTTCATAACCGCCGGTGATCCAGATGCTTCCTTTGGCCTTCACATCTATAAAAGACCGCAGCCCTACTCCTTCGCTGCTGAGGCGGATATCGTTAAAAGGCTTGCCCCAGCCCATTTTATAAGAAGCACCCAAACCGATAATACTCTTATCGCTGAGCTTATAGCCCGCTGTTAAAGCCATATCGCTGATAGAGGGCAGGAAGTTGTTACTGCCCTGGCTTTGAACATTGAAGCCAAATTCAATACGTTGTAAAAAACTTTTAGTACGCTGGTTATTAGGCTTGAAACCTTCCGGCATTGTCATATCACTGCTGCCGCCGCCCAGTTTATTCACCTTATCTTTTAACTGATCCAACTGTCCCTGCGCTGCCTGCAGCTGGCTTTGCAACGGGTTGGCACCACCTGCCGCCGCCGCAGAAGCACCTAAGCGCTGGCTGATGAGTTGCTGTACCTGCGCTCTGGTTTGCAGTCCGGCCATGCCTGTGCCGTTGCTGCTGCCCGGCGTGGCCGGGAATAACCGGGAGAGATAACTGTTCTTCTTCATGAAATCCTTGAATACCGGCGACTCCCGTAAAAGTCCCAGCGCCTTTTCTTCCATTTTCTTCCTGTCTTTCAGCAACGCCTTGTATTCCTGTACCTGTTGCTGGTAATAGTATACTTCTTTATTAATGCTTTTCAGCTGCTTACCCATATCATACTTCGACAACTGTTCTTTCAATTGCTGCTGCCGTTCTTTTATAAATGCGTTGATCTGTTCCGATTGTGCCAGTGTGCCGGATAAATTATCCACCGCTTTACTGGCCTCTGCAAGTTTACCGGCCTGGCCGGCCCCCAGCTCTTTTCCTTTCAGGAAAGAAAGCGAGGTGGTCATGGTATCAAGAGAAGATATATAAGGTATTTTTTTGCCGTTGAGCAGGTCTTTCAGCTTTTGCTGCAGTTGCTGGTATTTGCCGTTTGCGCTTTCCAGCATCTGACGGGCTTTAACAGAATCCTTTTTAGCCAGCTTGCGGTAAAGTTTTGTCTCCTGGCGCTGCATTTTTGATAACAGCTTACCGGAAGCCTGTTCCAATTTCGCATTTATTTTTTCGGATTTCCCGGTTACGGCATTCAGGTAGGCGTCTGTTACTTTGGCCAGGCTGTCCTGGGCCTGTACCTGGCATAAGCTGGCGCAGCAACAAAAAGCTGCCAGCAATAAGGTTATCAAAAAGTGTTGGCGCATAGGATGTTTTTAAAAGCGGGTTGTAATTGCGACCGGAGCAATGTTACAACTTATTTAGGGCGTTTGCAACATTCCCCCAGTTTCTGCTGCCAACAATTCCATTTCCGGCGCCGGGGCACTACTTTTGTGGCCTTTTTAACGGAAAAATTCATTTTACGACCCTGTTTATACTTTTTAGTACAAATTCATTCCTACCTTTGCAGTGTGCTTAGGCATGAATCAAAAGCATTTATTTGATATGGAAGATAATCTTAGTACGATTGAACAAACGGTTCTCAGTGATTATAAGTACGGCTTTGTTACCGACATTGAAGCAGATGAGGCTCCCAAAGGGCTTGATGAAAGTACAATCCGCTTTATCTCTGCAAAGAAAAATGAGCCGGAATGGATGCTGGAGTGGCGCTTAAAAGCCTACCGCCAGTGGTTGAAGATGGAAGAACCGGATTGGGCAAACATCAACTACCCTCCTATTGATTATCAGGACATTATCTACTATTCCGCCCCTAAACAAAAGCCAAAAGTGGAAAGCCTGGACGATATTGATCCTGAATTGAGAAAAACCTTCGACAAACTGGGAATCTCATTAGACGAACAAAAGCGTATTTCGGGCGTTGCAGTGGATGCCGTTATTGACAGTGTTTCTATTGCCACCACTTTTAAAAAGGAACTGGCGGAGCAGGGCATCATTTTCTGTTCTATCAGTGAAGCCATCAAGGAACATCCCGAACTGATCAAAAAGTACCTGGGATCGGTGGTTCCTGCTACTGATAACTATTTTTCGGCATTGAATGCGGCTGTTTTCAGTGACGGGTCGTTCTGTTACATTCCTGCGGGTGTTCGTTGCCCCATGGAGTTGTCTACCTATTTCCGTATCAATGCGGAAAATACCGGTCAGTTTGAACGTACACTTATTGTAGCGGAAGCAGGCAGTTATGTTAGCTATCTCGAAGGTTGTACAGCGCCTATGCGTGATGAGAACCAGCTGCATGCCGCCGTAGTGGAACTGATTGCACAGGACAATGCTGAAATAAAATATTCTACTGTACAGAACTGGTATCCCGGAGATAAAGAAGGTAAAGGCGGTATTTACAACTTCGTTACCAAACGTGGTATTTGCTACGATAATGCCAAGATCTCCTGGACACAGGTAGAAACAGGTTCATCCATTACCTGGAAATACCCCAGTGTTATCCTGAAAGGCGATAACTCTATTGGTGAATTCTATTCTGTAGCCGTTACCAATAATTTCCAGCAGGCCGATACCGGTACCAAAATGCAGCACCTGGGCAAGAATACCAAGAGCCGTATTGTATCGAAAGGTATTTCTGCCGGATTCAGCAATAACAGCTATCGCGGGCTGGTACATGTAGCGAAGAAAGCAACCAATGCACGTAACTACTCCCAGTGCGACTCCCTGTTATTAGGCGACAAATGCGGTGCACACACCTTTCCTTATATAGAAGTAAAAAACAATACAGCTACTGTAGAACATGAAGCTACCACTTCAAAAGTGGGAGAAGACCAGATCTTCTACTGCAACCAGCGTGGCATAGATACAGAAACGGCTGTAGCGCTCATCATCAATGGTTTTGCGAAAGAGGTAATGAACCAGTTACCGATGGAATTTGCCGTTGAAGCGCAGAAGCTGCTGGCTATAAGCCTCGAAGGCAGCGTAGGATAAACAACCCCATTTTTGAATTTAGACTTTTGAATCAGAGAATTTATTATCATGTTACATATTAAAAATTTACAGGCGGAAATTGACGGGAAAGAAATTCTGAAAGGTATTAACCTGGAGGTGAAACCAGGAGAAGTACATGCTATCATGGGCCCTAACGGCGCCGGGAAAAGCACATTGGCTTCTATTCTGGCAGGCCGCCAGGACTACACCGTTACAGGTGGCAGTGTTACATTCGACGGTAAAGACCTGCTGGACCTTTCTCCTGAAGAAAGAGCCGGCGAAGGTTTGTTCCTGAGTTTCCAGTATCCTGTAGAGATACCGGGCGTAAGCACTACCAATTTCATTAAAACTGCTGTCAACGAAGTTCGTAAATACCGTGGTGAAGAACCACTTGACGCCGTAGCCTTCCTTAAGATGATGAAGGAAAAAATGGCGTTGATGGAAATGGATCAAACGATGTTAAGCCGTTCTTTAAACGAAGGCTTTTCAGGCGGTGAAAAGAAGAGAAATGAGATCTTCCAGATGGCAATGTTGCAGCCTAAGCTGGCCATCCTTGATGAAACTGACTCCGGACTTGATATTGATGCGATCCGTGTGGTTGCCAATGGTGTAAACAAACTGCGCAGCAGCGAGAATGCTGTGCTGGCCATCACCCACTATCAGCGTTTACTCGACTACCTGGTTCCCGATTTTGTGCATGTACTGTATAATGGACGTATTGTGAAGTCTGGTACCAAAGAACTGGCGCTGGAACTGGAAGAGAAAGGATATGATTTTATTAAGGCTGAAATGCAGGAAGCAAGCCTGTAATAAACCAAGGGAGAGCAAGCATGAACAATAATACGAGTTATATAAACGATCAGTTCAGGGATTTACAGGTGAAAGACAGCAGCAACAAAATCGCAGCAGTGCGCAGCGAAGCGATGCAGGATTTCAGTGACCTGGGCATTCCTTCTGTACGTCATGAAGAATGGAAATATACACGCATCAGCGGTTTATTTAATAAAGAATACCAGCTGGCGGGCAAGGCAGCAAGCGCTTTAACTGCAGCAGATCTGGAAGGCATTCGTTTACCCGGTCATGACCTGGCAACGGAATTGTTTTTCATCAATGGTGTATTTGCTCCGGCTTTATCGGTGATACATTCTTCAGCGTTAACCATCACGTTCCTGGACGAAGCAGCCAACCACCCGGATTTCAAAGCAAAAGTAGAAGCGCATTTCAACCATAGCAGCCAATATCTGAAAGACGGTATCAATGCTCTGAATACAGCTTACATGCAAGGCGGTTTGTTTTTGCATGTACCTGACAGGAAGATCGTTGAAGGGCCTGTCTATATTTACAATATTACAGATGCGCGCAGCAATGCAGTACTGTCGCAGCCACGCAGCCTGATATATGTAGGCAAACAAGCTGAAGTAAAGTTTGTGGAAACCTATATCACCATAGGCGAAACTGAAAGCCTTACCAACCAGGTGATGGAGATCGTGATAGAAGAAGCAGCCAATGTTTCTTACTATAAATTACAGAACGATGCCAGTCATGCAAGCCAGGTGAGCACTACTCATTTCAGGCAGATAGGCAAAAGCGTATTCACCTCTGTTACCTTATCGCTCAACGGCGCTATTGTACGTAACAACCTGCACGCGGTGATGGAAGCTTCTTATTCCGAAGCGCATTTATACGGTTTATATTTTCAGCGTGGCCAGGGCCATATCGACAATCATACTATCGTTGACAATGCTGTACCCCATTGCGAGAGCAATGAGTTATATAAAGGCATTCTCGATGGCCAGTCTACCGGCGTGTTCAACGGAAAGATCTTCGTGCGCAAAGATGCGCAGAAGACCAATGCCTTCCAGTCGAACAAGAACGTATTATTAACCGATACAGCTTCAGTGAACACTAAACCACAGCTGGAGATCTTTGCCGATGATGTGAAGTGTTCACATGGTTGTACTGTAGGCAGCCTGGATACTGATGCGCTGTTTTATTTACAGGCGCGCGGCATTCCCAGGGAAGCCGCTCTTGCATTATTATTACAGGGTTTTGCAATGGACATTCTCGAGAAGATAGAGCTGGAGCCCATCCGCACCTATGTAGAGACCCTGATCACGCAACGTTTAACAGGAGAATAATTATGATAGATATTGCAGCGATAAGACAGCAGTTTCCCGTACTTAACCGTTTGGTTAAAGGGAAACCGCTGGTATATCTTGACAATGCCGCTACAGCGCAAAAACCCCAGGTGGTTATCGATGCGCTGGTAAATTATTATTCGCAGTATAATGCCAATATCCACCGGGGTATACATACCCTGGCGGAGGAGGCCACTGCTGCATTTGAAGACACCCGTAATGCTGTTCAGCAGTTATTACATGCAGACTCACGTGAAGAGATCATCTTTACGCGCGGCACAACCGAGGGCATTAACCTGGTGGCTTATACCTGGGGCCGGCAAAATATCGGCAAGGGTGATGAGATCATTATATCGGGAATGGAGCACCACTCCAATATAGTTCCCTGGCAGGTTTTATGCGCCGAGAAAGAAGCGGTTCTCAAAATAGTTCCCGTTAATGATAACGGAGAACTTGAAATGGAAGCTTTTCATTCTTTGCTAAGCGACAAAACCAAACTGGTATCTATTTGCCAGATCTCCAATTCGCTTGGAACGATAAACCCGGTGAAGGAGATTATCAAAGCTGCACACGCAGCAGGCGCCATTACCTTAATAGACGGTGCGCAATCTACTGTTCACCTGGATATTGATGTACAGGACCTGGACTGTGATTTCTTTGCCTGCTCTGCACACAAACTATATGGCCCTACCGGCGTGGGTGTATTGTATGGCAAAAAAGCCATCCTGGAAGCAATGCCTGTATTCATGGGTGGCGGCGAAATGATCAAGGAAGTAAGTTACCAGCATTTCACACCTAATGAACTGCCTTACAAGTTTGAAGCAGGCACTCCCAACATTGCAGATGTAGTAGCGTTCAAAGCCGCTATTGAATTTGTAAACGGTATAGGCAAATCAGCTATTGCAGCGCATGAAGCAGCATTGCTGGAGTATGCGGCAGAACAGTTAACGCCCATAAAAGAGGTTAGAATGATTGGCCGTGCCAGGAACAGGGCCAGTGTATTATCCTTTGTTGTGGAAGGCGCACATCCGCAGGATCTTGGTATCATACTCGACAACCAGGGCATTGCGGTTCGTACAGGACATCATTGCTGCCAGCCTTTAATGGACCGGTTTGCAATACCGGGCACCACCAGGGCTTCGTTCGCTGTTTATAATACAAAGGAAGAAGTAGACGCATTAGCAAAAGGCCTGCAGAAAGCAATTAAAATGCTGCTGTAAGCACAAAGAAGCAGGATATGACCATTCAGGATACGGAAAACGAAATAGTTGATGAATTTGGGCTGTTTGACTCCTGGGACGACAAATATGAGTATATCATAGACCTGGGAAAAAAACTGGCTCCTTTAGCCGCTGAACATAAAACGGATCATAACCGTGTGCGCGGCTGCCAGTCGACAGTATGGCTGCATGCAGAATATAAAGACGGCAGGATCTATTTTACCGCAGATAGTGATGCCGTTATAGCAAAAGGTTTAATAAGCATGCTTATCAGGGTATTGTCGGGTCATACACCTGACGAAATACTGGAAGCAAAGCTCGATTTTATACAGAAGATAGGAATGACGACCCACCTGGCACAAACCCGTTCGAACGGACTGTTGTCGATGCTGAAACAGATGAAAAATTTCGCCCTGGCCTACAAGGTAAAAACAGAAAATGATTGATCATGGAAACAGAAGCGTTGAAAGAAAAGGTCATTGCGTGTTTACAGACCATTTTTGATCCCGAGATCCCTGTAAGTATTTATGAACTAGGATTGATCTATGAAATAGAGATCCTCCCTATCAATAATGTACAGATAGTAATGACATTAACAGCTCCCAGCTGTCCCGCAGCTCAGTCGCTGCCTATAGAGGTAGACCAGAAACTGCGCGAGGTAGAAGGCGTGAACGATGTACACGTATCTGTAACCTGGACGCCGGCCTGGGACAAAAGCCGCATGTCGGAAACAGCACAACTGGAGTTAGGAATGCTTTAATAGAAATAACCGGACTTACCCATGAAAATAACAGCCCAGGAAGAATATGGTATGCGCATTCTGGTGCGTATTGCAGGTTGCCGGTCGGCAGACGGCATGAGCATACCGCAGCTAAGCGAGGCGGAAGGGCTAACGAGTCCGTATGTAGCAAAGCTCACCCGCCTGTTACGTCTCGCAGGTTTTATCAACAGCACTCCCGGCAACAAAGGCGGGTATATACTGGCGCGTCCTGCCCGGGAAATTATTATCAACGATGTTTTGAAGGCGCTCGGCGGCGCTTTATTCGACCAGGCTTTTTGCGAAGCCCATGGTGGTGGTATACGTCTTTGTAACCACTCTGTCGACTGTTCCACCCGCTCGCTCTGGAAAATGATCCAGTACACCATGGACGAACTTCTGAATAAAGTAACACTTTACCACCTGGTAAACCCGGAGGAGCAGTCGGCCCGTTTGCTGGAAGATATTTTACTGAAAAGGGTTTCAAACAGTTTTGGGCAGTAGCATGGCAGTTTATGCTAGTTCAATCACCGTAATTTCAGGCAGAATACCCACGCGGCCAGGATAGCCAATAAAACCATATCCCCTGTTCACATAAAGCTTTTGTTTTCCCTCTTCATAAAGCCCGGCCCATTGCTTGTACATCCATTGAACCGGGCTCCACTTAAAATGAGGCAGTTCAACCCCAAACTGCATCCCATGGGTATGTCCTGCAAGCATAAGGTCTATATCGGGATATTTTGTACGTACTTCCGCATCCCAATGGCTGGGATCATGGCTCATTAAGATCTTAAATGGAATTGTTTCCGTTCCGGGGTGGGCAATATCCATGCGCCCGTACTTGGGAAAACGGCCTTTGGCGCCCCAGTTCTCAATACCCAATAAGGCTATTTTCTGCCCGTTCCTGTCGAAGATCACATGTTCATTCATCAGCAAACGCCATCCCATACTGGCATGTACCTGCTTTAACTGGTCGAGATTGGCCTTTTTAGCGGCAGGACTGGGCCAAACCACATAGTCGCCATAGTCGTGGTTGCCCAGCGTACTGTAAACGCCCATTGGAGCTTTAATGCGGCTGAAAACATCGGTATAGTCATTCATTTCGTCTGCACGATCGTTAACAAGATCTCCCGTAAAGAGAACCAGGTCGGGCTGTTCCGCCATGACCATAGCTACACCATGCGCTACCGCCTGTTTATTTTGAAAGCTACCACTGTGAATATCACTGATTTGCACTATTTTAAGGCCGCGAAAGGCTTCTGGCAGGTTAGGATATTTGAGTGAAAGCTTATGAACCCTGTATTGGTACTTATTAGAAAAACCATATATAAGGGTACCAAACAGCGTACCGCCAAGCGCCATACCTGCCCAGGAAAGAAAGGTTGAACGGGGGATAAGGCCATCTTCATCGGTATAACGGGCGCCTGTATCGGGCATCAATTTGCCCAGCATCCATATGCCAAGGCGGCGGATATCGTCGAGTGCAAAGAACACCGCTGCAATAAGTTTCGCAAAAAAAATACCTACCACTATGGCAAACAAGTAGTTACGAACGAATTTTGAGATAAGGGCGCCCTGTAAATAAGGGAAAACAGCCACAGTAATGATAGCGGCAATAGCAACGATCCAGTAAAATGGATAACAGATCCATTTCATTCTTTCGGAAAAATGGCTGGTAACAGCCTTCAGAGCAGAAAATACATACCAGTCCAGCGCCAACATTACCAAGGCTACGATCCACCAGCTACCCCAATTTCTCATTTGAATCAGACTATTTTAGCTTTCGCAGGGAAGCCGCGAAAGGGAGAGATAAAATTACAGGAATACTGCCTAAAATATAGTTTCGGTAAAATGGCACTTAAAAATTATTTTTGTCCCCCTTTCAGCAACCGTTTTAAAAATTGAGGATATGAAGTTGACTTATTATGGCCAATCGTGTTTTTTGGTGCAAGTAGCGGGAAAGAAGATTTTATTTGATCCTTTCATTTCCCCGAATGAGCAGGCAAAGGCTAAAGGGGTGGACGTGGATAGTATTGAAGCGGATTATATTTTTGTATCACATGGCCATGGTGATCATATTGCCGACCTGGTACGTATAGCGGCACGTACAGGCGCAGTATGTGTTTGTGCGGCTGAAATAGCGGGCTGGTTAGGCAACCAGGGCATACAGAATGTACACGGAATGAATCATGGAGGCCCCATCAGTTTCCCTTTCGGCCAGGCCAGGGGGGTAAACGCGATCCATTCTTCCTCCTTCCCCGATGGTAGTTATGCCGGCAATCCAATGGGTTTTGTCTTTACTACCGCAGAAGGGAATTTTTACTTTGCGGGAGATACGGCATTAACCATGGATATGCAGTTAATTCCATTATGGGCAAAACTTGATTTTTCTGTTTTACCAATAGGTGGCAACTTTACGATGGATGTGGCCGATGCCGTTCATGCATCCGATTTTGTGAAATGTAATAAAGTAGTTGGGGTGCATTACAACACCTTCCCTCCTATTACAATTGATACAGAAAAAGCAAAAACGACA
Source organism: Filimonas effusa (assembly GCF_004118675.1). NCBI lineage: Bacteria > Pseudomonadati > Bacteroidota > Chitinophagia > Chitinophagales > Chitinophagaceae > Filimonas > Filimonas effusa. The sequence continues at coordinate 161,604 of NZ_SDHZ01000001.1, read as the reverse complement.
TTTGAGGCAGCAGGAAAAACACTTTTATTACCGGCGATAGGCGAAACCATAGAGGCGTAACCTGCAACCGGTACGGGTATTTTATATAATTAACAAACATACATGGCAAGAATTATTGGTGTAGCGAATCAAAAGGGTGGCGTTGGTAAAACTACCTCGGCTATTAATCTGGCAGCCAGTTTTGCAGTATTGGAGTACAGAACGCTGCTCGTAGATGCTGATCCCCAGGCGAATAGCACTACGGGCGTAGGCTTCGACCTGCATAATATTACCAGCAGTTTATACGATTGCATGGTTAATAATACGCCGGCCGAAGATGTGATCCTGAAAAGTGAAATACCCAATCTTGACCTGATACCCTCGCATATCGACCTGGTAGGCGCTGAGATTGAGATGATCAATTATCCCAACCGCGAAATGGTGATGAAGGGCATATTGGAGCCTGTAAAGGATAAATATGATTTCATTGTCATCGATTGCTCTCCTTCGCTGGGCTTAATTACGGTGAATGCGCTTGTAGCGGCAGACAGCGTAATTGTACCGGTACAATGCGAATTCTTCGCCCTTGAAGGTCTCGGCAAACTGCTCAATACCATCAAGATCGTACAAAGCAGGCTCAACCCCGCCTTACAGATCGAAGGTATCTTAATGACCATGTACGACGGCCGCCTTCGCCTGTGTAACCAGGTAGTAAGCGAAGTACGCCGCCACTTCGACGAAATTGTATTCTCGACCATTATACACCGTAATACCCGCTTAAGCGAAGCCCCAAGTGTGGGAAAACCGGTGATCTTATACGATGCAGAAAGCAAGGGAACGGTCAACTACCTGAACCTCGCCAAGGAAGTGTTACAAAAGAACGACCTCACGAAAATGAAGAATGAAGAGCGGATTCTGGAATAACAGTTTTTCTTTTGATCTTACCTTTTAACTATTAATTGATAATGACAGCTCCGAAACCAAACAACAATAAGGACAACAAATTAGCATTAGGCAAAGGCATCCGTTCTTTGCTGCAGAACATCGATGCAGACCTGAAAACGACCACCGGAGCTGCACTTAAAACGAATGTAGTAGAGCAGGCCGTAAATACAACCCGTATACCGTTAGATCAGATTTCGGTGAACCCCAAAAACCCGCGTAAGGATTTTGACGAAACGGCGTTGAATGAACTCGCCACTTCTATAAAGCTGCACGATATTATTCAGCCGCTTACCGTAAGTAAGATGGCCGATGGTAAATACCAGCTGATAGCCGGTGAACGCCGCTTTCGTGCCTCAAAAATCGCAGGCTTAACAGATGTACCCGCCTATATCCGCCAGGTTAATGACAAAGAACTGCTGGAACTGGCCTTACTTGAAAACCTGCAGCGTGAAGACCTCAACGCCATAGAAATCGGCTTAAGTTACAAGCGGATGATGGAAGAATTGAGCTATACGCAGGAACAGGTTGCCGAACGCATGGGCAAAGAACGCAGTACCGTTACCAACTATATCCGCCTGTTGAAATTACCACCGGATATCCAGCTGGCAGTACGTTTCAATACCATTAGCATGGGACATGCCCGCGCACTGGTGAACATTGACACCGTAGACAAGCAGCTGTATGTTTTCGGCGAAATAAAAAGCAAAAACCTGAGCGTGCGCCAGACCGAAGACCTGGTTCGCCAGTTGTACAAGGAGAAAACCGGCGATGTTAAAGTTGCTGCAAAAGCAGAGATCCCACCTGCCTATAAGCGAATCGAGGATAACTTAGCATCACATTTTTCAACCAAAGTAAAACTGGCCCACAACAAGAAGGGTTATGGCAGCATCACAATTGAATATTATTCATTGCAGGAGCTGAATAAACTTCTGGAACAAATGAATGTTCAGGCCAGCTAAATTACACATGCGACTTCTTTTTTGTATCATATTGCTGCTTTGCTGCAGCAGCTGGTATTCAGCACAGGCGCAGGATAGTGCCAGAAGAAAGCTGATGGGTACCTCTTTGTTCGATACTGCCCGGGCAAAGCCCCACGACACGCTTGTAAAAAAGCCGGTTGCCCCCATGATGGCTAAAACCGCACAGGATACCCCCGTGATCGTAAAAAGAAGGATACACGATCCCAATAAAGCCACCGTACGCTCAGCAATGATTCCCGGATGGGGACAGATCTACAACCGGGAATACTGGAAGCTCCCGCTGGTATACGGCGCCCTGGCCATCCCCACAGCAACCTTCATCTTCAATAACACCTATTATAAAAGAGCTAAGTATGCTTACGAAGCCGTATATGCTGCAACCACAGAGATCGACGGTAAGGTCGATAAAAGCAAGCTGCCGGGTATCCACCCAAGCATGCTCAAGGAGAATGGCGAAACATATCCGGCATCCAGCTACCAGAACATACGAAATTCCTATCGCCAGGCCAGAGATTACTCCGTGTTATGGTTCCTGATAGTATGGGGTATTAACGTAGTAGACGCTACAGTATTCGGACACTTGAAAACTTTTGATGTGTCGGACGATCTAAGCCTGCAGGTGTCTCCTACTTTCAATTCAGCACTCAGAACACCCGGCGTTGGCCTGGTGCTCACTTATAAAAAAGCAACACCCCGCTATTCCCTGTCAGCCTTACGTTAACATGGGAAGCACAAAATATAAAATGATGAAAATTGCATTGATCGGTTATGGCAAAATGGGCCAGGCCATAGAAGAGATTGCAGTAGCCCAGGGGCATGAAATTGTATTAAAAATAGGTATTGAAAACCTCGGCGACTTCACCGTTGAAGCAGTAGCAAAAGCCGACGTTGCAATAGAATTTACAAGTCCCCACAGCGCAGTAGCCAATATTAAAAAGTGTTTCGATGCAGGCGTAGCGGTAGTTTGCGGTTCAACAGGCTGGCTGGAGCAATGGGACGAAGTAATCGCCTATTGCCAGGAGAAACAAGGCGCTTTCTTATATGCCAGTAATTTCAGCATTGGCGTGAACCTGTTCTTTGAGCTTAACAACTACCTCGCAAAGATCATGGCCCCGCACAACGATTATGATGTGAGCATGGAAGAAATACATCATACCCAGAAAAAGGATGCGCCAAGCGGTACTGCTATAACCTTAGCCGAGCGCGTACTGGAACATATAGGCCGCAAAAAGCAATGGGTAAACCATATCAGCGATAATCCTGCAGAACTGGAGATCATCAGCGAAAGAATAGATCCGGCCCCTGGCACACACAAGATCAAGTACCATTCAGAGATCGATGATATCGAGATCATTCATACCGCTCACAACCGTAAAGGTTTTGCCAGCGGCGCCGTAATGGCCGCTAATTTCCTCAACGGGAAAAAAGGTATTTACAATATGAAGCAAGTATTGGGGCTTTAATAATATTCATACAGCGCGTTGTTAGCTGTTTTCATTGGCCAGCAACGCGTTGTATTCCTCATCGGACAGATAATCGATAATTTCTCCCGGCTTACAACCAAGCGCAACGCATATTGCTTCCAGCGTGCTAAACCTGATAGCCTTTATCTTATTATTCTTTAGCAGGGAAAGATTCACCAGGCTAATGCCGGTTTTCTCGCTTAACCTGGAAAGAGACATCTTTCTTTTTGCCAGTACCACATCCAGATTTATAACAACAGGCATAATTACAGAATATATTTTTGTTCTTCTTCCATCACCTCTCCTCTCTTGAAAGCTATAGCAAGATAGCAAAACACAATGCCTCCCAGCAACCACAGGTAGTAATCGTATTTTTTGATGCCTGCTATCATTACCGGCGAATGCCAGCGCGCCTGCACAGCCTCCATGTCGATTATAAAAACGGGCGTCATAAAAGATTGACAAAGGTATTGCAGCACAACGTACGCAAGCATGGCAATACCTGTTTTCCTCAGCCGCCGCGTTTGCCCCTGGGAAAAGAAAAGGTTACCACGTATTTCTTTCAGGAAAAGATATAACTGGAAGAAACTAAAACTGCATACAAGCGCCCATAACAATTGTGGCAGCAGCACACATGATCTTTCAAAAAAAGAAGGTGAATTAATAAACGCTTTCACTTCTTCCAAATGAATGAAGTTGACATGGACTACGTCATTCCTGATAATACGCACCACAGCATTTCCACCTTCTCTCCCGGTCAAATAGGCTAAAGGAGTGTTGAAATCTGCGCCCAAAGGCCCCCTGATAACATCAGGCTGAGACAAAACCAGTTCTACCTCCATTATATCCTGGCGAACAAAGATGGTTATGAAACTAAATGCTGCGTAAATAAAGAACCCGGCAAAAACAAGGAAAAAGATGCTGATAGAAGCTCTTTGAAATAAATAACTCATATCTAAACAATAAGCAGGTGAACAAGGTAAAGGTGTTGTTGACATAGTAAAGATAAATATTTATCGATAATCGATAAATATTTATCATATTATTTTAACCACCCTGCACCTATATGCATAAAAAAAACGGTGCCGTAAGCCCCGTTTTCCTGGTTTATTTTACAAAAAGCCGATTATAGCCCGATAGAAAAACCTGCTTTAAACGCAAGCCAGCCTATCCAGTTCTGGCCACCTTCATTGAGGTTGATAGTATTGTAGTCTATGCCCAGGTTCAGTCCCGCAAGTTTTACACCAGCACCCGCGCCCAGGGTAAATTTGGATTTTGAACCATCGAAGCCTTCTGCTTTAGTTTGAGCAACACCCGCATCAACTTTGGCAAACAGGATACGGGAAAAAAGATACTGGCGGAAGCCGAATTTAATGGGGGTGGCTTTCAGGTTACTCACACCGCTTACAGTATTATTGAAAGAGTTGTAACCCACACTTCCGGTAAGGAAAGTTTTGCTGAGTAAACCAACACCTGCTCCCACTTCACCGCCGAAGCCATAATTGTAATTGGCATCGTTGAATTTGCCCGTAGGCTTATTGTACATACCATTGGCATATACAAACACCAGCCGTTGGGCTTTTGCAGTAGCGGAAAACAGAATTGTTCCGGCAAAGAGGAACATAATAACCATACGCATGTTCATAAAAATGTATTTTAGCATCCTCAAACCTAGCAAAAAAGCTGGTTTTAATTACTGAAATACGATTTATTTATGCTTTCGAAAAAAACGCAATACGCATTTAAGGCGCTGATGTACCTGGCGGAAAAAAAAGATGAGGGCCCAGTTCTGATTGCGGAAATATCAAAGAAAAAGAAGATACCTCTTAAATTCCTCGAGAATATTTTATTGGAACTGCGTAAAGGCGGAGTCCTTGATAGTAAAAAAGGAAAAGGGGGCGGCTATTTTTTTGCCGTGCCCCCTTCTACTGTTTATCTGGCTAAGATCATGCGTATGATGGAAGGGCCTATAGCGCTTCTCCCCTGCGTGAGCCTTAATTTCTACGAGCGATGTAAGAACTGCGATGAGTCGTTCTGCGGCCTCAACCGCGTTATGAGCGATGTCCGTGATGCATCGCTTGGCATACTCGAAAAAAGAACTGTTGCAGATATAGCGGGTATCTAACCCGCTTTCTGCACCTTAAGGTTCTTAAGCATGTCTTCCGTCATCCTGTCCAGATCGTATTCCGGTTTCCAGCTCCAGTCATTCGCCGCCACAGAGTCATCAATACTTTGCGGCCAGCTGTCTGCAATAACCTGCCTGTAGTCGGGTTTATATTTCATCTTGAATTCAGGTATATGTTTCCTGATGCTTTCAGCAATCTCCTTTGGAGAGAAACTGATAGCAGAAAGATTGTACGATGTACGCACAGACAGCTTTTCAGCCGGTGCTTCCATCAACTCGATAGTAGCCCTTATCGCGTCGGGCATATACATCATTGGCAGATAGGTATCTTCTTTCAGGAAACACTCATATTGCTTTTCATCAAGCGCATCGTGATATATCTCTACCGCATAATCGGTAGTACCGCCACCGGGCGCCGACTTATAGCTGATAAGACCGGGATAACGTAAGCTCCTTACGTCTACACCATACCTGTGGAAATAATAATTACACCAGAATTCACCCGCATATTTACTGATGCCATATACAGTGGTAGGTTCAATAATAGTTTGCTGCGGACAAAGCTGTTTGGGCGAAGTAGGTCCAAACACAGCGATGCTGCTGGGCCAGTACACTTTATGAATATTTTCTTCACGTGCAATATCGAGCACGTTAAGCAGGCTTTGCATGTTAAGGCTCCAGGCAAGGTTGGGATTCTTTTCACCTGTAGCGGAAAGGATGGCGGCAAGCAGGTAGATCTGGGTGATGTTCTGACGCAGCACCAGTACATGCAGCATTTCTTTGTTCATAACATCCAGGCTCACATAAGGGCCGCCGGATCCCTTCAGCAAATCGTTTTCTTCGCGGAGATCGGCCGCTATTACATTCGAAGCACCATAGATGTTGCGGAGAGCCAGCGTAAGCTCTACGCCAATTTGTCCACTGGCACCTATTACCAGAATTTTTTCTTTAGTAACTGACATAAGTATTTGACCATTTTGCAGGCAAAGAAAAGAAACTAGAACGATATGCAGCTACCGATTTTGCGACAAAGGAATGTACAACGTATATCTTAAATCGTCTATTTTTACAGTATGATACCTTCTTATTTACAAGAGCTGTGCAAGTCGCAGTCATATAATCCAGATAATTTTTTCTTAATAGCTGGCCCCTGTGTGGTTGAAAGCGAGTCGTTACTGGACGAAGTAGCGGGAACTGTATCGCGTATTTGCGCAAGGCTCGAAATACCTTATGTATTCAAAGCCAGTTACCGTAAAGCCAACCGCACCAGCGCCAGTTCGTTCACCGGTATTGGCGATGAAACGGCCCTGCAGCTGTTACAGAAAACAGGTCAGAAATACAACCTGCCTGTAACTTCCGATATACACGCTTACGATGAAGCCGCGCCCGCAGCGAAATATATAGATATTTTACAAATACCTGCATTTCTATGCCGCCAGACCGATCTGCTCGTGGCAGCAGCTGAAACCGGCAAGATCGTAAATGTAAAAAAAGGCCAGTTCCTCAGTGGCCCCTCCATGCAGTTTGCTGTAGACAAAATTAAAAAAGCAGGCAATAACAATATCCTGCTTACAGAAAGAGGAACCACCTTCGGCTACCAGGACCTGGTGGTCGACTACCGCAATATCCCCTGGATGCAGGCACATGGTGTTCCTGTAGTAATGGATTGTACGCACTCATTACAGCAACCCAATCAAACCAGTGGTGTTACAGGTGGTAATCCGCAGCTGATAGAAACCATAGCCAAAGCCGCTATAGCAACCGGTGCAGATGGATTGTTCATTGAAACCCATCCCAATCCTGCCGTAGCAAAAAGCGACGGAGCGAATATGTTACGTCTGGAACTGCTGGAACCTTTATTGGAAAAGCTGGTGAAGCTCAGAAAAGCGGTGATCTAAACCCCTCGGCAAACGAAAGACGAAGCAATACGCTTTAATCAATTCGTTCAATAGGTAATACCGCGTCCCTGACTGAAAATTCACTGGGCAATACGCCGAACTCCTTTTTAAAACTTACAGCAAAATGGCTGAGGTTACTATAACCTACCATAATGCCAACCTCCTTAATAGAATGCACGCCTTCCATCAAAAGCTGGCGTGCTTTTTTCATTCTATGACGCTGGTAGTATTCGTATATAGGAAGACCGTATAATAATTTGAAATCACGTTTGAGCTTGGTTGCACTCATAGCTGCCGACTTGGAAAGCAGCTCTATGGTAGGCGGAGGTACAGTATAATCCTTTACCAGCTTTGCTTCAACACGCATAAGCCTGTTCACCTCATCGGCGCTCAGCTTGCCGGTAAGCGGTCTTTCTTCGGTTTTACTCATCACCTGCAGGATAAACCTTTCAAGCAACAACATACACCGGTTGCTCATATAATTCGAAGGCAGAGGATGGTCTATCGAAGGACGCAGTAACATATCAAGCAATGCCCTGTAATCAGCATCGATAGGCTCTACCGCGCCTGTTTGCACCAGCCGGGAGAAATAGTTGCTCAGGAAAAGATCTGCCACATCGGGCTCCAGGAACTGAAGCAAATGTTTACGCTCAAAAATGAGCAGCAGTGAACGCACCTGCGTACCGGCAGGAATAAAGTTCTTGGATTCCATTTGCCCGTTATGCAACATCACATAACTATTGGTAAGCTCCGTTACAATACTGGTATTGCCGCGTGAAGTGATCTGCGCAATCTGCTCTTCCATCACCTCCGAAAACTGTAATACATAAAACGAATTGTAACCCGGAAGACGCTCCAGCATTATATCTGCGGCACAAAGCACATCGCTGATCAAAACAGATAATCCACCCTGCAGGTTCTGCGCACGCAGGTACCCCTGCCCATAACGTGCTGGTATCGCTATCATATTATCGCGCACAGGTGCCTGCATTTTGCTTGCCAGCAAATGCACGAGTTCGACGTAGTTGTCGCAATTATATTGAAGCATCAAGTTTGCCATACATACAGCAAGTATTAAGGCATTGCCCGGTTAAACAATAACATCCCTGCTCACCTCCGAAGGTAACTGAGCAAAGACTTTCTGGAATGCTTTTGCGAAACTGTTCATACTTTCATATCCGAGTGCTTTTGCAACCTCACGTACAGTATATTTTTTCGACACCAGCATGGCCTTTGCCTTCTGCATGCGGTGCTTCTGGAAGTACTGATAAATCGACATTCCATACATCTGCTTAAAGCCGTCCTTAAGTTTAGACTGACTCAACATTACCTTCCTTGCCAGGGCATCTATAGGTAATGCTTTCGTAAGGTCGTGCAGCAGGCATTCCTCTGCTTCTCGGATACGTTCTATTTCACCGGTGGTTATTTTGGGCGCTTGGGGGGACCCACTCAGTCGTTTCACAAGATTTGTAAAAAAGCGTTCTACCAGCAACATGATCCTGTTCTGCTGGTATAGCAGATGAAAACGTTCATCGCAATCGGGTGAAAGTACATGGTTAAGCAACAACTTATACTCATTGTCCATAGGCTCGTAATTAAACGACCCCGTTTTCAATGCCAGAAACTTGCGGACCTGCTCGCCGCAAGGTTCATTTTTCAGGAAATCGTTTAGCCACTCTTCACTGATCTGCACTTTTAAACTCCTGATATGAGCACCTTTTTTTTCAAAAAGAAGCCAGTCGAAATTCGTATTCGTAAGACACACCGCCGATTTAGGCGAAATCTCTAAACCATTCTCTTCTTCAAAAACCTCATCAAAACGCAGCACATAAAAATGCCGGTTATCTTTCTTCCGGTGAAAAATAGTATCCTGGTGCACACGGTAATCGCCCAAAACACACTTAAGCCCATTGGGCAACGCGAGCAGCTTCATATACCCCTCCCCATAATACGCCGGTAACTCAAGTATTTCATTGCTGTATTTCGTCTTAAACACACGGGAATAATACCGCAGCAGTTCATCATAATCGGAATGATTATATTCAATCTTCAGTGCACTTTCAGGATTCACGACGCTTAAAGGTATTTCAGAGGGTTCCGCCTGGCCGACAAAATGTAATTCTTCATATTCAGCCAGAAAGCCATCACCATATACACCACTATCGGCGACCCCATAGTTAGAAAGGTTACATAAATGAACCACATCCTTATACGCGAACTGGCAATCCCCAGTTTTGAGCCAATGGCTGAACATACACCAAATGCCTGCCATTCGATGAACTGTCTCAACTTATTCATAATTGCAATATAAAAAACTCCCCAGACATTTTAATGAAAAAAATGCAAATAAAGCGTCAGAAAGACACAATGCAGATTGTACTTTCAATTTTTACTGAAATCATGACCCTTTTTGCCGTAAATTTGCACTACTTTTTTAAAGCTCACCATAAACGTTAACAGAAATGGCATTTGACATTGAAATGATCAGGAGCGTGTATGCAGCGTTACCTGCCAAGGTAGAAGCCGCGCGCAAAGCATTAGGCCGACCATTAACTCTAGCAGAAAAAATCTTATTTGCACACCTGCATGGCGACCAGTCGTTACAGAATTTTGAACGCGGAAAAAGCTATGTAGACTTTGCTCCTGACCGTGTGGCCATGCAGGACGCCACAGCTCAAATGGCCCTGTTGCAGTTTATGCAGGCTGGTCGCCCCAAAGTGGCGGTGCCAAGTACCGTTCACTGCGATCACCTTATCACAGCAAAAAATGACGCTGTTACCGACCTCGCTATGGCAAACGCAGAAAGCAAAGAAGTATACGACTTCCTAGCCTCTGTTTCTAACAAATATGGCATTGGTTTCTGGAAACCAGGCGCTGGTATCATTCACCAGGTGGTTCTCGAAAACTATGCATTCCCCGGAGGTATGATGATTGGTACCGACTCCCACACCGTAAACGCAGGTGGATTGGGTATGATCGCTATCGGCGTAGGTGGTGCAGACGCCTGCGACGTAATGGCAGGCCTCCCATGGGAACTTAAATGGCCTAAGCTCATTGGCGTGAAATTAACCGGTAAACTCAATGGATGGACCGCCCCTAAAGACGTGATCCTCAAAGTGGCAGGTATCCTTACCGTAAAAGGTGGTACAGGCGCTATCGTCGAATACTTTGGCGAAGGCGCTACCAGCATGAGCTGTACAGGTAAAGGTACCATCTGTAACATGGGTGCCGAAATTGGTGCAACAACATCAACTTTTGGCTACGACGACAGCATGAGCCGCTACCTCAAATCTACAGGCCGTGCCGATGTTGCCGAAGCTGCCGACGCAGTAAAAGCACACCTCAATGCCGATCCCGAAGTATATGCCGATCCTGAAAAATATTTCGACCAGTTGATTGAAATCAACCTCGACGAACTGGAACCACACTTGAACGGACCTTTCACCCCCGATTTGGCTACTCCTATCTCTAAAATGAAGGAAGCAGCAATCGCCAACGGATGGCCAACCAAAGTGGAAGTAGGTTTAATTGGTAGCTGTACCAACTCATCTTACGAAGATATCAGCCGCGCAGTAAGCCTGGCAAAACAAGTAGCTGAGAAAAACCTGAAAACAAAAGCAGAATTCACCATCACTCCTGGCTCTGAGCAGGTACGATATACCATCGAAAGAGATGGATTCCTGAAAGTATTCGACCAGATCGGTGCTACTGTATTCGCCAACGCCTGCGGACCTTGTATCGGTATGTGGGAACGCGTAGGAGCTGAAAAACAAGAGAAAAATACGATTGTACACTCCTTCAACCGCAACTTCGCAAAACGCGCCGACGGTAACCCCAACACTTTCGCATTCGTAGCCAGCCCCGAACTGGTTACAGCGCTGGCCATTGCAGGTGACCTTACCTTCAACCCGCTGACCGATACACTCGTAAACGAAAAAGGCGAAGAAGTGAAACTCGACGCACCAAGCGGCGACGAATTACCGGTAAAAGGCTTCGCTGTAGAAGATGCTGGTTACCAGGCCCCTGCACAAGACGGCAGCGGTGTTCAGGTGATCGTATCCCCTACCTCTAAACGCCTGCAGTTACTCGATCCTTTCGCAGCATGGGAAGGCACCGACCTCAAAGGCCTCAAACTGCTCGTGAAAGCAAAAGGTAAATGTACTACCGACCATATCTCTATGGCCGGCCCATGGTTGAAATTCCGCGGTCACCTCGATAATATCTCCAACAACATGCTGATTGGCGCTGTTAACTATTACAACGACAAAACAGATAATGTTAAGAACCAACTCACAGGCGAATACGGCCCTGTACCTGCCACACAACGTGCTTACAAAGCAGCAGGAATAGGCAGTATCGTGGTGGGCGATGAAAACTATGGCGAAGGCAGCTCACGCGAACACGCCGCCATGGAACCCCGTCACCTTGGCGTTCGCGCTATCCTCGTAAAATCTTTTGCAAGGATCCACGAAACAAACCTGAAAAAACAAGGTATGCTGGCATTGACATTCGAAGACAAGAATGACTACGACAAGATCCAGGAAGATGATGTTGTCGACATCCTTGGCCTCAACGGCTTTGCTCCCGGTCAGCCGCTGACCATCGTATTACACCATGCCGATGGTTCTTCCGATACCATTCAGGTAAACCATACCTATAACCAACAACAGATCGAGTGGTTTAAGGCAGGTGGAGCACTCAACATCATCAGGAAACAGGTAGCAGCCAACTAAGACTATTTTTGTTTTAGAATAATAACAACGACCGGGGCTGTAAAAGGCCCCGGTTTTTATTTAAGGGAATCAATGGAACAGGATGCATTTTTCAAGCAGGTACGGATCACACATATAAAGTGGGAAACCAAAGACGCCGCCAGCTTTGAGCTGGAGCCACTTGATGGCTGGCAGCCCGTTTACGAAGCCGGCCAGTTCATTACACTGGTATTTACACATCATGGAAAAGAAGAACGCCGCTCCTACTCTTTTTCATCCGCACCTGCCTTAAATGAGCCGATGCGTATTACAATAAAACGCGTGGCAAACGGCGCCTACTCCCGCTATTTACTCGACCACGCACGTGAAGGCGACATCCTGGTAAGCTCCGGTATCGGCGGCTTCTTTCATCTGCCGCATCCTCCACAGGCAACTGAAGTCCGGCAACTGTTTTTCCTGGCTGCCGGCAGCGGTATCACTCCGGTATATGCGCTCATTAAAACAGCCCTGCATACCACCACCCTTCCCATAATACTGGTTTATAGTAACCGCAGCGCCGGAGACACGATATTCCTGGAACAACTGCAGCAACTGCAACAGCAACATCCCGGGCGTTTTTATGTAGAATACCTCTATAGCAACACCCTCAACGTATATACCAGCCGCTTAAGCAACTGGCTGTTATTACATCTGTTGAAAAAACACAGTAAATTTCCCGGCGAACAATGCCTCTTCTACACCTGCGGCCCTTTCGAATACATGCGTACCATAGCCATCACCCTGCTCACTGAAGGTGTGCCCGCCGCTAATATCCGGAAAGAAGATTTCAGCAGTTTTAAACCCGCCGGAAAGCCCGTTCCACCCGATACGCAGCCACACCAGGTAACCATTCACATGGGCCGGGCAACCTACCAGTTCTCTGTCCGGTATCCCAACAATATCCTTGCTGCCGCCAAAGCCCTCGGCATAAACCTCCCCTACAGCTGTGAAGCCGGAAGATGTGGCAGCTGCACCGCTACCTGCGAACAAGGCAGCATCTGGATGGCCTGCAACGAGGTGTTAATGGACGATGAAATTGCAAAAGGAAGAGTACTTACCTGCCAGGGCTACCCCATCGGCGGCGATGCAACCCTCCGCTTTTAAACACAACATTGCGCTTTTAATTGCACGCCTATGCGCTTAATAGCCATTTTCCGCAACTAACACCCAAAAACGCCTGCATACAGCGCCAGAACTGCACATCTGTTGAATAAGCCTACCTGCATCCTGGCCTACAACGTTATAGCCCGGAGCCGGTATAAAGCCCACCCACAATAAAACCTAATAAAATCTCATGACGAAGCCACAATAACGCCGTAACCAAACCACTGTAGCGCCTTAATCCCCGATAAGGCCAAAATGAAACCCAAGGTAAAGCCGCAATAGAGCCACAATGAAGCCCAAGGTAAAGCCGCAATAGAGCCGCAATAAAGCTACTATAACCGCATCTGCATCGCACATGTATCGCACTTGCATCGCACTTGTATCGCACTTACCCCGTCCCGTATCCCCACGCTCCCTATCTCCTGCACCTCGGAATAACAACCAGCTTTGCCTCCCCACGCCCCCTGCTTCCGCCGCTAAACCACCCTTGAACCAGTCCCCATCCATCATCCTCTCGACCAATCCTGCCCCAAAACCGACGAATTCCGGCCCGCTACCGACTAAAACAATATTCTTTACTTTAAATTTCAATTAAACGTTTGTTTGAAATCAAACAAACGTTTAACTTTGTACTACCAAATCCATTCGATAGTAGATATGAGCACAGATAAGAAAGAACACATAATTAATACGGCAATTGAACTATTTGCCGTCAAAGGTTTTGAAGGAACCTCGATAAGAGAAATTGCGGCGGCGGCACAGGTGAACCTGGCGATGATCAATTATTATTTTGGCTCAAAAGAGAAATTGTTCGAAAGTATTGTAGAATATAAAGCAAGCCATTCAAGAGGCGCATTGGAAGAAGTGGCAGCAGACACGTCACTAACGCAGATGCAGAAAATAGAAGTCATCATCCAGCGCCATGTCGACAGGTTATTTGCCAACAGGCATTTTCACAGGGTTATATTCCAGGAAATGGTCATGACCTCCCGCTCAGCCTTGCAGGAATCGATTATTTGTAAGATCATTTACCCCAACAATCAGATCATTACTCAGATTATCCAGTCCGGCATCGACAGCGGAGAATTCAACAGGAATGCAGACCCGCAATTATGTACGGTAACTATCATTGGCACCATCAACCAGATCATGTCATCCAAACGTTTCTGCAATAAAATGCTCAACAGGGATGATGACGAAACCTATGTACCCTATGAAGATGACGCTTTTAAGCAACGATTTACCAACCATATGATAAGCATTATGCAAAACCACCTTCTAAAACAATCCTAAGTATATACAATCATTATTGACTTTTTATGGACAATCAAGTAACCCAGGAGAAAAAGAAAAAATCTCTGATACGCACTGTTGTGGTTAGTATTGTAGTAATAGTAGCCGCCTTCTTCGGCTTCAAAAAAATCTCTTACGCCATCAACCACGAAACTACCGACAATGCCCAGGTAGAAACACAGATCACGCCTGTGCTCCCAAGAGTCGCAGGTTATGTAAAAACAATTTCTGTAAACGACTACGACAGCGTTAAAACCGGCCAACTGCTGGTAGAACTGGATGACGCCGAACTACAGACGCAGTTATTACAAATGGAAGCCGACCTGAAAGCATCCGAGGCCGACATCGAAAATGCAAAAGCATCATTGCACAGCACCGTTGTGTCGCTCGATGTAAACCGTGGCGGCATCAGCTTAAGCAAAGTAAAAGCGCAGCAGGCGCTTGAAGATTACAACCGCAACAAAAACCTCTTTGCCGACCAGGCCATCACCAAAAAGCAATTGGACGACAGTCGCTTTGCCTACGAACAGGCTAAACAGCAGGAGCTCAACAGCAATAGCGATCTGGGATCCGCTCAAAGCCGCATTTCCGTAATGCAGGCCGCCATCAAAAAAACAGAAGCAGCCCTCGACGCCAAAAAAGCAGCGATAGAACAGCAGAAACTCAAGATCTCCTATACCAAAGTATATGCCCCGCAGGCAGGTAAAATAGGCAAGAGAAATGTAACACTCGGACAATTTGTTCAGGCAGGCACACCGCTGTTCTCTATCGTAAACGATACTACCTACTGGATCATAGCAAACTTCAAGGAAACACAGATCAAAAAATTCCATGAAGGCATGCACGTTGAGCTGGAACTCGATGCCTTCCCCAACGAGAAAATAGAAGGTACTATCGCCAGCTTAAGTGAAGCTACCGGCGCCCGTTTTTCGCTTTTGCCTCCGGATAACGCCAGCGGTAACTTCGTAAAAGTTACACAACGTGTGCCCGTTAAAATTGCGATCAGCGACATCGAAAAACATAAGAACATACTGCGCGCCGGCTTAAGCGTTGACGTTAGCGTTCCCATAAACTAAATAACATGGCAGCAAAAGGTTTTGCCAAATTTATAATAGTACTCACTACTGTTACTGCAGCAGTCATGGAGCTGATAGACACGTCTATCGTCAACGTGGCGCTGAGCGATATGGCAGGAAGCCTTGGGGTAAGCATTGAAGATATCAGCTGGGTGATCACCTCCTATGCTATCGCCAATGTGATCATTATCCCCCTTACCGGCTTCCTCGCAGAGTACTTCGGACGTAAGCGGTATTACCTCGCGTCCATGATCATCTTTACACTGGCTTCCTATATGTGCGGAGAATCCTCTTCACTGATGGAAATCATCATCTGGCGTTTTGTACAAGGTATTGGAGGTGGCGCTTTGCTTTCTACCTCGCAGGCCATACTATTCGATGCATTTGAGCCCAAAGACCGCCCTATTGCATCAGGCCTGTTTGGTATGGGGCTCGTGTTGGGTCCCACACTCGGCCCAACCCTCGGCGGTTACCTGATAGAACATACCAGCTGGCCAATGATCTTCATGATCAACGTGCCCATAGGTGTCATAGCCACAATGCTTACCTACACCTTTATTGAAAAGAAACCCAATGAAGGAAAGAATAAAAAGAACATCCATATCGATTACAACGGTATTCTGCTGCTGGCCGCAGGTATCGGCTGTTTACAGTTTGTACTGGAGCGCGGTGAGTCGGAAGACTGGTTCAGCAGCGATGTCATAAAGGTCACCGCAGTGGTTGCGGTAGTCGCACTCATAGGATTTATCATCTATGAACTACGGATCAAAAATCCTGCAGTCAACCTGAGAGTACTGGGTAATCGAAACCTCGCCTTTACCACCATCTTCACGTTCGTCGTCGGACTGGGGCTCTTCACATCGGTATTCGTGTACCCGGTCCTGGCGCAACGGGTGTTGGGTTATACGGCCTATGAAACCGGTGTGGCGCTATTGCCCCCTACACTAATAGGCGTACTCATGATGCCCATCATAGGTAAGTCCATGGCCAAAGGGGTGCCTGCAATACCATTTGTAGTGGTAGGCTTGCTGCTCTTTGCCGCTTACTCCTGGACAACGGCATTACTCAGTCCCGATGTAGGTAAATGGGCGTTCTTCTTCCCACTGGCGCTGCGGGCCTTTGGTATCTCTATGGTACAGCTGCCTCTGATCAATCAGGCCGTGGCCGGATTACAGCCCAAAGACTACCCGGCCGGTATCGCGCTTAATAACATGATCCGTCAGCTGGGAGGCGCCTTTGGTATAGCACTCGCCAATAACTATATAGCACACCGTTATGCCCAGCACCGTACCGACCTGGTAGCAAATGTAGCCGATGGCGCACCACTCTTCACGGAACGTACCAACAGCATCGCGCAGGGCCTCATCGGTAAAACAGGCGCCGATATACAAAGTGCTACCCATACCGCCCATGCCATGATCAGCGGAATGATAGATAAACAGGCTTACTACCTCTCCTATCTCGACACGTTCCGCCTGATAGCCTTGTTTTTCGTGATCGTGATTCCCCTCGTAGTTTTCTTAAAAAGTAAAAAGAAATCCGCAGAGGAAGAAGCTGCTGCCGCAGCCGCCATTTCAGAAGCCCATTAATTATACTTAAAATGAAGAAGAAACTATTTATATCATTCATCCTGTTTTCAGGTATCACCGGCGCTGCCTACAGCCAGGTGCAAACCAATACAGAGCTGAAAACACTGATCAACCAGTCGTTCAGTTACTTCCCAACACTAAAGGAAGCCGACAACTCCATTGTTGCCGCTGAGCAACGTGTGCAGCTGGCCGAATTAAAGGTGCCGGAAGTAAACGGCAACGCATCGTACAACTATATCCGTCCCAAGATCACCCTGCCGCTTGAAGTAGACAACAAAGTGCAGGAATTTCAGTTTGCACCTGTACACAGCGGTAATGTTGCGATAAATGCAGAATACGCCCTCTTCGATTTTGGCCGCCTGAAACGTAATGTAGAAAGGGCTAAAACAGATGTGCAGTTCGCAAAAGACAACGCAGCCTACGCCCGTACACAACTGGCCTACCAGGTAGCTGCTATCTATTATAATATTGTTTATTTCCAGAAAGCATTGAATATACAGGACAGTGTGCTCGATTATCTGAACGAAAACAAACGTGTAATAGAAAGTAAATTGAAGAACGGTGATGCCATTAAAATAGACCTCCTGAACATCCAGGCCAATATCGATGCAGAACAAAACCGCTCTATCGACCTGCGCAGTCAGCTCCGGAAACAGCTAAACCTGCTTGCCTATACAACAGGCAGCCAGGATGCCAGCGGCAAAGCATTCGACTTTGACCTGGCATTAAGAGACGCCGCCTCGGCATTAAGCGAAGCACAGGCATCCAACCTCGATTTCATGCTGGCCAAAGACAGGATAGCACAAGCTACCGGCGATGTAGAAGTAGCCAAACTTGGCGACCGCCCATCAGTGAACCTCAATGCCGCAGCCGGCTACAAGAATGGCTATGTTCCCAACGTAACCGAACTGCGCTTCAACTATATAGCGGGTGTAAGCCTCAAAGTGCCTATTTACAACGGCAGCCGCACCAAAAAACAGGTGACATTGGCCGAAACAGCTGTTAAACAAAATGAGCTGGCTATAGAAAGCCTCAATAATACCTATAAAAAAGATATAGAACAGGCACTGACAGATATCTCCACCAATCTGAGTAGTATAAAAAATACACGCAGCCAGATCGAACAAACACGCGCAGCACAGCAAATAGCTGCCAGCCGCTTTTTAAACGGAGCAGGAACAAACCTGGATATCACAACCGCCAGCAGCAACTATCAGCGCGCGCTGTTAACCGCTTTACAATACGAATACCATTTATGCCTGGCTAAGGTGGAACTCGCCAGGCTAATGGGTTACAAATACTGGTAATTTTTTCTACAGTTGGTTAAGGTTAGCCGTTTGCTTTTTAGCAGGCGGCTTTTTTATTTACGGCTTTTCTCGTTCTTATGAAACCATACCAGCGTTTTATCATCAGGATCGGCATTGTAATTAATACACAGCTCTTCGCCTTTGCCAATAGGTTTCACAGTACGGATAGTCATCATCGCCGATTCAAAATCCATTTCATATTCACAATTAGCGGCATAATCATGGTTATACATCGACACATATCCTAACGCCAGGGCGCCCATTTTACGGGTCTTGCCCCATTCAAAAATATAATCGTGGAATTTGGTTGTTTCAATCGCTACACGGTCTTTTGAAGAAAAGACGATAACCGGGGATATCTCAAGTACGGTATTCACTGCTATAGGCTCCGAGGTAAACACCCCTCTGCCGCCTTTTTCCGAAGGAGCAATGAATAAAATAGGTAACATCATAACAAGTAAATGATTAGGGCCGGAAATTAATGAAAACTGGTGATTAACAATTAATTTTGGCCCACACTGCTTTCTGTTATTTGCGGGAATACAAAAACATTGCAGGATATGAGTCTGGAACTGGAACAGGAAGACCTTTATGAACAATTTGAGCGGGTAATAGCCACCGAAGATAAACTGCAGATCAGGGACTTCCTGAATCAGCAGAATATCAGCGACGTGGCTGAATTGATCAATGAATACCCCGATTTTGAAGCGCAGATCATTGCCAACATGGCAATACATCGTGCTGCCAGTGTTTTTAAGATCCTCGATTTCTCGGCCCAGAAAACCGTGATAAGGGAACTCCCTCCCTTTAAAACAGCAGAGCTCCTGAACGAATTACCCGCCGATGACCGGACCGACTTCCTCGAAGAACTTCCCAAAGAAGTCATCCGCGACCTCATTAAGCTCCTCGACCCCGAAGAACGGAAGATCACCCTTTCCCTGTTGGGCTATCCCGAAGACAGCGTGGGAAGGCTAATGACGCCCGACTATGTATATGTCTATGCACATTATACCGTAGAAGAAGTATTCGCCACCATCCGCAAGTTCGCCAAGAACAGCGAAACGGTAGATGTGCTCTACGTCATTAACGAAAAGGAAGAGCTGATAGATGATATCCGTATCCGCGACGTAATATTAGCCGCTCCCGACAAACAGATCAGCGAACTTATCGACGGCCGGGTAATAGCCCTTAATGTAAACGACGACCAGGAATATGCCAGCCAGGTGTTCAAAATGAACAACCGCGTAGCCTTACCTGTAACCGACGAAAACAACGTTCTGCTGGGCATTGTAACCATCGACGACATGTTATGGGTTGCCAACGAAGAGTACAGCGAGGATATGCAGAAGATAGGTGGTACCGAAGCCCTGGATGAACCCTACCTCGATATCCCCCTGCTAAAACTCATCCGCAAACGTGTAGGCTGGCTCATCGTTCTGTTCATAGGTGAAATGTTCACCGCCACCGCCATGGGATATTTTGAAAATGAAATAGCCAAAGCAACGGTATTGGCCCTGTTCGTGCCGCTGATCATTTCAAGTGGCGGTAACAGCGGCTCCCAGGCATCTACCCTTATCATACAAGCCATGGCCCTGGGCGAAATTACCCTGTCCGAATGGTGGCGCGTCATGCGCCGCGAACTGGTAAGCGGCTTTTTATTAGGCTGCATCCTCGGCTTGATCGGCTTTTTACGTATAGTAGCCTGGCACAGCTTTGCACCCGGTTTATACGGCGAACATTATATCATGATAGGCCTTACTGTAGGCTTTTCTCTGATAGGCGTTGTACTATGGGGCTCACTTAGCGGCTCCATGTTACCCATGCTGCTGAAAAAGCTTGGCGCCGACCCCGCCACGTCCTCCGCTCCTTTCGTAGCAACGCTGGTAGACGTCACCGGACTGGTCATCTATTTCAGCGTGGCTTATATGATGCTCGAAGGCCTGCTCCTGTAACAGCCTTACAATACTGTGTTTTATACGCTTCAGCACACAAGGAACGCCATTTATAACGCGCTGGCAGCCGCTCCGCTTTCATGGCTGTGCTCCCTGCATCCGGCATTTAGCCGCCCATCCATACTTTCTGTGTTTGAATTCAAACAGGCACTAATCTTTTGTGCAATATTGCTGCATGATTCAGGATGACATAGCTGCCGTTTTAAACACCAAAAAACCGCTTACAAACCGCATAAATACGCACCCCATTTAACAGCGTTCTGAAATATATCCGCTTTGACAACCTCACCTGGATAGCTGCTTTAACTTTCGCAATTCCTATTATCAACAGTCCTCACCAAGGATCAATATACTTTCCTGCTGGTTTACAGGCATATAATTATATAACGGTACCCCCGGATCACCAAATCCGCAATAACACGCGTCTGCTTCCAAACAACACAACGCATTGCGTCCCAGCAACATCCCCATTGCTGATTATGTAAGATTTTTTACGTTGTTTTACAGTTTATTTGTGTCCGATATTCTCCGAAAAGCATCAAATTGCATTATTAAACCATTATAAACATATGTGTGGAATTGTCGGTTACACGGGACCACGGGAAGCTTACCCAATCGTACTGAAAGGTTTAAAAAGACTAGAATACAGGGGGTACGACAGTGCCGGTGTAGCGCTCATCAATCATTCGCTTAAAGTTTACAAGAAAAAAGGAAAAGTAGCCGACCTGGAAGAAACGCTGATAGGTCAGGACGTTCACGGCCATATAGGTATAGGCCATACCCGCTGGGCTACGCATGGCGAACCCAACGATCGTAATGCCCATCCTCACCTGTCGCAAAGCGGCGAAATAGCGATGATCCATAACGGTATCATTGAAAACTACGCCCAGATAAAACAGGATCTCCTCGCAAAGGGATATACCTTTAAAAGTGATACCGACACAGAAGTGCTGCTGAACTTCATCGATGATATCAAGAGCAAGAATAACTGCTCGCTGGAAGAAGCAGTCCGAATAGCACTGCGTCGTATCGTAGGCGCTTATTGTATCCTGGTAGTACACAAAGACGATCCCGAAACCATCATAGCCGCCCGTAAAGGCAGCCCATTGGTAATAGGTATCGGCAAAGGAGAACACTTCCTGGCATCAGATGCCTCTCCCATCATCGAATACACCAAGGAAGTAGTGTATGTTAATGACTACGAGATCGCCATCGTTCGCCCCGATGAACTTATCCTTAAAAATCTTGGCAACGAAAAACAAACGCCTTTCATCACCAAGCTGGATATGGATTTAACCGCTATTGAAAAAGGCGGCTACGACCATTTCATGCTCAAGGAAATATTTGAACAGCCGCGTACGATCTATGATTGCTTACGTGGCCGTCTCGACGTAGAAAACGGCAAGATAACAATGAGCGGTATACAGCAATACGCAGAACAGATCGTGAACGCAGGCCGTATCATTATCATCGCCTGTGGCACAAGCTGGCATGCCGGTCTCGTTGCAGAATATGTAATAGAAGAACTTTGCCGTATCCCCGTCGAAGTGGAATATGCATCGGAATTCCGCTACAGGAACCCTATCATCAATAAGGGCGACGTCATCATTGCCATTTCCCAGAGCGGCGAAACTGCCGACACGCTGGTGGCGATAGAAAAAGCAAAAGAACAGGGTGCAATAATACTGGGCATCGTAAACGCCGTAGGCTCTTCCATAGCACGCCTCTCCCATGCCGGCGCTTATACCCATTCCGGTCCCGAAATAGGCGTGGCAAGCACCAAAGCCTTTACCGGGCAACTCGCAGTATTGAACATGGTAGCCCTGCTGCTGGCTGCACATAAGGGTACTATCGATCGCGACAGGTACCTGCTGTTATGTAAAGAACTCACAGCTATACCTGAGAAAGCAGAAGCTATCCTCAAACTCGACGCAGAAATAAAAGCGATAGCCGAAAAATACAAAGACGCTTCCAATGCATTGTTCCTCGGAAGGGGATATAACTTCCCCGTAGCGCTGGAAGGTGCATTAAAGCTGAAAGAGATCTCCTATATCCACGCCGAAGGTTATCCTGCAGCTGAAATGAAACATGGCCCCATCGCTTTGGTAGACGATCAGCTTCCGGTAGTTTTCGTAGCTACCAAAGACTCTTATCACGAAAAAGTGGTAAGTAATATCCAGGAGATCAAGGCACGTAAAGGTAAAGTGATCGCCATTATAACAGAGGGAGATACGGTAATACCCGGCCTCGCCGATGACGTCATTGTTTTACCCGCCGCCGACGAAATTGTAGCACCTATGCTTAGTGTAATACCGCTTCAGTTATTATCCTATCATGTAGGTGTGGCAAAAGGATACGATGTAGACAAGCCAAGGAACCTGGCGAAAAGTGTAACAGTGGAATAAAATAAATAAAGTCATTAATGGCTGGAAACATTATCAGGAAAACGCCCATAGACACCATTGGCTATGGCTTTATTTCTCCTGAATACTTACCTGAAGGAAAAGACGAATACCATCTCCGCGACATCCAAAACCGGAGTGGTATTTCTTACCGGCAGCTTAAAGCATATGAAATAGAATTGCTGGTCCGCAATGGCAACACCAGCGACGACTGGAATAAGATCCTCGTCTCAGACGCCTTCAACCCCGCACTGGTAAAGGGATGTAAATTCTATGGACTGGTACGCATTGGCAAACTGGAATCGTACTGCCTTGAATTCAGTGACCTGAAAGTGGCGGTAGGATTGTATAACTCCATCATCATCAGTTGCGATCTCGGAGACAACGTTGTGATAGATAACGTCAACTATCTTTCCCACTATATTGTAGGTAATGAAGTGATCATTACAAATGTCAACGAGCTTATCACTACCGACCATGCCAAGTTCGGCAATGGCATCGTAAAAGAAGGTGAAAGTGAATCGTTGCGCATCTGGATGGAAATATGTAACGAGAACGGCGGCCGCAGCGTCATCCCCTTCAACGGCATGTTACCGGGCGACGCTTATCTGTGGTCAAAGTACCGCGACGATGAAAAACTGCTCAGGCAGTTCCAGTCATTTACCGAACAGGAATTCAAACCACACCGTGGTTATTACGGCAAGATCGGGGACCGTACCGTAATCAAAAACAGCAGCATCATCAAAGATGTATGGATTGGCTCCGATGCGTATATCAAAGGCGCCAACAAGCTTAAAAATCTCACCATTAACTCCGGCCCCGAAGGCAAGACCCAGATAGGCGAAGGATGTGAAATCGTAAATGGGATAATAGGCTTCGGCTGCCGTATCTTCTATGGCGTAAAAGCCGTCCGTTTTGTAATGGCTTCACATTCACAACTGAAATATGGCGCAAGGCTTATTAACTCCTACCTGGGCAATAACGCCACCATCTCCTGTTGCGAGGTGCTGAATTCGCTGATCTTCCCTGCACACGAGCAGCACCATAACAATTCATTCTTATGCGCTGCTCTTATCATGGGACAAAGCAATATTGCAGCGGGCGCCACCATCGGCTCTAATCATAACTCGAGAAGCCCCGATGGAGAGATCATTGCGGGAAGAGGCTTCTGGCCGGGCTTATGTGTTAGCCTGAAACATAATTCCCGTTTTGCCACTTATACCATCCTGGCAAAAGGCGATTATCCCGCAGAGCTGGATATGCCTATCCCCTTTTCGCTCATGAGCAACGATGTCACCAACAACCGCCTGGTGATCATCCCCGGCTACTGGTTCTTTTATAATATGTATGCCCTGGCGCGTAACGCCTGGAAATACGGCGACAGGGATAAACGCACGCAGCGCCAGCAATACCTCGAATACGACTACCTGGCGCCCGACACAGTGAACGAACTGTTCAGCGCCCTGCAGTTATTTGAAGTGCTGACCGGCCGTGCCTGGTACGAACAGAAACATCCGGACGAAGCACAAACCGAAGCCGCATGGGCCGCAAAAGGCAGGTCGCTCTTACTGGAAAAAGACCCCGTTATCGATGAACTGGACATTGTTGCACCAGGTATCGAGAACGCTAAACGTAAAACAGTGATCCTCCGCATTACCAGGGCCTATCATATTTTCAGAGAGCTGATCGTTTACTATGGCGCACAACAACTGGTGGAGCTGATAGAAACCAAAGACATCAATACCCTGGCAGAATTGCACAACGCTTTGCCTGCTTCAGCCGACCGCAACGATTGGCTGAATATAGGCGGACAATTATTGCCATCAACAGAAGTAGAAGCACTAAAGAACGAAATCAAAGACAATAAGATCAATTCCTGGGATGGCGTTCACGACTGGTACGAAACAGCCGGCGGTAAATATGCCGGGTGGAAACAAAAACATGCATTATCCTGCCTGTCTGCTATCACAGGTCTTACCCTCAAAAAGTTAAGCCCGGAAGACGTAGCACAACTACTCGGCGGACTGGTAAATACCCAGTCATGGATGAGCAACGGTATCTATGAAAGCCGCGCAAAAGACTATGACAATACCTTCCGCAAAATGGTTTACGACACCAAAGAAGAAATGGACCTCGTAATGGGTAAGCTGGAAGACAACAGCTTTATTCATCAGCAAAAGCAATTACTGGCTGAGCTGGAACAACGAATACAGAAAATAAAAGCCCGCTTAGCGATTTAACTCGCTGCGGGCTTCTTAATTTATTAAAAGGCAGTAAACGAACGCTTAAATACTACCAGTTATTTCTTCCTGAAGAACAGTCTTACCGGCACTCCTTTAAAGTTAAAATGAGTACGTAACTGGTTTTCGAGGTAGTTCTTGTAAGGTTGCTTTATATCATCAGGATAGTTACAAAAGAAAGCAAAAGACGGAGTATGTGTAGGCAACTGTGTTACATACTTGATCTTTATTGAGTTACCCCTAACCACCGGCGCATGATAGGCCTCTATAGCTTTCAGCATAACTTCATTCAGCTGGCTGGTAGGAATTTTCCGCTGTTTGTTTTCAAACACCTCCAGGGCAATTTCAATACCCTTGAAAATACGTGTCTTCTCCTGGGCAGAAATGAACAGGATAGGAATATCATTAAAAGGAGCAAGGCGTGAACGCAGTTCCTTTTCATAGTCCCTGGCGGTATTGGTCTCCTTCTGAATAAGATCCCATTTATTAACCAGCACAACCAGCCCTTTACCCTTGCGTGCCGCCAGTGAGTAAATGTTGACGTCCTGCGCAGTGATGCCTTTTTCCGCATCCAGTACCAGCATACATACATCAGCTTCATCCATGGCACGGATGGCGCGGATAACGGAGTAGAACTCCAGGTCATCCTTTTCCTTGTTCTTCTTACGGATACCTGCGGTATCTATCAGGATAAATTCCTTTTGAAACAAGTCGTAATGCGTGTGAATAGTGTCACGCGTAGTGCCGGCAATATCACTTACAATAGTACGCTCCTGCCCTATCAAAGCATTCAGCAGGGAAGACTTACCAACATTAGGCTGACCAATGATCGCAAATTTGGGAAGCTCATTCTCGCGGACGGTATCGTCGGATGCCTTTTCATCGATCATGTCGGTAATGGCGTCCAGGAGTTCACCCGTGCCACTGCCGGTCATACTGCTTATAAAAAAGATATGCTCGATTCCCATGCTGTAGAACTCCGTAGCTTCCAGCAAACGGTCACCGTTATCAACCTTATTTACAGCAAGCAACACCGGCTTGGTAGTCCTGCGCAACAGATCGCGCATCGACTCATCAAGTTCAGTGATACCACTAGTGGTATCGGTCATGAAGATCAGCGCATCGGCTTCATCGATCGCTATCTGCACCTGCTTGCGGATCTCCGTTTCAAAAACATCTTCCGAACCGGCAACAAAACCGCCGGTATCAATTACGTTAAAAGCTTTACCGTTCCAGTCGGCCACACCATACTGCCTGTCGCGGGTAACACCGCTAACATCATCAACAATAGCCTTGCGCTGTTCCAGCAGGCGATTGAAGAAAGTACTCTTTCCTACATTGGGTCTCCCCACTATTGCAACAGTAAATGACATAACTCAAATAATTAATACGGACTCAAATTTAATAATACCCATATTCTTTCAGCTGCTGATCATTGTCGCGCCATTTGGGGCGAACTTTTATAAACAACTGCAGGAATACCTTTTGCTGAAGAAAAGCTTCAATATCTTCCCTGGCAAGGGTTCCTATTTTTTTAATCATCTTGCCGCCTTCGCCAATGAGAATCGCTTTTTGCGTTTCGCGCTGAACAATGATATCGGCCTGGATCTTTATCAAGGTATCTTTTTCCTTAAACTCGTTCACCATCACGGCTGAATGGTAGGGTATTTCATCACCAAACAGCTGGTATATTTTTTCCCTGATCATCTCTCCCACAAAAAACTTTGTAGGCAGATCAGTCAGGTCGTCTTCGCTATAAAAAGGATCGCCTTCAGGCAGCAGTTCCAGGATAGCGCCCTTCAATGCATCCAGGTTGCTTTCTTTAAGTGCGGATATCGTTACAATTTTTTTGCAATACGACTGCGCACCAAAAAACTTCGCTGCCGCCTCAACAACCGTTGCCTTTACCGTGTCAGTTTTATTCAAAACAACAATACAAGGCACTTTCAGGCGTAAAGAAGCAAAAAGCTGGTGATTTTCCTCCAGGTCATCTTTAATATCAACCAGTAGTATTGCCACATCTGCATCTTCCAGCGCACTCTTTACCGAATGCATCATCCGCTCATGCAGCTTGTATTTAGGCTCTATGATACCGGGGGTATCGGAAAAAATGATCTGGTAGGCGCCAGGCGACGTTAAAAAGCCTTTGATACGGTCGCGGGTAGTTTGTACCTTGGAAGATACAATAGCGAGCTTTTCACCCAGCAGCGCGTTGAGCAGGGTACTTTTGCCCGCATTGGGCTTACCAAATATGTTGACAAAACCAGCTTTCATAAAACAATGTTCATCTAACCTGGAAATGAACAAGGTAGATTGTTATAATATCCCCTCCGTTGCGGGGCCGGCAAAGGTAACTATAATCGGGCAGTAATACATATTTAAACGAAAAACAGCCGCGCTGCCGGGCACAACGGCGTAATACAGCCTAGGCAAAGAATGCATGCCACCCTAAGCAGGCATACACTTTTTTTCGTAGTAGTTCTTCCTCTTTAGGCTAGCGAAACTTTATGCATAATTTTTAGCAGCCCCCCAAGAAATCGACTTGATCCAACTTTATGCGTAATATTTATCAGCCCCCAAGTTTTCAACTTGATCCGTTTAATCCCTCAACTTTTGATATGCCCCATGATCCCTTGATCTGGTGTAATGTGGTTGAAAGCAATAAAAAAGCTTACCCGGAATGGATAAGCTTTTTATTTAAAATCCTTTAAAGATTTCCTCTGTTGCGAAGGGAGGGATCGAACCCCCGACCTTCGGGTTATGAGCCCGACGAGCTACCGCTGCTCTACTTCGCGATGTAATTGGAGTGCAAATATAGAACTTATTAGCACACGAGCAAACCTTTTTTTAAAAACGCCAGTTTATTCTTTAATCTCTTTTTCTAACATTCGACGCGCCACTCGATTCCAGCTTCTTTACAACAGCTTCTCCCTTGTAACTTACATTGCTGGCACCACTGGCCTGCAGCGACAATTCCTTTGTTGCGGTCACCTGCGCATTCGATGCACCAGACGCCTCAACAGAACAGGTAGCAGCACTCAGTTCATAAGCCCTGACAGTACTCGCACCACTTACTTCAACAGAAAACACAGTAAGACTTCCGCTGAGTTCTGCACGTGAAGCGCCACTCACCTCAACTTTTACCGCATTCCCTTTTAACGCCCCTTTAAGAGAACTTGCACCGGTGATCTCTATACGAAGCGCATTTACCGCCACTTCATTCGCCAGCCTTACAGAGGCGGCTCCCCTGAGACGCAGCAACTGCAGGTTCTTGACAGTAATATAAGCCTTCAGTTGTTTATTCCCCCAGTTCCAGCCGTTCCAGGCCCCGCCCTGCGGCACGATATGCAGCACACCATCTCTTACCTCCGTTTTTATCTTCGATACAAACTGACGGTCCTCCGCACTCACAGCTACAGCACATTCTGCCCCCTGTGAAATATAAAGGATCATACCTCCCGATACTTCAATACCGTTAAAAGCACCTACCTCACGAATCTCGGCATTTTCATCATATACCAGGTTCTGAGCCATCAACTGGGACATAGACAGCATGGCAAGGGTTAAAACTGCTATTATCTTTCTCATAGCAACGAATTTATATTGGAACGGGCGAAAAAAAAGAATGTTACAGGTTATTTAAATTTTCTGCCTTTCTTTGCAACACTGCAAGGGTGAGCTACCCGGCAGTAATTCCTCGGGGTGCTATTCCTGGAAACAGGAAGGCTGAGATTAAACCCGTTGAACCTGAACAGGGTAATGCCTGCGAAGGGAAGGCCGTCTCTTTCACACCGTGTGTCCTCTCCTATAGCAATTTCCTGTTCAGCATTATTGTAATTGATTTCAAAAAGAACAGGATGAAGTATTTATCAGGGATGATTCTCGCCTTATTTACAACACTACTGGGTTTCGCACAAACCCCATTGGAAGGCATTATCACAGACAGCAGGAACCAGCCTGTTGAAGGCGTAACCATTACCCTCTCACAAAACGGGCGAAAATGGACCTCCGCAAGCACCAACACCGGCAATTTCAGTTTTTCCGCAGCAGCCGGCAGTTATGAACTTACATTGGAAGCCACCGGTAAAAAAATGATCCGCCAGCACATCGTTCTTCCCGTACCGGGTTTACAGCGTTTCAGGATGGAAGACCAGGCTTTTTTGCTGGAACCCTTGGAAGTACGGTCTATACGGGCCTCAGACCGCGCTCCTTTCACTAAAACGAACATCGGCAAGGAACAGATCGCCAGGGTGAACCTGGGTCAGGATCTCCCCTTTCTGCTCAATCAAACACCATCGGTGATCGTAGCTTCCGATGCAGGTAACGGCATTGGCTATACCTCTATGCGCATACGCGGCTCCGATGTTACCCGTATCAACGTTACGCTAAACGGCATTCCCTACAACGACGCCGAAAGCCAGGGCAGCTTTTTCGTAGACCTGCCCGATCTTGCCTCTTCCGCAAACTCCATCCAGATCCAGCGCGGTGTGGGCACCTCCACCAACGGGGCAGGCGCCTTTGGAGCAACAGTGAACATCACCACAAATGAATTCAACGAAAAAGCCTACGCAGAAAGCAATAACAACTTTGGCTCTTTCAATACCTGGAAAAATACGCTTAAAGCAGGAAGCGGTCTTATCAATGGCCACTTTACAGTAGACGCCAGGTTAAGCCGCCTGAAAAGCGACGGCTATATCGACCGCGCTTCTTCCGATCTCAAAGCGCTCTACCTTTCCAGCGCTTATCTTTCCGACAACACCACTGTCCGCTTCAATATTATCACCGGCACTGAAAAAACATACCAGGCCTGGTATGGCGTCCCCGAAGCTTATCGCGATACCTATAGGACCTATAATGCAGCCGGAACCGAAAAAGAAGGAGAGCCTTATAACAATCAAACCGATAACTACCAGCAGGATCATTACCAGCTTTTCCTGAACCAGAATCTCGGCCGGAGCTGGACACTCAACGTTGCCAGCTTCCTGTCAAGGGGTAAAGGATATTACGAAGAGTATAAAGCCAAACAAGCCCTGCCCAACTACGGCTTACCCGGCTTTAACGTTGGAAACCAAGTACTCGATACGACAGACCTGGTACGAGACCGCTGGCTCGACAACTACTATTACGGGCAAACATTCTCCGTGCAATCACGGAACGCCTCCAATGAATTTACCATCGGTGGCAGCTGGACGATCTACGATGGCGGTCATTATGGAGAGGTGATATGGGCACAGGCCGGCGCTCCCAAGAACCACCGCTACTATGATCTCGACGCAAAAAAAACAGATCTGAACATCTATACGAAATGGCTGCATCAGCTCAACAACAACTGGAGCCTGTTTGCCGACCTGCAATACAAACACGTTGTGTACAATATGTATGGCTTCCAGGACAACCCGTCACTTATTGTAAAACGCAATTTCAATTTCGTGAATCCCAAAGCAGGTATCAGTTACCGTAAGAACAACTGGAATGCTTACCTGAGTTATGCGATGGCCAACAAAGAGCCCAACCGCGACGACTTTGAAGCCGCTCAGCAACAGCAGCCACGGAAAGAAACCCTGCACGACTTTGAGCTGGGCATAGAAGAAAAAACCAGCAAATACAGCTGGTCTGCCACTGGTTATTATATGTTGTACAACAACCAGCTGGTTCAAACAGGCGCCCGTAACGATGTGGGAGCTTATACCCGCATCAACGTTCCCAATAGCTACAGGTTAGGTATAGAACTGCAGGGCAGCGTAAACCTCAACCGCTGGGTGGCTATACAAGGCAATGCAGCCTTTAGCCGGAATAAGATAAAATCATTTACCAACTATCTCACTATTTACAACGACGACTTCGAGCATGTAGGAGAAGAAGGCACAGCCTATTCCAATACAGATATTTCCTTCTCACCATCGATCGTTGCAGGAGGCAGCATTATTCTTACTCCCGTTAAACAACTGGAAATAGGCCTGCCGGCCAAATACGTCAGCAAGCAGTACATGGATAATACCCAGAAAGCGGAACGCAGCCTGAGAGACTATTACGTACAGGATGCGAGGGTTATTTATACGATCAAGAACTTCCTGTTCAACGAATGGAATATTACAGGTTATGTCAACAATGTCTTCAACAGGAAATACGAAGCAACAGGAGCTGCCTACCCCGGCATCGCCGCCGGTTATGGCCCATATGAAGATAATTACTACACCACAATGGCCGGCACCAATTTCATGGTGGCAGTGAATATCAGGCTTTAAATAATATAACCGGCTTCACAAGCTTATACTTGCGCCGGACTTTAAAAAAGAGGTTGGCTCATAAATAAAAATAGCCGCTGAGAATTGCTTAAACGCGAACCCGGCTCCATCAGGAGGTACCCAAATAAAAGAGGCCGTATCGCACTTATGATACGGCCTCTTTTACTGTCCTGTTCGACGGTCTATGCGTAATTGATCTATTAGATAAACGTACGCTTATTCACCAAACTTATCGCGCCAGGCCAGCATCCCCCCAACCAGGTTCACTGTATTCTTAAAACCTGCCTGTTCCATGAGCAATGCAGCTACACCGCTCCTGTTACCGCTTCTGCAGTAGATGATCACTTCATCACCTTTCCATCCCTCAATGTCTTCTACCTGCATCGCCTGCACTTTACCCAGGGGTAAATGCGTGCCACCGATATTAAATTCAGCCCTCTCGCTGTCCTCGCGCACATCCAGCAGATGTATCTGCTCGCCGTTATCCAAACGCGCTTTCAGCGCTTCAACAGTTATTGTGTTCATAGTTCGTGTTTACTGATAAGTTGATTTCTATAGCGTTTTAGTATGTTCTAAGGTAAGGGAGCTGCCGCTGAATCAACAACAGCAGGAGGTGTAGCGCTTATCCAGATATCTATCAATTGCCCCGCCCTTATTTTATTAGGTCCTCTTGTGCCATCGGGTAAAGTCTCGAATGGTTCGGGCAGCTGTCGTGTAATGAAAGCATTCTCCCTGTCTGTAACCGTTCCTTCCGCATTTATGGCGCTGATGCTTAATCCCAGGTTACTGATATAATCCCTTGCCTGCGCCAGCGTCATACCCGTTAAATCGGGAACATTCACTTCTGTTGTGCCCACACCGGAACCTAATACAAGGTCAATAGTGCTGCCCATATCTATCTTGCTGCCGGGATTGATCGCTTTCCCTTTAAACAACTGTTCCTTTACTGCGTTTTTGGCAATATCCGGCGTATAAGAAGTATCCCCCAGCTTCAATCCCAGGCTTTGCAGATACAACTTGGCGCTCAGATAAGAAAAACCACGCAAATCGGGCATGTCTACAAGCGGAGCAATCGCCCTGTTGATGGTCAGGTAGATGGTACGGTTCGATTTCACTACCGCATCGGCTTCCGGCGACTGCCTGATAACAGACAGTTTTTCGGCATTATCGATATATACCGAATCCTGCACTTCCACATCAAACCCCTTTGCTTCCAGCAATCGCCTGGCTTCTTCTATATTCCTGCCCGTAACCTGCGGCACCTTCGCATTCTCGTTATGCCTGGTCAGGAACCCCAGTGAACTAAAGAACAATACCAGCAATAACAGGAATATGCCTGCTGCTATGAGCATGTTCACCCAGAATGGCTTATTGGTTATAAATTTAAACACGATTCAATATTTGGTTTTCGGCGTACAAGTTAAGTTATGCTGTTTACAATTGATAACTATGCCCAGGCTTCCTCTATCACTGCGGTATAAAAATCCTTCAGTGTCCAGCCCATAGCTTTCACCTGCTGTGGAATAATGCTGGCTTCACTCTGGCCCGGCACTGTATTTACTTCCAGCATATACGGCTCGTCTTTCGCTTCATTGTAAATGAAATCTATACGTACCACTCCGCGGCAATTAAGCACCTGGTAAATTTTCTCAGCGGCTTTGCGCACCTTATCTGCCATAGCTTCGTTTATCTGCGCAGGCGTGATCTCTTCACTTTTACCCAGGTATTTTGCTTCAAAATCAAAGAACTCATTCTTTGAAATAACTTCCGTCATAGGTAAAGTAATGATCTTGCCCTTTGTCCTGAATACCCCTATAGTAAATTCCCGTCCCTGGATAAATTCTTCTACCAGCACCTGGTCATCCTCTTTAAACGCCTTCTCTATGGCTTTGCCCAGCTCTTCGGAAGGTTGATTCACCCTCGACATGCCGATACTGGAGCCACCATTGTTAGGCTTTATAAAAACAGGGAACTGCAACTCTTTTACAAGCGCTTCGGCATTCTCAAAACGGTCTTTTATCAACAGTACGGAGCGTGCAACATTTATACCACTGAAGGCAACAACGGCAACCGTATATCTTTTATTAAAAGTTAAAGCAGAGGTTGCCGCATCACAGCTCGTATAAGGCAACCCTAACATATCAAAATAGCCCTGGAGCTTGCCGTCTTCACCCGGGGTGCCATGAATACATAACAGAACGGCATCGAACTTCACCTTGCTGCCGTTAACTGTAATGGTAAAATCACTTTTGTCTACCGGTTGCTTATCGCCCTGCTCCGGCAGATAATACCATCCTGAAGGATTAATGTCGATCTTAAATACTTCGAAACGTTCCGTATCGATATTGTTGGCAACTGTAACCACACTTTTATAGCTGATTTCAGCTTCCCCACTGTAACCACCCGTTACCAGTGCAATTCTTTTTTTCATTTCACCATGGGATTTTTGACTAGCGCAAAGAAAGAGAAAATAATGCCAATGCCATTAAAAAATAAAAGGTGAAGGACCTGAGCGTTCCTCCACCTTTTAGAAACGGGAAATATCACCCGCCGTTAAATTTGTCGCCATAAAGCAACAATCATTGATAAAGCTAATTTACCTATAAAAACACGGGATTCCAAATATAATTTTATAGGTGAAGTTTGTCTTTTTTGGCCATCAGCTCGTCAACAGTTTCCTCGTACATTTCGTCGGGAACACAGCAGTCGACCGGGCAAACTGCCGCACATTGTGGTTCCTCGTGAAAGCCCTGGCACTCAGTGCATTTATTAGGCACGATAAAATAGGTATCCACACTTACAGGGGCGAATTTTTCGTCGGCGTTTATTACATTGCCCTCCATTGTTACAAAGCTCCCTTTCACAGAGGTACCGTCAGCGATAGCCCACTCCACGCCGCCCTCATAGATCGCGTTGTTAGGGCATTCCGGTTCACAGGCTCCGCAGTTGATACACTCTTCCGTTATCTTAATGGACATATATGCGTATTTGTTAAATGAATAAGGATATTTTTGCGTTCGCGAAAATACGACGAAATAGCCTAATTAGCGCATAAAACAGCAAGCGAATTGCCTGTACACGTTATGAAAGAAACAGATATGAACCTCGTAACCAGAATCGACTTATTGGAACGTTTGGGAAACTGGATGCAACAGAACCCCGAACAGTGGCAGGCTGCCAAAGAAAAGGCAGGCAGACTAAACCCCTGGTTCAGTCCCGGGTTTACCAACCTGGCTGTAGACAACATTGTCAGCCGCTTTCTTCAACGCCCCCTGCTCGAAGCGTGGGTAAAACGTTATCACCTGCCCGACAGCAATACCGCTCCAGCCAAGGTAGGCGTGGTAATGGCCGGCAATTTACCCCTCGTAGGCTTCCACGACTTCCTCTGCGTATTTATAACAGGTCATAAAATTGTGATCAAATTGTCGTCTAAAGACGAAGTGCTGCTGAAAACAATAGTGGAACAGCTATACGAGTGGGATGAGCGCACCCGCGACCTTATTCAATTTGCCGAAGTACTGAAAGGCTGCGATGCCTACATCGCCACCGGCAGCAATAACTCCGGCAGGTATTTCGACTTCTATTTCGGCAAATACCCCCATATCATCCGCAAGAACAGAAGTTCGGTGGCCATCCTCGATGGAAAGGAAACGCCCGACATGCTCAGCGCCCTTGCCGACGACATCCAGCTGTATTTCGGACTGGGATGCCGTAACGTAACACAGCTATATGTTCCGGAAGGCTACGACTTCATCCCCCTGCTCGAAGCCCTGAAGAAATATGACCACCTGGCCGATAACCATAAATACAAACACAACTTCGACTATCATCTTGCTTTACTCATTATGAACAGTAAGTTCTATATGAATAACGGCAGCGTGGTGCTGGCCGAAAACGTGTCGCCATTTTCACCGGTAAGCCAGGTGCATTACCAGTACTATAACCAGCCCAAAGAAACCCTCGCTACAGAACTGGCGAAAGACGAACAGATCCAGTGTGTGGTTGGCGTTGGAGATATTCCCTTTGGCAAAGCCCAGTATCCCGAACTGTCAGATTATGCAGACGGCGTAGATACCATGCAGTTTTTGTCAGACCTGAAACTGCAATAATTGCAGTTAATTAACTGAATTTTAGTAACTTGACCATCAAGTACGACACGCTTCGTCAATTGTTTGTTAAAAGGAATGTACTTTAAACCAAGGATTAAACAAGTTCGTTTATTTGCTATCGAAAAGGCATGTAATTTGAACAAACAGATTATGATTGATTCACTTAAAATTTGAATGATACATGAAACTAAAAAGCATTTTGCTGGTAATAGCAATTAGTGCAACGACGGCGATTTTGAGTGTTTGGGGTTATGGAAAGTGGATGCAGAAACAATACGCCGGCAGCCAGGAACCCGGAAAACTACCCGTTAACTATGCTGGCTTCTTTGATAAAGACGCCCCGGCAGGCCCTGTTGATTTCACAGCCGCATCCAACTCAGCCACTCCGGCAGTGGTTCACATTAAAACACGTACAAAGGCAAAACAAGTAACCAATAATCTTCCTAACCGCAGAAGTCCTTTCTCCGATTTCTTTGGCGATGAGGATCCTTTTTCCGATTTCTTTGGTGGTCCCCGCGTTCAAATGCAACCTGAGCAAAGAGCAAGCGGCAGCGGTGTGCTGATCAGCGAAGACGGGTACATTGTTACCAACAACCACGTAGTGGAAGGTGCAGATGAATTGAACGTTACCCTGTCTAATAAAAAGAACTACAAAGCCACTGTTATAGGCCGTGACCCCAGCAGTGACCTTGCTGTAATAAAAATAGAAGGCAGCCGTTTTCCTTACATGGTATATGGCAACAGCGATGATACCAAATTAGGCCAATGGGTGCTGGCAGTAGGTTATCCTTTGAACCTCGACGTAACCATTACAGCCGGTATCATCAGTGCTAAGGCAAGAGCTATTGGCGTAAACAAAGACAGGTCGGCAGTAGAATCATTTATACAAACCGATGCGGCAGTGAACCCCGGTAACAGCGGTGGTGCACTCATCAACACCAATGGTGAACTTATTGGTATCAACTCTGCGATAGCGTCTCCAACAGGTTCTTACGCAGGTTACTCCTATGCCATCCCTGTTAACATCGTAAAGAAAATTGTAAACGACATCATCAAATACGGCGCAGTTCAAAGAGGGTATATAGGCATCGAGTATGGTGGCGATAACATGAGCGATGAACAAAGAAAAGAGCTTGGCATTAAAGACGGTGAAGGTGTATATGTAACAGACGTACCTGCCGGTGGAGCAGCAAAAGCAGCCGGCTTGCAAAAAGGTGATTTCATCACAAAGATCAACGGTACTGCTATACAGTCAGGCGCCCAGTTACAGGAACAGGTTGCGCGTTACAAACCAGGTGATAAAGTAGCAGTGACTTACCTGCGTAATGGCAAAGAGGCTACAGTAAATATCACGCTTAAAAACAGGGTTGGCACATACGACCTGGTGAAAAATGAACCTGCCAACATAGGCAGCCGGCTGGGTGGCGATCTGGCTACAATCGACAAAGCAGTAGCGCAGAAGAATGGCATTCCCGGCGGTGTTATTGTGAAGAAGATCACAGGCAACCCGCTCAAGAGCACCCGTATGCAGGAAGGTTTTGTTATCACCCGTGTTAACGGCCAGGATATCAAATCGCTCGAGGAGTTAACGGAAGCGTTAAAAACTGCCGGTGGCCAGGTTCAGGTAGAAGGAATCTACCCTGGTTATGAAGGCACATACGGCTATCCTTTAAACCTGAGCAGCAGCGGAGAACAGGGAAAATAAAAGAGTAAGTCTCTATAATTATACAAAACAGGCCGGCGCACAACGCCGGCCTGTTTTGTATTTGCTGAATTGCTAAAAAAACGATCATTTTTAAAGAAGCTCCTGAGAAGCTTTAAAGAAGCTTTAAGGATGCTTTAAAGCATACTTGCCCAAACCGCGCTTTTTTTTAGCAAAAGCATCGTTGGTTTTAGTAAAACGTTGCCGGTTTAGTAAAACGCTGCCGGTTGAGAAAAACGTTGCCGGTTTAGTAAAACGCTGCCGGTTGAGCAAAACGTTGCCGGTTGAGCAAAACGCTGCCGGTTGAGCAAAACGTTGCCGGTTTAGAAAAAACGCTGCCGGTTGAGAAAATGCTACTTCCTGCTTTCCAGTACTACATACTCCCACCCCTGCAATTCAAACGAAGCCGTATTCCTGATATCATGCGTTATACCGGAAAAGATATTGACATAGTTACCGGTGAGCGCTTCATTTTCAATGGTACATTTAATTCTGCTGATAGACGACAGGTTTATTAGCGTGAGCACTTTATGTTCGTCCCGCACCTGGAGAAAGGCCAGGACCTCTTCATCCGCTCCAGTTTCAAGTTTTATGAATTTACTACCGCTGTGCAGCGCTTTGTTATTCCTGCGTGCCAGCAGCAACGACTGGTAAAAACTATGTAATAGTGGCTGTTGTACCCATTCTATTTCATCCTTTTCAAAAAACAGGAGTCTTTTTTTATTGGGCATTTCCTGTCCGCTGTAAATAAGCGGCAAACCAGGCCAGGTACAGGTAAATACAGCAAAAGCCCTGGCAGCAGCACCATATTTTTCGTATTCGGTACCGTTCCAGCTGTTCTCATCATGGTTGGCTGTAAAGAACAATTTTCTGGCACCGGGCAAATAATGACTATATTGATCCAATACATGCAAGATATCAACCAGCGCCGCCTGCTTATTCATATACCGTTCTGTGATATGCATCCATTGCCATGCATAGCTAACATCAAAAACCTGGTGATAATCGGGCACTTCACATTCAGCGAGCCAGAATAAATGTTTATGCTGCTCACACCGTAATCTTGCTTCATGCCAAAAGTCCAGCGGAACCAGGTGGGCCATATCGCAGCGAAACCCATCGATATCGCATTCATTGATCCAGTATTGCATGGCATTGATCATGGCCTCGCGCATGTTGTTATTGCTATAATCGAGGTCAATGACATCTTTCCAGCCATATTTCTCCGTAAAATGACCATTGGCATCAAGCACATACCAGTCGCGGTTAACGCGGGTCCATTCATGATCGAAGCCGGTATGATTGGCCACCCAGTCTATAATAAGCTTAAAGCCCAGCTCATGTGCCTGCTTTATAAGCGCTTTAAAATCGGATAGCGTACCAAATTCAGGATTAATTTCCACGTAACTGCTACAGGCATAGTAGCTGCCAAGTTTGCCCAGCCTGCCTTCCCGGCTGATAGGTGTAACAGGCATGAGCCATAGAATATCGACACCCATATCCCGGAGCCTGGGTAAATGGGTAGCAAAAGCATTAAAAGTACCTTCACTTGTATACTGTCTGATGTTTACTTCGTAGATGTTTGCGCCGCTGCTCCAAGCTACCGTTTCGAAAGGTTTCATCATATTCAAAAGTAATTTTTTTACTTTTACTATATACATGGAGCAACCACAACTTTCACGCCGCATTAGTTTATTGCAGGCGACGGCGATCAATATGACGGATATGGTGGGCATCGGCCCTTTTGTAGTGTTAAGTGTTGTCGCGAAAACCATGCATGGACCGTGGTTCTTATATGCATGGATAGCAGGCGCTGTTCTATCCCTTACCGATGCCATGATCTGGAGCGAACTGGGCGCCAGCTTTCCGCAGGCCGGCGGCAGTTATAACTTTCTCAAAGAAGGCTTTGGCCCGCGAACCGGGAAACTCATGAGCTTCCTTTTCGTGTGGCAAACCATGATACAGGCGCCACTGGTGATAGCCTCAGCAGCCATTGGCTTTGCCCAATATACCGGTTATCTTATTCCATTAGGCTTCGCAGGCAGCAAATTGGTCAGCGGATCAGTGGTCGTATTAATCGTTTTCCTGTTGTACCGGAAAATAGAAACGATAGGAAAGATAAGTGTCTTATTATGGGTGGGCGTATTGATCACCATGGTTTGGATCATCAGCGGAGGCATCACCCATGGCAATTTCCTCGAGCCTGTAAAACGCATGAATGAAGGCCTGGAACTGAACTACGCTTTTGCCGCTGCGCTGGGTTTTGCCAGCGTTAAAACAGTATACAGCTATCTTGGCTACTATAACGTTTGTCACCTGGGGGCCGAAATAAAACAGCCTGAGAAAAATATTCCCCGCAGCATGTTCATTTCCATCATAGGTATAGCCATCTTATATCTGTGTATGAATATCAGCGTTGCCTCGGTGCTTCCGCTGGAACAGATAGAGAAAAGTGAGTTCGTTGTCAGTGAATTCATCCAGGCATTAGCAGGGCCCGTTGCGGCAACAATAGCAACAGTGCTTATTCTCTGGGTAGCCTTCGCCTCTGTATTCTCTGCAACACTGGGTTACAGCCGCATACCTTATGCTGCCGCCAAAGACGGCGCCTTCTTTTCCATCTTTGCACGCGTGCACCCTACGAAACATTTTCCGCATATTTCCTTGCTGTTTCTTGGCGCAGTCGCTTTTATTTTCAGCCTGCTCTTCAAGATCCAGGAAGTCATCAGCGCTATCCTCGCCATGAGAATATTGATCCAGTTCATAGCGCAGGCGGTTGGTTTATTACTGCTGCATAAACGAAAAGGAAAACGTTTCTTCTCCTGGCGTATGCCTTTCTATCCATTGCCGGTGCTGCTGGCAATTGCCATCTGGATCTGCATCTTTATTTCAACAGGCGCACCTATGATGCTGGCAGGCGCAGGTGTCACTATTGCCGGCACCATTGTGTATTACCTGAAAAACAGACTTATCAAAAGATAATCCCGGATGCCAATAGCAACAAGCTTAAACGGGCATACAATTTCCGGCAGAGATCCAATGAAAAGGAAGACGGCTCATAAATACAATCAGCCGCTGGGAATCGCTTAAACGGGTATCCTTCTCCCGTCAGAGATCCGATGAAAAAAAAGAGGTTGGCTCATAAATAAAAATAGCCACTGAGAATCGCTTAAATGGGTACCCGGCTCCATCAGGGATACGCATAAAAAGAGGGTGTATCGGACTTATGACACACCCTCTCTCTTTCTATTCTTTCAGTATTGTTATACTCTTTCTTCCGCCATATCGGGAATAGCAGCTACTTTGTAAGCGCCTGCATCCAGCCTGGCTTTCGTTTCACTGAAAGCTTTCAGCGTGAGTTCGATATCCGCATCGGTATGAGATGCGGTTGGGATGAGGCGATAAATAATATGGCCTTTAGGAATGACGGGATATACTACAATAGAGCAGAAGATACCGTAGTTCTCACGAAGATCCATCACCATTGCAGTTGCTTCTTCCACGCCACCTTTCATATAAACAGGCGTAACCATGGTATTGGTGTTGCCAATATCGAAGCCACGTTCTTTTAAGCCATTCTGAAGTTTCAGCGCATTATCCCAAAGCTTTTGACGCATTTCGGGCATGGTACGCAGCATTTCCAGGCGTTTCAGGTTACCCAATACGATAGGCATAGGAAGACTTTTCGCAAAGATCTGGGAGCGGATATTGTAACGGATATAGTCGATGATCACGCGCGGACCAGCCATAAACGCACCAATAGAAGCCATTGATTTAGCGAATGTAGAAAAGTAAAGGTCGATACCGTCCTGGCAACCCTGCGCTTCACCGGCGCCGGCGCCAGTTGCACCCAGTGTACCAAAACCATGGGCATCATCTGCCATCAGCCTGAACTCATAGGTATCTTTCAATGCACAGATCTCTTTCAGGATCCCCTGGTCGCCAGCCATCCCGAATACACCTTCCGTGATCACGAGAATACCACCGCTACCCTGCTTTTCAATCAGCGTGGTGGCGCGGTCCAGTTGCTTTTCCAGATCGGCAAGGTCGTTATGTTTGAACACATAACGATGGCCGGGGTGAAGACGAAGACCATCGATGATACAAGCGTGGCTTTCGGCGTCGTATACGATAACATCGTGACGTCCGCAGATAGCATCTATAGCACTCATGATACCCTGGTAGCCAAAGTTCATGAGAATGGCGTCTTCTTTGTGTTCGAATTCAGCCAGCTCTTTTTCGAGTTGCTCGTGGTAATTACTGTTACCACTCATCATACGGGCTCCCATAGGCAGGGCCAGACCATATTGAGCAGCAGCTTCGGCGTCTACTTTCCTGATTTCGGGGTGGTTAGCCAGTCCGAGGTAGTTGTTCAAACTCCATACAATCATTTCTTTCCCCCTGAATTTCATCCGGCTTCCGATTTCACCTTCCAGCTTAGGAAACGCAAAATAGCCATGCGCCCGTTCACGGTGCTGACCAATAGGCCCGTAGTTTTTAATGAGCCGCTCAAATATATCTGCCATTACGTATGTTTTAATTTACGATTAGAGGTATGCTGACTAAATTGCCGCAAAAATAACCAATCAGCGGTAAGGCGCAAAGCCCTTTTCACCCCCTTAGTTGAGCCTTCACCTTTTGTTAACGACCTTAACATGTATCGAAATACTACATTTGTCACTTAAAACAACAAGTTTCTGATGAAAAAAGGTGTACTTATTTTAACAGCATTTTTGGTAACCGGCAGCTCCATTTTCGGCCAGCGGACCACCAAAACGGCTGTTGCCCCCAAAACTGTATCCACAGTTGCGCGTCCAAAACTGGTAGTAGGCATTGTAATCGACCAGATGCGTTGGGATTACCTCTATCGTTTTAACGGCTTGTTCAAGGCCAACGGCGGCTTCAAACGCCTTTTAAATGAAGGTTTCAGCTGCGAAAACACTTTTATTCCCTATACTCCAACCTATACCGCTGCAGGGCATGCCAGCGTTTATACCGGCAGCGTACCCGCAGTAGACGGCATTACCGGTAATAACTGGTACGATAAACTGCAGAACAAAGTTGTTTATTGTACAGAAGACAATACCGTTACTACAGTAGGCGCCAGCGGCGATGCAGGCAAAATGAGTCCCCGCAACCTGCTTCCTACTACTGTTACCGATGAATTACGCCTGTCGACCAATTTCGAAAGCAAAGTAATAGGTGTAGCGTTGAAAGACCGTGGTTCTATTTTACCGGCAGGCCATTCTGCCAATGCCGCTTACTGGTACGATGGCAAATCGGGCAACTTCGTTACCAGCACTTATTATACCAACGAGTTACCTGAATGGGTACAGTTGTTCAACGACAGGAAGGTAGTGGACTCACTTTATAAACTGAACTGGACCTTGTCTTTAGACAAGGAAACCTATTCGGAATACTGCACAGACGACATCAAAAAATACGAAGGGAAACCTTTTGGTGCCGACGCCACAGGCTTTCCTTACGACCTGTCTAAATTTGCCGGCTCGGACTACAGCAAAATTTCCTCCACCCCACAAGGCAACACACTTACTGCCGAAATGGCGAAAGAAGCTGTGTTAAAAGAGAAACTGGGCAAGGGCAAAGTAACCGACTTCCTGGCCGTAAGCTTTTCTTCTCCTGATTACATTGGCCATGCTTTTGGCCCTAATTCATGGGAGCAACTCGACAACTATGTGAAACTCGACGAAACCCTGGGTAAACTCTTCGAATTCCTCGATGCACAAGTTGGCAAAAACCAATACACGGTATTCCTGACAGCCGACCATGGCGTAGCGCATGTTCCTGGCTTTTCCAAGGAAAACAATCTTCCCGGCGGCACATTCGGGCAAACATTGATAAAAGACCTGAACAGCGGTTTAAAAGAAAGGTTTGGAAAGGACAACGTGGTTAAAGGCACGTACAACTTTCAACTGGTACTCAACCAGGGGTTGTTCGACAGCTCCGACCTCGACAAGGAAGCTGTTACAGAGTGGATCCTCAGCTATCTCCTGAAACAAGAGGGCGTAGCCAATGCATTTGAATTAAGCAAACTGGCGCAAACGACTCTTACACCTGTATTAAAAGAAAGGATCACCAACGGTTATTATCCAACACGCTGTGGCGATATCCAGTATGTATTGAAACCAGGTTATATGGAATCGGGTTCTACAGGCACCACACACGGTCTCTGGAATCCTTACGACTCTCATATTCCATTGTTGTTTTATGGCTGGGGTATCAAACACGGCAGAACAACCAGGGAAACCTATATGACTGATATAAGCGCCACTATCGCAGCATTACTGCGCATCCAGATGCCGAGCGGCTGTGTAGGCCAGGTAATAGAAGAGCCTTTAAGCAGGTAATCATAATCAACTTATATAAAACAGGGCTGACGATGTAATAATGGTCAGCCCTGTTTTATATGCGCAATGATCTTATCAGCATGTTCCCTTGAATTTTCAATAAACCATTTGTGAGTATTCATACCACCGCACACCACTCCGGCCAGGTAAACGCCGGGCTGGTTGGTTTCCATTGTACCGGGATTATACACCGGGCAGCGCACTTCGTCATCAGACAACGCTATGCCGGCCTGTTGCAATAAAGAGAAATCG
Source organism: Filimonas effusa (assembly GCF_004118675.1). NCBI lineage: Bacteria > Pseudomonadati > Bacteroidota > Chitinophagia > Chitinophagales > Chitinophagaceae > Filimonas > Filimonas effusa. The sequence goes on along the minus strand of NZ_SDHZ01000001.1, from coordinate 117,827 downwards.
GGGCGATAGCCTGTCATGGCCAACACAAAATCATTGGGTATAGTAACTATTCCATCAGGCGTTTGAATATCGACCTCTTTTTCGCGGATGGCGTGAACGGAAGCGTTAAAATACGCCTTGATACTCCCCTCTTCGATCCTGTTTTCTATATCCGGTTTTACCCAGTATTTCACCCGCTCCCCTATCTTGTCCTGTCTTATCACCATCGTAACGTCGGCCCCTTTACGATAGGTTTCCAGCGCAGCATCTACTGCCGAATTATTGGCGCCCACTACCAGCACTTTCTGAAAGGCATAGTATTGCGGTTCCTTATAATAATGCGTCACCTTCGGCAGCTCTTCTCCCGGAACATTCATGTAGATAGGAATACCGTAAAAACCGGTTGCAATAATTACATTGCCGGCAGTATACACTTCTTTAGAAGTGGTTACTGTAAATAAATGCGGTTCGTGCTGCTGTATACCTGTCACCTCTTCAAAAAAGCGGGTATTCAGCTCAAATTTCTGCTGTACACGCCTGTAATACTCCAATGCCTCCTGCCTGTTGGGCTTGGGATTCAAACTCATGAAAGGCACTCCTCCTATTTCCAGCCTGTCCGATGTAGAAAAGAAGGTCATAAATAAAGGATAATTAAACAAGCTGCTGGCAAGAGGCCCTTTCTCAATGATCACATAATTCAATCCCGCCTTCCGGGCTGCAATACCGCAAGCCAGGCCAATGGGCCCTCCTCCTATAATCAACACGTCATATTTAGTCATGCAGTAAAGTTCCTTCATATATTTCTTCCATCCGCAAAGAAAGTTCTACAGTTTTGATAAAAAGAGCGCCGGAAAGGTTATTTACCTTTTTACACAGCCACCTTTCTCCTTCCGGGGCGGGCCGCCACACCTCTGCCGCAACAGTTTCGGAATCGATGAGAACATATTCCTTAAATCCGGGAATATCGCGATACAGGCGGAACTTCATACCCTTATCGTAATCGCGGGTAGCATTCGAAAGAATTTCAATAATGGCAGTGGGATGTGTTCCCGTTTCAGCATCGAAGACTGAAGGCAAAATAGAACCGCATATAATGGAAATATCGGGATAGGTAAATAAAGTGTTTTCAGGTATATGAATACGAAGATCGCTGCCGTAAGGCTGGCACTTCTTTTTCTTTAACTTATACGCCAGTTCTCCGAATACATTTTTGAAAATAATATGATGACGGGCTCCTGCGCCTGCCATTGCGAATATTTGCCCCTGGTAGTATTCAAACTTATTAAGATGTTTTTCTTCGAAGGATAAATATTCTTTCTCGGTAAAAAAACTTTTGCCATATGCCACAGCAGCTTCGCGTAATATAGACGTTTGCAGTTCGTCATCATCCTCTATTGTATATTCCATCTTCCTCTACGTTTTCCCGGTAAATTTAATTTTCCTTTAAATCATATTTGCTGCTTTAAGTGATCACATGCCCTATTTTTTTATACAGAAAAGGGCCATCTCAGTTTTGAGACGGCCCTTTCCAAAATATTCAATAATTACGATCTCACATTACATGCGCTCATAACATCGTTCCATATCTATTCCTATTTACCTAATTTTTTCTTCAGGTTTTGATCCAGTGCTTCCAGGAACTCTTCGGTATACAGGTAATCTTTACCATGCTCCACTTTGTTGCCATGTAAGCAAACAGCGAGGTCTTTTGTCATCTTACCACTTTCTACCGTTTCAATACAAACCGCTTCCAGCGCATGACAAAAGTCGATCAGCTCCTGGTTGTTATCGAGCTTACCGCGGAATTCAAGCCCTCTTGTCCATGCAAAGATAGAAGCGATAGGGTTGGTTGAAGTAGGTTTACCTTTCTGATGCTCGCGGTAGTGACGTGTAACGGTACCGTGTGCCGCTTCAGCTTCCATTACTTTACCATCAGGCGTAACGAGTGTAGAAGTCATAAGGCCCAGCGAACCGAAACCTTGCGCTACCGTATCACTTTGTACGTCGCCGTCATAGTTTTTACAAGCCCATACAAAGTTACCGTTCCATTTCAACGCGCTCGCCACCATATCATCGATCAGGCGGTGTTCGTACACGATACCTGCTTCGGTGAATGCTGTTTTGAATTCGTTCTGGTAGATCTCTTCAAAAATATCTTTAAAGCGACCATCATATTTTTTAAGGATGGTATTCTTGGTGCTCAGATACAAAGGCCATTTTTTGCTCAGCGCCTGGTTAAAGCAGGCACGTGCAAAGCCTTTAATACTTTCATCCGTATTGTACATTGCCAGGGCAACACCGTCGCCTTTGAAATTGTATACTTCGAACTCCTGCACATCACCGTTCTCCCCTTCAAATTTGATGGTTAGTTTACCTTTTCCTTTTGTAACGAAATCGGTAGCACGGTATTGGTCACCAAAAGCATGGCGGCCAATACAAATGGGAGCAGTCCAGTTAGGAACCAGGCGTGGTACGTTTTTGCAAACGATAGGCTCACGGAATACGGTTCCATCGAGAATGTTGCGGATAGTGCCGTTAGGGCTCTTCCACATTTGCTTCAGCTTGAACTCTTCTACCCTTGCTTCATCAGGAGTAATGGTAGCGCATTTAATACCTACACCATATTGTTTAATAGCGTTGGCTGCATCAATAGTTACCTGATCATTGGTTTCATCGCGGTACTCCATTCCCAGATCGTAATATTTGATCTCTACGTCCAGGTAAGGAAGAATCAACTTGTCTTTAATGAATTTCCATATAATTCTCGTCATCTCGTCGCCATCCAGCTCCACAACGGGGTTGGCTACTTTGATTTTTTCAGCCATTTCAGATTTGATTTTGGTTTAAACGGGTACAAATGTAGGGCTTTGTAGGATCGGAAAAGCACTAACACGTGTTAGGAACGTAATATACGTAAAGCTTTAATTAACGATAAGAATGGGGATAACAAGTTTGTGCCGTACCTGGTCGACCGTAGCACCATAAAGGAAATCCTTTAGCCCGGTATGCCTGTGTGCGCCCATGACAAGCAAACCAGCGTCCGAGGTCTTTACAAGACGCACAATTTCATTGACGCGGTCTTTGTAGCCCAATGCGGTTTCCACTTCGTATCCTAATGCCTGCAGCTGACTGGCATAGTAGTGTAAACGCTGCTGGTCTTTCCTGGTCTCTTCATCATCAGCCGCCGCTCCCAGATACCTGGCAGAAACAGTTTCCACAATATGAAGCAGTAAATAACTTACCCTTTTATCGCCCTGCGAAATAGCATGTGCGATCAGCTTTTCATCGTTCCCGCCAAAATCGAGCGCTATCGCTATTTTGCTGATAGCAGGGATAGCAAGGTTTGTCAGCGGCTTGCTTTCGCCATGCATAGCGCTTTGCCGTGCACGCCTTCTCTGGATAAATGGCAGAAATGTCATCATTATAAATAGCCAGGAGAAAACCAGTCCGGCGGCAATTGTCAAGCTCTTTTGCACCAGCCGTCCTTCGCTGGCAAACAGTTCTCTCGCCTGGTCGAGCACCATGTTTACATTCAGGAAGATGAGCACAGCAGTAACTATCCACGCCGCCACCTTCACGTGCCACCTGATGACAAATTCACCCATCGTCTTTTTATCGCTAACGAAATGGATCAATGGTATAATGGCAAATCCAAGCTGCAGGCTAAGGATCACCTGGCTCAGCACCAGCAGGGCGTCCAGTTCCTGATCACCATAAATAAGGATCACCAGCACCGCGGGCACAATCGCAATAAGCCTGGTAAGCAAACGCCGTAAGAGCGGGTTGATCCGCAATTGAAGATAGCCTTCCATCACTATTTGTCCTGCCAGCGTACCGGTAACGGTACTGCTCTGTCCTGCTGCAATTAAAGCGATGGCAAACAAAGCCGGCGCCAAAGTGCTTCCCAGCATGGGTTCCAGCAACCGGTGTGCATCTTCGAGGCTGGCGACAGAAGTATTTCCCGAGGTATGAAAAACAGATGCCGCCAGAATAAGAATAGCCGCATTCACCAGGAAAGCTGCATTCAGGGCTACAGCACTATCGGCAAGATTAAAACGCAGTGCCTGTTTAATGGCAAAACTATCGCGTCCTATCTTTCGAGTTTGCACCAGGGCGGAGTGCAGGTATAAATTGTGTGGCATTACCGTTGCCCCTATAATACCAACAGCAATGTACAATGCTTCGTTGTTGAGCGCAGTAGGTACAAACCCTTTTACAACGTCGCCCATATGGGGCTTCGCGATAATAAGCTGAACAAGAAACGATAACCCGATAACACCAACCAGGGCAATGATAAATGCCTCCATTTTGCGGATACCCAGCTTTTGCAGGTAGAACAGCAGAAAGGTGTCGAGTACTGTAAACAATACACCATATAATACCGGCAACCCGGTAAGCAGCTGAATACCTATTGCCATACCCAGCACCTCTGCAAGATCGCAGGCCGCAATAGCCAACTCGGCAAGTATATAAAGGCAAAAATTCACCAGGGGCGGATAGGTTTCCCTGTTAGCCTGGGCCAGGTCACGTCGTCTTACAATTCCCAGCCTGGCGCTAAGCCCCTGTAATAACAGCGCCATGAGATTACTCATCAGTAATACCCAGATCAGTTGATAACCAAACTGCGCGCCACCCTGTAAATCAGTGGCCCAGTTACCGGGGTCCATATAGCCAACGCTAACGAGATAGGCGGGCCCTGCAAAAGCCAGGAAGCGCCGCAAGCCTTTACGGGGCTTAGTTGTATCAACACTTTCATGCACATCGCTGAGAGAATGATCCGATGAATGTCCGGAGAAGCTACCCATAGTTAGACAAATCTAAGTTATTAATACGAATTACCTTATATTAAAAATTGCATCCGGCTATAAAAAAAATCATCATATTTGAGGTGCAACCGTCCCCCATATTCATAAAAAAACGAAACCGATGCAGAGATTATACCAGGTTATGCTTGCTTTTATTGTTGTGTTTTTTGCCTGTAAGCAGAAGAACAAACCTCTCGATGGCGAAAAGCCTGTTAAAATAAGCGACCTGGTAGCGGCTTATCCGGTAATTAAACTTCCCTACCAGATAGCCGACACCAACGTGCAAAAGCGAAGCGATACTACCGCAATCAGCTATAAAGTATTGGCCCAATTCATTCCCGACAGTGTACTGGCGGGTTATACCGGCGCCATAAAAGACAAGAATAAAATACGCATCCGTCCCGTTGGCAGAATAGAAAAGTCTAACGGCAATTACCTGTTGACAAACTTTACACAGAACAAACGCACGACACTGGGTGTTTTCTTCTTCAATAAAGAAAATCAGTATCTGAGTGGCATGGAGTTGTTGAAATCCAACTACAACGACAACTATGCACACACTATGATGATCAACCAGGAGCCCACTTTCATAATTAGCCGTGAAGTATTAGCGAAAGGCAGCCAGTTGCAATATACCCGTAACGGATTTGCATTGAATGAGGCTACCAATGAATTTATGAAGGTCATTAACGAAAGTAACGAGGACCAGAAAAAAGCAAACGAGATCTTAAATCCAATCGACACGTTCGCACGTAAGAACAAGTGGAGTGGCGATTATACCATTGATAAGAAAAACTTCATATCGGTCAGGGATGGTAAAAACACATCTAACTACCTGTTCTTTATTCACTTCGAGAAAAACGGAGGACAATGTACGGGCGAACTGAAAGGGGAGTTAAATTTGCAGGGCGATAAAAAGGCTATCTTCCGCCAAAATGGAGATCCATGTGTAATAGACTTCAGCTTCGATAACACTACGATCACTGTCAGGGAACAAGGCAGTTGCGGCAATCACCGTGGTATGCGCTGTTTATTCAACGATACTTATCGTAAGAAAAAGAAGCGGTAATGGATGGAATGAAATTTGGAGGAAGGGCTTACGCAATATTGTGCCACATCAATTAAACGACATAGTAATGAATTTTAGAAATTTTCAGGTTCCTTACCAGATTGACGACAGATACAAGACGAAGGTGGCTTATTTCTCAATGGAGTTTGCAGTACATCAACCATTAAAAATATACAGTGGCGGCCTCGGCTTCCTGTCTGGTTCGCATCTCCGGAGTGCTTATGAGTTAAGGCAGAATTTAATTGGCATAGGTATTCTGTGGAAGTATGGCTACTATGATCAAACCCGCAACCAGGACCAAACCCTGCAGGTAACCTGGATGGAGAAGGCATACAGCTTCCTTGAAGACACAGGAATTAAATTCCAGATCCTTATACATGATGCACCGGTATGGGTAAAAGCTTACTACCTGGCGCCTGAAACATTCAACAGCGCTCCGTTATTCCTGTTAAGCACCGACTTACCGGAAAATGATTATGTATCGCAAACTATTACACACAGGCTTTACGATGCCAACGTAGCTACTAAAATTGCACAGTTCATTCTTCTTGGAGTGGGTGGCGCCAAACTGGTAGACGAGCTGGGCTTTTCACCAGACCGCTATCATCTTAACGAAGCCCATGGTGTTTCAGCGGCATTTTACCTGCTCAACAAATTCAAGAGTGTTGACATGGTGAAACAACACCTTGTTTTCACTACACACACGCCTGAAGAAGCCGGCAACGAAAAGCATGATATTTACCTCTGCCATAAAATGAGCTATTTCTGTGGTCTCAGCATTGATGAGATCAGGAAATTAACAGGCATACAAGACGATCAGTTCAACCACTCACTTGCCGCCCTGCGCCTGGCACACCAGGCAAATGGCGTATCACAATTGCATGGTCATGTATCGCGGGAAATGTGGGGTAAGTATGAAGGGCTTGCTCCCATCGCCTCCATTACCAATGCACAGAACTGGCGCTATTGGTCGGACAAACAGCTCTATCGTTTTATGGAAGCGCAGGACGAGGCTGGCTTCGATGACCGTAAGAAACATTTGAAGAAAAGAGCATTTGAAATAGTCGCGGATCAAACCGGTAAACTGTTTGACCCCGGTGTATTAACCATAGTATGGTCGCGTCGCTTTGCCGGTTACAAACGTGCCGATTTCCTGACACAGGACAAGGCCCGTTTTGAAAAACTGCTCAGCAATACACGTTATCCTGTACAGATCATCTGGGCCGGGAAACCTTATCCTGCCGACTATCCTGCGATCTCTCAATTCAACAGCCTGGTACACCTGAGTAAAAACTACAAAAATGTAGCAGTGCTGGTGGGTTACGAACTGGGATTAAGCAAACGCCTGAAACAATCGGCGGATATATGGCTGAACAATCCCCGTGTACCCCGTGAAGCCTCCGGAACAAGCGGTATGACTGCTGCTATGAATGGTGCGGTGAATTTTTCAACGGATGACGGATGGATACCTGAATTTATAGATCACGGTCATAATGGCTTCGTTGTTCCTAAAGCTGACTATATGAATATGAGCGTGCAGCAGCAGGACGAATACGATCTGAACAAGATCTATGATATCCTGGAGAATGAAATATTACCGCTGTATTACGACCGTTATGAAACATGGCGCCAGATCATCCAGAACGGTATGCGTGACGTACGCTTCCAGTTCGATAGTAATCGCATGGCACATGAATACTACGAGATCCTTTACAAATAGAAGCACGAAATTATTATGTTGAATAAGGTTGCAGTAGCTATTACGGGAGCGAGTGGAGCTATTTATGCAAAGTTGCTCCTGGAAAAGCTGCTGCACCTGAAAGACCAATGGCAGGAGGCGGGCATCGTTATGAGCGCCAACGCCCGCGAAGTATGGGAAACAGAACTTGCCAATGATGCCTATAAAAACATTCCCCTGCCCTATTACGACAAACACGATTTCAAGGCTCCGTTTGCCTCAGGATCTGCGCGGTATAATATCATGATCATAGTGCCATGCAGCATGGGTACACTTGGCAGGATAGCCAATGGCATCAGCGACGACCTGGTAACCCGTGCCGCCGACGTAATGCTTAAAGAACGCAAAAAGCTGATCCTGGGTATACGCGAAACCCCCTACAACCTGGTTCATATCAAAAACATGGAAACGGCAACACAGGCAGGCGCCATCATTTGCCCACTCTCCCCTTCTTTTTACAGCAAACCTCAAACCATCGAAGAAGCCGCCGCAACAGTGGTGGACCGGATCCTTGATCTGGCCGGATTCGACATACAAAGCTTTCGCTGGGGCACAGCACAGCAATAGACAGGAAGTACATAGCACACCTTTTCACGGGTAATTGACCTGCAGGCCACTTCGTGCTATTCTGCGATTTGTTTACGGAGCCATTCGAAGTATTGTTGCTGGATTGGGGCAGCCATATTCCCATGACCGGCATCGTCTGTAACAAAAGTCACCCGGGCGCCTGCCTGACGCAGACCAGTTACCAATCTTTCGGTTTGTGCATATGGGCAGTTCATATCCTGTTTGCCATGAAAAACGAAAACATTGCTATTATGGAATGGCGCCAGATTTCTTTTATCCAAAAAATTGAGACCTTTCTCATTGCCCCAGTCCCGCGCCAGGTTGGGATGGCCCGATATTATGGCAATAGCTTTATATGTTCCGGGATGTTCATAAAAGGTTCTGTATACGCCATATCCTCCCATCGAAAATCCGCTGAGAATAATATTATGACCATCTATATTATAGTTATCAAGTGCATCGGCAATAGACATTGCAATATCTTGCTGCGATCCGGCAGTTGCATAGCAATTTGACACGCCCCGGCCATTAGGGGCCAACACTATAAAGTCATCGGGCAGGGAGCTTGTCGAACCAAGAACCCTATCGTCATCTCCACTTCCGTGCAGGTAAATAAGCAGCGGGTATTTCTTATTGGGGTTGTAGTTTGCCGGAATCTTTATGCTGTAAGGAAGTGGCTGCTGATTTGTCTGGCTGTAGTAAGCTCTCCGGAATACTCCCGTTTTACATATCAGCTGATCATTCCCCTTTTGGGCTTCGGACAGGTACCGGCTGATGTCTGCTATTTTTTGTCTTAGTTCGTAAGAGGTCTCATATGTCTTCATCTTTTTCAATGCAGCGGCCAGGTCTTCAATGTAAAACAGAAGCGTATAATAGGAACCCTGCGTGATCTTTGCTCTCAGGCTGGTTAATGCATGCTTTAACTCCTCTATGTCTGTATGAGGCAGGATACTCAGGTTGTGTGCCGCTATTATGTCATTTCCCTCTGTAATTTCTATGGTGTATCCACCAGCTATTAATCCACTGGTATTTATTGTTAATTCTGTTTTATGGCTGTCGCCGGCAGCAAGTAACAGACTTTGCCTTTTAACAAGCTTATCTTCTCCGGATCTGAAGTTTACCATGATATTCCTGCTTTTAACGAATGCCGTTTCAGGCTCTCTGAAAACAATTCCGAGCGCTTCATTTTCCTCTATATTATTTCTTTTTAGCTGTGATATGGGAGCGCCTTTATATTCTGAAGGAGAAACAAAATTGGCCACCTCATATTTTCTGGCGGCCCCTTCTGCTTCAACGAGCTCGTCTTCTTTTATGGAATAATGACGTTTCGCTTCAGTGCCGCTTGCTTTTACAAAGTATAAGTTGATGCCGATTGCATTTAACCACGGATGATAGGGGTAGACCTCCTTCCAGGGTAATAACAGCTCAAAACTTATTCTGCCATGTTGCTTTTTTGTCGCCAGCTGAGTAGAGGGGCTCAGACGCCGGAATGCCAGATCAACATTGTAATACCATTGTATTTTAGACCATACCGACCCTTCAGGCCCAAAGCCCAGCACATAAAATTCACTGGCTGGCTGGTTTTCTTTTTCAGGCTTTGCTATAACCAGCTGGAAACCGTCTCCATTCTGAAAGGGCCTGTCCCTGTTTATAATACTATCGGCGGGTGTTTCGATATATAAGTAGAAAAAATCACGGTGATAGGCCATGCAGTAGCTGACGTTAAGGCTGCCAGATAGGTTATTCCCGGCGTGAGCGGGCTGAAGTTGTTGTAAGGGACATGACTGCATCGCCGGCTCCAAAATGCCGTCGATAATGGGACTGGCAGCAATATAAGGAATGTCTAACTGAGCGGTTGCAAGGATTGGCAAAAAGATGAACACTACAAGCAGCTGGCGCATTCTCATGTTTTATGTTTTGGTTTTTCCAGAGCCCGCAAAATTATTTCCTTTTTAGGAAGACAGCCGAAGTTTGGGGCACAATGGGTTAAAATCAGCTTAAGATATGCTTTAAGGTTTGCCCTAAAGGGCTATATAAGCCTCATATCTAATATTTTTGCAAATATTAAAATCCCCTAACCTGTTGCCCAAATGTTTAATCCGACTCTAAAAGCGAAATATTTTCCTATTGTCATTATTGGCGTTCTTTCTTTGATAGAACTGCTGGTGTCGTTCCAGGGATTTGATTTGTGCGACGAGGGATGGACTTTATCAGGATACCAGCAATTTGCCAGAAACCCGGAATCGGTTCAATACCAGTTCCTGTATTATAACTCTTTGGTAATAGGCGCTGCCTGGAATGCAGTTTTTGGAGGGCTTGGCATTATTGGGTTCCGGCTGCTCGACTCTGTTTTTATAATATTAACGGGTCTTGTTGTGTATGCTATTTTAAAGGAAATAGTTAACAGGTGGCTCATACTAGCCGGGCTTGTAGCATGTGTTCTCATGCGCGAATGGGGAAGTATGATCTTCAATCACAACAGCATTTCTGCCTTTCTGGTAGTTAGCGCGGTTTATTTTATGCTCAGGTCGTTTAAAAGCGACAAAACCTTTTATCTTTTTCTCTCTTTTTTTATCATAGGGGTAAATGTTTTTTCGCGTTTACCCAATTTAACCATGTTCGCCCTGGGCATTGCCCTGCTGGTTGATTATGCTTATAAAAAAGATCCTAAATTATTGTTCAGGCAGGTAGCAGCGGCATTTCTCGGAAGTTTGTCGGGCATAGCATTCATTTTATTCTATCTTAAATTAAGCGGCAATCTTCAGCATTTCAGCATCGCCTTGCAGGATATGAGATCGGCAGGATCGGACCCGGAGAGCACGCATCAATTACCGATGATGCTTAAAGTGTATTTCGCCAATTACAAGACCGTATTTAAGCATCTGCTGGTAGAAGCTGCACTTATCGGTCTTTTTGTTGTAAGCCAGCTAAAGATCAGGAACAGCATCTTCCGTTACGCTTTCTTTGCGTTTTTTATGTTTTGTTTTGTGTACCTGCTGCTTCGCTGGAAGAGTCCGATCACATGGAGCTATAGTATTGTTACCATGATCCTTTTGTTTTCACTGGTGCAATTCCGCAGGCAATATTTAATTACGCAGCTTATTGTTATTGCGCTTATCGTCGCCAACTTTCTGCCGCTAGGCAGTGATTTTGGCATCGACAATATGGGATACGCATCATTGTATATAGCCTGGCCATTGTCGATAGGTTTACTTGGGGTTATCATCAGCAACACCAATGCGCCGTACACAAGGTCATTACAACAGTTTGCCCTGGTATTAATGGGCGCCTTTTTTTTACGCCAGGCCGTGGCTATAAGCCAATACTGCTACTTTGATGAAGGCAGCCGTTTTAACAAACGCTATGCAGTCAACAACCGGCTGGCAAACACGTTCACTACCAAAGAGAAAGCAGCGATCATGGATGAGCTTTTATTGCATCTTTCCCGTTATGTTAAAAAAGACGATTACCTGCTTTGCTTCCAGTCGCTTCCTATGGTGAATTATGTTACTGAAACCAGGCCATATCTCAATAATTCCTGGGTATGGACCTACGACCCATCGCTGATGTCGGCCAAATTTGTTGAAGCAGAAAAGAATATAAAAGAACTTCCTGTTATAGTAAGAGAAAAATGCCAGCCGCTCAGTGGCAAGTGGACCACTCCCCTGCCTTCTTACAACAGGGAGGATCTGCCCACCACTTACGAATACAAGGGTTCAAAAATCAAGTTAATAAACAATTTCATTTCTGTAAATGCTTACAAGGTTGCCTGGGAAAACAATTTATTTCAAATTCTTGTTCCACCGCATCTGTAAATACTACCCGTGGTATGCCTGATATTATTAAACTACTTCGCATTTCGCATTGGATAAAGAACCTGTTCATATTTATGCCGTTGTTTTTTAGCGGCGGTTTTTTCGATCTATCCAAACTAAGTACTGCCGGCTGGGCTTTTCTGGCCTTTTGCTTAACAGCGAGTGCTATTTATTGCCTGAATGACATCATCGACGTTAAAAATGACCGTTTACATAAGGAAAAGAGCAAACGGCCTATCGCTGCCGGCAAGGTAACCGTTACACAGGCTTACATGGTAATGGGCGTTTTACTTTTACTGGCGGCGTCTATTTTCCTGTTCACAGAATTATCGGGAAATTATACAGTCATTGGTCTTACCGTGTTTTATTTCCTGATGAATATTGCCTACTGCCTGCACCTGAAACATTATTCCATTATCGATGTACTGATCATTTCACTTGGCTTTGTATTACGTGTGGTGATAGGAGGTTTTGCCACCGGCACTATTTTATCGCACTGGATTGTACAGATGACGTTTTTGCTGGCATTATTCCTGGCTTTTGCCAAACGGCGCGATGATGTGGTACTCTTTACACAAACGGGCATTAAACCTCGTAACAATACCCACCGGTATACGTTAGAGTTCATTAACCAGGCGACCTCAAGTATTGCCTCTATAACTATGGTATGTTATATCATGTATTCCACTTCTGAGGAAGTAGTGAAGCGTTTTCATAACGACTATATTTATATTACTTCCTTATTTGTGCTCTCCGGTCTTTTAAGATACCAGCTACTCACCATAGTGGATGCGCGCAGCGGAAGCCCTATTAAATTATTGTTGAAAGACAAGTTTCTACAGGTTTGCCTGCTGGGCTGGGCACTTACTTTCTTTGTTATAATTTATAAGCGATGACAAAACGGAAACTGGTTGCTTTCGACTTTGATGGAACGATCACCAACAAAGACACATTTCTTTCTTTTATTCGCTTTGTAAAGGGCAACAAGGCTTTTTACCTGGGTTTTGCAAAGCATATACTTCCTATCATTGGGTTTAAAGCGGGCTTATATCCGAACTGGAAAGCAAAACAGCTGGTATTTTCTCATTTTTTTAAGGGGATGAACTACCAGGAATTCCAGGAATACGGCAACAAATTTTCAATTGAAATAGAAAAGATGATACGGCCTGCTGCGCGGGAGGCCATTAGAACAGCAGTGCGGGAGGCCGATGCGGTATATGTTATCACTGCCAGCGTAGAAGACTGGGTGAAGCCCTGGTGTAACCAAAACGGGATTTCACTTGTATTGGGAACTACCGTAGAGGTTGACGCCGATGGCAAATTAACCGGTCGTTTTTCATGCGCCAATTGCTATGGGCAGGAAAAAGTAAACCGCCTGCTGCTTAAAGAACCCGACCGTTCTTCTTATACCCTGCAATCTTTTGGCGACAGCAAAGGAGATAAGCAACTGATTGCGTTTTCTGACGAAGGGTGGCTGAATAAGTTTGTTTAGAATAATGTAATTGTATCGTAAGAACCTATTCTCTTCCGGGCTTTGCAATAGCAAGACCAGATTATATACCAGCAGGTAACCGCCAATACCTATAACGGCAAACATTCTCGTGAGATCGCAGGAGCCGCCACCAATAGCATCACCTGAATCAAGCCTGTCTGTCAGGAAGAATACATAGACCATTATAGCACAGGGAAGCAGGAATATTAGTTTCAGTATATCTGGTGTTTTCATCCAAGTTTTTTTTTAAAAAATCAATAACAAATAACCGGCCAGTTTAAGCGGGAAGCTATTACAATTAAAAAGCCGGCTTGTTTTATCAGCCGGCTTTTTAATTATAAATCACATACAACTTCATCAGTCGATGGTTCTGCTTTATTCTTTAACCTGATGTGTTTTTGTGAGAATAAGTTCAGTGATCTCGTTGAATCCTTTGATATTGGAATAGTCGATGGCTTTTTGTTCTTTGACGTTGACGATACAGCTATCGGCGTTGTTGTCGAGCAGGTATTTTACGGTGTCTTTTTTGCCGTTGGCGGCGGCATAATGTAACGGGGTGTTGCCAGATTCGTCCTGGATGTTAATATCGGCACCCTGCTCTATCAAGAGCTTTACCATGCTAAGATTTCCTTTTTTAACCGCCATATGCAGCAGGCTTTCGCCACCGTAGCTGTAGCTGGTATTGAGGCTGAAGCTGGCGTCGACGGAGAGGTTGTTGGCCGTAACGACCCAGTCGAGATAGGCGTTCATGGAAGCGCTGTCTTCACCCAGGGGCTTGCTGAAGTTGACATCAACTCCGTTATCGAGGAAAAGCTGAACCATTTCCTTCTGATTATGTGCGCAGGCATACCAGATGGGCGACAAACCAGCATTGGTAGCAGCGGAGATATTGGCGCCCTGATCGATAAGCTGGCGGACAATGGCCCTGTTTGCGTCCTGGCAGGCCATTAGAAGCGCTGTTTCGCCTGCATCGTTGACATGGTTGACATCGGCGCCATTTTCCAATAACAGGCTTATTACGGGGATTGCTTTGGCGCGTACGGCAATCAGCAGGGCGTTGTCGCCTGTTTTATTGGTGGCATTAATGCTGGCTCCATTGTTCAGCAGCATTTCTACGATCTCTTTGTTACGTGCGCGGGTTGCCAGGAGCAGCGGCGGTTCACCGTTGTTGTTGAGGGCATTTACGTCTAAGCCCTGTTCTACCAGTTTTCCGACGATCTCTTTCTGACCAAGATGAGCAGTAAGATGTAACAGGCTGTTGCCGGAGGTATCGTTGATATTGGCATTTGCGCCTTTTTCGAGGAGATAAAGGGCGGTTTGTTTTTGCCGTTGCAGGCAGGCGAAGAACAAGGGCGTTTCGCCTGCATGATCTTCATAGTCGAGGTCGGCGCCTTCTTCAACGAGGATCTTCACAATATCGATATAACCGCGGTGGGCGGCGTAGTGAAGGGCAGTTCTGCCCCGTTCGTCGGTATATTTGACGTCGGCTTCTTTATTGGCGAGGAGTAATTCGGCTATTTTCCTGTTACCGTTTTCGCAGGCGACTATAAATGACATTGACATGGTTAGTTGTTTTTGGATTGCATGAGAAGATCCACTGTTTTTACTTTCAGGTTGTCTTTAGATGCCAGCATGATGGGAGTTTCTTCCTGATCGTTTGTGATGGAAGGGTCGGCGCCGGCGTCGAGCAGGAGTTTGACCTTCTGGTATAATTTACGCGCCGCCTCCTGATCGTAGTTGACGTTATAGGCGCACACCTTATGCAGGAAGGTATTACCATGATCGTCCTGACGATTGATGTCTATGGCGTCTGCGGCAAGCACGGCTTTTACCACTTCAGGCGCTTTTTCGGACAGCCAATCGATACCTGATTTGGGAACGTTGTAATAGGGAGAGGCCTGGTAAATGCTGGCTCCATCTTCAAGCATCTGAAGCAGCAACGCTATAGTGTCGGGGGAACCGGCATAAGCCATACGCAGGAAACCTGTGAAGATGTATTCTCCATCTTTATTCGCGGTATCGAAATCCGGCGAAGCATATTCTTTTAACTTATCGTACACTGCTTTGTTCTGTTGTTCCACGACAGCGTAGTAGTAAGCACTATTGCCTTTGTTATCCTGTTCATTGGGATCGGCGCCGTGTTGCAGCAGCAGATCGAGATAATTCTTTTTGCCACGCTGGATGGCCAGCATGAGTGGTGTTGTACCTACAACATTCCTGTGATTGACATCCACTCCGTTGGATAGGAGCAGTTCTATATATGCCTTTGCTTTTGTTTCATCGGGCATACCTTTGTTCACTACGTTGTGCAGGAGGTTCATGTCTGCATTGTTCTTGTATTGCACATCGCAGCCTTCTTCGATCAGGCATTGGATGACAGCGGGATCGGCGGCTTCTTCTATGCAGAATTGCAGTACTGTTGTATCGCGCACTTCATCGTTCCTGTTCTGAACCTTTTGCATGAATTCGCGCAGGAAGGCGAGCGATGCTTCGTCACCTTTCAGGCTCATGGCTATATTTTTGAAGACAGAGCGATCGAGGTTGTCGAACTCATAAACATCTGTTTGTATCAGGTCGTTTTCAATGAGGCTATCGACAAGGTCAAAAGCTTTTTCCCGCAGGATGCTGTTGATGATCTGGGATTTGTTGTTTTCGGCATACTGTCCGGAAAGTGGTTCTCCATTCTGTAAACGTTCTCTTGCTTCGTCCATTTTGCCACGCATGATGGCCTCTGCGACTGCAGTTCCTGGTGTCATAATACTATTGTCATTAGAAATCAATCGGCAACAACTGCAAAAAAAAGGCCAATTATGGCAGCGCTACTTTGGGACCAAGAAATTTGGATTTAGTGTGGAGTATCGTTTTTTAATATTCGGATGCGGTGATAGTGAACTGATACATGATGTTTGCCGAAAAACCGGGTTTATTGGCTACGGGAGTGATGAGGAACTCGAAGGTAGGTTCCAAACCTGTATGCTGTAGCGTTTCGCCACCCAGGATATCGACCTTATACCATCCATTAGGCAGAGAGATCTTCGTTATTCTGCTACTGGTAAGGGTTACGAGCGTAGCAGGGGTAAAATTCCGGATATAGGGAATGGTATACAGATACACTTCGCCGGAAATTACCTGCATACGGTATCCTTCCTGTTTTATCTGCAGGCGGCTTGTTTCTTTCAGCAGTTCGGGAATGGCAGAAGACATGTTGAAGTAGATGGTATAAGGATAGTTTTCGATGCGTGCCATGGGAATCATGACGCCGTCTTCAACGACCTGGTCGCCGGCTGTACTGGTTGTAAATTCAGAGATAAGGTCGTCGGGCAACTGATGTCTATTTTTAAAATCCATCAACAGGTATGGATCTCCCAGCAGGAAGTAATCAACGAGGTCGTTGAGCACTTCTTCAAATTTTACTACACTCATAGGGCTACCAGTTTAATCGTATCACAATATACGTAATGGATGGTAGGTGACGGATGGCTGACGGCAGAATTTTAAAGGCGCCGGCGGTATTCCGTGGGCATTGAATGCGGGGGTTAATTGAAGTGGATAAACATTTGATCGAAGTTCAGGGTCATTGAGCTGAATTGTCTGATAACGTCCTGGCCAATATTGCCGTAGATGCCTTTTTCATTTTTAACATTTTCGGTAAGGACATCTACGTTTGGCAGATGAACTTGCTTTCCGTCGATTTTGAATGACGCAGCAATTTGATAGCCGCTCACAGATCTGCCGCCGCCTGCCCCGCCGAAATTTATGCTGGCGGGCTTGTAATTATTGGTGATCGATTGCTGATTGGCAAGGTAGTAAGGACGATAAAAGAGGGAATGATCGGCTCCCGTATCGAATGTAAAAGGGTCTTCACCGATAAAGATCAGCGGGATAAGGCCGTCGAGTGCCAGGTTGGCCGAGGCATGCCCGCTACTTTTTTGCCTGGATACTTTGAAATAGCCATCTTCCGTTATCTGGATCTCCTTCATGGCTTCGATAACAGGGAAGCCGAGGATGCCATTGATATGGTAATCGATCTGCTGAAATGAGAGATCGATATCATCGAAGACCAGGAAAACGGCATTATGCAGTTCTATATTACCTATAAGCAGCTTTTTACACACCGCTAACTGTGCGGCAACCTGCTTTCCGGTAATGGCTGTTATTTTAATATCGGAAGCAATAATGTTCATCAACATCTTTTTCGCTACCGACTTTGCAATGGTGGAAATATTGGCTCCGGTGTCGAAAACAAAAGACACTGAATCAATTCCGTTGGATACCATGAGATTTTTTAAGCCTACCTTATCGCCCCGGATGCCAAGGATAGTATTGTCTTTAATAAGTATCGTCTGCGGCGGAATATTTTCGAGGGAGGACCATAGTTTAAAATCATTTTGCAGTTCTTTTAGTTTTTCGGGGGAAAGGTATTGCCTGTAGTTATTCAGCAGCGTGCCAACTGCAGCCGCTGCTTCGTGGTAGTGATAGCGTTTAACGGCATTGTCTTTCCTGATCTCATACAAAGCAACCATAAGCGTATCAGGGAGGGGCTGCTTTTGTTTCAACAATTTGTTTATGCTGTTTTCCGATTCCTGCAGCTTATTGAAGCTATTGTTAAGGCAGGCGCTGAAATAGTATTGATATGCGGCTGGAATATGTTTTCGTTCTTTTTCATAGAATTGCTTTGCTTTTATGAAGCTCTTTTGCTCTATCATTTTACAGATATCCGTTACTACAGCGGGAGTTTGATTGTAGGCGCGAATAGCTGTAAAGACCAATACCAGCATAGTGGTTGTTTTAAGCATGTTCATGGTTTTGATTTTGATTTCCGGGATGATGATTTGTTGTTAGCAGCGCTATTCTGGCAGCCAGGGTTTTCTTTTCAATGACAGACCCGGTAAGGGAGATCGCTTTCCGGTAGTGGGCAATAGCGGTATCCGGGTTTATGCCGGAGTACAAATACCCCATAAGACCGTGGTAGTAGCTGCTGTTGCCGAGGGCTAGTTTTTCAGCTTCAGGAATAGCCTGTTGCGCGCCATAGACTTTGGCGAATACAAAAGTTCGATTAAGAGCCGTTGCCGGGGAATATTCGAAGATAAGCAGCTGGTTATAGAGTTGCAGGATGTGCTGCCATTTTTTATCGTGTGCAGTTGTGTGCCAGTATGCGATAGCGGCTTCGAGATGGTACTTTGATAATTCTTGTTTATTAAAGGCGGCGACCAGGTACGTATTTCCTTTGTTTACCAGGAACTGGTCCCAGAGGGAGTGGTCCTGTTCTTCGAACAAGATGGCTTCGCCATTATGATCTGTGCGCGCATCGAGGCGAGAGCTCTGATAGCAGAACAATGCGAGCAGGGCATTTGCAGGCGGTGTATTGGTAAGCTTGTTTTCTATAAGCAGCAGCGCCAGGCGCATGGCCTCGGAGCAGAGGTCTTTACGGATGAGGGTATCGTGGGTTTTAGAAAAATAGCCTTCATTGAATAAGAGGTATAAGGTTTTGAGGACAGTGTCGTGCCTGGTATTGATCTGGGCCTCGCTAAGGTCATGGATTTCGAAATTATTATTACGAAGATTTGTCCTGGCCCTCTGCAGACGTTTTTTAATAGTTTCCGTTTTTGCCAGGAACGCGTTTGCAATTTCTTCAACACTAAAGCCGCAAAGGATCTGCAATGCCAGGCAAACCTGTGCTTCGGGGGAATTTGCCGGATTGCAGACTGCGAAGATCATAGCCAACTGGCTGTCGGCTATGATGCTGGTTGTAAAATCGAATTCATGACCGGGGGTTATATTGCTGCTTTGCAGCGTCTTTTTTATTTGCCTTTCGAAGAGCTGATCACGTTTCAGGTAGTCTTTCGCTTTATTCCTTGCGACAGTATAGAGCCAGGCTGTTGGATTATCGGGGATCCCGTGAACAGCCCAGTATTCGGAAGCTTTTAAAAAAGTATCGCTGGCGATATCTTCAGCTATCTCGATATGCTGCAAGCCGAAATGACGGCTTAATACAGCCGTCATCCTGGAATACTCCTGGCGAAACAGGTGTGGGATCATGGGAAGCTATTAGCTATTATCTTCGGGCGTGACCACTTTCCTCACTTCTACCTTGCCGCCTATATTGAGTATAGGGCAGCCTTTGGCCAAGGTAACTGCTTCATCGATGGTTACTGCTTTTACTACTATAAAGCCGTTGATAAATTCTTTTACTTCGGTGTAGGGGCCATCGGTAACGATATCGCCGGGGGCGATGGTTTTGCTTTCGGTCATGGAGAGGCGATTACCTTTATCGGCCAGCTTGTCCTGTGCTGCGATCCCGCCCATCCAGTTCATCCAATCGTTGAGCAGCTGCTGCATTTGTTCGGGGGACAATTTAGATGCGGGATCAACGCTGTTTCTGAAGATCAATACAAATTCTTTCATTTTTAGATTTTTTGGTTTGTATTTATGACGATCGACAATTTGTTATGGGGACAAGGCGGGTAAAAATATTTTATTGCCTGCTCACTGTTGAAGAGAACCATTGCGTTGCATTCGTTCCGAGGCTACTGACGGCAGGGTTGTATTACCGGTTTGGCCAGAGAAATTGAATTTAAATTCCTGGATCAGCCATGTGCCGGCAGTCTTTTTTAGCAGGATATCGTAGGCACCTTCTACCGTCCATACGCTGCCATCGATGAAATGGTCTGCCTTACCCTGGCATTGCACTGTTGCGGTATTGTCATAGACTGCTGTTTTAAATGCGGTGACGGCATGGTGCGTTTTATCGAAGCCCGGCAGGAAGGCTGCCCAGGCGGTTGTGATTTCGCCCGGCGTTTGCCAGGCAGCGGGATTACCGGTCATGGAGGTGTAATCGAGCAGGACACTGGAAGCCATGGCAGCTTCTGCTTTCTGCCAATTGCGTGCATCAACTGCGGCGAAGAATTCTATAACCTGTTGAATTATTTCGTTTCCCATTTCTTTATCGGTTTTTTCCTGTTTTGTGTTTCGGAATCAGTTCCTGTTTGTTTTAAAGAAAGTATTTATTGTTGCGACTGCTTCGGCGACCTGTATGGGGTTGTCGTAGAAATCGAACTGGGAGCCGTTGGTCCAATGTAATACTTTATGTTGATGTGGAATAGTATTAAAGAATTTTTTTGTATAGTCCGGCAATACAGCCTGATCGGAATGGATCATCAATACGGGGGTAGTGATATGTGCGGCGACAGGCATGGGGTTGAATGTAAGCCAGTCTTCCCAGCTCATAACGGCGAATTTATCTGCGCTCCATTGTGGGACGGCACCCCGATTGGGATCGAGATAATAGTCGTATTCGCCGAACATGGCGGCGTTTTCATCGGTTGTACTGATGGCGGGGATAAAAGTTGTTTCGTTTGTTTCTTCGAACAGTTCTTTTGCTTTACGGGCCTGGTATATTTTCTGGCGAACGCCCTGTTCGCCTCCATAGATCATTTTAACCGCTTCGTTATCGTGCAGCCAGGCAGCTACAGCAGCCAACCCTTTCACCCTTTTATCACCGGCTGTTACCGTAGCCATATAGCCTGAGCTTGCACAAATAGAAACAAGAAAGATGTTATCGTTATCGACGTTCTGGAAATTGTACAGGAATGAAACTGCATTTTTATAGTCTTCGATCTTTGCCTGCGGGTTTTCCCAGAACCTTGGTTTGCCCTGGCTTTCGCCGAAGAACCTGGGATCGATGGCGAGGGTGATGAAGCCTTGTTTTGCGAGTTCTGCTGCATACAACCCGCTCATTTGTTCTTTGACTGTAGTCCACGAGCCGCCTACGAGGATAGCGGGGTAGTTTTTTTCAGGGTTAAAATCCGGGGGCATATAGACGTTGCCCACGAGGACGCATCCGTTGCTATTGAAATAGACCTTTTGTTTCATTTTATTGGATTTTATATTCAGGCGTTATGCCAGAGACTGTTCCATTATGCAGCCAGGTGCCACGGTAAATAATTGGATTTTATATTCAGGCGTTATGCCAGAGACTGTTCCATCATGCAGCCAGGTGCCACGGTAAATACTTACCATGACTTCGGGGCCTGGGCTGCATAAATGGAAACCAGAGTAACGTGGTTATTTGATCTTACTGCAATCGATGCGTTCACCATTGGTACGCACTTTAAGACTGCCGTATTTCCCGTTGCCTTCGTAGGGGCGTTCAAAGATCATATTATCGTAGTAGCAGTTACCGGAGGTTTTATCTTTATAAGCGACCATGATATATCGAGCGGTTTGCTTATAGAGGATGATGCCGAGTTCATTCTTCATTACTTTATAGTCATCACCGGGGCCTACCACAAACTTCAGTACCTGGGCATTTGCGGGGAGGAATTTAATAATAGCTGCTTTGCTTAGCTGGGGATCGTTGAAGGCGTAGCTTTTTTCTGCGAATTCCCCGGGCAGATCGGCCTGGGATGCATCATCATCTTGTTTGAAAGCATTGGCTTTCTGCTGGATGGGTGTAATAAAGGAGGTAAAGCCTGCCGCGCTTTTCATAGTGAGGAAGAAGGAACCTTCGAGGTCTTCTATTTTCCATTTAAATTCTTCTTTTTTACCCGGACTGGCGTGTTGCATGACCATACCTATGAGAGACGGAGCCTGCATGAATTGGGCATAGCGGGTGGTAGCTTCGGCGGGTTTTGCCAGTACATCGAAATCGAGCTGGGTGGCTTCCTGGTTGATCTTTGACGCATCTATTTTCACGTAGTTAACGGAATAATCGTCATCTCCCTGTTGTTTGTAGGCGACATCAAAAGTAAGGATGTTACCGGAGAGGTATTCCTTAATGGGTTTAGGGAATACGATGCGGGCGTAGATGTTATCCCCTTCCTGGAATTCGGTAGTGTACTGTGGTGTTGCAGAGGAGAGCTTCGTTTTTGAAAAAAAGATACTTATGTTCTTTTTTTTTGTGGCTGCTGAGACATCTTCGGCTTTCTTCGCGGCTTCTGCGGCATCGGCAGGTTTGGCATCTTTCGCTGCGGCACCTGCTTTTTTAATCATTTTTCCAAGTTGCGCCTGTGTGGGCTGCGACAGGGATAAGAGGACGGCTGCTGTGAGCAAAGACGCTATACCAAAGCGTGAGGAACTTATACCTATCTGTGGCAAAAAAGAGAATTTTCTCATACGGTTATTTTGACTGTTTTAGAATATACCAGGACAATGTTTTAATCTTTCACTTTTTGTATTGGCTTTACTGTTGCCAGTTTATAAGGAGCATTTCTGTTTCCAATATCGCTCAGGGATCAGCAGCTTCGACAGAAAGCAGGGCTTTGAGGCTACCGGCATACTGTTGCGCTACAGGTAATGGCGGTAAGGGTGAGCACGATTTCATAGTTGCAGTGAATTGTTCCGCAAAACAACACGATCCGGCTTTCAATCTCATTTACATTTGGCAAGATTTTACACTTTTTACGATGTTTTTTTGTGTGCAGGCTTTCCGGGGAGGTTGCTGTTCTGCCGGTAACAAGACTATGTAATAATACGGGAGCTGATTTACGTGGATTGTAAAGATCGGCTTGCTGTTTGCAACAAAGATTGCACTTACACTGTTAATGCATTGATATCAAATAATATGACACTAGGAGATATTTCGCAGGCCCAACCTTCGGCGTTGAACAAATTGTTATTCGGGGACCAGGATCATTGGTTTCTGCCCGAGATATTACTCAGGACACTGGTGATGTATATCGTTGTACTGATTGGGTTAAGGTTAATGGGGAAAAGAGGGGTAAGACAACTGAGTGTATTTGAGCTAGTGGTTATTATAGGGCTGGGGTCGGCGGCTGGTGATCCTATGTTCTATCAAGAGGTGGGGTTATTATCGGCAGTGGCCGTATTTGTTGCTGTGATTACGTTTTATCGTTTCACTACTTATTTAACTGCGAAATCGAAGAAGGTGGAGCAACTGATAGAGGGCAAAACCGTTTGCCTGATCGAGGACGGGAAGTTTTGTATAGATAGTTTTAAAAAGGAAGATCTTGCCCAGGATGAGTTTTTCTCGGAGTTGCGGCTAAAGGGCGTTTCGCAGCTGGGCCAGGTAGACCGGGCTTATCTTGAGCTATCGGGGGAGTTAAGTGTGTTTTATTTTGCCGATGAGGCGGTAAAGCCGGGGTTATCCATTTTGCCGCATGAGTTTGATAAGCAGGTGACGACTATAGTGGAAACGGATGTATATGCCTGTACACGTTGTGGCAATACGCAAAAGATAGCGGGCAGTGCTGCGGTTTGTGCGGTTTGCGAGGGGAAGAAATGGGTTAAGGCTGTTGCGCACAAGCGGGTGCCGTAACGGGTAAGACGGGATTGATGGGGCTCTGGTGAAGATAGTTCATAGTGGCTCTTCAGTAGTTCCTGAGTAGCTTTATCGTTCATGTTTAAAGCGTATTTCTTCGTAGATGAAGATTATCCGGGATGTGTGGCTATGAAACGCCTGCAGGAAACACGATTTTATGACTGGTGCGGGTATTGGCGCTATTTTTTGAGGTGACAGCGTTTGTTTCCCGGGCCAGAAAGCAGACATTTTTGAGGTATGGGCAAGGGAAAGCCCTGGTTATCTTAAAACCTTTATAAGCTGCTATGGTGTTGAGGCGCTGTGGCAGGAGAGCGGCAACTGAGGCGCTCCTGCCGGCGGTTCGTCGACATAAGGACTTGTGGCGACTTATATGTGCGGAATGCGACTCTTTGTATAATGGAGGGGTTCCGGGAGACTGCACTACTTTGTGAGAGAGCAGTACTTTGACGGAGGGAGCCGCAGGTTTTGTGCTTCCTGGTGCTGCTGTTATGCGTGACGGTGTTGAAGTTTTTTGAACCTGTTTTTGGCTAAGGAGGTTTTGACCAGCGTGTTTTTGGCCGGCCTGGTTTGCATTGGCGGTTATTTCCATTTTGCGCAGGCGGATCACTGCCAGGGCCAGGGTTTGTTCTATATCATCAATAGGTGCACCTGCAGCCAGCAGCTTTTTAGCGAGGCCTACTAGCTGGTGATACAGGCTGAATACGCGGATGCCTTGTGGCAAAGCATTGTAAAACGGACTGGCGATGGCTGCCGCAGCGCCGAGTTCACCGGCACTTTTACGGCTGCCTGCGAAAGCAGGATCTTTACGCCAGCGTTGGGCAGTGAGGTTGCTTTTGCAACGGGCAAGCCCTATCCCACCTCTCTTGTACAAAGAGACGCAGCCGAATGTTTTTTCGAAGATGAAAGGACCGCCTTGTTTTGCCACTCAGTAAATTTTCCGGAAATATAATTATTCGGATGTATTGAAATAATGATAGCGCTTTAAGTTGGTTATTTTTTTTTGAAAGAAGTGTAGATGGTTGGGTACTTTTTAAAAAGATGTCGTTATTACCCCCTGGTATAAGGGACAAGAATCGACTAGCCGGTTAGAAAAGGATCGTGGTTGGGATAGTGGAGGCAAAATATTGAGGCATAGATAGGAAAGATTATAGATAAACAAATGACTGAGGAGGGACAACATTAAAATTCTCTTTCAAAGATAAAGGCAGTTTATATTTTTTTGCTTGCTTAATTTTGATAGCGAAGCCTGAGTTGCGATCTGCAAAATACTTGTAAAAATACTGTTCATCTATGCCTGCATAGGCTTTGGTGGTTTCCCATAACTCAACCAGATTGCCTTTTATTATTGACTCGATTTCAAACTCACCAATAACTTTCTGCACCGGCGAAGATGCGTAAACAACAACTGTTTTTATATCGTTTCGCTTAAAAATAGCCCTGCGGAATTCAAATTTTTTCTTACCATCAAATATCTTATCAGCAAATTCCGGCTTAATGGATAATAAAACTTTCATCGCTTTGCGTCTCCTTTAAGATCAAATATAGTTGTTCCTGGGTAATGAGCCTAAAGCCTCTTGGAGCGTCATCAACACCTGATAATATATTAAGCTCAATTAGCCTCTGCATATTTATTCGATGCGGAAAAGAGTAGACATAAAGAAATCTGATTATAAATGGGTGAGTTTTTTTGTAACTCCACATTGCTTTTAATTCGTTTTCCGGGAATACGCTTCCTAGATAATTAACCCTATTTAGGGTCTTTTTGGCTCGAAGAAGTCTCACGTTACGAATCTGACAATTCTCGGTGAGCAGAGTGGGCCTCAATTCCTATATTGTGCTTGCAAATAGGATTGGGCCTGCTTTTGTCCTTACCGTTGGACCCGCCTTCGGGCGGTTGGCTTTGTCAGAGCCTGCGGTCGGTAGGGCGAGGCAGGTTCCAATCCTATTTGTATTTCCTGCCTTCGTTCTTTGAGACTTACATTTTGTTGTAACCTTAAATGTAAGTATATGCACCACTTTCATTACTGCTTGTACTGTAATAGTACGTAGGTCTGCGCCCTGACGTTTCCCAGACTGTTTATTGCCAACAATATTTTATCCGGCGCTTTGCAAGGCACCGGGAATGATTCAATTAATTTTATGCAAAACACATTTGACTTTCTTTCTTCCACTGAACGGCAGCGGTTGAAAGAACTGGCCGACGCGATTGCGAAGGCCGTTTTTCCTGAAAAGATTATTTGCTATGGTTACAAGCGTTTGAATGTTCAGCGGTGGCAGGTGTTTTCCGGCGCCCAAATGCTGAAGGACGAAATAGCTTTTGATATTCTTATTATCAAGGGCAAGACTAACCCGTTTAAAGATGAGGATGTTTTAACGCTGCTGGATAAGATAAGGTTGCCGCATGTTCGCGCTAATTATATTATACATAGGGTGACGGGAGTTAACGCCGCTATTAGTGAGGGATCGCACTTTTTTAACCTGGTAAGTAAATATGGCTGGATGGTTTTGGATTCCGGGGCACCGCTTCATAGCTATCAATATGATTGTTCGTTATACCGTTGTATCAACCTTGCGAAAGAGGTGTGGACGTTGGTTTATCCAAGAGCATTCGGCTTTTATAAAGGGGCTGAGTATTACAAAGGAGCAGGGAATTGGGAGCTCGAGGCTTTCTTGCTTCACCAGGCCGTAGAGCAAACGGCGCTGGCTTTGGTGAAGGCCGTTACTGGTTACCGGCCTCTTTCTCATAACATCAGCCGTTTAGCGCCTTTACTGGATCTGGCAGGACTGGATTGCAGCGTGTTTTTCCGGTGAATACTCCGCAGGAAGAGGAACTGTTTTCTATTTTAAAGAAGGCTTATTGCGGCGCAAGATATGATGCTGATTTTGGTGTGCCGATGGAGGCTGCAACTGTTTTATATGACAGGGTTGGACTACTACTAAAGGCAGGCGAAGCGGCCTATAAGAAGCAAATAAGCGACTGGGAGGCAGCAGTTGAGAAGGAGGCAACCTTTCCATTGTCTGTTGCGTTTGTAAACACTTTGATGCCTGCTTCGTAAGAGTTGTTTTGGCTGACGGCAAAAGCGGAAGTAAAATCAGGCTGTACCGGTGTGAGGTACAGCCTGAATAGTTAGTTATCCTTTAATAACCTTCAACGCGCTGGCGTAGTCGGGTTCCTGAGCGATTTCGGGGACCTGTTCTTCGTAAACGATCTTTCCTTCCGGGTTGATGACAACGATGGCGCGGCTAAGGAGTCCACGCAAGGGGCCATCGGTAAGGAGGACGCCATACTGGTTACCGAAGTCGGTTCTGAAATCGGACAGCATTACCACGTTGCTGATACCTTCTGCGCCGCAGAACTGGGCCTGAGCAAAGGGAAGGTCTTTTGATACGCAAAGCACGACGGTATTGTCGAGGCCTGCTGCTTCCTGGTTGAATTTGCGAACAGACTGGGCGCAAACGCCTGTGTTCACACTTGGGAAGATGTTGAGGATGAGATTCTTTCCTTTAAAATCAGCGAGGCTTTTTTCGGAGAGGTCGCCGCCTGTAAGTGTAAATTCTGCTGCATTGGTACCTACTGCCGGAAGGGAACCGGATGTGTTTACCGGGTTTCCTTTAAATGTAACTGTTGACATAGCTCTTCTTTTGGAATTTTAATATTTTGTCGGCAAACTAAAATCATTGTTTGCATCCCTGGACAAGATCAAATTTAGGCGATAAACCCAAGCAAACTTCATAATATACCTGTATGGTTTTGGAACTATGAGGACAGACGGGGTGTATGGTTATGGGTAAAGTATGGTTTTGGAAAGGGCCAGGTGCGTACGCCACGCATAAGGCGCGGAAATGAAAAAGGCTCTTCTTATTTGGATATTAGGTGTTTTGCCTGAGTTTTCCTACGCTTTAATACCCGACTTCATAAATTCCGTGAAAAAAGTATTACTGAATACATCCACATAGAATTGTTTATTGATAATATCCTCATCCGTTTTCAAAATGCGTTCCTTGATAGTGATTATTGAATTGCCTTTGCGCTCAGTATGGACGATTTCGGAAGGCGTATTTGGAGGTGTCAGCATTTGCAGCAAGGCCCTTTCCTGATTAAGCACTTCTTCAGGAAAACCATGACTAATATATTGACGTATTGAAAACAAATCAATATCGCCACGCGCTAACATCCTTGCGCATAAATGAATCATCTCAGGATCATGCAGGTGGAAAAGCTCTTGTAGCTGCTCCCAATTCACCAGACATGCGACCTGAAAAGCCATATCCGTCTCACCCAGGATTTGGTAATAACATAACATACTGTATATATTTGACCCGCATCCTATTTTAGCTCCCCATTTCTGCTCAAATACCAAAGAGAATTCTTCCAGATAGCCCTGTCTATCGGTTTGACTTTTGATTGCATTCAGCCTCTTGTCAAGCAGACGTCCTACATCCCAAAAAGAGACGTTAAACATGCTGTTGACTTCTCTACTTAGTGAACATTTGAAGGCGTCGATCAATTTAAGGATATTTAATTCCAGGTTTCCCACACCGATTCCGGGGTTGCCTGAAGTAGTGTGGACACCTAAAAGTTCTTTGAATTCATACCTGTAGTGGCCGGTATATAGACTATCAATATGTCGTTTTTTCCCATTATAGAATTTTGTAGGGAATAAAGACAAGAGTTTTTCCTGGTCTATGGCTTTGTCAGAGGAAGTGTGCATTTCCAAAGACTCTTTCTGTGGTAAAGTGTTCGCTGAAAGCAGCGCGGCTCTACTCATTTTGGCCTCGATTGCATCCATGATAAAGGAAGTCCATTGCTGCTCGGTTTTCAATTGTAGCATAACTGAGATTAATGGCCAGTCCAAATAGTAAGCTATCCTGTTAATCAAATCTTCATTCGAAAATATACGAGCAAAAAGATCCATCTCATGCAAGTGGTAGGATTTAAAAAAATGTCCATATTTATTAATGAGCACTTCCTCTATTTTGCGGAAAGCTATATGAGCTTTCTCTGGACTAAAGTCGGCATTGTTCAATTTGCCGATTTCTTTCCCGATCTGCCAAAAAAGCTTGATTAGGTAAAAGTTCGAAATAAACTCGATCTCACTTTTTCGGTGATCCAGTAAATTGGATATCTCGATGACCATTTCCTGGATGCAACCCGCGTCGCCCAATGTTTTTTTTGCCATAAGGATTTCATTTATTGAACAAAGTTACATTACGGCATCTTTAGTAATAGGCCATTGACGAGTCGTTACGTCACCGTTTGAATAAATGTACCTCGCAATAACTAAACATGTCCAATGAAGCTCGACAAATCTTCTATCAAAAGGCATAATAGAATAGGTATTTACATGATTAAACAAGGTCAGGTTTCGAGTTACAGAACGACCATATCGATCTTTGTAAACTGATTGAATTGGATCGGCAGTGATAGGATACATGATGACACGATCTACAAAATCCGAGTTTGAAAGGCGAAGGATCTGTGCATTATATCTATATTTAATTCTCTCATAAGAAATACCGTCTTCCAAAAAACCTTGTTCTTGCAAATAGGTATCTGTTTCCTCTTCCTCTTCAATTGATATAAGTTGGCCGTGTTCTTCCGGGGTAGTTGGTGGATCAGCCGGACCACCACCTTGATTGTCACAACTCGTCCCCAGTATCCTCAAATCTGTTAAATACAACTGGTATATATTGCAATTTGCCCAATATTGCTGGACGTAGTTCTGCATTATATTACTGATAGTTGTCCTAAGGAAATATTCGTCTATAAGAGATACAAGATCCGAAGGGCCGTCTATTTGTGTATACAGGTTAGGGATTACGGATACATTAAAGTTCGCCTGGTAGATATTCGATAATTCCAGACGGAGTTGTTCAATAACATAAGATTGTATTGCGTCTTGTACTAAAAAAATATCCGGACAGGTTCCAGGCACTATTTGCAGGTAATAACCCGCGCTAAAAAACAGAGCGCATGAGGTTGAACGTGTATTTAAACCTGCTTTTGAACAAGCCCTGTTGCTTTTACTTGCATTAACTGATAGAGTCGAATCTTTTTCAATAAACGAAGTAACCGATGTTGGGATTTTATAACCTACTTTTTCGTAGCATTGGAAGATTTTTGCAATCCTGAATGGAGACTCCAGTTTCGAAAGATTTTTGAAGTTTATAACCCTTCCTTTAATGAATTTTTGATTTTTTGAGCGTGTGGCAAGGATAATATTCTCTAATACCTCACCCTGCCTGACAGCAAATGCATAATCACAAGTTGTATCGGCCAGCGAGCCAGTTATAAAATAGCTATTCCAGTCTATTGTTCCACCTTTTTCTAGGCTGTCAACAAAATGAAACTGTAAATCCAATACAGTTAAATCTTCGGAGAGGGCTTTAAGTGACTGTTTATCTCCGCTGTATACGAATAATTCTGATCGAAGCGACATCTCCCGCTCAGACTTCTTACAGGAAGCAATCAATAATGTAAAAATAACAGTTATAAATAGTAGGAAGCGGTGGGAGAATGAAGTGAATGCACTTTTCATTAGGATTTGAGTTTAGGTTAAAGAATAAAGCGGTCAAATATATTAATATAATTTATGCAAATTATTTTATTACCATTTTTATATATTCATTTTTTTGATGGCGAAGATTGGAGTGATCAAAAAATGATCGCACAACACTAGTAGATAATGAATACAAAAACGAGATGTCGCCCAAGTTTTGGCGCGACATCTCTTATCACGTTAGCATTGCTTACCACCCAGATATGGTTTCCACAACCATTAAGCCTCGTAAAAATAAAGTAGTGATGCTGAAAGTACGGTTTAACAACGTCCTGCATTATAGCCCTAGCTTACCCTAAAATTGTAATTCCCCTTACGCATTCTATTATTGAGAAAACAGCGAAGGAAATTTACATATAATCGGATAGTATTTACTTTTAGCCCATATTCAGGATTCTTTTTGGCTCGGCGATTTGTATAATCATAAGTAAGAAAGTCTATAAAATCATCTCCGAAGTCCATATCAAAAGCCTGGAAGGTCAGCTTTTTTTTTCTTATGTATCTCGTAGGCTTCCAAGCAAGATTTTATATTCTCATATGTGTTTATCATACCAGGCCCCACCTTGCGCTGTTTGAACTTTATAAAGTCATCGAACTGGAAAAATACATCTGTATTAATGGTTGCTTGTTTTATGAGACTAACTTCCTGCTCTGCAAGGGCAGATACGTCAAATGTTGGTGTAAAAGTCTTTTTAATAAATCTCTGCGGGTTTTCCCCTTTTTGCAAATCAGTGTGAGAGGCAACAACTAACTAGTCTATTTTTTAGTCTATTAAAATGTTATCTCACTGATATAAAGGTAGCAATATGAGAAGCCGAGAAGTGTTGCAGAATACTGAAATTCAGCACCTTATTGTAAAGATAGAAAACGCTGAATAAACTAAAACACCACCTCTAAATTTATTTTTTGAATATAAAATAGACTGCTACGACCAGGAATCCAAATCCTATGAAATGGTTGGTGGTGAAGCGGATGTTTTTAAATACTATGAGGGAGAAGATCATAAAAATGATGAGGGTGATGACTTCCTGCAGGACTTTCAGCTGAACGAGGGAGAAGGGACCTCCTGTTTCTTCGAAGCCTATCCTGTTGGCCGGCACCTGGAAGCAGTATTCAAAGAAAGCCAGTCCCCAGCTAAGCAATATGATGGCCCATAAGGGTGTACTGCTGTGGCCGTTTTTGCCAAAGAATTTGAGATGGCCATACCATGCGAGTGTCATAAAGGCATTGGAAAGGATCAGTAAGCCTACAGTTGACAGGTATTTCATGATGAAATTTATTTATTCAATCAGCAAAGATATATGCTTTGGGTAATAAATACGCAGACACTGTTTTCTTATAGGGATACGAGGATCAATAAACAGCCATTAGCATAGGATTGGTTATTTTTATATTAATCACTCATTCAAAACCTCACTGTTGATACATCATAATTTATTATTGATACTGGCCTTGTTTTTTATAATGGCGATGTTATATATGTTGAGCCAGCGGCTGAAGATCTCCTACCCTATTTTCCTGGTGATGGGTGGATTGGGGATCAGCTTTATACCGGGGCTACCGCATTTGAATGTAGATCCGGACCTGGTGTTCCTGATATTCCTGCCGCCGTTATTGTTTGAAGCAGCCTGGTATTCATCGTGGCACCAGTTGTGGAAGTGGCGGCGACCTGTGCTGAGTCTTGGGTTTGGGCTGGTATTATTCACTTCACTGGCCATCGCTTATTTTTCGGTACATATTATTCCGGGGTTCACGCTGGCGTTGGGGTTTTTACTTGGAGGCATTATTTCGCCTCCTGATGCTGTGGCGGCTACCTCTGTTTTGAAAGGGATGGAGGTTCCTAAGCGGGGCACCACGATACTGGAGGGTGAGAGCCTGGTGAATGATGCGGCTTCACTTACCGTATTCCGTTTTGCCGTGACGGCGGTACTAACGAGCCAGTTCGTCATCCAGCAGGCCGTGATTGACTTCCTGGTGGCAGCGGTAATGGGCGTGTTTGTTGGCGTGGTTATAGGACATATACTATATCTTATATTGCGTTACTGGATAAAGGCATCGAGCATTACCACTCCTATCACATTAACGGCGCCGTACCTGATGTATATTGTAGCGGAGCAGTTTCATTGGTCGGGCGTACTTGCTGTGGTAAGCGGGGGATTGTTTTTGTCGTTCCGTTCCAGTGACTTCCTGAATTATCATACGCGGTTGCAGACGCAGGAGGTATGGGCTACGGTAGGTTTCCTGCTGAATGGTTTTGTATTTATACTTATTGGGCTGGAACTGCCTGTAATTGTTCATGGGCTGGAGGGATATGCGCTGGATGAGGCTATTTACTATGCGTTGATGATAAGCGCA
Source organism: Filimonas effusa (assembly GCF_004118675.1). Lineage (NCBI taxonomy): Bacteria > Pseudomonadati > Bacteroidota > Chitinophagia > Chitinophagales > Chitinophagaceae > Filimonas > Filimonas effusa. The sequence continues at coordinate 85,168 of NZ_SDHZ01000001.1, read as the reverse complement.
ATGGTGATAGTAATAAGAATAATACTTGTATATATATCGTCGTGGGTACCACGCTTACTTAGCAAGCGGATAAGGGAAACGGAAAAAAGCCCTGGTCTTAAGCTGCCGTTCATTATAGGATGGGCCGGGATGCGCGGGGTTGTATCGCTGGCTTCGGCATTGGCCATTCCACTTACGCTGGACGATAAGCTGACTGCTTTCCCGCACCGCAATCTTATTTTGTTCATCACGTTTGTGGTGATACTGGTGACGCTTGTATTTCAGGGGCTTACTTTGCCGCTTTTTATACGATGGCTAAAAGTGGAAGAGGTTGATGAGTATATCCCGGAAGAGGAGCAGATTGAGGCGATACGTATTGAATTAGGGAAAAGGGCTATACAATACCTGGATACGAATTATGCAGTGGAGATGAGTCAATATGAAACGATAAGCCGGATAAAGGAGCAACTGATGAGAAGTGTGACGGCATCGGAAAGTACGGGCAATGAGGAGTTGAAGAAACAGGCATTAAGCACTGTGCGGGGCTTGTACCGGAAGATCATGCTGGAGCTGATATCGCTAAGGCGTGATGGGCTAAGGGAGATGCAGCATGCCGGAAAATGTGATGACGAGGTATTGCGGCTGATGGAAAGCAATCTTGACCTGGAGGAGGCGAGGTTGAATAAGAAGTAGATAACAGCAGGTAAATAAATGTGCTATTGTGATATGCTATAGACAAGAAAGAGCTGGCAGTTAAAACTACCAGCTCTTTTTATGTTTTGATTTATATTATCCTTTTTTGGCTTTTAGAGCGGCAGATCTCGCGGCCCATTGTTCTCCTGTTTTTTTATCTTTTTTAACGCCTATACCGTTGTAGTACATGCTATAGAGTTTATCCATAGCATCGGTATTGTCGAGGTCGGCGGCTTTTTTATACCATTCGATAGCTTTGAGGTAATCGACAGCCATTCCATTTCCGTTGTACAACATGTTGCCATAGTTATACATACACCACGCATAGTTTTTAGCAGCGCCTTTGAGGTACCATTCTGCGGCTTTGGGATAATTTTGGGTGAGTCCATTACCGCCGGCATAATAAACATTAGCCAGGTTGTTCATGGCAGCAATGACATCATTTTCTGCCGCTTTGGTATAGTAAATGGCTGCTTTGTTATAGTCTTTGGTTACGCAATTTCCCCAATAGTAGGTGTTACCGATAATGTTATAGGCGCTGAAATACCCGCGTTTACCGGACAACTCGTACCAGGTAATTGCTTTGGGACAATCTTTGGTAACCCCCAATCCTTCGGCATAGAGGTACCCGATTGAATAAGGAGCGTAGATATTACCGGCGATACATGCTTTTTCGTACCAATCCAGTGCTTTACCATAATCCTGGCTGACACCGTTGCCGCGAAAATACATGCCACCCACACGATACATACCTGTAGCAGATCCTTTGGCTGCGGCTTTCTGGAAGAATTGCATGGCTTTGGTATAATCCTGATCAACGTATAGTCCATCGCGGTAGCATTCACCGAGTTTTATGAGCGCGTCGATGTTGCCTTTGCCGGCTGCTTTGGTGATCAATTCCACGCCGTTGAGCGTATCTGCACCTTCTGCATCCATTAAAGCCCTGCCTGCATAGAAGAGGTATTCGGGATTCCCTTTGTCGGCCAACGGGAATGCCGCCTGATAGCTTTTTTTGAAGTACTCGACTGCCATCAAGGAGTCTTTAGGCATACCATCTATTCCGCCTCTATAGGAAAAGGCCCTGGTATGAAAGGCATCGGGGTGATTGGCTGCCATTGCTTTTTCGATGAGGCGGTTGCCTGCTGCGGAATCCTTTGTTACTCCCCAGCCCATCTGGGTCATGTATCCCAGGAGTGCGTTGGCAAAGGCATTGCCCTTTGCTGCCGCGGTTTTTAAATAGCCTGCGGCAGCTTTATAGTTGCCTGACCTGTAATAAGCGTCACCCAGCTGCGCGTAGTCTGCAGTGGTAGCTGTAGCCTTTGCCAGGTTGGCGAGTGCCTGTTCGGGTATATCGATCAGTTTATAGGTTTCGGATGCTTTATATACTTCTTTGTATTTTTCTTCTATACCTGAGACCGATTCGTATTTGGTGAGGTAGGTGCTGCAATTTTTCCTGAAGGCGGCTATTATCTCATAATCAAGGAACAGTTCGGACCTGATAAGTTTATCCTGGGCCATGATGCGGAGGTATAAGATGCGTGGATTGGTGGCGCCAAGCAGCTTTTCGGTTTCATCGAGCTTAGAGATAGTTGTGAGGTAATCATTTGCCACAAAAGCTTCTTCAGCTTCTTCGTACTTCAATTTTGCGATGGTAGCCTGTGCAGTGGCATTATAGCCTAAAACTACGAGCAGACATAAGAGCAGCCAAGTTTTCATATTCGTTCTATTTACTCAGGGGTTATTGATTCCAGAATTCTTCTTTTTTTACGGGCTTTGTTGTGGTACCGCTTTGGGCTTTATCGTCTTTTGTTTGTTTTTTTCCTGTTTGCCAGAAGTCGTCGGTTGTAGTTTTGGCGGCGGATGTTACAGCAAAAGCGGTATCGGATTGTTTTTTAGTTCCGGTATTGTTACCCCAGAAGTCGGCGCCGGCGGCGCCAGCAGCTTTCTTTCCTTTATAGCTAATATCTTTTACACTTATCTGGCATTTTTTTGCCAGGGAGAGAAAGGAGGCACGCATTTGATCGGCCATTTCTTTTGATGCGTAATAGCCAACGAGGGTAACTGCACCCTGGGCACCTGTTTTCTTTACATCATTAACGACAGCTGTTTTAAAGGGCCAGGTACCATCGCCATAACGTGCTATGGGAAAGACATTTGAAACGGCAACCACTGGTGTTGCCTGATTGATATGCTCATTGTTAAATGTGTAAGAAAAGAAGTGAAGTTCACTAACGGTAACGGTATGCGAAGAAAGGGGCACGCCACCATCGGGGAACTGGGAGAAGAAAGTTTTACGTAACTGGAGCAGGGCTGCTTTTTTACGGGCTTCTATTTCGGCACGGGCCTGTTCGCGCTGTCGCTGCAGGGCTTCTTTGGCTTCCCGTTTTTCTTTTTCGGCTCTCATGTTATTGATCAATCCGCCAATGGCCACTGCTGCCTGCCCTATAGCCTTATCGGTTTCGCTGCCATTGTTATAGTAATAATTGTACGAGGCCTGCAGTTGCTGGTTGCGCGCTTCGTTGAGGCTTTCCACTTCGGAGTTGATGGAATAATATTTCTGGTTAAATTCTTCTTCGAGTTCTTCTACAGAATTGTAGCTGCCGCTAAGCCTGGAAAGGTTATTAAGATTGTCTTTTCCATTACGTACCGCCTCGGCTGCATAGTAGCTTTGCATACCGAGCGCGATACGTTGTTCGCTCTGGCGTTGCATTTCGGCCTGCTGGTTGAAAAAGTTATTAGTCATTGCCTGCAGCTGCTGTTGAGTAGCAGCCAGGGTTTGCGCATTGTTCTGGGTTGTTGTGGTGGTGGCGGCTGATTTGCCGGCAGCGGCTTTTTGTTGTTTCAGTGACTGGTATACTTCATAGCTTATTTGCTGGTATGTTCCGTTCTCTGTTTTACGGTAGTATTTGCCATCGGGGCCTTTACCCAGATCCGGAGCAGATGCGGTGGATGTAGTTGTTGTTCCCGCAGCAGTCCGGGCTGCCGGGGATGAAGCAGCTATGGTAAGTGCTGTAGTACCTGAAGATGCAGTTGTGGTTTTTGAAGCCGCTGCCTGTTTTTCGGCTGCAGCTTTTTCCGCGGCTTGTTTCTGTGCGGCCTGTTTTTCGGCCGCCAATCGTTTTGCAGTTTCTTCGGCTTCTTTCTTTTTCTTCAGTTCGTCTTCTGCTTTCTTTTTGTCCTCTGCTTCCTTGCGGCGTGCTGCGAGTTCGACCTCTACTATTTTGCCTGTTTCGGCAACGGCATCTTCCGTAAAAAGAAAATAATCGAAATGCGTTACAGATGGAATTCCAAAAGTCATGGCATTAAAGATCCCTGCGATATCCGCTTTACCTCCGCCAGCGATTTTAGTTGCGGTACCTACCTGGTCATAGTTCTTAAGTAAATCTTTTGAAATATAGACATATTGAGAAGCCGAGAGATTGCCGAATTTATTAAAGCCGAAGTGAAAGGACTGTGTACCAAGGGATGCACCACGGAATGATACCGGAATATTGATACTGAGGGCGCTGACCGACATAGTACCGTCGATGGGGCCAGGAACGTCTTTCACCTTTCCTTTTCCTTCGCGATAGATGGTGTATTTTGTGGCATCGCTGAACTTCAGCTTTAATACAAGCGTGATACGAATTTTATCGGAGTAGCCCTCCCATGAAACGGCCTCGATGGAGGGAGCTGCGATAAGCGGATCGTAGCCGAGGGTATAATATCCTGTATATTTAAGGTCGATCTTCTTTGCATTCGCCAATGATGGCGGCACTTTTATGTTCAGCAATGTTTTGGACTGAGCGGAGACAACCGAAGCCAGAAAAAGCAATGAAAAGAAGCAGCAGCAGGCAGACGGCAGGCAGTAATGTTTTAACAACATACGGCAAGCGTTAGACAACAGATGACTGCAAGCAGCTTGTATGGGGATTTTAGGCATCATGGGTAACGGAGGATTGTGTTGCAAATAAACCGAGATTCAATCAGGTAAAAAATACCCAGTAGTCGGTAATTTTCGTAGCTTAGTCTGGTTTGCTAACAACTGCTTAGGAAAAGCTCTACATATCAAATGACTAAAACCATACTGGCCATAGTGCCCTGTTACAATGAAGCGACTTCGCTGCCATCGTTACTGGGCAGTTTAAAACAACTGCGAATACCTGGATATCAATTGTCGATAGCAGTAATTAACGATGCTTCTGCCGACGCTACGGCTTCTGTGGCGAAAGCGGCCGGAGTTACGGTATTGGACCTACCGGTAAACCTTGGTATTGGAGGCGCTATGCAAACAGGTTTTCGCTATGCGCAGCAGCAGGGTTTTGATTTTGCCTTACAGGTAGATGGCGACGGGCAACATCCGCCTTCAGAGATACCCAAATTGCTGGCAAGGCAGGAAGAGACAAATGCCAACCTTGTGATAGGCTCCCGTTTTTTATTACATGAAGGATTCCAGTCGTCTTTTATGCGTCGATTGGGCATACAGTATTTTCATTGGCTGAATCGCATTTTTACAGGGAACGCTATTTATGATGCGACCTCGGGGTTCAGGCTGCTGGACAAGAAAGCGATTGATAAAGCGGCAATGGTATATCCTGATGAATACCCTGAGCCGGAATCGCTGGTATTATTCGCGCGTTCGGGTTTTAAGATCGCGGAAACGGCTGTTGTGATGCAGGCCCGTACCGGCGGCACGTCATCGATAAGTAGTGCAGGCAGTATTTATTATCTTATAAAAGTCACTATTGCCATGTTCTTTTCCTTTATCAGACACTATTAAAAAAAATAAAATGGTAAGAATACAGCTTATTACGATAGCTATAAACCTGCTATTCCTTTTTTATATTTCCTATCTTATTGTAAAAGGCAAGCTGCGTGAAGAGTATGCCATTGTATGGCTGGTATGTACGGCTTTACTTACGCTGTTTTCGTTCTGGCGTGACGGCCTCGAGGTTATGGCCCGGTTATTTGGAGTATATGAAGCTCCCAACCTGGTGTTCACGGTCATGATCTTTATTATACTTATATACCTGTTACATTTATCGATCGTTAATTCAAAGCTTCAAAAGAATATGACGCGGCTTACGCAGGAGATTGCGTTACTGAAAGAAGAACTGTCCAAGGAGAAGCTGCCGGTTGAAGACGAGGAAGGAAGCGCAAAAAACGGGTAACAGCACCCGGACAATGAGTAAAGGGCAGAATTATGATTGTTATTTACGCGACTATCTTCTGGGTAATACGAACCTGATCGACAGTAATAGTGCTGATCAACTCAAACTGATCGGTGATCGTTTTCATGTCAGACAATATTTTACGGGTACTTACAATACTATCGTCGTTGCCGGCTTTCAGTTCCTTGCGGCGGGTTTCCAACAGTTGCTGCACCTTATTGGTTATGGGAAGTTTGGCAGATAAGTTCAACACTTCAACGGAGGTATTATGTTGCAATACTTCAACAGACTGGCGGAACTGGAGATCAATCTGGTGAATCAGCGGTTGAAAATCGGCGGAAGCATATTGCGAAGCGTTGCGTTGCGCATAATAGGACAATGCCGCAATATGAGAAGTAAGCATATGGCTGGTAGCAACAAACTGGTGGTAATGCTTTAGTTTAGGGCGCTTGTCTTTGGGCTCACTTAGCATACGCTGCAAATTATCGCTCATATTCGCCAGTGCCACAAAGGCATCTTTACGTACTGTTTTTAAGGAAGTGAAATCGGGCTGCTGTACAACAAAGGCGGCGGCTACCGTGTCGAAATAAGCCCTGTTTGCTTTTAATGCGTCCAGCATAAGATTGCCCACCTGTTCATGTTCCCAACTGGGCCATACAAACTGCGACACGATAAACGCCACGGCCGAACCTATGATAGTATCAATTACCCTGTCGGTTAACACAGCCGTATATCCTGAGGGGCTCATAAAATGAAAGCTCAGCAACACATAAATGGTAATGGCAGCGGAACTTACCAGGTACTGCAGCTTCAGGAAACTATACGAAATGATCATTGACAGGATCATAAAGAAGAACAATACTGCAGGCTCCTTTATAAAACTAAGCACCACAACGCCCAGCACGCCGCCCAGCAAGGTACCCAGCAAACGCTGTACATTCCTGCGCCTGGAAATACTATAAGCAGGTTTTACAATGGTAATAATAGTAAGCAGGATCCAGTAGCCATGCCCTAAGGGGAAAAGCAGGGAGATAATATATCCTGCCAGCAATGCTACCGTTACCCGCGCTGCATGCCTGAAACTAGCCGATTTCAGGCTAAAGTTGTTGAGCAACAATTTAGGATCAAGGTCGGAACGGGTAATAAATTCATTGGCATCGACCCGCTGCTGTTTATATTGCCTCGCCAGTTTTTTATCGTAGGTGGTAGCGCTGTGCAGTCTTTTGATGCGTTCTGTGATGTCCTGGATGCTATATAAGATCTGGCGCAACTTAATCAACCCTTCTATTGTATCCGGAGCGAGGTGTTGCCTGCGCAGTTCGGCAAAAGCGTCAACAGTTTGTGTAAGCATTTCGGAAATATCGACCCGGGGCTTTGAAGGAAAGCCACTTTGAACGGCCAGCCCTATTTCATACAACTCATCGCCCAAAGCCAGAATCATTTCTGCATACTTGTCGAGAATACCATTATCATCGAACTCTCTATGTAATTCTTTATAGTCCTGTTGTGAGGTCATCACCCTTTCCAACAGGTCGATACTATCCATAAACATCATCATGAGCACCCTGCTTTTGGCAGTGGATTCATTAACGATGATGCGTGTTTTGAAAAGCATTTCCCGCAGGTCGGCATGATGCTGCTGAATAAGGACCTGGTAACGCATCAGATCGGCATTCAGTTCATTGAAATCGGGCTTTTTCCTGTAGAAGGCAGCTTTTATACGCAGGTAGGCGGCAGTATCTATTAAACACTCCCCCATCAACTGCTGGATCAACCTGAAAGGGCGAAGGCTATACAACAGCAGGCTTAGCAGTGCATACCATACCCCGCCGGCGGTGAAAAGCAATGCATCGTTCCAGATGGAATGATCTTCAAGATGCGAGTCGATATTAAAGATGAACACCAGCAACGCGATCAAGCCAATACTGCTGATACGGTTGCCATAGATACCTATAAGCGTGAAGAAGAGTCCGAAAACGATGATCTCAAAGCCTATCAGCCAGGGAAATTCCCTGCTGTACCCGGTGATCACCGCCACGACAAAATTGATCAGAATACTTGCTATCAACCCATTCTTACGGTGATGGGGAGGTCCGGGGGCATCGGTAAGGCCCACACACAGGGCGCCCAGCGGCAGCGCCATACAAACCGATAACAGATCAAAATGATATAAAACGAAGGCGGGAATAACAACACCAGCAGTTAATCGCACTCCTGTGTACAAATACTGTCCGTTGATAAACTTCCTGAATTCCCTGGTATAATCTGTTGTTATCTGCACCGGAGTAAAATTACTTCAATTACAGATATAACTATCATTTGTTCATATTGTTCATTGCTGTCCTGTGCTGGCTTAGGAGGGAGCCTAAACGCCCTACTTGTTCCTGTCCGGCGGATCAACACCCAGCAGATGTTTGACGAAGAAATCTCTTTTTTTAGCCCTTCCATAAGGCCCGCCGTCACTATGCCCCATGCCAGGCACAGGCAGGAAATCAAACGTTTTATTGGCCTTTATGAGCGCGTCTGCTACACGATAGGTAGATTCCGGCGGCACATTGGTATCGGCTTCACCAACAATGAGCAGCAAATTTCCTTTCAGTTTTGCTGCATTCGTAACATTCGATTGCTCCTCGTAATGTTTGCCGATAGGGTATCCCATCCATTGTTCGTTCCACCATTGCTTGTCGACACGGTTATCGTGACAACCGCAGGCAGCTACGGCAGCGCTATAGAATTCGGGATGAAACAACAGGCCGCCCATCGCATTTTGCCCGCCGGCAGATGTACCATAAAGTCCCACCCTGCTGTCATCCACGTAAGGATATTTGGCGGCCAGCGCTTTTATCCAGGCAATACGGTCAGGAAACCCCGCATCGGCAAGGTTATGCCAGCACATATCATGAAAAGCCTTTGACCGATTGGCGGTACCCATGCCATCCATTTGCACCACAATAAAGCCCAGTTCAGCCATACTTTGCATTTCGCTGTAAGCCATAAAGCTCTTGGGTACAAATGAGTCCTGCGGACCGGCATAGATATTTTCTATAACAGGATATTTCACTGTTGAGTCGAAGTTGGATGGACGGCATACGATACCCCAGATATCAGTAACGCCATCTCTCCCTTTCGCATGAAAGATCTCCGGTAAACGTAAACCGGTAGCCAGTAACCCGCTGATATCCGCCTGCTCCAGGTCCATGATCTTTTTACCGTCTGCTGTACGCCGCAACACCGTTACAGGAGCCGTATTTACCCGCGACCAGTTATCGATATAAAACCTTTTGTCTTTCGAAAAACTCATTTGGTGTGTTCCATCTTCGGGCGTTAATGATAACAGGTTCTTTCCATCCATACCTATACGGTAGTAATGAATATGATAAGGATCTTCTGTTGCATCCATACCACTGGCACGAAACCATATTTCTTTTTTCTTTTCATCCACGCTATCCACTTCACGCACCACCCATTGTCCCTGGTTAACAGGTTTGCAGCTGCCTGTCACCACATCTACCATATACATACGGCGCCACCCGTCTTTTTCACTTACCCATAAAATAGAATTGTTATCATACAGGTACCGGGTAACGATACGTTGCTCATAAATAAAAGTGGGCGTCTGTTCTTCTATCACATTTCGCGTCCGGGCCGTTTCCACATTCACTTCAATCACCCTGAAACGCTGGTGGCCACGGTCTGTACGTTCAAACAGGAAATGTTTATTGCCACGCCATTGCAGTGCCGAAGGATACCCAAAGTCGATAATATCCGTATTCACTTTTACTTGCTTGCGCGTAGCGGCTTCAAAAAGGAACATCTCGTAAGAAGTAAACGGATCCCCCGGTTGTTTATACTCTTGTGAACGTAATTGCCCACGGGTGGTACCTGTTTGAGAAGTAAGTACATAGTACACACTCGAATCCTTTACAGGTTTGATACGATAGGCCACCAGGTAACGGCTGTCAGGCGACCAGCTAAAAGCGCCATAGGGTTGTTCGTTGGAACCATCGCTGGTAAGTGCAATATCCGCCTCCGTTCCATTTATCTTTTTAAGAAATAAATTTCCATTACGCAAAAAAGCGCTGTACGAACTATCAGGTGCCGCTTCCTCATAAGCACTGCGACGCCCTCTCCACCTGTTCCTCGGCGGAGCGGCCACGGAATCGAAAGGCAACGCAGCCGCTTCTTCTTTTGTAATTGTTTTGCGGCGGCCTTTTACCGCATCGATATATACATATTCCACAGCGGAATCTTTCAGGCTTTTCTTATACCAGAAAGCGGTCCCATCCTTTATCCAGTTAGGCTGTACCGTTCTGTTCAGTATGCCCACCTTTACCGCGCTGTCCATGTATTTTGCCCCGGCATAACGTTTCGCAATTTCAGCACCATCGGGCTGCCAGGCTTTTAAGGAAGATTGAGCATGAAGACCAGGGCAGGTAACAAAAATACCCGCAGCCAGTAGTAGCGCAACACGCATAAGCAGTTGTTATTTTTATTCTTTAAATAAACGTTCCGGTACAAAAGCAATTTAAAAACGCTCCGGGGTAAAAGCGGTAATATTCATCGAAACAGGAGCTTCGTTTGCAATTTCACTCACCAGCTTTCCGGTAGCAGGCCCAAGACTTAAACCAAGCATCGAATGCCCTGTTGCCACAATACAGTTCCTGGCGCTGTTCAGGCGGCCTATATAAGGCAAGCCATCGGCTGAACAAGGCCTGTAACCATACCAGACATCTTTTTCCTGTGGGAAAGGAATATCGAAATCAGGCAGGAAACGTTTTACCGATTCCAGGATTCCTTTTACGCGGTTCATATTGGGAGGAGCAGAAAGTGAAGTGATCTCCATAGTCCCTCCGAAGCGGATCTTATTATCATCCAATGGTGTTATAGCCACTCTGCCCTCTGTAAGAATAGCAGGATAATTAAGTTGGTAAGCCGCATCTTCCAGTGTTACTGAGTAACCGCGTCCGCCTACCATCGGTATTTTCACCTGCAGGTGCGAAGCCACTCCCCTGCTCCACGATCCGGCAGCAAGAACAACCAGGTCTGCCTGGTAACGGTTATTTTTAGTAACAACAGTTTTAATACTGCTGCCCAGTTTTTCAAATCCGGTAACCTCCTCATTTTTGATGAACTGAACATTAGCAGCCCGTAACCTTTCATTCAGCTGGCGCATAAGTTTACCCGGATGCAAATGTGCATCACACCTGAAATGAATGGCTCCCCTGATATTTAGTTTGGTTTGCGGTTCCATGGCACTCACCTCCGCAGCAGAAAGAACGGCCGCATCCAAACCCAGTTCAGCCGCCGCTTTTACGGTGTGATGTGCATGCGCTTCATTTTCGGGAAGCTGGAACATTTCGAGCAGCCCCTTGCTTTCATAAGCAAAAGAAAACTCAGGATCGGCCGCCCAGGAATCATAAAGCGATTTACTAAGCAAAGCAATATCTCTTAACGGAACCGCACTTTTTTCAACATGTGCGGCAGTAGCGCTTTTCATGAATTTCAGCCCCCAGTTTATCAAACCGGAATCAAGACGGGGTTTTACATAAAAAGGACTCCTGGCATTCAGCATCCATTTCAGTCCCTGCTGTATAATCCCCGGCGCCGCCATGGGAACAAAATGGCTTGGACATACATAACCAGCATTACCATAAGAACAGTTGTCTGAAAAATCATCCTTATCGATGATTGTAACATCCCAGCCCGATGCTTTCAGGAACCAGGCGGAACTAAGTCCAATGATGCCACCTCCGATTATTATCGCCTTCATTCTTTATAGATTTATGTTGAGTGTTTTAATACCTATTAAATAACCTGGAATCCATAGGCGTACGGGTCGTCTTCCGGATCAATTGTAATAGTATTATAACCATAAATTCTCGCCCAGCCTTCAATGCCGGGACGAATGGCGGGAACGCCGTTTACGTTGGTTTCTTCTTCTATGGTGCCGTTGAATTTGGAACCTATAATACTTTCATGCACAAAAACATCGCCTTTTTTAAGTTTGCCTTTTGCATACCATTGCGCCATTCTTGCCGAAGTACCGGTACCGCAGGGCGAACGGTCTATCGCCTTATCCCCATAGAACACAGCATTACGGGCCGTAGAAGCAGGATCTAAAACAGCTCCTGTCCATAACACATGAGAACAACCATTGATAGTGGGGTTATCCGGATGAACAAACTGATACTTTTCGTTGATCCTTTTCCTTATTTCCCTGGCCCATGCAATAAGCTGATCGGCGGCATAGTGTTCCAGTCCTTTAAAATGAGGCTGCACATCAACGATAGCATAAAAGTTTCCTCCATAAGATACATCGAACACCAGTTCGCCGAGGCCCGGGCATTCCACAGTCAGTTCCGTAGCAGCAAGATAAGCCGCTACATTGGTGAGCTTCACGCTTTTCACCTTTCCGGCTTCCTGTTTATAAGAGATCTCCACAAGGCCGGCAGGAGCCTCCATACGAATAATACCCGGTGTTTTAGGAACTACCAGGCCCTCTTCTACTGCAATGGTGATAGTGCCAATGGTACCATGCCCGCACATAGGCAGGCAACCACTGGTTTCAATAAATAAAACTGCAACATCGTTGGAAGGATCATGAGGGGCATAAAGAATACTACCGCTCATCATATCATGACCACGGGGCTCGAACATCAGCCCCTTTCTTATCCAGTCGTATTCTTTGAGAAAGTGCTGGCGCTTTTCGCTCATGTTCGCCCCCGTTAATACAGGACCACCGCCTGCAACCAGGCGAACAGGATTGCCACAGGTATGTGCATCGATGCAAAAAAAAGTTTTCTTCATTCACAGCAGTTTTAGCGCGTACATTCAATCATTAACAAGCAGCAGAAGCTAACAATGTAACCCGTTTTTCTCATTATAACCCGGGCTACAAAAAATTGCGCCAGCCCATAAAGCCACATGACTATCGGGAGTCTTCATTGAATAACTCCCGATGCCATTTATTTATTGTTTCCATTCATTATCTACCAAACGCCAGATAGATAGCGGGTTATCTTGTTTCAATTCATCAGGTAACAATTCATCCGGGAAATTCTGGAAACAAAGCGGGCGAACCCAACGCTGAATAGAAGACAACCCAACGGAAGTGAAACGCGCATCCGTAGTGGCCGGATAAGGTCCGCCATGCACCATAGCCGCACAAACTTCAACACCTGTAGGTACATTGTTGATCATGATTCTGCCAGCCAGTGATTGCTGCAGTTTTATCACGTCTTTATATTCGGCAAGATCTGCCGGCGTTGCCATCACAGTAGTCGTTAACTGTCCCTTCAGCTTCGCCAGCACCTGTTTCAGTTGCTCACGCGACTGGCAGGTAATCACCAGCGAAAAAGGCCCGAATACTTCTTCAGAAAAATGTGGATTGGCCAGGAAATCTGCTGCCTTTACCCGGGCTAACGTAGGCAGCGCTTCCATATCGTGCGCATCCTGCGCTGCAGTGGCAACCACTTCCAGTCCCTGCTGCGTCAGCATGCCCTCACGCAACTCGTTATATGATTCACAGATACCTTTATGCAGCATCTTCTGAGGCGCAACTGCAGCAATTTCAGCGCCCAGCAAATGAATGAACTGCTCGAGTGCATCGCTCTCTATAGCCAGCAACAACCCGGGGTTGGTACAAAACTGGCCCATACCCAATGTGATGGAAGCGGCATATTGCTTAGCCAGCTCAGCTGTATTTTTTTCCAGCGTATCCGGAAAAAATACAACCGGGTTGATGCTGCTCATCTCGGCAAAAACGGGGACTGGTTTTTCTCTTTCATTAGAATAGTTACACAATGCCTTACCTCCGCTGAAAGATCCGGTGAAGCCTACTGCAGTTGTAAGCGGGTGTTGTACCAATGCTTTACCAACAGTATTACCTCTGCCCATCACATGCTGAACGGTAAATTCTGGTACACCTGTTGTTTCAATAGCTTCGGTGATTGCTTCGAATACCATTGCCGATGTTGCGGCGTGTGCGCTATGAGCTTTCAGTATTACAGGGCAGCCTGCCGCCAGTGCGCTGGCCGTATCGCCGCCGGCAGTAGAGAATGCAAAGGGGAAGTTGCTGGCACCGAATACCACGACAGGTCCTAATGGCACCAGCATTTTGCGGATATCGGGCCTTGCGGGAGTGCGGGTAGCGTTGGCGGTATCTATCGCAGCCTCCACCCAGCTGCCTTCCCTGAGAAGCTGGCCGAACAATTTCAGTTGCCCGGTAGTGCGCGACAGCTCGCCGTTAAGGCGGGCCGGCGGCAAGTTCGTTTCTTTGCCCGCAATAGTTACCAGCGCTTCGCGCCTGGCCTCTATTGCTGCTGCTATGGCATCGAGAAACGCAGCCTTTTCGGCACCACTCAATGCGCCGTAGACATCGTAAGCCTGCTGTGCCTGTTTCATTACCGAATCTACTGCTGTCATCTCTTCGTTCATTGTTGTTACCATACTACCGCCTTTTGTCTGAAGTTATATTAAATTGCTGTCAAAGCTGCCTTCTTCTCTAAGGGAAGGGATAAATAGTCCGGCAATTCAGGTCTGTTTGCCAATGCAGTATCAATGATATTAAGAATGCGTGTGCGTTCTTCTCCTATTAAAGTTAAACGTGGTGCGCGCACATGTTCGGAGCCCATGCCAGCCTGCGCTTCGGCCAGTTTAATATACTGCACCAGTTTAGGATGAATGTCGAGTTCCAGCAGCGGCATAAACCAGCGGTAGATTGCAGTAGCCTCTTCGATAAGACCTGCTTTTACCAGCCTGTAGATGGCAACTGTTTCGCGCGGGAAAGCACATACCAGTCCTGCTACCCAGCCATCGGCGCCCAGTAACAATTCTTCCATGGAAATGGTATCGACACCACATAGTATCTTGATTCTGTCTCCAAAACGGTTTTTAATACGGGTAACGTTTGTAACGTCTCTCGTAGATTCTTTCACCGCCTGGATATTTTTCATCCCGATCAGTTCTTCGAACATATCGAGGGTAACTTCAATTTTATAGTCGACAGGATTATTATAGATCATGATAGGCAGGTCGGTCGACGCTGCTATAGATTTAAAGAATACCACAGTTTCCCTTTCATCTGCTTTATAACGCATGGGCGGCAGGAGCATCAATCCTTTTGCCCCCCATTGAGAAGCAGCTTCAGCCAGACTGATGGCTTCGGCTGTAATACTTTCCGCGATGTTCAATACTACGGGGATCTTGTTCCCGGTTACTTCAATAGTTGTTTTTACCAGGGTTTCTTTTTCTGCTACAGATAATACGCTCGCTTCACCTAAACTACCGCCTAATACAATGCCATTCACTCCTGCATCGACCTGTGCCCGGATATTTTTGCTAAAGCCTTCGAGATCAATTTTGCCATCGGGGGTAAACTTGGTGGTCACTGCTGGAAACACGCCTTTCCATTGTATACTCATATCTTTTTTTTTCAAAAATAGCGGCGCCCCTTTTCTGACAATGGGCAATTCTTAGTAATTTACTTTCATATTTTAACCGATATTAAATCAGATCCCGTTTTATGGGATAATTTTTGCTTATTGCATTCATTGTCTATCGCCAAACAAAAAACTGTTCTATGAAAGTTCTTCAGTTTACTATACCTGTATCTCATGATAAGACCATTATAGTTCAAAAAGAGAACCTTCCGCATTTCTATCCACATCTTCATCGTCATGAAGAGATCCAGCTCACCTGGGTGCAAAAAGGAGAAGGGACTTTAATAGCAGAAAACAACATGCATAGCTTCTGGTCGAACGAAATCTTCTGGCTGGGTGCAGACCAGCCGCATTTATTCAAAAGTGACCAGACCTATTTTGTTCCGAAGAGCAAGAAGAGTATCCAGGCATTAACTATCTTCTTCAATCCCAACGGTAAACTAGCACCCTTGTTTGACCTGGTAGAATTAAAGAACATCAAGCAATTCATCCGTAAGTTTCAAAGCGGGTTTAAGCTGCCTGATTCGCTTGTAGCAGAAGTTGCCAGCCGGATGTTAAGAATACAGCAGAGCAAGGCAACTGATCAGTTCATTCATTTTATTGATCTGCTGAAATTATTACAGTCTGCGCACGATTTGCACCCCCTTGTTTCGGGCTCTACGCTTGCTTCGGTAAGTGACCATGAGGGCATAAGGATCGGAGAGATCTACAACTATATTATGCAGCATTACGATACGGACATTATGCTGGAGGATATTGCCAAACATGCACATATGACCCCTCAGGCATTTTGCCGTTATTTCAAGAAACATACCCGGCTCACATTTGTATCCTTCCTTAATGAGGTACGCATTAACGAGGCTTGTAAGAAACTCTCGGATGGTTCTTATGACAGTATATCAACAGTAGCCTATCATTGTGGTTTTAACAGCATCACCAATTTTAACCGTGTATTTAAAACCGTCACGGGCAAATCGCCAAGGGACTATGTAAGAGAATATTCGATCCCTGGCGTCATGGCCGGAGAATAACTATTTACCGTTTCCGATTTAGATGTAAGGGATAGTATCAAAGTATTCGCGACTGGAGCCAATCGTACCATAGCTCGAGCCCTTCGCCGTCGAAACAACTGAGGCAGATGACCTGTAAGCCTGGGTTGATCCTTTTGGCGTTGTCCTTTGCTTTTTCGAGGTTAAACGAAACGTGGGGAAGCAGGTCTGTTTTATTGATGATGCACAGTGTAGCAGCGCGAAAGATAGCCGGGTATTTAAGCGGTTTTTCATCGCCTTCGGTAACGCTCATCACCACCACCCGTTCTTTTTCGCCGAGGTCGATAGCAGCGGGGCTGGTAAGTCCGCCAACGTTTTCCATCAACAGCACACTGTTTTCGGCGGGCATCATTGCCTGAAGTGCATTGGCAACCATAAAGGCTTCGAGATGAGGCGTTTTGCCGGTGTTTATCTGAATAACGCTGGTTCCGGTAGCATGAATGCGGTTGGAATCGATGGTTGTTTTCTGATCGGCTTCGAGGGCGTAGAAATCCAGGTAGTCTTTCATTTCGGAGAAAGTACGTTCCAGCAGGGTTGTTTTCCCGGATCCTGGTGTTCCTGTGATATTCACTGCAAGAACATTGCGGCTTTCGAAGAAGTCGCGGTTATATTCTGCGGGGTGGGTTGTTTTTTTCAGAGATGCTTCCACCATAGCCATAACATCTCTGTTCGCATATGCGGCACACATACCTATTGGTTTAAATTGTGTAATAGCAATAACAGGTCATAATCAATGTCTGTGCGGACTTTTATAACGGGATACCAGTAATACACCTGCAATCAATACAGTTAGGGTAATTAAGGCATGATCCGGGTCTGTAAAGTAATAGGAAAGGGATATTCTCCCTGCATCGTTATAACCGACGTTGGCAAGCAAGTTCATATCGTCAGATTTAATTGAACCAAAGATGCTTAACAACGCCGGTTTTTCCTATAACCAGTATCAGCTTATAACCTGACAACTGTCATAAAATATTACAACAATAACCCTTATTATATCCGTTTCATGGTACCTGTTTCGCGGAGGCGGGTATGCCAGCTAAAGGCTTCTTCGAGGATATGCGGGGTTTGTCCTTGGCGTAACTCGCAGGCTCTTTCAAAATAAGACAGGAGCTCCTGCTTATAATCGGGGTGTGCGCAGTTATTGATAATGAGCAGGGCGCGTTCCCTGGGGGCAAGGCCTCTCAGATCGGCCAGGCCAAAATCGGTGACCAGCACATCGACATCATGTTCATTATGATCGACGTGTGATACCATTGGGAGCAGGTGCGAGATCTTGTCTTCCTTAGAAGCTGCCTGTGTTACGAAAATGCTGAGGTAGGCGTTACGGGCAAAGTCGCCGGAGCCGCCAATGCCGTTCATAATATGCGTTCCCGCGATATGAGTAGAGTTTACGTTGCCATAGATATCGAATTCGATAGCCGTGTTGATCGCAATGATGCCCAGGCGCCTGATGAGGCCTGGTGCGTTACTGATATTCTGGGGTCGCAGGACAATTTTTTCGCGATAAGTATCGAGGTTATCGAAGATCCTCTTGTAACAGCTTTCGGAGACAGTGATAGAGGAAGCGGAGGCGAAGCGCAGTTTCCCGGAGTCGATGAGGTCGAAAGTGCTATCCTGGAGCACTTCAGAATACATGCTAAGGTCGTAGAAATTGCCTTTTTCCAGGCCTGCGAGAACAGCATTCGCTACTTTACCTATACCGGCCTGCAACGGCAGCAGCCGATCGGTAAGGCGGCCTGTTTTCACTTCATTTTCAAAGAAGTTGATGAGATGCGCTGCGATGGCTGTTGTTTTTGCATCGGGCGGGGCTATATCGGCGGGGCTATCTGTCTGATGCGTAAAGACGATAGCGGCTATTTTTTCCGGGTCCAGGGCTATGGATTTTCTTCCAACGCGCACTTCAGCGGAGATGATGGGAATAAAGTTCCGGTGGGGATAGTTTTCCTGGAGGAAGATATCGTGCAGGCCGTAGATTTCACATGGGACAGCCGTATTGATTTCAATGATCACTTTTTTTGCGGTGGCGGCAAAGGAGACAGAGTTACCAACTGAGGTGGTAGGCACGATGCTGCCATCTTCTTCGATGTATGCAGCTTCTATCACTGCAAGGTCGATATAGGGAAGATAACCGTGGATGAGCTCCGCCGTTTCGCTAAGGTGCTGATCGGTAAAGAGGATGTTGCCCTTATTGATCTTTTCTCTAAGCACCCTATCGACCTGGAAGGGCATTCTTTTATAGAGCGCATTGGCTTCGGCGAGTCGCGCATCGGTATCATGACCGAGTGAGGCTCCTGTAATAAGCGTCACCTGCAAGGTTTCATTTTTAGCCCTGCGGGCGAGCGCCTTGAGCACTTCCTTACTATCGCCTGCTTTCGTGAAACCGCTGGCGCCTACTACCATCTGGTGGCTGAACAAGAGCGCTGCTTCATCGGCAGTCATTACTTTTTGTTCCAAGCCTGCTCTTCTGATCCTGGATAAATCTTTCATATGTACTGGGTTTACGGACGTCTTTCTTAATATGTTGGTTAAATATAATGAACGGATCACAGTTCTGCCGGATATTACCGGCATCGTTGGCAGGCACTACAGTTCTTCTTCCCGTTCGAGCATCAGGATAGCGCTTTGGGGCACGATATAGTATTTTTCGTTCTCGTACATGACTTCGGTAGCACCGCTGAGCAGGAAAATTGCCAGGTCGCCCTCTTTTACCTGGAGGGGAATATATTTCACTTCGTCTTCGGCACCTTTCCAGGATTCTTCTTCTACGGGGGCAGGAATAGCATAACCGGGGCCTGTTTTAATAACATACCCCTGCTGCACTTTTTCGCGCTCCTGAACGCCCGGAGGCAGGTAGAGGCCGCTGGGGGTTCTCTGGCTGGTTTCTGCGGGTTTAATAAGCACTCTATCGCCTATAATGATAAGCTTCCTGAACGTATTATCGGTTGTTAAACGCATTTGAAACTGAATTGGCAGCAAAAATACGTTGGAGTGAGAACATTAAATGTCGAGGGACGGAAAAGAGGGAATGGAGGCTGGAAGGGGGGGGAAAGCAAAAAGGCCATAGAAATGGCCTTTTTCTTACTCTATAGAAATCATACTTATCTACAATATTAAGCGCAAACCTCAGCTTCGGCTTTTGGTGCTTTTGCTTCCGCTTTAGCGGCTGGTTTCATAGTACCAGTTTCGCGGAGGCGGGTATGCCAGCTGAAAGCTTCTTCGAGGATATGCGGAGTTTGTCCTTGTCTTAATTCGCAAGCGCGGTTAAAGTAGGACAGTAATTCTTCCCTGTAATCGGGGTGTGCACAGTTGTTAATGATCACGAGCGCTCTTTCGCGAGGTGCGAGACCACGAAGATCAGCCAAACCGAAGTCGGTTACGAGAACGTCGACGTCGTGTTCGTTATGGTCTACATGAGACACCATTGGTAACAGGTGGGAGATCTTATCTTCTTTAGATGCAGCTTGTGTAACGAAGATGCTGAGATAAGAGTTACGTGCGAAGTCACCTGAGCCACCGATACCGTTCATGATATGCGTACCAGCGATATGGGTAGAGTTTACGTTGCCATAGATATCGAATTCGATAGCTGTGTTGATGGCAATGATACCTAAGCGGCGGATAATGCCTGCAGCGTTACTGATATTTTGCGGACGCAATACCATTTTATCGCGGTATTTCTCAAGATTGTTAAACACGCGGTTGTAACATTCTGCAGAAACGGTGATAGAAGAAGCGGAAGCGAAGCGCAGTTTACCTGTATCGAAGAGATCGAATGTGCTATCCTGTAATACTTCGGAGTACATGGTGAGGTCGTGGAAATTACCATTTCCAAGTCCCAATAATACTGCGTTGGCAACTTTACCGATACCAGCCTGAAGCGGCAGCAAGCGATCGGTTAAACGGCCTGCTTTTACTTCGTTTTCGAAGAAGTGGATCAGGTGTTCTGCGATAGCGATCGTTTTTTTATCGGGAGCAGCGATATCTGCAGGAGCGTCTGTGATGCTGGTAAATACGATACCGGCAATTTTTTCCGGATCGAGCGGAATAGATTTTCTACCAACGCGAACATCGGGAGAGATAATAGGAATACTATTTCTCAGCGGGTAATTTTCGGGCAGGAAGATATCGTGGATACCGTAGATATCGGGAGATATAGCGGTATTGATTTCGAGAATTACTTTTTTCGCCAGTTTAGCGAAAGTAACGGAGTTACCTACAGAAGTGGTAGGAACGATGCTTCCATCTTCTTCGATATAGGTTACTTCGATAACAGCCATATCGATTTCACCGATATAACCGTGTACGAGTTCAGCGGTTTCGCTGAGGTGCTGGTCCTGGAATAAGACATCTCCTTTATTGATATGGTCGCGGAGCACCCTATCGACCTGGAAAGGCATTCTTTTACTTAACGCACCTGCTTCTGTAAGGGCGGCATCGGTGCCGTGACCCAGAGAGGCGCCTGTAATGAGGGTAACTTTAAGCTCTTCCTGTTTAGCGCGGGCAGCAAGGGCTTTCAGCACTACTTTGCTGTCGCCTGCTTTGGTGAAACCGCTGGAACCTACGATCATCTTGTTTTTGAACAATAAAGCGGCCTCATCGGCACTCATTACTTTATCCTTCAGTTCTGGTCTCCTGATCCTGGAAATGTCAGTCATATACGTTTATTTAAACTTATATTGTAGAAATGAAACAACCTGGGTTTGTGATGTTGTTTTGATGACACAAAAATAGTTGCGCGCGGAAGAGGAGAAAATGAGCAAAGTCATATAAATGACTGTTTGTCGTCAAGCCAAGGACCAACCATGATTAAAAATTCCCTGATTCCGGGGGATATTGGAATATATTTTGTTTTTCTTATATTGCATAATCTAACATCCAATATCCATTTCTAGTGACTGCCGGCATCCCATATAAGAGCCAGAGCGAGAAATCGCTTGTGCTGCAGCTAAAAGGCGGCTGTACTATAGCCTTCACGGAACTATATCACCAATATAGTGAGCGCTTATATTATAACATACTAGCGTTAGTTAAAGATTCCTTTACAGCCGAGGAGCTGGTGCAGGATATATTTGCGCGCATATGGCATAAGCGGGAGCAGCTGGAGATCGATCATAGTTTTGGCGGTTATTTATTTACTGCCGGCCGAAACAGGGTTTATGATTTTTTTGCTACAGCTACGCGTGATCAACAGTTGTATGACCGGATCAGGAGCACTGCTTCTGAGACCTATAGTCATATTGAGGAAGCTTTATTATACCGTGAGAATGCCGGTATTCTTCAGAAAGCAATTGCCCATCTCAGTCCGCAGCGCCGCCGCGTGTTTGAGTTATGTAAAATTGAAGGTTGTTCTTATAAAGAAGCAAGCGTACTGTTATCGATATCGCTTGCGACAGTTAAGGATCACATGACCCAGGCAAGAAACGCGCTTCGCAAGTACCTTGAGGAGCATGAAGAAGTGCTGTTAGGACTTGCTTTCAGTTGCTTTTGTAAAAATCTCTAAAGCGGATAGATATGAATTATCCCGAAATTATTCCTTCCCTTTTCAGGAAGTATTTATCCAATGAATGTACTCCCGAAGAGGTAGATGTATTGTTACATTTTATGGAGCAGCGTGAGCACGAGCAGGTAAGCAGCTACCTGATAGAGAAGCAGGTGAATCAACCTTTATCTGTTGCTTACCCTACCGACTATGCTCTCCGTTACAGGCTGGAGCAGCGCCTGCAAAACATCATAAAAGATAAATAACCGGCAAGTATAGCTATTTGGCATGTTGACAGTGTTTATTCCAGCTTAACTTTTCTATACATTACGCCTGGGCAAAGGAGCCCATTCCGGCGGACATTCGAGTCTCCTTCGAGAATTGCCGATGAAGGCGGTTCGTAAGCGGCTTTAAGGCGGCTTTAGTACGGCCTGGCCTACCAACATTTACCACCTGCATTTACCGTTCATCCAATTTTTTCCAGTTTCACAAGCAAAATATTAACACTGTTAAGTATGTTTGCAGCATGATGGTACCCAAGAATAGAAAAGAACGCCCAAAAGAAGATCTGCGCAAGCAGATATTGGATGCCGCCAAAGTGGTTTTTAAACAAGAAGGATTTGAGGCTACCTCTATCCGGAAGATCGCATCGGCGATAGGTTATAGTCCAACGACCATATACCTGTATTATAAAGACAAGAGTGAGATCATACATGCACTTCATACCGAGGGTTTTGCGCTGCTCAACAGCCGGTTTAGTGTATTGGCGATGGTTGAGCATCCGTTTGAGCGCTTAAAGGCGATGGGGCGTATTTACATGCAATTTGCCATGGAACATAGTGATTTCTATGAAGTTATGTTCATTATGCGAGAGCCGGTCGATTACCTGGCCAACTATTGCCAAAATGAAGAATGGATGGAGGGGTCCACTGCGTTCTATGCTTTATTACAATCGGTAGAAGCTTGTATGGCGGAAGGTTATTTCAAGAATTACGAGCCGATACAAATGGTGATGGTGATATGGGCATTTATGCATGGGTTATGTACTATGAAAATAGTAGGGCACCTGGATCAGATTGCCACTAATAAAAGTCAGTTGCCCGATCCTGGGACGCTAATGGAAGATACCTTCCAGGCGTTTGTACGGCTGATAGAGAGTACCCAATAAGCGTCCTTTCTAATTAACACTGTTAACAAATGATCATTATTTTAAATACCTGCTGATGAAACCATTTTTTTCATTGCTTTTATTTTTTATGCCGGCGGGTACTGCCGTATTAAAGGCGCAGGACAGCACCCTGGACCGTTATATACAGGAGGGATTTGCCAAAAACCTGGTGTTACAACAAAAAAGCATTTCACTGGCGAAGGCGTTATACGGACTACAAAGCGCCAAGAGCCTTTATTTACCCACTGTTGCTTTTATGTTTGATTACACCACAGCGGATGGAGGGCGCGACATTCCTTTACCGCTGGGAGATCTGTTAAATGGCGTTTATGGCACATTAAACCAACTCACCTCTTCGAACAATTTTCCGCATTTAGAAAACCAGCAGATCAATTTCCTGCCACAGAATTTTTATGATGGGAAGGTCCGCACATCTGTACCCATTATCAACAGTGATATAGGATATAATAAGAAGATACAGGAGCAGCAGGTCACTCTGCAAGGTTATGAGGTGGAGTTATACAAACGGGAGCTGGTAAAAAGTATAAAAACAGCTTATTACAATTATCTTTCTTCCTTACAGGCGATACATATTTATGAGTCGACGCTTCAGTTAGCGCAGGAGAGCCGCCGGGTAAATGAAAAGCTGCTTGAGAATGGCAAAGGATTGCCAGCCTACATATTAAGGGCAACCAGCGAGGTTGAGAGCATCAATGCCCAGATCACCGGTGCGCAGCAGCAGGCAGAAAATGCGAGGCTCTATTTTAATTCGCTGTTAAACAGGGATGCGCAGGCTTCTATCGATACCAGTGGTATCGATGAAGTGAAAGCGTTGACCGAAGCGACCAACGGTGTTGAAAGCAGAGAGGAGTTAAAATCGTTACAGCAGGTGATTGGACTTAACGAGACTGTGGTAAAGATGAACCGCAGGTTTAATGTACCTAAACTTAATGGCTTCCTGGACTTAGGTTCACAGGCGCAGAACTGGAAGTTCAACGGGCAATCGCGTTATTATATGGCGGGGTTGCAATTAAGCTTTCCGATATTCAGCGGCAACCGTAACACCTATAAGATAAAACAGTCGGAACTGGATGTAAGGAATGCGCAGCTCAATCTCAGCCATGTAAAGCAGCAGCTGGAGTTAAGCATCAATGTAGCACGCAATAATCTCACGGCGGCCTTACATAGTTATCAGAGTTCTTTAAAGCAACTGGAAGCAGCGAGCAGTTATTTCAGGCTTATAGACAAAGGTTATAAAGCAGGAACGAACACCTTTATAGAAACAGTGGATGCCCGCACGCATCTTACATCGGCGCAGCTTTCGGCTACGATCAATAAATATAAAGTGCTTATTGCCGTTACTAACCTTGAGAGAGAAACCGCCTCCTACCCTATTAACAACAAATAAAGTCATTTATGAAAATACATTTCATTCCATTAGGTTTTCTGCTATTGGCAGGCGCCTGTCATAACAAAGAGGCCAAGCACAGCAAGATACAGACGGATATTATTCCTGTGCAGGTAATGTCGTTATCGCAGGAAGCGACGCGGCAGCCTATATATGCTTCGGGGCAGTTTACGACTGATGATGAGACTAATTTATCATTTAAGAATGGTGGTATCATCAGCCGTATTTATGTACAGGAGGGAGATGCGGTAAGGAGAGGTCAGCTTATAGCCAGCCTGCATTTAACCGAGATCAATGCACAGGTTAGCCAGTCGGATCTGGCGCTACAGAAGGCACAGCGTGATTATGAGCGGGCGCGGAATCTATACAAAGACAGTGTAGCTACGCTGGAGCAGATGCAGAATGCACAGACGGCGCTGGACATAGCGCGTCAGCAGCAAAATGCTGTAAAGTTCAACCAGGGTTACTCAGAGATAAGGGCTACTTCGGACGGGTATGTATTACGCAAGTATGCGAATGAAGGGCAGGTAGTTGGTCCCGGTACTCCTGTGGTAATGATCAATGGTGCGGGCAAAGGAAGCTGGCTTTTAAAGGCAGGTGTAAGCGATCAGCAATGGGCGGCGATACAGGTAGGCGATAAAGCTGTTGTTGCAACCGATGCTTTGCCGGGTACTACGATCAATGCTGTTGTATTTAAGAAGCCGGAGGGCATAGATGCCAGCGGCACATTTGTGATACAACTAAAACTCCAGGATCAGCCGAAGATACTTGCGTCGGGACTTTTTGGCAAGGCCACTATTACACCTTCACGTGCGGTTAATGCATGGCGTATTCCTTACGATGCTTTGCTTGACGGCGACCAGCATGAGGGTTATGTGTTTATCACCAATGACAATAAAACAGCCACCAAGGTAAAGGTAACGCTGGGCAGCGTAGAAAATGGAGCAGTACTGGTAACCGGGGGACTGGAACATGCGCAATCGCTGATCGTTTCGGGTAATGCTTACCTGGATGACAAATCACCTATTACGATACAAAATACAGGTAAGCCATGAAGATATCAGCGTATGCAGTAAAGAACTACCAGTTCACCCTGATCATGGTGCTGATGGTTGTGGCCTTAGGTGTTACCACTATACTTAACATGCCACGTTCGGAGGACCCGGACATGAATGCACCTAATTTCCCTGTAGTAGTGGTGTATCCCGGCACCAGTCCGAAGGATATGGAGGACCTGGTGGTGAAACCATTGGAAAAGCGTATTCACAGCCTTGATAATATAAAGCGGATCAAGACATCGATCGGTGACGGGCTGGCGGTGTTACTGGTGGAGTATAAATACAGTGTTGATGTAGAATCGAAATACCAGGAGCTGATACGTGAAACAGGAGCGATCAGGGGGGAGTTACCACAGGACATTTATAGCATTGAGGTACAGAAAGCAGATCCATCGAATGTAAATATTCTACAGATGGCGCTGGTATCGGACAACGCACCCAAGGACAAACTCAGGAAGGCTGCTGAAGACCTGCAGGATGCTTTGGAGAAAATACCTGCTCTTAAGAATATAGAGATAGAAGGGTTATCGGACCAGATCATCCGTGTTGATCTGCAGCTGGAGAAGCTGGCATTGCTACGCCTGCCGGTTACACAGGTGGCGAATGCCTTACAGAGTGAGATTGCCAATATTCCCGGGGGGAGTGTTAATGAAGGCAGCAAGTCATTCAATATAAAAACGAACGGCAACTATCAAAGCATAGATGATATACAGCGTACTGTTATCACGAGCAGTAATGGTAAAAACATCATCCTTAAAGATGTAGCGAATGTTTATTTCGATTATGGATCGGAGAAAAGTCTGACAAGGCTTAACGGGCATCGCTGTGTATTTGTAGTTGCGGCGCAGAAGCCGGGAGAAAATATCACCAAGGTTCAGAAGCAGTATTTACCGGTATTAGAGGCGTACAGGAAGACACTACCCAAGAATATAGACCTGCAGTTACATTTTGACCAGGCAGATAATGTGAACCATCGTTTGGGCGGGCTTGGAGAGGATTTCCTGATCGCGATCTTCCTGGTGTTATTGACGTTGCTGCCATTGGGTATCAGGGCTTCGCTTGTGGTGATGATCTCTATTCCGTTATCGCTGGCCATAGGTATTGTCATGATCAACCTGCTGGGCTATACACTCAATCAATTGAGTATTGTAGGGCTGGTGGTAGCACTTGGGTTGCTGGTTGACGACAGTATTGTGGTAGTGGAAAACATAGAGCGCTGGATGCGTGAAGGACATAGCAGACTGGATGCAACACTTAAAGCTACGCAACAGATAGGCATGGCGGTGTTAGGCTGTACGGCAACGCTGATCATAGCTTTTATGCCACTGATGTTTATGCCTGAAGCTTCCGGCGATTTCATCCGCAGCTTACCTATTGCGGTGATATGTTCGGTACTTGCATCGCTTATTGTTGCGCTTACGGTGGTACCTTTTCTTTCCAGTCATCTGCTGAAACCACATGCACATGCAGCAGGCAACATTTTCTTACGTGGCTTACAGAAAATAATCCACGGCAGTTATGCGAAGCTTTTAGAGAAAGCATTACAGCGGCCTGTAGTTACTATTATAATTGCCGTGGTGATATTCGTTGGATCGCTGGGACTGATAAAAGTGGTAGGCTTTAGTTTATTTCCTGCATCGGAGAAGCCACAGTTCCTGGTAAATATATCGGCACCGCTGCAATCGAATCTTTACTATACCGATTCCATTTCAAGGCAGATAGAAAAGGAACTAAAACAGGTACCGGAGATCCAGTATTTTGCAACGAATGTGGGCAAGGGTAATCCGCGGATCTATTACAATGTGTTACAGCAAAACGAAAAGAGCGATTTTGCCGAGCTGTTTGTACAGTTATATCCCGACACCAAACCTTCGAGAAAGCTGGAGATCATAGAGCAGCTAAGAAGCAAATGGACGCCTTATCCGGGCGCCAAGGTGGAGGTGAAGAACTTTGAGCAGGGAGAGCCCATTATTTCGCCGGTAGAGGTTCGCTTGCAGGGCGACGACCTGGATACGTTACGGATGCTGGCGGAAAGGGTAGAAAACATGCTTAAAAAAACAGAGGGTACTTTGTATGTAAATAATCCTGTCAGGAATTTAAAAACCGACATCAGGGTTACGACCAATAAAGACAAGGCGTTGATGTTAGGAGTACCTACGGTAAATATCGGGCGAACGGTACGGATGGCTATTGCCGGTTTACCGGTAGGCACCTTCACCAATCCTGATACGAAGGGGGATGATTACACCATATTATTAACGACACCGCGCCCGGCTTATCCAGACCTGTCGATTTTCAATAATCTATACGTCAATAGTGTTACGGGGCAATCGGTTCCTTTATCGCAATTAGCGACCTTACAGATGGAGACCTCGCCGTTGAAGATCAATCACTATAACAAGACACGTACGGTATCGGTGAATTCTTTTGTACAGAAAGGATATCTCAATGACAGGGTGATACAGGACGTAGTGAAGCAGATGGACAAGATGAAGTTACCGGCGGGTTATACCTATGCTATGGGTGGTGAGATAGAAAGCCGAAACCAGTCGTTCGGGGGCTTCGGCAGCATCATACTCGTCACTTTGTTTATGTTCATAGCCATCCTGATACTTGAGTTCAAGACATTCAAAAGCACACTTATTGTATTGTCGGTGATACCATTGGGTATTGTGGGGGCTGTGCTGGCTTTACTTGCCACAGGCAACTCGATGTCGTTTGTTGCGACCATAGGTATCGTAGCGCTGGCTGGTATAGAAGTTAAGAACACGATACTACTTGTAGACTTCACCAACCAGTTAAGGCGTGAAGGAATGGCTTTAGACGAGGCGATAGAACAGGCGGGGGAAACGCGCTTTCTGCCGATCATACTTACCACTTTTACGGCTATCGGAGGACTGTTACCTATTGCGTTATCGAGCAACCCGCTGATATCGCCACTGGCCATTGTTATGATCGGAGGTTTGATCAGTTCCACCTTGTTATCGAGGATAGTGACGCCTGTTGTTTACAAGCTAATGCCTCCTTCGGTGGATTAACAAATTGTAAGGTTAAAGCTACGCCAAAAGCTTTTATTGCTATTTGAGTCATTTAAAAACAGTAATACCTTGTTGCTGTTAAATGACCATTATGAAAAAAGCATTACACAATTTTCAGGAAGCTGTATTCCAAGCCGGATACAGCTTTCTTTCGTTATTACCCTTTCCTGCAAAGCCAATTTATTTACGGCGGCAGTATCTGTTATTGCCAGCATTGTTCTTGTTTAGCTCGTGTTCGGTTTACCAGTTAACAACACTTCAAAGCACGAATATGACTGTTAACAAAGAACGGCGCGGGTTTACCATGGAAAACGACTCTGTAAAGATCACTTATTTCCTGGGGGATACCTATGCGCCTCCTTTAACGATCGAGATTGTGAACAAGCTGGATGAACCCCTTGTGATAGACTGGCAGCGATCGGCCATGGTATATAACGGTGCCACCATTGCTTATTCCGGCAATACCGCCCGTTTCACCGGCCATGCCGACACTTACGACAGCAGCTATATGAATAGTATTAATCCGAACGGCTATAACAGCAACCGCACTCATTACAGTGAGATCTATGGGACGCTGAAGCTACCGAAAGACGTGGAATTCATTCCGCCACATGCTTCGATAATCAGCTCCCCGGTACACCTGCCCAGCAACCTGGTCACCAATATTCCTGATACGGCGCTACGTTTTACTGAATTAAAAGTAAAATACACCAAGGAGAGACGCAAGGCGGAGTATGCGCTGTTCAATGCATCCAATTCTCCTGTCATCATTGATAGTTATTTAACACTATATCCCAACAACAAGGAAGCAACTAAAGCCATTATGTATCAGCACCGGTTTTATGCTTCCGAGATCGTGAATACCAAGGAGATTCCGGCGGGCACTTATTATATGGATGAACAGCCTGGGTACCGCTATTACCTGAAGGGCTCCAGTGATACGAAACTAACGACGACCAGCGGTGCCGGAACCGGGGCTGTTAAGACTGCCGGGCAATCGACATCTATCGTAGTGGATGGCGTTAAGAGGCAATAGGATGGTATTTGCCTGTTGAAAATACGGGCATAAAATGCTAAGAAGCGCTTAGAAAAGGAAGCAGGAGAAGTTTAGCTTTATACATAATCAACCAAAACTAAAGAATGTATGCAAGCAAACGCTCCTGCTTTCAAGCCTGCTTTGTCGTTACTTGATGCTACTATGCTGGTAGCGGGCAGTATGATAGGATCGGGCATTTTCATTGTTAGCGCTGATATAACGCGGAATGTGGGTAGTTCCGGCTGGTTGTTGCTGGTATGGCTGCTCACAGGATTCATGACATTAACAGCTGCTTTAAGCTATGGAGAATTAAGCGGAATGTTTCCCCGTGCCGGTGGCCAGTATGTTTATTTAAAGGAGGCCTATAATCCATTGATCGGCTTTTTATATGGGTGGAGTTTTTTTTCTGTAATACAGACAGCTACCATTGCCGCTGTAGGGGTTGCATTTGCGAAGTTTGCGGCCTACCTGATACCCGCGTTCAGTGAAGATATTGTTGCCGGCGACCTGGGATTTTTTACAGTTTCGCGGGCACAACTATTATCGATTGCCGTGATCGTACTTCTTACGTTTATCAATACGCGTGGCGTTAAAACCGGCAAGACACTACAAACCTCGTTTACACTAACCAAACTGGTGAGCCTGTTTGGATTATTGATCTTTGGTTTACTGGCATTTGATTCCAACACCTGGGCACTGAACTGGAGTAATGCGTGGCGTTTACAACCTTTGCAAACAGGAGGCGGTGTTGGAGATTACACTCTTTTTGCAGCTATGGGGGCCATTGCTGCAGCTATGGTAGGCTCTATTTTCAGCAGTGATTCGTGGCATAACGTGGCTTTTGTGGCCGGTGAGATCAAGCACCCGAAACGAAACATAGGGCTTAGTCTTTTTGCCGGCACACTCATTGTGACGCTTCTTTACCTTGCCACCAACATCATTTATACGGCGGTATTGCCTTTACAAGAAATAGCTACGGCTGATAAGGACCGTGTAGCGGTTGCAGCCTCACAGGTTATTTTCGGTCCTGCCGGCACCATCATTATTGCCCTGATGATCATGGTATCGACATTTGGTTGCAATAACGGGCTTATTATGGCAGGGGCCAGGGTTTATTACACAATGGCCAGCGACGGGTTATTCTTTAAAAGAGCGGGTGAATTAAACAAGGCGGCGGTGCCTGCTTTTGCATTATGGATCCAATGTGTGTTTGCCTGCTGCTGGAGCCTCAGCGGGAAATATGGTGATCTGCTGGATATGATCTCGTTTGTAGTTGTTGGATTTTATATGCTTACCATTGCCGGCATTTTTATACTCCGGAAGAAGCGGCCTGATGCGGAGCGTCCGTACCGGGCATTTGGTTATCCTGTATTGCCTATTCTTTACATCCTGATGGGATTAGCTTTCTGTATTTTACTTATCATTTACAAGCCCCGTTTCACCTGGCCAGGGCTGTTGATTGCGTTGGCAGGAATACCTGTTTATTATCTTGTCATAGGCAGGGGCCACCGGAAAGCAGGTGGCAGCACAACTGGTCACAAGGCGGCTGGTAGCAGGGTGATAAATAGTGGCCTCACCAATGACAGCGTTATGGCCGGGAAATGATGGAACAGATCGCAGCTGATGGAGCATAGCTGCTTTATTGGTTGTCTGCCGTTAGTATTTTACATCTCTCTCCCCTGTTAACTCTGATGATCATGTTGTATTTGCCTGAATCGACCTTCTCAAGCGGATAGATCAATTTAGGCTTGTTTTTATCGGCGTATCCGGTAACACCAATAATGTAGTAATAAGATGGATAGTCTTCTTTTATAAAAACGCCCATCTTTTTTATCACTTTATATTTAGGGTCGTTTTCAAGATGATAGCTAGCCGCCCAAATCAAAATATGCGATTTCTTATCGATATGCTTCTTTAAGTTTTCATACATGAGGGAATCCCGCCGAAACCCGGGATCGGTCCAGAAAAACGTGAACTGCTCAAGTTCTGTAAACAATTGGCGGTTCTTATCATTTTCTATCATCGTTTTCAAATCGACAATATTTTGTCTTGCTTTTTTAAACCGCTCCAACCATTGAGGTGTGGTTATGACCGAGGGACTGTTTTTGAGTATAGCGTACAATGAGCTATCGAGCATATACCTGGTATCGGTGAGTTTATATTTCAAGCTATCAGGTGTGTTATGCCTGAGGCTATCGAGCGGTATAGAATAATTTTGGCAATCAAAGCCAATCAGCTTTATTTTTTTGCGTTTGTTTTTGTTGTACTCTTTTAGCCAATTAATAATGCCGACCATTTCGGCACAATCGTAGAGGCCTGCTTTTTCGAGTGAATAAGGCTCATTTAAGGCTGGTAAAATACGCTGTAAGTCGAGGTCAATTGCACCCGTTATATAGTCGTTGAGCAGCGCGGTTACATTCATTGAGGCTTCCAGAGCGATAATGTCAATGGATTTGTGTTCTACAAGATGTTTTAAGATCTCAAATTTCGCGTTATAGTATCCTTTGTAAAAATGTTCGGCTTCGCCCAGTCCTACAACAGGGTATTTTTTTGTTTCCTTTAAAACCTGGTCTAATTCAGTTTGTGTAAAGGTTTGAGCAAAACCGGGTGAGAGGCACAGGGCAAAAGCAACGCTCAGCATGATTCTGATATGGCGCATAGCAAACGTTTTTGGGTTGGTAGTGTTAGGATGCAATATTATTCATATTCCATAAATCAACTCATTTAAAAACAGGTAACTGCCGGAGGAGCAGACGGCCGGGATGCGTTTAAAAAGGGCCGGTCTGAAGGCCGGCCCGCATAAAAACTAACTACTATATAGGAATGAGAAAAGCTAATGCGCGTAGAAACGCCATTGTGTAGTAAAATCTTTCGTCAGGGATTGATTTGTTAATATTGCCCGCAACATTTCTATGGGCAGTTCATTTTCATGAAATATTGCGTCGTGATACTGTTTGTACGACATTTTACCGGAGTTGACCAGTTCTATCTTCAGCGCCATTAACTGCAGGCCGCCAATCATATAGGCGAGCTGGTAAAGCGGGCTATAACTACCCTCAAATGAGCGACGGACCTCGCCTTCTGCGTTGGCACGTTCATGCCCTACACGATCTACCAGGAAATCGATACATTGCTGTGGAGTCCATTTTCCGAGGTGATAGTTCAGAGAGAAGATAATACGGGCGCAGCGATGTGAGCGCCAGAACAACATTCCTACCCTGTCTTCCGGAGAACGGGGAAACTGAAGATCCCAAAGCAGCATTTCCCAGTACAATGCATTTCCTTCTATCCAGAACGGTGTAGAGAAATGGCGATAGGTTTTGTAGCGGCTGGACATGTATTCCTGCAGGTGATGTCCTGCAATAAGTTCATGATGGACCGTAGCCCGGGAGAAATGCGGGTTGTTGCCGCGCATACTCATCATTTTCTGCTCATAATCCATTGTGTTTGTAGGATAGGATATGCTCAGGACTTCACCGCCTGTAAAGAACGGGTTAACCAACTGACGTTCCGGGGTCATCATGATCATACGCCAGCTTTCTTCAGCCAGTGCAGGTATTGTAACCAGGTCGTGTTTTTTCAGGAAATCAACGGATTGTTTGTAGAGGTCGTACATGGCTTCGGGTTGTTTTCCCGGAGCGACATAAAGCGTTTTCAGCTTTTCGAGGGCTGCCTTCCAGTCGTCACCCAGGCCCATTTCACGGGCGGCTTTGCGCATTTCGGCATCACACCATGCAAATTCCTTTTGAGCGATCTCTACAAGCTCTTCCGGGCTGTAGGGGATGTATTCGAGTTTCAGCTGGCGAATAAGTTCATCGCGACCAATGGGCACGCCTATTATACCACTGCCATCATCCTTCTGAGTCGTGATGGTTTTGCCTTTGCTTTTTAATAACGCAGCATAATTGTTTAGCGAGCTCTCGGTGGTTTCATAGGTTTTAGGCACCCACCAGGTAAACATGGGATCGTAACCGTTATAGAAGTCGTATATGTTTTTCAGCGCTGCGTGCAGGGCGTTAGCTGTAGCTTCTGCGAAGACCGCCAGCTTTTTGTCCATCTCCTGCTCTTCCTTTACCTGGGCAGTGAGTTTTTCAAGTGTTTTATTGATTTCATTCAACTCCCTGGCCACTTTTTCACCGTCGATATTCAGTCCTCTGCGCCTGTGTTGTTCCAGTGCATATATTTTATCGGAGAAAGGAAAGAACCTGCTGATCTGCTGGTATAACTGCTGTTCTTCCTGTAGTTCGAAGAGTGCATCGTTCAGGTTGCGTTTAAAAAGGAGATAATCGACCTGGCCGTTAATACTCAGCTGTTTAAAATTAAAAGTATCGAGCAGTGTAAGATAATTGCGGTTAAGCTGCTGGAGGCGTGCTCTCCGTTCGGGAGTATTATAATTGTCGCCGCGCCGGTATCCACCGTCTTCTGTTTGCCTGCTGCTATAAAAGCGGGAGATACTGCCTTTATCGGCCCGATAGTGAACCATCAGATCATTCACTTCGCTGGTTTGAACGAACAAGTCTGTATTCGCCTGGCTTGTAGCTGTATGTTGCGCCGGCGCCTCCTGCAATCCTGAAATAGCTCCTGTCATTAGTATGAATATTATTTTTCGTATCATAAGATCCTGCGGGATAGAGGGTAAAACATAGACTTAAAGCTACCCTGATAACCAGCAGTTTAAAACACGGAATTTAGCTTGTTATTGCAGGATATTGATGAAATAGATGGCAGGTGGCAGAATTGATGGAGGAAGATAGTTGTAAAGGGCGCCTAGGTGTTGTGGCGGGAATTAAGGAGGGAATAAAAGATGTGGATCCAAAAACTTGTGAGTGATGAACATGTGGGATGTGAAGGATAAGATGATTGATAATTAATGGGTATTGGATGGAGCAAGTGTGGGACATGATGAAGATCAGTGTGGATAAGGATTAAAAGCATCGTTTTGGGATAGAAGCTTAAATAATTTTAACCCAGTTTAACCTTCTATCAATTTTCTTTTAAGTGATTTTAAAACACTCCTGAGGCGACAGCAGTGTAATATTGTATCAGCAAACAAAACAACAAATTATGGCAAGCGAAATACTACTTGTTCAACATAACAGCAACGGATTCAGCAAACCCAGCTATGAAAGGGAATTACAGTTCATCAACAATGTAACCTCGTTTGTATCGACGTTTGCCATGTTTCAACAGTCTTACGAAATATTTGATGTTGGTGCACATAAAAAGATCAGCAGGCGCAAAAGGTGTCATGATCTGTACCAGGCTTCCAGCCTGCCGGCATTTCATTTTGCGATTCCGATGAATTAGGATGGCAGGCAGCTAACAGAGGTTATGAGTGAGATGATGCTGCGTTAAGGTAGATACATAAATAGTTAGTGATTGTGTGTGTGTGTGATTGGTGTTCGAATTAATTGTGCGTTTGATTTGTGACAGCGAGTGATAGTGGCGTGATTGGAATTCAAAAATGTCTTTTTTCTGATTTTGGTTTTTTCATAGTTTTTTGGTTAAAGTTTTGGTTGATTTGATGAGGATGAAAAAATCCCGCTTTTCCAGGCGGGATTTTTATTTTTATACACTTGGGGCCAGCCATTGTTTATATAAGAACGAGCCCGGAGCATCATTTCTGAAGTCCGGGCTCATTTTATTTACATTGTAAGAATAATCAATTTCCGATATCAGGACTGGAATTGGATTCCGCCATCTATCGCGTTTATTCTCCTATTTTGGCTTCTTCCTGTTTGTGACCGAATTCGAAGAAGATCTTGTTGTTTTCTCTATCAAGATCGGCTATCAGGAGGTCACCTTGTTTGATGTTCATGTTCAGGATCTCTTCGGCCAAAGGATCTTCCAGGTATTTCTGGATGGCCCTGTGAAGCGGACGGGCTCCGAACTGGATATCGTAACCTTTATCGGCCAGGAAGTCTTTTGCCGCTTCGGTGATCTCCAGAGAGAAACCGAGTGTTGTAAGACGTTTCAGTACCCCTTTCATCAGGATATCGATGATCTGGAAGATGTTTTCTTTTGCCAGCGAATTGAAGATCACAACGTCATCGATACGGTTCAGGAACTCGGGAGAGAAGGTACGTTTCAGTGCTTTTTCAATTACTGCTTTGTTGTTCTCTTCGAGGTTCTGCTGACGGGCAGCTGTTGCGAAACCTACGCCATCGCCGAACTCCTTCAATTGTCTTGCGCCAATGTTAGAGGTCATGATGATGAGGGTGTTCTTAAAGTCTACTTTTCTGCCGAGGCCATCGGTAAGCTGACCATCGTCGAGCACCTGTAACAGGATGTTATAGATATCCGGGTGGGCTTTTTCGATCTCGTCGAGCAGGATCACGCTGTAAGGTTTACGGCGTACTTTTTCGGTAAGCTGACCACCTTCTTCGTAACCTACGTAGCCGGGAGGCGCTCCTATTAACCTGCTGACAGTGAATTTCTCCATGTATTCGGTCATATCGATACGGATGAGCGCATCTTCTGAATCGAACATATAGCGGGCGATAGAACGTGCCAATTCAGTTTTACCAACACCTGTAGGACCGAGGAAGATAAAGGTACCAATGGGCTTTTTAGGATCTTTGAGACCTACCCTGTTACGCTGAATGGCTTTTACCACTTTAGAGATAGCGTCGTCCTGGCCAATCACCATGTCGCGCATGTCGTCGGCCATTTTACGCAGTTTCTCTGTTTCGGCCTGAACCATCCTTTTCACGGGGATACCGGTCATCATGCTCACTACTTCGGCGATATTTTCTTCATCGATGGGATAGCGTTTGTGTTTGCTTTCTTCTTCCCACTGTGCTTTTGCTTTTTCGAGCTCTTCGCCGAGACGTTTTTCGGTATCGCGTAAAGCTGCTGCTTCTTCGAAGCGCTGGCTTTTTACCACCTTATTCTTTTCCTGTTTGATGTCTTCGATCTGT
The DNA here is from genome assembly GCF_004118675.1 of Filimonas effusa. Taxonomy (NCBI): domain Bacteria; kingdom Pseudomonadati; phylum Bacteroidota; class Chitinophagia; order Chitinophagales; family Chitinophagaceae; genus Filimonas; species Filimonas effusa. The sequence goes on along the minus strand of NZ_SDHZ01000001.1, from coordinate 48,747 downwards.
TTTTCCAGTTCGAGGATATTCTGAGGAACGTTGATATTTTTCAGGTGAACACGTGCACCTACCTCGTCCATTACGTCGATGGCTTTATCGGGTAACAGGCGGTCGGTCATATAGCGGTCGCTCAGTTTCACGCATGCTTCGATTGCGTCGTCGCTATAGGAAACATTGTGATACTCTTCGTATTTGCTTTTAATGTTGGTAAGGATCTGGATGGTTTCATCGACTGTTGGCGGATCGACCATTACTTTCTGGAAGCGACGATCGAGTGCACCATCTTTTTCGATGTACATACGATATTCATCGAGTGTAGAGGCGCCAATGCATTGCAGTTCGCCGCGGGCCAGTGCAGGTTTAAAGATGTTGCTGGCGTCGAGCGATCCGCTGGCACCGCCGGCTCCTACGATGGTATGAATTTCATCGATAAAGAGGATGACATCCCTGTTCTTTTCGAGTTCATTCATGATGGCTTTCATGCGTTCTTCGAACTGACCGCGGTATTTGGTACCGGCTACGAGTGCTGCGAGGTCGAGGGAGATGACCCTTTTGTCGAACAGCACGCGGCTTACCTTACGTTGAACGATGCGGAGTGCAAGGCCTTCAACGATGGCTGTTTTACCCACACCGGGTTCACCGATGAGGATGGGGTTGTTCTTTTTACGGCGTGAAAGGATCTGAGAAACACGTTCAATCTCGTCTTCACGTCCTACGATGGGGTCGAGCGAACCGCTTTCGGCAAGTTTAGTGATGTCTCTTCCGAAGTTGTCGAGAACGGGAGTTTTACTTTTTACGTTACCGGTTTGTTTCGTACGTTGTTGTGATGATGAGTAACTACGTTTTTCTTCTTCGAAGTCATCGTCGTTGTCTTCGGTGTACTCACTTCTAGGTTCATTGCTTCTTACCATACCTAATTCATTTCTGAAAACATCGTAGTCCACATCGAACTGACCTAAGATCTGGGTAGCGATATTTTCCTTGTTTTTGAGAATGGATAGCATCAGGTGTTCTGTTTCAACGAGGGGGCTTTTCAGTGCTTTCGCCTCGAGTACAGTTACCCGTATTACTTTTTCGGCCTGCTTAGTCAGCGGCAGGCTGTTTATATTAGCGATATTCTTTCCGGTTTTATCTTTAACAGCCAGTTCGACCTCTTTTCTCAGCTCATACAAATCCACATTCAGCTGTTTAAGAATCTTTATAGCTGTATTCTCACCTTCCCGAATCAAGCCTAATAACAAGTGTTCTGTTCCAATGAAATCATTTCCCAGCCTAAGTGCCTCCTCCCTACTAAACGAAATGATCTCTTTTACCTGGGCTGAAAAGTTATTGTCCATGATAAAAATTATTAGTGGTGATACAATTATAACAAATATTTTTGACCCTGAACAGCATGCTTTTATGCACACCGTGTTAATCATTTAATAATACAAAATATGCAGGTCAAAATTGATACCAAGGAAAAATTTACTGTTGTGACACCGGAGGAACCTGTATTATCTGACAATTTAGCAGCGTCCTTCAGTCAATTACTGCTACCCTACCTGCAAAAAGACATAAAAAACATTGTTCTCAACCTGAAACACACAGAAAAGATGGAACTGAATGTTGCGACAGAATTGGTAAACCTGCAACAAAAGTTCTACGAAAACAGCACTTCTTTCGTGATATGCGAGATACCGGCAGCTGTTGAGGCTGCCCTGGAAGAGCTGGCTCTACTTGAGTTACTGAACACCACGCCTACGGAAAGTGAGGCATGGGATATTGTTCAGATGGAAGAAATAGAGCGTGAGTTACTGGACGATGATGAACCGTTGTTCCGATAGGGGCTCTACGCTTAATTGCGTAGGATGCGCCTATTTACGCCAGGCCTTTGTTCCGTTTGGCTATCTTTTCTCTGAAAAGTTACGAATTATCGGATATGGGGGATTTAAAAAAGCATTAAACCTGGGGGGACCCGGGTTTCTTTGTTTCTGCTTTTATGCCCATGGCCAGGCAAAGCCAGCCTGCGATGAGGAAGATACCTCCTGTAGGCGTCAGCGGGCCTATCCAGCGTGCACCGGTAATGTTAGCGCTGATAAGCCATGTGAGCGTATAGATGGAGCCACTGAAGAGAATGATACCTATGAGAAACACCACACCGGCCCTTTCGATCCACTTATTCGGGAACTCTTTCCACAAAATGGCTGTGAGCGCGATCGCGAATACATGGTAAAACTGGTAACGCACCCCTGTTTCGAAGATCGCAACTGCGTTTTCCGGTGCTATTTTTTTCAATCCGTGTGCGCCGAACGCGCCGAGTATTACGGCCAGCGCTCCCAGCAACACTGCCAGTCTGAGGTATCCTTTATGCATGTTTCTTTATTATGTTCATCAAATTCTTTTCGTTGACGTCGTCGCCTTTGAGGTGATAAGTTGCCTTTTGGTAAAAGGGGGTTCTTTCGGCCAGTTTTGCGGTTAAGAAATCGGCCAGCTGGGCATCGCTCAGTTCACGGATGAGGGGTCGGTGGTCTTTTTCGGGGATGAGGCGTTGTACCATCAGTTCTATGGGCGAATCGATCCAGATGGTGATCCCGTGTTTATTCATCCATTCCATGTTCTCATTAAAACAGGGAGTACCGCCTCCTGTAGCGAGCACGAAACTCTTTTTTTCGCCAAACCAGCGTAATAATTTGGCTTCCGCCTGTCGGAACCAGGCTTCACCTTCTTCGGCAAACAATTCGGAGATAGTCCTGTCTTCCAGGGATTCTATCAGGTGGTCCAGGTCGTAGGCTCCGGATTTGTTCTTTTTGGCCATCTTTTTCGCCCAAAAGCTTTTACCAGTACCCATCATACCCAGCAGAAAAAACTTCATATTGTATCCTGAATTTGGGCATAGATACTAACAAAAAAGGAAATCGTAAAATTGAAATCGTCAGGGGTATTGTTAAAAAATACCCCTAAATAGGTATTGCAAGAATAGGATTCAAGCAGCATTTTTGTTGTCATATAAGCTGCATTATGATAACCGATACCCAACAACCTTTACTGATCAGTAATACCCTTACTGCGCGCGAAATAGAGATCTTAAAGTTCCTGGCGCAAGGATACACCAGCAAAAGAATCAGCGAAGCCTGCGAGATCAGTGTACTAACCGTACAAACTCACCGTCGTAACATGTTGAAAAAGATGCAATTACTAAATTCGCACCAGTTGATAGGGCATGCTTACCGGGAGGGCGTATTGCAATAGCGCCTTTGGAGCTCATAAGGAGTTGATTTCACCCGCAGGTTTGTTTGCGGGCAGGCGGGGATAATTCTGCTGCATTTATTACCGCATTGAAAGAGCTGACGGCAGTTTTCTTCCGGGGAAGCGAAAACGAACGAACTGCTTTCCGGGAGAAAAGTGCTGCCGCCTGTGGCTATAATTCCGGGGTAAGTGCGATACAAGTGCGATACGAGTGCGATACAAATGCGATACGAGTGCGATCGAGGTTCGTTTATGGCATACTCAAAGCGGCTGTTTTACTCCAGGTTCTTTTTTAGTTCTTTTTGCGTTTTCTGCCTTATTTGAATGCGTTGAAGCCGGTGACGTCCATGCCTGTAATGAGCAGGTGGATATCGTGCGTGCCTTCGTAAGTGATGACACTTTCGAGGTTCATCATGTGCCTCATGATGCTGTATTCACCTGTGATGCCCATGCCGCCGAGCATTTGGCGAGCATTACGGGCAATATTTGCAGCTATTTCACAGCTGTTTCTCTTGGCCATACTTACCTGAGTGGGCGTTGCTTTTCCTTCGTTCATGAGTACACCGAGGCGCCATACGAGCAGTTGTGCTTTCGTGATCTCCGTGATCATTTCAGCCAGCTTTTTCTGCTGCAGCTGGAAGGCACCTATGGGTTTATCGAACTGGATGCGTTCTTTACTGTAACGCAGGGCAGTGTCGTAGCAATCCATAGCGGCGCCAAGTGCGCCCCAGGCGATGCCGTAGCGTGCTTTTGTAAGACAGCCGAGCGGTCCTTTCATGCCTTTTACGCCGGGCAGGATATTTTCTTTCGGCACTTTCACATTATCGAATACCAGTTCGCCGGTAGCGCTGGCCCGGAGGCTCCATTTGCCGTGGGTAGTGGGTGTTGAAAAGCCTTCCATACCACGTTCTACAATGAGGCCCCTGACTTCACCATTGTCGTCTTTCGCCCATATGACGGCAAGGCGGGCGTAGGGAGCATTGCTGATCCACATTTTGGCTCCGTTGAGGATGACGTGATCACCGGCATCGGTAAAGCGGGTTAACATACCTGCGGGGTTGCTGCCGTGATCGGGCTCAGTGAGACCGAAACAGCCCAGCCATTCGCCTGAGGCCAGACGAGGCAGCAATTTCTGTTTTTGTTCTTCGCTGCCATAGGCCATGATGGGGTACATTACGAGTGAGCCCTGTACGCTGGCGGTGGAGCGTATGCCACTGTCGCCACGTTCCAGTTCCTGCATCATGAGGCCGTAGCTGATATAGTCGAGTCCTCCCCCGCCATAGCTGGCCGGGATAGTGGGGCCGAAACAGCCCATTTGTCCGAGTAAGGGAACCAGGTGTTCGGGGAATGCTGCGCGCTGGGCGTAGTCTTCTATAATGGGCGAAATTTCTTTTTTAACGAAGGCGCGGATAGCGTCGCGAATAGCGAGATGTTCTTCGGAGAGCAGGTCATCGACCTGGAAATAGTCGGGAGACTGGAAGAGATCGGTATGGGCAGCGTTCATCGTTCTTATTTTATGATACCTAAGATAGGAAGAATAGATGGTAGATGGAGGCAGGCATCCGATGGATGAAAGACGGATCGGTTATAACAGGCGGACAATAGCGCACGCCACATGGCCTCCGGCAGCATTATAAGGCTGTTGCTGATTACTGGTTGTTCTGCGGATGTTCAGAACGGTATTTACTGATCTTTTTTTCGGTAGAGACAATGGTTATAACGAGCGCAGCCAATGTAGTAAAGACTGAAAAGGGATAAAACAACAGGTTGGCTAACAGGAGCAACAGTACCAGTATTGTATTTATTATCGCAGCCAGAAGCAGACACCTGGAGGCATATTTATTGGCCATTATAAATGTTTCCGGAGAAGACATGGCAGCTATTGTTCTATAGCCATACAAATGATTGATTTTCTTTGGCGGGAAGCAATAGAAGACAACTGCTACTATATTGAATACTGTTATGATGGCGAGATCTTTTGACATGGTTAAATTTACGAAAAAAATAATACTTTTTAAAGGGCAATTACCGCGTTTTCGACCTTTGATCATTAAACGAGCTGAATTCCAATGCGAAAGGGTACAAAACTATTAACTTCACTTAGTAAGTAAATGCCAGCATTTGGAAAACCTTAGTAAAAAAGACGTTATTGCCCAGTACGACTTTTTCAGAACGAAGTATGGAGATGAGCTATTGATTGACCTGATCTGGCTTGAAGACCTGGACAAATACATTAAGACATCACCGCTACAACGCTTGTCGTATTACGACATCACTATTATCATTGACGGCTGCGGCACACTTTCTATCAACGGTTGCAAGCAACAACTGAAACAGGGGTATATCTTCTTTTCTTCGCCGGGACAGATACGTGAATGGGATACCGCCGTAGCGCCTAAAGGATATGCTCTTATTTTCGAAGACGAGTTTTTGCACACGTTCTTCAATGATGCGCAGTTCACCCGGCAGCTTTCCTATTTTCAGCCTGGCGCAGTTTCTCCTGTATTGGAATTAGTTTCTGAAGATCTGTTAAAGCTGACAACGTTGCTAAAAGATATTAAAGCAGAAATACCTGTTTCCGGGAATGCCGACAAACATATGTTGCGGGCTCTATTATACCAGGCTCTTATTTTCCTGAACAGGAAATTCGTGGAGACTTTTCCATTATGCATGAAGCGGCTAAACAACAGATATATAGAACGGTTCACTCAATTAGCAGACGTTCATTTCATCGAGGAAAGATCTGTGGCCTATTACGCACGCGAGCTGCACATTACCAGTGGCTATCTGAATAACCTTGTAAAAGAATGCTATGCAGTCAGTGTCAAAAAATATATTTTGGACAGGACTATAACGGAAGCCAAAAGGCTTTTGCTGTATACGCATATGGGCATTGACGAGATAGCAGCGCATCTGCATTATGAGAATACAACTTATTTTGTAAGATCATTCAGAGCGCATACCCAGCTTACACCATTAGCATTCCGAGAGCGAAAACTCCCCTGAAAACTGTCATTTCCTTCGTGATTTTTACACAGCTCCCTGCGCCTGAGCATTTAGTTTTATGGCATGAAACAAATACTATTATTAACCTTAATTTTCTTTATGAAAATGAGTTATTCGCAGGAAAAAGTTCCGGGCGTTGCAGACACTATCATAGCCATGGAAAAGGCGGCTCTTGAGAAATGGAATCACGGAGATCCATCGGGATATCTTGACATTTCAGCAAAGGATGTTACTTATTTCGATCCTTTTCTTGAATCGCGTCTTGACGGGCTTGATAAGCTGCAAAAATATTATGAGCCAATGAAAGGTCAGGTACAGGTAACACGATATGAAATGCTGCACCCACAGGTTACGGCAACAAGTGAAATGGCTGTATTAACATTTGACCTAACCTCTTATGAAGGAGAGAAAGTGCATAAGTGGCATTGCAGCGAGGTGTACAGGCTTGAAGCTGATAAACATTGGAAGATTGTTCAGACGCACTGGTCGCCGCGTAAATAGTTTCTAACGAAGGACAACCCATACAAGTATTTCTCGTGGAAAGAGCGTCTTGTATGGGTTATTAAACTTATTTCAATCTGACAGAATTATAGCTCTTTAAGTATACTTCGGGAAAGCGGGAGATGAATAAGTATACAGGACAACATTTTTGCATGCTGCACGGCCAGGATATTGAGCAAAACTCCTCTGCATTGCAGAAAAGAATTCAACTGCAGGTTGCATAAATAGTTAAGCAAACGGGTTGACTTCATAGCAAGCGATTGAGTGGATTTATGTAACAAGTATAAATTATTTTGGCCTTTTAAAAAATGACTTTCGTCATCAAATCAGTGATGCAACATCCTAAACATCTGTGAATGTGTAACAAGGACCTGCAGTAATTGTTTGCCAGATAGCTTTCGTCGCCTATTTTTGGCGGGATCACTAATTTATCTCTTCTATGTGCAACAACGAGGGTTATTATAGTTCTACCTGCTGGCCTAAACTGCATTATTGTGTTTTCCTTTTCTTTTTATTATTCAGCGGCATCACTGCTACCGCCTTTGCGCAGGTTGACCAACACGCGAAATGGATGGATTCTGTTCCCAAACTGGGACAGGTTGGTGCTTTATATCTGCCCGATACTATTGCTCCTGTTCATGCGCCGTTTAAGATGATACAATTCGAAAAATATGTTTACCCGGATTATTCGATTACTATTTCGTTCCTTGGGGCTAAGGAAAAGATAAAAGCAACCTCCATTATTCAACAGGCTATTGATGAAGTCAGCAAACATGGCGGCGGCACTGTAGTTATTCCGAAAGGAAAATGGTTTACAGGCAGATTAATACTCAAGAGTAATGTCAATCTTCATATAGCAAAGGGAGCGGAACTGGCTTTTAGCGGAGAAGTGGAGGATTACCGTCCAGCAGTATTTACGCGTAATGAAGGGATAGAATTGATGTCGCTGGGCGCCTGCATTTATGCCAATGGGCAGGAGAATATAGCAATAACAGGTAAAGGCAAACTGATCGGGCCTGATAAGCATGGGTCGGTACTGAAGCAAGTGATGGATACTGTGCCTATCGAGAACTATGTTTCTTATGAAACACCTGTTGAGAAAAGGGTGTTTGAAGGATATAATGGAAGCAATATCTTCCTGCCGATGTTTATTTCTCCTACCAACTGTAAGAATGTATTGATTGAAGGAGTTTCACTCGAGAATACCGCCTTCTGGAATATTGTTCCGGTGTATTGCGACAAAGTGATCATACGCGGCGTGACTGTCAATTCAGTGGGCATACCGAGGGGTGACGGGATTGATATTGAATCATCCAGTAATGTGCTGATAGAGTATTGTACATTGAGTTGCGGGGATGATTGTTTTACTATCAAGTCGGGACGCGGGGAGGACGGGCTTCGTGTTAACCGTCCTTCAGAGAATATTGTTGTACGGTATTCTCTTGCGCGGGAAGGTCATGGTGGCATTACGTGCGGCAGTGAAACTGCGGCCATGATCCGGAACTTGTATGTTCATGATTGTGTGTTTGACAATACGGGTGTGGGTGTACGTTTTAAGACACGCCGGCCCAGAGGTGGTGGCGGTGAACACCTTTACTACGAACGGATAAGAATGAAGTTGCATAGAATGGCTTTTGACTGGGATATGCTGGGAAGCACGCAGCATGTAGGTGAGCTTGCGGAGAGATTACCGGCAAGGAAGATCAATGCCTTGACGCCGGCGTATGGGAACATTGTGGCGCGAGATATTATTATTGAGAAATCGAGTCATTTTGTGCGGGTGAATGCTATTCCGGAAAGGCCTTTGTACAATGTGTTGCTGGAGAATGTGGTTAGTTATTCGGATATGCTGTTTTCGGCTGTGGATGTTAAGGGGTTTACGGTTCGGAATGCCGTGATTTATTCGAAGGATCCGGCAATAAGCGTGTTGGATAGTAAGGAGCTTCTTTTTTCACAGGTGCAGTTTGTTGTGCCGGGTAAGGAGGTGGAGGTGAAAGCAAGCGGGAACTCTGGGAATATTTGGTTTAGGGGATGTTCACCGGTGAAACATGATGGGAAGGTGCAGGTGAAATAAGTATGGAAGGTTGTGCCGCTGGATCGAAAATAAGGGCAGCCTACACACCTGAAAGCGGGATAGCCTCTCTTAGGATAATAAATGCATCAATGTCGCTGGTCTTCATTCCATTTAAAGCTTCATATCTAAATGGCCCACGCTTTTAGCCTTATCCGCCCTAGCCATGATGGCATCTTGATTGCCAATACATCAACTTCATTTACTCAATGACCAGAATACCATCGAAATCACTTAGAAACATTCTTGCTCATAAACCTACCTGTCAAATAAGAATTAGCCCCTTTACTTATTCATTTTCAATTATGAAATCTATAGATAAAGGGGGAGTTATTTCAACATGTATACCATCATTTTCTAGCTCTTTTTTTACATTTAAAGCAATTTTCTTTTTTTCCGTTTCTGTAACATTCCCTTTCTCATCAACTGGCGTAATATTATTCCATAATATTTCAATTGAAATATGTTTTCCGTAATAATTATTGGTATCTATATAAAATTCATCTTTACCATTAAAATACTTTAGGCCACCCCTACCTAAATAAGTTATGGTTTTCTTTTTTTTGAAAAAAAAATTAAATAAACTCATATAGCTATTTAATATGTGTAATAATATCAACAGCTCCTTCAGATAATCCTGTTCCAATAAATCGTCCAAATCTGCTACGAGAAACTGCCGCCTTTTCATCTTTGGTCCAATTATGTCCAGCAAACCCTGCATTAGAATACATACCCAGAAACCAGCCAAATCTCGCGCTACAGGCTTTAATACATGTTGATATTCCTCAGATGTATACCAACCAGCCTTAGTATTATATTCACCGGGACCAGCATGCCAAAACCAATTCGTAGTCTTTGTTGTAGGGTGTATTGTGCAAGCTTGCATAAGTTGTCTCAGATGTGCTTTGAGATTCCCCCTCTTTAACGCCGCTTGCCTTTGGCCTTTCCGGCTCACTCCCCTTTGGATCATCACTATTAACCAAAGGATTATTATTAAATGTCGCATAAGGACTCTCCCCAACATTGACCACCGGATCGGTATTCCAACTTCGTCCTATGCGTGCATCATATTGCCAGAACTCTGCGGTAATGCTATTGCCGTTAGGTTCAATTTCTGTCCGACTTTTCTTGTCCATTAAACCCATATCTATAGCCAGCAGCATTGTAGTTGCGACTTGGCATAAGCATACCGAACGGATAATAATCCTGCGCAGCTACCACATCCGCATTATAGTAATCGACAGTGGCGCCATTTCCGCTAACTGCTGTTTTGCGATCGGACACCGTTGCCAGCACATTCCCTAAATGATTGCTTAACTCAAAGAACTTCTCTCCACGGGTGAAGGTACTTAATATTCCTAGCCCGTAACCGGTCGCGACACTGACTGTAGACGGCGACACCGTTAGCTGTTTTTGAATACCTAAACGGCTTCATTGGTACAGGTGGGTTTCCACCTGTACCAATGAAGCATTGCCTGTTCGTTCATAAACACTCATCACATTGCCGCTGGCGTCTCTTACATATAAGGTTGTGATTGCAATGCCACTACTTGTTACCATCTTTCCTACACGTTACCGGAAGCATCATAGGTATAGTCGATCTGGGTGCCATCATCTTTAGTTATACCTTTTATTTTCCCATACACATTCTACGTAACAGCCACCTTGCCAGCATAATCGCGTTTCAGATTTCCTATTGCATCGTATTCATAATTTGATGCATTGGATTGGTTGCCGACGTCCTCGCTGTAATTGTCGGTGTAGCTTATTTCATCTCCGATATGTTTTAGCTGATTTTTATTGGCATAGTAATCATAGGTCAGGTTATCCATTGCCAGCGACTTCCCACCAGCAGGATTGCTATTGCGTTTATACTACGGTATAAAACACTGGTAATCCTGGTCTCCGAACCATAATAATACCTATTACAAAAAGCATCAGAAGAATCTGGCTGATAATTAACGCCGTTTACCTTTCCGCTGATCAGATCGTACGAGTAGCAGATACGTTTAAACCTATCGTTAGTATTGCCGGGAAATAAAGCAGCTTAATCCTGCAACAATGTGTCGACTTTACCCCGCAAATCGTAGGTAAAAAATATGGAGGCATCATAATGTTTATAATGCAATGCCGAGAAATCCAGCACTGTTTTTCAAAACATAACCCAAAGGGATTGGCATAGTCAATGTATTGGAATAACTTTATATTGACCAAGAGATTCTTCACAAACACATAGAAACTGATATTGGATACGAATGCATATATAGCAACAATGGCTTGTATCGAACAACCCTTTCCCCTAATCTCTTAGCAGCTACATTGGAGATGATCATTTAAACACCTCAGGCTCTTATTTCTGAAGAATGCATTATTCAAAATCAAGTCGCAGGGTAAAATTATAACGAGTATCATACACACAGTTCAGGGAACGCCCTATTATAACAGTAGCAAATTTGCAATATTATCAATTTAAAGCCTTTCAACCTCCCCACCTCCTTCTTTATTAAATTTTAATTGCCTACGAAAAATTTTTGAGCCAATGGCAATGCATTTTCTTTCGTTAATTCTAGAGACGAATACAACTCAAAAACCTTGCACTTTTCTTCCAAAAGAAAAAAAATACATTCTATAAATATTTCTATGACAATAGCCACCTCCTTACTACGTGGAATAGACAACCCTACATAACAACTCCCAGAGTTCTCCATATCCAGAATAGGAAAACTTTCAACACCATGCAAGGCGAAGATCCTCATTTTAGAGCTCAAATCTTCCCATTTTTGAAAGCCAAGAGGCGGTTCAACCAGTAAACAAAAAGCCATTTCTTTATATTAGAATTTCTATATTAATTTCTGCAGTAAAATCTCTTAGTTGCAATTGCTCAATGATGCTATTTTTTATCTTTTTTGCTCTATCCAATAAGGCAAAAGGTTGGCCTCGAATATCAAGTACAACTCTATGGCTCGAACCTAAAGGAGCGTTATAGCTCATCCAAATTATCCTGCCCGTTATATATGAAAGAATACGTTTCAGATTTTCTTTAGAAGACATATCAAAATTAAAGACATGCAAGACCTGATTAAGCTCCTCATTATAGCCATCTGGAGTAATCTGCCCCCAATCTAAATCGAATAGCGAAGACCAGTTAAAATTTTCAGTCAATTTATTCATATTTAAATGAAATATTTACATCAGGACCTGTTTGAGCAGCCAAACGACTCCTAATTTTCATCATTTGTTGTGAAGTAAGATTTTGTCCTCTTACATCTAACACTACATTCTGTATTGTGTTTTAGGCAAGTTAGCTACTCTTTTTCGCACTTGAGAAACAACATTATTTAACATACTTTTAATTCCCTTTTCCGTGGCTAGATTATAGTTTTTCACTTCAAGAGAGTTTCCAAGCTTATAGCCTTCTGGCCTAACGCTACCTCGTGCATTAGGAACAACGTATCCCTCCGGTGAAGTGCCCATTATTTAGGCGCTGTTGTTTTTAGCTTTGCAAAAAGGAAAACTAATGGAACGTAAATCCTCCATGCAGTCAAGCATGTATGCAATGGTTCGTGAGTGGCAACAGTCTGGCTTGAATCAAAAAGCCTATTGCGAGCAAAAAGCGATCAAGTACTTTATTTTTCATTATTGGTACCGCAAGTTTCGCGATGAGCATTCGGGCAGCAACTCGTTTGTACAGATACCTTCGCCCTCCTGGCAAGGTCAGCCGTTTGCAGAATGCCATTTTACAAATGGCACCCGCCTTATCCTTCATCAACCTGTAAGTATAGAATATCTAAAGTCCCTGATGGGTTAGTTCTTATGCCACATCTATCCGCCAGTTGCCGTTACTTCCTGTTCCAGGGGCATGCCGACATGCGTAAAGGGTTTGACTCCCTCAGCGGCATAGTTACCAATCAGATGAACTCTAACGCACTCAGTGGCGACATTTATGTCTTCCTTAACCGGCGTAAAAATCATATCAAATTACTTCTCTGGGAAGGTGATGGCTTTGCTTTGTACCACAAACGCCTGGAACGCGGTACTTATGAACTTCCCGCTACATCTGCTCTTACCCATCAACAGTTAAGCCTGTTACTCCAGGGTGTTATATTAAAGAGTGTCAAACATCATAAAAGATATCAACATCAGCTAAAAATCAGTGGATAACAAATCGATGTAATTCGCCAATGCTGCATTATCCGATCTTTGCTACACATGCAGGATACCCAGGATTATAAAGTGTTATATGAAGCACAGTTAGTGCAAACAGAACTACTTAAATCAGAGTTAGCTCAGTTAAAGCGCATGATCTTCGGCGCCAAAACGGAGCAGTTCCATAGCACTTCCATACCGGGTCAGCTCTCCCTGAATATAGAGGCTGAAGCCTTAGCCACAACCAGCGTAATTGAAGCCCGTAAGATCTCTTATACCCACCTCAAAACCGAGACAAAACCAGCCAGCATACCTTCCCGTATGAAGCTGCCGGAACACCTGGAACGTCGTGAAAAAATAATAGAGCCGGAACAATCCACCGAAGGATACCGCCATTTAGGAGAAGAAGTAACCGAAGAATTGGAATACGAGCCCGGTAAGCTCTATGTCAACCGCCTGGTACGTCCTAAATACATAGCGCCTGATAATATAAGTTTCCTGGTAGCACCGATACCCGAACGCCCTTTACCCAAAGCAATAGCAGGCCCTGGCTTATTAACGCAGATCGTGATTGATAAATATCTTGATCATCTGCCACTGCATCGCCAGCAGTAACGCTTCAGCAGAGAAAAAATAAACATACCTTATTCCACTATAACAGATTGGGTATCCAACACCTGCCAACTCATTACACCGCTTTACCAGTCGCTGCTCAAAGAAGCGATGGATAGTGCTTACCTGCATGTTGACGAGACGCCGATACAGGTACTGGATAAAGACAAACAGGGACAAACTCATAGAGGTTATTACTGGGTTTATCACAACTCACTAAAAGACCTTGTATTTTTTGAATACCAGCTTGGCCGTGGCAGGGAAGGCCCTGCGGATATGCTGAAAGACTTCAAAGGACATATACAAACCGATGGATATAGTGGTTACAACTTCCTGAATAAAGAGAAGGACATTACCCTGTTCCATTGCTGGGCGCATGCGAGACGTAAATTTTATGATGCTTTAAAAAACGACGAAGCACGTGCCACCTATGCATTAGAGCAGATACAGTTATTATATAACCTGGAGCGCAATGCAAGGGAGGCATCTTTGGAAGCAGATGAAGTGCTATCATTAAGACAGCGCGAGGCTGTACCTGTGCTCACCGCCTTGCATGAATGGATGAAACTGGCTTATATGGAAGTAACGTCCAAAAGTGCTATAGGCAAAGCCCTTGCCTATGGCATAAAACTATGGAACGGCTTAACCGCTTACACTACTGATGGTAAGCTGAACATAGATAACAACAAGGTTGAAAATGCCATAAGACCAGTGGCGCTGGGTAGAAAAAATTACCTCTTTGCCGGAAGCCATGAAGCAGCACAAAGAAGCGCAATGTTATACTCGCTGTTGGGCACCTGCAAGTTGAATGATATTAACTCCTTTGCCTGGATGAAAGATGTTTTGGAAAGGATCGCCATGCATCCCATTAACCAGATTAGTCAACTCTTACCGCATAACTGGACACATAAGGCATAAACGGTGCAGGGTACTTTTCCGGAGGGATACACCTTATCTCCAACATTTAACACTTTGGGTGGGCATAAAACCGGCACCATTTGTTATAGACAGCCAGCTTTGAGGAGCAACTACAGGTGCATTTGCGAACTTAGAAAGTTGATACGTAGCCCCTTCCGTAAGTGAACCAGAATAGTAAGACATCAGCCGAATCATTTGTTCGTTACTTGTAACCTATTTTTGTAATCATAGCCGATCTTGTCCTAGTAATCATCAAGGATTGCAGACATTAATTCAAAAGATTCATCACAATAGTACCACAAGAATTCATTCTCTCAATCCCCATAATAGCATATAAAAGAGATATCCAATTCAGAACCTTTTACTTTAGTTGTCATAGAATATATTATTAGCGAAGCTTAAGCTTATCATTTACTTTCGAAAAAAGCTTTCCCCAAGCTACTTTTTTTGCAAAAAAGTAGCAACATTGCAGTTTACACGTAAACAAAGACGAATCATATGGCCTCAATAAGTCAATTAAGCTACTCTAAGCAATTAGCCTTCGCATATTTAACATGTGAGCGACTTTATCCCAATTATGAATATTTCTCCATCCATTTTAATTTTGGAGCACCCCAAATACTTAGAACAGCAATTAATCATGTATACGCCAATATATTTGCCAAGTTCCCCAAAAACATCACACATAATCTTATAAAATCCTTAGACACAATAACCCCTTTCCCCGAGCATTTTAATACAGTTTTAGCATCTTCAGCATTAGATGCTTGCACATCAGTTTCTGAAGCTCTTGAGTTTATTTTAGACAAAAATCCACTAAGGCTTAGTGATATATCAACTTTCGCGACTGATTCCATAGATATGTACATACAAGAGAAAAATAAAATGGATTACAACGCTGACCCAGAATTTGAAGAAAAAATATTGCGAGATCCACTAATGATTAAAGAGTTGGATATTCAGAAAGGCATCATATTATATCTAGAAAAAATAGAAAACATAAATAAAACAGACATTGAAACCCTGTTACAATTACAGGGTTTCAATGGCAATCTTAATTTAAAAAATTAATTACCCATTGTCTATCGTTGAGCAGCTCCCGGTAGATCTGAACTAATTGGCGGAGGTCGTTTTAAAGGACTAGCAGGCCTAGCTCCGCCGTTATTAATAGATTCAGCACAATTGGGACAAATAGGTCTGCTTGCCGCGACATTTTTCACTTCTATTCCATTCTGACTAGCGTGGTTCATTATGGTGGCTTCTGCATGCCCATTCCCCTTCACGGAGACCTCTCCCGGTTGGAGTATACGTCTTTGAGCAGGACGAAGCACCTTCTCACTAGACGCAACCAATGTCACAGGCGAACCATCTGCGTTTCTTGCTTCGGCAACTGCTGTCGTCGTCCTTCTCTGTGTAGCTTCAGGTAAAGCAGAATGGATTTCATTTGCTCTTTGTTGAAGAGTCGTATTACTAGGACCTGAGGCTTTATTGGAAGCCACAGCCTCACTACTACCTCCATTCGCAGCAATAGTTGGCCTATTAGCATTGCCTTCAGGAGTTGCTTTATTAGCTGCCCCGAGCGACCTACCAATAGCAACATCGTCAGCAGCTCCTTCTGCATATACAGAAATATCTGATAGAGCTTTCGCCCATGTACTGTAAAAAACAGACTCAAATTTCCACTTACCGTAAGCACCTTGCATGAATTGATCCAGATTGGCAAACGAATTAGCCCCTAAATCAGTTACTGGGGACACACTATTTCCACCAGCTGTAAATTCATATGTATCGCCATTATAGCTTATAATCTTCTTTTCCAATGGAGTCCATTTCCACCATAGAAAAGACTTTTCGGTTACAGTCTTAGTTAGTTGAAGATGAGCTTGTCCTTGCTTATCAAAAGTAAGATTATAATAATACTCCTCTAATCCATCCAAATCCGTAGCCCAAACAGGCATATTGCCAGCGAACTGATATGGGGTATAGTGCGAATATTCTCTCGTCAATGGATCCACACTCAAAAATCTTCCCAGCCTAGGATCATAAATCCTCATCCCATAATCCTGCTGATTTCCCTCTCCCTTCACTTCATTATCATTCTCCTTCCCATTAAACCCATACCTATATCCTCCAGCATTGTAACTCCTCCCAGGCATAAGCATCCCAAAAGGATAATAGTCCTGAGCACTCACCACATCCGCTCTATAGCACCCTTCTCCGCCTCCATCTAGCATCTTTTTATCCGACACCGTCGCCAGCACATTCTCCAAATGATTGGTTAATTCAAAGAGCCTGTTGCCTACGTATTCTGTTGAGCCGGGACCGGAATAGCTATCAGACGTTGATGAATTTACAACAAGTTTGGGAGTTAATATTCCAAGACGGCTGCTACCATAAAGATGCTGCTCTTTCCACTCCCAATTGGTAGCGGTTTTCAGGTATACGCCCAATACATTGCCCTGAGCGTCACGAACATAGTAGGTGTTTACATTGTCTACATCCTTGGTGATACGGTTTCCTCCAGGATCATAGCTATAAGAAATCCTCTTATTTCCGGATTTGTACACACTGGCAATCTTTCCATAGACATTCCATTTGATCGTGTCGCTACCTTCATTTACCAGATTGCCGATGTTATCATATTTGTAATGATCGGCAGTCTGACCGTCGATATCTTCTGCAAATTTAGACGAATCAACAGTGTCTTCAACATGCCTGAGCCGGTTGTTTACAAGCTTACCATTGTTATCTACATTGTATTTGTAGGTAAGGTTGTCCATCAGCTTATCGACGCCTGTTGCTGGCGCAGTCCTTTTTAATGTCAGGATATTGCCATTGGCATCGTAGGTGAGCTTTTCTTTATATTCATCACTAATCGCATTATTACTCCATGCGCTATTATCGTTTGTCAGGTTGTTATGCCTGTTGGCTAATATTAACCTGTTCAACTGATCGTAACGATAACTATTACCAACAACAGAACCACTGCTGGCCTGAGGTAGATGCGAATAGGCATAGGTGCTGTAGCTAATGTTACCATTATACAGTTCTTTGCCAGATTCTTCTGCGGCGGTTGGCAGCGGATGACTGTAGGACTTGGCAAAGGCGGGCGTGGACGCATTTAAGCCGATCGGGTTATAATCATTCGCATAATAACCGAGGGTAAACGCTATCGCATCTTTTGCAACGTCGTGGTGCATGGTGGAATAACCATCGCCTCCCATGTCTTTAGTTGCATCCAGGAATTGACCATTTACACCTTTCAGCCACCCTTGCAATGTGTAAGCATAGTCAACACCCTGTACCTGATTTTTGCCTAGTTCCATACGCGCCAGCGGGCCATGGAGATAATAGGTGTACCTGGCATCGCTGGAAAGCACATCCAGATCACGGCCAGACAAAGCTTCGATCAGACGGTTTTCGGCATCGTAGCGGTAGCTATAGTAGAACTGATCATATTTCCCGTCCTGATATTTTACTTTGTTTACTTTACCACTTACCAGGTCATAGTCATAAACGATTTTTTTCAGTCCTGTACTGGCTGGAAAGAACTGCTTTTCCTGCTGGGCGAGTTGTTTGTTTTCCTGGTGAAGAATATCTACATTACCAATGGCATCATAGCTGTAATAGGTTGCTGCCTCCCTGTTAATATTGCCGTTAGTTCCGGAAGACAATAAAGCTGTCGCAACAACACGTTTACGTAGGTTTTTCAAAGTAAGATCAGCCGGAGCCCAGAAGGGCTTTTCATCATACGCCGTCAGGGTAACCTGGCGGCAGACGCCTTGATTCAGCCAATTATAAAGACTTGTTGAATCCCGCGCTACATCGGTAGACATAGCTATAGAGGTACCACTTCTTTCACCTACCTCGGTAATTCTGCCCAGCTTATCGTATACAGTATAGCTAAACCTATTGGCAGGATTATCAGCTGTACCGCCCCCAACAGGATTTTTTTGTTCGGCATTCTGAGAGGCAACCAAACGGGCTACTCTATCGTAATAGAATTCAGAGATGCCGGCATCCGGAGTGGTTTGTTTTACAACCTGATTCAGGCTGTTGTATTGATAAACTGTAGGCAGCCCATGTTTCGGAAGAATTGTCCGGCCGGCCCATTCTATCGTACCACCTACGGTAGTTTCGCTTTCCACCGCAGGGATATTGAAACGCCCCCAAACTGTTAATGGATTCGTTTGAACATTAGTTGGGTTGGCAGATGCCCATTGAGCCAAAAGATCACGCGGCGTGAGGCAAGGATTTTTGTAGTTCGCCCAGACCTCGGCATCCGTAGCAGGCCTTCTGTACAAACGTAACTGTTTTAGAGATACCAGCTCCTGGGCAGGCAAGACCATTGCCGCATCCGACAATGCCGCTTCTATACCCCAATCGAAAGGATAACCGGGCACGGATGGAGAAGTACTTATCGTATTAAGCTTTTCTCCATCAACATATAACTGAAGGTCATCGCCGGTAGATAATGTATTGCTGACAGATTGTAACACTACATGTGTCCAGCTTTGCAAAGGACGCGGCAGTCCACTTAAATCAGCGTAAGCATGGTTACTCTCAGTAACAATAATATCGCCAGCACCATCGGGTTGCATCGAATACAACTCGGCCCAGATCTTGTTATCGCGAATCGCCAACTGATAAAAGAACTTCTTGTCCGGAGTGATGAAGCGTACGTGACGGGTAAAGTTTTCGTTATTCTGATGGTACAGCCAAAATTCAATGCCTTTGCCCGCTCCTGCTAAGAGTTGCGCGCTAACGTTGTTCAACGTCGCATTTTTATCTTCAACAGTAGGGCCATTGTACTCCAGGCAAACTTCAGGATTATCGCCGCGGAAGGTCTCTACCTGGGCCAAATCTTCACCTTCAAGGAAACTTACGCCTTCGGGAGGAATTGTTTTGACAAGGTTACCTGCCTGGTCGTAGTAATAAAGGGTATAATGATATTCTTTTGGAGTAAACTTCAGTTTTGCGCCGGCTTTATTGGCTAAACAAACAGAGATGTAATTATTCCTGAATTTTATTCTTTCTGCAATGATATATTTCTCATACTCCAAACCTGCTGTTGTGCAAGCCTCTTTTATTATGCCATTTGTACAAGCCCAATCATCAACTTCGGGTGAAGCACTAGCCGGTTTGTTATAAAGTTCTGCACCCGCAGTGAGACAGTCCCGTTCTCTAAATGCCAGGTATTCATCAAAAGACAACGTATACCCCCAACGGTGGTTCAGATAATTTGTAAGCAGTACCCTATACAGCCTTGTATCAACGGCTACGCCCGGGTTATCCTGGGTAAACGCATTCACCCCTGCCGTCACTTCATCGCAATTGATGGTTGCAGACGGCGCCTTCAGGAAAGCTACCGGCAAGAGAACGGGATTATTCAACATGCGAACGCGGCAAGAAGCGGCACACTTACTTTCCAGGTCCTGCAATTCTGCCTCTGTAAGCACATAATCGTATGTAAGCAGCTCCTTAAGATATTTATGGAACGTACCCGGCGAACCAGCGTTCACCCATTTAACTCTGAAGGCTGCTATGTTAGCACATATATCCGCTGTCACTTCACCGATATTGGGATTGGCGACCACCGGTTGTTTGTCATAAGGGTATGGAGAAGCAAGCAGGCTTTCGTTAAAGCCGATGTTCACCAGCGACTGTCCAACAGTTGCTACAAACACCTCCCTGAATGAGCGATGATTATATTCAGAAGCGGCCATACCAGCCGGCAGTGTACTTACGAGTTTTATTTCGCTCACAGGCGATGCTGTAATATATCTTGCCGATACCGCATATAATTTTGTGATAAGCTCATTCAGCTTTTCTTTGGTTAAAACTGCCATGGCCTGCGCATTACCAGCAAATTCATCTGCAATGGCTGCGTCGAGCGTAACACGCCAGTTAACTGTGTCTGCCTGCAGGTTCTTTAAAGTTTCTGTTCTTGCTACCTGATCAGCGTTACTACTCTGACTTGCAGCGCAATTCAACAACGGAGAAAGGTCTACATAATCGAAGAAGACGCGCCGTTTATTCTTATAACGGGGATAATTGGGATTATCCTTACAAAGCGTTGAAGAGCCGCTTACAACAGTTTCGCCGCAATAGATACCAGCCAACAGAAACTTTCTTTCTTCGAAAGATTCCGGATCGCCCTCAGGTGAGCCCAGATTTATGTATAACATATCCGTTCCTACGTAAGCTTCCTGCTGACCAGCCGGTATTGGTATTTCATGACGGGTGGGAACGGCGGTCCACCCCTCGTTAGCATAGTATTCATCGACAAGGAGTACTACATCGCGCCCCAATGCTCCACCTGTATATCCAAAATAAACATCCTCACTTTCCCTGGACGTATTCCCCAATTGTAAATAAACATAATTAGCTCCCCGGCGTGCGAATTCAGCCACAGAAGGGCAGGGAACCGGTGTAGCTGGTCCCTGTCCCGGTGCATCGCTACAATTCCCGGAAAGCTGAGATGTACCATCCGTGCCTATAAAGCAGTTTTCACATCCGGCATCCTTTTTCAGGCGATTGACGTATTTGCCTCGCACCTGGAGGTAGAAGTTGCGATACATTTCCCATTCGCGGGTTACAGAACGACATTCGTCGGCAGGTGCGCAGTTCTGCCACCCTGCAGCAGCATCTTCGGAAGCAGTAGCAGGTTTGCAATACAAAGCCCAATCGACAAGCTGCAGGATATTTTTTCCAGGGAGTGTTGTACCTGAGGCATTTTTTACATAAAAATTCAATGCATTTGAAAACGCTGCCAAATCATTCTGCATTGGTGTCTTATAGGTAAAGCCAATATTACCTGCACTAAATAAGGGATCTTTATTCAGGAGGGTATAGATATCATTTCTGTTATAAAGCCCTTTCTGTACGGCCTGTGTACCTGTGGACACTACGTTACTAATGAGATCTTCAAAGTCATAGACATAGGAATTACTCATACACCAGAGATAGCCGCAATACTCTATGTGATACTTTGCAAATTCATCAGCCCATTCGGGATGTACAATATAAGCAGCAACAAATTCGCTTTCGGAAAGCGTTTTTATAGACACTTGTACGCCATCTTCATTTTCGAAGGCCAAGTCGGGAAAATCCGAGTCTTTGTAATGTAACATTACATTGACATCGCGATCAGTGGGTACAAGAGTGGCGCTATCGTACAGTGCATATTGCCCACCAGGCGACACATCAATTTTCATCAATGCAAGTCTATCTGCGCAAGGGAATGTGGCTCGACAGGAAGCCTGCATATTCTGGCATGCACTATTCAGCTGATCGTATGTATTGCTTATCCAGCTTGTTATTTCGGGAGCGTCGAAGCTAAAGTTCTCGCCAGGAAATTTCTGCTCTTTCTGCTGTGTAAGCAGGGCTTTCATTTTAGCAGTAAACTGTTCTTTGGTACCAAGCTTTTCTATACAGGTGGAACACTCGGAATAGCAAGATGCGATATCGGAATGATTCAACTCATCGATGAGAAAAGTATATTGGGTTTTAAGGTCTTTATTATTCTGAATGTAATAGTCTTCGTGGAATTGGATCTGTGCGTCGCTTAATTTCAGTTTATAAGTCACATAATACTCTCCTGTTTCATGCACATCTACTGAAAAGGAGTCAGTAATATCCTGAGTAGCAGTTCCACAAACAATATCGTTTCCGCTGAAAGGCTGGCTCGTAGCGCTGCCGACTGGAATACCACAAGCATCTTTCACCTCTATCAACAATTCATAAAAACAATTACTACAAAAAGCCGGGGCATTCGCTGGCGCAGTTTTAATAAACGCCGGACTTACACTGTAGTGCAGTTTATAACCTGAACTGGTGCCGCTGATTTTCTGAGCAAGGAATGTAGCAGTAGCTATTGTTTGCAAAGCTGCAGCATCTTTTTGAAAATCGGCAGGTCTGATTAAAATGCGGCTTTGTATGTTTTGTGACTGAGCAGACGGCAATGCATCGAGCGTCTGAGGCGCCTCCCCTGCCAAAGCAGTAGCTATTGTTTTTCCTGATGCATCGGTATAACTAACAGAAGCCTGACCATTAGCATCCACAACCATGGTTTTAAGATAATGGGAAGCGATGCCTGCTTCCGTACCGAAAAGCCTGTCTAGATCTTCCTGGAGCGGCTTACCATAGTAATAAGAAGTTGCGTGTCCTTTCCCAATCTGGAATTCGGAACCTACACCACCCTGCCGACGGATGCGGCCTGTATTATCGGGAGTATATTCAGTAAGGGCAAAAGGTTTCTTGTCTGCGTCAGGAATGTACTTTGTAAAGAAATGGTCTGTTGTTTCGGAGTTAGGTAAAAACAAGTTATTAGGCGAATAATATACAGAAGCTCCTCCAGGATCGTTCTGCCCGCCTATACTATTCCGCAAAGGATCTGCATCGATACCGCAAGCAACGATATCGGTAGAGATGGGCTTAATATTAGTATAGTTGTAAGGCTCATTAGCCTCATTCATGTTTATATTATCGTAATAGTCGAACCTGTTGCTTTTCAGAGGCGCCGGCAGAATCTGCAAGGCAGCCCTCCCCATTTTATCATAGATTGTTTCAGCAGCAACAGCAATATCATCGCTATTATTGATGGTTACAGTCTGGCGATTCCGGAGAGAAGCATCGTGATAAGCTATTACTTCTTTGCGTTTGCCCTCTTCGGCAAAGGAACCTGTGTACGACCAGTTCATTACCTGGCGCTGTGCCTCATCTTTAATACGAACTGCCAGTGTTTTTACTACATTGGATTCGTTGCGACTTTCATAAACCCAGTTGCTTTCGAACCTAAGTATCGGATTTGTAGGATCGCTGTGCGATACGCCTCTTATCCTAAAGAATACATAACCACGGGGATAAGGTATATTTATAGTGTAATGGGTAGTTGGTATTGTTACCCGTGTTGCATTATTGCGCATCCATTCTTCCGGCAATGACGACAGGATATGAAACGGTTGTTCATTGTCGCCGAATGAATTCAGCAACATCATCCCTTCTTCGCTTTTCTCGTCTATAAATGCCCATTCCAGGTCATATTCATCATATATGGTATTTTGCTGGCCTGTCCCCGGCTCTCCGGAAGTCCAAAGCGGCCAGCTGACAGTTATTTTTGAAGCAGTTTTACCTATGCTTATAAGACCATCCCAAACAGGATTAAAAGGATAGTTTCTATCAACAATAATCTGGCTATTGATCCTGAAGATGGATGGGAGCTGGCTGCCCCATTCAGGAGAAGAGATAGACTTTACAATTACTACAACTTTGAATGCATTGTTAAACTTGTAGTAATCTGTTAAAGGATAAAACGAACCTGTTGCAGTATCGTACCTGACAGCCAGGTTTACATCATCAATCACGGTAGGTTGCACCTGGTCTCTGGAAGTGTAATACCTTATAGAAAGGGAAAGGTTACAGGTAAAAGGCTTCACCTGGTAATAAAAATTCGTATCCTGACGCAGTTCAAAAGAAATGATATTACGCACAGACAAATTCCTAACCTGGTTCCACTGATCGAGTGGCATATGGAGGAACTTATCGTCGACAACGACACAAGAGTCACCTTGCTTTATTTTACCGCTTAAGGTTTGAATATATGATTCACTTGCGGCGAACAACATGGCCGCAGGCAAGATCATAAAGAGCAACAGCAGGACTGAATGTTTTATACTATACCTTGGTGTCATAAAAGGGCTTTCTTAAGATTAATTATCGGCGTACAGCTTATAGGATTGATAGGCTTTTGCCGGTTGCAGGGTGTTATCTTTCAGCGTTATGATCTTCTTCATTTCCTCTTCAGGGTTAAACCTCAGAGCGGGTAAATACCTGTAATAGGTTTTAGTGATCAAGGTTTGCTCCGTTCCTGAACCATTAGCGCTTGCCGCTGGATTCTTCCACCATTCAATTTCGCAGTACTGAATGTGGTAAGAAGCCGTATCGTAATTAATACGATATTCTTTTATTTCAGGGGTTAACGCATTCATCAATATAAGGCGCCGTTGCGCAGGCTCTGCAGCTGTAGTTACCCATATTTTATAATTAGCGGAATCATCATTAACCAACTGTTTCAAGGGGAAACAATTAGCTTTTAGTGCAGCGAGCGTTGTATCGCTCTGCAGGCCGAGCATAATGTAATGATTGACAGTATCGAGCTGCAGAACGAGATGGCCATTTGAGATAGTTTGCATGCCGCCAAGCGTTTCAATCAATCCATTCCCATTTTTAGCGTAGGAGAATGGCAGTGTTTCTTTAATTACTTCCGGCTTTTGCGCATCGAATAGCTCTATCTGTCCCTCGACGTGCATCAATGAATCTTCCAATAAAAAGGTAGAGAAAAGTTTTTTATACTCTTCAGCAGCAGCCGGAAGACTTTGCTGACCGGCGGCACCAAAGCTGATCCATTGTTTTTTTGCTGCCAATGCCGACAGCGCTATGGCTGTAATTAAGGCACAGCAGATCATCATTATATTTTTACGATCACGCATAGATCTATTTTATCTGGTTTTCAAAAACTGTCTTGTTTCCTTTAATGTTACTATACCGCGCTCTGTCTCCTTTTTTACTCTTATGGGAGTACCCTCGTCGTCGTATTCATAGAAGGTAGCATAGTTGTTTTCGTCCAGTTGCGCCATCAGTCTCATATTCCTGGCATCGTAGGCATATGTACTTATCTGTCCATCGACAGGTTGGATCCTGAAGTCATCGATATAAACAGTACCACTAGAGTTAAGTGCGAGCGAAAACTGGTTTTCGGCCGTAAACCTGATATCTACCTTTTTCCATCCTTCTACTACAGGAAGCAGACTTTGATTTGCGTAAGGCTCGCCGTTTACGGAGATTGAAAGCTTCGTCAGCAACCCAGAAGCAGGCTGTCCATCGTACACCCACATACTAAGGAGGTATTCCTTCTGTGGAACTGTTCCAAATCCTTTAGCCAGTTCATTATTGGTAAGTGTGTACTTTCCTCCTAAGAGAGAGAAGATAGCATTAGGCTCTACACCCGATCCTTGTGCTTTTGTAATACCGAAGCCTCCATTTAACTGAAGACTGTATTTACCTGTATGTGCCCGCAAGCCACTTAGACAGACTGAAGAGCTACAGTTACCGTTTACATTACTCAACTCCCAATCAAAATGCTTTTGCATTGGGCAAGTATCAATGACGCCTGAGCTGTAATTGTAATCTTCAAAACCGTCAAAGGCTATTTCGTTATGGCGCGCATTTGCAGCTATTGCAATAGCTGCCGATTGCTGGTATCCATACAAAACGGCACCATAACGATTCAAAGGATCTTTACTTTCTATTTCATTACCTTTCTGATCGTAATAAATAGACGTATTATTAGCAACCCATTTGGATGCTGCCAGATCCGGATTTTTAATAAACTTATTTAAAGCTCCGGTAGTTTCACGAAGCCAGAACAATGAGTAATCCTGATAAAATCCTGAGTTACGGATATCGGTACTCCCTGCAAGTGTAGACTGGCTTTGTCGATGAACGCGATTAGTGACATAAACATAATCTGCCTTAGGCCTCCAATTGCCCAGTATGCCTTCATAATATGGGTTTATGACCCTATTTACGGGGTCAACACATCCTCCCCACGAACTTCTGGCCGTACCGTTATAAGGCTCGTATTTATTTTTGATGGGAGCGCCCCATACCTGACCGTATTCGAGCATTTTGGCTTCCAGTATCCTGCGGTCGACGCCCAGGTTGAGTGTACCATTAAAGATGGGGTTGTTCATACAAACGACTGTCCCCGCAGACGCATTCAACATATTTCTCTTGCCTGAGCGTAATATTATATATGTCACATTATTAGCCCGAATCCATTCCCCATTTTTATCTATCAGTCTATATTTACCCTCATCATCCTTAATCACCCATGCCCTCTGGCTGGTAGCAGATCCGGACATATCTCCTAATTCATCTCCTGGGTTCAGGAAGGAGAGATAGTTTTGAATTATTCCAGATGGATCGGAAGACAAATCCCGAAGAACAATACCCAGGTTTTTATAGGCACCTCCCATCGTTTCATAATCTTTAATCATCCATGCAGGATAGGTAAATGCATAAGTATTGTAATTAAACTCATTCTGGTTCTTTGTTAGTACAACCTGCCCCGTCTGTCCATCCCAAAGCATGTTTTCTGCTTCGGTATAGGAGCCATGCTGCATAGTGCGAACACGTTTTACGAGCCCATATCGATGAATCACTTTTACCATACTAGCTGAGCGATAAGTATTTGCAGATCTGCTCGGCGTCATACGATAGGAGCCATAAGGCAAGGGGAAGAAAGCTGCCGACAGCGCCCCCGCATATGGAGCGATTCCAAAACCTATTTTTTCGGAATCACTATCCCTGAGATCAGTAGCGATATCCATATCTGTAGCGAGAATCTTCTCTTCTATACCCCCATTTTCATTTAACACGCTCACCGTGTTATCCAACTCCTTCAACTCTGCATTTTCATCCTTTACATTATAGAAATACTCGGTAGAAGCTATTTTTTCGCCATTCTTATTATAAATGGTGGCAGATCTGGGTTTGCCATGCATATCGTTCAAATCCACTTTAAACCCTTGCGAGGTTTGTACTCTTTTTACAGATATGGAGGTAAACAATTGAATAATCATACTGTTTTCATAAGCCCTCTGCGCCAATGATGTATAGTCTACCAGCGTTGGGAAGTCTTTTGCTGTATAAAACTCATGTACCGCATAACCTGAACTCTGCTCATTATCAACACCAAAGTCAATAACTTTTACTTTACTATATCCTACCTGTGGTGCGGGAAAGAAGCTTTCACAGAAAGGCTTTTCGATATAATGGTATCTATCGTTTGTCCAATACACCTTTTCGGCATAATTCAAAGGCTCATGGAAAGGGTTTTCTTCGTTTCCTATAGCAGGTTCGTAAGAAGCTACACCACTGGATATTGTCGCTCCATCTTTATTAAGCGTAGTATACACATATTCCTGTCCATAAGTAGCTTTTTTCTGGTTCAGAGACATGGCATTCCATTCATCAGAAATCATGATCTGTTTTACCCTGGCTCCTCCACCTTTCTTTTTGCCATCTGGATTTTGCAGGCGTACAAAACTTTTAAAGAAATTAATCTTGTCACCAAATTTTCTATTCTTTGCCAATCCATTAAAAGACTGAAAAGCTTTGATAAAGTTAATCTGGGCCTGGATCATCGCCCGTATAGCTGCCTCGATATCGCCAATATCCGTGTTACTGTAATTATCGTATGCATATTTTTTCAGGTCAGTTCTTAACATTTGCCATGCAGCGTTGGTGAGGGGACTAACGCCATCAATCATTTTCAAACCAATTCTGGCAGAAGTGCTATTGATAACACTGCACTTAGTAAGATCCAGTTCCGCATAACCATGAACATATTCAGCGTGTCCACGATTATCGAGATCTACAAAGGCTTTAAAGAAAATATTAGACTGCCCCTGGAGATATGTTTTCAAAAATGCCTCTGGTGTTACATCAGGCAGGGCTTTCGGGAGTTCCACAACAATCTGATTAGCACCTATCAATCCACTTGGAGCTCCATCTTTCTGGAGTTCTTTGATTCTACACATCTGCATTGCCCTACGGTTCTGAACATAGGCATAATCATCGGCTTCATAGGTAATATTGATAACAGTGCCCGGAGGTGTTACTATTTTATTCAGTTGCCATTTGGAGGCCAGCCTGTTCGCAACAGTCACTTCGTCTAAATCCGTGTTATCGTTTTCCTGCGGCGTATAGGGATACTCGGCATTATATAGCGTGGAGAGTCTGTTTGTATTTGCCTGTGGATTGTAGTAATCTCTTTTATAAGTACCCCAGCGGTCTGTACTCCTATTGGCATAGCCCCCTTCATAGCGATAATCATTGCCCTCTACCAGAAGTGTTACGCCCGGTATGGAACCGTCATGTAGCGATCGCATGTCGTATTCAAACTCATAGGGATTAGTCTGGCCTCTTTTATTGTTTCCAAACGTAAAGTAGACCCTTTTTAAAGTAAGCTTCCCCTTTAGCAGGTTGGCATTAACGCCGCTGCCATTAGTGAGATCAATACCGGAATTATTAGGCATGTTGGGGCAGATTGAATAATCATATTCAAAATGGACCGTTTTAATAGGTTTGGCATTAACCGGATCTTTAAGATATTCTGATTTAAAGTAAAGCTTAATACTATCCAGCTTCTGTAATTTCATTCTGGAGGAGGCATTCATATGCACACCTCCAACACCGA
Organism: Filimonas effusa; assembly: GCF_004118675.1. NCBI lineage: Bacteria > Pseudomonadati > Bacteroidota > Chitinophagia > Chitinophagales > Chitinophagaceae > Filimonas > Filimonas effusa. Next base: position 20,011 of record NZ_SDHZ01000001.1, on the reverse strand, counting down.
GGGCGTCTTCGCGATCACTAGTTGCGAAAATGGCGATCATATTCTTACTCTCAATAGACTTATTGTACCAAACTTCTCTTTCACCATATACAAAGCTGGCCTTATCGTCGGACGCGTCACTTATAAAACCTTCATTATAGTTTGCATATTTAGCGCCAGCAGCCGGTGTTCCGGTTGGAGTTCGCCAGTAGTATTTGTTATCAAGTTTGGTATAGCTAAATTTATAGGCATTACCTGCATCATCATCGGTTATGCCGTCTTCCTTTTTATCAACATAATCCGGAGATAAGATTTCGGTAAGAAGAAAGCCTGTAGTATAGGCAGGTGTTATTTCACGAGAAGACATTTCATCCCGCCCATATTTATGCACTGGATTGTCAGCCGCTGTTCCATCTGTATTATACGTAATAAGCCCGGTACGCCTGGCCTGATCCATATCTGCCGGTGGGGGCACTGAAAAAGTACATTCCCTTTGCTGCGTATTATATACAGGTATACCATAGATAATGCGTTTACCATCTTTATCGGTAACACTAATTTCAGAGATGTGGTGAGGCTTCCTATAATCACTCACCCTGCTTGAATCATATTTTTCGCCCGCCTTATTGTAAAAGCTTATTTTCTTATCAAATCCATTTAGCGCAGCCTGTTCTGCTGTAAGATAACTTACAACATCTGTACGAAGATCTCTTACCCCTGTGGTTCTTTTCATAAACCTGGTTGGTACATATTCGCGATTCTTCCCTACGAATATTTTAGACAATGCTTTATCTGAACCTAATATCCTGTAGGTATTATCACGGCCTAAGCTATCATAAAGCGACTCTTCCATTTTAGTACATTCTCCCACCTGTTTGAAGTACACCGGCTCATCATGAGGTAAGGTCAAATTCTTTTCAGCATTTTCCAGAAAGTAGTTATCTGTGGTCCATTTTTGGGTAGCCGCCCTTGCGCCCTGAAGCGAGATCCTGCCCCCTACTTTAAACAAGTTACCCCATCCTGCAGTCATACCATCGCTTATTTCGGCAGAGGTGGTTTTGCTTAATTTATCGAACGTGACGTAGTTTCCGGCAAAATGTGCTCTAAACTGGCGTGAACCCGCCTGCCCTGTTGCCATAAAGAAATCATGTGTTGAAACAGGAATGGGAATAGCCGGCGCACTTTGAATAAAAGTAGCTTCGTTCTCTCTGTTGAAATCAATTAAAGCATCCAGCTTCTTTCTTCCACTAAGATGATACATATAACCATAAGCCGAAGACGCTGTTAAAGGATTTTCCACTTTTTCCGTATAATAATATCCTGTTCCTCCTATACCCACGTAGCCCCCAAAAAAAGACGGCCCGAGATCTACACTACGTTTCACCAAATAAGAAATAGTGTTAACCGGGATGATAGGGGTATAAGTTTGTCCAAAATAGTTTACAAAAGACAATTCTTTGTTGTCGGGTTTAGATGTACCATATGCAACATCGGAATAGGTTGTCCCAAGCGTTGTATATTTTAATCCATCTCTGTTATTATATTTAAAGCCTCCTGATAAACCCCTCGAATGATGCCCCTCCAAATCGTCCTTGGCACGGCTCAGAGAAAATGTAGGAGCAATATCCAATCCATCCCTAACATCGGAATTGATATCAAGCTCAAGCCCTGCTGTTAGAGCAGTTGAGCCATCCCTGGAAGATTTACCATCGATAGAAATCCCCACAGAAGCCCCAATACCATCATAGTTATCTTTATACACACTGCTTTTAAAGCCAATCTTACCATATTCCCATGCCAATACAGATGGCTTTACAACCAACTCCGCGCTCACCTTTTTAAACGCTTTCCGCGTATAATACTTCTCAACTTTATCACCGCTAAAATCATCAGGCAACCCTCGCACCGATCTGCTGATAGAACCAGGGTTCATTACCCAGCCGGCACCCACCCAACTGGCTTCATCCTCAATGCCTGCACCCGACTGATAGCTCAGGTTCAGCGGATATCCGCCAACGTCCATCAATGGAATATTATATTTAAAATCGCCTGTAAAAAGGTCCACCATATCACTGGCGCCTGCCGGCTGAAATTTGGCCATCTCGGGCTGGGTGGGACCTGATGTTAATGCATAAGCCACTCCGGGGCAGAATGTCTGTAAACTTAATATCAACAGAAAAGCACCTGCAATAAATCTCTTGTTAGTACTATACATAACTACCGGTTATTTATGTGGGTTTAACACAATCAGCTGATTTACTTTATCAGAGCCGTATGAGTTTTTGAAAATGAGCGTGTCGGGCAGCTGGTTCTTCGGTACTTCAAAAACCAGCACTCCTTCAGATGTTTGCTTATTTCTACCTGGAATGGGCTGAAACAAGACAGGAGACAATGAATCGCCTTCGCATACAACTGTCCAGTCGTACTGCATTTCATAATTAAAATATTGCGTCCATTTAGCTTCCTGATCTTTTGTATATGTAGCGCTATCGATCCATCCTACGCGATAGCAACAGAAATCGAAACTACTATCAGCAGATTGCTCTTTAAGTACGGAACGGTTGGGAACGCGATCTACATAGATGCTACTGCCCTGGCCCTGCGCGATCTCGGCCATATGTATCTCCTTTTTAGCTACGGCAGCCGGTGAATGACAGGCACTACCGATAAGTGCAATACAAGCAGGTAGAATAAACAGGATGTTTCTATCTATTTTCTTCATTCTATTTATTTTACTTGTTAACAGGGTCCGCATCTTTATAAACAAAACGCACTTCCAGCTCAGGTTCGTTGAACGGCTTTATTTTCAAGGCGTAGGACTGTCCTACCGTAAGCCCTAATTCAGTTATATCGATGTCGATTTTATTGAGACCCGGCACCAGGTAAACATCCGGAGTGTTCTTTATTTCTTTGAGTCCGTTTGTAAGATCTATAATGCGATAGTTCAGCTTTTCCTGGCGATATGCATTTGTGAAAGCGAAGCTGATGTAGCGATTAGCGATGTAATAATTACCATTAACCAGCTGTTTAAGCTCTCTGTAACTATCAGCAGTTCTTTTGGGTGGCGTTTCAGTGCACTGTACCGTGAATTCCCAGATCTCAGACCGCGAAATGATAACACCCTGCTGATACGCAATCACCTGCCAGCAATAAGTGTGTCCTTCTTTCAGGTCTGCGGCAAAAGAAGGAAAACTAACTGTCGTGCTGGTAATATTATCCAACAATACCAATGGCGCATTGGCAAGCAGGTTCATAACCGATGCTCCTTTCTTTTTTTCGGTCAGCAGCAATCTGAAACGCATAGCAGAAGTGAATGGCATTGGCGGCTGCCAGCTTAACACCGGACGCTTCTGGCAAATGGTATCCTTATCGGCAGGATTCAAAAGACTTATAGGCACCATCGGCTGAACCGATCCGTCGAAACAGTTTTCAGATTCGTCGGCCTGTTTGTCTTCGGGCTTAAACCGGAAACAAAAGTTGTATTCGCCGGGAGGGAAATTGCGGGTTTGACTTACTATGGAAGCGTACGCATTATTGGAGAATGAAAAACTGCTATTCACAAAACTGTTTCGCGGGAACACCGAATTCCCAGCAGGCAGTGTAACAAGAGGTGTTTTAATAACAACCACCCCCGACTTCAACGTAGCCTGTTCGGAGACGATGATAATAACATTACCTGCAATAGGTTTACCTGTGAGATTTTGCACCTGGAAAACACCCAGGCCATCAACTGTACGGGCATTTACATCGGGCAGGAAAACGAAATTCACCTGTGCGCTGCAATAGCTTCCTATGAAAATCATCAACAGGAATACTTTCAACTGCTTCATATGCTTTGATTAAAAGTGGTAGCGTATGTTTGAATTAAGATAGAGCTGGTTAGCGAGCTCAGCCCTTTGCTGCTGTATTGCTTTTTTATATCCTCCCTGCAAATCGATATCCCATTTTTCACTAAGCGTAACACTGCATTGCTGGGTATATCCTAATTGTTTGTTCCATCCCGCATTGGCATAGTAACCCACGCCCGAAGACAAGCGGAGATATTTGCGAACGGTATATGCATAACTGCACTCGGTACTGAACAAAGAGGTATTAAAATAATAGTCTTTATTGTTGGAGTTATTGGATACGACAGAAACCGAAAGCAGGTTTTGTTTCAATTGTATAGAACTGGTATGTGTTAACAGCAGGGAGCTGTTATTAAATGAACCGCCATCCAACAGCGGCATTTTAAGTCGCTGCCAGCTGAAGCTGGTATTATTCATAATAGTCTTACGCCAGCGCTTTACCTGGTAAGCGCCATCCAGTTGCCAGCGGGTGTTGCCACCTGCCGATGCACTTGCATTCTGCAAAACAGAACGGTAACTGGTTTGAAGGTAGGTAAGTCCAAGCTTGTTGTTCCGCCTGAACTTATACGCGGTTTGCCACTTGTTGGAGATACTGGTATAACTGTAGGCTTTGCCAGGATCGAACTGCTGCAAACGGTAATCGAACTGGTATTTCGCAGTTAGTTTTCTATTCAGGAACTGCCTGTTCAATGCCAGGCCCATTTGAGATTCTCCCCTGCGAAGCAGGTAGTTTCCCGGGTTATTATAGGCGAGTCCAACCTTGCCCACATAAGCTGTGATCCCTGTTTCGAAAAGATCTCCTTCATAGTTGATCTTGGCAGCATAATTAGAGGAACCTCCATCGAGAATAGAACCGGTAGAACTGCTTTTACCATTGCTGCTATCGTAATAGGCTCCTTCACGGAAACTGCCAAAGGATTTAGACAGGTCTAATTCAAGTTTATGCGTACCCTTCAACTGCAAACCGGTATGTAAGGATACTACCGCTGTACTATGAGACGGTGAAGGCAGGTAATTTGACAGCATCTGATTACCCAAACCATTGTTGTTATTGCTGGAACGTACGTTGTATAGGTTTACTGCGATCGTTTGATCTACAGGACTTGCCGATCCCGTTCCAACGGTAAAGCCCGTCATGCTGTTGTATTCGTTGGTAACTGCGCTTGTTAAGCCGTTCTGAAGCCAGCTATTGTTGTTATTATTTTTACCATGAACAAAGCCAAAGCTCGCCTTATCGGTTTGGTATCCTGCGTTGAGCCCTGTGTTCACCAGGTTGGCAGGAGAAAAAGCAGACCCGTTTCCGCTCAATGCATTTTGTCCGAGATCAAGATGTGTAACATTCGTGAAAAAACGTTGCAGGCCCGTAAGGCTAAAGTTTTGTTTTGCTGTTTTTACCAGGTTACCGGGCTGTTGCAGATACGCCTGATAATCGCCACCCTCGGGAAGACTTTCCTGCAGCTCTTTCACCAGTTTATTATCCCTGAAGCGGTGCCTGTAGTTAACAATTGTACTGTATGCTTTTTCGAGCGCCTGATAGTGTTCTACAGTAGCGCTGTGCTTTTTGAACATGGTGTCAGACTGCAAAGCAACAGCGTCTTTACTGAGCAGCATCTGCTGTAATGCAGCATTGCTTTCTTTATATTGCTCTCTGAGTTTTGGGCTAAAGAGTGCTGTTTGCAGGCTGCTTTCATCAGTAGCAGAAAGATTGGCAACACCTTCGGGTAACCCCAGCTTACCGGCCGTTCCTCTTCCCAACCCCGCTTCCAGTTTGTTTAACTCTGCCTTCAGCTCCTGTTCGTACTTACGGCGGATAGCGGTGATCCTGTTATTTGCAACATTTGCAAGCGTTGCAGGGTCAAGTTTATCCTTTACCTGGGCGCGGATGCTTTCGAGGTATTTCTCCTTGTTAAAATTAAACTGGGAGAGATCGTTCAGCGAAGGGGTATTGTTTGTATAAATACCGTTGTTTGCCCTGAAGGCAAGATCGAAAGGTATTTCTGCAACGGAAAGGGTTAACGCAGTGCCATATGTCCAGCTACCCTGTAATTGCTTAAAACTGCCCAGCGCCAGCCCCGAGGTATCATGGAGATAGTTATAGCTGCCTTCAACAGTAAGCGACTTAACATCTACTATTTTTTTCCTGGTGAAAAGAGGGGGAGCGCTAACAGCATGTAAAGCGTCCTTCAGGTTACCCGTTAAGGAACCGGAATGCGGCGTTAGCTGCGAGTATAGCAATACAGGCATACATACGGGCATACCTAGCAGGCATGCCGCGCGAATTAGTTTGGTGTACAAGGCCGTGTTTTTTAAAGGTGGTTTAGGGATGGGTTTTGTACGATGTAAAGGAAAGAAATAAATACATTCTTTCCAAATACAGTGTGCATGCAGTTCTTCAAAAAATGTATCCCTGAAATGAGGAGAGTGTTGTTAGTCTTATATTTCGTGCATTAAAAAAAATTATTCCGAAGCTGTTTTTTCTATTGCCGGTTACCATTTACCCCAACTTATTAAGCTTTCATAGCCAGCAAAACTAACAGAAAGTCGCTTTCATCATTCCTTATCTTTTGCGCCCCACACCTCCTGTTCGATAGGTGCCCAGGAATTGTTCTTTATTAAAATAAACGATTCCTTTTTTTACAACCGCAATTCGGGCCCGCGTATCAATACTGTCAAATGGCTTGGACGCCTTGTCATATTCAACCAGCACCTTTCCTTTATTCTCTCCGCTTAACAATTTCATTAAGGCTATCTGGTACAGGCAACCCAGACTTTTTTGCACCTCATCGCTTGTCTTCAACAATCGTTCATTTTCGCGGAGTATATATTTGTAATCGGCAAGAGCGGCAGTTGAATCACCGGTAATATCATATAATGCAGAACGAAAGATCCTGTTATTAGGCCAGTTATGATGTTTTATTTGCCGGGAAAGAATATTGATAGCGCTGTCATACGCCCCATTATAAGCGAAGATTTGCGCTTTCATATAATTCGCGGAATTATCAAAACTATCAATAGAAAGAATTTTATTGATATAATAAGTTTCCCGCCGGAAAGTCTTATCACTGAAATGATCTACATCCACGATTTGTTTAAAAAGTGTGTCGATGTAAGGCTGAACCTCCGGATTTATCTTATGCTCACGCTGAGCATTACAGCAAAAGGTTAACACCACACAGAACATCGTAAATCCAGATCTCATATACTAATTTTTATTTTTAAAACAACAAGCTATCTGTTGAAGAAACCATAATACAGACATACCCCGCAAGCACACTGTGCGCGTGTTATGGCGTACAAAGCTGGATTCAAAGCTGCATGCATGCAACAACGTAAAGGAAACGAATTTAAAAATAAAAAAGGAAGCCTTTGGGGCTTCCTGTATAATATGCTTTCTGATCCATAACATTATCAGCTATTGCAGATAGGTTGCCATTTCATCACGGTATTGCCGGGCAGCTTCTGCTGCTTTGACAACAAAGTCTTCACCTGAGCCCGCGTAGATAACAGCCCTGCTTGCGTTTACAAGAAGGCCGGCTTCGCTATTAAGCCCATATTGTGAAACCTCCTGCAAACTTCCGCCCTGGGCTCCTACCCCTGGTACCAATAAAAAGTTATCGGGTACTATTTTCCTGACGTTCTCTAATGCACTGGCCTGTGTGGCGCCTACTACGAACATGAGATTGTGAGGAGTTCCCCAGGCGCTTACAGTGCGTAACACTTTTTCGTAGAGATGTTCGCCTCCGGCAGGTTGCAGCTCGAAGTCAGATGCGCCTTTGTTGGAAGTAAGTCCTAATACGATGGTAACCTTGTTCTCATATTCCAGGAACGGACGCACGCTATCTTCGCCCATGTAGGGCGCAACAGTCACAGCATCAAATGGGAATGTTTCGAAAAAAGTTTTTGCGTATTGCGCGGAGGTGTTCCCGATATCGCCCCTTTTCGCGTCGGCAATGGTGAAATGAGTTTCGGGAATATAATGCAGGGTTTGCTCTATGATATCCCAGCCCTTTACACCCATTGCTTCGTAAAACGCAGTATTGATCTTATAACTAACGCAATAGTCTTTGGTGGCATCGATGATGGCCTTGTTAAACTCCAACACAGCATTAGGGCTTGCATGGAGATGTGCGGGTATTTTTTCGATGTCGGTATCTAGCCCTACGCAAAGGTATGATCTCTTATTGCGGATGGCGCTTACCAGTTGTTGTTTATTCATTGAGACTGTTACTTATGTTCAGGCACCTGCACTTATTAATGCAGATGCCTTTTATTTTCCTAGCAGTTCGTTTTACTGCTTTTTCATTTGCCCCGGCGCATAGGGAGCGGCCGATTGGGATCCGGTTACTTTTTTGGCTTGTCCTGGAGGCATTCCATGCGGATGTACTTTTTGCGTACAGGCAACCAAGCTACAGACGAGCATTGAAATAATGACAAGATAGCTACATGATTTCATACAGAAGGCTTTTGCCTTAAGCTACTAAAATCAAGCCACTGTTTCAAGCGGTTTGGTCGGAGCCAGTGTCGCGTTCCGTATGGCGATGTTACGAATAGCCGTAGCAGCAAAATCATCGAATGCCGCAGCCGTAGGCGTATTTTCGGCCAGCACGGCAGGCTCTCCTGAATCGCCACCTTCGCGAATCTCCTGAACAAGGGGTATTTGTCCAAGGAAAGGCAGATCGTATTCATGCGCCAGGTTGCGGCCGCCGTCCTTACCGAAGATATAATACTTGTTATCAGGAAGTTCTGCCGGGGTGAAATAACTCATATTTTCGACCAGGCCAATGATAGGCACTTTAATCTGCGCCTGTCCGAACATCGCAATCCCTTTTTTCGCGTCGGCAAGGGCTACATTTTGAGGTGTGGTAACAATAATAACACCTGTAACAGGTACTGTTTGCATGAGGGTAAGGTGAATGTCACCTGTTCCGGGAGGCATGTCTATCACAAGATAGTCCAGTTCGCCCCAATCTACATCGGTAACGAATTGCCTGATGGCGCTGCTGGCCATGGGGCCTCTCCATACGACAGCATTTTTTTCATCAACCAGGAGGCCTATACTCATTACTTTGATACCGTATTTATCAATAGGCATGATTACACCTTTGCCATTCACCTCTTTCATCATGGGGCGCTGGCCACGGATGCCGAACATAATAGGTGCACTTGGGCCATAGATATCGGCGTCCATTAACCCCACTGACGCACCGCTTTTGGCAAGCGCAAGGGCGAAGTTTGCGGAAACGGTACTTTTACCTACGCCACCTTTACCGCTGACAACAGCAATGATATTTTTTACGCCAGGCAGAATTTGCTGCGCTTCGTTACGTAAAGTATTTGTATTGGAAGTGAAGTTTACTTTCACCACCGCTTCTTTATTCACGAGGAGTTTGACTGCGTTGATACATGCTTTCTGGATCATGTCTTTCATAGGACATGCAGGTGTGGTAAGCACCACTGTAAAAGACACGTTATTGCCTTCAATCTTAACGTCTTTCACCATATTCAGAGTTACCAGATCCTGTTTCAAATCGGGCTCTTCCACATTGCTTAACGCCTTCAAAATGTCCGCTTCGGTCATCACACATAATTTTGTTAAAAAAGAAAATTGCGCTGCAAAGTTAACCCTTGAGGGGGTTACTTTGTTATAATAGCCGGTTAACTATTTAATTCGTATAATTGGACATCCAATAACTGTAGTGCATGAAGCGATTTTTACTATATTGTTCATTTTGTTTTTTGTTCATGATGGGCCGTAATTCAGCCCAGGCTCAGCATGTTATTGCCAAGGATTCTGTAATTCAATTGTTTGGTATCGTTATGACTGCCGACAGCCTGCGTGCTTTACCCCAGGCGAGTATTATAGTAGAAGGAACCACACGTGGAACGCTTACCAACGACCAGGGCGTATTCTCCATTGCGGTATTACAGGGACAATCGATCCGGTTCTCTAGTGTGGGTTTTAAAGATAAAACAATACAAATCCCAACAAATCTTACTGATAATCAATATTCTGTAATACAATTACTGGTTAATGACACGGCATTTCTGCCGGCTACGATCTTAAAGCCACGTCCCTCGCGCGAGCAGTTTGAGCGCGATTTTGTAAGTACGCAGATCCCTGCCGACCAGATCGAAATAGCGCGTCAGAATACGGATGAAGCCACCCGCCGGATATTGGTAGCTACACTTCCTGCCGACGGCAGGGAGGCCGTAAACATGCAATTACGCCAGCAGGCTACCCGTTACTACTACCAGGGGCAACAGCCACCTGTAAACCTCTTTAACCCTTTTGCATGGGGTGAATTTATCAAGGCCTGGAAACGAGGGGATTTTAAAAAGAAGAATTAGGAGTGGCAGAACGAATAAAGAACAAACTTCTGCCGGCCATACTAATATATGTTAGCATGCCTTATTTTCGTTGTTAAACGAAAGGCCGTATGCAAAAGATAGCTGTTATTGGGGCAGGCACCATGGGAAATGGTATTGCACATGTATTTGCCCAGTATGGATTCACCGTATCGCTGGTGGACATCGATAGATCCCTTTTAGATAAGGCATTGCAGCAGATCGGGAAAAACCTCGACCGCCAGGTAGGGAAAGCTGTTATTACCGAAGAGCAGAAAAAGAAGGCGCTTAGCCTGTTAACTCCCTTTACGGATATGGCGGCCGGTGTGGCAGAAGCTGATCTCGTTGTTGAAGCAGCCACGGAGAATACAGCTATTAAACTTAAAATATTTTCGCAACTGGATGAGCTGGCTCCTGCCGGCGCCATTTTAGCCAGCAATACTTCTTCCATTTCAATTACGAGAATTGCAGCGGCTACCAGGCGGCCCGAAAAGGTAATAGGGATGCATTTCATGAATCCCGTACCCGTTATGAAACTGGTAGAGATCATCAATGGTTACGCCACGGCCAAAGCTGTTACAGACACCATTGCGGCTTTAACGCTTAAGCTAGGCAAGACTCCCTGTGTAGCAGCTGATTACCCGGGTTTTATCGCCAACCGCATTCTGATGCCCATGATCAATGAGGCTATCTGCAGCCTATATGAAAACGTAGCAGACGCTCCTACAATCGATACCGTTATGAAACTTGGAATGGCTCACCCGATGGGGCCTTTACAGCTGGCTGATTTCATAGGACTGGACGTATGCCTGAGCATCCTCAAGGTGTTACATGAAGGATTTGGACAGCCTAAATATGCCCCTTGTCCCCTATTGGTAAATATGGTTACAGCAGGCAAACTGGGTGTTAAGAGTGGAGAAGGATTTTACAGGTATTAGAATTATACTTTACGGAGGGCTACATAGTGCATGTCTTTAAGGCGGTAGAGCGCTTCTTCCAACCTTGCTTTGGGGATGCCGATGGTGAGCAGTACGAAGAGCTGTTCCTGCTGACCGGCAATGCTGCAGTCAAGTTGTTTTACCAGCGTCATCACTTCATTCATGCGGGTATAATCGAACTGAAGTTCGTAAAGCACTTCTATAGGCTTTTGAATCACCGGCGTGAGTTGTAGCGCCATTACCGTTACAGTCTTGTAAGCCTGGATAAGGCCGGGAACGCCCAGGAGGGTACCACCAAAGTAACGCACGACAATTACGGCTACATTGGTCAGTTTTTTACTATCGATCTGGCCAAGCATTGGTTTGCCGGCGGAGCCGCTGGGTTCACCATCGTCGCTTACGCGGAAATTATTACCATCGAGACCAATACGATAGGCGAAACAGTGGTGAACGGCTTTGGGATGTTCCTTTTTCAGCCATTGCAATTTTTCCTTAAAATCGTCGACTGTTGCTATAGGGAAAGCAAAGGCGAGGAAGCGACTTCCTTTGTCCTTGTACTCGGCTGTGGTCATTTGTGCTATCGTCTGAAAAAAGGCCGCTTCCGCCATAGGTATTAGTTCTCGTTTATGGGTTTAAGGAAAAAATCTATTCTATCGTTCAAAAAACGTGTGGTGCCAACATGCAGGGCCGCTGGTAATTCCGGGGCTTTTAAGCCGCCCGGAGCCATCAACTGATCGTTGGTGATAACACGGGCTTCATCCCAGTAACCTTCGTTTAAACAGCGCTGCTGGAGGAAAGCGCCACCTTCTACCAGTACACTCAGCAACTGGAGCCTGAAACAGGCGTAGCTGATCTGGGGCAATAAGGGCTCGTCTTTTTCCAGGCGATAATAAAACACATTATTGCCTGTTGCTATATGCGGTGTTGATCTTTCCGCTGCTAAAGCCTGTTGTGCTGTCCGGATAGTAACAGCATCGAGGTTATCGGAGTGGTCCAGGTAATTAAATATGATGGTTGGAGGGCCTTCACTCAATAATTTCAGGGTTTTAGGCAAACGCAGGTTGGTATCAATTACCAGCCGGACAGGGCTTTTGCCATACCATAACCTGTTTGTAAGCAACGGATCATCGGCCAGCGCAGTATTGGTTCCTACCAGGATTGCAGACTCTTCATTACGCCAGCGGTGGACGATACGGTTCGTGAAGTCATTTGAAATCAGCAGGCGGTTGTCGCTGCCCGATCCAATGGCGCCATTGGCCGTTTGCGCCCATTTTAAAATGAAATAAGGACGTTGTTGTGTATGAAAAGTAAAAAAACGTTTATTGAGGTCGAGACATTCCTTTTCAAGAACACCTGTGACAACGCTGATGCCTGCGGCCTGCAGTTTTTCAATGCCTTTACCGTTAACTGCAAGGAACGGGTCACGGCTTCCTATCACCACCGTACGGATACGGTTGGCAATGATAAGATCGGCACAGGGTGGCGTTTTTCCGTAATGGGCACAAGGCTCGAGTGATACATAGATGGTAGCGAGCGGGATCAGATAACGGTCTTCTGCTGCCACGCTGTTGATACAATTCACTTCGGCATGTCCTTGTCCGAATATTGCATGGTAACCTTCTCCAATGATTCTGTCCTCATATACCAGCACGGCGCCTACCATAGGATTGGGCGCCACCTGGCCTGCGCCGAGGCGGGCCAGCTGAATACAGCGCTGCATATATAATTCGTGCGTGCTCATTGAATAACGGCGCAAAAATACTTGAAATGGTGGTAACATTGCAGCATGAGTATACAGGAGGCTTATAAACATATGTTAACCGGGCTTTCAGGCATTTACGAGGCGCGTGAAGCAACTGCTATTGCACATTGGGTAATGACGGCACTTACGGGCTATAGTAAAACAGAACGCTTAACAAAAGGCGACCGCCCATTGAGCGCTCCGCAGCTGGATACGTACACCCAATATCTTGAGGCTTTACTACAGCACCGGCCGGTTCAATATGTGCTGGGGGAAGCGTGGTTTGGCCCGTTAAAGCTGTATGTAGATGAACGTGTACTCATTCCCCGTCCCGAAACAGAAGAGCTTGTGGAATGGATCGCTGAAGATTATAAGGGCAAAGCAGGGATCAAACTATTGGATATCGGCACTGGCAGCGGCTGTATCCCTTTATTGCTTCACAGGCTATTAAACAACAGTGAGGTGCATGCGCTTGATATTTCAAGAGACGCACTGGAAGTGGCAAAACAAAATGCAGCGACTCATAAAACCAGCATACAATTTCACCTGATAGATATATTGAATGAGAAAGCTTCAGGCAGCCTGCCTGTTTTTGATTGTATTGTAAGTAATCCGCCTTATATAAGAATGCTCGAAAAAGCCGATATGTTTCAGAATGTATTGGCATATGAGCCCTCGCGCGCACTATTTGTTCCGGATAATGATCCGCTGCTTTTCTATCGCGCTATCACTGCGTTTGCAGGAAAGCATCTTACTAACGGCGGAAGTCTCTACTTCGAGATCAATGAAGCACTGGGAAAAGAAATGATCGCTTTGCTGGAAGAAATGCAGTTCTCCGAAATTACTTTAAGAAAGGATCTGCAGGAAAAAGACAGAATGATACGGGCCAGATTTATTGCCCGGTAGCTCACAAACTATTTCACGTTTGCTACTACCCTGGCTCCTGCTTTTTTAGCGGCTTGCATAATGCGGAAAACCTCTCCGTAATGGGAGATAGTGTCGGCATTAATCACAACGGAAGGCGTATCTACATTAGGACGTGCTTTATCAACTTCCATTTTGAGGAGAGAATCGAGCATGTTTATCGCAACAGGAGATTGCCCCAGGTAAATATTCTGGTCTTTGTCGATGGAAACAACAATGGTTTGTTTAGCCTTGGTATCTTTCTGGCCTTTGGGGTTGTTGACCCTTACCACGTTAGGATTGGCAAGCGTTGAAACGATGAGGAAAAACAGTAACAGAATGAACAGGATATCGTTCAATGCACCTGTATGCACTTCAGGGTGCGACTTTAACCTTTTTCTGATATTCATACTGTTACTGCTTTATAGAAATTCAATACTGTTTCCGGCTATGGTTCCGGGTATTGTTTATTATCGTGTTGGTTCCTGTAAAATGTCAATAAATTCAGCACTTGCGCCTTCCATTTTATTGGCTGTTTTATCGACCTGGGTTGACAGAAAATTATGTAATACGTAAGCGATAAGACCAATGATAAGGCCGGTACCGGAAGTGATCATTTTAACGTAGATGCCACCAGCAATAACGCTAAGCTCAAAGTTACCGGTACTGTTGATATCGTAGAACAGTTGGATCATACCAACAATTGTACCGAGGAAACCAAACATAGGAGCAATACCTGCAACAAGAGAAAGCACGGAGAGGTTGCGTTCCATTTTATACATCTCAAGCTTACCAACATTTTCCATACTTTTTTCGATAGCGTCAATAGGTTTGCCGATACGCTGGAGACCTTTATCAATCATCCGTGCAACAGCATTGTCAGTATTACGGGCCAGGTTCCTGGCGCCGGTAATATTACCGCTCATGATGTTATCACGAATGATACTCATAAAGTTCGACTCGATGCGGGAAGCTTTACGTATTGCGATCAAACGTTCAAAGAAAACGAAGATGGTGGCAACAAGCAAGAGATAAAGCGGATACATGATCCAGCCACCTTTGCTGAGCAAGCTCATGAGAGAGATCTTTTCCGGCGCTGCTGTTGCGGCCTGCGCCACCTGCAATAATATTCCCATTAAACTGGTTTTAAGTACCTGCTAAAATAATCTGAAAGACAAAAGAACGTTTCTGATGTTAATAAATTTCAGAACACCAGCATTTTAAGAAACATTTATCCTTTATTTTCAGTCGTTTCAAACGCTTCCGGCATACTTGCAAAGCTGCTGGTTGCCCTGGTTTATACCTTTGAACCGCCCGCCCGCATCCTGTAAAACCGATTTTCCTTACGACTTGTAGTCGTTTGTCAGCTTCATCATCGCCATGATCTGGTTCATGTTCTTCTCCATACCGTCGGGACTGCCATCGAGGAAGATGATGTTGCCTTTACCAACTTCAGCGAAGTTCTTAATGGCTTCAGTCCACATACTGAACAGGATCACGTTGGTATCGAGGTTGGCCTGTTTCATCTGTTCTGCCGCCATGCTCATACCGCGGGCCACCTCTTCACGGAAGAGCGCTACCCCCTGACCGCGCAATCTTGCCGCCTCGCGTTCCGCTTCGGCTGCAATCTTAATAGCGTTACCTTCTGCCTCTGCCGACTTTGTTTTAGTGATCAGCAGCGCCTGGCCTTCGTTTTCAGCAGCAGCTTTCAGGTTGTTACTTGCCACCACTTTACTCATGCTATCCATAATAGCTTTGTCGAAGGTAATGTCATTGATCTGAAGGTCGAGCAGATGATAGCCCCAATCTTCGAGCACATGGTCTACTTCCATTTTTACAGAATCAACAATATCCTTACGCAGGGCAAGGATCTCGGCCTGACGTTTTGTAGCCACATAGGAGCGGATATTACCTTCAATGGTTCTTATAAGGGCCTGCATGAGGTCTCTGTCGCTGATGAACTTGAAGGCTACCTTTTTAATGGTCTCCTCTTCCGCATTCATTACGGCATAGAGCAACATGCTTTTAAAATAAACGTTTGCCTGGTCAAGTGTCACCGCCTGGAACTCGAGCTCTACGGAGCGGTTTTGCACACTTACCCTTCGATAGATCTGCTCTACAAGGGGTATTTTAAAGTTAAGACCGGGGCGCAGTATACGCTGATACTTACCGAACATGGTGACCACGGCAATGGTGGCCTGATTAACGGTGACAAGTCCGCTGAAAATAATAAATAAGATCAGCAGCAACCACCATCCATAGGAAAGAAAGAAACTCATGTTTTTTCATTTTGTTGGTGGAAATGTACGCTATTTCGCTCTTTCTTCCCAAACAGCGGCAAGATGCACAAGCACTTCTACTGCCTTTTCCATGTCTTTTACACCTATCCATTCATGTTTGCTATGAATAGCCTGCATACCCGTGAAGATATTGGGGCAAGGTAATCCCATAAAACTCAACCTGCTGCCATCGGTACCACCGCGGATAGGCTCATTACGCACGGTAAAACCGGCCCTTTTATAAGCTTCCTCTGCATTGGCAGTGAGCTCAGGGTATTGCGACACTATTTCTTTCATGTTGCGGTACTGTTCTTTCACCACAAAGTCCATTTGCGCTTTGGGATGTTTGTTCAATACCTCCTGCGCCAGTTGGCGGAGCTTGTTTTCATGATCCGGCAGCTTCGCTGATACAAAGTCACGGATAATGAAATCGATGGTTGCTTTTTCTGCAATACCATTTACTGCAACAGGATGCACGAAACCTTGCCTTTCTATAGTGGTTTCAGGACTCCATTCCTGTGTGGGCAGTGCAGCCAGAATTTCGCCGGCTATTTTCAGGGAATTAACCAGTTTATCTTTTGCATAACCCGGGTGTGCAATAACGCCATGAACAGTAATGGTAACGGCATCGGCACTGAAAGTTTCATCTTCGAAGGTTCCCGCTTCTCCCCCATCTAGCGTATAGGCGAAGTCGGCACCCAGCTTTTTAAGATCAACATGGGCTGTGCCACGGCCTACCTCTTCATCAGGCGTGAATAGTATCTTTATTTCTCCGTGTTTTACTTCGGGATGATTTACCAGGAAATGAGCCATATCCATGATCTCGGCCACACCGCTTTTGTCATCGGCGCCGAGTAGGGTAAAGCCGCTGGCTGTGATGATATCGCTACCAATATGTTCTTTGAGATAAGGGTAGTCTTCTATTTTAATAACCTGTGTAGGATCGTCGGGCAATAGGATGTCTTTGCCATCGTAGGCTTTGTGTACGAGTGGTTTTACATTGGTGCCGCTGCAGTCGGGCGCTGTGTCAACATGACTGCAGAAACAGATAACAGGTACTTTTTTATCGGAATTTGATGGAATAGTTGCATATACATAACCGTATTCATCCATATGGGCGTCTTTCAAACCCAGCAGCAGCAGTTCACCCGCCAGTAATTCGCTCAGGTTCTTTTGCTTTTCGGTGGTAGGGCTGGCATTACTGGCAGGATCGCTTTGCGTATCGGTTTGCACGTAACGGAGGAATCTTTCGGTAACGGTAAATGCATAATTCTGCACCATAATTCACTGTTTAGGCTGCGAATTTCGATTAAATTCATTATTAAATAACAAAGAGTTCTTTCTTTTGCGTTAGTATCCTAACGACTAAGATATACATGATGAAGTTCAAACTTTCCGTATCCAGCGTATTAGCAGTATCCTTGCTGCTGATAGTGTCATGCTCCAAGCAATCGACAAACACCAATCCGGGCACGAATCCCGATCCGGCTACCCCTGTCCCCGGGCCGGCCGATACCATTACTTCCGGCGCCAATAACAATATGCGTTTGGGCAATCCCACGATGGCAAAACCCGAGTCCGCCATGAACGAAAACTACCTGATCAACCAGGTTTATTATATTGAATCGTACAGCCGCAACCGCGGCATTCCCAACTGGGTTAGCTGGCATTTCCAGAGTGAAGACAAAGGTACTGTTGGAAGACAGGATGACTTCCGGCCCTTTACCGGTTTGCCTTCCGGGTGGTACCAGGTGGCAGGCAACAGTTATAGCTATGCAACGAACGGTTTCGACAGGGGGCATAATTGCCCCTCAGGTGACCGTACTTCAAGTTATGTAGCCAACAGTTCTACCTTTTATATGACCAATATGATACCTCAGTCTCCTAACCTGAACCAGGGGCCATGGAGCGAACTGGAAGATCAGCTGCGGGATAATTTTGTAGGTACTTCAAATGAAGCATATATTATTATGGGTTCTTATGGTCAGGGAGGCCTGGGACGCGGCAAAACCGATACGGCAAAAACTATCGACAACGGCAGGGTTACCGTACCCAAGAAGGTGTGGAAGGTTGCTGTTATCTTACCCAAGGCCGACGGCGATGACCTTATGCGTATCACTGCCAATACAACCATACTGGCAGTTAATATGCCTAATGCCGAGAACCTTTACGGTACCAGTGATGCAGAAAGAAAAGCCTGGCGGAATTACCTTACAACGGTTGCAGAAATTGAGGCCGATGCAAAGTTGCATGGGGTTGAATTAAACCTGTTATCGAATGTCCCTGAAGCAGTGAGAACTGCATTGAAAGCTAAGAAATACCAATAAAGAACAGAGATGGTAATGCAATGATGCCAAGGGAGCGTTATCCCGAGAACGGGGGCCGGGAACGGTTGTGACTGCTTTCCACGAAAGCCGGCAGGCATAAGAAAAAGCAGATATTAGGGATGATTTGTCTACTGTCATATCCCTAATTAAAGTGGGATTACAGGTTTATG
Organism: Filimonas effusa; assembly: GCF_004118675.1. Lineage (NCBI taxonomy): Bacteria > Pseudomonadati > Bacteroidota > Chitinophagia > Chitinophagales > Chitinophagaceae > Filimonas > Filimonas effusa. The sequence goes on along the minus strand of NZ_SDHZ01000001.1, from coordinate 1,481 downwards.
CATGTCTGTATATTGTGGGCTTGAAATAACCACCAATGTACAAGAAACCCTTAATTGGAAGCGGGTTGCTGCGCGTGCTTATATTTATCTTTTTTGTTGTTACGATAGCAGTACTCCTTTATATCCCGGTCTTCAAGCGTTTTCTTCCGTCGGATCCCGGCAGTCCTGAGGCTCAGAAGTTTCCCCAGGTGATCTTATATTACCTCATCACCAATGGCTTTATGTTGTTGCCTGTTATTGTTTGCTGTAAATGGATCGACCGCCGGCCACTCTCCTATCTTGGTTTCAAATGGGAAGGATTTGAAGGCGACGCATGGGGTGGCATGTTCTCTGCCATTCATATCACTACTACCGGCACCTTATTGCTTATTCTTACCGGCAGCCTTACGCTCACTGTTGTCATTCCTGATCCGCTTCAATTACTATATGCGGCGGTATTTTTTGCCCTGGTATCCGTATTGGAAGAAGTTATTTTCAGGGGTTATATTCTACGCAACCTGATGCAGAGTATGCCTCCTGCGGTGGCGCTGATGCTCAGTGCTTTCTTGTTTGCGCTCGTGCATTTAACGAATCCCGGTATCGGTATTTTACCCCTGGTGACATTGTTTGCCGCAGGGTTAATGTTAGGCATCAATTATATCTATACACAGAACCTCTGGTTTGGTATCTTCCTCCATTTTGGCTGGACATTCCTGCAGGGGCCGATATTAGGTTATCCTGTAAACGGCATATCGGTGAACAGCATCATACAGCAATCTGCATCGGGCCCAAGCTTTATTACCGGTGGCAGCTTTGGATTTGAAGGGTCTGCTGTAGGACTTGTGCTAATACTCGCTGTAACATTCTGGGTATCGCATATGTATAAGGTAAGATTAACGAAGGCAAAATAGGACTATAGATGCACTTGAGAGAAATGGAGTAGCAGAAAGAATTGTAAAGTAGCCGGGATTGATATAGTTAATACGATATATCTTAGGTTTTAATTGTTGTTCAAGCTCCCCGTAAGACAGCGGGGGGCTTTTTTGTCTTTAAATAGTCCATCATCCGGCATTTTCTCCCAACAAAGCGGATGACAGATACCCACTATTGTGATAAAGACCTTCGATGCGTCAGCGTTCGTCACATTTATTGAGCCGTGTAGTCTCTATCGTTATTTCTTTAGACTTTTCATAAACTGTGTAAAAGCAAGTGCAACTTCTTCGAACAAAGGATTGTTCTCATTGCAGAGCACTGCTTCGCTGAAAAACTTTAGTCTAATGCCAAATGCAGCATTTTCATTGCTATTGGCGAAGCTCAAGGCTGGAAGGAGTATATAAGCAGGTGATGGATGATAGAAGCGCGTAGCGTATGCAGCATTGATTGCAGAGAGATATGAACCAGCAAAGCTAACGGGCGGGGTATAAAACCGAAGAGCGGGGGATGGCGGGCGACGGATGATAAGGAAGCAGGTATGTAGCGGGTGGAGCGTGACAGTAAAGTAG